>JACRAU010000009.1 GCA_016234655.1 Betaproteobacteria bacterium
AACAGCTTGGCCTGGCCGGTTTCGTCCTGGGCGCGCTTCATGGCGTCATAGACCAGGGGAATGACCTTTTTCACCGGCGCGAACACCTGGTTGCCCTGGGGCTCGTCGTTCTTGATGAAGTCGCCACCCAGCCAGAACTGGTAGGCGGCCTTGGCAAACGGCTCGGGACGCAGGCCGAGCTTGGGCTTGATGATGGTGCCGGCGATGTAGCCGCCGTTCTCGACCGGGCGGCCGAGGATGCGCCACAGGTTGGAGATGTCGGTGGCCGGGCCGTCGAACATCTGGATGCAACGCTGCGGCACGTAGAAGTCGATCATCTTGGCGTGCTCGATGTCGCCCATGCCCTGGTTGTTACCGATGGCCAGGGTCAGGAAGGAAACCATCATGAAGCGGCCGTCGGTGATGTTACGGTCGAACAGCTCGATCGGGTAGGCGATCCGCATGTCCTCGGTGGCTTCGTCGATGTAGTAGACCAGCGCGTCGACGCCCTTGGTGAACTCGTCGGTGGTGGAGACCTCGACGTTGGTGCCGGTGGAGGACTCGGCGGCGAAGTGGGCGGCGGCTTCCAGGTAGCCATAGCCGGCCTTGGGCTTCATCTTGTAGGCGACGAGAATGTGCTTCTCGCCCTTCATCAGGTCCTCTTCCTTGAGGGACAGATCGGCATAACGTGCGGACTGATCCACGGACTTTCTCCTTGAGAGATTCAAATAACGAAACGCTTCAGCCCCAGCGCGGAAAAACCCGCCACCAATCAGGGCTGAATACCCTTGCTAAGGTAGGGGTGGACTATACGCATCCACATCCATAAGAAAAAATCATATTTTTTGATCTTTTGCATAATTGAAAGCTTATAATCCGGGCCATGCTTCACCTCACCATCCGCCAACTCAAGATATTCGAGGCCGTCGCCCGCCAGTTGTCGATCACCCGCGCCGCCGAGGAGCTGCACCTGTCGCAGCCGGCCGTCTCGATGCAAATGAAAAAGCTGGCCGAGGCCATCGGCCAGCCCCTGATGGAACAGGACGGCAAGCGGGTTCGCCTGACCGCCGCCGGCGAAGACCTAGCCGTCTCGGCGCGCGAGGTGATCGGCTCGCTCAAACGCTTCGAACTGGGCCTGGTCGCGCGCAAGGGCCTGGCCGGCGGCTTTCTACGCCTGGCCGCCATCACCACCGCCACCTATTTCGTGCCCCGGCTGCTGGGCGAGTTCGCCAAGCTGCACCCGGGCGTAAAGGTGTCGCTGCGCGTGGTCAACCGCGAACAGGCCCTGGAGAGCCTGGCCGCCGGCCTGGAAGACATCTACGTGCTGGGCCAACCGCCGGTGAACATGCCGATCACCGCCCAGCCCTTCATGGATAACCCGCTGGTGGTGATCGCCGCGCCCGACCACCCGCTCGCTCGCAAGCGCAACATCCCGCTCGAGCGCCTGGCCGAGGAGCCCTGGCTGATGCGCGAAGACGGCTCGGGCACGCGCAAGGCGGTCGAGCGCCTGTTCGCCGGCCAGGGCATCGGCCTTACCCCGCGCATGGAACTGGGCGGCAGCGAGGCGATCAAACAGGCGGTGCTGGCCGGCCTGGGCATCTCAGTACTGTCGCGCCACTCGCTGGCCTTGCACAGCCCCGGACAATTCGCCATCCTCGACGCCAAGGGCTTTCCCATTCTGCGCCAATGGCATGCGGTGTATCCGGCCGAACGGCCGTTGACCGTGGTGGCCCGGACCTTCCTCGATTTCCTGCTTGCCTATAACAAGACCCATGACTCCGACACAAATTGATGCCACCCGCAGCGCCTTGGCCACGGTCTTGCCCATGCGCTACCCGGCCGATGGGGCGCTGTCCCACTTCTTCCGTGAGCACCCCAAGTTGGGCAGCCAAGACCGCGCCTTCATCGCCGAGGCGGTCTACGGCGTGCTGCGCCATCTGCGCAGCCTGGAAACCCTTTGCGGCGGCCGCAACGGCCGGCAATTGCTGCTGGCCTGGCTGGCCCGCCACGGCGGCCACAACCTGCGCGAATTCGAGGCCATCACCCGCGAGGACGAGTTCAAGTGGCTGAAAGAGATCAAGTCGGCCAAGCTGGAAGACCAGCCGGAGGCCGTGCAGCTCGACCTACCCGATTGGTTGTACGAGCGCCTGCACGAAAGCCACGGCACGCGCCTGCCGGAACTGGTACAAGCATTGAACCGCCCCGCCCCGCTCGACCTGCGGGTGAACCCGCTCAGTGCCGACCGCGATGCCATCCTGGCCCAGCTCAAGGCCGAGGGTTTCGCGGCCGAGGCCACGCCTTATTCGCCGCTGGGCATTCGGCTCAAGGACAAGCCGGCCCTGCAAAAACACCCGCTGTTCCTGAACGGCCAGGTCGAGGTGCAGGACGAGGGCAGCCAATTGCTCGGCCTGCTGCTGGCACCCAAGCGCGGCGAGATGGTGTGCGATTTTTGCGCCGGCGCCGGCGGCAAGACCATGCTGCTCGGCGCGCTGATGCGCTCGACCGGCCGGCTCTATGCCTTCGACGTGTCGGAGAAGCGGCTGAACAATCTGAAACCTCGATTGAAACGCTCGGGCCTGTCCAACGTGCAGGCCCAGTTGATCGCCGGCGAGCGCGACACCAAGGTCAAGCGCCTTGCGGCCAAATTCGACCGGGTGCTGGTCGACGCACCCTGTTCCGGCACCGGCACCCTGCGCCGCAATCCGGACTTGAAGTGGCGGCAGACACCCGAGGCCCTGGCCGAGCTCAACGCCAAGCAAGCGAGCATCCTGAACTCGGCCGCGACCCTGGTAAAAACGGGCGGCCGCCTGGTCTATGCCACGTGCAGCCTGCTGCGCGAAGAGAACGAGGCCATCGTCGAGGCCTTCCTGGCCGGCCACCCCGAATTCAAATTGGTGCCGGCCGGCGAGGCGCTGGCCGCGCAGCATATCGAGCTGGCGATGACCGATTATCTGCGGCTCGACACCGCGCTGCACGGCACGGATGCCTTCTTTGCCGCCGTGCTGGAGAAGACCGCTTGAGGCCTGCCCTTGCCTTGCTGTTCGGCCTGGCGCTGGGTGCGGGCGCCTGGGCCAGCGAACCGCTCGCGCTCAGCGCCCAGGGCCAGGTGCAGGTCGCGTTCACGCCGGGCGACGAGGCCGGCGCGCTGATCGTCGACGCCATCGCCAAGGCGAAGCGGCAGATACTGGTGCAGGCCTACAGCCTCACCCACAAGGACATCGCCGCCGCCCTGCTCGCCGCCCGCAAGCGCGGCGTGGACGTGCAACTGATCGCCGACCCCGAGCAGTCGGAAAAGACCGCGACCAGCCTGATCGAGGAGCTCGGCCGGAGCGGCCTGCCGGTGTACTTGGATAACCAACACGCGGCGGCGCACAATAAGGTGATGATTATCGATGTCGGCAGCGGCAACGCCACGGTCGTCACCGGTAGCTTCAATTTCACCCATGCCGCGCAATACCGCAATGCGGAGAACGTCTTGATCCTGCGCGGCAACCCGCTGCTGGCCGATGCCTATGCCGCCAACTGGCGACGGCACCGCACCCATTCACTGCCTTATCGCACACGATGATGAATGCAAAAAACGCCGAAAACCTGCTGCAAGCGCTGACCGCCGATCTCAACAATGCCGCCCTGATCGGCCAACTCGTCCTGTTGATGCTGGCCTTCGCCCTGGGCTGGCTGGCCTTGCGCCTGATTCGCGGCCAGCTGCCCGCCGGCCTAAAAACCAGGCTTGGCGAGCATGGCGGCCGGCGCGTGGCGCTGCCGGCCCTCGCGCTGCTGTTCACCGTGATCGGCCGTAGCGTGCTCGAACATTGGCAGAGCGTACACTTGCTCAACCTGGCGGTGCCCTTGCTGCTCTCCTTCATCATCGTCCAGACGAGCTTCGGCCTGATGCGCCGCATCTTCCGGCCCAGCGCCTACTTGCGCATCTTCGAGCACGGCGTGTCCTGGCTGGTCTGGGGCGTGCTGGCCCTACACATCACCGGCCACCTCGATGGCCTGATCGCCGCGCTCGACGCCATCGGCCTCAGCGTCGGCAAGCAGCGCCTGTCGCTGTATACCGCGCTCCTCGCCCTGATCTCGATCACCGCCACCTTGATGATCGCCTTGTGGGTAGCGCGCGTGATCGAAAGCCGCTTCCTCGAGACCGCGCCGCTCAATGCCAATATGAAGCTCGCGTTGACCAGGCTGACGCGCGGCCTGCTGTTAATCGTCGCGGTGCTGATCGCGTTGCCGCTGGTCGGCATCGACATCACCGTGCTGTCGGTGTTCGGCGGCGCGCTCGGCGTGGGCGTGGGCCTAGGCCTGCAAAAGATCGCGAGCAACTATGTCTCGGGTTTCACCCTGCTGCTCGATCAATCCATCCGCATCGGCGACATGGTCACGGTCGGCGGCCAGTTCGGCCAGGTTCAGCGCATCGCCACCCGTTACACCGTGATTCGCGGCATGGACGGCGCCGAGGCGATCATCCCGAACGAGACGCTGATCACCTCGACCGTGATCAACCACACCCTCGCGAACCCGAACAACCGGGTGAGCGTGCCGGTGCAAGTGGCCTACGGCACCGACCTGGAAAAGGCCAAGGCCGCCCTGCTCTCCACCGTGTCCGGCCAGAACCGGGTGTTGATGGACCCCACTCCCGCCGTTCTGTTCCATGGTTTTGGCGAGAGCGGCATCGAGCTGGAACTGGCCTTCTGGATCGCCGACCCGGAGGAAGGCCAACTCACATTGAAGTCCGACATCAACTGGGCGATCTGGCAGGCCTTCCAGCGCGAGGGCATCGCCATCCCCTACCCGCACCGCGTGGTCGAGCTGGTGGACAAGCGTTGACCGCTAGCGCTCAAGCAAGAAAGGGGCTTTGTCCCTAGCCCGCATCGTTGACCGTCGGCTGGCTGACGCTTTTCTTCACCAGCAACGCCTGTGCCTCCATGATCATGGCGAGCTTGGGGTTACCTGGATCGCGCTTCTTCATGAGATGGATGTATTGCTCCAGCTTGTTGGCCATGTACGGATCATAGCCATTACCTTCCATCCATTTAACGATGGCCACCGAGGCGTTGAGCATGATCGCGAGGATCGGATGCTGCTCGGCCAGGCGGATGAACTCGTCCACCGCGTCGCGTAGCTTGCCGCTCTTGGCGATATTGATCGCCCGCCGGTTGAGGTCTTCCACCTGCTGCAAGGCGGCGGACTTTATCTGCTTGACCTGCTCGCCAACCGCGCCGGTCAGCATGGCATCCACCCGATTCAACATCTGCTCGTTGCCATGGAAGTCGGAATAAAGGTTTTTCGCCAGGCTGGAAGCGGTGGCTTCGTCTCCCACCGCGACAGCGGCTTGCAGCATGGCCATACGTTGTTCATTGTCGGTGTCGCGCTGTTCGCCAAGCGCGATCCGCATGGACTTATAAGCCTGCTCCTTCGCGGTTTTGTCGCCCTGCAAATCGGCCCGGGAGAATTTCAGCACCGAGTTGGCGAAATTGAATTCCGGCTGGCCATGATGGAAGTCCATCATTTGCTTGTTCAGCTTCGCCAGCTTCTCGACCGCCTCGTTGCCGCCCTGTTTCGCCAGCAAGGTGGCATAGGAGCAGAAGTCCGCCGGCTGCACGAACGAAGACCCTTTGCCATGCGTATGCATCAGATCGTAGGCCTTGCGCGCCGTCTCCTCGTCACCGGTCGCCACCGCCGCGCGCACGATCTCGCGGTGCCGATGCAGCGCCTTGGGGTTACGCGTGATCAGCTCGTTCAAAATCTGCTTGGTGGTCTCGATATCGCCCTTCTTCTCATGCACCTTGGCCAACCAATCCTGGGCGTGCAGGAAGTCCGGATTTTCCAAGGACAGCTGCTCCAGCAGTTCCTGCGCCTCGTCGTGGCGCTCCAACATGAAATAGGCGCGAGCCGCGCCCAAGCGAGCCCAGGGTAGGCGCGGGTATTCCAATATCACCGATTCGTAGTGGGAGTGCGCCTCCTTGCAATGCCCCTGGGCCAGCATCGCCTCCCCGATCAGCCGCAACAGATCCAGCCGGTATGCGGTATTCATATCCAGCATCCGCTGGCATTCCTCGATGCAATCTTGATACCGGCTATCGTCGTATAAATCCATCACCCCCTTGAGGGCTTGCTTGCGCGCCCAGGCCTTCTCCAGGCGGTCGAGCAATATCCTGGGCGAAACCGGCTTGAGCAGGTAGTCGTCCGGCGCCAGTTCCGCGGCGGAAAACACCTGTTCGTAGGTATTTTCGCCGGTGATCATGAGCCAGATCGCCGACGAGGGCAGCAACTTGGTGCGCTTGACCTCTTCGAGCAGTTGCTGGCCGTCGCGCGTGTCCGACAACACGTAGTCGCACAGCACGACATCGTAGGCCTCACCCCGGTTTTTCATGCGGCTGAGCGCGTCGCCGTAACTCGTTGCCGTATCGATCTTCTTGCCGCCCATCTCGGCCAAGGCATTGCGCAGCCAAAGGCGCATGGTGTTGGAGTCTTCGATGACGATGTAGCGCAGTTGATCGAAGGGGCAGTCATAGCCCATCGAAGTACCGGTGGGGGCAATGCTGAACGGCGAGTCAGCCACGGCGTCCGCCTTTCCAACCGGCAGACACGAGCCTAGCCGCCCCGGCGATGCGGGCGGGTTCGACGTTCTTGGGAATCGATAGTGGTGTATTCATGACCAAGCGCTCCGAACACATGATAGCGCGTGTCGGGCGCTTGGCCACAACCCGAAGGGGGTCGGGGCTTATTTCAGCTTGGTTTCTTTGTAAGGAACGTGTTTGCGCGCAACCGGGTCGTACTTGGAGATTTCCATCTTCTCCGGCATGGTGCGCTTGTTCTTGGTGGTGGTATAGAAATGGCCGGTGCCCGCAGTGGACTCCAGCTTGATCTTTTCGCGTCCGCCTTTAGCCATGGCTTAAGCTCCTTACACGCGCTCGCCGCGATCGCGCATTTCTGCGAGGATCACGTCGATGCCTTTTTTGTCGATGAGGCGCAGCGCGGCATTGGTCACGCGCAGACGCACCCAGCGGTTTTCGCTCTCAACCCAGAAGCGGCGATACTGCAAATTGGGCAGGAAGCGGCGCTTGGTCTTGTTGTTGGCGTGGGAGACGTTGTTCCCCACCATCGGCTTTTTGCCGGTCACCTGACATACACGGGCCATTTGGGCACCCCAGAATTCCAAAAAAATAACGAAGTTTCGGCGCGCCCCGCCGTCAAAAACAGGACGCCCAAAGCCAAAGAGGCGAATTTATATCACGGGAAAAGCGCCCGAGTCAAAGCAAACCCTGCTCGGCGAACGAGACCGTCCGTGCCCCGGCCACCACGAAGTGATCCAAAACCCGCACTTCCACCAGCGCCAGCGCGGCCTTGAGCTGGTCGGTCAGCCCGCGGTCGGCCGGGGATGGCTCGGCCAGGCCGGAGGGGTGGTTGTGGGCGAAGATCACCCCGGCGGCGTTGTGCCCCAGCGCCCGTTTGACCACCTCGCGCGGATAGACGCTGGCCTGGGTGAGGCTGCCGCGAAACAGCTCCTCGACCGCCAGCACCCGGTTCTGGGCGTCGAGAAACAGGGCGGCGAAGACCTCGTGCGGCAGGTGCGCCAGCCGCAGGCGTAGATAATCGCGCACCGCCGCCGGGGAAGACAGGGCATCGCCCTGGTGCATGTCCTCCTTGAGAGCGCGCCGGGCCATCTCGATCACCGCCTGGAGCTGCGCATACTTGGCCTGGCCCAGGCCGCGAAACTCCCGGCACTCCTTTTCCGTCGCGGCGAACAGCCGATTAAGGCCGCCGAAATGGGCCAACAGCTCCCGCGCCAGCGCCACGGCACTCTTGCCTTTCACGCCGGTGCGCAAAAAGATCGCCAACAGCTCCGCGTCCGACAAGGCCGCCGCCCCCTGCGCCAACAGCCGTTCGCGCGGCCGCTCGCCTTCCGGCCAATCCGTGATCGCCATGAGACCTCCCTCGGTGTCGATATATGCAAGGCGTTTATGCGCCTTGCGCCATTTTTGTCCAATAATACAAAAGTAGCCGGAGAAAACAGAAATGAACCTTAGCTGGCGTTTCGATAAAGGCGATGTCTTCGGAGGCTTGGCCGCGATGCTGGTCGCCTTCCCCTCCGCCATCGCCTTCGGCCTGATCTCCACCGCCCCGCTGGGACCGGCGTATGTCGGTTACGGCGCCCTGGCCGGCATGGTCGGCGCCATCGCCCTGGGGCTGGCGGCCCCCATCCTGGGCGGCGCCCCCCGCCTGATCTCCGCGCCGTGCGCCCCCGCCGCCGCGATGCTCGCCGCCTTCGCCACCCAGTTCGCCGTCGCGCCGCACGGCCTGCAACCGGCGGCCATCTTCACCGCACTGGCCTTGATCGGCACGCTGGCAGCCTTGCTGCAACTCGGCTTCGGCCTCATCAAGGGCGGCCGCTTCATCAAGTACATCCCCTATCCGGTGGTGGCCGGCTATATGAGCGGGGTGGGCGTGATCATCCTGCTCAGCCAACTGCCCAAGCTGCTGGGCCTGCCGAGCGGCGCCCATGGCCAGGACGCGCTGAACATCGCGCTGTGGAACCCCTTGGCGCTGACGGTGGCCCTTGCCACCATCGCATTCATGCTGGCGAGCCCACGCCTCAGCCGGGTCGTCCCCGCCCCCATCGTCGCCTTACTGGGCGGCACGGCCGCCTATTTCGGCCTGACCCTCCACAGCCCGGCCCTACTCAACCTCGACGGCAACACCCTAGTGATCGGCAAGATGCAAAGCGAGGGCATCGGCGCCATCCTGGACGCCGCCTCCGCGCGCTGGCACGACATCGCCGCCTTCGACCCCGATATCCTGCGGCACGTCTTCGTACCGGCCTTCATGCTCGCCACCTTGCTATCCATCGACACCCTGAAGACCTGCGTGGTCGTCGACAACGTCACCCGCAGCCGGCACGACTCGAACCGCGAGCTCATCGGTCAGGGCACGGGCAATCTGTGCGCCTCGCTGCTCGGCGGCATGCCAGGGGCCGGCACGCTGGGCGCCACCCTGGTCAACCTCAACTCGGGCGGGCGCAGCCGCTGGTCGGGCGTGTTGGCCGGCGGTTTCGCGCTGGCCGCCGCCTTGATACTGAGCGGCCTCATCGCCTGGGTGCCGCTGGCCGCGCTGGCCGGCATCCTCTGCGTGATCGGCTTTCGCCTGATCGACTGGCATAGCCTGCGCCTGCTGCGCCAGCGCTCGACCGTGTTGGACTTCGCCGTCATCGCCACCGTCACCGTCACCGCCATCGCATCCAACCTGATGGTCGCCGCCGGTGTCGGCGTCACCCTCGCCATCCTATTGTTCGTGCGCGAGCAAATCCAAGGCTCGGTGGTGCGCCGGCACGGCCTGGGCAGCCAGACCTTCTCCAAAAAACAGCGCCTGCCGGAAGAACGGGCCGTGCTCGAACGCAAAGGTGCCGAAACCGTGGTGCTCGAGCTGCACGGCGCGCTGTTCTTCGGCACCACCGATCAATTGCTGAACGAACTTGAACCCCATCTCGGCAAATGCCGCCATCTCGTGCTCGACCTCAAGCGCGTCTATTCGGTGGACTTCACCGGCGCGCACCTACTCGAACAGGTGGCCGCGCAACTGAACGAACACGGCGCCGAGCTGCTGCTGGCCAACTTGCGCCCGCAGCTCGCCGCCTATTTCACCGAGGTGGGCATGCTCAAGCCCGAATCGAATGTCCGGCTGTTCGCGCAATCGGACGATGCGCTGGAATGGGCCGAAGACCGCCTGCTCGAAGCCGAAGGCTTCGTCCATGGCGAAAACGAGGCGCCGCTCGGCCTCGGCCAATTGCACCTGTTCGCCAGCGCCTCGGACGACACCCTATCCGACCTCGAACACTATGTGCACGGCCGCTCGATCCGGTCGGGGGACAAGGTCTTCGCCATGAACGACAGCGGCGACGAACTGTTCCTGATCCGGCGCGGCGGCGTGCGCATCGAGCTGCCGCTGGCCGACGGCAGCCGCTATCACGCCGCCAGCTTCGGCCGGGGCGATTTCTTCGGCGAGATGTCCTTTCTTGATCGCTTGCCGCGTTCGGCCGATGCCGTCGCGGCGAGCGACTTGGAGCTCTATGCCTTCTCGCGCGCCGATTTCGACCGGGCCGCCAGCCACCACCCGCGCATGGCCAACCTGGTCGCCACCCGGCTCGCCTACGCCCTGGCCGAGCGGCTGCGCCAGACCAATACCGAGCTGCGCGCGCTGGAAGAGGCTTAAGTAGGCCCTGGGCGGCAGTTTCCCTTAGAATGCCCGCTCGACCCAACCAGACAGAGCGAACGGGATGGAAGCGACCCAACTCAAGCGCATCGTGCTCGGCGTCACCGGCGGCGTGGCCGCCTACAAGGCGGCCGAGCTCGTCCGCCTGCTGGTCAAGCAGAACATCGACGTGCAGGTGGTGCTGACCGAGGCGGCCGGCCACTTCGTCACCCCGGCCACCTTCCAGGCCCTGTCCGGCCGGCCGGTGTTCACCAGCCTGTGGGACGACCGCATCGACAACGGCATGGCCCATATCGACCTCACCCGCGACGCCGACGCCGTGCTGATCGCCCCCGCCTCGGCCGACTTCCTGGCCAAGGTGGCGCAGGGCCGGGCCGACGACCTGCTGTCCACCCTATGCCTCGCCCGCACCTGCCCGCTGCTGGTCGCCCCGGCGATGAACGTGCAGATGTGGGAACACCCGGCCACCCAGCGCAACATCGCGCTGCTGAAACAGGACGGCGTGCTATTCCTCGGCCCCGACCAGGGCGAGCAGGCCTGCGGCGAGGTCGGCCTAGGCCGCATGCTGGAGCCGGAGGAAATCGTCGAGGCCCTGGACGGCCAGTTCCAGCCCAAGCGGCTGAACGGCCTGAAGGTCTTGATCACCGCCGGCCCCACCTTCGAGGCCATCGACGCGGTGCGCGGCATCAGCAACCAGAGTTCGGGCAAGATGGGCTATGCCGTGGCCCGCGCCGCCATCGAGGCCGGCGCCGAGGTCACCCTGGTCAGCGGCCCGACTTGCCTGACGCCACCGCGCGGCGCCCGTACCCTGCCCATCGTCAGCACCCAGCAGATGTTGGAGGCGGTCGAGGCCGAGATCGACCGAGCCGACATCTTCATCAGCGTCGCCGCCGTGGCCGATTATTACGTGCTCAACCCGAGCGACAGCAAGATCAAGAAGGACGCCCACATCCTGACGTTGGAGCTGGCGCCCAACCCCGACATCCTGGCCAACGTCACCAGCCGGCCCCGGCCGCCGTTCTGCGTCGGCTTCGCCGCCGAGGCCGAAAACCTGGAGGAATACGCCGAGCTCAAGCGCAAGCGCAAACACCTGCCCTTGATCGTGGCCAATGCCGTGCAAGACGCGATCGGCGCCGACGCGGTGGAACTCCTGCTGCTCGACGATGCCGGCACACACACCTTGCAACAGGCCGACAAGCTCACCCAGGCCCGCCTTCTGATCGAGCATATCGCCCGGCTCTACAACGCCCAACACCCTTAACCGAAAGACTCAAGCACCATGCACGTCGACGTAAAAATCCTCGACCCGCGCATGCGGGAACAATTGCCTCATTACGCCACCCCCGGTAGCGCCGGCCTCGACCTGCGCGCCTGCCTGGACACCCCGCTGGTACTGAAGCCGGGCGAGACCCAGCTCATCCCGACCGGCATCGCCATCCACCTGGCCGATGCCGGCTACGCCGCGATGATCCTGCCCCGCTCCGGCCTCGGCCATAAGCATGGCGTGGTGCTGGGCAACCTGGTCGGCCTGATCGACTCCGATTACCAGGGCCAGCTCATGGTCTCCACCTGGAACCGCGGCCAAGAGGCCTTCACCATCCAGCCCTGCGAGCGCATCGCGCAGATGGTCATCGTGCCGGTGGTGCAGGCCAGCTTCAACCTAGTGGACGAGTTCCCCGAGAGCGACCGGGGCGCCGGCGGTTTCGGCAGCACGGGCCGGTAGGAGCGGCGTCCTCGCCGCGAAAGTGTCTTGAGAGGCCGAATATTCGCGGCGAGGACGCCGCTCCCACGTCAGCGCGGTGAAAGGATAGGGGGCAGGGAAATATTTTCGCGCCTTCCATGCACTCCATCCCGAATCCTGACCCCCTAGCCCCCGATCAGCACTGCTCCCAGGGCAGGCCGTCGCAGCGCCAGCCGCTGACCGTGCCGCGATGGTGATGCTCGTCGAGTTCGCCCTCGAAACCGTGCAGCACGTTGTAGACGTCGGTGAAGCCATTCTGCTCCAGGAACGCGCCCGCCTCGCGCGAACGGTTGCCCGAGCGGCAGATCAATACCACGGGCCGGTTGTGCGAGGCGGCCATGCGCACCTCGCCCAGGAAGCGCGGGTTCAGGTCCCAGTTCACGCCCTCGTACCACGGCGCCAGGATGGCCCCGACCGGATGGCCGACGAACAGGAACTCGAACTCCGAGCGGCAATCGATGAACACCGCATCCGGGTTGGCCTCCAGGAAGGCATGGGTCTCTTTCGGGGTCATGTGCTTCATGGCTTTCCCTCGCTTAAGTGCTTGATATTCCCTATCATAGCGCCCCTTTGACGTCATTTTCGTGACCCGTATGCCAGACCGCTCCGCCAAACTCCTCGCCCTCGCCCAAAAACGCATCCTGATCCTGGATGGCGCCATGGGCACCATGATCCAGAAATACCGGCTGGAAGAGGCGGACTATCGCGGCGAGCGCTTCAAAGACTGGCCGAGCGACGTCAAGGGCAACAACGACCTGTTGCTGCTGACCCAGCCGCAGATCATCCGCGAAATCCACGGCCAATATCTGGCGGCCGGCGCGGACATTCTGGAGACCAACACCTTCAATGCCAACAGCGTATCCATGGCCGACTACGGCATGGAGGCCCTGGTTTATGAGCTGAACTACGAGGGCGCCCGGCTCGCCCGCGCGGTGGCCGACGAGTACACGGCCAAGGACCCGGCCAAGCCGCGCTTCGTGGCCGGCGTGCTCGGCCCGACCTCGCGCACCCTGTCGATCTCGCCCGATGTGAACGACCCGGGCTTTCGCAATGTCAGTTGGGACGAACTGGTCGACACCTATTACGTCGCCACCGACGGCCTGGTGAAGGGCGGTGCCGATCTCATCATGATCGAGACCATCTTCGACACCCTGAACGCCAAGGCGGCGGTGTTCGCCGTGCACAAGTACTTCGACGACACCGGCGAGCGCCGGCCGGTCATGATCTCCGGCACCATCACCGACGCCTCCGGCCGCACGCTGTCGGGCCAGACCGCCGAGGCCTTCTGGAATTCGCTGCGCCACGCCGAGCCGCTGTCCTTCGGCTTCAACTGCGCCCTGGGCGCCAAAGACCTGCGCCAGCACGTGGAAGACCTGGCCGGCAAGGCCGACTGCCTGGTCTCCGCCCACCCCAATGCCGGCCTGCCCAACGCCTTCGGCGAATACGACGAGACGCCGGCGCAGATGGCGGCGCAGATCGCCGAGTGGGCCGACTCCGGCCTGCTCAACATCGTCGGCGGCTGCTGCGGCACCACGCCGCCGCACATCGACGCCATCGCCCAGACGGTCGCCCCGCGCAAGCCGCGCGCCGTGCCGGCGCCGGCGGCGCAACTGCGCCTGGCCGGCCTGGAGCCGATGAACGTCGGCGCGGGCGCGCTGTTCATCAACGTCGGCGAGCGCACCAACGTCACCGGCTCGGCCAAGTTCAAGCGGCTGATCCTGGAAGGCCAGTACGACGAGGCCTTGGACATCGCGCGAAGCCAAGTGGAGAGCGGCGCCCAGATCATCGACATCAACATGGACGAGGCCATGCTCGACGGCGAGGCCGCCATGGTTCGTTTCTTGAATTTGATCGCCTCCGAGCCGGACATCGCCCGGGTGCCGATCATGATCGACTCGTCCAAGTGGTCGATCATCGAAGCGGGCCTCAAATGCGTGCAGGGCAAACCGGTGATCAATTCGATCTCGATGAAAGAGGGCGAGACGGAGTTCATCGAGAAGGCCAAACTCGCCCGCCGCTATGGCGCCGCCGCCATCGTCATGGCCTTCGACGAGCAGGGCCAGGCCGACACCTACCAGCGCAAGATCGATATCTGCGCCCGCGCCTACGAGGTGCTGACCGAGCAGGTCGGCTTCCCGGCCGAGGACATCATCTTCGACCCCAACATCTTCGCGGTCGCCACCGGCATCGAGGAACACGCCAACTACGCCGTGGACTTCATCGAGGCCACGCGCTGGATCAAGCAGAACCTGCCGCACGCGCGAGTGTCCGGCGGCGTGTCCAACGTGTCGTTCAGTTTCCGTGGCAACGAGCCGGTGCGCGAGGCCATCCACACCGTGTTCCTCTACCACGCGATCCAGGCCGGCATGGACATGGGCATCGTCAACGCCGGCCAGCTCGGCGTCTACGACGAGATCCCGGCTCCACTGCGCGAGCGGGTGGAGGACGTGGTGCTGAACCGCCGGCCCGACGCCACCGAGCGCCTGGTCGAATTCGCCGAGACAGTGAAGGGCAAAGGCAAGGAAATCGTCGAGGACCTGGCCTGGCGCAACGAGCCGGTCGAGACACGCCTGGCCCACGCCATGGTCAAGGGCATCACCAGCCACATCACCGAGGACACCGAAGAGGCCCGGCTGAAGCTGGGCCACCCGATCAAGGTGATCGAGGGCCCGCTGATGGACGGCATGAACGTGGTCGGCGACCTGTTCGGCGCCGGCAAGATGTTCCTGCCCCAGGTGGTGAAGTCGGCCCGGGTGATGAAGCAGGCGGTCGCCCATCTGGTGCCCTATATCGAGGCGGAAAAAGCCGGCGGCGGCGCCCAGACCAAGGGCCGCATCCTCATGGCCACGGTCAAGGGCGACGTGCACGACATCGGCAAGAACATCGTCGGCGTCGTGCTCGGCTGCAACAACTACGAGGTGATCGACCTCGGCGTCATGGTACCGGCCGACAAGATTCTGAACACCGCGAAGGAAGTGAACGCCGACATCATCGGCCTCTCGGGCCTGATCACCCCCTCGCTGGAAGAGATGGCGCACATCGCCAAGGAGATGCAGCGCCAGGGCTTCACCATCCCGCTCTTGATCGGCGGCGCCACCACCTCGCTCGCCCACACCTCGGTCAAGATCGACCCCAACTATGCCGGGCCAGTGGTCTACGTGAAGGATGCCTCGCGCGCGGTCGGCGTCTGCACCAATCTGCTGTCCGCAGGCCTGCGCGACGACTTCGTCGCCAAGCTCAAGACCGACTACGCCGCCACCCGCGAACGCCATCTGGCGCAAAAGGGTGAGACCAAGCGGGTCAGCCTAGCCGAGGCGCGGGCCAACAAGTTCCAAACGAACTGGGCGGATGCCGAAGGTAGGGTGCGCAGTGCGCACCAAGCCGCCGAAGGTGCGCACAGCGCACCCTACACACCACCGGTGCCCAAGCAATTGGGCGTACAAGTCTTCCGCGAATACGGCCTGGCCGAACTGGCGCAATACATCGACTGGACCCCGTTCTTCCAGGCCTGGGAGCTGCACGGCCGCTACCCGAAAATTCTGGAAGACGAGGTGGTCGGCGAAGAGGCGCGCAAGCTGTTCGCCGATGCCCAGGCCATGCTGAAAAAGATGATCGCGGAAAACTGGGTCGAGGCCCGCGCGGTGATCGGCCTGTTCCCCGCCAACACCGTGAACGACGACGACATCGAAATTTACGCCGACGAAGCACGCGACACGCCGCTGATGACCTGGCACAACCTACGCCAGCAGATGCAGAAGCCTAAAGACCAGCCCAACTGGTGCCTGGCCGACTTCGTCGCGCCCAAGACCTCGGGCGTGAGAGACTACATGGGTGCCTTCGTCGTCACCGCCGGTATCCGCGAGGACGACAAGGCCCGCGAGTTCGAGGCGAAACACGACGACTACAGCGCCATCCTGTTCAAGGCCCTGTGCGACCGCCTGGCCGAAGCCTTCGCCGAACGGCTGCACCAGCGCGTGCGCCAGGAGTTCTGGGGCTATGGTGCCGACGAGCAGCTCGCCAACGAGCAACTCATCGCCGAAGAATATCGCGGCATCCGCCCGGCCCCCGGCTACCCCGCCTGCCCCGAGCACAGCGAGAAAGGCCCGCTGTTCGCGCTGCTCGACGCCACCGCACAGACCGGCGTGAATCTCACCGAAAGCTTCGCCATGTGGCCCGCCGCCTCGGTCTCCGGTTTCTATCTCTCGCACCCGGACAGCCGCTACTTCGCCGTGGCCCGGCTCGGCCGCGACCAGATCGAGGACTACGCCCGGCGCAAGGGCTGGGACCTGGCCATGGCCGAACGCTGGCTAGCGCCGAATCTGGGCTACCAGCCGGAGTAAACTGGCTTCTATCAAAATCTATTAATAAATATTAAATTGATAGATTTTCACCCCGCAAGCAACTATGATCTATCTATCAATCAATCAATATCAAATTGATAGATAGATGAAACTGCCGCTGAGCCCGCCTCCACTCGAAATCCTTATGGCCCACCCTGAGACGGCCACATTTGAATTGCTTCTCAGGGCTCCACAACCCGCCCTGGTGGATGGCAAGTATTTGCACTGGGATGAGCTTCGGCACCGCCCCCCGCCCGAAGGCGCCAACCACGAACAATGGTGGCTAGCCCTGAAGATGGCCCGAATGGCGAACAACCAGACCCTGCCATTAATGGACAAGGCCGGCAGCCATTTCACCTTCTCCATGCCTGAACCCGTAGTGCGCTCCTTGCATTTCATAGACCGCGACACGTCAGGGCAAATCTTGATGGACGACCCGGTCGCCACTCCACAGGAGCGCGACCGCTATCTCGTCAGTTCCTTGATCGAAGAGGCCATCACCTCATCGCAGCTCGAGGGCGCGTCGACCACCCGCCGCGTGGCCGAGGATATGCTGCGGGCCGGGCGCAAGCCACGGACGATCAGCGAGCAGATGATCTTCAACAACTACCAGGCGATGCAGCACATCCGCGCCATTCGCGATGAGCCGTTGTCACTCGATCTGCTGCTCGACCTCCATCGCAGGGTATCGGACCGCACCCTGGACAATCCCGATGAAGTGGGGAAATTGCGCCGAAGCGACGACATTCATGTCATCGACGAACGCGATGGGCAACTCTTACACATCCCGCCATCTTACAAAGACCTGCCAGACCGATTGGAAAAGCTCTGCTCTTTCGCGAATGGCAGCGAAGACGATATTCCCTATATTCATCCCGTCATTCGAGCCATCTCGCTGCATTTCATGATCGGCTACGAACACCCATTTACCGATGGCAACGGCCGCACGGCACGCGCACTCTTTTATTGGGCGATGATCCGACAAGGCTATTGGCTCATGGAATACCTATCCATTTCCAACATATTGCGCCATGCGCCGGCTCAATACGCCCGCGCCTATCTTCACACCGAAACCGACGCCAACGACACGACTTACTTTGTCCTGCACCAGCTCGATGTCATCCATAAGGCCGTGGATGAGTTGCACGCCCACCTCAAACGCAAGGCCAAAGAAGCACGCGCCACCGAACGCCTACTCGGGGCCGCCATGCAACGTCTTCGAGCAAGACTGAATCACCGTCAAATTGCGCTGCTTGGCCACGCACTGAAACACCGTGACACTTTCTACACAATCGAGAGCCACCGCCATTCCCATGCCGTAGCCTATGCCACGGCCCGCGCCGACCTTCTGCAACTCGCAGGCATTGGATTACTGACAGAACAACGGCGGGGCAAGACCTTGGTCTTTTCCGTGCCAGACGACTTGGTTGGGCAAATCGGGCCTCTTTCCCAATAAATGGATAACAGGCGTGCCTTTATCACCCACTTTCACTTCGATTGCTAATTTTCAGCAAGTGTAGCCCGGGTGCAACGAGGCGCAATCCGAGGAACCAGCACAACCCCGGATTCCGGCCCGGTGGCCTGCATCCGGGCTACCGAAGCCTTCGGCCCCGCATCGAACAAGGCGGCACCCAGCGCTGCATTGCGGCCAAGCGGGGCGCCCACTAAAATAGCTTGCACCTATCGCAACCGGAGTCCGCCATGAGCACTTCCACTGTCGGCGTCAAGCTCGACGACGAGACTCGTGAGCGGCTCAAGCATATCGCCGACGAGTTGGAGCGCACCCCGCACTGGGTGATCAAGACCGCACTGGCGGAGTATTTGGACCGCGAAGAGGCCGCGCTGAACGAGCGGCATGAGGACGAGGCCCGCTGGGCGCGTTATCAGAAGAGCGGCCAGGCCATTCCGCAAGGCCAAGTCATGCAATGGCTGGACGCCCTGGCCGCCGGCCGCAAGGCACCGTGTCCCAAGTAGCCTGGCTGCCCGAGGCGCTTGAAGACATCGAACACCTGCTCGCCTTCCTCGCCGAGAAGAACCCCAAGCCGCCCGCAACGCCATGCTGTGCATCCAGGCCGCCAGCCGGCAACTGGAGTCCTTCCCCGAGATCGGCCGGCCGATGCCGGACGATGGCCAACGGCGCGAGGTCTTCGCCGCCTTCGGCGCCAGCGCCCATGTGCTGCGTTATCGGCTCGACACGCGGGGACAGGCGGTGGTGATCCGGGTCTGGCATACGCGCGAATGGCGAGATGGATAAGTTGGCCATGCCGCCCGTGTTTTCCTCGCTCGCCGCCTTCCGGCAGGCCTTCGCCGACGGCCTGCACGCCATGCTGCACCGGCACGCCGGCCTCGGCGTCTATATCCTGGTGCTGGCCAACGCCGCCAATGACCCGGCGCTTTGGCCGCGGCTGCGCGATGCGCTGGCCGAGCGCCACTATCACCACGCCGCGCTGATCAGCACCGCGCTGCGCCAGGGCCGGGCCGTGAACGAGCCGGAGGACGACCTGATGGTCTTTCTCAAGCTGATGGCCATCGGCTTCGAAAACCTGAACCTGGCCGACGCGCGCCAGGCCGGGCCGTGGGAGGTGCAGTTCAACCCCTTGCGCGCCTTGCGTCCGCCGCGCGCGAGCGGGGCGAAGGTGGAAGGCCTGCGCCAACCGTTCAACCCGAACGGCTTTCACTTCGACAAACCCTTCCTCGCCAAAGAGGTGTTCTGGCAGGGCGAGTTGCTCGGCGAGGACGTGAGCCTGCTGTACAACAAGTTTCCGTTCATCCCGCTGCACGGCCTGGTGGTGCCGAGCAAGGCGGCCGGCCTGCCGCAGTATTTAACCCCGCATTGGCACGGCTATGCCTGGGATATAACCCAAACGCTCGGCGCCCGGATTGCCGGTTTCGGCCTGGGCTACAACAGCCTGGGCGCCTATGCCTCGGTGAACCATCTGCATTTCCAGAGCTTCGTACGCGAAGCGCCTTTGCCGCTGCTGAGCCCGGCTTGGCGGCACAACGGCGGCGATATCGGCTACCCGGTGGTCTGCCAGGTGTTCGACGACGCCATCTCCGCCTGGCAATGCCTGGACGAGCTGCACGAGCGCGGCGCCGCCTACAACCTGGTCTATCTGCCCGGCCGGCTTTATGTGCTGGCGCGCCGGCATCAAAGCCAGGCTTCCGGCGCGCCGACCGATTTGCAAACCTCGCTCGGCGTCAACCCCGGCTGGTACGAGTTGGCCGGCGGCGTGACCGCCTATGCCCGCCAGGACTTCGCGCGGCTCGAAGCGCAAGGCATCGTTGAGGAACTCGGCCGGCTGGCCTTGTCTTAGTTTGATCTTGGGCCACCTTTGCCACTGGCCTTTGCCTCGGCTGCGTGGCATTGTTCGGGGTTAGCGCCCACTATCAAATATGAACCGCCTCAGCCGCCGTCTTCTCCGTATTGCCGCCTGGATCGCGATCCTGGGCAGCATCGCGTTCGCCGGCTTGGTGTTGACCGTCAAATACGCGCTGCTGCCGCGCCTGGGCGAGCAACGCGCCTTCGTCGAGCAGAGCGTGGGCCGAGCCATCGGCCTGCCGGTCGCGATCGGCGAACTCACCGCCGACTGGCGCGGCTGGCACCCCCGGCTGCGGCTCGACGACGTACGCATCATGGCGCCGGGCCAGGAGACGCCGCTGACCCTGCCCAGCGTGGAGGCCGCCGTGTCCTGGACCAGCATGATCTTTTTCGAGCCGCGTCTGACCGAACTCAGGCTGCATGGCCCGCAACTGACCATCCGCCGGGACAAGGGCGGCCAGGTCTACGTGGCCGGCATCCGCATCGACGACAAGCAGACCGGCGGCGATTTTCCCGACTGGCTGCTGCGCCAGCGCCTGATCCTGGTCAGCGACGCGGAGATCACCTGGCTGGACGAAAAGATCGGCGCGCCGCCGCTCAAGCTGACCCGGCTCAATCTCGCGCTGCACAACCTGCTGGGCCGCCACCGCTTCGGCCTGACCGCATTGCCGCCGGCCGATGTCGCGCGGCGACTCGATCTGCGCGGCGACCTGCGCGGCAGCAGCATCAACGAACCGGAAGGCTGGTCCGGCCAGATCTACAGCCGCGCCGACGCGGTCGACCTCGCCGCCTGGAACCGGCATACGCCATGGTCGCAGGAGACGGTGCGCGGCGAGCATGGCCATCTGCGTTTCTGGTTGAAGATCAAGAAGGGCGCTCCGCAAGAGGTGGTCGGCGATGCCCGGCTGCACAATATCTCGCTGCAACTCGCCGAGGGCCTGCGCACCCTGGCCTTTCGCGAACTGGACAGCCGCATCGTCTGGCAACGCCTGAAGCACAACAGCCACGACATCCATACCGAGGGCCTGCGTTACACCACGGCCACCGGCGAGACCTCCAGCGCGGCCAAGCTCGGCCTGCTATTGCAGGCCGATGCCGACGGTCATTTCAAGCCGACCCAGGCCGAGGCCCAGGGCCTGCGCCTGGAGGCGGTGACCGCGCTGGCCGACGCGATCCCGCTGCCGAAGAATATGCACGACCTGATCGAGAAACTCAGCCCGCGCGGCTTGGTCGATTTCGCCCAGGTGAAGGAACTCGACAACAAGCGCTACGCGGTGACTGCGCGCGTGCACGACATCGGCGTCAACGCCTACGACAAGCTGCCGGCATTCAGCGGCCTGAGCGGCCGCATCGAGGCCGACCGGGATGGCGGCGAGGCCGAGATCGACAGCCGTCACCTCTCCTTCCACGACGCCAAGCTCTTCCGCAACCCGCTCGCCTTCGATCGCGTCGAGGCCCGGCTGAAATGGCAGACGCCGAAGCAGGGCGGCTTCAAGCTCGACATCGCCGCATTGAAGCTGGCCAATGCCGACATGGACGGCGAGGCGCGCGGCAGCGTGCAGGCCGCGCCGAACCGGCCGACCCAGGTGGACATCGAGGGCGGCATCACGCGCGGCGAGGCCAAGGCAGTGTGGCAATACCTGCCGTTCGCGGTCAGCGACGATGCGCATGCCTGGCTCAAGCGCGGCCTGGTCGGCGGCCACGCCACCGACGTACGCCTGGTCTTGAAGGGCTCGCTGGACAAGTTCCCGTTCGACCGGGGCGGCGGCGAATTCAAGGTCGGCATGACACTCAACGACGGCGTGCTCGATTACGCGCCGGGTTGGCCCAAGATCGACAACATCCAGGGCACCCTGGTCTTCCACGACAAGGCCATGACCTTGACCGCCCGGCCCGGCGCGCGCATCCACGGCGTGCCGCTGGGCGAGGTCAGCGCGGTCATCCCCGATCTGCACTACACCTTGGACGAGAAGCTGGTCGTGCGCGGCAGCGCCAGCGGCCCGACCCAGCAGTTCTTCGACTTCATCCGCCACAGCCCGGTGTTCGAACATACCGGCCGCTTCACCGAGTTCATGCGGGCCGAGGGCAAGGGCGACCTGGCGCTGGCCTTGGACATGCCGTTGCGCCATGTGGTCGACACCGCCATCCAGGGCAGCTACCGATTCAAGGCCAACCGGATCGAGCCGGGCGCCGAGCTGCCGGTGCTGGACAATGCCGGCGGCCAGGTCGACTTCACCGAGAAGGCCGTCGCCGCCAAGCAGGTGCGCGCCACGATATTCGATCAACCGGCCGAGCTGGGCATCGCCAGCGAGACGGGCGGCCGCGTGCGGGTGACGCTACGCGGCCGCGTCAACGTACCGACCTTGGCCAAACACCTGCCCGGCTTCGTGGCCCAACGCCTGGCCGGCTCGACCGACTACCGCGCCCAACTCAGCATGAAGGACCACAAGAGCAGCTTGCGCGTCGAGTCCGACCTGGTCGGCCTGGCCAGCACGCTGCCGCCGCCGTTCGCCAAGAAGGCCGGCGCGGCGGTACCGCTGCTCATCGGCAAGGGCGAGGGCTCCGAGGCGATCAATCTGCGCTATTCCAATCTGTTGTCCGCCAGCCTGGTGGCGAAGGGCGAGGGCATCAAGCGCGCCGCGTTCCGCCTGGGCGGCGGCGATGCGGCGCTGCCGGCCGACGGCATCGTGGTGCGCGGCAACCTGCCCGCGCTCGATCTCGATGCCTGGCGCGCCCTATTGCCGGCCAAGGACACCGGCAAGGGCCTGGCGCCGAACGACGTGAACGTCTCCTTCGCCAACCTGACCTTCGACACCCGCCTCTTCCACGACCTCAATATCCAGGCCAAGCCTTTGCCCAAGGGCTGGCAATTGAAGCTGAGCGGGCGCGAGGTGCAAGGCGAGGCCAGCTACTTCGCGGCCGCGAACGGCAGCCCGGCGCGCATCGCGGGCCAGTTCAAGAAGCTGCTGATCCCAGAAAGAAAGAGCGGCGCCGTTGCGAGCGGCGAAGCGGCGGACGAGCCCGCCCAGCAGATCGACATCCAGGCCGAGCACTTCGGCCTCGGCGCGCAGGATTACGGCGCGCTGACCCTGCGCCTCACGCCCAAGCCGCAACACTGGCAGGTGCGCGAGCTCACGCTGAGCAGCCCGGACGGCCAGATCGGCCTGGATGGCGAGCTGGCCACCACCGGCCAGCGCGCGAGCACGTTCAACCTCAAGGCCAAGGCCAACAACCTGGGCAAGCTGCTCGGCCGCCTAGGCCATCCGGACACGGTCAAACGCGGCGAGGGCGAGGCCAACGGGCAGATCACCTGGCAGGGCGGCGCCAAGCAATTCGAGATCGCGCGCCTGAGCGGCCATCTCGCGATCAAGGCCAAGGGCGGCCAATTCACCAAGGTGGACCCGGGCGTCGGCCGCCTGCTCGGCATCCTCAGCCTGCAATCGCTGCCGCGCCGCATCACCTTGGACTTCCGCGATGTCTTCTCCGAGGGCTTCGCCTTCGACGAGATCGCCGGCAACGTCGCGCTCGATCACGGCAACGCGACCTTGAAAGAGATGCGCATGGACGGCCCCTCGGCCAATGTGTCGATGAGCGGCCAGATCGGCCTGGCCGACGAGACCCAGGCCTTGCGCGTCACCGTCACGCCGCGCCTGGAAGACAGCCTGGCCGTCGGTGCGGCCCTGATCGGCGGCCCGGTGGCCGGCGTCGGCGCCTATGTCGCGAGCAAACTGCTGAAAGACCCCTTGGGCCAGGCCACGGCCTTCGAATACCAAGTCACCGGCACCTGGAGCAAGCCGGAGGTCGTGCGCCTGACGTCCGCGCCTGCGCCCGCGCCGCCGCAAGAGGACAAACCGTGACACGCGCGCTCTTTTACCTTTGCCTTGCCGGCTTTTCCCTTGCCGCCTTCGGCCGGGATTGTGTACCCTCGGACGAGTTGTGGTCGAAACCGCGCAATGCCGCTTCTATACTGGGCGAGAAGGCCATACGCCAGTGTGCCTTGCCGATGCTGGACGATGCCGGCGCGCGATTGCGCCTGCGCCACGCGCCGGATGAAGAGGCCCAGTGGCGCGCGGCGGACTTGCGCTGGTGGCTGATCGCATTGGGCCTGGAACCCGGCCGGATCGCCGTGGCGGAAGACCGCAAGGCCACCGAACCCCTTGTACTGGAATTGACGGAAACCAAGTGACTCGCAAAACCACCTCAGGCTTCGCCAAAGCCCGCAGCCGCACCACCCCTAAAGCTCAAGAAGGCGCGGGCCTGCTGCGCGTGGCCGCCATCCAAATGGCCTCCGGCCCCAACGTCGCGGCCAACCTGTCCGAGGCCGAGCGCCTGATCCAACAGGCGGCCAATGCCGGCGCCAAGCTGGTCGCCCTGCCCGAATACTTCGCGATCATGGGCCTGAAGGACACCGACAAGGTCGCCGCGCGCGAAGCGGAAGGCAAAGGACCGATCCAGAAATTCCTCGCCGCCCAAGCCAAGAAGCACAAGGTCTGGCTGGTCGGCGGCTCGGTGCCGCTCGAATGCGGCAACCCGAAGAAGGTGCGCAACAGCTGCCTGGTCTACGACGACAAGGGCAAGCAGGTCGCGCGCTACGACAAGATCCACCTGTTCGGCCTGGAGCTGGGCAACGAGCGCTACAAGGAAGAAAACACCATCGAGCCGGGCGACAAGGTGGTCGTGGTCGACACCCCCTTCGGCCGCCTGGGCCTGTCGATCTGCTACGACCTGCGCTTCCCCGAGCTCTACCGCGCGATGGGCGAAGTCGATGTCATCGTGGTGCCGGCCGCCTTCACCGCCACCACCGGCAAGGCCCACTTCGAGACCCTGATCCGCGCCCGCGCCATCGAAAACCTGGCCTACGTCATCGCGCCGGCCCAGGGCGGTTACCACCTGTCCGGCCGCGAGACCCACGGCGACACCATGGTCGTCGACCCCTGGGGCAATGTGCTCGACCGCCTGCCGCGCGGCTCGGGCGTGGTCATCGCCAGCCTCAACCGCGCTTACCAGGAAAGCATGCGCAAGAGCCTGCCGGCGCTCAAGCACCGCACCCTGAATTGCAGCAGCGCCATTACGGTCGAAGTCGTCAAGGCCGACGCATGAACCATCTCGGCAACAACGAAGGCCTGTTCGCCACGGCCCATGAGACCCTGCTCGCGCCGAACGAACTGACGCCGAGCCAGCTCGATGCCGTGTTCGGCCTGCTCGCCGCGCACCGGCTCGACGACGCCGACCTCTATTTCCAATACAGCCGGTCCGAGGCCTGGAGCCTGGAAGAAGGCCGGGTCAAATCCGGCAGTTTCAGCATCGATCAGGGCGTCGGCGTGCGCGCCGTGGTCGGCGACAAGACCGCCTTCGCCTATTCCGACGACATCCGCCTGCCTGCGATTGAAGATGCCGCCCGCACCGCCCGCGCCATCGCCGCCAGCGGCGGCACGGCCTCGGTCAAGGCCGCAGTACAAGTCACCGGCCGCAAGCTCTACCAGCCGCTCGACCCGCTGGCCTCGCTGGCCGAGGCCGACAAGGTCGCGCTGCTGCATCGGCTGGAAGACTACACCCGCAAACTAGATTCGCGCGTGAACCAAGTCGTCGCCAGCCTGGCCGGCGAATACGAGGTGGTCTACGTCGCCCGCCTGGACGGCCGCGTCGCCGCCGATGTCCGGCCGCTGGTGCGCGTCTCGCTGCAAGTCATCGTCGAACAAGACGGCCGGCGCGAGCAAGGCAGCTCAGGCGGCGGTGGCCGCACCGACTACGGCTATTTCACCGACGTCATCTTGCAGGACTACGCCCAGCAGGCCGTGCACCAGGCCGTGACCAACCTCGATGCCAAACCGGCCCCGGCCGGCCCCATGACCGTGGTGCTCGGCGCCGGCTGGCCCGGCATCCTGTTGCACGAGGCCATCGGCCACGGCCTGGAAGGCGACTTCAACCGCAAGGGCAGCTCGGCCTTCTCCGGCCGCCTCGGCCAGCGCGTGGCAGCCAAGGGCGTGACCGTGGTCGACGACGGCACCCTGCCCGACCGGCGCGGCTCGCTCAATATCGACGACGAAGGCAACCCGACCGAGCGCACGGTGCTGATCGAAGACGGCATCCTCAAGGGCTATATGCAGGACGCCATGAACGCACGGCTGATGGGCATGGCGCCGACAGGAAATGGTAGGCGCGAATCCTTCGCCCACCTGCCCATGCCGCGCATGACCAACACCTACATGCTGGCCGGCGACAAAGACCCGCAGGAGATCATCGCCTCGGTCAAGAACGGCCTCTACGCCGTCAACTTCGGCGGCGGCCAGGTCGATATCACCAGCGGCAAGTTCGTGTTCTCCGCCGCCGAGGCCTACCTGATCGAGGACGGCAAGATCACCTATCCGGTCAAGGGCGCCAGCCTGATCGGCAACGGCCCGGATGCCCTGACCCGCGTGGCCATGATCGGCAACGACATGCAGCTCGACTCCGGCGTCGGCACCTGCGGCAAGGAAGGCCAGAGCGTGCCGGTCGGCGTCGGCCAGCCCACCCTGCGTATCGACGGGCTCACCGTCGGCGGCACGAGCTAAGTACTTTTCCTAGCTCGCCGCCCGGCCGGTCACACGGCTGTCATCCTTGGTCTATATATGGTGGGTTGTGTTCCGTCATAACCCTCAGGGAGTCAGCCATGTTGAGAGCCGAAGAGAAGTCGAGCATCAAACCGTCCGCCAAGGCCACGCCGGCCGCCAAGCCGAAGAAGACCACCAAGGCGGAAACCACTAGCAAACCGGCCAAGGCCACAACCGCCAAGACCACGGCCAGCGCGAAGACGGTCAGCAGCAAGCCGAAAAAGGCCAAGGGCATCGACACCGATCTGCGCCACAAGCTGATCAACGAAGCCGCGCACTTCCTCGCCGAGAAGCGCTGCTGCGGCGCCAGCGAGATGGACGACTGGCTGTTCGCGGAGCAGTTGGTGGATGGGGTGAGTGGGGCGCTACGGTAGTCGAGCAACAACAACATCCTTCTGCCTGGCACTTCCTAAATTCGGCAGGCCATCTTCTCTGCGATAGGCATTCGGCCGGGGCTAGCCCGGCCTACTGCACCTCGCATGGGCAAAGCCCTCATTTACTGTAGGCCTAGCAGCCGGAAGGTTATTTAATTACCCCTTTACTGCAAAAATAAACCATTCCCCCTCAAATCAACCACTTGCCTTGCCCCGGCCCGGTTGCCTCTGCTACCATGCAAGCCATGAACCTACATTGCGCTGATTTTTTTCACTTTTATCCCACGCCCATGGCGGTCGGGAGGAAGTAGCGCGAGCAGCAAGCGAATCCCCGAAAACCGCCAGCCTCCTGGCGGTTTTTTATTTGGGGGCTGGCCAGACAAGGACGATATGGACATGACCGGATACCGAACCGACGACACCCGCATCGAGCAAGGCGGCGAATTGCTCGCGCCCATGGAGCTGATGCGCGAACTGAAGGCCAGCGAAACGGCGCTGAAGACGACTTACAGCGCGCGCAATGCCATCCACGACGTGCTGCGCGGCGCCGACGACCGGCTGGTGGCCATCGTCGGCCCTTGTTCGATCCACGACCCGGCCGCCGCCCTGGAGTATGCCCAGGGCCTAAAAAAACTGGCCGACGAACTGACGCACGACCTGGTCATCGTGATGCGGGTCTATTTCGAGAAGCCGCGCACCACCGTGGGCTGGAAGGGCCTGATCAACGACCCGCACCTGAATGAGAGCTTCGACATCAACGAGGGCCTGCGCCTGGCGCGCAAGATCCTGCTCGACATCAACGGGCTGGGCCTGCCCTGCGCCACCGAGTTCCTCGACCTGATCTCGCCGCAATACCTGGCCGACCTGGTCGCCTGGGGCGCCATCGGCGCCCGCACCACCGAGAGCCAATCGCACCGGCAACTGGCCTCGGGCATGTCCTGCCCGATCGGCTTCAAGAACGGCACCGACGGCAGCATCCGGATCGCGGTGGATGCGATCAAGGCCTCCGAGGCGCGGCACCACTTCATCTCGATCACCAAGTCCGGCCATGTCGGCGTGTTCAAGACCGCCGGCAACGAGGATACCCATGTCATCCTGCGTGGCGGCAAGCAGCCGAATTACGACGCGGCCAGCGTCGATGCCGTGTGCCGCGAGCTGGCCGCGTCCGGCCTGCGCCCGCAGGTGATGATAGACCTGTCGCACGCCAATTCGAGCAAGCAGTTCGAGCGCCAGGTCGCGGTCGGCCACGACGTGGCCCGGCAGGTGGCCGGCGGCGACAACCGGATCATGGGGGTGATGATCGAGTCCCACCTCAATCCCGGCCGCCAGGACCTCTGCCCGGGCAAGCCGATGGAATACGGCGTTTCGATCACCGACGGCTGCATCGGCTGGGCCGACACCGAGCCCCTGCTGCGGGAATTGGCCGAGGCCGTGCGGAGCCGCCGGCTCAAGCAGGAAGACCGAGAGGAATAAGGCGACCCCGCCCCGGCCTTGGGGTAAAATCGGCCGTGGCGGGTCTCCCCGCATGGCTAAGTTGCCAACCTGGTCAGGTCCGGAAGGAAGCAGCCACAGCGATCGATGCCAGTGCCGGGGGTAAGGCTCGCCACCCTTTTTATATGTGAGGAGTAAGGAGATTAGGAGTGAGGAGCAACCACCCCAACCCATCCTCCTCACGCCTCACTCCTGACTCCTCACCCATCGCATGAGTCATCAAGTCCTCGCCCGCAAATGGCGGCCCAAGTCCTTCGCCGAGCTGGTCGGCCAGGAGCACGTGGTCCGGGCGCTGTCCAATGCGCTGAACCAGGGCCGGCTGCACCACGCCTATCTGCTCACCGGCACCCGCGGCTGCGGCAAGACCACCATCGCCCGCATCCTGGCCAAGTGCCTCAACTGCGAGACCGGCCTGAGCGCCACCCCCTGCGGCCAATGCAGCGCCTGCCGCGAGATCGAGTCCGGCCGCTTCGTCGACCTGATCGAGATCGACGCCGCCTCCTACACCGGCGTCGACAACATGCGCGAGGTGCTGGAAAACGCCCAGTACGCGCCGACCGCCGGCCGCTACAAGGTCTACCTCATCGACGAGGTGCACATGCTGTCGAAGAGCGCCTTCAACGCCATGTTGAAGACGCTGGAAGAGCCGCCGGCCCACGTGGTGTTCATCCTGGCCACCACCGACCCGCAGAAGGTGCCGGTCACCGTGCTCTCGCGTTGCCTGCAATTCAACCTCAAGCTCTTGCCGCCGGTGCGCGTGGCCGAACACCTGAAGAACGTGCTGGCCGCCGAGGGCATCGCCAACGAGCCGGCCGCCCTGCCGCTGATCGCCCGCGCCGCCGCCGGCAGCATGCGCGATGCCCTGTCCCTGCTCGACCAGGCCATCGCCTACGGCGGCGGCAGCGTGAAGGAACAAGAGGCCCGCGACATGTTGGGCTCGGTCGACCAGGCCTATCTGTTCCCCATCCTGGAGGCCTTGGCCGCCAACGACGGCGCCCAACTGATGGCCGAGGCGGACAACGTCGCCGCCCGCGGCTTCTCGTTCGAGGCGGCCTTGCAAGACCTGGGCCTGCTCCTGCACCAGATCGCCCTGGCCCAGACCGTGCCCGAGGCGGTGGCCGAGAACGTGCCCGAGCGCGAGCGCCTGTTCGCCCTGGCCCGCACGCTCGACGCCGAGACCGTGCAGCTCTACTACCAGATCGCCGGCCTGGGCCGGCGCGACCTGGAATGGGCGCCGGACGAATATGCCGGCTTCTCCATGGCCTTGCTGCGCATGTTGGCGTTCACGCCGGGCAACCCGGCACCGGCCGTTGCCGCCGCCACGCCACAAACGACCCCGAGAGAAATCCCCGCGCCTAGCCCGGCAGCGCCGCCGGCGGCGACGCCCAGGGCAAACGCAGCCGTAGCGGCGGCGGCCCCGAGCCAAGCCGACAACGCGCCCGTCGCCGTGCAGGGCGGTCATTTCGACGGCGACTGGCCGGCCTTGGCCAGTACGCTCAACGGCGTGATCGGCCAATTGGCCAGCGCCTGCGAGTTGCTCGAACACAACCCCACGCTGCTGCGGCTGCGCTTGCCCGAGGCGCAGAAAGGCCTGCTCGATGGCTTTGGCGACAAGCTCAAGGCAGCGCTGCGCGAGAAACTGGGCGGCGGCATCAAGGTCGAGATCGCCTTCGGCGCCACCCAAGGCAGCGCGCCGGCCGAGATTGCGGCCCGGCACAAGGCCGAACGCCAAGCCGAGGCCGAGACGGCCATCCAGAACGACCCCTTCGTGCAGGCCGTGGTCAAGGAATTCGACGGCCGGATCACGCAGATTCAACCCCTTAGCCAAGAGAGTGCGAAATGATGAAAGGCGGCATCGGCAACCTGATGAAGCAAGCCCAGCAAATGCAAAACAATCTGCAAAAGGTGCAGGCCGAGATTGCCGAGATGGAAGTGGAAGGCCAGTCCGGCTCCGGCCTGGTCAAGATCGCGATGAACGGCAAGCACGAAGTAAAGCGCGTCAGCATCGACGCCTCGCTGATGCAGGATGACAAGGAAATGCTGGAAGACCTGATCGTCGCGGCGATGAACGATGCCGCGCGTCGCGTCGACACGGTATCGCAGGAAAAAATGGCCGCCGTCACCGCCGGCATGCCGCTACCGCCGGGCATGAAGTTTCCGTTCTAATCGCCGATAAAGGCCGATGAAGCTACCGGGCACGCTCGAAGCCTTGATCGACGCATTGCGCGTGCTGCCCGGTGTCGGCCCGAAATCGGCCGCGCGCATGGCCTATCACCTGCTGCAACGCGATCGGCCCGGCGCCCAGCGCCTATCGGATAGCCTGAAGATCGCGCTGGAAGAGCTGCACCACTGCGAGCGCTGCAACAACTTCAGCGAAACCCCGATCTGCGAGCTATGCGCCAACCCGCGTCGCGACGCGCAGCTGCTCTGCGTAGTCGAGATGCCGGTGGACCTGAACCGCATGGAAGAGACCCAGGCCTACGGCGGCCTGTACTTCGTGCTGATGGGCCGGCTGTCCCCGCTCGACGGCGTCGGCCCCAAGGAGATCGGCCTGGAGCGCTTGCTGCGGCGGGCACAGGACGGCACGACCCAGGAAGTGGTGCTGGCCACCAACTACACCGCCGAGGGCGAGGCGACGGCGCACTATGTCAGCGAACTGCTCAAGGCGCGCGGACTCAAGGTCAGCCGCATCGCGCGCGGCATGCCGGCCGGCGGTGAGCTAGAGTATGTGGATACGATGACCATCGCGCAGGCCATTAACGACAGGAGAGCGTTGTGAACAACGAAGCGGAAACCCTGGATAGCCAGCAGACCGAGCAACTGCTGGAAGAGCTCATGGCCAGCCAGGATTTCCCTGCGTTATCGAGCACCATCATCCAGATCAACCAGCTGGTCGGCTCGGACGACAGCCACACCGACGAGCTGACCCGCGTGATCCTGCGCGACAACTCGCTGACCAACAAGCTCCTGCGCCTGGTCAACTCGGTGCACTACGCCCAGTTCGGCGGCCGCAACATCAGCACCATCTCGCGCGCCGTGGTCATCCTCGGCTTCGATACCATCCGCGACGCGGCGCTCACGCTGATGCTATTCGAGCACTTGAACAACAACTCCCAGGCGCAAATCCTGAAGGGCGAGGCGCTGGAAAGCTTTTATTGCGGCGTGCTCGGCCGCATGGTCGCGCGCCCGCTCGGCGTGCGCGACACCGAGGAAGGCTTCATCGGGGCGATGTTCCGCAGCCTGGGCCGCTTGATGGCGCGGTTTTATTTCTTCGAGCGCACCGAACACATCCATAGCCTGATGGAAAACGAGGGGCTGGACGAAAGCGCCGCGACGCGCAGGGTACTCGGCACTACCTACGACCAGCTCGGCCTGGCCATCGGCCGTTTCTGGCACTTGCCCCCCGGCCTGATCCAGAGCATCACGCCGCTGCCGCCCGGCCCGGCGCCTCGGCCGACCACGCCGGAAGACCGCTTGCAGGCGGCATCCAACCTGGCGCGCGACCTGTACCAGATCGCCGCCGCCGAGATCACCGACGGCGAACGGCTGACGCGCCTGAAGGCCCTGGGCAGCCGTTACGCCAGCGTCGGCGAGGTCCAGCCGAACGTGCTGTACGAGGCGATGATGAAGGCGGCCGAGGAGGTGCAGAAGGAATCCGCCACCTTGCAGGCCTCGATCAACAATAGCGCCATGCTGCGCCGCCTGCTCGGCGAGAACGCCGAGAACGCGGGCGATGCCGATGCCATCGCGCAGCGCCTCGATGCCTCCAAACTTGACGACATCGTCTTGCCCGAGATTGATGCCGACACCGCGACCGACCCGATGACCGTGCTCGCCGCCGGCCTGCAGGACCTGACCGACGCCCTGATGTCGAACACCAAGATCACCGATATCCTGCATCTGCTGCTGGAGGTCTTCTACCGCACCGGCTGTTTCGACCGGGTGATGATCGCGGTGCTCGACCGCCAAGGCCAATTCCTGTCCGGCCGCAGTGGTTTCGGCAAGAACATCGATTCGGCCATCGCCGCGTTCAGGGTCTCGGCCACGGCTTCGATCGACGCCTTCTCGGCCGCCGTCGCCCAAGGCGTGGATATCATGATCAGCGATACCCGAGCCGACAACATCCGGTCGCGCATTCCGGCCTGGCATAGCAGCCAGGTCAATGCCCGCGCCTTCCTGCTGCTGCCCATTGTCGTCAATAAGAAGCCGATCGGCCTGATCTATCTCGACCGCGACGCCAGCCCGATCGAGCTGGACCCGCCGGTGCTCAATATGATGAAACTCCTGCGCAACCAGGCCTTGCTCGCCTTCAAGCAGAAGTAGGCAATCCCCGAGATGATTCGGCACACAGGCAACCCCGGCCGCTGGCGGCCACCCCGGCGAGGCGAGCGATGATCGACGGCACGCAGAACCTCGACTACAAGCAGACCGAGGCCCTGCTCGGCGAGCTGGCGGGCACGCGGGAATTCCCGTCGCTATCGCAGACCATCATCCAGGTCAACGAGATCGTCGGCTCCGACGCCGGCGAGGCCGACGAGCTGACCAACGTGATCCTGCGCGACGTGTCGCTCACCAACAAGCTGCTGCGCCTGGTCAATGCCGCGCACTACAGCAAGTTCGCCGGCCAGCCGGTCAGCACCATTTCGCGCGCGGTGGTCATCCTCGGCTTCAACACCGTGCGCGACGTGGCGATGTCGCTGATGTTGTTCGACCACTTGCAAAACCACGGCCAGGCCGAATCGCTGAAGGGCGAAACGCTGGAGAGCTATTATTGCGGCGTGATCGGCCGGCTGCTCGGCAAGCGCTTGAAGCTGCCCGATGTCGAAGAGGCCTTCATCAGCGCGATGTTCCGCAACCTCGGGCGACTGATGGCCCGCTTCTATTTCTACGAACGCACGATCCGGACCGCGCGGCTGGTGGAAAAAGGCATGAGCGAGACCGATGCCGCGCGCGAGGTATTCGGCACCACCTACGACCAGATCGGCCTGGCCATCGCCCAGCACTGGCGCCTGCCGAACAAGCTGATCCAAGGCATGTCGCCTCTGCCGCCGGGCGAGATCGCCCGCCCCGACAGCGATGCCGCCCGGCTGCGCACCGTCGCCAACCTGGCGCGCGAGCTCTACCATGTCGCGGTCGCCGGCCTCGCCGCGCCGGAACAGACCCGGTACCTGAACGAACTGAGCCGGCGCTATGCCACGCTCGGCAGCCTGCCCAGCGCCACGCTGAACGGCCTGATTCAAGAAGCCGCCAAGGAAGTCGAACGCGACGCCGCGATCTTCGACAGCGAGGTCCGCGCCAGCCCGGCATTGGCGCGCATGCTCGACCTCTCCGAGCAGACCGAGGCGGAAAGCGCGAGCGCGCAGGCGCTCAACACCCTGCCCGTGCTGGCCGCCGTGGAGCCCGATGCCAGCGACCCCGCCTCGCTGCTCGCCGCCGGCTTGCAGGAAATGACCGAGGCCCTGGTCAGCGGCGCGGCGATCTCCGACATCCTGCACATGGTGTTGGAGATTTTCTATCGCACCGGCAGCTTCGACCGCGTGATGATCGCGGTGCGCGACAAGGACGGAAAATCGCTGTCCGGCCGCTTCGGCTACGGCAAGGACATCGACCGCGCGCTCGGCGTTTTCAAGGTACAACTGGAATACGCATACGACGCCTTCCAGGTCGCTGCGGCACAGGGCGTGGACATCTTGATCCCCGACACGCAAGATGAAGTGCTGAAGGCGCGCATTCCAGAATGGCACGCCAAGCACATCCGCGCGCGCTCTTTCCTGCTGCTGCCGCTGGTGGTCGACAACAAGACCCTGGCCCTGCTCTATGCCGACCAGGACAAGGGCACGCTCAAGCTCGATTCGAAGATGCTCAACCTGCTCAAGGTGCTGCGCAACCAGGCCTTGCTGGTCTTGCGCCAAAAACCGTTCAAATAACTAGGATCGCATGATGGAACTGACCGAACTCACCGCCCTCTCCCCGCTCGACGGCCGCTATCGCCGGATCGGCGCCCGGCTCGCGCCCTACTTCAGCGAATTCGGCCTGATCAAATACCGGGTCAAGGTCGAGATCGAATGGCTCAAGGCCCTGGCCGCCGAGCCGGCGATCGCCGAGGTGCCGGCCTTCTCGGCCGCCACCGCCCAGTCGCTCGACAGTGCCGCCGAGGGTTTCTCGCTGGCCGATGCCGAACGGGTGAAGGCCATCGAGAAGACCACCAACCACGACGTGAAGGCGGTGGAGTATTTCCTGAAAGAACGTCTCGCCGACAACAAGGAAGTGATGCAGGTGAAGGAGTTCATCCACTTCGCCTGCACCTCGGAAGACATCAACAACCTGTCGCACGCGCTGATGCTCAAAGGCGCGCGGCAGGACGTGATCCTGCCGTCCTTGCGCGAGCTGCATGGCAAGCTGAGCGCCATGGCCGTGCAACTGGCCGAGCTGCCCATGCTCTCGCGCACCCACGGCCAGCCTGCCTCGCCAACCACGCTGGGCAAGGAACTGGCCAATGTCGCCTATCGCCTTGCGCGTGGCATCGCCCGCATCGAGGCGGTGGAAATCCTGGGCAAGATCAACGGCGCGGTCGGCAACTACAACGCCCACCTCTCGGCCTATCCCAATTTCGACTGGGAAGGCTTCGCCCGCCGCTTCGTCGAAGGCCTGGGCATTGCGTTCAACCCCTACACCATCCAGATCGAGCCGCACGACTACATGGCCGAGCTGTACGACGCCACCGCCCGCATTAACACCGCGCTGATCGATCTGGACCGCGACCTCTGGGGCTACATCTCGCTCGGCTACTTCAAGCAGCGGGTGAAGGAAGGCGAGGTCGGCTCCTCGACCATGCCGCACAAGGTCAACCCCATCGACTTCGAAAACTCCGAGGGCAACCTGGGCCTGGCCAATGCCATCCTCAAGCACCTGTCGGAGAAGCTGCCGATTTCGCGCTGGCAGCGCGACCTCACCGACTCCACCGTGCTGCGCAACATGGGCGCCGGTCTGGGCTATGCCCTGATCGGCTACGAGAGCCTGAAGCGCGGCCTGGACAAGCTGGAGGCCAACCCGCAACGCCTGGCCGAAGACCTCGACGGCAACTGGGAAGTGCTGGCCGAGCCGATCCAGACCGTGATGCGCCGCTATGGCGTGGCCAACCCCTACGAGCAGTTGAAGGCACTGACCCGAGGCAAGGGCGGCATCAGCCGCGAGACTCTGGCCGAGTTCATCAAGGGCCTGGCCATTCCGGACGACGCCAAGGCCCCGCTGCTGGCCATGACCCCGGCCAATTACATCGGCATCGCCGCCGAGCTGGCCAAGCGCATCGGGAAAGACTGAAAAGCATTTTTCACCGCAAAGGCCGCAAAGGACACGAAGGTTCTAATCTTTGCGTTCTCCGCGTCCTTTGCGGTTAGCGAGTGGATACGACCATGAGCCAATTCGCATTCGACGTAGACGCCAGCAACTTCCAGCAGATCGTCATCGACGGTTCCCTACAGGCGCCGGTGGTGGTCGACTTCTGGGCGCCCTGGTGCGGCCCGTGCAAGGCGCTGAAACCCATCCTGGAAAAACTGGCCGAGGAGTATCAAGGCAAGTTCATCCTGGCCAAGATCAACTCCGACGAGAATCAGGAGCTTGCCGCCCAGTTCGGCGTGCGCGGCATCCCCAGCGTGAAGGCCCTTTACGGCGGCGAGATCGTCGACGAATTCTCCGGCGCCATGCCAGAAAGCGAGGTACGCGAGTTCCTCGACCGCATCATCCCCTCGCCGGCCGAAGAGCTACGCCTGAAGGCCGCCGAGCTCAAAGCCGGCGGCGATGCGGCCCAAGCTCTACAGTTGCTGGCCCAGGCCTCGCAACTGGACACGGGCAACGAGAAAGTGCGTTTGGACGCTGCCGAAATCCTGTTTGAGGTGGGCGAGCTCGACGAGGCAAAACGCCTGCTCGACAGCCTATCGCCGCCGATGAAACTGGAAGACCGCGCGGTGCAACTCACGGCCAAGCTGAACTTCGCGCTGTCCGGCCAGAGCGGCGGCGACGAGCAGGCCCTGCGCGACAAAATCGCCGCCGACACGAAAGACATGGACGGCCGGCTACGACTGGCCAAGTTGTTGATCGCCGCCAACCGCCACGCCGAAGGCATGGATCAGTTGTTGGAGATGATCGCCATCGACCGCGCCTGGGACGACGAGGCCGCGCGCAGGACCTTGCTCGATGTCTTCAACCTGCTGGCCGGCAGCCCGCTGGTTTCGGAGTATCGGCGCAAGCTGGCGAGTGCCTTGAATTAATTTTATAGGGCGCGCCAAACGGGCTAGCCAAAACCGGGCATTGCTTGCACCCCGCCCGCCCAACCGAGTTATTTCTTGCAGGGAATATGATCGCTTCTAGAGCCTGCATAGATGCTTTTGCAAGAGTCCTTCGACCCGATGCCGTTTACCGTGAAATGCGGATCGTTCGGCTGGTGGCACCCCTTCGTGACCGTCAGCTTGCATGCGCCCTTATCGATCATGATTTTCAACTCGTCGCTATAGTTGCCGAGATATTCCGTGGCCCCAGGCTTGGTGTATTTTTTGACATCACTATTCTCCGGCGAATCCCAACCCGCCTTGAACGTAATACTGGCATGGCCGGCGCCCGAGGCCAGCATGGCGGCCAAGCTACAGGCCATGAATACCGATTTGCGATTCTTCATTGCGATCTCCCGATTTCGTCACGATGTGAAAGCCCGAGGCCGCCTATTGCCGGCATCGGTCAGCGTAAGACGCCGGAGGGTGGCATTTGTGAGCGGCCAGGCCGCCTTCAGCCGCGCGGCGTGTCGGGCGCGCCGGCGGGCACATCGGCACGCACCACGCAATTGCGGCCATTGCCCTTGGCCTGGTAGAGCGCCTCGTCGGCGAGCTTGAGCAAGTAATCGGGGCTTGCGACATCGGCCCTGAATGTCGCCACGCCGATGCTGATGGTGATGGGCCGGTTCGGCCAAACCGTCGCCTCGATACCCTGGCGGAAGCGTTCGGCCAGGATCATCGCGCCGTCCGAGCCGGTGCGCGGCAACAGCACGCCGAACTCCTCGCCGCCCATGCGCGCGACGAAATCGGAATCGCGCGCATGGGCGCGCAGTACCCGGGCAACCTCGCGTAGCGCGATATCGCCCTGCGGGTGGCCGAAGGCGTCGTTGTAACTCTTGAACTTGTCGACATCCATGATGAGCAGAGAGAACTCGGTACCGTAGCGCTTGGCCTGCTTGAACAAGGTCTCCAGGCTGGTCTCGAAACAGCGCCGGTTGCAGATGCCGGTCAGCGCATCGGTCAGCGACAAGCGATGCAGGCTCTCGTTCGCGCGCGCCAGTTCCTCGGTGCGCGTTTCCAACAAGGCATTGGAGCCGCGCAAGGCCTCTTCGGCGCGCCGTTGCCTGGCCCAGCTTCGCTCCAGCGAACGCGCGCTCCACCAGGCCAGTACCGCGAACACGGCGACATTGGTCATCACCATGATGACCAGGCCGGAGCTCGGGTCGTAATAACCGGCGCGCCGGCCGATCAGCAAGGCCAGGCCCATGACCGGCGGCAACACGATCACGGCGGGCAACAGGCGCCGCGCCAAATGGCCGCCCGCGCCCGGCCCGGCCAATACGCCGACGAAGCCGGCCAGCGGCTGCGCGCTCAAAATCCCCAAGGCCAACAACAGCAACAGCAGCGTCGTGGGCAAGGACATCGCGCCATGGGCGTCGCCTTCATGCAGCGAGTGCGCGCCATAGAGATAACCGAGCAGACCGATAAAACCGAGCACGGCGGCGGCCAACGCCAACCACTGCATGCGCAGGCGCCAGCCATGCACGAGGTGATCGAACATCAGCACCGCCAGGCCGCAAAACAATAAGCCCAGCGCGCTATTGAAGGCCGGCAGGCCGGATGCGCCGAATCGCCCGAACGGCATGTCCACGTATAAATCGCCGGCCGCGTCCCGCGCGGAAAAGGCATAGAGCACCAGCGTGAGCGCGCCGATCAGTATCGGCAGCGCGGCCAAGGTGCTGGCCAACAGCCAACGCAGGCCGTTGGCGGGCCGCTGCAACAGCGACAGCGCCAGGCCGCCGCCGATGAAGCCGACTGCGGTATTGGCCTTCATCGTGGCATAGCCCGGCAACACGCGCCGCATGGCATCCATGCTCGCCAGCCAATTGCTCAACAAAAGCGACGCGGCGGCCAATGCGGTAAGCAAACCGGCGAAACTGGAAAAACGACGCAGATCGCGCACGAAGGCGGCGGTATCTGGATAAGCCATGGCTCGGGCCAACCGATCGGCGGCTGGCCTCCCTCTTTTTTCATTGATTAAAAATTGAGCGACGGAGCTTACCCGAAATAAAAAAACGCTGCTATCGCGGCCAGGAGGCCGCTCCTTGTATTGTGGAAGCGTTGTTGCTGTACTCGGGCTTGCCCGAGCGGGAAGACCGTATGCCGTGCCGCTCCTTAAGCGGATAAGCTTGCCATGTAGATGTAGCGCCGGCCTTCCCTTCCTC
>JACRAU010000008.1 GCA_016234655.1 Betaproteobacteria bacterium
GAGGAAGGGAAGGCCGGCGCTACATCTACATGGCAAGCTTATCCGCTTAAGGAGCGGCACGGCATACGGTCTTCCCGCTCGGGCAAGCCCGAGTACAGCAACAACGCTTCCACAATACAAGGAGCGGCCTCCTGGCCGCGAAACCGCCATTGTTCGCGGCGAGGATTTATGCCCTTTGGGTGCGCCGCTCCCACAGGAGGGCGGTGATTTTTTAAAACGGCTTCTTAGGCGCGATGCCGGCTCTCGCCGACGGTGACGCCGCCGGCGATCATGTGCGCCACCCGCAACGGCTCGGGCAACCGGCCATGGATTTGCAGCGAGGCGATCAACCTTTGCGCATCGGCGGCGTCGATGCCGGCATGCTGGCAGTACACCTCGGCCATCGGCGCCATCGGACCGGCCGCCTCGATCAGCTGCCATTTGCGCGCGCCGCCCGGCACTTTCTCCAGCAGCGCCGTGCGGATCGCGGCCAGGTCGGGGGCATGCCGGGCGATGACCAGCACCGGCAGGCCGATGGCCCGGTGCAGCGCGGCCAGGTCCACGATGTTGAAGCCGGCGAAGGCGATGCCTTGCAGCAGAACGGCCTGGAGTTGCTCGAAGTATTTGGAGCCGGTCAGGCATTCGGCCAGCCGGGCCGTGCCGTTGACGCCGTCGCGCCGGACCTGGGTGGAGACCACGCCATCGAGCCGGTGGCCGGCGAACACGGCGCCGACGACGAGGACATCGCCGCGATGGCCGCGTTGGAAGGGGGCGTCGTCGAAGCCGACGACGTGGGAGAGGACGCGCTCGGACATAGCGGTCGGAGATAAAAAAGGCGGACCGCTCGGCCCGCCTTTTGGCTGTTTACCCGACGCCGGCGCTTACTGCTTGATGATGCGCATTTCCGTGCGCCGGTTCTGCTCGCGACCCTCGCGGCTGGCGTTGCTGGCCACGGGGTTCTGCTCGCCGTAGCCCTTGGCGGTCAACTGCTTGGCATCCACGCCTTGCTTGATCAGGTACTCGCGCACGGCCTTGGCGCGGCGCTCGGACAGCTTCTGGTTGTTTTTGTCGCTGCCGATGCTGCACGTGTAGCCGCCGATCTCGGCGACCAGACTCGGGTAGCGCTTGAAAGTCAGCGCAACCTCGTCCAGCACCTTGGCCGACTCGGCATTGATCTTGTCGGAGTTGAAGGCGAACTGGATGCCCTTGAGCACTTGTTTGTCGGGCAGCGGGCAGCCGTCCTTATCGACCTTGGCGCCCTTCGGCGTACCGGGGCACTTGTCCTTGCTGTCGGGCACGCCGTCGCCGTCGCTGTCGCCGTCAGTTTTGATTTCGCAGCCGTTGTCGTCGACCTTCGCGCCCTTCGGGGTGCCAGGGCATTTGTCGCGGTAGTCGGGCACGCCGTCGCCGTCCGAGTCGGTGGGCTGGCAGACCAGGGCGCCGATGATCGCGCCGCCGACGGTGCCGCCGCCCACGGTGATGCCATCGGCCACGGCACCGACGGCGGCGCCGGCCACGGCGCCGGTCACGATGCAGCTCATCTTATCTTCGAACCAACTGCCGCCCTCGGCCAGCGCATTGCCGGCGAAAAACAGGGAAAGCAAGGTAGCGGCCATCGTGGCGGCCAGGGTGTTCCGACGATTCGTCATGTTTTAGGCTCCTAAAGTGCCGCCAGGGCGGAAATTGCGGAAATAGTATAGGGGAGACGCCAATATAGGTCATCCTGTCATAAATCTGACAAGCGCGGCCGTTAGCCTAGCCCGAATTAATCGACCATGGGGTTGGGGCGTGGAACAACATTACCCGAATGCCGCACTAAACGAGGTATTGGAACACGGCAAGGTTAGCCCCTTGTTCCAACCGATCATGAATCTTCGCGATGCCGGCGTCTATGGCTACGAGGCCTTGTCGCGCGGGCCTTCCGATAGCCCCTTGCATGCGCCGGATGCGCTGTTCAAGGCAGCCGACCATGCCGGCCTGGCTTCCGAGATCGAGCGCTTGTGTTTCGAGGTCGCGCTCCATGCCTTCGCGCAACGCCAGTTGCATGGCAAGTTGTTCGCCAACTTGCGGCCGGCGCGTCTGTTGGAACCGTTCTTCCAGCCGGATACCCTGCTCGCGATGCTGAGGACGGCCGGTCTGCCGCCGCAGCGCTTGGTGCTGGAACTGACCGAGAGCGATCCGACCCAGGATTTCGCCCAATTGGCGGAGACGGTGCGGGCGTTGCACAAGGTCGGCATCGGCATCGCGATGGACGATCTGGGCGAGGGCTTCTCCAGTCTGCGCCTGTGGTCGGAACTCAAGCCGAACTACGTGAAGATCGACCGGCATTTCATCTCCGGCCTGAACCAGGATCCGGTCAAGCTCCAGTTCGTCCGTTCCTTGCAGGCGATTGCCGAAAACGCCGGCACCTTGATCGTGGCCGAGGGCGTGGAGACGGCCTCCGAGTTGGCGGTCGTCAAGGACCTGGGCATCGCCTTCGGCCAGGGCTACCTGATCGGCCGGCCGACGGCCGCGCCTTCGCACCTGCCGTCGCCCGAGGCCATGCAGTGCTTCGCCACGGCGTCGATCAGCGTGTTCCCGAGTTCCGGTTCGACCAAGGCCAGCCAGCCCTGTGCCCGAAAGCTGCTGATCGATGCCCCCTGTGTCGTACCGGATGCGGCCAGCGAGCAAGTGCTGGAGCTGTTGCTGAAGCACGAAGGCCTGCACGCCTTGGCGGTGGTGAAGGACGGCGTGCCGGTCGGCATGCTGACCCGGCCCCTGCTGCTGGACCGCTTCACGCGCATCTATACCCGCGAGCTTTACGGCAAGAAACCCTGTTCGGTGTTCATGGATAACGAGCCCCTGGTGGTGGACATCGGCACGCTCATTTCCGACCTGTCCGAGCTGGTGGTGCGCAAGGGCAAGCAGACCTTCACCGACGGCTTCATCATCACCGAGAACGGCAAGTACCGCGGCATGGGTTCCGGCTACGACCTGATGCGGGCGATCACCGAGATGCAGGTGGTGGCCGCGCGCTACGCCAACCCGCTGACCATGCTGCCGGGCAACGTGCCGATCCACGAGCATACCGACCGGTTGCTGGCCGCGAATGTCGATTTCGTCGCGGCCTATTTCGATCTGGACCACTTCAAGCCGTTCAACGATGTCTACGGCTATCGCAAGGGCGATGCCGTCATCCAGTTGCTGGGCCGCATCTTGTCGCAGGAGTGCGATCCGGGCCTGGACTTCCTGGGCCATGTCGGCGGCGACGATTTCATCATCCTGTTCCAGAGCGCCGATTGGCAAGAGCGCTGCCAGCGCGTCCTGGCGCGGTTCGATACCGAGCGCATGGCCCTGTTCCAGTTCGAACACGTGGCCGAGGGCGGCTATTTCAGCGAAGACCGGCAGGGCCGGATGGTGTTCCATCCGCTGGTCAGCCTGTCCGTCGGCGCGGTGCCCGTCGACCAAGCCGAGGCCTGCCAGCGCCAAGATATCGAGCGGGTGGCGGCCGAGGCGAAGAAGATGGCGAAGAAGGCCGATGGCAGCAGCCTGTTCGTCGAACGGCGCGGCATCGGCCAGCCGAAGGCCGCTGCCGTTCCCCCGTCCGAGATGGGCGATACCGGCGATGACGATTGGGACGAGGCGGCCTGAGGGCGCCGTCGCCACAACGGTAGTGCTTTCCAGGCAGGCCGCGTTCGCGGCCGGGATAGCCAAAGGGCATAATGGCCGCTCCCCTCGTAGGAGGCCTGTACCCTGAAGGGCATAAATCCCCGGGCCGAACGGTCCTGTTTTTATTTCGAGGTGGAATTTTGCGCGAATTCTGGGACAGCCTGTATGCCGACGAGGTCTACGTGTACGGCACCGAGCCGAACGTCTTCCTGCGCGCGCAGAGGCATCGGTTTCAGCCCGGCCAGGAAGTGCTGGCCTTGGCCGATGGCGAGGGCCGCAATGGCGTATGGCTGGCCGAACAGGGGCTGAAGGTGCATGCGGTGGACTTTTCGCCGGTGGCCCAGGCCAAGGCCAGGCGCCTAGCCCAGTCACGCGGCGTCGATATCCGGTTCGAGCAGGCCGACCTGCTCGATTGGCATTGGGAGCGGGCGCGCTATGACGCCATCGTCGCCATCTTTGTGCAGTTCGTCGGCGCCGAGCAGCGGCCGGCCTTGTTCCGCGCTATGAAGCGGGCCTTGAAGCCGGGCGGCTTGCTGATCCTGCAAGGCTATACCCGGCGCCAGGTCAAGTACGGCACCGGCGGGCCGGGCAGTGCCGACAATATGTATACCGAGCCGATGTTGCGCGAGGCCTTCGGCGACATGGAAATCCTGCACCTGTGCGAGCACGACGATGTCATCAGCGAGGGCTATAAGCATCACGGCATGTCGGCCTTGATCGACATGGTGGCCCGTTCGCACCCGCGCTCCGATTTGTTCACCCGTTGGGTGCTCGGCCAGTTGCCCGATCGCAAGGGGCACTGAGCGCTTCGGCGGGTCGGCGGCGCCACAGTTTCCAGGCATCGCGGCGCGTGACGGCGAGGTGAAAAGGCCGCGCGCCGATGCCGGTCAAGATCGCTTCGTCGATTCGGCCGCCTTGCAATGCGCCGAGCAGGGGCGCGAACCAGCGCGCTTCGTAATGCCGCAGCAGCGCCCGTCTATCGGATATGCCGTTTTCGAAAAGCAGGGCCGCTTCGTCCAGCACGGCCACGATGCCGTCGCCGGAAACCACGCGTCCCAGCTCGGCCAGGCCGCTCGGCGCTTTTTCGTGGCGAATGCCCATGCCGTGGGCCATCGCGCCGGCGATGGCCGCATCGGCATAAAGCGCGGCGACCCCGGCCGAGGCCGGCTCGGGCGCGACGCCCTCGCCCCAGAACCAGAGGCTGTTGACCGGCGGCAGGCCGCATGCCTCGCGCGCCTGGTTGATCGGGTGGTCGTGCAAGACCATCTGTGCTTCGTTGAGATAACGCCGCCATAGCGAGGCTTCCGCGCCCCGGGGCAGGGCGGCGTCGATGCTTCTGCCGACCGCGGCATCGAGCGGGGTGGTCGAGATCGCGGCGGGCCTGTCCAATCGGAGATACCAGCGATCCGGCGCCAAGGCCTCGAAATGCAGGCCATCCGGTTCGAAGTGGGCATTCAGGCTGGCCGCCAAGGGCAAGGCCTCGTCCATGCCCAGACCCAATTGGCGCGGGTCGCCGAGGATCAGTTGGTCGATGTTGAGATGCAGATAGACCGGGTCGGCGCGCAGGCGATGGGCGCCATCGGCCTGGCCGCTGTCGTGCGCATGGCTCAGCGCCGCGATCGGATACGGCGGCGCGAGGCCGAGGGTTTGGCCAAGCGTCTCGGTCAAGCCCGTGGCGGCGGGGCGGTCTAGCCTGCGGCCTCGCGCCAGCAAGGCATGCAGCGCGGGGGTGTCGGCCTGGTTTGCATCGGCGATGGCAAGGCCGGGGACGATCAAGTGCAGCATCGCCGGAGTGTAGCCGATCTACCGCCCACCGCTCACCGCATCAACTCGACCATCTGTTCGAACGACTCGCTGAACAGGCGCAGGCCCTCGGTTTGCAGTTCCTCGCCGAGTTGGCCTGGGTCGATGCCGAGTGCCAGCAGCCCCTGCATCTGCGTCTTTGCGGCATCCAGGTCTTGCTCCAGCGTGACCGCGGCCTGGCCGTGATCGGCGACGGCGGCCAGGGTTTTGTCCGGCAGGGTATTGATGGTCTCCGGGCCGACCAGCGGCTCGACGTAGAGCAGGTCGCCATAGGCCGGGTTCTTGGTGCCGGTGCTGGCCCACAACAGGTATTGCGGGCGCACGCCGGCCTGCTTGAGGTCGGCGAAGTCCGGGCCGTGAAACAGCGTCTTGTAATGGGCATGGGCGAGCTTGGCCATCGCGACGGCGGTCTTGCCGCGCAAGGCGAGCGCGGCCGGGCCGTCGATCGCCTCCAGGCGCCGGTCGCCCAGGGTGTCGACCCGCGACAGGAACAGGCTGGCCACCGCCTTGGGCCGCCTGGGGTCGCCGCCGCCGGCCAGCCAGGCCCGCGCGCCGCGCAGATAGGCCTCGAATACCTGCTCGGTCTGCGCGATGGAGAACAGCAGCGTGACGTTGATCCGGTAGCCCTCGGCGACGAGCTGTTCGAAAGCCGTCACGCCGGCCGGCGTGGCCGGAATCTTGATCAGCAGATTGTCGCGCGCGACCAGGCCGCACAGGCGCTTGGCCTCGGCCACCGTGGCGGCGGCATCGTGGGCCAGCCGGGGCGCGACTTCCAGGCTGACATAACCGTCGTCGCCGGCGTTGGCGTCGTGCACGGGCTTGAGCAGATCGCAGGCCGCGCGGATGTCCTCGATCACCAGCGCCTCGTAGCGCCGCTCCAGATTCGGTTCCACCACGCGCAGGCGCGCGAGTTCGTCCCGGTAGTAAGGGCTCTCGGCCACCGCCTTGTGGAAGATGGTCGGATTGGAGGTGACCCCGCTGACGCCGGCCCGGACATAGCGGGCCAAGCCGCCTTCCCTAAGCAGGGTGCGCGATAGGTTATCCAGCCAAATGCTCTGGCCCAGGCGCTTGAATTCCGCATATGTCGCCATCGTGATCCCTCCGTTCGTTATTTACAGGCGCTGCTTTACCAGACCAGTGTAGTCGACATTTATTTCAGCCACGGTCCACCTCGGCCATGGATGGCCATGGGCTTGGTATGGAAATACGGGATTAGGGGCATTGCCTTGGAGCGGCTTTCCCCATTAACCTGATGTCACAAATACGACATAACTTTTAAAACCAATGTCTATTGGGAGAGAGGAAACCATGGACCGTAGCGCAATCTGTCCTAACAACCCCCACATCGCGCTGCCTTGCATCTACCGGGTGTCTTGGCGGCAACCCTTGGCCTGGCTGGGTTTGGGCTGGGGCGACTTCAAACGCAATTTCATGCTGTCGTCGAGCCTCGGCGTCGTGTTCGGCGTATTCGGTTATGCCGTGGTCCATCATTTCCTGAAGGAGAGCCATTTGGCCATGGCGCTGACCTCGGGCTTCCTGCTGGTGGCGCCGTTCCTGGCCATCGGCTTTTACGGCATGTCCTGCCAAATCGAGGAAGGCAAGGCGCATGCCGAGGAAGACCGGGCGTTCGCCTGCATCCGCGACAACGCCGCGTCGATCGGCCTGTTCGGCTTGATGTATGCCTTGGTGCTGAGCGCATGGGAGCGCTTTTCCGCGATCCTGGTGGCCTTGATGTTGCGCGGCGATTGGGTCAGCAGCGGGCCGTTCAGCTTCAATGCCTTGTGGGCCGTCGAGCACTGGCAGTTCGTCGCCGCTTATGTCGGTTTCGGCGCCTTGTTGGCGGGCCTGGTCTTCGCGGCCAGCGTGGTATCGCTGCCGATGATGATGGACCGCAAGGCCGATGTCGTCACCGCCGTGGTCACCAGCCTGGTGGTCGTGCGCCAGAACCTGCCGCTGATGGCCTTATGGGCCGCGATCATCGTCGTTTTGAGCGCCATCGGCATCGCCACCCAGTTCATCGGCATGATCCTGATCTTCCCTTTGCTGGGCCATGCCAGTTGGCATGCCTATCGCGATCTGGTGCAAGCCGAATAGGGCGGCCCCACGCCCATGAGAAGCCGGCCCAGAGCCGGCTTTTTTATATGCGGCCCAGTTACAATACGCCCATGTTTCAGCACACCGGCCAGTTTCAAATCCGTACGCGGGGCAAAGGGCTTTATGCGTTCACCGCCCTGACCCCGACCCGGTTGTCGATCCCGGTCGTCGCCGGACAAATGGCCTTGGGCGCCTGGCAGGGCATCTACCTGTTCGAACACCGGCGCGAGCCGCAAAGCCGCCGCGTGGCGGCGCATCTGTTGGGAGCATGATGATCCGTCCCTACGAGCTTTGGATCGGCCTGCGCTACACCCGCGCCAAGCGCCGCAACCATTTCATCTCCTTTATCTCGATGACCTCGATGATCGGCATCGCCTTGGGCGTGATGGCCCTGATCGTGGTGCTGTCGGTGATGAACGGCTTTCAGGAGGAATTGCGCAACCGGATTCTGGGCGTGGCCTCGCACATGGAGATCACCGGCCCGGACGGCCGCTTGACCGACCTGCCGGCCCTGGCCGAGCAAGTGCGCCGGCAGCCGGAGGTGCGCGGCCAGGCGCCGTTCGTCAACGGCCAGGCCCTGCTGGCCTTCGGCGCCGAGACCAAGGGCGGCATGGTGCGCGGCATCGTGCCGGCCGTCGAGCCGCAGGTGGCCGAGTTCGACAGCCATATGAAGTCGGGGCGGCTGGACGATCTGAAGCCCGGCGAATTCGGCGTCGTGCTCGGCGCCGACATGGCGCGCTCGCTCGGCGTGTTCATCGGCGACAAGGTGACCCTGATGGTGCCGCAAGGCGTGATCACGCCGGCCGGCATGTTGCCGCGCATGAAGCAGTTCACCGTGGTCGGCCTGTTCCAGATGGGCATGTACGAATACGACGCCGGCCTGGCCCTGATCCACATCGAAGACGCGCAGAAGCTCTACCGCATGGGCGATGCCGTGTCCGGCCTGCGCCTGAAGCTAGCCGACATGGAGCGGGCGCCGCTGTTGACCCGGGACTTCGCCAAGACCCTGCAAGGCGACTACTACATCAGCGACTGGACCATGAGCCATGCCAATTTCTTCCGCGCGGTGCAGATCGAGAAACGCATGATGTTCATCATCCTGACCCTGATCGTGGCGGTGGCCGCGTTCAACATCGTGTCCACCCTGGTCATGGCGGTGACCGACAAGCAGGCCGACATCGCCATCCTGCGCACCCTGGGCGCCAGCCCGAGCAGCATCATGAAGGTCTTCATGGTGCAGGGCAGCCTGATCGGCGTGATCGGCACCTTGCTCGGCGTGCTCGGCGGCGTCGTGCTCGCGCTCAACGTCGAGACCGTGGTGCCGCTGATCGAGCGGGCGCTGCGCATGGACCTGTTCCCGGCCGATGTCTATTACATCTCCGAGTTGCCGTCGAAGCTGGTGTGGAGCGATGTCGCCTGGATCGGCGGCGTGGCCTTGGGTCTGTCTTTCCTGGCCACGCTCTACCCGAGCCGGCGCGCGGCCTCGATTCAACCGGCGGAGGCCTTGAGATATGAGTAAGAGTCCCGTCCCCGGGCCGAATGGCCACGGCGCGCGGAACGTCGCGCCGGATATTCGCGGCCGGGAGGCCGCTCCCACGGGGGCGGTGTTGGCATGCAGCCACCTCAAGAAGAGCTACTGGCAGGGCAAGCTGGAAGTGCCGGTGCTGAGCGATGTCGAACTGGCCATCGGCACGGGCGAGCGGGTGGCGGTGATGGGCGCCTCCGGCTCGGGCAAGAGCACGCTCTTGCACGTGCTGGGCGGCCTGGACCGGCCCGATGCCGGCCAAGTCAAGGTACAGGGCGAGGACATCTGGGCGCTGAGCGAACTGGCGCGCGGCAATCTGCGTAACCGGGCGCTGGGTTTCGTCTACCAGTTCCACCACCTGCTGGCCGAGTTCACCGCGCTGGAGAACGCCGCGATGCCCTTGCTGATCCGCCGCGTGGAAGAAGCCACGGCCTTTGCCGAGGCCGAACGCTGGTTGACCGAGGTGGGCCTGGGTCACCGCCTGCATCACCGGCCCGGCGAGCTGTCCGGCGGCGAGCGCCAGCGCGCGGCCATCGCCCGTGCCCTGGTCACCCGGCCGGCCTGCGTGTTGATGGACGAGCCGACCGGCAACCTCGACCGGCACACCGCCGAAAACATTCAAAAAATGTTAATCGACCTGAACGAGAAACATGCGCTAAGCTTTTTGATCGTGACGCACGATCCGAACCTGGCCGGGCGCATGCAACGGGTGCTGGATTTAAACGACGGGCGGCTCGTGCAAACGAGCGCATAAGCGTGGGGGTGGAGCGATGGCGGAAGAGGATGCACAGCCGGCGGTTGAAGGGAACGAGGTCGCCGCCACGGAAGCGGCGCCCGCCGCTCAGCCCGTTCCCGCGGCTGCGCCGCCCGGGGCCGAGCGCCGCATCACGCAGCGTTACATCGCGCACTGGCGCGCCGCCCTGGTCAGCGTCGGCGACGGCGAAGCGCGTTATCTCGGCACCACCGAGAATCTCTGCATTTCGGGCGCGGCCATCGCCTGCGACGACCACGTGCCGCCGCAGAAGGAATATCACATCTATCTCGAAATACCGCAGGCCGGCGGCAAGACCCCGCTCGTGATCCAGTTGCAGGGTAAGGTGGTACACACCACGCTATCGCGCAAAGTTTTCAAGGTCGGCGTGGTGTTCAAGCAATTCCATGGCGATGCCGAGAAGGTGCTGCGCGCGATCTTGGCGAGCGGGAAACTGAAACCGTTGAGTGTTGAACACTAAGGCCGGTTTCGCCGCTGCCGCCGGCGCTTGAGATAGGCCAGCAGATACAGGCGCCAGGCGAGCTGCACGGCACCATAGCCCAGCACGGCCAGGGCGCCGCCCAGGATCAGGCTGCCGATCAGATAGGTCTCGCCCAGGCCGAGAAACCAGTGATACAGGCTGGGCAGGAACAGGCTCCAATCGTGGCCGGCCCAATCGAATTCGAATTCCGTCACCCGGCCCATCGATTCCCCGGTCACCAGCGAGCCGATGGCATAGGCGGCGACGATGAGCGGACCCCAGGTGATCGGATTGGTATACCAAGTGGTCACCATCGCCACCGGCAGATTGACCCGGAAGACGATGGCCAGGATGGCGCCGGTGAGCATCTGCACCGGGCCTGGGATCAAGCCGGCGATCATGCCGGCGGCCACGCCGCCCGCCACCGAGTGGCGATTCAAGTGCCAGAGATTAGGGTGTCTGAGCCATGGCCCGAAGTGGCGCAGGTGCCGGTGATCGCGCACGCTTTGGTGGTCGGGCAGGTATTTTCTGAAATGTTTGCGTGGCATCGATAAGATCGCATAAGGCCCCACACGCTAAAAGAGGGCGAATAAAAGGAGGTTAGCAAAAACGGCGTTATGCGTGTCATCGCATTAGGCTTCGCTCTGGGGGCGGCTTGGCTACAGACACAGGCCGCGCTGCCGGAGTTCCGCTGGCTGTGGCTGCTGCCATTGCTGATCCTGCTGGCCGCTTGGTGGCCGGGGAGAGGGGTGTCGCGCTCGCTGCCATGGCTTCTGCTCGCCGCCTATGCCGGTTTTTTCTATGCCGGCTGGCGGGCCGAACTACGCTTGGCCGAGGCCTTGCCGCGCGCATGGGAAGGGCGCGACATCGTGCTGCAGGGCCGCGTGCTCGGCCTGCCGGAGGCCACGCCGCGCGGCCAGCGCTTCGTGTTCGAGGTGCATCGGCCGGCGACCCCGGATGCGCGCGTGCCCCGGCGGCTCATGCTCAACCGCTACATCGACGGCGATGCGCAAGACTTCGTGCCACTTCATGGCGGCGATTGCCGGCGCTTGACGGTTCGCTTGAGCCGGCCGCACGGCAACGTCAATCCGCATGGTTTCGATTACGAGGCCTGGCTGCTCGAGCACGGCATCCGCGCCACCGGCCATGCCGTCGGCGAGCCCATGGCCGCGCAAGCATGCGCCGGCGAGTGGCGCGCGGCGTTGGATCGGGCGCGCGAGTCACTGCGCGCCCGGCTGCAAGCAGCCTTGCCCGATCGGCCCTATGCCGGCGTCGCGCTGGCCTTGGCGGTGGGCGACCAGAACGCGATACCGGCCAGCCAATGGATATTGTTCCGCCACACCGGCGTGACCCATTTGATGTCCATCTCCGGCCTGCACGTGACCCTGTTCTCGGTGCTGGTCTACGGCCTGGTGCAACTCATCTGGCGCCGGCTGCCGGCCTTGGCCTTGCGCCTGCCGGCGCAAAAGGCCGGCGTCGTCCTGGGGCTGGCCGCGGCGGCCCTCTATGTCGCCCTGGCCGGCTTCGGCATCCCCGCCCAGCGCACGCTGTTCATGTTGGCGGTCGCGGCCTTGGCCATGCTGCTGGACCGCGCCGCCTCGGCCTCGCGCATCCTGGCCTTGGCCCTGTTCGCGGTGGTGCTGATCGACCCCTGGGCCGCGTTGTCGCCCGGCTTCTGGCTGTCGTTCGGCGCGGTCGCGGCGCTGATGCTGGCCGGCCACGGCCGGCTTGGCCGCCGCGCCGGCTGGCGCACCTGGCTGAGCGCCCAATGGGCCGTGAGCCTGGCCTTGTTGCCGGCGTTGCTGTTGATCTTCCACGAAGTCTCGCTGGTGTCGCCCCTGGCCAATGCCTTCGCCATCCCGCTCATCAGTTGGCTGGCCGTACCCTTGGTCTTGCTCGCGTCGCTGCTGCCCTGGGCCATATTGGCCGACTTGGCGCACGCGGTCATCGCCGTGGTCATGCAAGGCCTGCACTGGCTCGATGCCTTGCCGCAACCGGTGTGGCAAGGCGCCGAGCCGTCGGCCGCCGCGCTGGCTCTGGCGTTGCTCGGTGCGGTGGCGCTCATCCTGCCGCGCGGCATGCCGGCACGCTGGCTGGGCGTTGTGTTGTTGTTGCCGCTGATCCTGCCGCGCCTGGAACGGCCGGCGCAGGGCGAGCTTTGGCTGGCCGTGCTCGATGTCGGCCAGGGCCTGGCCGTCGTCGCGCGCACCGCGACGCACGCGCTGGCCTTCGACGCCGGGCCGCGTTATGCCTCGGGCGAGGATGCCGGCGGGCGCATCGTCGCGCCCTATCTCTTCGCCGAAGGCATGGACAAGCTCGATGGCCTGATCGTCAGCCACGACGACAGCGACCACAGCGGCGGCGCGATCGGCTTGCTGGCGAGCCACCGGCCGGCGTGGACGGCGGCTTCTTTCACGGGCCTGCCCAGCGACATGGTCAGCCCGCTCGGCCAAGCCGTGCTCGGCCAAGCGCCCAAATCGCTACCGTGCCTGAGCGGGCAGCAATGGCAGTGGGACGGCGTGCGGTTCGAGATGTTGCACCCGACCGCCGAGCATTACCGCCGCCGCGAATACAGCGACAACGACCGTGGCTGTGTCCTCAAGATTACCAGCCGCCACGGCTCGGTCCTGATCCCGGCCGACATCGAGCGGCTGGGCGAGATGAGCCTATTGGAACGGCTGCCGGAGAGACTGCGCGCCGACGTGCTGATCGCGCCGCATCACGGCAGCGCCACCTCGTCCATGCCCGACTTCTTGTCCGCGGTGCAGCCGCGTTGGGTGGTTATTCCAGTCGGCCACCGCAACCGTTTCGGCCATCCCAAGCCGGAGGTGGTGCGGCGTTACTTGGACGGCGGTGCGCAGGTCTTGCGTACCGACCGAGATGGCGCGGTGTTACTGCGCTTGCAAGAGACTGGCTTTCATTGGGTTGATGTGAGAATGCGCGATGCGCGCTATTGGCATAACGATTCTTGTGCAATGTAAGGGCGAGTGCAAACCTACAAGCGACCGGTGGAGAAGGTCTGGCCACACGGGAAAACTACCGCCATTGGCGCCATGCTGTAGGTCGCGGCCGACGCCTGCGGACAAGCGATAAGCGATGCTTAAACCATCTGGCGCCGGCGGAGATTACCAGGACTGCCGCAAATGCAGCGAGTGCAACAGTGACAATGGCGAGCGACAGGCCTAGGAAGACGCCGAATAGCCAGACGGCACCGACCACCAGAGAAGGGGCCAGTAAGTATGCGAGACCGAAAATCAGCAAGTCGCTCATAAGAGTGCAGGTCGTACCCACCGGTCTGATATCCATAGGCTCGATGCTCAAGGCCCCCGAATAGACACCATCGGTCGCGGCGAGCATTGCAGCCTGCTGCCAGTTTGGGATAGGTCAATCGGAAATTCAAGGCATAGCCCGGCATGGTTGTCTGTCGATGCCTTGAGGGAGCGGCGTTGCGAGTAATCCATGCCCTGTGGGAGCGGCGTCCTCGCCGCGAACAATTTAATTCAATCCGCGCCCGGCGGTGATGCCGGGTGATGCCATGATCTTGACGCGCACATCGACCCAGGACGCCGTTTCAATCCGCGCCCGGCAGTGATGCCTGGCGATGCTTCCCCTAACATTTACGTCAACCGGGCCGGCATCGTTTCAATCCGCGCCCGGCAGTGATGCCGGGCGATGCGTGTCGCCGTCGTCCACCCGCGAGAGCTCGATGGTGTTTCAATCCGCGCCCGGCAGTGATGCCGGGCGATGCCGCGGCTCGGGCTGGGAATTCCCTGTATGTTCGCAGTTTCAATCCGCGCCCGGCAGTGATGCCGGGCGATGCATCACGAGGCGTAACGTTGTGCATCGCCGATGCAGTTTCAATCCGCGCCCGGCAGTGATGCCGGGCGATGCGCCTAAAACGATCAGCACAATCTACGTCAATTCGAGTTTCAATACGCGCCCGGCAGTGATGACGGGCGATGCCCAAGA
>JACRAU010000010.1 GCA_016234655.1 Betaproteobacteria bacterium
GCCGGGCTGAAGAAGTGCATGCCGACCACGTCCTGCGGGCGCTTGGTGAAATTGGCGATCTTGTTCACGTCCAGCGTCGAGGTGTTGGAGGCCAGTATCGCCCCGGGCTTGGCGATTTCGTCGAGCTTTTTGAACACGGCCTCCTTGACGCCGATGTCCTCGAACACGGCTTCGATGATCAGGTCGCAGTCCTTGAAGTCGTCGTAGGACAGGGTCGTGGAGAGCAGGCCCATGCGCTGGTCCAGTTTCTCCTGGCTCAGCTTGCCCTTCTTCATCGAGTTTTCGTAGTTCTTGCGGATGATGCCGACGCCGCGGTCCAGCGCCTCCTGTTTCATTTCGAGGATGGTCACCGGAATGCCGGCGTTGAGGAAGTTCATGCTGATGCCGCCGCCCATGGTGCCGGCGCCGATCACGCCCACCTTGGCGATCTTGCGCGTCGGCGTGTCATCGGGAATATCGGGGATCTTGCTGGCGGCGCGTTCGGCGGCGAACAGGTGGCGCAGCGCTCGGGATTCCGGCGTGCCCATCAGGCCGATGAAGATCTCGCGCTCCACCTTCATGCCCTCGGCGAAGGACTTGGTCAGCGAGGCGGCGATGGCATCGGCGCATTTGGCCGGCGCCGGGAAGGGGCCGGCGACGCCCTTGATCATGTTGCGGGCGAACTGCAGGTAGGCCTCATGGTTCGGGTAGTCGACCTTCATTTCCGAGATGCGGCGGATGGGGCGCTGTTCGGCCACCACCTTGTCGGCAAAGGCCAGGGCGGAGGGCAGCAAATCGCCCTCGACAAATTCGTCGATCAGCGGCGTGCCCTTGAAGCTTGACGCCGGCACCGGGTCGCCCTTGACCATCAGGTTCAGTGCGCCCTCGACGCCGAGGATGCGCGGGCCGCGCTGGGTGCCGCCGGCGCCTGGGATCAGGCCCAGCTTGACTTCGGGCAGGGCGATCTTGGCGTCGGGCTTGGCAATGCGGAAATGCGCGCCCAGCGTAAGCTCGAAGCCGCCGCCCATGCAGACCCCGGAAATCGCGGCGATCACCGGCTTGGGGCAGTTCTCGACGATCTGGATCACCGCCGGCAGGTTGGGCAGGGCGTAGGCCTTGGGCGAGCCGAACTCGCGGATGTCGGCGCCGCCCGAGAAGGCGCGCTCGTTGCCGATCATGACCACGGCCTTGACGGCGGGGTCGGCGCTGGCCCGGTCGATGCCGGCGACGATGCCTACCCGCAAGTCGTAGCCGAGGCCGTTGACCGGCGGATTGTCGAGGGTGATGACGGCGGTGCTGCCGATGACTTCATACTTGGCGCTGCTCATGCGTGCTCCTTGCTTAACGTTAAATGCATCGCCAAGTGCGCTGTGTAATCTTCGAGCGCAGCGAGCCGATCAATAGCCTCCCCGCGAGGGGAGGATGGGAGGGGCGGGCCCATTTGCCCGATTGGAACCCAAAGATGACGGAAGATCTCATAGTCCGAGGTGGTAAATCGAAGCCATGATCGGTAGAGGATCGGGGATCATACTTCCAGCCATTCCTTGCGGATGGCGGCGTTGTTCTTGAGGTCAGCCGGCGTGCCTTCGAAGACGATGCGGCCGTGGCCCATGAGGTAGAGGCGCTCGGAAATGTCGAGGGCGATGGCGAGTTTTTGTTCGATCAGCAGGATGGAGACGCCGCGCTTCCTCACCTCCTGCAGGAACTCGCCGACCAGTTCGACGATCTTCGGCGCCAGTCCCTCGGTGGGCTCATCGATCATGACGAAGTCCGGGTCGCCCATCAGCGTGCGGCACAGGGTCAGCATCTGCTGTTCGCCGCCGGAGAGCACGCCGCCGGGCGTGCCGTCGCGCTCCTTGAGGCGGGGGAAGAGGGCGTACATGTCGTCGATGCTCCAGCGCCCGACGGCGCGCGGATCCTTGACGCCGAGCATCAGGTTCTGCCGCACCGTAAGGTCGGGAAAGATGTCGCGGTTTTCCGGCACCAGGCCTAGCCCGAGCCGCGCGATTTCGTAGGCCTTCATGCCGAGGATTTCGCGGCCCTTGAAGCGCACGCTGCCCTTGGCGAGCACCTGGCCCATCACGGCCTTGGCGGTGGTCGAGCGGCCGACGCCGTTCCTGCCCAGCAGGCAGACGATCTCGCCGGGATTGACCCGAAGATTGACTCCGTGCAGGACGTGGCTCTTGCCGTAGTAACCATGGAGGTCGGAGATTTCCAGCATGGGTGTCGACACGAGGTCAGTCATGATTCAAGGTCGTCCCGAGATAGGCTTCCTGCACCGCGGCATTGCAGCGGATCGCCGCGGGCGCATCGGTGGCGATGATCTGTCCATAGACCAGCACCGAAATGCGGTCGGCCAGCCCGAACACCACGCCCATGTCGTGCTCGACCATGACCAGGGTCTTGCCTTCGGTGACGCGGCGGATCAGCGCCACGGCCTCTTCGGTCTCGGTGTTGCTCATGCCGGCGGTGGGTTCGTCGAGCAGGATGACGTCGGCGCCGCTGGCGATGGTGATGCCGATTTCCAGGGCGCGCTGCTCGGCGTAGGAGAGGATGCCGGCCGGCGTGTCGCGGCGTTTGCCCAGGCCGATGTCC
>JACRAU010000011.1 GCA_016234655.1 Betaproteobacteria bacterium
ATCCGCGCCCGGCAGTGATGCCGGGCGATGCCCAATGGCTGTGAAGGAACTCGTCAAACATTTCAAGGTTTCAATCCGCGCCCGGCAGTGATGCCGTGCGATGCGCCAGGGTCGCGTGCTGTTAAAGCAGGTTGTTCTAGTTTCAATCCGCGCCCGGCAGTGATGCCGGGCGATGCTTCCTGCATCCACAGCATGATGGTGCTGTATGTGGGTTTCAATCCGCGCCCGGCAGTGATGCCGGGCGATGCCTGGTACAGCCAGGAGTACTACCACGACCGCAAGCTGTTTCAATCCGCGCCCGGCAGTGATGCCGGGCGATGCCCTCGCGGCCATCGGATGACATGATCGGCAAACAGTTTCAATCCGCGCCCGGCAGTGATGCCGGGCGATGCACCCAGGCATGGCCGGCGCCATCATGACCGTGGTGTTTCAATCCGCGCCCGGCAGTGATGCCGGGCGATGCCCTGCTCGATCGAATCGACCCGGGGCATTGCGACCGGTTTCAATCCGCGCCCGGCAGTGATGCCGGGCGATGCAGCGCAAGATGGAAGACCTGCGTGCCGGCGGCATGTTTCAATCCGCGCCCGGCAGTGATGCCGGGCGATGCGTCTGCCAGGTGCTCGGTGCGCGCCGCAGCCACTGTTTCAATCCGCGCCCGGCAGTGATGCCGGGCGATGCCCGCGACACCCGGCAGCTCGCCGGCTACCAGAAAGTTTCAATCCGCGCCCGGCAGTGATGCCGGGCGATGCATCTTCTTGTATGCGGGTAGGTCGTCCGACGACAGTTTCAATCCGCGCCCGGCAGTGATGCCGGGCGATGCTCCGCTATCGCATACACTTCATTCGAAAGCGGAAAATGGTTGTTGTGCGCGAACCGGCCAAATGGGCTGGTAGGTAGACTGCAACCACGGCCGTTATTGTATGCCGAATTGTTAAAGAACAATGGGTTGTGTGTCGCGCGAACGTCCAGGGGATTGGCCGATGCTTGGGGTTCGCGCCTCATGCGAGCAGGGGGCCTTCGAAGTCGACGGAGCGGAAGGTGCCGTATTGCTTGACGCGCACTTCGATCGGCTCGGTGATGCGGTAGAAGCGCAGGTTGTCTTCTTGCTCGTCGATTTCGGCTAGCAAGTCGCGCTCCAATTGCTCGAACTGCATGTCGTTGACCTGGCATTCGAAGACGGATTTTTGCACGCGTTGTCCCATGCTTTCGCAGAGCTTGGCTACTCGGCGCAGTCGCTTGCGGCCTTGCCGGGTTTCGGTGGAGACATCATAGGTCACGATGATAAGCATGGCTCCCTCTCCCCCGGCCCCTCTACCCTTAAGGGCATAAATCCCGCCTGCGGGAGAGGGGAGCGAGGCTATTTGGTCAGATAAGGCAGATAGGTTTCCATCTCGCCCCGTAGCGCGCGGGCCATAAAGCGGGCCTGGATGAAGGGTAGCAGGGCCAGCGGCATTTTGCTTTCGGTGAGCGGGTGGGTGATCTCTTCTTGCTTACGTTCTTGCCAGGCGGTGACGACCTTGCGCCGGCCTTTGTCGTTGAGCATGACGGCACCGCCTTCTCGCGCATCGAAGTCTTCCGCCGCGACTTGCCCGCGGTTGATGAGGGTGAGCGCCAGCCGGTCGGCCAGGACGGAACGAAACTCTTCCTGTAAATCCAGGGCCAGTGCGGCGCGGCCGGGGCGCACGGCATGCAGAAAGCCGAGTTGCGGGTCGAGGCCCACGGCTTCTAGCGCGGAGCGGCAGTCGTTCATGAGCATGGCATAGAGGAAGGAGAGCAGGGCGTTAAAGCGGTCCAGCGGCGGGCGGCGGGTGCGGCCGTTCAAGGCGAAACCATCGCGGGCCTGGGGTTTGACGATGAGGTTCAGCGCGGCGAAGTAGCCGCGTGCCGCCTCGCCTTCCACGCCGCGCAGTTCGTCCAGCGTGGCGGCGTCTTTGGCCGCGCGCAAGGAGGCGGCCAGGTTGTCGGCGGCGCGGGAGAGTTGTTGCGTTTCCCCGGCATCGAAGGCCTCTCGGGCGCCGCGCATCACCACCGAGCGGCTGTTCTTGAGCTTGCCGGCGACGATGTGACGGGCAAAGCCCAGCGTGTGGCCTTCGTCGCCGGCCTTGGCGTGCTGGGTTTGGCGCAGCAGGATGTTGCCGGACACCGGGCCTTCCAGCCTGGCCTTGAACCGGCCGTGGTCGTCCAGCAGCACCAGGCTTTTGCCCTCGTCCGCTAGACGGTGCATGAGGGCGGGGCTGACCATCACATTACCGAAGGTGACCAGGCTGCCGATGTGGTGCAGCGGTACTTGCAGCTTCTTCACGTGTTCCACGTCGATGCGCACCGTGGCGTTTTCCAAGTGGGCGTAGGCATGCGGGGTCATGACATAGAGGGTGTTTTGGATGGTGTGCATGGCGTTCAGCTTGCGTCCGGGTTGAACAGGTCGTCCTCCAGCCGATCCCGGCGCTCATGCAGGGCGATGGCCTCGGGCTGGCAGATGTCTTTGAGCGAGCATTCGCGGCAGCGGCCGTCATTGGCGGGCGGCGGCAGGGTGGCGGAGGCCAGCATGGCGCGGATGGCCGCAGCCGTTTCTTCCACCAGCTGGCGTAGCTCTGGCGTGATCTCCACCTCGCGCCGTCGCCGGCTGCTAGCGTGGTAGATGGCGCCCTTGGGCACGGGCCGCTTCAGCATCTCTTCCAGGCAGATCGCTTGGACGGCGAGTTGGATGTCGTCGTGAATCTTTTCCCTTTTGCGGCCGTGCTTGAATTCGACGGGGAAGACAGTACCGTCTGGGTGAAACTCCACCAGGTCGGCCTTGCCGATCAGGCCGAGTCGGTCACACCACAGCGGCAAGGCGCGCTCCACCCTGACGCCGGCCTTCATTTCATAGCCGGGCTCGTCCACTAGGTGATGCACGGCCTGGCCACGCGCGGTGTGGATGTTGTCCGCGAAGGCCTGCTCCAAATGGATGAGCCCGCATTGGCGCGGGCAATAGGCCCAGTGCTGCAAGGCGGAGAGGGGGATGGGGTCTTGTTCGCTCACGGCTTGCTCAAAAGGCGCTTGAAAGTGTATGTTTCAAGCGTTCATCGTGCTGGAGGTGTGCCATGTCTTTAACCATCGAACAACTCAAGGCAGAGGCCATGAAATTACCACCAGAGGCGCGTGCCGATCTGGCTGATTGGCTTTGGGTGAGCGTGGAATCGCGCGAATCTGTGCAGGCTGCTTGGGAAGCCGAAATCGCACGCCGCATCGAGGAAATCGAATCCGGGAAAGTGGAATTGATCCCAGGCGAAGAGGTTTTCGCAAAAATCGACGAAAAAATACGCAAAGCCAGCGCGTGAAACATCGATGGCATCCGTTGGCCAGTGCCGAATACGAGGAGGTGGTCGACTACTACCTCACGATAGCCAGCCCCGCAATCGCCAGAAATCTCGCATCGGCTGTCGGCGCTGCCCTTCAACTGGTGCTTGAGCATCCGCAGATCGGCGCGCGCACTTATACCAGGGCAAGAAAACTTGCGCTGCAAGGTTTTCCCCACGATCTGATCTATCGGATTGAATCGGAGACGTTGATCATTTTGGCTGTATCCGGTCACAGCCGCCGGCCGGGGTATTGGGCCGGGCGGCGGTAGGATTACTTAGGCCATCTTGATCAGCGTGACACCGGCGGGCAGGCTGGCCTCGTCCACCGTCACCTCATAGTCCGCGAAGCCGCGCGGCACATCCACTTTCTTGTTGGCCCGGATGCGCTCGAACAACGCATGCGCCGGCGCATTGCCCAGCTCGGACTCGTGTTTGAAGACATACAGCCCGCGCGTGGACATCTCGCCGCGCGCTGCGGAGCGGTCGTGCTCGAACATTTGGCCCAATGCTTGCCAAAACAGCGTTAGGTCATCCTCGGAAAAACCGGTCTGTTTGGCGAGGAAGGATGAGACGAAGCCGTGGGCCATATAGAGGCCGTAGGGCACGGTGTGCTTACGGCCCATGGTGCGGTTGTCGCCATCCTGCTTTTCGGCCTCGGCTTCGGTGGCAACGGCCATGCGGGTGATGGAATGTTCCTGGGCGATGATCGGGTCGATGGAACGGGCGAAGGTGAGCTGTACTGGACCGCGCACCTGGCCGCAGTTGACGCCGGTGGACATGACTGCGCCGAAGGTGCGCACGTCGAAGAAGTTGGCGCACATCCAGTCGCGCGCCTTGCCCACGGTATCGCCACCGCCCTTGCGTTTCTTGTCATCGCCTTTCAAGGCGTCTTCGGCGCCGATGGCGACATAGGCGCGTTCGTGGGTCTTGTTCAGGATGGCCTTTTCCTTCACGTAGATTTCGTAAGGCGGCTGTTCGCCCTTCACCAGGCCGACGAAGTTACGCACCTTGCGCTTGAGAGAAACGTCCGTCACTAGTCCATGACCACTTTCCGCATCCAGGCGGGGCAGATTGCCGGCGTCGGGGTCACCGTTTGGGTTGCCGTCTTTTACGTCGAAAAGCAGTACAAAGTCATAGCGGTTGCTCAGGCTCATTTGGATTCCTCCTGGTTGTCGGTGGTGTCGGGTTTTGTGAAGAAGGCTTGGCGTTGGTGATAGTAGCCGAGGGCGAAGCCGCCTTGGTCCGGTAGTGTCAACTGGCGTGGAATATCGGCCAGACCTTCCATTATTTCGCCGATAAGTTTCTCCATCTGTACGGCGCGGCCCTTGCCCAGTTTGCCGAGGTGATGGTTTTTCAGGCGCAGCAGGGTGGTGAACACCGAAACCGGCGTGCTGGATGCTGCGCCGTAGTAGCGATCTCGAATGGTGGCATTGAGACCGGGACTGGCTTCTTCCTGGGTTTTCTCCAGCACGGCGAACAGCCGGCCCAGCCGGTAGGCTGGATTGGGATTGGTCGGATCGAGCATGGGCAGATACTCCCTTTCTGTTTTGTTGCGACGATTGAGACGGTTGAGATAAGCCTTGATGGCAGCGGCACGGGCGTGGGTGGGCTTCTGTTCGGCCCGGCAGCGCTGCACCGCCAGATTAAGCAAGGGCGCAGGGTAGGGCAGGTCTTCCAGAATGGCGCGCATGACCTCGCCGCCCAGATTGGGTGGGATGTTGTCGGTCTTGTTGAGTACGGCGATGCCGGTCAAGAGGCGGAACAGCGACAGATGCTCCGGTTCGTGAGGTGCGTGGACGATGCGGATGTCCTCGAAGTGCTGCTTGATCCGTTTGGCCAAGTCGATGGCCGGTGCCGTTTGCCAAAAGCGGATGGCGATACGCGCCGCGTTGGGCGCCAGGGCCAGCACATGGAAGCGGGTGCCGGCATCGCCCACGGTGAACTTGCCGGACTGGACGGCGGAATACAGCGCATTCAGCGCGTCTGTGCCGCGGTCGGGGTCGTCGCGCATTACCTCGCCGAACAGGTCTTCCAGTTCATGGGTTTCCTCTGCCCAGAACACCGTGGAGGTGTCGCCGACTTGCATGCGTTGGCGGGAATCGCGTGCCAGCAAGTGGTTGAGCACGGTCGTGTAAGCGAATACCGAGGGCTTGCCCAAGGGCGCATTGGCACCTTGGTTTTTGCCGTAGGAGTTGAAAGCATCCAGATTGAACGACACGATGTTGGCACCGGATGTCTGCGCACCCCATACGCCCTTGATCGCCGGGTGCAAGCGCTCGATGGCGGCGGTCTCGCCGCTTACTAGGCAAACGCCGTCTGCCTCAGCTTCGTCGCCGCCAGCGAGCGCGGCCGCGACGACAGCAGGGCGCTGGCAGACCAGGCCCAGGTCGCCATGCAGACGGAATGTCATGACCGGGTTGCTGGCGAGGATGTCCGGCCAGGCCGCCATGGTCGCCAGCGCTTCGAGGGAGGGCGTGTCGAGAAAGGCGAGCACCGCACGGATGCCGGCATCGTCCTTCGCCGTGCCGGGCAGGGATTCGATGCGGGCGCGGAAAGCGGCATGCTGTTCGGCCACCCGCTCTGGCTTATCGCGCGTATCCACGCCAAGCACGTATTCGGCCGTATCCCAGAGTAGGTTGGCGGCCACGCCCGAGGTCTTCTTGATGCCTTGCGGCACCAGAAAGCGTTGCCCGATCTTTTTCTTGCCGTCGCCGGATCGGGTGTCGGCCAGGTTGACGATGTGACCGGTCGCGTCGATTTCCAGAACGAAGGGGATTTCCTTTTCCTCCAGCCCGAAAGCGGGCAGGCGCTTGGTCGGGTCGGTGTCGGCCTGCTTGCGCCGGTAGTAGTCGTTCAAAGCATGCAGAATCATCCCCGCACCTCCGCGCTGTCCCAAGCCGGCACCTCAACCACGCCGTTTTCCAGCTTCGCCCGGAAGAAACGGGGCTGCGGGTCGTTGGGCTTGGCGAAGTCCAGATCGTGCAGCATGAAGCCGAGGTCGCGCGTTTCAGCTATGGCTGGCGGCTCGGCGGCGGGGTCGTCGACCAGCCGAAAGGCGGCGGCGAACTCGCGGCAACCCAGATAGGGCTGGTTCACGCATTGCCCCTTGCCGGCGCGGCGCTCGAACATCTCCTGGTATTTCGTCGGAGAGGCATCGGGGTCGCGCTCGCGTAGAAACTCCAGGTCGGCGTGGACGCGGTAGGCGACATCGCGCAGGAACAGGCCGGCGCGCTGCTGGCGGTCGTCCTCGACGTAGAGGGCCAGGTCGCCGGTGCCATTCTTCATCGCGGTTTCCACGTTGCGGGTGGAAACGACCGAGGCCACCTCGTTGCGGCGCAGATTGATCCAGCGGATGGGCTTCAACGCCTCGATCTTGCGGACATGCCAGCGGATGGCGGGCTTCCACAGGATGGCTTCGAAGCAAGCCCGAGCGGCGGAGGGCGTCATCACGTCGTAGCTGACGCGTTCGACCTTCATCTCGGGGCGGGTGAAGCAGGCCCAGGGGCCGGAGAGTTCAAGGCAATAGGTCTTCATTTTTCTCCCTTACACGATGGTGCTTATAGCCGTGGGTGGCGTGCTGTCCGGGTTGAGCCCGAGATCGGGATGGTAGAGCCAGTCGCTGACTTGTAGATAGAGCCCCGGAAACGCTTCTTGGATGTCGCCATGGCCAACCAGCTTCAACGCATCCCGCCGATGGATATTCACCGTATAGCGCTGGAGCTTACGCATCAGCCAGCGTTGCGTGCCTTCCTTACGCAAGGTGGCGATCCATTTCTCGACTTCGCTGTTCTCACCTCGATAGAGCACGATGACCGGAACGCTGTCTTCGTCGCGTATGAGTTGGAATTTCTCAGCGGCAGTGCGGAAGTTGATGGCCAGGGTTTGGCCATCGACCTTGAGCAGGTCGGCGATGTGTTGTTCATCCAAATCGCATGCGTGGTAGAGCCGCTCGAAGTAGCGGGCGAACAGGGATCGTTCCATGGGATTGCCCGTCACTGCATGCAGCACGTTGCGGCAGGCGTCTTCGCCTTTGCGCAATAGGCCAGGCGGGGCGGGTTTGGGCGGGATGAAGACCACGACGTTACCTTTTGCCAACTTGCCCTCCCGATTGCAGCGTCCGGCGGCCTGGGCGATGGAATCTAGGCCGGCCAACGCGCGGTAGACGACGGGGAAATCCACGTCCACGCCGGCCTCGACCAACTGGGTGCTGACAACGCGGGCGGGAATGCCGGCCTTCAGTCGTGCCTTGATGTCGCGGATGACCTGCGAGCGATGGGTGCCGCACATCAGCGCGGAGAGATGCAGCGTGCCCTCTGGCATGCGCTGCCAGAGTTCGCGGGCGTCGTCGCGGCGGTTGACGATGGCGAGCACGGAGTCATGCCGGGAAATATCATGTGCCAGAGTGTCCCAGTCGGTGGGGCTGTGCCAATCGCTGGGAAGCCGCACGTCGACCCGTTCCAGCTTGCGGTAGAGCTCGTCGGGATCGGCAACGATTTCGCGCACGTTTTCGAGGCCGCGTAGGTTTTGCTTGGGATCGAAGTATTCCCGCGTGGACAGGGCCGGCTGGGTGGCGGTAGAGAGCACCACCGTAACGCCGTAATGCGCCGTGAGTAGGTTGAGCACGTCAAGGATGGGTTGCAGGCATTCCGGCGGCAGCAGTTGCGCTTCATCGAGCACGACGATGCTGTCCACGATGTTGTGCAGTTTGCGGCAGCGCGAGGTCTTCGAGGCGAAGAGCGATTCGAAGAACTGCACGTTGGTGGTGACGACGATGGGCGCGTCCCAGTTTTCGCAAGCCAGCCGGCTTTGGCTGTTTTCCTGGCCGGGATCGGATTCGGCGTTGCTGTGGTGCTCAATGACTGCCTCGCCGAAGATGGCGCGGAAGATGTCGGCAGTCTGCTCGATGATGCTGGTGTAGGGGATGACGTAGATGATCCGCCGCTTGTCGTACTTTGCGGCGTGTTCGAGGGCGAAGGCCATGCTGGACAGGGTTTTGCCGCCGCCGGTGGGGACGGTGAGCGAGAACAGGCCCGGCGCTTCATGTGCCTTGGCCCGGCATTGCCCGAGGATGTCGGCGCGCAGCCGGTTGACGTCGGTGGGGGCGGCCTTGGCCGATATCTCGGCCATATACTTGTCGAACAATGGCGTCAGTTCTCGGAGCGTAAGCCAGTTGCCGCGCTGCTCGAACTTGGTTTGGTCCATGTAGCGTTCGGTATCGAGGAAATCGGCATCGACCAAGCAAGAGAACAGCATGCGTACCCAGAGCGCGAAGCCGGCCCCACCGCCTGGGATCGACTTCAAATTGGGCAGAAAATCACCGCTGTCGAGGATATGGGCAGGTGGCTCGGCCGCCAGCGCTTCCTTGAGTTCGTTCCGGCTGTCTTGTTTGTCCAGGCGCCCGTTCAAGCCGCCATGCCAGTCGTCCAGTCCGGCATGGTGTCCGGCAATTAGATATGCCAGGACGCGACCTTCTTTACCGAAACGCTCGCATGCCAGCAGCGCCCCGGCCGTGGAGTGGGGGGCTCTGCCGGCCTCGCCATTGATGTGGGCATCGGCCTCGAAGCCGCTGGCCAGGCGGATGTATTTTTGGAAACGCTCGCGGAACTTGCCAAGGTCGTGCCAGATGCCGGCTTGGTAGGCCCAGCCCTTGCCGATTTTCTCGGCAAAGATCGCAGCCAGCAGAGCAACTCCAAGCAGATGTTCTGCCAGATCATGCGGCTCTCGCCACTTGCCGTCGCCGTCTTTTGCGGCATGGGCGATGGGCCGATTCACCGATGTCATTGTTATCCCCCCGTTTTTTCCGCCAGTGTCTCAAACCACCAGCCAGACTTCCACCCCAATCCTTTGCCAGGGATTGGGGTGCCGTGTCTTGTTGCCGACGCGGGCGTAGAGTTGGCGGCCTTCATCGAGCATGCGGGCGGTGGCTTGGTTTTGGTTGCGCGGGATGTAGCCTAGCTTGTGGCCGTTGTAGGCGATGCGGATGGCGTTGGCATCGAATGGATTTTCCGGCTTGCGGATGAGTTCGAGGCTGTCGCCGACATTGAGAAGGCCCCAGAGTGCATCGCCTTGATGATATTGAAAGCCGGCTACCGGGCATTGCTGGATGAGCCGGTATTTAGTTTGGCCGGCGCGGGCAAGGTTGGGGATGGCGGCCAGGCCGAGCAGGCTAGTCAGGCTTCTGATGAAGTCGCGGCGCAGCATAATAGTTCCCCTCAATTACCCTCAAGAAATTCCCCATCCCCACCCTGGTGAAGCCCCTACCCTTCGGTATCCCCCGCTTGCGGGGGAGGGGCTAGCGTGGGTATGCCGCTGTTTTACCTGGGGCCGTGCTCAAAAGCTGAGCCTGTGGCGAAGATTTCTGTTGGGAAATCAAAGGCTGGATCGCCACGAGCCTGCGGCTCTCGCGATGACGCTCAAGAGTATTGGGCGGCGGCGGCTTTGAGGCGGGCGGCGATTTTGGTGCGCAATTCGTCGGGGCCGACGACCTCCACATCGGGGCCGTATTTGAGGATGTCGAGCATGAGCTCGCGCGGGTCGGCGTAGGGGATGGCGAGTTCATAGCGGCCGTCGGCCAGCCAGCGGCTCTGTTGCTTGGGGTGCCAGCTTTCGTCGGCGATCCAGCGGGCGCGTTCGGCGGTGAAGTGGAGGATGGCGGTGTGTTGCGGGGTGCCGGCGAAGATGCCGTAGGCGCTGGCGAAGTGCCGGTCGAGCTCGGCATCGGCGATATCGTCGGCCGGCGCATCGAGCATGCGCGCGCCACGGATGCGGTCGAGGGCGAAGCTGCGCAAACCGTCGGCCTTGTGGCACCAGGCGTCGAGGTACCAGTTGTCGCGGTAGTGGGTCAGCCGCTGCGGCGAGACCTCGCGCTCGGTGACGGTGTCGCGTTCGCGGCCGTGGTAGCCGAGGGCGAGGCGTCTGCGTTGGGCGGTGGCGCCGGCCACGGTCTGGAAGACGCGGGTATCCGGTTGGCGGGCGGCCATGCGCAATATCTTCAGCCGTTTGGCCAATTCGCCGCTGCCCAGGTGCTCTTGCGCGAGCAGTTTTTCGATGCGGGCCTTGAGCGGCGAGAGTTGGCTGTCCAGCAGGCCGGGCTGGGTTTCTTCCAGCAGCTTGTGCGCGGCGGTGAGGGCGAGCAGTTCTGACGGCGTGAACCAGAGGCCGGGCAGTTCGAAGGCATCGTGGCCGTATTTATAGCCATTGGCCTCTTTGTCGAATTCGATGGGGGCGTCGAAGAAGTCGCGCATCTCGGCGATGATGCGGGTGAGGCTGGCGCGCGAGCATTCGAGTTCTGTTTCCAGCGTGGCGCGTGGCACGGGATACCGGCGCGCGGCCAGGATTCGATGCAGCTTGAAGATGCGCTGCATCCTGTCCATGTCAGAGCCCCGGCACGACCTGCTTGGTCACCGCCACCGCCGCGATGTAGCCGAACACGCCGAGCGCGGCGATCCAGGCCTTGATGCGCAGGGACTGGGTTTTGCCCCGCTTGAGGGCGATGGTGCCCAGGCCGATGTAAGCGAGCAGGCCGACGATCTTGGCCATGAGCCAGGGTTGGTCGAGGGGATTGACCTCGGCCACGATCAGCATGCCGACGGCTGCGGCGAGCAATAGGCTGTCGTTGATATGCGGTGCGATCCGCGCCCAACGCGCTTGCAGCTTGGGCGAGTCCCTCAGCATCCAAAAGCCGCGCAGCAGGAACAGGGCCAGGGTGATGACGACGGTGAGTTTGTGGACGAGCTTGATGAGTGCGTAATCCATGTCGATGCCGTTATGCCGGTGAAGGGTTCAGGTTTTACCGCGTAGTCGCTTGAAGTGGTTGATCAAACCATTGGTGGAGCTGTCGTGTGCCGCGATGCTGGCGGCGTCGGCCAGTTCCGGCAGGATGGCCTTGGCCAGTTGCTTGCCCAGTTCCACGCCCCATTGGTCGAAGGAGTTGATGTCCCACAGCGCGCCCTGGACGAAGACCTTGTGCTCGTATAGCGCGATCAGCCGGCCCAGGGTGCGCGGCGTGAGTTTGCGGTAGAGCAGGGCATTGGTCGGCCGATTGCCGCCGAATATTTTGTGCGGCGCCAGCTTGCGGATGCGGGTCGGACTCAGGCCCTCGGCCGCCAGTTCGGCCTCGACTTCGGCCTGGGTCTTGCCGCGCATCAAGGCCTCGGTCTGGGCGAAGAAGTTCGACAGCAAAATGGCATGTTGGCCGTCGAGGTCGTGCTGGCTCTCGGCGGCGGCGAGGAAGTCGCAAGGGACGAGCTTGGTGCCCTGATGGATCAATTGATAGAAGGCGTGCTGGCCGTTGGTGCCGGGCTCGCCGAACAGCACCGGCCCGGTCGAGACGCGGCTGGGCCGGCCGTTGCGGGTGATGGTCTTGCCGTTCGATTCCATGTCCAGTTGTTGGCAATAGGCCGGCAGCCGCGCCAGGTGCTGGTCGTAGGGCAGCATGGCCCAGCTTTGCGCATCCCAGAAATTGTTGTACCAGACGCCGAGCAGGCCGAGGATGACCGGCATGTTTTGCTCCAGCGGTGCATTGCGGAAGTGCTCGTCCATCTCGAAGCCGCCGGTCAGCAACGCTTCGAAGTTGTCCATGCCGATATGCACGGCGATGGGCAGGCCGATGGCGCTCCACAGCGAATAGCGGCCGCCCACCCAATCCCAGAACTCGAACATATGGTCGGGGTCGATGCCGAAGCGGCGCACCTCGATCTCGTTGGTCGACACCGCGACGAAATGCTTGGCCACGGCCGACTCGTCGTGGGCCTTGTTCAGCAGCCATTTGCGCGCGGCGCGGGCGTTGGTCAGCGTCTCCTGCGTAGTGAAAGTCTTGGAGGCGACGATGAACAGCGTGGTCTCGGGGTCGAGGCCCTGTAGGGTGTCGTGCAGGTGGCTGGGGTCGACGTTGGAGACGAAGTGGGCGCGCAGGCTCGGGCGGCTGTAGGGCGCCAGGGCCTGGCAGACCATGACCGGCCCCAGGTCGGAGCCGCCGATGCCGATGTTGACCACGTCGGTGATGGACTTGCCGCTATAGCCGCGCCAGCGGCCGGCGCGCACGGCCTCGGAGAATTCGCGCATCTGGGCCAGCACCCGGCGCACGGCCGGCATCACGTCCTCGCCGTCGACCTTGACCGGCCGGTCGCCTCGGTTGCGCAAGGCGGTGTGCAGTACCGCGCGTTGTTCGGTCAGGTTGATCTTGTCGCCGTTGAACATGCCGTCGCGCTTGGCCTCGACGCTCGATTCGCGGGCCAGCGCGATCAGGCCGCGCAGCGTGTCGTCGACGACCAGGTTTTTCGAATAGTCGAGCAGCAGGTCGTCGAGGCCGAGCGAATAACGCTCGAAGCGCTTGGCATCCTGCTCGAACAGCGCGCGCAAGTGCAGGGTTTTCCAGGTCTTTTGATGTTCCTTCAGGCTGCGCCAACTGGACTGCATGATCGTTTCCCCCAAGATGGCGACAGTATAGCCGGTCAGTGTGATGACGTTGTTGCAGGCGCGGGAGTGGCCGGGGCTCGGGCGACATAGGCCGCCAGCATCCCTTACTGCAATGTAACGTCCAGGCAATGAGGGCGTTAGTCGCCGCGGACTAGGATTCGAATCGGGCCAATCGCCCTGTTTGCCTACCTCATATTCCAGGAGAACACCATGTTCAAGAAAATCGCGATGGCGACCGCTATCGGCTTGTTTGCCATGTCTGTCCACGCAGCGGACAACCCCAAACCCGAAAAATCCATTGTGCTCAAGGACGGCTCGACCGTGCATATGTACAAGGACGGCAAGATGGCCATGGAGAGCAAGCATGGCCGGCCTCAGCACATGAAGGATGGCCAGGTCATGGAGACCATGGATGGCCAGAAGATCATGATGAAAGGGAACGAGATATGGCGTTTGGAGACGCACGATTGATTCGACGGGTGCGCCCCAATTAAAAACGGCCCTGGTTCAGGGCCGTTTTTGCTGATGCCGGGGGGGATAAAACGCGAGCGTGTTACCCGCTCAGCTGCCCATGAGGTCCATGTTTTCCGAGACATAGACCTGGATGCCGTCGACCTTGACGCCGCGCGGTGCGATCTTGGCGAGCGGAAAGCTCGGCGTGCCGAAGGTATCGAACTTCCAGGCGAAGCGCTTGCCGCCGATATCGAATTCGACGGTTTCGAGCCGGGTGACGTTGACGTATTGGCTGTTGTCGTCGAGGGTGATGACGCGCTCGGCGGCGCCGTCGACGGCATGGCCGAACGGTGCCAGCTGCCGGGCGCTGGGCTGGCTGCCCGACTGCTGCGCATGTTGCAGCCAGTGCAGGGCGCCGGCCTCGGAATAATCCTCGTGGGCCAGGGCGGTGCCGGCCGTGGCCAAGGTCAGAGCGGCGATGAGAGACAGGTGGGACAGGGGCTTGGACATGGTGCGACTCCTTGTGAAGTTGGACATTTGCGTTCGGTGTCGTTTGACCCGAACGTGGCGCCCAGCTTAGGTGTCGCCCACCGACGGCACGATGACCGCACGGTTACATTGTCGCAAGCCTGTTCACGTGCCGGCATCGGCCGAGGTCTCGGCCCGAGGCAGAACGATGTCGAAGCGGGTCCGCTCGGCATCCGAGTGGACGGTGAGTGTGCCTCGATGGGCCGCGACGATCGATTGGGTGATGGCCAGGCCCAGGCCGGCGCCTTCGCCGCCGCGCTGGCGCGAGGCGTCGACGCGGTAGAAGCGCTCGAACAGACGGGGCAGGTGTTCCGGCGGGATCGGCGTGCCGGGATTGCCGACGGCGATACAGACCCGGTCGGTGCCGCATGCTTCGATCTGCACGGAAATCGTGCCTTCGGGCGGGGTGTGCCGGATCGCGTTCGAGATCAGGTTGCTCAACGCCCGGCGCAGCATGAGCTTGTCGCCGGCCACGGCGGCTTGGCCGGCAAGGGCCAGATGCACGCCATGCGATTCGGCCAAGGCGTCGTAAAACTCGAACAGTCCCGCCACTTCGGCGGCCAGGTCGACGGTCTCGCGCCTGGGTACGATCAGGCCGTGGTCGGCCTTGGCCAGGAACAGCATGTCGCCGATCATGCGAGCGAGCCGGTCGTATTCTTCCATGCTCGAATACAGAATCTCGCGGTAGGCCTCGGCCGAGCGCGCCTGCGCCAAGGCCACCTGGGTCTGGGTCATCAGATTGCTGATGGGGGTGCGCAATTCATGCGCCAGGTCGGAAGAGAAATCGGAGAGGCGCTTGAACGAATCTTCCAGCCTGGACAGCATGCCGTTGAAGGCGGTGACCGGCTCGATCAGCTCGCGCGGCACCGCCTCGGTGGGCAGGCGCCGGTCCAATTGGCTGGCGGAGATGCCATGGGCGAGTTCGGCCATGGCGCGCAAGGGCGCCAGCCCCCGGCGCGCGGCGAACCAGCCGAGCAGGCCGGCCAGTAGGATGCCGATGGCGACCGAGAGCCAGATGGCGCGGTCGAACATACGGGTGAACGCCATGTGATGTTCGATGTCCAGCGCCAAGATGACGCTGAAGGGCGGCTTGCCGGCGATGCCGACCGTCGCCCGCGCAACGATGCAGCGCAGGGCCCGGCCGTCCATGCGCACGGTCATGGTTTCGATGCGGCCATCGCCGGCCGCCTTGGCCAGCACCTCGACCGGCGGCCGGGGGTGGTGTGCCCCGGCGGAGGCGAACCAGACGACGCCTTGGTCATCGACGATAGTGACCGACAGGCCGTGGTGGCCGACCAGGGCGTCGCCCAGGTGCTGCGGCAGGTCGTCGAGACCGGCCTGGTCATGCACGCGGCCGAGGGCGTGGCGGGTCAGCTCCAGTTTGCCGGTGAGTTCCTGCAAATCTTGTTGCTCGAAATGCCGCTCGACCGCGTACTTCAGGAAGGAGCCGAGCGCGACCAGCACCAGGGCCGAGGTCAGCGCGAACAGCAGGGTGAGGCGAAGGGTGATCGACGGGCGGCGCATCAATCGGGTTCCGGTTCTTCCAGGACATAACCCATGCCGCGCACGGTGCGGATCAGTTTTGGTTCGAAATCGTCGTCGATCTTGGCCCGCAGCCGGCGCATCGCCACCTCGATCACGTTGGTGTCGCTGTCGAAATTCATGTCCCAGACCTGAGAGGCGATCAGGGAGCGGGGCAGCACCTCGCCCCGGCGGCGCAGCAGCAATTCGAGCAGCGCGAACTCCTTGGCGGTCAGGTCGATCCGGCGGCCAGAGCGAACGACACGGCGGCGCATCAGGTCCAGTTCCAGGTCGCCGGCGCGCAACGTGTCCGTGGCTTCCTTGGGCTTGCCCCGGCGCAGCAGGGTGCGGACGCGGGCGAGCAACTCGGCGAAGGCGAAGGGCTTGACCAGATAATCGTCGGCGCCCAATTCAAGACCCTTGACCCGGTCCTCCAGTTGGTCGCGCGCGGTGAGAAACAGCACGGGCATCTGCTTGCCTTCGGCGCGCAGGCCTTGCAGCAGCCGCCAGCCGTCCAGCCCCGGCAGCATGACATCGAGGATGGCGAGGTCGTAATCGCCGGTGACGCCGAGGTGCAGCCCGTCCGGGCCGGTGCGGGCGAGATCGGCCACGAAGCCGGCCTCGCTCAGGCCCTGCCTGAGGTAATCGCCGGTCTTCGGCTCGTCCTCGACGATCAGTATCTTCATTGCCGTCTCCACATGAACGCATGGCCCGCATTTTGCCCGAGGCCCGTTCGCCGACAACGAAGATTACAAAGTTGTAAGCGAAATGTCAGGTCGAGGACAGCCTGGCGGGGGCATGATGCAGCCATCGAGACAGCAAGATCGAAGCAAGGGGTGCCCGATGCGAATGAAGTCAATCTCCTCGAAAACAAGATGGATGGCCGTGGCGGCCGGCGTGCTGCTGCTGGGCGGCTGCGCATCCTTCAGCCCGGACGGCGGCTTGGCCAAGGTCGATGCCTTGGCCAAGGAGCGTGCCGGCCTCTCCGTGCAGCCGATCAAGACCGAACAGGACGCGGCACGGGTGACCGACGAGGTGAGCCGGCTGCTTGTCCATCCGCTCGATGCCGACACGGCCGTGAAGATCGCCTTGCTCAACAACCGTGGCCTACAGGCCAGCCTGGCCGATCTGGGCATCGCCGAGGCCGACCTGGTGCAGGCTGGCCGGCTGCGCAATCCCGGCTTCACCTTCGGCCGATCATCCCAGGGTGACGAGCGCGAGTTCGAGCGCAGTTTCCTGTTCGACATCATGAGCCTGCTGACCCTGCCCAAGCGCACCGAGATCGAGCGGCGGCGGTTCGAGCAGACCCAATTGCGCCTTGCCAACGAGGTGCTGCGTCTGGCCGCCGATACGCGCAAGACCTTCTTCTCGGCCGTGGCGGCGCAGGAGACGGTCAATTACATGCGGCAGGCCAAGGAGGCGGCCGAGGCCGGCGCCGAATTGACCGCGCGCATGGCCAAGGCCGGCAGTGCCAGCCAGTTGCGCCACCAGCGGGAGCAGGCCTTCCATGCCGAGGTCGTCGCGCAGTTGGCCCGTGCCCAGCAGGCGGCGGCGAGCGAACGCGAGCGCCTGACCCGCTTGCTGGGCCTGGGCGGCGGGCAGGCCGCCTTCCGGCTGCCTGCCCGCCTGCCGGATTTGCCGGCCACGCCGCTGGAATCGGCCAAGCTCGAGCAGCAGGCGATGGATGCCCGGCTGGATATGCAAATGGCGCGGCGGGAGGTCGAGGCGCTGGCCGATAACCTCGGCCTCACCCGTGCCACGCGCTTCGTCAATGTGTTGGAGCTGGGTTATCTCAATGCCAGCTCGAACGAGGCGCCGGCCAAGCGCGGCTACGAAATCGAGTTGCGCCTGCCCATCTTCGACTGGGGCGATGCCCGCGTGGCCAAGGCCGAGGCCGTCTATACCCAGGCCTTGCACCGGGCGGCGGAGCAGGCGGTCAATGCCCGGTCCGAGGTGCGCGAGGCCTATATCGGCTATCGCGCCGCCTATGACCTGGCCCGCCATTACCGCGACGAGATCGTGCCGCTGCGCAAGAAAATTTCCGAGGAAAACCTGCTGCGCTACAACGGCATGCTGATCAATGTGTTCGAGTTGCTGGCCGATGCGCGCGAGCAGGTGGCCAGCGTCAACGCGTATTTCCAAAGCTTGCGCGATTTCTGGTTGGCCGAATCGGCCTTGCAACTCAGCCTCAACGGCAGCGGCGCCGGCGGTATGCAAATGCCTGCCGGCACCGGCATGCCCGCCGCGGGCTCCGGTGGGGGGCACTGATGGCTCGGTTTGATATGACACATCCCACCCTGAACCTTTTCCCCTCTCCCGCGCTGCCGCGCACCCCTCCCCCGCATGCGGGGGAGGGGCTGGGGGAGAGGGCAAACGACAGAAGGAAATCGGTATGACAACTCGCAGAAATTTTCTTAGGGCTGCTGGCATAACGGTGCTCGGTGCGGGGGCGGCGAGCAAGGCCGCGATGGCGGGCATACCGGAGGCTATGGCCTTCAGCGACCCCGCCACCCAGCCGCCGCTGATGCCGACCAGCGGCCGCCCCTACAACCCGGTGGTGACCCTGAACGGCTGGAGCCTGCCCTTCCGCATGAAGAACGGCTGGAAGGAGTTCCACCTGGTGGCCGAGCCGGTGGTGCGCGAATTCGCGCCCGGCATGACGGTGAACATGTGGGGCTACAACGGCTCCAGCCCCGGCCCCACCATCGAGTGCGTCGAGGGCGACAAGGTGCGCATCTTCGTGACGAATAAATTGCCCGAGCACACCGCCGTGCACTGGCACGGCATCTTGCTGCCCTGCGGCATGGACGGCGTCGGCGGCCTGACCCAGCCGCAGATCCCGGCCGGCAAGACCTTCGTCTATGAATTCGAGATGAAGAAATCCGGCACCTTCATGTATCACCCGCATGCCGACGAGATGGTGCAATTGGCCATGGGCATGCACGGCTTCCTGGTGGTGCACCCGAAGAACCCGGACTTCATGCGGGTCGACCGCGACTTCGTGTTCCTGATGACCGCCTACGACATCGAGCCGGGCAGCTATACGCCGAAGACCGCGACCATGACCGACTTCAATATGTGGACCTGGAACAGCCGGGTGTTCCCCGGCATCGACCCCTTCGTCGTGCGCAAGAACGACCGGGTGCGCATCCGCTTCGGCAACCTGACCATGACCAACCACCCGATCCACATGCACGGCTACGACTTCGAGGTGACCGGTACCGACGGCGGCTGGGTGCCGAAACAGGCGCGCTGGCCCGAGGTGACCGTCGACAGCGCGGTGGGCCAGATGCGCGCCTTCGAGTTCGACGCCATCTATCCGGGCGACTGGGCCATCCATTGCCACAAGTCGCACCACACCATGAATGCGATGGGCCATGACACGCCGAATCTGATCGGCATCGACCAGGGCGGCATCACCGACAAGATCGCCAAGCTGGTGCCCGAGTACATGGACATGGGCAGCGCCGGCATGGCCGAGATGGGCGAGATGGAGATGCCGCTGCCCGACAACACCTTGCCGATGATGACCGGGCAGGGCCCCTTCGGCGGCGTGGAGATGGGCGGCATGTTCAGCGTGGTGAAGGTGCGCGATGACGTGAAGCCGGGCGACTACAAGGACCCCGGCTGGTACAAGCACCCGAAGGGCACGGTGGCCTACGAGTGGACCGGCGCGGCGCCGGAGATCAAGCGCGCGGCGGCGCCCAAGGCCGACGCCCAGACCCTGCAAGTGAAGAAACCCGGCGGCCACGCCGGACATTGAACCGAGGAGAGCATCTTTCATGAACGGCAAACATTTTTTTCTATTGGCCTCGGCCATTTTATCTTTGACCGCCGCCGGCGCTGCCCTGGCCCACGGCGGCGAGCGGCACGGCGGCAAGGCCGTCGATTATGCCAATGCCGAGGAGAAGGCCTTCGGCCGCGCCGCCGATCCGGCCCGGGCCAGCCGCACCATCACCATCGACATGCGCGACAGCATGCGTTTCAGTCCTGACCGGCTCACCGTCAAGCGCGGCGAGACGGTGAAATTCGTCATCCGCAACCAGGGCGCGATATTGCATGAACTGGTCTTGGGCACCGAGCGGGAACTCAAGGAACACGGCGAGACGATGAAGAAATTCCCCGGCATGGAGCACGACGAACCCTCGATGGCCCATGTTGCACCGGGCAAGTCCGGCGTGATCGGCTGGCAGTTCACCAAGGCCGGCGAGTATCAGTTCGCCTGCCTGCTGCCTGGGCATTTCGAGGCGGGCATGGTCGGCCGGATCCAGGTGGTCGAGGCGCCATGAAACAGCCAGCCAAAGGAGGGCTCCGTCTCTTGCCGATAACGGCCTTGGCCGTGGCCGGGCTGTTTTCCCTATCGGCGGGCGCGGCGGAATCTTTGCCCGCGATCGCCGTCTATAAAAGCCCGACTTGCGGCTGCTGCGCCAAATGGGTCGAGCACCTGAAGCGGGCCGGCTTCCCGGTGGAGGCCCGCAATGTGGCCGACGTCTCCGCCGCCCGCGAGCGCTTGGGCATGCCGTCCCAATATGCCAGCTGCCACAGCGCCAAGGTCGGCCATTATGCCGTGGAGGGCCACGTGCCGGCGGAGGATATCAAGCGCCTGCTGCGCGACCGGCCCGCCGCCATCGGCTTGGCCGTACCCGCCATGCCGCCGGGCTCGCCCGGCATGGAGAGCATTAAACCGATGCCTTATGACACCTTGCTGGTCGATAACAATGGAACGCATCGTATTTTTTCCCGTCATTGAATCCCTAAGGAGCGCGACATGAAATCCCCCATCACCCTCGCCATTATGGCCCTCGGCCTATCCAGCCCTCTGGCCCTGGCCGCGAGCGATCACGCCGGGCACGGCGCGGGCGGCAGCCATATGATGGCCCAAGCCGACGTGGCCTTGTCCGAGGGCACGATCAAAAAGGTTGACAAGGCGGCCGGCAAGGTCACTATCGCCCATGGCCCGCTGGGCAATTTGGGCATGCCGAGCATGACCATGGTGTTCCGGGTGAAGAATGCCGCCTGGCTGGAACAGATGAAGGTTGGCGACAAGATTCGCTTTCTTGCCGATCGGGTCGATGGCGCATTCACTGTCGTGCGTTACGAGCCGGCGGATTGACGATGTCTCGATGGGTACGCCGTATTGGCCGTGCCGAAGCGTGTAGTCCGGTAATTCAATCTCTTGAAGAAGGAGTACGGAAATGAAAACGATGAAGATGGCTGTTTTGGTGGCTGCCCTGGGCTTCAATGCGCCGATGGCGCTGGCGGACGAGGCGCATCACGCCAACCCGCCGCAGGCCGCGGCCAAGGATGGTGCGAAGGCCGAGGCGGCCGCGATCGGCAAGATGCAGGACAACGTCAAGAAGATGCAGGCCCAGATCGACAAGATCGCCAAGACCAAGGACGCCAAGGAGCGCCAGCGCCTGCTACAGGAACACATGCAGACCATGCAGGACGGCATGATGCAAGGCAAGCAGGCCATGATGATGGATTGTCCGATGATGGGCGGCCAAGGCGGCATGGGCATGATGGGCGGCCAAGGCGGCATGGGCATGATGGGCGGCCAGGGCGGCATGGGCATGATGGGCGGTCAGGGCGGCATGGGCATGATGGGCGGTCAGGGCGGCATGGGTCCGGACGCCATGATGGAGCGCATGCAGAAGATGGAGCAGCGCATGGAAATGATGCAGCAGATGTTGCAGAAGGGCGGCATGACCATGCCGGCCAAATAAGCCGAGGCTGGCTGCCGGCCCGCCGATTGGGGTCGGTCGCCCGGTGTCATAGGCGCCATGGAGAAAGGAAAAATCATGTGGTCGGGAGACTTTGCTTGGCATTCCGGATGGATGGGCTTGTGGGGGCTGTTGTTCTGGGGGGTGTTCATCGCGGCGATCGTTTATGCCTTGCGCGGCCGTTGCTGCGGGTCGCACGGTAGACATACCGATAAGACTGCGCTCGATATCCTGAAAGAGCGCTACGCGCGCGGCGAGATCGACCAGGCCGAGTTCGAACAAAAGCGACGCGAGCTGGAGCGTTAAGCGGAGCGATCGCGATGCCGGCTCCGGCAGCCTCGGCCATCTCCGGCTCCAGCGTTTGTCGCCTGGTCGCGCTGGCGGAGGGGCAAACGGCGCGCATCGCCGCCGTCGCGGAGCAGTTGCGGCGGCTCGACGGCGTGTCGGACGTGGAGCTACGCGGCGCGGCGCGATTGTGGCTTCGCTACGACGCGGCGCTCATCGGCTACAGCGAGATCGAGCGGGCGCTCGATGGCGCCGGCCTGCGGCGCCGAACCAACCTGGGATGGCGATTGCGCAGCGCTTGGTACCGCTTCCTCGATGAAAACATTCAATCCAATGCGCGCACCCGTTCGGCCGCGTGTTGCAGCCACCCGCCGGCCGGGGCGGGGGACCGCCATGGCGACGCCGAAGGCTGAGCGCAAATGACCGCGCAGGATGCCGGCCCTGGCCCCGTCTGCGCGGCGTGCGGCGCGCCATTGGTGGGGGTTCCCCACGCCAGACGGGCGGCGGGCGACTTGTGCGAACCTTGTTTTCTCGGTCGGGCCGCGCAAGCCCCCGCCTGGGCGGCGGCGGAGGCTGCCTATGTGGCCTTGGCCGAGGCCTTGGCCGCGGCCTTGGATGCGCGCGAACACGAAACCGGCTTGCATTCCAAGCGCGTCGCCTGCCATACCCTGGTGTTGGCCCGGCGCTTCAGCGACGACAGCCAACTGCTGAGCCAAGTGTACTGGGGTGCGTTGCTGCACGACCTTGGCAAGATCGGTATTGCCGACGCGATTTTGCTCAAACAGGGTGCCTTGACCGACGCCGAGTGGCGGATCATGCGGACCCATCCGGTGATCGGCCACCGTATCCTTTCCGCCGCGCCTTTCATGGCCCTAGCGGCGGAAATCGCCCTGTGCCACGAGGAGCGTTTCGACGGCAGCGGCTATCCGCGCGGGCTGCGCGGCGAGGCCATTCCCATGTGGGCGCGCCTGTTCGCGGTGATCGACACCCTGGATGCGATGACTTCCGATCGCCCCTATCGCAAGGGCATGTCCTTCGACACGGCCCAGGCGGAGATCCGCCGCATGGCCGGCAGCCAATTCGACCCCGTCGCGGTAGCGGCGTTCATGGCGGAAGAGCCGACGTTGCGCGAGATGGTGGCGCTCAAGTGCGGCGATGCGCCTCCGATTCCCTTATCGGCTTGAAGGAGAACGTTATGGCCACCGATCCCGTATGCGGCATGCGCGTCGACGAAAAATCCGCGGCCGGCAGGCTGTCTTATCAGGGCAAGGATTACTTCTTCTGCTCAGATCGTTGCCTGCAAGAATTCAAGGCGGCGCCCGGTCGCTACCTGCCCGCCACAGGATCGGCCCATGGACATGCCCATGCCATGGCCGCCGCCGATTCAAGCGCCAAGGAAAAGGCCAAGGACCCGATCTGCGGCATGCTAGTGGATAAGGCCACCGCGCTGAAGACCGAGCGCGCCGGGCGCAGCTATTATTTTTGCAGCGTCGGCTGCCAGCGCACCTTCGAGTCGCCGGAAGCCGAGCTCAAGTCGATGAAGACGCGCGTCATGATCGCGCTCGGCGGCGTGTTGGCCCTGGCCATGCTGCGCGCCGGCGCCTTCCTCGCGCTCGCCACCGGCGCCACCATCGTCAGTTGGGCGCCGATCCCGCAACTGCCTTGGTTCACCTGGGGCGTGTGGCTGTTCCTGCTGGTGACGCCGGTGCAGTTTATCGGCGGCTGGAGTTTCTACAAGGGCGCCTGGCAGGCAGTGCGCACGCGCAGCATCAACATGGATTTCCTGATCGCGCTCGGCACCTCGGTCGCCTATTTCTACAGCGTCGCGGTGATCTTCTTCCCCGAGGCATTGCCGGTGAAGGTGGAGGAGCGCGACGTGTATTTCGAGGTCTCCGCCGTCATCATCGCCTTCGTGCTGCTGGGCAAATACATGGAGGAGATGATCAAGAAGCGCTCCTCCGCCGCCGTGCGCAAGTTGATGGACCTGAAGCCCGCCACCGCCCATGTCGTGCGCGAGGGGCAGGAAATGGAGGTGCCGGCCGAATCGGTGCTGGTGGACGAAACCGTCATCGTCAAGCCGGGCGAGAAGATTCCGGCCGACGGCGAGGTGACCGAGGGTGCCTCCAGCGTGGATGAATCCATGCTTACCGGCGAATCGATGCCGGTGGAGAAGCGCGCCGGCGCGGCGGTGATCGGCGGCACGCTCAACCGCAGCGGCCTGCTGCGCTTTCGCGCCACCAAGGTCGGCGCGGAGACCGCGCTGGCGCAGATCATCAAGCTGGTGGAAGAGGCGCAGGCCTCCAGCGCGCCGATCCAGCGCCTGGCCGACCGGGTCACGCGCTGGTTCGTGCCGGCGGTGGTGGCCACCGCGCTGCTCGCCTTCTTCGGCTGGTGGCTGGCCGGCGATTTCCCCCAAGGCCTGCTTGCCTTCATCGCCGTGCTCATCATCGCCTGTCCCTGCGCGCTCGGCATCGCCACCCCGGCCGCCTTGATGGTCGGCGTGGGTAAGGGTGCCGAGGCCGGCATCCTGATTCGCGGCGGCGAAGTGCTGGAGCGCGCGCAGAGCCTCACCACCGTGGTATTCGACAAGACCGGCACGCTCACGCGCGGCGAGCCCACGGTCACCGACATCGTGCCTTGGGCCGGCTTCGATGAGGCCGAAGTGCTGCGGCTGGCGGCGGCGGTGGAGGCCGGCTCAGAGCACCCATTGGGCGAGGCCATCGTGCGCGCGGCGAAACATCGCGAGCTGATGCTGCCGAAGGTGGCTGACTTCGAGGCGATTCCCGGCCATGGCATCCAGGGCATGGCGAACGGCAAGGCGGTGTTGCTTGGCAACCGCCGCCTGTTCGCGCGCGAGGGCATCGACACACGGGCCGCCGAAGAGGCGATGACGCGCCTCGAACACGAAGGCAAGACCGTCATGCTGGTCGGCGCCGACGGCCAACTCGCCGGCATCATCGCCGTCGCCGACACGCTCAAGCCGGAAGCGAAGGACGCCGTCGACGCGCTCACGCGCGAAGGCATCGAAGTGGTCATGCTCTCCGGCGACAACACGCGCACCGCCCAGGCCATCGGGCGCGAACTCGGCATCGCGCGCGTGATCGCCGAGGTGCTGCCGGCCGACAAGGCCAGGGTCATCCAGAATTTGCAGAAGCAGAAGAAGGTGGTGGCGATGGTGGGCGACGGCGTCAACGATGCGCCCGCGCTGGCCGCCGCCGACATCGGCATCGCCATCGGCTCCGGCTCGGACGTGGCCAAGGAGACCGGCGGCATTATCCTGGTGCGCGACGACGTGGGCGAGGTGGTCACCAGCATCCGCTTATCGCGCGCGACCTTGCGCAAGATCAAGCAAAATCTGTTCTGGGCCTTCATCTACAACGGCATCGGTATCCCGGTCGCGGCGCTGGGCCTGCTCAACCCCATCATCGCGGCGGCGGCGATGGCGCTGTCGTCCTTGTCGGTCATCGTCAATTCGGCGCTGCTGAAGCGGGCGAAACTTTCGCCCAAGGGGGCGGCATGAGTTGCCGTTGGTGTTGGTTGTGTCCTTGGCTGGCGATCCTGCTGGCCGCCGGCGTGCTCGCCTGGTGGGGACTGTCGTGGTGGACAGCCTTGCTGGCCGCCTTGTTCCTGGTGTGTCCCGCGCTGATCCTATGGGGCCTGTATGCCGTGCGGCCGCTCCCGGTCGACGAGCCGGTACCGCACACCGCGGGCATGACCATGAACTGGGCCGCGCCGTTCTACGACCTATACTGTCCGGTGATCGGCTTCGGTCCGGCGTTTCGCGCGCAAACGCTGGGCCATGCCGCGATCCGGCCGGGCGAGCGCATCCTCGACGTCGGTTGCGGCACCGGCGTGTTGACGCGGTGGGCGCTGAAGGCGGCTCAGCCGGGCGGCTTCGCGGTCGGCATCGACCCTTCGTGGCGCATGGTTCAAGTGGGACGGGAAGCTGCCAGCCGGCTGGGCAGCGCGGTCGAGTTCAAGCTGGCGGCGATCGAGCGCTTGCCATTCGACGATGCGCAGTTCGATGTCGTCTTGTCCAGCTTGATGCTGCACCACCTGCCGCCCGACACCAAGCGCCAGGGCTTGGCCGAGGTCTACCGGGTATTGAAGCCGGGCGGGCGCTTCGTGGCGGTGGATATCGACCGCCCGGCCCAGCCGCTGTGGTGGCTGGCCTTATGGCCGCTGCTGTCGATGCCATCGGTGGCCGACAATCTGCGCGGCCGCGTTGCGGACCGTCTGCGCCAAGCGGGCTTCAGCCAGGTCGAAACCCGCGACCGGCGCGCCGGCCTCATCGCATTCTGGACTGCCGTTAAACCGTTGCCAGAAGGGGCCGGGTCATGAGCCGCTCGAATTGGGTGTTGCTCGGCTTCCTCGCCATCGCCGCTTTTTTTCTGCTGACCGAACATAGGGCGCATGTTCTGGGCCTACTGCCTTTTTTGCTGCTCCTGGCCTGTCCGCTGCTGCACTTGTTCCACCACCGCGGCCATGGCGGGCATTCGAAGGCGCCGCCATCGGAGGAGGAGACAAAATGAACGCCTCGTCCGCCTACGGCCTGTGGCTGCTGGTGCTCCTCAACTCGGCGATCTTCATCCTGTTCGCGTTCAGTTTCTACAAGCCGCGCACCGCCCGCGACTGGCGCTCGTTCGGCGCGTTCTCCGCCTTCCTGGTTGCGCTGTTCACCGAGATGTACGGCTTTCCGCTCACCATTTATCTGCTGTCGGGCTGGCTGCAATCGCGTTTCCCGGGCGTGGACTGGTTCGCCCACGATTCCGGCCACCTCCTGGAAATGGCGTTTGGCTGGAAGAGCAATCCGCATTTCGGGCCGTTCCACCTGCTCAGCTTCGCGCTGATCGGCGGCGGTTTCGTCCTGCTGTCCGCCGCCTGGAAGGTGCTGTACCGCGCCCAGCGCGCGCACCGGCTCGCCACCGACGGCCCCTATGCGCGCATTCGCCACCCGCAATATGCCGCCTTCGTGCTGATCATGCTGGGTTTTCTGGTGCAGTGGCCGACCATCTTGACGCTGGCGATGTTCCCGGTGCTGGTCTGGATGTATGCGCGGCTCGCGCGGCGCGAGGAGCGCGAGATGGCGACGGAATTCGGCGAGGACTATCGGCGTTATGCGGTGGCGACGCCGGCGTTCTTGCCAAGGATGGATAGGGGGGGTCGTGGCAAGGAATAAGATATTTGGAGGAACTGGTAGGTGACGCTGATCACCGGGTAAGGTTTTGACGACTGGTTTTAACCGTTGGGGGCGGATAGTGATATTTACCCTGCCCATTTTATGCGTTTACGGCCTGGCTTATTGCAGCCCGAGTATATCGTAAGCACTCAGCTCGGCACGGGCCAGCTTCGCAAACTCATCGGAGGGAACCGGTTTGCTGAAGAAGTAGCCCTGCATGACGGAGCAATGCAGTTCTTGCAGGAACATCATCTGCTCCCGCGTTTCCACGCCTTCCGCGACGATACGCAAGCCCATATTGCGAGCCATGTCGATCACCGCCTGGGTGATGGCCGCATCGTTGGGATTGCTGGTGATGTTGCGGATGAAGGTGCGGTCGATCTTGACGGTGTCGACCGGCAAATGCTGCAAGTGCGACAGCGAGGAATGGCCGGTGCCGAAATCGTCGATGGCGATTCGTACGCCCATTTGCTTGATGGCACGTAGGGTGCCGACGATCTTTTCGCTGCCGTGCAGCATCATGCTTTCCGTGATCTCGATCTCCAGTCGGGTCGGCTCGTGGCCGGTGACGTTCAAGAGATGCTCTATTTGGGCGGCGAGCTTCGGGTGATGCAACTGGCGTGGCGAGAGATTCACCGCGATGCTGATTGGATTCAGCCCGGCCGCTTGCCAGAGCTTGTTCTGCGCGCAGGCCGCGCGCAGAACCCATTCGCCGATGGGGATGATCAGACCGCTTTCCTCCGCCAACGGAATGAATCGGTCGGGCGGGAGTAGACCGAATTCCGGGTGTTCCCAGCGCAGCAAGGCCTCGGCGCCGATGATCTCCATGCGGGCGTGGCCCGGGCTGCCCTCGCAATGCACGATGGCCTGCGGTTGATAATGCAGGCGCAACTGGTGGCGCGAGACTGCCTTGCGCAAGGTGTTTTCCATGCGCATCTTTTCCGCGGCGGGGGCATTCATTTGCTTGGCATAAAGCTGGTAGTTGTTCCGGCCCTCGCTCTTGGCGTGGTACATCGCGGTGTCGGCATTCTTGATCAGCGTGTCGATATCGCTCGCATCGAGCGGGTAGACGGTGATGCCGATGCTGGTCGAGGTGAACAGCTCCTGCCCGCCGATCAGGAATGGCTGGGCAAACGATTCGGTGATCTTCTGCGCGACGGCCTCGGCTTCCTGGATGTTATTGATCTCCAACAGGACGGTGAATTCGTCGCCGCCCATCCTGGCCAGCGTGTCGCATTTGCGCATGATGCCGGCCAGCCGTTCCGCCACCGACACCAGAAGCAGGTCGCCGAATTCGTGGCCGAAGGTATCGTTCACCGTCTTGAACCGGTCGAGATCGAGAAAGAAAATGGCCGTCAATTTGGCGTTGCGGTCGGCATGGGCGACGGCCTGCGCCAGCCGGTCGTGGAACAGCCTGCGGTTGGGCAGGCCGGTCAGGTGGTCGTAGTAGGCCATCCGGATCAACTGGTCTTCGAATGCCTTGTGCGCGCTGACATCCTGGACGACGAAGGCGATCAGCGTATTGCCGTCATGGGAGAAGAACGACGCCGAAAGCTTCAACGGGAAGGTCTCGCCGTTCGCGCGCTTGCCTACGATGGAAAGCACGGCGCCGTTCCTGAATTCGTCGCAGGCGTTGCGTAGGTGTATATCGCTGTCCGTCAGCCTGCAAAACGGCAGGCCCGATGCCTGGGCGGCGTCATAGCCGAAAATTCTTTGTGCCGCCGGGTTGATGGTTTCGATCCGGCATGCCTCGTTGAGGATGACCACTCCCTCGGCCAGGTTCTCCAGTACCGAACGATAGAGCGCTTCTCTGGGAGTTGTGCTATCTCCGCTTCGATTCGGGCATTTATGCATGGTTTGGCGTATTGCCCGGCGGATGCGCTGGATGCGGCTGTCTGGGTTCTGCATCGTGTTTGGCCCGATTGGGCCGCTGCTCATTGCTTGTTACGCGCGAAAAAAAACGGCGCATGCGAAGAGAAAAACTGCATGCGCCGTGGGATGGTCGGTTACGGCTTAGAAGGTCACCCGGCCATAAGCAGTCGACAGCGCCGTGCCGTCGCGCAGGTTCTTGTAGGTCACCTGCGGGTACCAAGTGCCGGTGGTCGACGGCGTGGTGAAGAGGATGTCGTAACGCTGGCCGGGGCTGACGTCCAGGCTGGTCATGGTCACCGGGGTCGCCAAGGCGCGGCCGTCGTGGGTGTAGACCGTGAACGGCTTGGCATTACCCGAGGCATCCTTCACGCTGAAGGTGCCGTTGACCGAGTGGATGCCGATCAGGCGCAGCGCGACCTTCTTGTTCACGCCGGCGGCCAGGGTCTGGGCCGGGGCGGCGGTGGTTTTGCCTTCGTTGCCCGAGATCAGGAAATACTTCGGGTTGTAGTCGGCGAAGACCGTCGAGTCGCCGGTGGCGGTGTGGTAGGCCGGATCGACCGTGCTCAACACATAGTTCTGCACATAGTTGTAGGCGGTGGCCGCGTCGTGCGTGAGCTGGTTGAGGAAGACGCCGGCGGTGTTCTTCGGCCGGCCGATCATCGGGCCGTACATGCCCATCTCCAGGTGCTTCACGGTGTGCACGTGGCAGTGGTACATGTAGCTGCCGGTCTCGTTGCTCTTGGGCGTCCAGGTATAGGTGTCGCCGGTGACCGGGGCGCCGGTCTCGGGCACGCCGTCCTCGGCGGTCGCCACGTCGGCGCCGTGCAGGTGGATGGTGTGGCCGTTGTACGGTGCCTGCTCCTGCGGCGCCATCGCCATGTTAAGGGTCAGGTTCAGGGTGTCGGTCAGGCCCGAGCCTGCGGGATAGACGCCGACCTCGACCAGCGGGCCGGGCAGCAGGCCGGAACTCATGCCGCCGCAGTTGCTGGTGAAGCCCCAGAAGGTGACCGAGGCGCCGTCGCTCATGGTCTTGTTCAGGCTGCGCACGCACACGCTCTGGTTGATGGTGGCGGCCTGCGCGGCAGCGGCCAGGCCCAGGGTCGCAATCGCGCTCAGGATCGCGGTTTTGCTAGCGTTTTTCACGAATTTCATGGTGTATTTCCTCTCGTTACCAGTGGATGTGGGGTGCGCTTACTTCATGATGATCATGGTGGCCACGCCGTTCAGGTAGACGCCGTTGGCGGTCTCCTGCTGCGCGGTGTGCACGTGCATCGGGTAATCACCCAACTGGTTGAGGTAGTAGGTCACTTCCGCCGTGCTCATAGGCGGCAGGTTGATGACATCGCCTTCGAGGTAGGGGGCGGACTGGGCCACGCCGTTGCTCTTGATGACCTTGAAGTGGTTGCCGTGGAAGTGCAGCGAGCTGGACTGCTGGCCGGCGTTGACGATGCGGATCAGCGCGGTCTGGCCGAGCAGGCCGTCGACGGTGGTGGCGGCGTCGTGCATGGCGTCGAAGCCGCCCTTGCCGTTCATCAAGAAATAGTTGGGCTTGTACACGCCGGTGTTGACCGTGCCGCCGGCACCGGCCACGTCGTTCCAGCGCGGCTTGTCCATCTCGCTGACGACCCAGACGCGGTCGAAGGTGTAGGCCGGGCCGCCGGTCCAGGCGGTGTTGCCGCCGTCGGCCGGCTTGACCTTCAGCACGCCGTACATGCCCATCTCGCGGTTGATGTTGCTGTTCAGGGTGTCGCTGTAGAGATAGGTGCCGGCGCTGTTGCTACCCAGGTTGATGGTGTAGACCTTGTTGCCGCCGGGGGCGATCGCGGTCGCGTCGGTGGTTAGGCCCTGGGCGACGAAGTTGTGGTTGATGTTGTGGTTGTTGACCACGGTGATATTGACGGTGTCGCCTTCGTTGGCGGTCAGCAACGGGCCGGGAACCTTGGTGGTGCCGGCCACGTCGCTGTAGCCCCAGGCCGACATCGTGGTGCCGCCGGTGCCGTTGACGGTGATGCTGCCGGCGGAGATGTAGAGGGTGTAGTTCACGGTCGCCGCGCTGGCGATACTGGCAAGGCCGGCAAGCAACAGCCCGATGGTGCTTTGTACGAGTCGTTTCATGTCTCACTCCAGAAGTGGATGGATTACAGCGTGTTAATGGTTTGGCGGATGTCAGGTGTATGGCTTGATCGCGGTCGGGGGTCTCCTCTATGTCCGAAAAGCTTGAATTTGCTTGTCGGATAGATACAGCAAGGAGCGTGCCAGCGGCACGGGTGCTGGCCGCGGCGATATCAAGTATTTGTTTGAGCTGGTATTTATGACAGCCGCTTGTCAGCTCGCTGTCATTTTTTTTGCCTAGTTTCTTAACGAAACATTCAGTTTTTATCGGGCGGATTGAACGATCCGATGCAATCGAACCGTGCGAGGCCTGGGTCTAGCGGCGCGGCAGCCGCCGCTCCATGACGATGGCGTAGAGCGCCGGGATGACGATCAAGGTGAGCACGGTGGACGAGATCATGCCGCCGACCATGGGCGCGGCGATGCGGCTCATCACCTCGGAACCGGTGCCGGTGCTCCACATGATGGGCAACAGGCCGGCCATGATCGCGACCACGGTCATCATCTTCGGCCGCACCCGCTCCACGGCGCCTTCCATGATCGCGCCATAGAGGTCGGTCGGCGTCGCGGCGCGCCCCTCCGCCTGGCACTTGGCCTGCCACTCGGCCCAGGCGCGGTCGAGGTAGATCAGCATGACCACGCCGGTCTCCGCCGCGACGCCGGCCAGCGCGATGAAGCCGACCGCGACCGCGACCGACAGGTTGTAGCCGAGCAGCCACATCAGCCAGACGCCGCCGACCAGCGCGAATGGCACCGACAGCATGACGATCAGGGTCTCGGTCAGGCGTTTGAAGTTGAGGTAGAGCAGCAGGAAGATGGTCAGTAGCGTGACCGGCACCACGACCTTCATCTTGGCGATGGCCCGTTCCATGTATTCGAACTGGCCGCTCCAGGCGATGTAGTAGCCGGGCGGGAATTTGATCTGTCGATTCACGGCGCCTTGGGCATCGCGCACGTAGGAGGCGATGTCGCGGCTGCGGATGTCGACGTAGATATAGGCCGACAACAGGGCGTTCTCGGTGCGGATGGCCGGTGCGCCCTTCATCACCTCGACCCGGGCGACCTGGCCGAGCGGCACCATGGCGCCGTCCATCGCCGGCACCAGCACCTCGGCCGCGATTTGCCGCGGATCGGCCCGCAACTCGCGCGGGTAGCGGACCTGCACGCCGAAGCGCTCGCGCCCCTCGACCGTGGTGGTGACGGTCTCGCCGCCGAGCGCGGCGCCGATCGCCTCTTGCAGGTCGCCGACGCTCAGGCCGTAGCGGGCCAGTTGTTCGCGCTGCGGCTCGATGTCGAGGTAGTAGCCGCCGGTGATGCGCTCGGCGTAGGCCGAGCTGGTGCCCGGCACCTGCTTGACCACGGCCTCGATCTCCTTGGCCAGCCGCTCCATCTCGGCCAGGTCCTTGCCGAACACCTTGATGCCGATCGGCGTGCGGATGCCGGTCGACAGCATGTCGATGCGCGCCTTGATCGGCATGGTCCAGGAATTGGCCACGCCGGGGAATTGCAGCGCTTTGTCCATCTCAGCGATGAGCTTGTCGACGGTCATGCCGGCGCGCCATTCCGTCTCGGGCTTGAGGTTGATCACGGTCTCGAACATTTCGGTCGGGGCCGGGTCGGTCGCGGTGTTGGCGCGGCCGGCCTTGCCGTAGACCGAGGCGACCTCGGGAAAGCTCTTGATGATCTTGTCCTGGGTTTGCAGCAGTTCGGCCGCCTTGGTGATGGACATGCCGGGCAAGGATGCCGGCATATAGAACAGCGTGCCCTCGTTCAGGGTCGGCATGAACTCGCCGCCGAGCTGGGCGGCCGGATAGGCGGACAGCCCGAGCACGGCCAGCGCCGCGAGGAGGGTGGCCTGCTTCCAGCGCATCACGCCGGCGATGATCGGCCGATAACCCCAGATCAAGAAGCGATTCACCGGGTTTCGCGCTTCGGGCATGATCCGGCCGCGGATGAACAGCAGCATCAATACCGGCACCAGGGTCACCGACAGCAGCGCGGCGCCGGCCATGGCGAAGGTCTTGGTATAGGCCAAGGGCGAGAACAGCCGGCCCTCCTGCGCCTCCAGGGTGAACACCGGCAGGAAGGAGACGGTGATGATCAAGAGCGAGAAGAACAGCGCCGGCCCGACCTCCTTGCAGGCGGCGATCATCGCCTCGGCCCGCGATTCGCCGGGCTTGATTCGCTCCAGGTGTTTGTGCGCGTTCTCGATCATCACGATGGCGGCGTCGACCATGGCGCCGATGGCGATGGCGATGCCGCCCAGGCTCATGATGTTGGAGTTCATGCCGAGCAGGCGCATGGCGATGAAGGCGATCAACACGCCGATGGGCAACATGACGATGGCGACCAGCGCGCTACGCGCGTGCAGCAGGAAGACGAAGCAGACCAGCGCGACGATCAGGCTTTCCTCCAGGAGCGTGGTCTTGAGCGTGTCGATGGCGCGGTGGATCAGGTCGGCGCGGTCGTAGACCGGCACGATGCTGACGCCCTCGGGCAGGCCGGGCGCGATCTCGGCGATCTTGCTCTTGAGGTTGTGGATGACATCGAGCGCGTTCTGGCCGTAGCGTGCCATCGCGATGCCGGACACGACCTCGCCCTCGCCGTTCAGTTCGGTCAGGCCGCGCCGCTCGTCCGGCCCCAACTCCACCCGGGCGATGTCGCGCACCCGCACCGGCGTGCCGGCGGCGGTCTTGACCGCGAGGTCGCCGATGTCCGCCGCGCCGCGCAGGTAGCCGCGCCCGCGCACCATGTACTCGGTCTCCGCCATCTCGACCACCCGGCCGCCGACATCGCGGTTGGAGTCGCGGATGACCTGCGCCACGCGGGTGAGCGGGATGCCGTAGGCGCGCAGCTTGGCCGGGTCGACCGTGACCTGGTAGGTCTGCACGAAGCCGCCGATCGATGCCACCTCGGCCACGCCCGGCGCCTTGGCCAGTTGGTAGCGCAGATACCAGTCTTGCAGGGTGCGCAGCTCGGCCAGGGTCTTGTCCTTGGCCAGCACCGCGTATTGATAGACCCAGCCGACGCCGGTGGCATCCGGCCCGAGCTGCGGCGTCACGCCGCGCGGCAGGCGGCCGGCGGCGAAGTTGAGGTATTCGAGCACGCGCGAGCGGGCCCAGTAGATGTCGGTGCCGTCCTCGAAGATGATGTAGACGAAGGAGGCGCCGAAGAAGGAGAAGCCGCGCACGACCTTGGATTTCGGCACCGACAGCATGGCCGTGGTCAGCGGGTAGGTGACTTGGTCCTCCACTACCTGCGGCGCCTGGCCGGGGTATTCGGTGTAGACGATGACCTGCGCGTCGGACAGGTCGGGCAGCGCGTCGATCGGGGTCTTCAGCACGGCGTAGACGCCGCCGAGGACGACGAACAACGTGGCGAGCAGGACCAGGAATCGGTTGCGCGCGGACCACGCGATCAGGGTGGCGAGCATTTAAGAGCCTATTCCACGATGAAACGAATGCGCGCCGGCCCGAAGGGCTTGGCCACAAAACGGCGTCTGCCGCGTTGCGGGCCTTGCATCCATCTGTTTTGTGGTCAAACGCATCTTTTGTTCCTAGTGATAGGCTCTTAGTGTCCCGCGTGGCCGGCTGCTTGCGGCGCCATCTGCGTGATCACGTATTCGCCGGGCTGGCGTTCGACCATCTCGAAGCTCACGCGCGCACCCGGCTTGAGCTTGGCCGCCAGGGCCGGGTTGGCCAACACGAAGTCCATGGTCATCGGCGGCCAGTTCAGGCTGGCGATCGGGCCGTGGCTCAAGGTGACGGTACCGACCTTGGCGTCGATGGTCTCGACCACGCCGTCGCCGCGATGGCCCACGGTCTTGGCCGTCGTTGCCGGGCTCGGCTGGGACAGGCCGCCCAGGGCGGCCTTGAGGTTGCTCTCGGCATCGATCAGGAAATTGGCGCGCACCACCACGGCCTCGCCTTCGCGTACGCCTTCCAGTATCTCGACATAGCCATCGCCGCGCCGGCCGGCCTTGACCTCGCGCGGCTCGAACCGACCCTCGGCCGCTTGCACCAGCACGATGCGGCGGATGCCGCTGTCGATCACCGCCGAGTCGGGCACGGCCAGCACTTGCCGGGCGCCGCCGGTCGATAGTTCGATGGTGCCGAACATGTCCGGCTTGAGCAGGCCGCGCCGGTTGGAGAGTTCGATGCGAACCTTGACCGTGCGGGTGCCGGCGTCGAGCAGCGGATAGATAAAAGCGACCTTGCCCTCGAATACCTCGCCCGGATAGGCGGTCATGGTGAACGTCGCCTTCTGGCCCACGCGCACCGCGCCGATATCCTGCTCGAACACGTCGGCGATCAGCCATAGGTTGGACAGGTCGGCGATCTGGTAGAGCGGCTCGCCCGGCATGAAGCGCTTGCCGGCGACCGAGGGTTTCTCCAGCACGACGCCGCCGACCGGCGCGGTGATGGTCAGGGTACGGCTGAACTGCCAGCGCTCCTTCAGGTTGCGGACCACCGTGTCGTCGACATCCCAGTTTTTCAAGCGCTCGAGCGCGCCGCCGGCCAGATCGGTGAAGCCGGCGCGGGCCTCGCTGGCCTTTTCGCCCAGGCCCTTCAACGCGCCGTTGGCGAGCAGGAATTCGCGCTGGGCGGAATAGAGTTCGGGGCTGTAGACCTCCATCAGCGGCTGGCCCTTGGCGACGGCTTGGCCGGTGGTGTTGACGAACAGCTTCTCGATCCAGCCCTCGTATTTCGGCGCCACGGTATGCAGGCCGCGCTCGTTGATCCGCAAGGTGCCGACTGCCCGCAGCGTGCCGCCGATGTCCCGCCGCGCCGCCGGTTCGGTGCGCACACCGAGCTTTTGCACCTTGTCCAAGCTGATCTTGACGCTGCCTGCGTTGGCCTGAACGTCGTCGTCGCCGCCTTCGAAGACGGGGATGTAGTCCATGCCCATCGGGTCCTTTTTCGGCACCGGCGAGGTGTCGGGCAGGCCCATGGGGTTGCGGTAGTACAGAACCTTTTTTGCCGGCACGGCCGTGGCCGGGGCGCTCGATTCGGGTGGCGAGGCGCCATGGCGGCCGGCGACGTAGGCGCCGGCGGTGGCCAACAGCAGGACGGCGACGGCGAACTGGGTCTTCATAGGTCTTTTCCTGTCAGGCGTTCGAGTTCGACCAGTTGCAGATAACGGTCGAGTTCGATCTTCACGATGTCGAGGCGGACCTTGCGCACCTGGCGCTGGGCATCGAGCACGTTGGCGAAGTCCACCTTGCCGGTCTGGTAACCGGCCAGGGCAGACTGGTAGGCCAGCTCGGCCTGGGGCAGCAGGGTGTCCACCATCAAGGTGTGCTGCTTGCCCAGGGTTTCATAGGTGATGCGGGTCTCGTTCAGCCGGTTGAGCAGCTCGTTGCGCAGCGCCTGCTTGCGCGCCTCGGTCGCGCGTGTCATGGCCGCGGCCTCGCGTTCCCGCGCCCGGCGTGTCTCTTGCTGCAAGGGGATGTCGACCTCGAACATCAGGTCCCAGGCGTCGAGCCGGTTGCCTTTCTGGATCGGGGCCAGGCCGACGGTCAGGTCGGGATAGCGGTTCTTGCGCACCAGTTCCGCGTTGCTTTGCGCTGCCTGGTTTTGGGCCGCCATGCCGGCCAGCAGCGGGCTGTTTTCGAGCAGCGCCACCTGTAACAGGTAGGGCCTGAGGTATTCGGCCGGCAAGGCGGGTAGGGCCTTGGGCAAGGCCAATATCGCCTCGGGCTCCCGCCCCAGCAGGACATTGAGCTGGCCGGCGGCGTGGTGGCGTTCGGCCTCGAGGCCGATCAACTCGTTGGTCAGGCTCCAGCGCTCGGCCTGGGCCTTGATCACGTCCTGCTGCGGGACCAGGCCGGCGACATAGCGGGTTTGCGCCACGTCTTGCAGGCCCAAGGCCAGCCACTTGATCCCGTCGATCACCCGATAGCTGCTTTGCGCGGTATAGAACTGGGCATAGGCAGTCTTGACTTTGGCGCGCAAGGTCAGGCGCAAGGCCTCGCGTTCGGCCTGGCTGACGGCGGCGGCCGATGTGGCGCCGGCCGAGCGCAGCTCGCGTTTGCCCCACAACGGGAAGGTCTGGCGCAACTGGTAACGGGTGCTGCCCACGGCGCTGGGCGACAAGGTGGGGTTGTCGGCCGGGATGTCGCGCAGTTCGACGGCCAGCATCGGATCGGGCAGGGCGCCGGCCGGTTGCACGCGCTCGGCTGCTGCGGCGCTCTCTTCGCTCGCCGCGCGCAACTCTGGGTTTTGCTCCTCGGCCAGTTGCAACAGCGGCGGCAAGGCGTCGCCGAGCCCTTCGGGCAGATAGGCCTTGGCCTGGGCCTGCGCCGCGAACAAGACAAGCAAGCCGCTCACCAGGTGTCGATATGATCTGCCGCGACGCACCGTTCTTTCTCCTGCCTTTCCGATGGCTATTTCGATTCGTCGGCAATCATGACAGAACCTCTCCCTTGGTAAGCTGACAGGATGATTACAAATCCGTAATCCCGATATCGGCTGGGAGGGTGGTCCGACTGTCTTGTCATCACGTCCGGTGCTCGGCCAGCTTGTGCAGTTTGCGCTCGAGCGCGGGACGCGAGATGCCAAGTATCGCGCAGGCCTGGCCCTTGTGTCCGCCGGTGTGCTCCATGACGGCACGGACGTGGCGCAGCTCCAGTTCTTCCAGGCTGATCAGTTCGGTCGGTACGGCCGTCGCCGGCGGGCCTGCCGATGGGGCCGTCGACAGTCCCAGTAGGTCGGCGCCCAGTATATCGCCACGGGCCAGGACCACCGCGCGTGTCAACACGTTTTCCAGCTCTCGAACATTGCCGGGCCAGGGATAGCCTTCGAGCTGCTGCCAGGCATCGGGCGACACGCGGGTAACGCGCTTGTGCAAGGAGAAAGCCAGTTTGGCGAGAAAGTGATCGACCATCGGCCGCAGGTCCTCGCGCCGCTCGCGTAGCGGCGGCAAGTGGATGCTGATGACGTTGAGCCGGTAATAGAGGTCTTCGCGGAAGCGCTTATTTTGTACCTCGGCGCCGATATCCCGGTTGGTGGCGGCGACGATGCGCGCATTGGCGACCAGGCTGTCGGTGCCGCCGACGCGTTCATACACCCGCTCCTGCAGCACCCGCAAGAGCTTGGCCTGCAGCGGTGGCGACATCTCGCCGATCTCGTCGAGGAACAAGGTACCGTCCGCGGCCAATTCGAACTTGCCCGGCTTGCCCCGGTCGGCCCCGGTGAAGGCGCCTTTTTCGTGGCCGAACAATTCGCTTTCCAATAGGGTATCGACGATGGCGGAGCAGTTGACCGCGATGAAGGGGCCGGTACGGCCGGAATAGTGATGGATGGCGCGGGCGACCATCTCCTTGCCGGTGCCGGATTCGCCGGTGATCAAGACCGTGGCTCCGGTCGGCGCGACCCGGCCGACGGTCTTGCAAATGTCGAGCATGACGCGGCTTTGGCCTACGATGCGGTTGATATCGACATCCTCGGCGATTTCCACCGCCGCGGCGCGCCGCGCGAGGCGGCAGGCGTTGAGTGCATTGGTCAGCGTGGTGGAGAGTTCCAGACGATCCATCGGCTTGCGGACGAAATCGTAGGCGCCGGCCTTGATCGCCTCGATCGGCAAGGCGGTATCATTCACGCCGGTGATCATGATTGCCGGCAGTTCGGGATTGGTTTGCTTGATGATGTTCAGGAAGCCGAGGCCCGGGCCGTCGGGCAGTTGCTGATCGAGCAATACCGCGTCGTAGCTGTGTTGCTCGATCATGGCACCGGCCAGCGCCAGTGTTCTCGCATGGTCGGCCAGATGGCCATCGTCCTCCAGTTGCATACGAAGGAGTTCAGCCAATGCTTCGTCATCCTCGACGATCAGTATCCGAGGCATCGTTTTTTACCCTCACTCCATCCAAGGTGTCGTGGGCCAGTCTCATTGTATTGGCCCTTGTCGTATTCGGCGCCGGCCTGTTCAGCGTGCGCCATGTCATTGTTGCACAGGAGCGCCATTTTTTGTTGCACGGTGCCGACCACGCGCGGCGCATCGCCGGCAATATCATGCAATACATACAGCCACAGATCGAAGTCGGCTTCACGCCGGATTGGGTGGTGCAGTCATTTCAGCAGAACCTCTCGCGCTTGTGCAATCTGGAGACCTATTCCGCTTTTTTGCTGGATGAGCAGACCGGCCGTATTGCCGCGCATTCCGATGGCGCCTTCATCGGCAGCGTCCTGGCCGACCATTTCAGCCGATTCGAGCCCTTGGATTTGGGCGATCAACACGGCGGCATCAATGAAAAATCGCGCGCTGTCCGCGCGATGAGCCGCGACGAGGTACCGATGCTCATCAACTTTTTCCCGGTGCGTGCCGGCGATGGAACGGCTACCCGTTGGACCGTCATCGTGCAGGCCAACGTCTCCGACTTGTCCCAGCATGCGACCGAGCTGGCCGGACATGTCAGCCTGCTCTTTTCCTTGACCGCGATCCTGACCATCGTGGTCGGTTTCGTGTCGATGCGCCGGCTCGGGCGCGCCTACGAGCGCCGGATCGAGACGCAGCTCGACCAGCGCACCCGCCAACTCGAAGCGGCGCGCGAGGAAGCGGTGCGCAAGGCGAGCCTGACCGCGCTGGGGAAAACGGCCAGCATGCTCACGCATGAAATGCGCAACCCATTGGCCTCGATCAAGCTCGGTCTGTCCGGCATTCTCGGCGGCGAGCAGTTGAACGAGCGCGATCGCCGGCGCCTGGCCATCTCGATCCAGGAGGTCGATCGGTTGAACGGCTTGCTTTCGGGCACCCTGGATTTCGTGCGGCCGATTATGCTTTCCGAGCAGCCGCTACCGATGGATGATCTGCTCGACCGAGCCCTAGCCACAGTGGATACGGCCTTGGCCGCACGCGATATCCGCTTGCGGCGCCGGCGTTGCGCGGCCTGCCCGTCGCTGCGTTGCGATCCCGACCAGATACAGCAGGCCTTGCTCAATCTGCTCAACAATGCGATCGAGGCCTGCCCGAAGGACGGTGGCATCGAAATCGACGTAGAGCAGGTCGGAGACCGGATCGTGCTGGTCATCGCCAACGATTGCGAGGCACCGCCCAGCGGCGAGACGGATAAATACTTCGATGCCTTCTTCACGACCAAGCCCAAGGGCAGCGGGCTTGGCCTGACCATCGTCCGGCGCATCGTCGAGGAGCATCACGGCACGGTCGACTTTCGCTTGATCGAGGGTGGGCGCGCGCAGGTCGAACTGGTCCTGCCCATGGCGAGCAGGTAGCGCGGCTGTGGTCGGTCAGTCGAGGCCGAGCACGACACCGCCCAGCGGCGGTAGGGTGAGCACGACCGAGGCGGGGTAGCCCATCCATGGCGTGGCCTCGCCGACCACACCGGCGCCGTTGCCGATGTTGCCGCCGCCGTAGAAGCTCGAATCGCTGTTGAATATCTCGCGCCAGAGGCCGGTGCTAGGCACGCCGATTCGGTACCCCTCGCGCGGCACCGGGGTGAAGTTCAGCGCGACGACGACGCTGCGGCCGGCGCGGTCGCGGCGGACGAAGGCGAGCACCGATTGGTTGGCGTCGTGGCAGTCGATCCAGGCGAAGCCGGCGTGGTCGAAATCGAGTTCGTGCAGCGGCGGGCAATCCCGATAGAGCCGACCCAGGTCGCGCATCGCGGCCTGCACGCCGGCATGCCAGTGGGTGCCGAGCAGGCTCCAGTCGAGTTCTTGGCCGCAAGCCCACTCGCGGCCTTGGCCGAATTCGTTGCCCATGAAGTTAAGCTTCTTACCTGGCGAGGTGAATTGATAAGTCAGCAGCAGGCGCAGATTGGCGAACTGCTGCCAGGCATCGCCCGGCATCTTGCCGAGCAGCGAACGCTTGCCGTGCACGACCTCGTCGTGCGAGAACGGCAGCACGAAGTTTTCGCTGTAGGCATAGAGCTGGCCGAAGGTCAGGTAATTGTGGTGGTAGCGGCGGTGGATGGGGTCGAGCTGGAAATAGCTCAGGCTGTCGTTCATCCAGCCCATGTTCCATTTCATCGAAAAGCCCAGGCCGCCGACGTAGACCGGGCGCGAGACCATGGGCCAGGCGGTGGATTCCTCGGCGAAGGTGAGCGCGCCGGGGAAGCTCTCGTGCACCATCACGTTCATCTCGCGCAGGAAGTCGATGGCCTCCAGGTTCTCGCGGCCGCCGTATTTGTTGGGCAGCCACTCGCCGGCCTTGCGCGAGTAGTCGAGGTAGAGCATGGAGGCGACCGCGTCGACGCGCAGGCCGTCGATGTGGAATTCCTTCAGCCAGTAATAGGCGCTCGACAGCAGAAAGCCGGCGACCTCGCGCCGGCCGTAATTGAAGATATGGGTGCCCCAGTCCTGGTGCAGGCCCAGGCGCGGGTCTTCGTGCTCGAACAGGGCGGTGCCGTCGAAGCGGGCCAAGGCCCAGTCGTCCATCGGGAAGTGGCCGGGCACCCAGTCGAGGATGACGCCGATACCGGCCTGGTGGCATTGGTCGATCAGGTAGCGCAGATCGTCGGCCGTGCCGAAGCGGCTGGTGGCAGCGAAGTAGCCGGTGGTCTGGTAGCCCCAGGACTCGTCGAGGGGGTGCTCGGTCAGCGGCATGAATTCGATGTGGCTGAAGCCCTGTTCACGCGCATAGGGGATCAAGGCATCGGCCAGTTCGCGGTAATTGTAGAAGCGGCCGTCGTAGTGGCGGCGCCACGAGCCGGCATGCACCTCGTAGATGTTCATCGGCGCATGCAGCCAATCGCGTTCCGCGCGCGTGCGCATCCAGCTTGCGTCTTGCCAGGCATGTGCCGTCGACGCCGGCACGGCGGCGGCGGTGCCGGGCCGCGATTCGAAGGTTTGGCCGAAGGGGTCGGTCTTGACCCGGATCTCGCCGCTGTGGCGGTTGCGTATCTCGTATTTGTAGAAATCGCCGGGACACAGGCCGGGGATGAACAGTTCCCACACGCCCGAGCCGCCGCGCACGCGCATCGGGTGCACGCGGCCGTCCCAACGGTTGAAGTTGCCGACCACCGACACGCGTTCGGCGTTCGGCGCCCACACCGCGAAGCGCACGCCTTCGATGCCGTGCACGCTGCAAGCGTGCGCGCCCAGCGCCCGGTAGGCCTCGCGCAGGCGCCCCTCGTTGAACAGGTGCAGGTCGTGCTCGGTCAGGATGGGGTCGAAGCCGTAGGGGTCGTATTGCTCGAAGCTCTGGCCGCCCTCGGCGATGCGCAGCCGGTAGGGCAGGCCCGGCCTTAGCTCGGGTTCGGCCTTGATGCTGCCTTGCCACTCGAACAGGCCGCGCGCATCGACGCGCTCCATCGCGATCTCGCTATGCGGCAATACCAGCGTGACCGAATCGGCGTTTGGACGAAAGACGCGGATCGCATGCCGGCTGCCGGCCCGATGCAGGCCGAGCAATCCGAACGGATCGTGGCAACGGGCCGCGCAAAGCTTGTCCAGACGGGATTTCAGCATGGTCGAGTGTCACCGCAAATTAATGGATCGAGGCTATTATAACGACCGAGGACTACAAAACTGGGTCACTGCATCGGTGGGAGAGATTCAAAGTGCAAAGGGAATATCCGCGTTTCATCAGCGTTCTGACCAAGAATACCGTCGCGCTGATCCTGGCCGGCGGACGCGGCAGCCGCTTGAAGGACCTGACCGATTGGCGGGCCAAGCCGGCGGTGCCCTTCGGCGGCAAGTTCCGCATCATCGATTTCCCGCTGTCGAACTGCATCAATTCCGGTATTCGCCGCATCGGCGTGTTGACGCAGTACAAGGCGCATTCGCTGATCAAGCACATCCAGCGCGGCTGGGGTTTCCTGCGCGGCGAGTTCAACGAGTTCATCGAGCTGCTGCCGGCGCAGCAGCGGGTGGACGAGCATTCCTGGTACAAGGGCACGGCCGACGCGGTGTTCCAGAACATCGACATTCTACGCATCTACAAGCCGGAATACGTGCTGATCCTGGCGGGCGATCATATCTACAAAATGGACTACGGCGAGATGTTGGCCGACCACGTGCGCAACGAGGCGGACATGACCGTGGCCTGCATGGAGGTGCCCATCGGCGAGGCCTCGGCCTTCGGCGTGATGGATGTCGACAACGAGGGCCGCGTCGTCGCCTTCGCCGAGAAGCCGGCCGAGCCGCCGGCCATGCCGGGCCGGCCCGATATGGCTTTGTGCTCGATGGGCGTGTATGTGTTCAACGCCTCCTTTCTCTATGAGCAACTGATCCGCGATGCCGACGATCCCGCTTCCGAGCACGATTTCGGCAAGAACCTGATCCCGCACATGCTGAAGTCGGGCTATCGGGTCTATGCCCACAGCTTTTCCGACAGTTGCGTCTATGCCGAGGGCGAGACGCCGTATTGGCGCGATGTCGGCACGGTCGATGCCTATTGGGAGGCCAACCTCGACCTCGCGCGAGTGACGCCGGAACTCAATATCTACGACAAGGACTGGCCGATCTGGACCGACCAGCAGCAGTTGCCGCCGGCCAAGTTCGTGTTCGACGACGACGATCGGCGCGGCATGGCGGTCGATTCCACCGTATCCGGCGGTTGCATCATCAGCGGCGCGACGGTGCGCCGATCCGTGCTGTTTTCGAACGTGCACGTCGCCGAGGGCGCCTATCTGGAAGAGGCGGTGGTACTGCCCAGCGTCCGTATCGGCGCGGGCGCGGTGATCAAGCAGGCGGTGATCGACCGCGGCTGCAAGATACCGCCCGGCATGGCCATCGGCGTCGACCGCGCCGAGGACGAGAAACGTTTCCTGGTGACCGAGCGCGGCGTGACCCTGGTGACCGCGGAGATGTTGGATCAGCGCATCCACCATGTGCGTTAATAGGGACTGATCTATCAGTTTGTTGGGCGCGCCTTCCATGTTGCATCTGGTTCTTTGCTGGCATTTCCACCAGCCGGATTACCGCACCGAGCGGGGCGACTACCGCCTGCCCTGGACCTATCTGCATGCCTTGAAGGACTATGCCGACATGGCGGCGCACTTGGAGGCGGCGCCTAACGTGCGCGCGGTGGTCAATTTCGTGCCCAGCCTGGTCGAGCAGTTGGACGACTACGCCAGCCAATTGGCCAGCGGCCGGCCGCGCGACCCCGTGCTGGCCTGCTTGATCGAGCCGGAGCTCGGGCGCCTGGCCGATGAAAAGAAGCGGGAGCTGCTCGAAACCTGCTTCAGGCTGAACCATCCGACCATGCTGGAGCCGTTTCCCGCCTATCGCCTGCTGCATCGCCATTACGAGGCGATGAAGGGGGGCGGCGCGGGCCTGGCTTATCTATCCGATCAATACTTCGCCGATCTGGTGACCTGGTATCACCTGGCCTGGACGGGCGAGACCGTGCGCCGGGCGCACCCCCTGGTCTTGTCGCTGATGCAAAAAGGCCAAGGCTTCACCCAGGCCGACCGGCGCGCGCTGTTCGACCTGATCGGCGAGGTGGTCGCCGGCCTGTTGCCGCGTTATCGCGCGCTGGCAGAACGCGGCCAGGTGGAGCTGTCGAGCACGCCGCACAGCCATCCGATGTCGCCCTTGCTGATCGATTTCCAGGCGGCGCGCCAGGCCCGGCCCGACGCGCCCTTGCCCGCGCATGCGGCCTACCCCGGCGGCGCGGCGCGCGTACGGACCCATGTGCAGGCGGCCTTGGATTGCCATCGCGGCCACTTCGGCACCCGCCCCGCCGGGTTCTGGCCGGCGGAGGGCGGCGTATCCGAGCCGGTATTGCGCATCTTCGCCGAAGCGGGCCTGCGCTGGGCGGCCAGCGGCGAGGGCGTGTTGCGCCATAGCCTGGCGGCGGCCGGGGTCGACCTGGCCGACAAGACCGCCTGGGCCTACCGGCCATACCGGGTGAACGGCAGCGAAACGGTGTGCTTTTTCCGCGACGACCCGCTGTCCGACCTGATCGGTTTCGAATACAAGGAATGGTGGGCGAGCGACGCGGTGCGCCATTTCTTGCATAAGCTGGAAACGATTCGCCGCGACACGCGGGGCGAGGCGGTGGTGTCGGTGATCCTGGACGGCGAGAACGCCTGGGAGTTCTATCCCTACAACGGCTTTTATTTCCTGTCCGAGCTATACAAGGCCCTGGCCGACCACCCGGAGATTCGCACCACGACCTTTTCCGAATACCTGGAACTGAAGGACAACGGCGTCGGCGAATTGCCGCATCTCGTCGCCGGCACTTGGGTCTATGGCGATTTCACCACCTGGCTGGGCGATGCGGCCAAGAACCGGGCCTGGGATCTGCTGTGCGAAGCCAAGCTGGCCTACGACCGGGCCATGGCCGGGCCCGGTCTGTCGCCGCATAGCCGGACGGCGGCCGAGAAGGCGCTGAGGTCGTGCGAGAGTTCCGACTGGTTCTGGTGGTTCGGCGACTACAACCCGGCCGACAGCGTGCGGGCCTTCGACCGGCTCTACCGCGCCAAGCTGAAACAGCTCTATCGCCTGCTCGGCCTGGACGCGCCGGCCGCGCTGGACCGGCCGATCAGCGCCGGCGGCGGCACGGCCGAGGGCGGCGGGACCATGCGCCGAGGCCAGGGCTGAGGCTGCGATTTGCTAGAATGCGCCCTTTCAAGCGCGGAGCGGATCATGAGTGACGAAGTGGTGAGAAAGGGCAAGGTCGTGTTCATGACCTATTCCGTGCTCGACCAGAACGGCCAGGTGATGGGCCAGAACGACATGCCGACCGGCTATGTCCACGGCGCCGGCAGCGGCCTGTTCGAAAAGATCGAGCATAGCCTGGAAGGGCATGGCGTCGGCGACCAAGTCGAGGTCGGCCTCACGCCGGACGAAGGCTTCGGCCAGCCCGACCCCAGCCTGATCCTCATCGAGGACCTGGCCGATGTGCCGCCCTCGCTGCGCCGCCTGGGCGGCGAGGCCGAGGCGCAGAACGACAAGGGCGAGGTGATGACCTTCCGCGTGGTCCGCATAGAGAACGGCAAGGTGACGCTGGACGCCAACCATCCCTTGGCCGGCCAGAACGCGACCTGCGTGGTCAGCATCCTGTCGGTGCGCGACGCGACGCCGGAGGAGATTCGATCCGGCTTCCCGGCCGAGCAGGGGGCACCGCAGCTGCAATAATCCGCACTATTATTGGATCGTGGCGCTGACTGCACCGTGGGCGCCGCGCCCTCCCGATGGGGCTTTCGAAGCCGGGCCGGTTCATATCCGAGGCGTCTGTATGGCAGCTGGCATTGAGATATTGGTTCTGGGGGACTACGGCCCGTTCGCCGAGGCGGGCAAGGGCATCGGCTATCAACTGTTCGTGAACGGCGACAATTACCTGATCGACCTGGGTGCGCCGTTCTTCCAGCAGCTCGGGGCGGATGGCTTGGGCCGGATCGCCGGCGCCATCGTCACCCACTGCCACGACGACCATAAGCGCTGGTTCACCGATCTCGCGCTGCAATACATGTACACGCCTTCGCTCAGAAGGCGGCTCAAGCTGTTCACCAGCGACATCGTGGCCGGCGAGGTCAAGGCCAGCTCGGACGCGGCGCTCAAGCAAAGCCTGGACGCGCAATCCAAACGCGTGGTGGACCTCGCCTACGAGGACTACATCGAGCACGTGGCCATCGGGCCGCGCGCGCGCTATCGCATCGAAGGCCGGGCCGGCGCTTGGCGGGTGGTCGATAGCCAAGGTCATGCCGTTCCGCCCGAGCGAGCGAAGGTGGTGGTCAGCGCCAAGACCGCCGCGCCGCGCCTGCTGTTTCGCGACCCGGACAGCGGCGAATGGGTGGAGCCGGAGACCTATTACCCGTTCTCGTCCGAGGTGTTCTACGAAGCCGACCGGCGCCCCATCGTCGGCGACGGCTATACCATCGACATCATCAATGCCCCGGTCTGGCACGGCCTGCCCAATTTCGGCCTGGTGATCGAGGCGGGCGGCGAGAAGCTGATCCTGAGCTCGGACACCATGCACAACCTGCCCTTGTGGCAATCGCTGTATGCCGAGAAGCGCACGCCGAAAGCCGATCTGGCCGGCAAGGCCTTTCTCGACGCCGAGCTGCTGGTGGGAGACATCAACGATTACATCGAACGCACCTGGAGCGAGGCGCGCTATCGGGAGGCGGTGGCCGCCTTCGAGGGCGCGGCGGTGTTGCACGACATCACTAGCCGCTACGGCGTGGTGCATACCGAATATCACGGCCTGGCCGAGACCGTGCTCGACCCCGAACACACCCTGCTGAGCCACTCGCCGGACCGGTTTACCGCTATCGGCTGGAAGCTGGTGCGGACCGGCAAACGCTACCGGGTCGAGAACCGGCGCTTCGTCGAGGTCGGCCGCGACGGCGCATCCTGGCCGCTCGACGCGGATGTCTACCATCGCCACGACGGCCGCTTCTTCGCGGGCTATCGCGACGAGGCGGGCGCGCATTGCGTCTATGCCCAGGCCGGCTATCACAGCGTGGACAAGGTCGGTGCCGAAGGCCGGGGCGAACCGTTGTTCCGGTTGAAACTGTTCGAGGACGTGGCGGGCGCATACCTACCTAGCTTGGGCGAGGCCGAGCGCTTCTACCGGGCCAGGCCAGACGGCCGGGTGGAGCTGGTCAGCCCCACGGCCGACGGCTCGCACGGCCGGGTGATCGAGAACCTGCGGCCGCGCGGCCGCTCGGTCTCGCCCGAAGAGATGGCGCGGCTGCTGCGGCCGGAGGCCACGGCCGGCGACGACGCCCAGGCCGAACTGCGCGAACTACAGCGCAGCATGGCGGCCATGCGCGACAGCCTGGAGTTGCAGGCCGCCAACCGGCAGGACGAGATTCAACGCGCCGTGGCCGCCGCGCAGGCGGAGATCGTGCAGTTGCGGCAGACCATCGCCGCCTTGCGCGACGAATTGGAAAAGGCGCATGCGGCGGCCGAGGCCATGGTCAACGAGGCGGTGAAGGCGGCCAATGCCGAGATCGTGCAATTGCGCGAGGGGGCCGGTGCATTGCGCGATGCGCTCGAACGCAAGGACGTGGAGGCTGCCAATGAGCGGCAAGAGGCGGTAAGCTTGCTCCAGCAGGAATTGGCGCAACTGCGGGCCACGGCATCGGCCTTGCGCGATCAAATCGAAACGATGAAGAACCATGGACAGCGATAAGAAGCCACGCAAGCTCGCGGCCGGCAAGCCTGCGGCCGGAGACGACCGCAATTTGCGCAAGCGGCTGGCGCGGTCCGAGTTCCTGCTCGGCGTGACGCGCAAGGTCGCATCCCTGCAATCGCTGGATCAGGTGTTCAGCGCCATCGTCGACATCGCGGTCGAGAAGCTCAACGCCGAGCGCGGCACCATCTTCCTGCACGACGCCAGTAGCGGCGAGCTGTATTCGCGCGTGGCGCAGGGCGCCTTGCAGCGCGAGATACGCATCCTCGGCAATACCGGTATCGCCGGCTACGTCTTCACGCATAACGAGCCGGAGATCATCCACGATGCCTATGCCGACCCGCGCTTCAACCAGGCGGTGGACCAGCAGACCGGCTATGTGACGCAATCGATGCTGTGCGTGCCCATGCACACGGCCAAGGGCGAGGTGATCGGCATCGCCCAGGTGCTGAACAAGAAAAAAGGCCGCTTCACCCGCGACGACCTGCACCTGTTGCAAGACCTGGCGACGCAAAGCTCGCATGCCTTGCAGGCCGTGCGCTTCGTCGAAGAGATGCAAGTGCGGCGCCGGCGCGAGATGGAATTCCTCAACGTCGTCACCGAGGTGACGCGCGACATCAAGATCGGCTCCTTGCTGCAAAAGGTGATGCAAGAGGTCACCCGCATGCTGAACGCCGAGCGCTCGACCCTGTTTCTCAACGACGAGAAGACCAACGAGCTGTGGTCCGAGGTGGGCCAGGGCCTGGGCAAGCAGCAGATTCGCTTTCCCAATCACCTGGGCATCGCCGGCGCGGTGTTCAGCTCGGGCCAGACCATCAACATCCCCTACGCCTACGCCGACCTGCGTTTCAATCCGGCCTTCGACAAGCAAACCGGCTTTTTTACCCGCTCGATCCTGTGCGTGCCGGTGGTCAACCAGGCCGGCAAGATCATCGGCGTGACCCAGGCGCTGAACAAGCGCGGCGGCACCTTCAGCGACGAGGACGAGTCGCGGCTCAGGGCGTTTACCGCGCAGGTGGCCATCGCCCTGGAGAACGCGACCCTGTTCGCCAATGTGCAGAACATCAAGAACTACAACGAATCCATGCTGGAGAGCATGTCGTCCGGCGTACTGACCCTGGACGACAGTGGCAATATCGTCACCTGCAACCAGGCCGGCCTGCGCATCTTGCAAGCAGAGGCCAAGGGGCTCTTGCAGCACGACGCCAAGGAATATTTCGCCGGCGGCAACGCCTGGATTCTGGACAAGCTGGCCGAGGCCACCGAGGTGGGCGGCCCGGTCTATGTGGTCGACGGCGAGGTGGAGGTGGCCGGCGAGAAGCTGTCGGTCAACGTCACCGCCTATCCGCTCAACAGCATCGACGGCAAGCACCTGGGCTCGATGATCATGCTGGAGGACATCACCAGCGAGAAGCGGATGAAGTCCACCATGTCACGCTACATGGACCCCAACGTGGCGGACAAGTTGCTCGCCAGCGGCGCCGACCTGTTGGGCGGGCAAAGCGTGAGCGCCACCGTGCTGTTCTCCGACATCCGCGGCTTCACCACCATCACCGAAAAACTCGGCGCCCAAGGCACGGTCAGCCTGCTCAACGAATACTTCACGCTGATGATGGATTGCCTGCAACGCGAGGGCGGCATGCTCGACAAATACATCGGCGACGCCATCATGGCCAGCTTCGGCATCCTGGGCGACAGCGAGAGCGACGAAGACCGCGCCGTGCGCTGCGCCATCGACATGATCCGGACCTTGCATGGCTGGAATGCCCAGCGCGCCGGTCAAGAAAAGCTGCCGGTCAATATCGGCGTCGGCATCAACACCGACACCGTGGTCTCCGGCAACATCGGCTCGCCCAAGCGCATGGACTTCACCGTCATCGGCGACGGCGTCAACCTGGCCTCCCGCTTGGAGAGCGCCTGCAAGGAATACGGCGCGCAAATCCTGGTGTCGGAAACCACCTTCAAAAGCCTCAAGGGTACCTATCGCGCGCGCGAGATCGACTACGTCGTGGTCAAGGGCAAGACCCAGCCGGTCAGCATCTACGAGGTGCTCGATTACCACGACGAGCAGAGCTTCCCCAACATCGCCGAGTCGCTGCAAATCTTCAAGGAGGCCCTGATCGCCTACCGCCACGGCCAGTGGGACAAGGCGCACAAGGCCTTCGCCCAATGCCTGGAACTGAACCCGGCCGACAAGGCGGCCCAGCTATTCGTCGAGCGCTGCGAACACCTCAAGGCCGAACCGCCGGAGGGCGAGTGGCATGGGGTGTGGGTGATGAAGAGCAAGTGAGTAGCGATCGGTCGCCTAGCGGCCCTCGTCGAATGGCGGCTGTTGCTGAATTTTTCTAGGGAAGTTCTGCAAAAGCCGTCATTCCGGGCGTAGCGAAGCGGAGACCCGGAATCTACGTGTTACAGATCAGGCATGCGGAGCATGACGCGGAAGCCATAAAATAGGCAAGTTCGAAACAAATAGAGTTAGGCATGACTTCCCATAACAAGGTATCTGTTCTGTTTGTCTGTATGGGCAACATTTGCCGTTCGCCCACGGCAGAAGGTGTCTTTCGTCGACTGGTGGCGGAGGAAGGGCTGGAACATCTGATCCAGATCGATTCGGCCGGCACCCACGATTACCACGTCGGCAAGGCGCCGGATCGGCGTGCCCAAGCCGCGGCCACTGGCCGTGGCTATGACCTTTCGCCTTTGCGTGGCCGGCAGGTGGCCCGCAACGATTTCGCCGAGTTCGATTATGTGTTGGCCATGGATGGCGACAATCTCGCCAATCTGCAACGCGTTTGCCCGAAAGATCAACGGCACAAGCTGCGCCTGTTCCTATCGTTCAGCGAGCGGTTCAACAACCAAGAGGTGCCCGATCCGTATTACGGCGGGGCAGAGGGCTTCGATCTGGTGCTGGATATGGTGGAAGACGCCGCCCGGGGCCTATTGCAGGCGATCCGGGCGGGCGCTTGAGTCGATTGCCCCGGGTTCGGGGCTATAGGGTTCAGGAGTTAGGCTGGTCCGATTGGCCGCTGGCTTTGGTTTCCACCATCACCAAGGGTTCGGCGGCGGCCGCATCCTGATTGTGTTCCGGACGCGCCCGGCGGCGTGGCTGCTCGGACTGTGCCGGCGCTTCGGCCGCGGGGCTTGCGGCGCCCGTGTTCTTCGTCTCAACCATCATCAGCGGCTCGGCCGGTGCGGCTTCCACGCTCGGGCGCGGCCGGCGACGGCGCTGGTTGCCACCTTCGCCGGTCGTGGCGGTCTCGCTCGCGGGTGCGGCATTGCCACGGGTTTCCACCAATTCCAAACCGGCTTGGTCTAGATTGGGGGCCGGCATGCTGACGGGCGCCGGCTCGGGTTTGGCCGGTGCTGCCTGAACCGGCGCTGGCGCGGGTTCCAGCATGACTACGATCGGCTCGGCCGAGGCGGCGGTCTCATACCCCGCTGCCATGCCCGGTGCCTGCTGTTCGCCAAGGGTTTCGGCTTCCGGTCGGCCTTCGCCACGGCGGCCGCGGCCACGGCGGCGACGGCCACGGCCTTCGCGCTCTTGGCCGGCCTCGGCGGCGGGGGCTTCGATGGCCTGCTGCTGCGGGACTGCCTGGGCCTCGCGCGGGGCGCGTTCGGCACGCTCCGGGCGCTCGCGGCGCTCCGGACGCTCGGTACGTTCGCCACGCTCCGGGCGTTCTCCGCGCTCTTGGCGTTCGCTCCGGGCTTGACGCTCGGTGCGCTCACCCCGATCCGGGCGCTCGGCACGTTCAGTGCGTTCACCTCGCTCGCGCCGCCCACGGCCTTCGCGACCTTCGGCTTGGCGGCCACGGCGGCCTTCGCCGCGCTCGCGCCGACCTTCGGCCTTCTTGGGTTGGGGCTTGGCTTCCGGTTCGGTCTTCAGGCCGCCCAGCCAGCCGAAGATACGGCCGAACAGGCCGAGCTTGCCGGACTTGCTGGGTTCTTCCGTCTTGGCGGAAGGCATCGGTGCCGGCTGCGACGGGGTAATGCCTTGGACCATGGGCTGCACCCGTTCGGCCTTGGCCTCGCCCAAGGCGGCGGGGGTGACCTCTTCGACCGGCTTTTCCATCATCTGGTAGCTGGGCAGCACGGTCTCGGTTAGGTTGAGTTGGTCGTGGCGCAGGCGCTGCAGGACATAGCGCGGGGTCATGAAGTGGATGTTCGGGATCAGGATGATCTCGACCTTGTGCCGGGCCTCGATATTGAGGATGTCGGTCCGCTTCTCGTTGAGCAGGAAGGTGGCCACCTCGACCGGCGTTTGCAAATGCACGGCGCCGGTGTTTTCCTTCATCGCCTCTTCCTGCAACATGCGCAGCAGGTGCAGGGCGAAGGACTCGGTGCCGCGCACGTGGCCGGTGCCATCGCAGTGCGGGCAGTTCACGTAGCTGGTCTCGCCCAGCGACGGTTGCAAGCGCTGGCGCGACAGCTCGAGCAGACCGAAGCGGGAGATCTTGCCCAGCTGGATGCGGGCGCGGTCGTGACGCAGCGAATCGCGCAGGCGCTCTTCTACCTCGCGCTGGTTCTTGCTGTTCTCCATGTCGATGAAATCGATCACGATCAGGCCGCCCAGGTCGCGCAGGCGCATCTGGCGGCCCACTTCCTCGGCCGCTTCCAGGTTGGTGTTGAACGCGGTCTGTTCGATGTCGGCGCCACGTGTAGCCTGGGCCGAGTTCACGTCGATGGCGACCAGGGCCTCGGTGTGGTCGATCACGATGGCGCCGCCGGAGGGCAGGGGCACCATGCGCGAATAGGCGTTCTCGATCTGGTGCTCGATCTGGAAGCGGGAGAACACCGGCACGCTGTCGGTGTAGAGCTTCACCCGGTTGACGTTGTTCGGCATCACGTGGGCCATGAACTGGTGGGCCTGTTCGTAGATGGCCGGGGTGTCGATCAGTATCTCGCCGATATCCGGGGTGAAATAGTCGCGGATGGCGCGGATGACCAGGCTGGATTCCTGATAGATCAGGAAGGTGCCGCGCTGCGACTTGGCGGCCGAATCGATGGCTTGCCAGAGTTGCATCAGGTAGTTGAGGTCCCACTGCAACTCTTCGACCGTGCGGCCGATGCCTGCGGTGCGGGCGATCAGGCTCATGCCGCCCGGCACTTCAAGCTGGGCCATCGCATCGCGCAGTTCGTTGCGGTCCTCGCCCTCGATCCGGCGGGAGACGCCGCCGCCACGCGGGTTGTTCGGCATCAACACCAGGTAGCGCCCGGCCAGACTGACGAAGTTGGTCAGGGCCGCGCCCTTGGTGCCGCGCTCGTCCTTTTCGACCTGGACCACGAGTTCCTGGCCTTCCTTGAGGAAGTCCTGGACGCGACCCCGGCCGAAGTCGCCGCCCTCGGCGCCGGACAGGGCGGAACGGGCGATTTCCTTGAAGGGTAGGAAGCCGTGACGCTCGGCGCCGTAATCGACGAAGCAGGCTTCCAGACTGGGCTCGACGCGGGTGACGATACCCTTGTAGATATTGCCTTTGCGTTGTTCTTTGGCGGCGGACTCAATGTCGAGATCGATCAATTTCTGACCTTCGACAATGGCGACGCGCAGTTCTTCCGCCTGCGTCGCATTGAATAACATGCGTTTCATGTTTTACCCCTGCGCATTGCGCCCCGGGGCGATAAACCCGCTGCGCGCTTACTCGCGGCAGCGAAGCGAGCAGAGGATCAGCAGACTGGTTGGTTTCGGTCTTGTACTGTCACGTGCATGTTCTTGGGTTTATCCTCAACCCGCCGGCCAGGCCGTCGGGTGCAATCCGGGTACGAGTTGCGCTATCAAATACGTTACCATTGGCCCCGCGCTCTTTCTGGACGTTCTCCTCGATCTGGTCGAGGGCTACGCGCAGTCCGCGCCGAAGCTCCGTTTTCACTTTCTGGGTATCCGACTTACCGTGCGCTCCGAGCGACCTTCTTTTATTACGAATCGCGCTCGTGCACCGTACGGTCGAGGACCTGAAGCCGGAGAGTGAGCAACCGGCACTTTCGCTCGGCCTGGGCAGGTTCTTCAACGCCCCTCTGGCTGGCTGTGAAAGCGCAAAAAGTATAACAGTGAAATGAAAGACTTAGGTAACAAACCTGCAAAAAAACCTGGCAACGTGCCCAAAGAGGCTGCGGCGCGCCCGCCGGCTCAGGTCGCCAAGGTCAGCATCGGGCCGGAGGATGCCGGCCAGCGCCTCGATAACTTCTTGTTTCGTAAGCTGAAGGGGGTGCCCAAGACCCGCATCTATCGAATCTGCCGGGATGGCGAGGTACGGGTCAACAGCAAGCGGATCGAGCCGTCCTATCGTCTGGTCGAGGGCGACGAGGTCCGTATCCCGCCGGTGCGGGTGGCCGAGCGGCCGGACAAGGCGCCGGTGAAGGTGACCAAGCCCTTGCTCGACCGCGTGATCTACCGCGACGACAGCCTCTTGATCATCGACAAGCCGGCCGGCATGGCCGTGCATGGCGGCAGCGGGGTCAGCCAGGGGGTAATCGAGCAATTGCGGGTCGAGCTGCCCGAGGCCCGTTTTCTGGAACTGGCCCATCGGCTGGACCGGGAAACCTCCGGCGTCCTGGTCCTGGCCCTCAAACGCTCAGCCCTGGTCGAGTTGCATCGCATGCTGCGCGAGGGCGAGACCCGCAAGTGCTACCTGACCCTGGCCGTCGGCCATTGGCGCGACCAGGTGCGCAACGTTCGGCTGGCCCTGAAGAAGTACGTGACCGGGGACGGCGAGCGCCGGGTCTCCGCCCAAGAGGACGGCCAGGCCGCCCACACCATCTTCCGGCTGCTCGGGCATTACCCCGGCTTCAGCCTGCTTGAGGCCGAACTCAAGACCGGCCGCACCCACCAGATTCGGGTCCACTTGGCCTCGCTCAAGCACCCGATCGCCGGCGACGACAAATACGGCGATTTCGAGCTGAACAAGCGCTTGAAATCCCAGGGACTCAAACGCATGTTCCTGCATTCGGCCTCGCTGGAGTTCAAACACCCCCTCACCGGCAAGCCGCTCAAGCTGGAGGCGCCGTTGCCGGATGACCTGCAAGGCTTTTTGAATTCAATTAAATAGGCTCTATGTTGGCTAAACGTTTTGACCTGCTCATCTTCGATTGGGATGGCACCCTCATGGACTCGGCTGGCGCCATTGTCGCCAGCATCCAGGCTGCCAGCGCCGACATCGGTTGGCCGGTGCCCAGCCGCGAGGCGGCCAGCCACATCATCGGTCTCGGCCTGAAGGAGGCCATCGCCGCCTTGTTCCCGGATATGCCGGAGGCGGAGCAGCCTCGCTTGGCCGAGCGCTACCGCTATCATTTTCTGGCCCAGGACCATGCCATTCCGCTGTTCGATGGCGCCGAGCAACTGATCGCCGAACTGCACGCGCGCGGATTTTTGCTCGCCGTGGCCACCGGCAAGGCGCGGCGCGGTTTGGCCCGTGCCTTCGAACACAGCGGCCTGGAGCGCTACTTCCACGCCTCGCGCACGGCCGACGAGACCTTCTCCAAACCGAACCCGGCCATGCTGCTCGAATTGCTCGACGAGTTGATGGTCGACAAGGCGCGCGCCTTGATGATCGGCGACACCAGCCACGATTTGTTGATGGCGCAGAACGCCGGCGTGCCCTCGCTGGCCGCCGGCTACGGCGCCCACCCGGCCGACAGCCTGCATGCCTTCGAGCCGCTCGCCGTTTGCCACCGTTTCGAGGACCTGGCCGAGTGGCTGAGAACGAACGCCTGATCTGCGCCTCGAACGAGCTGGAAGCGGGCGGCAAGGGCGTGCGTTTCGAGGTGTCGCGCCACGGCCGGCTCACGCCGGCCTTCGTCATCCGTTTTGCCGGGCGGGTCCATGGCTATCTCAATCGTTGCGGCCATGTCCCGGCGGAATTGGATTTCCAGCCCGGCGAGTTTTTCGATACCGGCCGGTTATACTTGATCTGCGCCACGCACGGCGCCTTGTACGACCCGGTGACGGGGGCCTGCGTGGGCGGGCGCTGTTCGGGCAGGGGCTTGGTGCGGCTCGATGTGATCGAGCGCGATGGCGCCATCTATCTGAGGGAATAAGGTATGGCCGAGGGTCAGGAAAACTGGGAGCGTGATGCGCTCGAACGCCTGTTGTTCGAGCAATTCAAAGAGCAGCGCAAGGCGCGCCGCTGGAGCATCTTTTTCCGTTCCCTGTTCTACATCGGTCTTTTTTCGCTACTGCTGATATTTCTCGCGCACGAGGACGGCGAACTGACCACCGGCCCGCACACGGCCTTGATCGATATCCAGGGCGAGATCGGCGGCGGCGAGGTGAATGCCGACGACGTGCTGGCCGCGCTCAACAACGCGTTCGAGGACAAACGCAGCAAGGCCGTGGTCTTGCGTATCAACAGCCCGGGCGGCAGCCCGGTTGCCGCCGGCATTATCTACGACGAGATTCGCCGGCTGCGCGCCAAAAATCCGAATATTCCCTTGTATGCCGTGGTCGAGGACCTGTGTGCCTCGGGCGGCTATTACATCGCGGCGGCGGCCGATCGCATCTACGTCGACAAGGCCTCGCTGGTCGGCTCCATCGGCGTGTTGATGGACGGCTTCGGCTTCACCGAGGGCATGAAAAAACTCGGTGTCGAGCGCCGTCTGCTCACCGCCGGCGAGAACAAGGGCTTCCTCGACCCGTTCTCGCCGGAAGACCCTAAACAGGTAGCCCATGCCAGGGCCATGCTGGCCGAGATCCACCAGCAGTTCATCCAGGCCGTGCGCCAGGGTCGCGGCAAACGGCTGAAGGAAACACCCGACATGTTCAGCGGCCTGGTCTGGAACGGGGCCAAGAGCGTGGAACTGGGCCTGGCCGACGGCCTGGGCAGCCTGGACACCGTCGCGCGCGAGGTGGTCAAGGCCGAGGACATCCTCGACTTCACCCCGCAGGAGAACCTGGCCGACCGCTTGGCCAAGCGCCTGGGCACCGCCATCGGCGATGCCGTGCGGCCCTGGGTCAGGGAACGGCTCAACGTGCGCTGATGGCCGAGCCCTACCGGCCGGTCGCCTGCGCCTTCCATGAAGGCTTGGAATTTGCCGTTTTACGCCGGCAGCGCTTGCGGCTGCATTATCTCGGGGACACAGGCGAGGTCGAAGTAGTGGCCCTGCCCATAGACGTAGCTACCCGCAGTGGCGCCGAATGGCTGACGTGCCGGTTAGACGATGGTCAAACCCTGGTTTTGCGCCTGGATCGAATCAAAAATGGTCACCCGGTCTGAGCAAAAGTCTCGGTCCGCCTCTTGAAATCCTGCTGAGCACCCCCATTCCCTACGCAGGTTTAATGCGAGGGCGCTTTTAAATGCAAGAAGAACAGAACACCCCCGAGGCTGTCGAGGCGACAGCGGACGACAATAAGGAAACCACCCCCAGCCTGGAAGAGATGCTGCGCCTGGTCGAGTTGAAGGCCGAGGAGCATCACGACGCCTGGCTGCGGGCCAAGGCCGAGACCGAGAACGTGCGGCGTCGAGGCCTGGAAGAGGTCGACAAGGCGCGCAAGTTCGCGGTCGAGAAGTTTGCCGGCGAATTGCTGGCGGTGAAGGACAGCCTGGAGGCCGCGCTGGCCACCGGCGACAGCGCCACGCTGGAGAGTCTCAAGAGCGGGGTGGAGTTGACCCTGCGCCAATTGGCCTCGGTGTTCGAGAAGCAAAATCTATTGGAGATCGATCCGCTGGGGCAAAAATTCGACCCCAATCTGCATCAGGCCATCGGCATGGTCGAAGGCGAGGGCGAGGCCAATACCGTGGCGGCCGTGCTGCAGAAAGGTTATCTGCTCAATGAGCGCGTCCTGCGCCCGGCCATGGTTCAGGTTTTCAAGTAAGCCCTCTTGAAGTTCGGGTCTTCAGACACATATCGGAATCAGTTGAATTCGTATTCGAAGGAATAAAGACATGGGCAAGATTATCGGCATCGACCTCGGCACCACCAATAGCTGCGTGGCCATCATGGAGGGCGGCAAGCCTAAGGTCATCGAGAACTCCGAGGGCGCGCGTACCACGCCGTCCATCATCGGCTATACCGAGGACGGCGAGACCCTGGTCGGCGCCTCGGCCAAGCGCCAGGCGGTGACCAACCCGAAGAACACCCTGTACGCGGTCAAGCGCCTGATCGGCCGCCGCTTCGAGGAGAAAGAGGTGCAGAAGGACATCGGCCTGATGCCCTACAAGATCGTCAAGGCCGACAACGGCGACGCCTGGGTCGAGGTGCGCGACAAGAAGATCGCCCCGCCGCAGATCTCGGCCGACGTGCTGCGCAAGATGAAGAAGACCGCCGAGGACTACCTGGGCGAGGAAGTGACCGAGGCGGTGATCACCGTGCCGGCCTACTTCAACGACAGCCAGCGCCAGGCGACCAAGGATGCCGGCCGTATCGCCGGCCTGGAAGTGAAGCGCATCATCAACGAGCCGACTGCGGCCGCGCTGGCCTTCGGCATGGACAAGAAAGAGGGCGACCGCAAGGTGGCCGTGTTCGACCTGGGCGGCGGTACCTTCGACATCTCGATCATCGAGATCGCCGTGGTCGAGGGCGAGCACCAGTTCGAGGTGCTGTCGACCAACGGCGACACCTTCCTCGGCGGCGAGGACTTCGACCAGCGCCTGATCGACTACATCATCGACGAGTTCAAGAAGGAGCAGGGCGTCGACCTGAAGAAGGACGTGCTGGCCCTGCAACGCCTGAAAGAAGCGGCCGAGAAGGCCAAGATCGAGCTGTCCTCCGGCCAGCAGACCGAGATCAACCTGCCCTACATCACCGCCGACGCCTCCGGTCCCAAGCACCTGGTGCAGAAGATCACCCGCGCCAAGTTCGAGAGCCTGGTCGACGAGCTGGTCGAGCGCACCATCGAGCCGTGCAAGGTCGCGATCAAGGATGCCGGCGTCAAGGTGACCGACATCAGCGACGTCATCCTGGTCGGCGGCCAGACCCGCATGCCCAAGGTGCAGGAGAAGGTGAAGGAGTTCTTCGGTCAGGAGCCGCGCCGTGACGTCAACCCGGACGAGGCCGTGGCCATCGGTGCCGCCATCCAGGGCGGCGTGCTCCAGGGCGAGGTCAAGGACGTGCTGCTGCTCGACGTGACGCCCTTGTCGCTGGGTATCGAGACCTTGGGCGGCGTGATGACCAAGCTCATCCCCAAGAACACCACCATTCCCACCCGCGCCTCGCAGACCTTCTCCACCGCCGACGACAACCAGACCGCGGTGACCATCCACGTGCTGCAAGGCGAGCGCGAGATGTCGGCCGGCAACAAGAGCCTGGGCCAGTTCAATCTGTCCGATATCCCGCCGGCGCCGCGCGGCCTGCCGCAGATCGAGGTCACCTTCGACATCGACGCCAATGGCATCCTGCATGTCTCGGCCAAGGACAAGGCGACCAACAAGGAGGCCAAGATCACCATCAAGGCCAACTCCGGCCTGTCCGAGGACGAGATCAAGAAGATGGTGCAGGACGCCGAGGCCAACGCCGCCGAGGATCACAAGGCCTTCGAGCTGGCCAACGCCCGCAACCAGTGCGACGGCATGATCCACTCGGTCAACAAGGCGCTGAAGGAGCATGGCGATAAGGTCGGCGCCGACGACAAGGCCAAGATCGAGGCTGCGGTAAAAGAGGCCGAAGAGGCCATTCGCGGCAGCGACAAGGAGGCGATCGAGGCCAAGACCCAGGCCCTGGCCGAGGCCAGCCACAAACTGGCCGAGCAGATGTATGGCCAGCAGGGCGGCGCCGAGGCCGGCGCGAGTGCGGGTGGTACTCAGGCGGGTGCCGGCGCGGCCGGCGGCAAGGCCGACGAGGACGTGGTCGACGCCGAGTTCGAAGAGGTGAAAGACAAGTAAGGTTATTACGGACGCAATGCGCCGCAATAACTGGCCGGGTTCAAGGGGTCTAGCCCCTTAACCCGGCCTTTCGCTTATCTACTAGGGAACTGGCATGTCCAAGCGGGATTACTACGAAGTACTCGGCCTCGCCAAAGGCGCCGCCGAAGACGAACTGAAAAAGGCCTACCGCAAACTGGCCATGAAGCACCACCCGGATCGCAATCCGGGTAATCATGAGGCCGAGGAGCACTTCAAAGAGGCCAAAGAGGCCTACGAGGTGTTATCCGATCCGCAGAAGCGGGCGGCCTACGACCAGTACGGCCACGCCGGTGTCGACCCGAGCATGGGTGGGGCCGGCGGCGCCGGCTACGGCAATTTCGCCGATGCCTTCTCCGACATCTTCGGCGACATCTTCGGCGGCGGCGGCGGGCGTCGCAGCCAGGTCTATCGCGGCGCCGACCTGCGCTACAACCTGGAAATCTCGCTGGAAGAGGCCGCGCGCGGCACCGAAACCAAGATTCGCATCCCGGTGATGAGCGAATGCGAGCACTGCCATGGCAGCGGCGCGAAGAAGGGCAGCGAGCCCGCCACCTGCCCGACCTGCGGCGGCCACGGCCAGGTCCGCATGCAACAAGGTTTCTTCTCGATCCAGCAGACCTGCCCGCATTGCAACGGCAGCGGTCGGGTCATCACCGACCCCTGTGGCCATTGCCATGGCAACGGTCGGGTCAAGAAGCACAAGACGCTCTCGGTCAACATCCCGGCCGGCGTGAACGAAGGCGACCGCATCCGGCTATCGGGCGAGGGCGAGGCCGGCATCAACGGCGGCCCGGCGGGCGACTTGTATGTGCTGATCCATCTAAAGGCACATCCGGTCTTCCAGCGCGACCACAACGACCTGCATTGCGAGATGCCGATCTCCTACGCCACCGCCGCCCTGGGCGGCGAGGTGCTCATTCCCACCCTGGACGGTCAGGCCAGCATCAAGATTCCGGCCGAAACCCAGACCGGCAAGGCCTTCCGCTTGCGCGGCAAGGGCATCAAGGGCGTGCGCAGCGAAACGCAGGGCGATCTGCTCTGCCACGTGGTGGTGGAAACCCCGGTCAACCTGACAGAACGGCAAAAGGAATTGCTGCGCGAGTTCGATGCCATCAGCCACGAACACGAAGGCAAACACAACCCCAAGGCCAAGGGCTTCATGGACAAGGTAAAAGAGTTCTTCTCTGCGTGAAGGACTCTTTTACCTTGCGGTGGAGGCTAACTTCGCATAGCGAAGTTAAGGGCGTAGCCCGGCCGTAGCCACAAGGTGCCGCAATTCGCCTGAAGGACTCCTTTACCTTGCGGTGGAGGCTAACTTGTCACGTAGTGACAAGTTAAGCCGCGTAGCGGCGGCCGGAACCACAAGGGTCATTTCAGCGCTTGAAAAATTGCAGTCCGTCGATGCTTAAGGGATGCCCTTCGTTCCGTGCTTCGTAGGACAAGAAAACTTCACGGGGATGTAAAGGGCTTGTTATTTGCGCTCGCCAGAATCGGCATGCTTCTATGCTGAATGGAGGATCGCATCATGCAAGTCACAAGTCACAAGTCACAAGTCACAAGTAAGGCTGATGCTGGGTTGTGTGGACTTTCCTGGTTGTAGGCATGGCATCGCGAAATTGAGCAACGGCCGTTATGCGGTGGGGCATTTATCGCCCGGTCAACCGGTTGCCGAGGCCGAGCAGTTCGATTGCCTGGATGCGGCTTTCAATCATTGGTATGACACCCTGCCGGCGTCGTTTACTTTGAATCGAGCGGCAGCCTGATTCGATACCCACTCGGGGGCGCTCGTCCTCGCTCTATAATCGGTGCTCTTCCTGAAGAGTGGCGAATTCATGCGCATCGAGATCAAGGCCCCCGAACTCTCCGAATCGGTACAGACCGGCACCTTGCTGGCTTGGCGCAAGCAGGCCGGCGAGGCGGTTAAGCGCGACGAGACCGTCGCCGACCTGGAGACCGACAAGGTCATCCTGGAGATCAGCGCGCCGGCCTCGGGCATACTGGCCGAGTTGCGTGTCGAGGAAGAGGCCGAGGTCCGGGCCGGGCAGGTGCTGGCCATACTCGAAACGGATGAAGCGGTGGCCGTGCCGGAGCCGGCTGCAAAAGCGGAAGCCGCGCCGTTGGCCAAGCCTGTCGAATCGGCAGCCATCGTGCCGCCGCCGGTTGTCGCCCAGGCCGCTCGCTCGCCGGAGTGCCCGCCGTGTCCGCCCCGTGCCACGGGGAGCGGCGAGCGGGCGGAGCGCCGAGTGCCGATGAGCCGGCTGCGCCAGCGCATCGCCGAGCGGCTGAAAGAGGCCCAGCAGACGGCGGCGCTGCTCACCACCTTCAACGAGATCAACATGCAGCCGGTGCAGGAACTGCGCGGCCGCTACAAGGAGCGCTTCGAGCAGGAACACGGCATCAAGCTCGGTCTGATGTCCTTTTTCGTCAAGGCCGTCTGCCAGGCGCTCAAGCAGTTTTCCGCGCTCAACGCCTATGTCGACGGCCACGAGATCGTCCACCACGACTACTTCGACATCGGCGTGGCAGTGAGTTCCGAGCGCGGTCTGCTGGTGCCGGTGCTGCGTAATGCCGACCGGCTGACCTTTGCCGAGATCGAAAAGGCCATAGTCGATTTCTCGCGCCGGGCCAACAACCTGGAACTCGGTCTGGAAGAACTGGAGGGCGGTACCTTCACCCTCTCCAACGGCGGCGTGTTCGGCTCGCTGCTGTCCACCCCCATCGTCAATCCGCCGCAGTCCGGCGTGCTGGGGCTGCACAAGATTCAGGACCGGCCTATCGCCGAGAACGGCCAGGTGGTGATCCGGCCCATGATGTATTTGGCGCTGACCTACGACCACCGCATCGTCGACGGCCGCGAGGCGGTGAGCTTCTTGAAGGCGATCAAGGACGACCTGGAAGACCCGGCCAGACTCTTGCTGGAACTCTAAAGCAGTTCTCGGATCGCCCGGATCAGGGCGGTCGCCCCCTCGGTGTCGCCATGCACGCACAAGGTTTGGCCGGCCAGGGCTAGGCTGTTGCCATCCACGGTCTTCATGTGTCCGGTTCGTAGCCAGTGTTCCAGTCGCGCTGTAACGGCAGCCACATCCGAGAGTACGGCATTGGCCTCGCTACGAGGCAGCAGCCTGCCGTCGGCCAGGTAGGCCCGGTCGGCGAACAACTCTTCCGACACCTCGATGCCGGCGGCCCGAGCGGTGCGGGCGACCAGGCCGCCGCTAAGGCTATAAATCTTCACGCCGGGAAAGTGCCGCAACGTTGCCTCGGCGAAGGCCTGGGCCAGCGCGGGATCGGATTCGGCGGCGTGGTAGAGCGCGCCGTGCAACTTGATGTGATGCAGGGCGACGCCGTGCGCGCGGGCAATCCGTTGCAGGGCGCCGGCCTGTTCGGTCAACCAGTGTGTGAATTCATCGGGCGCGGGTTTGACGGCGGCACGGCCGAAGTCACCCCGGTTCGGCGGGCCGGGGTGGGCGCCCAGCCGCACGCCGAAATCGCGGGCCAGCCGTACGCAGAGCGACATGCTCGCATCGTCCCCGGCATGGCCGCCGCAGGCGACATTGGCCGAGGTGATATGGGCCATCAGGGCGCGCGCGTGTTCGGGGGGTTCGCCTTCGCCCAGATCGCAGTTCAGGTCCAGCGCTACCATCCGGGTATTTTCGTGAAGCGCACGCTCTGGCCGGGCCGGGTTTGGGCCAGGCGGTCCAGGTCGGCCGGGTCGACGAGGGCGATCTTGGCGTAGCCGCCCACGGTCGGGCCGTCGTGTAGCGTCACCACCGGTTGCCCGTTGGGCGGTACCTGCACCGAGCCGACGCGCACCGGTTCGCTGACCAACTCGCCCGGCGGCGGCGCGATCGGCGCGCCTTCCAGGCGGTAGCCGGTGCGGTCGCTATGGGAGGACACGTGCCAGACTTGCCCGAAAAACGCGCGCCGCGCCGCTTCGTCGAACGCCTGCCACTGGGGGCCGGGCCAGACGCGCATGGCATCGACCGCGTCGGAATAATCTTCCAATTGAATGGGGTGGCGGCATTTCACGTTTGCCGGCAAGGTAGAGGCAGGATTGCCGAGGCAGGCGATACGGCTGCCCTTGACCAAGGCCGTACCGATTTGGGCTCGGGCGCAGACACTGGCGCTGCCGAGGAAATGCGCGGCCTCGATGCCGCCGGGCAGGGCCAAGTAATGCCAGACCCCGGCGAGGCTGGGCGGGAACTCGATGATCTCGCCGGGCCGCGCGGTCCAGGCCAGCGCCCCCCAGGCCCCGCTGGTGGCGACGGCGGTCTCCTCGATCACGCGCAGGCTGGCGCCCTGTAGGCATTCCAGCACGGGGCAATCGAGTGCGTTATGCAACATCCGGTTGGCGGTATGCCAGGCGCCGCGATCCATGGCCCCGCCCGGCGGGATGCCGAAGCGGCGCCAACCCGGCCGGCCGCCATCCTGAATGGAAGTCAGCAAACCCGGCGAGTTCACCTCCAATACCTCCCTCATCCTTTGCCTCGCGGCACGAAGCGCACGCGATCACCCATGCGCAGCCAGCACATCTCGGCCTCGTGGCCGGGGCAGGCGCGCACGGGGTCGAACAGGCGAATCTCGGTGCGGCCGATCAAGTTCCAGCCGCCAGGGCCGGGCACCGAATAGATGCCGGTGTGGCTGCCGCCGATGGCGACGCTGCCGGCATCTACTTTAGGCCGGGGCGTATCCAGCCTGGGGGTATGCAGTTTGGGGTCAAGGCCCTCCAGATAAGGGAAGCCGGGCGCGAAGCCGAGCAGGGCCACGCGGTAGAGCGTGGCGGCATGCAGTTCGCAAACCTCGCGCGCGCTTAAACCGGCGTGCTCGGCTACCCGCGCCAGGTCGGGGCCGTCGTAGACCACGGGGATTTCGCGGATCGGGCCGGGTTCGGCCGGCTGCTTCAATTGCTTGGCCAGTCGAGCCGGCAGGGCCTTCAGCTCGGGCGAACCGGCGGGGGCCGTGCCGGCGGCGAACTCCAGCAGCACGCTGGTGTAGCCCGGCACATATTCGATCAGGCCGGGCGGGGGCTCGGCCTCGAGCGACCGGCAGATGGCCCTGGCCGCTTCATAGGCGGCCTCGCCCGGCTGCTCGGCGAAGCGCAGCAACCAGGCGTCGGGGCCGTAGGGAGTGAGGGTCATTCGGTGCATGGTCGAGGATGGGTTATTCTACCGCCGGCGAGGTCTTATCCAAGACCGATCTGTCTAATCAAAGCAAGAGGACGGTATGAACTGCAAGCACAAGGTGGCCGTATGTTTTCTGGCGCTGGCCACGACAGCCCAAGCGAACGATTTCTCGATCGTGAACGGTTCGGCGGCCGACGCCAAGAACTATCCGTGGTTCGTTACCGTCATGGCCGGCGACGGCCAGTGCGGCGGCTCGGTCGTGCATCCCAATTGGGTGCTGACGGCGGCGCATTGCTTCACGGCCAATACCCAGCCAAGCGCCGTGGTGGTGACGGCTGGCCGCCAGCGCCTGAGCGAGAGCGGCACGGGCGAGGAACGCACGGCCAAGCGCTTCATCGTGCATCCCGACTACAACAAGAGCCCGAACGACAACGATGTCGCCCTGATTGAATTGAACACGCCGCTCACCGCCGCCGTGGTGAAGCTGTCGCCGCCCGCCAATGCGGTGGCCGACGGCGTCTCGCTTCGGGCCGTGGGCCGGGGTGGCTTGGCCGCGCCCGGCGGTTATTTGCAGCGGCAGTACGGTCTGAAAATTTCGTGTTCCGACGACTTGGCCGGCTGCATCGGCGAAGCGAGCAAGGCCGGGGTTTCCGATGTCGATATCGCGACCACCATGCTCCGCGCCAATGGCTCGACGGACCCGACCCAGGGCGTCGGCTACAGCCTGCTCATCGGCAACGTGCTAGGCATGGGCCTGACTGCAAGTTCGGTGCAGGAGATCGTGACCGTCTATAAGTCGAAAGGCCTGGGCATTCTCGATATCGCCAACAGCATCGTCAGCGCGGCCTCGGGTTCGGACGAGCTGCGCGAGGTCGACCTGCCGATGGCCAATTACGACGCCTGCCAGGGGGTATACGGCAGCCTGACCGGCAATATGTTCTGCGCCGGCAGCCCCAGCGCGCCGAAGGACACCTGCCAAGGCGACAGCGGCGGGCCGCTGGTGGCGCGCAATGGGCAAAATACCGATTGGTTGCAGGTCGGCGTGGTCAGCTTCGGCGTCACCTGCGCGACCAGCTATGGCGTCTATGCCAAGGCCTCGAACTACCTGGATTGGGTGAGCCAGTATGTGCCCGACTACGATGCGGATCGGGTGTTCATGTGGGGCGAGAGCGAGAAAGTGGCGGGTTCATTGCTGGGCCCTAAAGGCGATGAGCGTTCGATTGAAATCAGCACCTTCCATGCCCGCGTCTATCCCTCGGGCAAGGCCTTGGGTTTCAGCATCGAGGGTGATCGCCAGTTGTATTACTACGATGGAGCAGCTTTGAGTGCCCCTCTCGGTGCGCTGTCCGACTGGCTGTCTAAGGCCAAGGCGGCGGGCTATTGAGTTCGCCCCGGCCATGCGCCTGCGTCCACATCGGTGAGCTCCGGGTAGGGTCATGAGTTGCGTCGGCTTGCCGCACCGGGTCCATGGCATGGCGCTTGCGTTCGCGATGGCCTTGGTTTGCGGCGCAGTCATGGCCGCGCCGACGCGTGCCTTGGTGATCCTGGTCAACTTCCCCGATGCGGTTTCCACCGTTCCGGCGGAGCAATACCGGCTTTTTTTCAACGACCCGGCCTATTCGGCGGCCAATGCCCCGAAGTCCGTGCGCGGCTGGTTGTTCGAGGCCTCGCGGGGCAAGGCCGATATCCAGTTCACGGTGACCGATTGGCTCACCCTGCCGCACGATGTGGCGCACTATCGCGCGCTCGATGCGGGAAATCTACCCAACGACGGGCCGATCGCCTTGCTCAACGATGCCGTCGACGCGCTGGATCGGCAGGGCTTCGATTTCCGTCCCTACGACAACGACGGCGACGGCCGCATCGACCTGCTCGGCCTGGTGCATCGGGGCTCCGATCCTGCCTTCGGCACCGGCATCGCGCCGACCTGGTCCACCGTGCCCAACCTGGACCCGCCGATCGAGGTGGATGGGGTACGGGCCGAGCGCGCCTGGATGATCACCGAATCCGACCCCGCTTTCGGGACGATGACGACCCTGGGCGGGGTCATCCACGAAATGGTCGGCCATGCCCTGTGCGGGTTGCCGGACCTCTATAACTGGCTGCCCGGCAGTTGGGCCCAGATGTGGGGTGGCAATGCCTTTCGCCCCCTGGGGTTCGATGCCTTCAGTCGCCATGCCTGCGACTGGGGCCGGGTGGTGGACATCGATGCGCCGTCCTCCCTGCGCCTGACGCCGGCCAGCGAAGGCGGCGAGGCCTATCGGATATGGATCGACCCCTACCGCGAGTCGGAGTATTTCCTGTTGGAGTATCGCAAGCAGGGCGGTTTGGACCAAGGTTTGCCCGGGTCGGGCTTGCTGATCTGGCACGTCGATCTGAGCGCCGATCAATCCAATTTCCTGCGCCTCGAGCAGGCGGACGGACGCGACGACTTGCGGGATACCTCGGGCTTCGGCGCGGCGGACGCCGGCGACCCCTATCCGGGAACGGCCGGAAACCGGGCCTTCACCCCGACCTCGACCCCCGACAGCCGCTCCCGTCGCGGTCAGGCCACCGGCATCCGGATCGAGAACGTCGAGCCTGACCCGGCATCGGGCGGCGTGACGGTGGCGGTCACGCCCGCCAGCAAGCTGAGCGGCATCACCCTGGCCTACGACCAGGCCTATCCGGGCTTTGCCTGGAACTGGCGGCCGAGCGCGGGCAATGTCGTGGGCGAGCGCACGGCGGTGCGTTTTACCACGCCAAGCGCGGGGCGCTTGATCGCGCTGAAGTTGAAGTATTGGGGGCCGCCGTTCTCGGGGACGGGGCCGCAATACGACCTTGCCGTCTACGGCGATTTCCTGCCGGGGAACACCCTGCCGGCGCAGCCCATGCGCCGCGTCCAAGGCCGGCTGGAGGCAAGCGCCGGCAGCGACAATTGGTTCACGGTGACGTTAGCCAGCCCGCTCGAAGTTAGCGCGGGCGAGAGCTTCGTCGTCGATCTGGGCTGGGATGCGCCGATGATTGCCATCGACTACACGGGCAAAAACGACGGCCGGAGCTATTACCGCGCCCCCGAGGCCGGCGCATATAGCCCGATGGCGCATGACCTCAGAATTCGCGCCCTGATCGATACCGGCGAGCACGAGGCGCCGGGGCTGGCGACCTTCCAGGACGGCGTCCTGACCCTGCCTCGCGTGGCCATCGACCAGTCCCTGGTTGATGCGACCTCGGTACGCCTCAAGCTGGCCGGCGACGGGCGCTGGGACATGCTCGGCTATACCTTGGATCGTTATGTCTTGGGCAACGCCGCGTCGGTATACAAGGACGGCGTGCTCACCGTTTCCCGCGTGCAGGCGCCAGCGGAGGCGTCCAGCTACCTGGACATCACCTTTCAGATTGGGTCGGACGGGCGTTTTACCCTGTCGGGGGGACGCAGAGAACAACCATGAGCGCTGCCATCGGCCACCGGCCCCCTTCCGGTGGGAGAGGACGGTGAGCAGCGCGAGGCTTAAATCCCGCGCAGCAGTTCGTTGATGCCGACCTTGCTCAGGGTCTTGGCGTCCACCTTCTTCACGATCACCGCGCAATACAGGCTGTAGCTGCCGTCCTTGGACGGCAGGTTGCCGCTGACCACGACCGAGCCGGCCGGCACGCGGCCGTAGGTGATCTCGCCGGTTTCGCGGTCGTATATCTTGGTCGATTGGCCGATGTAGACGCCCATGGAGATCACGCAGTTGTCCTCGACGATCACGCCCTCGACCACCTCGGAGCGGGCGCCGATGAAGCAGTTGTCGCCGATGATGGTGGGGTTGGCCTGCACCGGCTCCAACACGCCGCCGATGCCGACGCCGCCGGACAGGTGGACGTTCTTGCCGATCTGGGCGCAGGAGCCGACGGTGGCCCAGGTGTCGACCATGGCGCCTTCATCGACATAGGCGCCGATGTTGACGTAAGACGGCATCAGCACCACGTTCTTGGCGATGTAGCTGCCCTTGCGCACGGCCGCCGGCGGCACCACGCGGAAGCCGCCCTCGCGGAAGTCCTTGGAGTTGAAGTCGGCGAACTTGGACGGCACCTTGTCGTAGTAGTTGGTGTAGCCGCCCTTGATGAAGCTGTTGTCTTCCATGCGGAAGGAGAGCAGCACCGCCTTCTTGATCCACTGGTGGGTCACCCAGTTCTGGCTGTCGGTTCGCTCGGCCACGCGCAGTTGACCCATGTCCAAGAGGTCGATGACGGAGAGCACGGCATCCTTGACCTTGGGCTCGACGTTGCGCGGGGTGATGTCGGCGCGGCGCTCGAAGGCTTCTTCGATGATGCTTTGGAGTTCTTGCATGGCGGTTCCTTGCGTTAGCGAAATGAAAAATCAGTTGGGAATGGAGCAGAAATTCTTGCCGCCGCGACCGGCGAGCACGCCGGGGATGTCCGGGTGCTTGCGCAGACGTTCGAGAATGCGGATGTAGTCCTTCTCGTCGACGGCCGGGCCGAAAAGGATTTCGACGAAGCCGTCGTCGCGCAGCGTGTAGAAGAAGTTCTCCATGTTCTCGTCGAACAGGATGTTGGTCAGGGCATGCTCGGACTCGGCTTGGCCGGCTTGGGCGGGCAGGGCAAACAGCAATGCGGCGAACAGGACAAGCAGTTGACGCATGATCAAGCCTCCTTGACGAAATCGACGATACGCCTGGCCGCCTCTTGGCATTGTTCAAGGCCATCGACCAAGGCGATGCGGACGAAGCCTTGGCCGGGGTTGCCGCCGCCCGCCTCGCGCGCGAGGAAGGAGCCGGGCAGCACGGTGACGTGTTTCTTGCGGAACAGCTCGCGGGCGAAGGCGGTGTCGCCGCCGCCGGGCACGCGCGCCCAGAGGTAGAAGGCGGCGTCCGGCGCGTCGAATTCCAGCACGTCTTTCAGCATGGGCATGACGGCGGCGAACTTCTCGCGATACTGCCGGCGGTTCTCGACGACATGGGCCTCGTCGGCCCAGGCGGCGGCCGAGGCGGCCTGGATGGCGGGGTTCATGGCGCTGCCGTGATAGGTACGGTAAAGCAGGAACTGCTTGATCGCCTCGGCATCGCCGGCGACGAAGCCCGAGCGCAGACCGGGTACATTGGAGCGCTTGGACAGGCTGTTGAACACCACCAGGCGGGAGAAGTCGCGGCCCAGTTGCTTGGCGGCGGTCAGGGCGCCCAGCGGTGGGGCATCTTCGTCAATCGCTTTGGGCTCAGCCTTTGCCCCTTTATGCCCTTTAGGGTGCGCTCCCTCCGGGATACCGAAGGGTAGGGGTTTCATCAGAGGCTTGGGGTGAGGGAAATAAATCTCCGAGTAGCACTCGTCGGCGGCGATGATGAAGTCGTGCGCATCGGCCAGGGCGAACACCTCGCGCCAGTCGTCCAGCGACATCACTTTGCCGGTGGGGTTGCCGGGCGAGCAGACATAGACCAGTTGCACCGTCTCCCACATGTCATCCGGCACCTGGGAAAAGTCCATGCGGTAGCCGTTCTCGGGCGTGGTGTTGAGGAAGTAGGGCTTGGCCCCGGCCAGGATCGCCGCGCCTTCGTAGATTTGGTAGAAGGGGTTGGGGCTGAGGATGCGCTTCACATGGCGGGTCTGGTCGACCACCGCCTGGGCGAAGGCGAACAGCGCCTCGCGGCTGCCGTTGACCGGCAGCACCTCGGTCGCCGGGTCGAGCTCGACGCCGTAGCGCATCCGGCACCAGTCGGCGATGCTCTCGCGCAGGGCGTCGCTGCCTTGGGTTATGGGATAATGCGCCAGCCCGCCCAGGGCATCGCTCAGGGCCTCTTTGATGAAGGCCGGGGTCGGGTGCTTGGGCTCGCCGATGGACAGGTTGATCGCCGTCAGGCCGGGTTCCGCTGTCACACCCGCGAACAGCTCGCGCAGTTTCTGGAACGGATAGGGCTGAAGCTGTTGCAGACGGGGATTCACGTGTTCACTCGATAGACCGAAGAAGCCGCATATTATAAGCCGATGACCGCCTGGCTCGCCCCCCTTGGATTGCTCACCGCCGCCACCGTCTGGGGCATCGTCTGGTATCCCTACCGCCTGCTGGAACAGGCCGGCATCTCCGGCAGCCTGGCCTCGCTCATCACCTATCTCGTCGCCCTGGTGCCGGTCCTGGTGCTCTGCGGCCGCGATTTCGTCCGCCAGCGCGGGGATCGCGGCTGGCTGCTCCTGGTCGCCCTCTCCACCGGTTGGACCAACCTGGCCTATGTCCTGGCCGTCATCCACGGCGAGGTCATGCGGGTGCTGCTGCTGTTCTATCTGGCCCCGCTGTGGACGGTGTTCTTCTCGCGCTTGATGCTGCACGAGCGGGTCAACGGCTTCGGCTACCTGGTCATGGGCCTGTCCCTGGCCGGCGCCTACGTCATGCTCGCCCGCGACGGCGGCCTGCCGCTGCCGACCAACTACGCCGAATGGATGGGCCTGTCCGCCGGCATCGCCTTCGCCCTGGCCAATGTGCTGTCGCGCAAGCTGCGCGAGGTGGCCACCGGGGTGCGCAGCCTCTGGGTCTTTCTCGGCGTGGTCGCCATCGCCGCCTTTCCGGTCGGCTTCGAGGGCGGGGCCATCGAGGCCGTGGCCGGGCTCGGCATCGCGCACTGGGCTACCCTGATCGGCGTCGGTCTGTTGTTGGTGCTGGCCACCTTCGCCGTGCAATACGGTCTGGCCCACACCCCGGCCAACCAGGCCATCGTCATCCTCTTGAGCGAGTTGGTGATCGCCGCCATCGCCAGCCATCTCCTGGCCGGCGAGGTGATGGCGATGCGCGAGTGGATCGGCGGCGCCCTGATCGTGGCCGCCAGCCTGTTCTCCGGCCGGATGCACAAGCATGATTAAGGTTGCCCGTCTGCTGCATGCCTCGCTGCTGGTCGCCGACCTCGGCCGCGCTCGGGCCTTCTACGAAGGCGTGCTGGGCCTTAGCCCCAGTCCGGCCCGGCCCGAGATGAGTTTCGACGGCGTCTGGTATGACCTCGGCGAGGCCCAAATCCATTTGCTTTGCCTGTCTAACCCCGACCCGGTCGAGGGCCGGCCGGCACACGGCGGCCGCGACCGGCACACCGCGCTGGCGGTGACGGGCTGGGAGGAATTGAAGAACCGGCTAGATGAGGGCATCGCCTACAGCCTCAGCCGCTCGGGCCGGCGGGCCTTGTTCGTCCGCGACCCGGACGGCAATGCACTTGAGCTTGTCGATGTCGAATAAGCTCACTTGGCATTGGCGCTGGGTCTAGGGCATAAACTTCCTATGGCAGGTTGATATTCGATGCCTATAATCAGCCGGCCACATGCTACCGGGAGGCGGCGTTTCATGGATATAAAGCGATATCTGAGCCTATTGCTGCTGATATTGGCTACGGCTTCAGGGATAGGCAATGCCTTGGGCGGAAATATCGAGGCGAAGCAAGCCGAGATGTCGGCCAGAAAGGCGAATGCTAAAGGCAACTCGTTTGCTGCCTCGACGGTGGTCTATCCGGCGGGCACGAAATTCACCATTACGGCGATCCATCCGGATTCGGCTTTTTATTCATATTTTTATTCGACGTTTTACGGCAAGACCGCCACCGCCGCAGACTGTGCCAGCGGCGCTACCCACGGCATCGAATATGAAACCTCGGGCAGCCGCGTCGGTTATTACTCGGCCTGTTTTTATCTGGATGGCGATGGCTTCGAGTATTTCATTTGGGGCTTCAAATTCAATTTGGTCACTACGACGACTACGCCACCGCCAAGCGGCAGCACTACGCCAAGTGCCACTTATTCCAATGGAACCTTGGTATTGAAGCGGATGGAGCTGGATTCGGGTTCGCTCGGCAAATCCTACTACGACGTGGTTCTGAAGTTGCAGCCCGTAGCCAATCCCACGGCATTCTCCGTCGACTCCGCAGTGCCTTCCCAATGAGGTGGTCCAGGATGAAATCAAGACAATGGCTAGCACTGAGTTCGCTGTTGGTTATAAGCCAGCTTGCATCGTTGCCATTGGCCGGTGCCGATGGCGTCGGCCCCTATTACAAGCCTATCGAGCAAGAAGAGGCGGCGCAGAGATTTGCAATAGATGCCGTCGGGCCGGGCAATGCCTTTGCCGAGAATTCGCGCCTCAAAATCAGGTTGCCGGTGCCGACGAGTTCGGAACTGGAAACCCTGCGCAGAAACAATACCAAAAGCGCTTCCGGCCAGGCGAAGGCGCTGCAAATCGGCTTTGGCCGGGATATGCCATCGAACCTGCGTTTGGCCACGACGAATATTCCTTGGGTCGCTTTGGCGGATGGCAGGTTGGCCACGCAGTTGCAACTGACATCGCCGGGGGCGAAGGCCCTAAGGGTGGGCCTCGCAATCAAGCCTGGTTTTGCGGGGGAACTGCGATTTGCCGGTTCCGACAAGCCGCAGATGGTCTTGGGGCCGTACCGGCAAAGCGACTGGCGTGGGCAGCCGATATTCTGGTCGCCTGTCGTGGAGGGCGACACGGTAACGGTCGAAATCGTGCTGCCCGGCGGCCAGAAAGGCCTGAACGGCGATATCGAGATCGTGCAGGTCTCCCACATCGCGGCGAACCCAAGCCAAGGCAATCAATTTTCAAACCTGAGCCCCGATACCTACAGCTGCGAGGTCGACCTCGAATGCTCGACAAACAGTGTCGTGAAGACCGCCGCAAAGGGTGTGGCGCGGATGGTTTACGTCAAGAACGGCGGAAAGAGCTATGTCTGTAGCGGCACCTTGCTGAACGATAAGGGCGGCACTCAAACGCCCTGGTTTTACACGGCGCACCACTGCATATCCGACCAGACCGTCGCCACTACCTTGAATACCTATTTTTTTTACGAGAACTCCGGCTGCTATACCAACAATGTGCCTAAAACCTACAAGCAGCTGACGCGTGGCGCGACCTACCTCGACAGCGACGCCACTAACGACCATGCCTTCCTGCGCTTGAACGAAGCGGCACCGAGCGGTGTGGTGTTCAATGCCTGGAGCACGGTCAGCCTGGCTTCGGGCCAAGATATCGTCGGCATCCATCATCCTCACGGCGACTTGAAGAAGGTGTCCTTGGGTTTGGTTTCGAGCCCGGCGACCGCGAGTATCCTGTCGTCGGATACGGGACAGCGGCTCAACGATCTTTGGAGTGTGTCGTACTACAGCGGCGCGGTGGAGCCGGGCAGTAGCGGCTCCGGTCTCTTTTCCTGCTCGTCGACCAGCTGTGACTTAAGGGGTGGCCTTTTCGGGGGGTCTGACAATCCAAGCTGCTCCTACGGAATCAAGAGTGCATATTCAAGATTCGACGTGGCTTACAACAGGATCGCTGGCTATTTGAGCCCTACCACGACCTCACCGGCTCCAACGCCGACGCCAACGACCAAAACAGCGTCATCCCGCTACGCCAATGGCGTGCTGACCATAAACAACTTGGAAATCGATAACGGCGCTGCGGGCAAGGTCTATTACAACGTGACGATGAAGTTAAAGGCCAATTCCAATCCGGCCCTGCTTGAATTGGACTCCGTCACCCAATCCCCCTAGGTGGTCGGGCCTAACCAGCCGGCCGTTGCGCATGGATATCCCGCCGGTGCTGCCGAAACACCCATTGCTGCCAGAACTCCTCCAGGTCTTCGCCCAGGTCGGCCAATTGCGCGCTGACGCGGCCATCGGCCGAAGCCGTGATGTGGGCCGGCAGCTTGAGCGGCAAGGGCAGGCCGGGGCTGAGGTAGAGGCCGAGCACCACGGTATCGCCCACGGTGGGCACTGTGCCCATTTCTTGCCAACTGACGATTTCGGGGCCGAGTTCGACCGGCATCGCCTGCGGCAGGGGACGGTTGCCTTGTAGGCTTTGCGCCAGCAGGTGCAGCATGAGGTCGATCTTGGCGTCGAGTTTCTGAAAGTGCGCCTGCTCCGCCTCCGCCTCATGCAGCAAGCCGGTATCCATCAAGTTCAGGGCATGCATCAGCAATTGCGCGCTTTGCCTGAGCGAGGCGAGGGCGTGGGCATCCAGGGCCTGTTTCTCCCAGACGATAGGTATGGCGCGGACGACGCGTAGGACACTGGTGTTCATGCTTGCGATTGTAGGTGAAATAGCCGCGTGCCGTGCAGCGCGAGGCGCGCGCTGCCGAATGCCGCCTCGTGTTGCTCGGCGCGCGTGACCGGCACCCTGAGCAGGCGTTCGCGGATGCGGGAATAAGTCGAGTTGCCGGCGCCGCCGCCGGCGGAGACTACGCGGCTCAAAGGCGTGGCGCCAAGTTCGGCCAAACGGGCATAGCCTTGGGCCTCGATGCGGGCCAGGCCTTCGAGCAGGCCGTGCAGGAACTGGCGCGCGGATGCCGGGCGCGGTTCCAGACGAGGCGGCAGGGCCGGATCGTCGATCGGGAAGCGCTCGCCCGGTTTGGTCAGCGGGTAGTAGTCGAGGCCGCTGTCGGCCCGAGGATCGATCTCGGCCGAGAGCGCGGCCAGCGCCGCTTCGTCGAAGAACTGGCGCAAGACGCCGCCACCGGCGTTGGAGGCGCCGCCGGCCAGCCAGTGATGGCCGAACCAATGGCTGTAGACGCCGTAGCGGGCGGCCTCGACCCGCTTTTCCGACAGCAGCTTCAAGACCAAGGTGGTGCCGAGCGAGGTGACCGCCTCGCCCGGTCGGCTCACGCCGGTGGCGAGAAAGGCGGCGATGGAATCGGTGGTGCCGGCGCGGATCAGGCAGTCGCCGTGGATGCCGAGCCGCCTGCCCTGGGCGCGGTCGATCAGGCCGATGTCGCTGCCGGGGGCGACGACTTGGGGCAGATGCTCCAGCTTGGTCAGTTGGCCAATCCAATCTGGCCAGCGCTTGGCCTCGACATCGAAGCCCATTTTCAAGGCATTGTGGTAGTCGGATAGGCCAGGCCGGCCGGAGAGCAGGCCGGTCAGCCAATCGGCCTGATTGAGGAAAAAGCGGGGCGCTTCGACATTCGGCTGGGCCTGTAGCCAGAGCACCTTGGCCAGGCCCGAGCTGGCGCTGGCGGCGGTGTGCTCGGGGCCGGCGGTTTGGCGGATGCGCTCGGCCTCGGCGCTGGCGCGGGCGTCGTTATAGAGCAGGGGTGGATGCAGTGGTTTGAGTTCGGCATCGCAGGCCAGCACGGTGGCCGAGGTGCCGTCGATGGCGAGGCTGCCCAATCGCTTGCGTACGCCCTGCGGCAGCTTGGCGATAACCTCAAAAATGCTTTCTTGCCAAATAGTTGCTGAGCTATTCTCATGTTGATTAGCAAGATCAATGCGCTCGGCCGCCTCGATCTCTTCGGTCGGGGCCAGGGCCATGGCCCGCAACCCGCCGGTGCCGAAATCGAGGCCGAGGGCGTACTGGGCCAAATCAGCCGCGAGTATTGGATTGCGGCGCGAACTCGGCCAGCTCGACCCGAGGCTGCGGCTGCCAGCCGGCCTTGCGGTGTTCGGCCACGACGTTGGTGAAGATGCCGCCGCGCACGTAGAACTTGGAGGTCAGGCGCATGAAGCGCGGCTCGGTCGCGCGCACCAGATCGTCCAGAATGCGATTGGTCACCGCCTCGTGGAACTGGCCTTCGTCGCGGAAGGACCAGATGTAGAGCTTGAGGCTCTTGAGTTCGACGCAGCGTTGGTCCGGGATGTAGTCCAGGAACAGGGTGGCGAAGTCGGGCTGGCCGGTCTTGGGGCACAGGCAGGTGAACTCCGGAATCTCGATATGGATGTGAAAATCGCGCGTAGGTGTCGGATTTTCAAAGGTTTCCAGTTCTTTTGTCGGCAGGCTAGGCATGGCGGGTGGAAGTGAAGTTAAAATGTCACGCAATTATAAACGTCGATACCCATAAAACCTTGCGTCTCAAGCACATTCACCTGGCGGGGTTCAAATCTTTCGTCGACCCCGTGACCATTCCGGCCCCGGCCCAGTTGACCGGCATCGTCGGCCCCAACGGCTGCGGCAAGTCCAACGTGATCGACGCCGTGCGCTGGGTGCTCGGCGAATCCAAGGCCCGCGAGTTGCGCGGCGAGTCCTTGCAGGACGTGATCTTCAACGGCTCGTCGGATAGAAAACCGGCCTCGCGCGCCTCGGTCGAGCTGTTGTTCGACAACGCGGCCGGCAAGGCCCCGGGTCAGTGGTCGCAATACGCCGAGATCTCGATCAAACGGGTGCTCACCCGCAACGGCGATTCCAGCTACTACATCAACAACGTCCATGTCCGCCGGCGCGACATCGCCGACCTGATGATGGGCACCGGCCTGGGCGGCGACGCCTACGCCATCATCGAACAGGGCATGATCTCGCGCCTGATCGAGGCCAAGCCGGAGGAGATGCGCGGCTACCTGGAAGAGGCCGCCGGCGTGTCCAAGTACAAGGAGCGGCGCAAGGAGACCGAGCGCCGCCTGGTCGACACCCGGGAGAACCTGGAGCGGGTCGACGACATCCGCAACGAGCTGGCGAGCCAATTGGAAAAACTGGCCGGCCAGGCCGAGGTGGCTCGGCGCTACTTCGCCTTGAACGAGGAAAAGACCCTCAAGGAACAACTGCTGGCCTTGATGCGCCAGCGCCAGGCCCAGGCACGGCAGGCTGCGCTTAACCAGGACATCGAGCGCACCCGCACCGAGATCGAGGCCCGGATCGCCGACCTGCGCCGGCTGGAGAGCGAGCTGGAGGCGGCGCGGCTCGGCCAGTTCTCCGCCACCGAGGCGGTCAACCAGGCCCAGGCCGGTTTCTACGCCGAGAGCGGCGAAGTGGGGCGCTTGGAGCAGGCCCTGCAGATGCTGAAAGACCGGCGCGAACGGCTGGAGGCCGACCTGCGCCGCCTCTCCGAGAGCCAGGCCCAGACCGAGGCCGAGAAGCAGCGCGCCCAGGAAGAATCCCAGCTCAAGACACGGGAACTGGACGAAGCCAAGGAACAGGCCCTGAGCCTGGATGAAGAGACCCGCGAGCTCGCCGTTCAAGTGCCGGCCGCCGAGACCGCCTTGCGCGAGGCCCAGGCCCAGGCCGCCGATGTCCAGCGCGAGCTGGCCAACCTGCAACAGTCGGCGCAACTGGAGCAGTCGCACCTGAATCACGCCGATCGCGTGATCGACCAATTGAAGCAACGCCATGCCCGCTTGTCGCGCGAGCAGATCGGTCTGGCCGCCCCGGCGCCCGAGCAGATCGCCCGCCAGCAAGTGGAACTGGAAACGGCGCAGGAGCAGGTCGAGACCTACAAGGGCCAGCTCGACACGGCCAAGGCCTCGCTGGCCGGCCTCGACCAAGCCCGGCGCGAAGCCGCCCTGGCCCTGGAGCAGGCCGGCCGCACTGTGCACAAGGTCGAGGCCGAGCTGGCCGCGTTGAAGAAGTTGCAAGACCAGGCTGCCCAGGCCGAGAGCGAGGGCAAGAATTGGCTGGAGCGCCAAGGCCTTGCTCGCGCCCAGCGCCTGTGGCAAGCGGTGAAGGTCACGGCCGGTTGGGAAACCGCCTTCGAGGCGGCCTTGGGCGAGCGCCTGGCCGCCCTGGTGGCCGAGGCGCGGAGCGATTGGCTAAGTGCCCCGCCCGAGAGCCGCTTCGATTTCATCTTGGCCGATGCCGGCGCGGTGCCGGCCAGCCCCGCTGCCGTCAGCGGCCTGAGCGCCCTGCGTCGGCATGTGGCGACCGACGACGCCCTGGCCGGCCGTCTGCTCGACGAGTGGCTGGCCTTGGCCTATGTCGCCGACGACCTCGATGCGGCCATGGCCGTCCGTGGCCAATTGCCGCTCGGCGGCCTGATCGCCACGCCGCAAGGCCATGTGGTCACCCGCGCGACCCTGACCTTCAACGCGCCGGACAAGGGCCACCACGGCCTGCTCGCCCGCGCCCGCGAGATCGAGTCTTTGCAGGTCGAGGTCGAGCGCGAGCAGGCGGCCTACCATCAGGCCGAGGCCCGCAGCCAGCAGGCCGAACTGGCCCTGCATGAGGCCCGGCGCCAGGCCGACCAGTTGCAGGCCGAACTCAACCGAACGCAGTCGCACCTGCATCAGGTGCAGATGGTGCTGGTGCGCGACACCGATGCGGCCAAGCGGGCCGAGGAGCGGCGGGCGCAACTGGAACAGGAGGGCCAGGAAGTCGCCGAGCAACTGGCCGAGGAAGAGATGCAGCGGGCCGAGGCGGAAGCGCGCCTCTCCGAGGCGCGCATCCAGCAGGAATTCGTGCGCGAGCGCTTGGAGGAGGTGGGCCAGGCTCGATCGCAGGCCGAGCAGACCCTGATGCAATTGCGCGACCGGATGCGCCAGGAAGAGCGCGAGGTGCAGGAGGCGGGCTTCCGCGTCCGCGCCATCGAGGCCCGTTTGCAGGAGTTGGCCGAGCGCGTGGGCCAGGCCGACCGCCGCCTGGAAGAACTGACCATGGGGCTGGAAAACGCGCGGGAAGAGCTGATGGCCATGGACCCGGCTACGGCCCAGGCCGAGTTGGCGGCCGCCTTGGAGCGCCGCCAGGCCGCCGAGCAGGTGTTGATCGCCGCTCGCAATGCCCTGGAAGGCGAGAACCAGCGCCTGCGCGACATGGAACAGCAGCGCATGAACACCGAGCGCGCGCTGGAGCCGCTCAAGGCCAACATCCAGGCGCTGGAACTGAAGCTGCAAGAGGCCCGCTTGCGCGAGGCCCAGTTCACCGAGCAATTGGTCGAGGTCAATGTCGAGGAACTGGCGGCCAAGTTGCCGGAGACGGCCAAGGATTCGGAATACGCCGCCGACATCGACCGCCTGGGCCGCGAGATCGCCGGCCTGGGCGCGGTCAACATGGCGGCGGTGCAGGAACTGGACGAGGCCCAGGCGCGCAAGAGCTATCTCGACGCCCAGGCCGAAGACCTGACCACGGCGGCCGACACCCTGGAAGAGGCGATCCGCCGCATCGACGGCGAGACCCGCACGCGGCTGAAGGCCACCTACGACACGGTCAGCCGCGAGTTCCGTAACCTGTTCACCGACCTGTTCGGCGGCGGCGAGGCGCAATTGATTTTGACCGGCGAGGAGATTCTCGACGCCGGCATGATCGTGGTCGCCCAGCCGCCGGGCAAGAAGAACAGCTCCATCCACCTGCTGTCGGGCGGCGAGAAGGCGCTGACCGCCTTGTCGTTGGTGTTCGCCTTCTTCCGCCTGAACCCGGCGCCGTTCTGCCTGCTGGACGAGGTTGACGCGCCGCTCGACGACTCCAACACCGAGCGCTACTGCAACTTGGTGCGCAAGATGTCGGGCGAGACCCAGTTCATGTTCATCACCCACAACCGCATCACCATGGAAATGGCCCAGCATCTGGTCGGCGTGACCATGCCCGAGCCGGGCGTGTCGCGGCCGGTGGCGGTGGATGTGGAGGATGCGCTGCGCTTGGCCGAGGCGGCCTGATCAGGCGGTATTTAGCGCCGGTTCGAACAAGAAACCCTGGGCGTAATCGAAGCCCAGGCCGACCACCTGCTCCAGCATGACGTGGGTCTCGATGCCCTCGGCCACCATCTTGTAGCCCGCGTTGGTCACCAGGCGGGCGACCTCGCGGATCACTTCTTTCTGGCGCACGTCGCCTTTTTCCAGCAAGCGCATCATGCTGATGTCGAACTTGACCAGGTCGACCGGCATCGACGCGAGATAACGTAGCGAGGAATAGCCGCTGCCGAAGTCGTCCAGCGCGACCAGGCAGCCGGCCTCGCGTAGCTTATGGATATGCAGCGTGGCCTGCTCGATCTGGTCGATCAAGGCGGTCTCGGTGATCTCGACCACCATCTTGATCTCGGGATAGGCCAGCTTCAGGTAGACCAGCATATCGGTCACCTTGCTCGACAATAGGCCGACCGCCGATACGTTGATCGACACGCCGAGATGCTCGGGGATGCGCTTGAATTCGAGGTCGCGCTGCACGGCCTGGATGACCGCCTGGTCGAATTCGGCATCGACCCGGCGGGCCTGCACCACCGGGAATATCTCGTTCGGCCGGATGATCTCGCCATCGATCTTGATCCGGGTCAGCGCCTCGACATAGGCCGGTTCCCGCGTTTTCAGGTCGATCACCGGCTGGTAGTGCATTTCCATCAGGAACGGGTCCTGGATGGTCTGGTAGATGGCGGAGATGCTCTTGTTGGTCAACAGCGGCGACACCTCGTTCAGCCGTTCGCCGAATACCTCGATCTTGCGGCTGGTCGGCCGCTTGGCTGCGTACATCGCGATGTCGGCCTGCTTTTGCAGATCGCCCAATGCAACGCCGGGGTTGCCGTGGGCGATGCCGATGCTGATGGTGACGGGCTCGATCACGCCGAATTGCTGGAAATCGTGACTGAGCACCTGTTCCAGGCAGCGGGCCGCGATGGCCTCGGCATTGTCGGCGTCGTTACGGGCCAGGACGGTGGCGAATTCGTCGCCGCCCAGGCGATACAGGCGGTCCTCGCCGCGCAAGGTGCTCTGCAGGATCGAGGCCAGCGACTTGATCACGCTGTCGCCGACATGGTGGCCATAGCTGTCGTTGATTGCCTTGAAGTGGTCGCAATCGAACAGGATCAGCGAGCACTGCTCGATCTTGTTGGCGTCGTCTAGGCTGTGCCAGTCCTCGTCGTAGGCACGCCGGTTGAACACGCCGGTCATCGGGTCGCGCCGCGCCTGGTCGTAGAAGTTCTGGCTGCTGCGCTCCAGGTTTTGGTTCAGGTCGAGCAGACGGTTGTGGTAATCGTAGAACGATTGGCGCAGTTCTTCCAATTCGCGGATCGGCAGGGGCTTGATTCGACAGTAATTGTCCTCTTGATTTTCCAGGTCGCGCAGGCTGTCGATTTCTTCGGACAGCTCGCGCAAAGGGCGGGTGAAATAGCGCTGCAACAGCCAGGCGGAAACTACTTGAACCAGCAGGAAAACGACGCTCAACTGGATGAACGAAACCTGATAGGCCGAACGCATCTTGTCCAGGTTGGGGTTGGGCAGCAGTTCGAAGCTCAGGCTTTTTATCAAGCTGTCGCGGTCGACCAGCGTGCCGCTTGGAACCTGCATCCGGATGGTGGAAAGATCGAGGTAACGGTATTGCCGGTCCATGCGGAGCTGATCGACCAGATCGAAGGCCAGGCCGCCATAACCGAGTAGTTGGCCGCCACCCGATTCGGCAAAGATCGGGAAGAACGAATACATGTGGATATGCCCGCCCTCGTTGACATACAGGGTGCCGCCTTGCCGCGGCATATTGTCGGGCATGGGTTCCTTGTTGCCGCTCGGCGCCAGGATGCGGCCGTTGCGGTCATACAGCGCGATGTCGTTGATGGTCTCCGGCACCAGGCCGGCGCTGCGCACGCGCTGGTCGCGCCAGAGCGGGTAGAACTGCCGATACATCAGTTGCTGTCGGCTCTCGTCCCATTCGGACAGCGACTTTTCTATCGCTAGAATCCGTTTGGCGACGGTGTTTATCGCCTCCACGGCCTCTTGCTTGCCCAGCAGGGCCTCGCGCTCGTAGAGCGATTGCGAGGTGAGTTCGATTTGCCGCCAGTTGTAGAACGCGAACAGCAGCAACAACAGGCCGATGAGGACGTTGTAGACAATGCTGAGATAACTGACCTTGGGGAGCTTATTTTGTTGTGGCTGGCCCATTTTTGTCGTTCAGCTCGCTGAGAAGACTATCCAGCATGTCGAATTCGTGCTGCCCATCCATGAAATGGCTGGCCCCCTGGATCACATGGGTCTTGGCGGACGTTGTTTGCAAACGCTGGATCCAGCCTTGATCGAGCCGTTCGTCGCCGGAACCCATGATGAAGGCCATGGGCAGCCGACTGGTATTGATCGATTCGAGCACCCGCTCCGGCGTCCATTCCAAATAGGACAGCAAGCCTCGTGCCGTCGACCGATAGTTCTTGCAGAAGCTGACCGGGTGATTGGCCAGCGTCGGCTTCGGTTGCTCGGCCTGGCGGCGTAATTCCCGCACCAAGCGGTCGCGCCGTGCGCTATCCGACTTATACGGGCCACCCTCGACCAGGCTGATGCCGATCAGTTTTTGGATGGCGGGGTCAGGGTGTGCCTCGTGATAGGTCAGCAGTTGAACGGTGCCGAAGCTATGGCCAAGCAGCACAATGGGGCCGCGCCGCTTTTTCAACCAGTCGACCCACAGGCCGATCTCGCGCGCGGCGTCGGGCATGCCATGGGTGTGAATGGCCTCGCAAGGCAGGCTTTGCTTGCGATTTGTGATGTTCAGGCTCAAGGTGGGCGCGAGCACGGTATAGCCGGCATCGGCCAGGTGGCGGATCAGTTGCCGCACCGTCGGAAATTCGTTGGTTTGCAAAAAGCCATGTAGGATGAGCACCGCCGGTTTGTCGCGCTGGCCGGCGATATACTCCGCGCTGGCGGTGAGGGGGCCCTCGATGCGTAGCGTCACCCGCTGGGCATGGGCCATGCCGCCAAGCAGCGCGAGCAGGCAGGCGACGAACAACGGCCCGGACATCGGGAAGAATCTATAGCGCATCGGCATGACTTGGCTTGAGACCGTATTTTCCGCGGATGGCCCGCTCAAGGGGGCGATACCTTATTATCAACCGCGCGGGCAACAAATAGAACTGGCGAGGCGGGTCGAGGCCGCTCTGCGCGATTGTACTGTGTCTGTCATGGAAGCGGGCACCGGCACCGGCAAGACCTTGGCCTATCTCGTCCCGGCCATGTTGTCCGGCGGTAAGACCATCATTTCGACCGGCACCAAGACCTTGCAGGACCAGCTGTTCCACCGCGACATCCCCGCCGTGCGCGAGGCCCTGGCCAAGCCGGTCACGGTGGCGCTGCTCAAGGGGCGGGCCAACTATGTCTGCCACTATCACCTCGAGCGGGCGCTGGCCGATGCCCGCTTGACCAGTCGGGAGCTGGCCCGGCACCTCCAGCAGATTGCCCAATTCGCCAAGCTCGACGACAGCGGCGACCGCATGGCGCTGAAGACGGTGCCGGAGGAATCGCCGGCCTGGTCCTATGCGGTGTCCAGCCGCGACAACTGCCTGGGCGGCGATTGCCCGAACCACCGCGACTGCTTTGTGCTCAAGGCGCGCAAGCGCGCGCTCGAGGCCGATCTGGTGGTGATCAATCACCACCTGTTCTTCGCCGACGTGTTGCTTAAGGACGAGGGGGCGGGCGAGCTGCTGCCGGCGGCCAATGCGGTGATCTTCGACGAGGCCCATCAACTGCCCGAGGTCGCCAGTCTGTTCTTCGGCCAGACGCTGACTACCGGCATGCTGCTCGAACTGGCGCGCGACGTGCGGGAGGAGGCCGACCAGGCCGCCGGCGATTTTCTACAACTCACCCAGGCCGCGACCGATTTCGAACAGTCGGTGCGGCCGCTGCGGCTGCAATTCAATAGCGCGCAGCAGCGTCTGCCGGCGCACCGCGTCCTGGATCAGGCCGGTTTCAGCGAGGCCCTGGCCGAGCTGCAACAGCGCCTGGGCCATTTGCATGGCTTGTTGGAGCTACAGGCCGAGCGTTCGGAGGGCCTGAAGAACTGCCTGGAGCGGGCCGAGGCGTGCATAGAAAAGCTGGAGAATTGGCTGGGGCCGAAAGCCCTCTCTCCTAACTCTCCCCCAGAGGGGGAGAGGGACAAAGTGTCGCGTCGCGACGATGAATTAGACGGCACGATCCGCTGGGTCGAGGTTGGCACCCATGCCGTGATGCTGCATGCGACGCCCTTGAACGTGAGCGAGATATTCGCGCGCCAGGTCGAGGCCAGCGCCAAGGCCTGGATATTCACCTCGGCCACCCTGGCGGTGCGCGGCGATTTCAGCCATTTTCTGGACGAACTCGGCCTGCGCGATGCCGAGACCGGCTATTGGGACAGCCCCTTCGATTATGCCGAGCAGGCGCTGCTCTATGTGCCGACCGGCCTGCCCGAACCCAACTCGGCCGACTATACCCAGGCCGTGGTCGAGGCCGCCTGGCCGGTGCTTAAGGCCAGCGGCGGCCGGGCCTTCCTGCTGTTCACCAGCCTACGCGCGATGAACGAGGCGCACGGCTGGCTGCAAGACAAGATGGCGCAATCGGATATGGCCTTCCCCTTGTTGCGCCAGGGCGACAAGAGCCGCTCCGAGTTGCTGGCCGAGTTCCGCCAATTGGGCGACGCCGTCTTGCTCGGCAGCCAGAGCTTTTGGGAAGGGGTGGACGTGGCCGGCGAGGCCTTGTCGCTGGTGGTGATCGACCGCCTGCCGTTCCAGCCGCCGGACGATCCGGTGCTCGCCGCGCGCATCGATGCGCTCAAGCGCGCCGGCAAGAACGCCTTTTTCGACTATCAACTGCCGCATGCGATCATCAACCTTAAACAAGGCGCCGGCCGCCTGATCCGGCGCGAGACCGACCGTGGCGTGTTGATGATCTGTGATCCGCGCTTGGTCGAGAAATCCTATGGCCGCCGCATTTGGCAGGCCCTGCCGCCGATGCGGCGCAGCCGCCTGCTGGCCGAGGCGGTCGATTTCTTCGAGGCGGCATGCACGGCGCTATGAGGCCTTGGCTGGCGGGGGCGTTGCTGGCCCTGGCCTGGCCGGCCGCCGCCGCGCCGACGGTCGAGCTGCTGGTGCAGACCTCGCCGCTGGCCGGTTTTCAATACCACGCCGGCCGCGCCCTCTGGCCGCTGATGCGGGTCGGCGACCATCTTGCCCTGGTGCGCGAGCCGTGGAATCCCCACGATGCCGAGGCGATCCGGGTCGAATGGCGCGGGGCGATGATCGGTTTCGTGCCTAAGCGCGAGAACAAGGACCTGGCCCGGCTGATGGATGGGGGCACGAAACTGGCCGGGCGCATCGTGCATCTGCAACGCAGCCGCGATCCGTGGCGGCGGGTGCTGTTCGATGTCGGCCTGGCTCAGGCGTCCCGGGAGGACAAGGCCCTTTCGGCACCGGATAAAGATTCCGGCTTGTGAATCGCATAACCCTGCACGTAGTCGACGCCTATCTCGTGCAAGGCGTCCAGCGTGGCTTGGTCTTCGACGTACTCGGCCACGGTTTGCACGCCCATCTCCTTGGCGACGTGCTGCACCGCTTGCACCATCGCGTAGTCGATCCGGTTGCCGGCGATACCGCGAATCAAGGCGCCGTCGATCTTGAGGATGTCCACCGGCAGGCTCTTGAGGTAGCCAAACGAGGAGACCCCGCTGCCGAAGTCGTCCAAGGCAAAGCGGCAACCGTGTGCCTTGAATGTCTCGATGAATTTCAAGGTATGGGGCAGGTTGGTGATCGCGGCCGTTTCCGTGATCTCGAAACAGATCGAGCCGGGCGGCGGGGCATGCTCCAGGAACTGCGCCTCGACATATTCGAGGAAACGCTCGTCGCCCAGGCTGCTGCCGGACAGATTGATCGTCCACATCAAGGGGTATTGGATACCCTCTGTCGCGCAGCGCGAGTAGGCCTCCCTGAGCGGCACTAGCTCCTTCGAGAACAGCGCATGAATGACCCAGCGATCCAGCTTGGGCATCAGGTCGTAGCGCTCCGCCAGCGGAATGAATTGGCCCGGCAAGATGAGGTCGCCGTCCTCGTCCAGCATGCGCAATAGGATCTCGCGGTGCTCTTGGCAGGCGCCCGCGTGGCGGAGCGCTTGTATCTTTTGGTAGTGCAGGCAGAAACGATTTTCCTGCAAGGCGTGGTTGATGCGGGCGACCCATTCCATTTCCTTGCGCCGGCCCGCGCAATCGTTGCCCCCGAAATAGAGCTGGATACGATTGCGACCCTTGTCTTTCGCCACATAACAGGCGGCGTCGGCGGAACTCATCGCCTCGGCGCTGCTGGAGTTGGCGTCGATGCCGTAAACGCCGATGCTGACCCCGACCTGAAATGGCCGGTCTTGCCAGTGAAACGGCGTGTTGCAGATGACCGTGCGCAAGGTTTCCGCCGTCTGCATGGCCTCCTCGACGGTGCTGCGTTGCAGCAGGATGCCGAATTCGTCCCCGCCCAGCCGGGCCAGGATGTCGCTCTTCCTGATCTTGTCTCGGATGGCGCTGGACAAGTTCCTCAGCAGATGGTCTCCCGCCATGTGGCCGCAGGTATCGTTGACCACCTTGAACTGGTCGAGGTCCATATACAACAAGGCGTGCGGGCCGCCGCCGGCCCTGGCATCATCGACCAGGTGATCGAGCCAGCGATTGAATTCGCGGCGGTTGGCCAGGCCGGTCAAGGGATCGCTGATGGCCTGCCGCGCCAGTTCTTCCTGGGCTTGGCGTCTGGCGGTGACATCGCGCACCACGCCGATGACCAGGTCGCCGACCTCCAAATCGACCCGGTTCAGGCTCAACTCCACCCAGCGCGGCTTGCCGCGCGCCGGCGCGATGGCGCACTCGAAGCGGGCAGCTTGGCCGGAGAGCGCCTTGTCGAAGGCTTGCCGAAAGAGGGCCTCGCTCTCGGCCACGCCCAAGAATTGGGTGATGGGAATGCGGTTCCGGTGTCGCGTGAGGTCTTGTTCGGACTCGCCCAGCCAGGCAGCCAGTTTGTGGTTGGCGACATGAAACTTCATCTCGTCGCACACCACGAAGATGCCGTCGTTCGCGCTGTCGATATAGGCGCGCAACAGCGACTGATAGAAATCGGAGTCGCTATCCCGCATGGAGTTTTCTCCGCTCATGGCCGCACCCTACAACAGCCTGGCCTTCAGGCCAAGCAGACAAAACTTATTGGCGATAAGCGGTACAATTTCGATACCGTCTTGAAACCGAACCGATTGGGCTAGCCCATTCCCCTGCCTTGAAGATTCTCGCTTTCGATACCTCGACCGAATGGTGCAGCGCGGCTCTCCTCGTGGAGGGTGCGGTGCATGGCCAGGCCGTATTGGCCGGGCAGAAGCATTCCGAGCTGCTGCTGCCCATGGTGCGGGCCGTGCTGGCCGAGGCCGGCTTGGCCCTGGGCCAGCTGGATGCCATCGCCGTCGGCCAGGGACCGGGCTCGTTCACCGGCCTGCGCATCGGCTGCGGTGTCGCCCAGGGCCTGGCCTTCGGCGCCGGCCTGCCGGTGATCGAGGTCATTACCCTGGAGGCGATGGCCGCGCATGCGCTGAAGGATGCCGCCGCCGGCGGTGCGGTGGCCTGCATCGACGCGCGCATGAACGAGGTCTATGCCGCCCTCTACGAAAAGAGCGCGGCAGGCTTGCGCGAGGTGCTCGCGCCCGGCCTATATGCCCCGGCCCAGGCGCCGCTGCCGCCCGGCGACCGGGCCTATATCGGCTGCGGCAGCGGATTCAAGGGCTATGCCGACATCCTCGCCGAGCGCTACGCGGGCCGGCTGGCGCGCATCGAACCCGAGCTGCATCCGCATGCCGAGGCTATTGCTGCCTTGGCCGCGATCAAATGGCGGGCCGGCGAATACGTCGCGGCCGAGGCGGTCGAGCCGCTGTATATCCGCGACAAGGTCGCCTTGAAGACGAGCGAACGCCTATGAACGCCGTCCTGCGCAGGCCCGCCTTCGATTTCCGGCCGATGAACGATGGCGATATCGATGCCGTGCTGGCGATCGAGCAACAGGCCTACCCCTTCCCGTGGACCCGAGGCAACTTCAAGGACTGCCTGGTATCGGGCTATCGCTGCGAGGTGGTGGAGCAAGCCGGCGATCTGCTGGGCTACAGCGTGTTGAGCAGCGGGGCGGGCGAGGGGCATGTGCTCAATTGCTGCGTCGCCCCCGTGCACCAGGGCCAGGGCGTCGGCAGCGAATTGATGCGACGCATGATGGCGGATGCCAAGGCATTCGGCATCGGCGTGCTGTTCCTGGAGGTGCGCCCGCGCAATCGGCGCGCGATCGAACTCTACGAACGGCTGGGTTTCGAGGCCATCGGCCTGCGCCGGGGCTATTATCCGGCGGCCGAGGGCAGGGAAGACGCCTTGGTGATGAGGCGTGAGCTATGAGCCTGAGCCGGGCGGACCGCTTCAAGGAACTCGGCCTGTGGCCGGTTTGGCATCGGCGCGAGGTGTCTGGCATATCGGCACCGGCGGATGCCGACCCGGCCGCGCCCGAGTTGGCCGGGCTGGGCCTGGACGAACTGCGCGCGGCGGTGCGCGATTGTACCCGCTGCGACTTGTACCGGACGCGCAAGCAGGGCGTGTTCGGCGTGGGCGACCCGAATGCCGATTGGCTGATCGTCGGCGAGGCGCCGGGTGCAGATGAAGATCGATTAGGCGAGCCCTTCGTCGGCCAGGCCGGCAAGCTGCTCGACGCCATGTTGGCCGCCATCGGCCTGCAACGCGGGCGCAACGTCTATATCGCCAATGTCTTGAAATCGCGCCCGCCGGGCAACCGCGACCCGAGGCCGGAAGAGGTCGCCGCCTGCCTGCCTTATCTTGAGCGGCAGATCGACCTGATCCGGCCCAAGCTGATCGTCGCCGTCGGCCGCTTCGCCGCCCAGAGCCTGCTCTCGACCGATACCCCGATCTCGCGGCTGCGCGGCAAGCTGCACGAATACCACGGCGTGCCGCTGATCGTGACCTATCATCCGGCCTATCTGCTGCGTACCCCGGCCGACAAGGCGCGAGCCTGGGAAGACCTGTTGCTGGCGGCGGCCACCCTACGCGGCTTGCAAACGGCGGCATCGGCCTAATATCAAGTAGACAAACATCAAGGAGGACAGCATGCGCAAGATCGCTACTTGGCTATTTGTCTTTATCGCCGCCATCGGCTTGTCCGGCTGCGGTTACAACACCATCCAGGCCCAAGACGAGGGTATCAAGGCATCGTGGTCCGAGGTGCTCAACCAATACCAGCGCCGCGCCGACCTGGTGCCCAACCTGGTCAACACCGTGAAGGGCTATGCCGCACACGAGGCCAAGGTATTGACCGAAGTGACCGATGCCAGGGCCCGGGTCGGCCAGGTCCAGGCCACGCCGGAACTGGTCGACGACCCGGCCGCCTTCCAGCAATTCCAGGCCGCGCAGGCCGACCTGTCCCGATCCCTGGGCCGCTTGCTGCTGGTGGCGGAGAACTATCCGCAATTGAAAGCCGACGCCGCCTTCCGCGACCTGCAAGCGCAACTGGAGGGCACCGAAAACCGCATCACCGTGGCGCGCAACCGCTATATCAAGGCGGTGCAGGACTACAACATCACCGTGCGCCAGTTCCCCAGCAACCTGACCGCCATGCTGTTCGGCTTCCAGACCAAGGCCAATTTCGCGGTGGAGAACGAGAAGGCCATCGCGGTGCCGCCCAAGGTCGACTTCGGCGGCGCCGAACCGGCCCCGGTCGATGCCGCCAAGGGTTATTGAGGCCACGGTGAATCTGCGCCGCGCAGTCTGCGCGCTGCTGCTGGGCCTGTTCTCGCTGGCCGCCGGGGCGGAGGTGGCCGTGCCGCCGCTGACGGCGCGGGTGATCGACCTCACCGGCAGCTTGAGCGCCGACCAGCGCAGCGCCATCGAACAGAGACTGGCGGCCTTGGAGGCGGCCAAGGGCAGCCAGGTCGCCGTTCTGCTGTTGCCGAGCACCCAGCCCGAGACCGTCGAGCAATACGGCATCCGGGTGGCCGAGGCCTGGAAACTAGGCCGCGAGGGCATCGACGACGGCGCCTTGCTGCTCATCGCCAAGGACGACCGGACGCTACGCATCGAGGTCGGCTACGGCCTGGAGGGCGCCATCCCCGACGCCGTGGCCAAGCGGGTGATCGAGGAGATTATCCTGCCGCGATTTAAACAGGGGGATTTTGCCGGCGGCATCGCGGCCGGCGCCGATGCCCTGGTCAAACTGGTCGAGGGCGAGCCCTTGCCCGAACCGACGCGCAAGAGCGCGCCTGGCATCGCTTTCTTCGAGAACACCCTGCCGGTGGCCATGCTCTTCATCTTCGTGGTCGGTGGCCTGCTTCGGGCCATGCTCGGCCGCTTCCTCGGCGCCTCGGTCGCGGGCTCTATCGCCTTCTTCGGTGCCTGGCTGCTCTTAGGTTCGCTGCTGACGGGTGCCGTCATCGCCTTAATCGTGTTTCTGATTACCTTGGCGGGCGGTGGCCGCTTCGGCCATGCCGGCGGTGGGTTCGGCGGCCGGGGCGGCGGTGGGTTCGGCGGGGGCTTTTCCGGCGGCGGCGGTGGTTTCGGCGGCGGTGGCGCCTCGGGGAGATGGTAATGAATGCGATCGCGCGCATCATCAAGCACCTGTTCTATCCCGACTGGCTGGCCTGGCGTGCCTTCCCCACGCGCAGCCGCCGGGCCATCGAACGGGCCATCGGCGAGTCGGAGGTGCGCCATGGCGGCGAGATTCGCTTCGCGGTCGAAGCCAATCTCGCCCCGCTGTCGCTGCTGAATGGCGTCGATGCCCGGCAGCGTGCCCTCGAGCTGTTCGGTCAGTTGCGAGTGTGGGATACCGCGCGGAACAACGGCGTGCTGATCTATCTCTTGATGGCCGATCGGAATGTCGAGATCGTCGCCGACCGCGGCCTCAACGGTCTGGTTCAGCCGGCGGAATGGGAAGCTGTCTGCCAGCAGATGGAGGCGGACTTTCGCCGGGGCGCCTTCGAGGCCGGGGTGCGCCAGGGCATCAAGTCCATCGGCGCATTGCTCGCCCGGCATTTCCCGCCATCGGCCGACAAGCGCAACGAACTGCCCGACCGGCCGACGCTGATCGCCTAGTGTTTGGCCGGGCCGTGCTGCACGTGCTCGGCGGCTTCCAGCAGGCGCTCCAGTTCTTCCTTGTGCACCCGCATATTCGTGTAATGCCAGCGGCGCACCAGCCACATGGTCAGCGCCACGAACAGGCTGAACAGGATGATCACGGCGTACACGGAAAGATTGGCCCAGACCAGCACGGAGTAGAGGCTGAGCATCACCAGGATGCTCAGGTTCTCGTTGAAGTTTTGCACCGCGATGGAGTGACCGGCGCCCATCAGGATGTGGCCGCGATGCTGGAGCAGGGCGTTCATCGGCACGACGAAGAAGCCGGCCATGGCGCCGACCGCCAGCATCAGCACGATGGCGGGCACGGTGCCTTTGACGAAGACCATCAAGGCGGCGGACAGGCCCATGACGATGCCGACGGTGATGACCTTGACCGACTGGTGGATCGGAATGAGCCGGCCGGCGAGCACGGCGCCGATGGCGATGCCGATGGCGAACACCACTTGCAGGTAGGCTGCCTCGTGCAGCGGGATGTGCAGGGCCTCCTCGGCCCAGCGCAGCATGATGAACTGCAATGTCGCGCCGGCACCCCAGAACAGCGTGGTCACGGCCAGCGTGATCTGGCCCAGCTTGTCGACCCAGAGCAGGCGCACGCAATGGGCGAAGTCTCGGATCATGTAGAGCGGCGATTTGTGGGCGACGCGGTGATCGACCCCGGTATCGGGGATCCACAGGTTGAACAGCGCCGCCACCAGATAGAGCACGGCGATGGCGATCATGCTGTAGTCGAGCAGCGAGCCGAACAGGCCGCCGTCGAGCAAAGGGCCGAAGACGAATTCGTCGACGTTGTGGAAGGCGCCTTGGACCATGGGGCTGATCAGCCAACCGCCGACGATGGTGCCGAGGATGATGGCGGCCACGGTCAGGCCCTCGATCCAGCTATTGGCCAGCACCAGTTTGCTGTGCGGCAGGTACTCGGTGAGGATGCCGTACTTGGCCGGCGAATAGGCGGCCGCGCCCAAGCCGACCACGGCATAGGCATAGAGCGGGTTCACGCCGGCGATCATCATCGCGCAGCCGCCGATCTTGATGGTGTTGCTGACGAACATGACCCGGCCCTTGGGCATGGAGTCGGCGAAGGCGCCGACGAAGGCGGCCAGCACGACATAGGAGATGGTGAAGAACAGCTTGAGCAGGGGCTCATACTCGGCCGGGGCGCGAATCTCCCGGAGCATGGCGATAGCGGTGATGAGCAGGGCATTGTCGGCCAGCGCGGAAAAAAATTGCGCGGCCATGATGATGTAAAAACCTCGATTCATTACAACTCGAGTTGCGCTTATCGTTGTCTGGAACCGCGTTATACCACGCGATGCATGACATCGGCCACCGCCGGTGTCAGCCGATTGCCCTTGGCATGAACGGACTACTCTTGGTCGGCAAAGTGTGGTTGAATTGCATAATTATTTTTTATCTGACTATTAAATAAGCAATGGCCGACCGGCGCCTCCAAGTTTTCCATACCGTTGCCAAGCAACTGTCTTTCACCAAGGCGGCCGAGCAACTGTTCATGACCCAGCCTGCCGTGACCTTTCAGGTCAAGCAGCTGGAAGAGCATTTCAATACCCGCCTGTTCGAGCGTTCGCACGGCAAGATTTCGCTGACCCCGGCCGGCGAACTGGCGCTCGACTATGCCGAGCGCATCCTCGACATGACGGCCGAGATGGAGGCGCGCATCTCCGAATTGACCGGCCAAGTCAGCGGCCCCTTGTTGATCGGCGCGTCGACCACCATCGCCGAATACATGCTGCCGCGACTGTTGGGCGACTTCAAGAAAAAGCACCCCGAGACCCAGGCCCGTCTGACCGTGGCCAACTCCGAGACCATCGAGAACAAGGTGGCGGAGCATGCCCTCGACCTCGGCTTGATCGAGGCCCATTCGCACCATCCCAATCTGGTCAGCCGCGCCTGCTGCGAAGACGAACTGCTGATGATCTGCGCGCCCAGCAGCGAGTTGGCCAAGCTGAAGACCGTCAGCCCCAAGCAACTGGCGGGCAAGCCGTATATCACGCGCGAATCGGGTTCCGGCACGCGCGAGATCATCGACGAATACTTCAACCAAAACGGCGTGTCGTCCGACGAAATGAACCTGGCCATGGAACTGGGTAGCCGCGAGGCGATCAAGGGCGCGGTCATCGCCGGCCTGGGCTTCGCCATCGTCTCCAGCACCACCGTGGCCAAGGAGGTCAAGCTGGGCGAGCTGACGGCCGTGCCGCTCGACCCGCCGCTACGCCGCCAGCTCTCGCTGGTCTACCCGCAAGAAAAATTCCGCAGCAAGCTGTTGCAGGCCTTCCTCGATTTCCTGGAGTGCTGCCCCTTGCTCGAACCTGGGACGAAATACGGCAAGCCGCTATGAACTCGGACGAGCGCCGTCTTTTGCAGGCGTTTCGCAATCTCGACGCCGCGCAAAAGGCCAGCCTGCTGGATTTCGCCGATTTCCTGGTGGCACGGGCCGGCTCGGCGGGTGCCGAGGCGGTGCCGGCCGAGCCGCTCGACATCCCGCGCCCCGCCGAAGAAAACGTGGTCAAGGCCATCCGGCGCCTGATGACCACCTACCCGATGCTCGACCGCAGCCGGGATAAACTGCTCAACGAAACCTCGGCCCTGATGACCCAGCACCTGATCCACAAGCGCCCGGCGGTCGAGGTCATCGACGAACTGGAAATCGTCTTCCGCCGCCACTACGAAGCGCTGAACGATAATTCCAGCGGCGGCTAGCCACTCGCCCGGCCGTGGGCGACAATACGGCACCTGGTTCAATCAAGCCCTAATCATGAGCAACGCCGATCAAGCCGAACTCGACAAATTCAGCGCCTTGGCCCATCGCTGGTGGGACCCGAACAGCGAGTTCCGCCCGCTGCACGAGATCAACCCGCTGCGCCTGGAATGGATCGACGGCCTCGCCCAGCTGAACGGCAAGGCCGTGCTCGATGTCGGCTGCGGTGGCGGTATCCTGGCCGAAGGCATGGCAGGGAAGGGCGCCCAGGTCACCGGCATCGACCTGGGCGAGAAGGCGCTCAAGGTCGCCAAGCTGCACAAGCTGGAATCCGGTGTCCAAGTCGATTACGAACTGGTCGCCGTCGAAGATTTGGCGGAAGCGCAGCCGGCCAGCTTCGACGTGGTTACCTGCATGGAAATGCTGGAACACGTGCCGGACCCGGCCGGCATCGTCGCGGCCTGTGCCCATCTGGTGAAGCCGGGCGGCTGGGTGTTCTGCTCTACCCTCAACCGCAATCCGAAGAGCTATCTGTTCGCCATCCTCGGCGCCGAATACATATTAAAGATGCTGCCGCGCGGCACCCACGACTGGGCCAAATTCATCAAGCCGTCCGAGCTGGCCGGCTTCGCCCGCCAAGCGGGTTTGGAGTTGCAGCAGGTCATGGGCATGAGCTACAACCCGATCACCAAGACCTACAAGCTGGAACGGGACACCGACGTCAATTACCTCATGGCCTTCCGCAAGGCCTGATACCGATGATCACGGCATATAAGGTCGTGCTGTTCGACCTCGACGGCACCCTGGTCGATACCGCGCCCGATCTCGGCTTCGCCCTGAACGCGTTGCGCCAGCGCCAAGGCCTGGTGCCGCTGGCGGACGAGGTGATCCGGCCCCAGGCCTCGCACGGCGCGCGCGGCCTCTTGCAACTGGGCTTCGATATCACGCCCGAGGACGCCGGCTTTCAAGCCCTGCGCCAGGAATTCCTCGCGATCTACGAGGCCAACATCGTGCGTATGTCGCGGCTGTTCCCCGGCATGGCCGAAGTGCTGGCTCAGATGGAAGCCGCCGGCATCCGCTGGGGCGTGGTGACCAACAAGCCCGAGCGCTTCACCGTGCCGCTGTTGCGCGGTCTGAATCTTTTGGAGCGGGCCGCTTGCGTGGTCAGCGGCGATACCTGTCCGCAGCCGAAGCCGCATCCGGCCCCGATGCTGCACGCCTGCCACCTGGCCGGCGCCGAGGCGCCGGAATGCCTGTACGTCGGCGACGCCGAGCGCGATGTCGAGGCGGCTAGCGCCGCCGGCATGCCCACGCTGATCGCCCGCTATGGCTACCTCGGCGCGGACGACCGGCCGGAAGAGTGGGGCGCGGCCGGTTTCATCGATACGCCGACCGACCTGCTGGCTTGGCTCAGGCAGCCCGCGCAAGAATCGATTTGAACTTTTCCCGATTCAGGGCATCATACCCACTGTTCTATGGGGGCGACCTGGTTTCGACGTGGGTTGCAAAGCAGTTAGGGCATACCGAGGATCGGGCTACCTCGTTAATCCATCCGTAAACAAGATAGTCGCCAACGACGAATCTTACGCTCTAGCCGCTTAAGGGCTAGACGCTGCACCGGTCGGCCTGCGGGCCGGGCTGGGTAAAACCAGCAGCAGTGTCACAAACAGCAGGAGCAAGGCAAGTTCTGGTCGCGCGGACTTGCACGGAAATCTAGCGAATCGCTCGTAATCAGCCTGCCAGTCGGCGGCTTACGGGTTAGATCAAACGACTAGGCTAAGTATGTAGAACTGACTGTAGAGGGCTTGCGGACGCGGGTTCGATCCCCGCCGCCTCCACCAAATCACTATCCGGAGAAATCCGGAATCATCCGAAAACCCCGTAAGAATCAACGCTTACGGGGTTTTTTGTTTCCAGCAAGGTACGACCACATCCTTTGACATCCGGGGGCAAGTGGGGGCAACATTGGGGGCAACGGCACTATGCCCGGAAGGAGTTGCCCCCATGCCCCTGACCGATACCGCAATCCGCAACGCCAAGCCTGGCGAGAAGGTCTCCCGCCTTTTCGATGGTGGCGGGCTCTATTTGGAAGTTGCCCCCGCTGGGGGCAAGTGGTGGCGGCTCAAGTACCGCTTCGGCGGCAAGGAAAAGCGTCTCTCTCTCGGCGTCTACCCTGACGTGGGGTTGAAGGTTGCCCGCGAGCGCCGCGACGAAGCGCGCCGGCTATTGGCCGAAGGGATCGACCCAGGCGAGCACCGCAAGACCACGAAGAGCATGAAGGCTGAGCTCGCTGCCAACAGTTTCGAGGTAGTGGCCCGCGAGTGGTTTACCAAGTACTCGGCAACATGGGTGTCTGGTCATGCTGACAAGATCATCCGCCGGCTTGAGCGGGACATCTTCCCTTGGCTGGGTACTCGGCCGGCATCCGAGATCACAGCGCCCGAGCTGCTAGCCGCGCTACGTCGGATCGAGGAACGTGGTGCCCTGGATACCGCCCACCGCGCCATGCAGAACTGCGGCCAGATATTCCGCTATGCCATTGCCACCGGCCGGGCCGAGCGCGATCCAGCGGCCGACCTGCGCGGCGCATTGCCGCCAGTCAAGCAAAAGCACTTGGCGGCCATTACCGACCCCAAAGACATCGGCGCGCTGCTGCGGGCAATGGACGGCTACACCGGATCGCTGGTGACCAAGTGCGCATTGCGCCTCGCGCCCATGGTCTTCCTGCGACCCGGCGAGTTGCGACAGGCAGAATGGATCGAGATCGACCTGGACGGCGACACCTGGGAAATACCGGCCGCCCGCATGAAGATGCGGCAGCCGCATATCGTCCCGCTATCCAGCCAGGCCGTGGATATCCTGCGCGAGCTTCATGCCCTCACCGGCAATAGCCGCTATGTCTTTCCTGGCGCGCGCAGCAACGGCCGGCCCATGTCCAACAACGCCATACTCGCTGCCCTGCGGCGCATGGGGTACGACAAGGACGAAATGAGCGGCCACGGCTTCCGGGCGATGGCGCGCACCGTCCTGGATGAAGTGCTGGGCTTTAGCCCCGATTGGATCGAGCACCAGTTGGCGCATGCCGTGAAAGACCCCAATGGCCGCGCCTACAACCGAACGGCGCATCTCAAGCAGCGGCGGGACATGATGCAGGACTGGGCGGATTACTTGGACAAGTTGAAAGCAGGGGCGGAAATAATCCGGCTACACGGCAACGCGGCATAACGGTTTGCTGCGCTTGGCTTGGCGGGGCGAAAACCGGGCACCATTGCCCGGCTGGCGCAGCTTCTGATTCAAGGGTAAGCGTGAAAGGAAAAGAACATGGCAGGCCCTAGCGTTAAACTTAACGCCATTGGTCAGGCACGGATTCTCAGTGGCCTAGCTTTTGTTGAAGAGACACTAATGCACATAAATCAACAAGCGCCTAGCGATGGATTGGCTCACTTGATACAACTTGCCAGGCTCTCCAAATTGGAAAGGGAGCAAGCCAACAAGCTATTTCAAACAGCTAATGACTGCGGCCTTGACGAGTTACAGCAATACATAGAGCGGAACATGCCTAATGCGCGTGTTATCGCACTATTTGCATCGGTTACAGCAGCGGTTGCACGAAGCAAATTAAAGTCGGAACAAGCTAGTTTCCGAGCATCTGCTACGAGAAAAAAACAAGAAAATGATGAAGCTGCCGCATTGTGGAAAGCATGGCAAGATAACCTCGCTATATACGAAAACAAAGCAAGATTTATTGCCGATGTAACCGAAAAATTCCAGGTTGCCCCAAATACCGCAAGGCGGTGGTTTGACGAATTCAGGAAAGAAACAAGTAACGCCTGGGAGGTAAAATTCGGAAGGAATTACCCCAAAAAGCACCAATAGCATTGCTATTTGTATCAGTAGCAATGCTGCTGAAATTTTCAGCATGGCATCTGTCGATCATTCTGATGTTACCGGCCGAAACGGCCATTAACGGAGCATCCAGAATGAACCAACTACCTGAAACCGGCTTTCTACGTTTGCCGCAAATCATCGGCGACCCTAATGCGGGCCTTCCCCCGATCATCCCGGTAAAAAAATCCTGCTGGTGGCAAGGTGTGCGCGACGGGCGATTCCCCAAGCCGGTGAAACTTGGGCCGCGTGTTACCGCGTGGCGAGTAGAGGACATAAAAGCCCTGATTGCATCGGCATAGGGGGCGGATATGACTACAAAAACAAAGGGCCGGAACGGTGGCGACCGTCCGACCCCAAAGACTTCCAATAGCCGTAATCCTACCCCGATTCATTCCGGTATCAAAGCCGCGATTGTCCGTCTTGCCATATTGGGCTTGATCCCTCCGACCTTCGCAACGTGGCTGATTCAACGCGGAGGGCTGACAGATGCATAGCGACATTGAGCGCATCCGCGAAGCCTTGCACTTCACCCCGGCAAGTGATCGAGAGCATTGGGTGCGCATGGCCATGGCTATCAAGTCGGAGCTTGGCGACAATGGCTTTGACGTATGGGAAGGGTGGAGTCAGCAAGATGATTCCTTCGACACCAAAGCGGCGCAGGACGTATGGAAGAGCATCCGGGCCGGCGGCAAGGTGACAATCGGGACGCTGTTTCACGAAGCCAAAGCGAACGGCTGGCGCGATGATGGAATGCACCAGAAGCCGACACCCGAAGTGCTTGCCGAGCAGCGGCGCATTGCGGAGGAACGGGCCGCGAAAGAGGAAGCCGAGATAGCCCGCGAACGTGCCGACACGGCGAAGAAAGCGGCGGCGATCCTGAAAGCGGCAACCGAAGCGAAAGCCGATCATCCCTACCTTTCCCGCAAGCGGGTTTCCCCGGTGGCAACCCTGCGAGAGATTGACGCGGGCAAGGCGGCGGCAATCTTGGGCTATCCCCCAAAGTCGGGCGGCGATCTGCTGACCGGGCGCTTGCTGGTAGTTCCCGTCAAGCAAGGGGACGGCCTATCAACGCTGGAACTGATTGACGGCGACAAGCGCAAAGCGGCACTGGCCGGACGCGGTAGCAAGGTGGGTGGGTATTGGGCAACCGAACGCCTGCCAGATGGCGACGGCGCGGGCCTTACCCTGCTGATAGGTGAAGGCGTGGCGACCGTGCTAACCGGCAAGGAAGCCAGCGGACATACGGCAATTGCGGCGCTATCGGCGGGCAACCTGCCAGCGGTGGCGAAGGTGATGCGCGAACGCTACCCGGCGGCGGCGCTGGTGATTCTGGCTGATCTGGTGAAGGCGACCGGCGAGCCTGATCCCCATGCAATCGAGGCCGCAAAAGTCGGCGCTGGCAGGGCGGCAATCCCCGACTTCGGAACCGACCGCGATCCCGACATGACGGACATGAATGACCTGTTCATTCTTGACGGCGCGGAAGCCGTAGAGCGGGTCATAGCGAACGCAATGGCACCGGCAAGGGGTGAGCATCAACCCGGGCGGGAAAACGCAACAGCGGCGATTCTGAAGGGGCAAGAAAACCCGCCAGCGGGCGAATATGCGCGGGACGTGAATCTGATCCGGGCCAGCGACGTAATCCCCGAGCCGATAACCTGGCTGTGGAATGGCTGGCTGGCGGCGGGCAAGATGCACGTCTTTGGGGGCGCACCAGGCACCGGCAAGACGACGATTAGCATGGGCCTGGCGGCGACCGTGACAACCGGCGGACGCTGGCCGGATGGCACTCGATCCATTGCCGGGAACGTGGTGATCTGGAGTGGCGAGGATGACCCTGCCGACACCCTGATTCCACGGCTAGACTTGTCGGGCGCTGATCTGTCCCGCGTCTATTTCATTTCCGACATTCGGGAGGGCAACGAGCGGCGATCTTTCGATCCTGCCCGCGACATGGAACCGCTACGGCGCAAGCTGGCCGAAATCGGCGGTGTGCGGCTGCTGATCGTTGACCCCGTGGTTTCTGCGATTGCGGGGGATAGCCACAAGAATGCAGAGGTGCGGCGCGGGCTGCAACCATTGGTTGATCTGGCTGGCGCGATGCGCTGCGCCCTGTTGGGTATCACGCACTTTTCCAAGGGAACCGGCGGACGCGATCCGGTAGAGCGATTGACCGGAAGCCTGGCCTTCGGCGCACTTGCCCGCGTGGTATTGGTGGCGGCAAAGCACCAGGAGGAAGGCGAAGACGGGCGCACCGTGCGGCTTTTCTGCCGGGCTAAATCCAACATCGGGCCGGATGGCGGCGGCTTTGAATACGATCTGCACCAGGCCGAACTGAAAACGCATCCCGGCATCTTCGCATCGTCTGTGCTGTGGGGCGAGGCGGTGGAGGGCGGGGCGCGAGAACTGCTGGCGACGGCGGACGCTACCGGCGACGATGGTGAAGGCGGCACCCTGGCTGATTCCAAGCGATTCCTTGCCGACCTGTTGTCGGATGGGCCGATGCGGGCCGGGGATGTTTTCAAGGATGCCGACCAGGCCGGATATTCCAAGCGCAGCATTCAGCGGGCCGCGAACGCGATCAAGGTTGAGCGGCACAAGGACGGGATGAAGGGCGGATGGACGTGGCGACTTCTGCCGAAGATGCCAAACACTCCCGAAGGTGCCGAAGGTGCCCGAACAAATTACTTGGCACCTACGGCACCTTCGGCGGTATCTTCACCAGTTGAGGTGGAAATATGAGCCCGGCGGCAATCATCCAAGAGGCGCGAGCGGACGGCGTGATGCTTTCCCTGTCCTCCGCCGGCACCATCAAGGCGACCGGCGACGGCGCGGCGGTGAATCGTTGGCTGGCCGTGATCCGCGAACACAAGGCGGAAATCATTGACGTGCTGAAACTCGGCGCTGGTGATACGGCGACCGCTTCCCGCTGGTGGCTGATTCACCACCCCGACCGCGATCCGGTGGAAGTGGCCTGCTACCCGGACGCGACCCATGCCGAGATTCTGGAACGGCACCCGGACGCGGTAGCGGCGGAACCCTTTACCCCGACCATCCGGCAACCATCGGCACCCCTGACCGCCGAAGAGAAAGAGGCAATCCGGGCATGGCTGGCACTAATCGAGGAAACCGACCCGGCGACGATTACCGAAGTGATCGAGCGATGCCAGCGGGATGCGGATGTGCGGGACTACTTCACCATGCTGGCGAGAGAAGACGCGCGACCTGACTTTGAGTCTGAGTCATTAAACCAGTGGGGGCAATGAAGATGAATCAAGCCATCGTTTCCGGCAACGGTAGCAAGTCCACCTCCCGTTCCCGTCGCCATCGGGACTTGATGAAGCGCGAAGGCTGCTCACGAATCGAAGTCACCATCGGTACGGATGTCGCCGAGAAGCTGAGGGCGGTAGCCTGCAAGCGGGGTATCCCCGTATGGCAGGCGGCAGAGGAAGCCTTTGAAGCCCTGGCGGCCAGGTATGGGGTGTAGGTGGCGATGAGAAAGACGTTGCGACCTATTCCTTACCCGGCTGGCAGCGAGGCCCGCAGGCGCCATATCGACTGGCTAGTGCGCTACCTCGGACGAGACTACCAGACAGCCGTGCATGAGGTCGCGGCGGCAAATCGCGCAGCCCGGAATCGACCGCTTCGCGGCGAGAAGTGCGGAGCAAAGACACGGAAGGGAACGCCCTGTCAGTGCAAGGCGCTGACGAATGGCCGCTGCAAGTTTCACGGCGGGTTATCGACCGGCCCAAGGACACCAGAAGGGAGGAAACGCGCAGCGGCGAACCTGCGGCGATGTTGATAGATGCTGTCATTTCGCACCGTTCCGCGTGCGCACGTCATGGGCTTTGAGGCATGTATTGCGCGGGCGCGTCATGGAGTCTGAATCGCAACTGCCGACATGACGGCATGAGGAGAGGAGTTACCGGGGAGATGGATAGCAGGAAAGTGAACAGCAAGATTACGGCAAGGTTACGGGTAGCCCGCTATCGTACCAAGCATCGGCGCATAGACTACGCGCCGTCTGCCGATGCGCTGGAGATGATAGAAAGGCATTTGGCGGCAGGGCTGGACAATTGCATCGCGGGCGTAATCGACCGGCTGATAGCGGCAGGGGACGAAGCCATTACCGGAAACGGGCAGGGGTGAGGTTACGGTAAGGTTGCCCCAAGGATGACCGATCTGTCGGCCCGGTACGCGCGAGCGCGTGCATACGTCATGGGGTTTGGCAGCGCCTGGCGTAGTCTGGTATCAGCGAGAAAACAGACAATCGCATGGGGTTCCACTGTCTCCGGCAACCGAAGGCCGACACCGGCACGGTATGAGTGTGGCTGGGCTGGGCGTCGCCGCTGATGGCGATGAACTGGACGTTGTGCTGGCAGGCCGCTTCGATACGGTGGCTGGAGATCAGCCCCCGGCGCCATGCGCATCGCTCCAGGCTATTTGGGCAATGGCTTGTTGGAGGCGGTGATGGCGATTTCGTTCCGGTGATTCGGGGTTTTTGTACAGCCTCAACATTCAATGTGAGGGGATGGCCGGAAGCGGGCGAAGCACGCTGTAGGCCAGTCCCTCACGACCGCAGGGTTGGGCGGCATCTCTACCTCAGCGAGGCCTTACCCTGTAAGTATTTCCATCTTGATCGCGGAGCCTGCCATACCCGTCATTATCAATGGTTCCACGGAGTCTATCGCCGTCCATGTTCCTCATCCGCACCGAGCCGTCGCTATCAATCTCTCCTCGGTATTTATTTGACGGATCATAGTCGTACTTCTTGCGCATTTCGATTTCGGTGCCCCCGCCTATGGAACTGCCGTATGGGTCGGTTTTGATTTCATAGCGGTTGTCCCAAGCGAAAGCAGACGAGGCCAAAGCAGAAAAAGCCAAACCAAGAATGAATCGTTTCATTTGAACCTCCTTCATAGAACGCTGCGGATCAAGGCAATTGATGGTTGGGTTCAAGGCATCACCACCTTGTTGAAAAAGCTCTCCGCCCTTGCAGGGTCGAGGGCCTTGAGTCTCTTATGGACTTCAAGAACCTTGCCACGCTGACCTGAGAGGGCGTAGACGACGCCGAGGTTGTTCCACGCACTGGCCCGGCGGGTTGCGCCTTCGTCCAATTCACACCAACTTAACGGACGCTACCAGTTTGGCGGCGAGAATACTGTTTTTTTAATTATGTTATAGGTGTCGCCTGGCTTTACCGTGCAGACGTACCCTGTCCATGGGGTGCAACTGTCCACTCTTATTGTTGCTGTGTTCGAGCTGGATGCGGTAAGCGTCATTTTCAGGCTAGTCATGGGGTAAAGGTTTATTCCTTTAGGCCCGCTCAGGCTGACCGTCGATCCAGACAATGCGCCATTCCAGTAGGTGTCAAGGCCGGTTATTGTCGGCATATAGCCATACGCAAGCACAACACCGCCAGATTTTGAATGATTGATGGAAACAGTAACCCATGATGCGTCGCTCGAAGTCCAGTAGCCGTTAAGGTCCAGAGTGACGGGCTGGAAGTAGCGTTTAGCTTCCGCCAGAAAACCCGCTGTTTGTCCTATGTATGTTCCGCTCGACCATTCTGAGATCGGCGTCCAAGTGAAGAAGCCAGACGGTGCGTAATAGGTGTTTTGGCCTGTGATTCTTATGAGCGCACCATTGGAATAGACGCGGTAGAGATGGTTAGATTCTGCACATCGTGTGACCGGATCGCCAGGGAACAGGTGTGGCGCTACTTTCTGCGCCCACGAAAAAATCGTATCGGCATCAGAGCCTGTCTGCGTATAGAACAGATCGGAGCATCTGGCCTGAGAATTCGTACTGAACACCATAGAGAGCATTGCCAGCGCGGTTATGGCTATGGATTTTATGGTGTTCACTTGAACCTCCTTGTCATTAACTGAATGACTATCCTAAGATCACCACAACACAGCGGAAAAATGATGTCAGTCGACACGGCAAGAATATACTTACCAACAATTGATTAGATTGCCGCTGACTGTGCATACAGTCCCATCGAATCCCCGGATTGTATTGTTTTCGATTTTATAAGTTTGTCCTGTGCTGCTGAAAATGGTATTCCCCGTAATTCGATAGCGGCTACCATCAGTGCCGGTGATCTTGTTCCCATCGATTTTCCAGCTTTTCCCAAGCGTTGGACTTGAGATGTGATTTCCATTGACATGAACCATATCTCCTTCACTGGTGATGTAATTTTTATGTGAATTGGTGTGCCTATATTGCTGTGAATTTGTAATAACAGGCTCATTCGGAAAAAATAAAGGTTGCGTTGGGACGTGCGAATAAACCTGCGAATAGCCGATAGAGAATGCAGCCAGGCTAATTAAGAATAGGCTGGCCAGACCTACAATGAAGTTACCTACTGTATTTTCTGACGCAGCCGACTGTGCCTGTAGTGGTATTGCCTTTTGCGCTGCCTGGCGTCGTTCCGCTTCAAGGCGCTGTGCCAATATATCCTTCGCCTGTTTGGCTTTCTTCTGTTCTTCTAGGTAAGCTAATAAGTGTTCCTTGGTAGATAGATTCCTAGGGTCGTACCTGGCTAATTTGTAATTGCTTAGTTCAGCTTCAGCCTCGGCTGCCGGTACTAGGTCATATATCTTAAAAAAATCTAATCCAGCATAATTTAAATAGTAAGTTTTTCCTTTCTCAAAGACGAATTTGTCAGATCGATCTCCAACTCTAGGCTGCCATGAATTGACGGTATCTCTGAAATAGATAGTTCCGATGGCGTATTCGCCAGGATCAAGCACTAGCTTGAGATATGTTTCCATTGCCAGATTGCCAATCACCTTATCGTTTACAACTGGTGCAGCCATCATTAAATGCCCACCCGTTCTTAGTGGCCTGTATATGTACACCACGGCTTGATCCGGATAAGCAACAGGTTTCTTCGCTGCGGTATCTTCGGCGGCAGAACTTAATGTGGTTTTTGGGGTATTTGCGCGGAGATGACTGTCAGAGCATCCAACTAGAACTGACATAGAAATGAGGCAACATAATCCTGAAATAGTCGGTAAGCGCACTCCCATGTTTCTCTTCCTATCCTTCCTCATTCCACCTGGCATATACGATTTTGAATGTATAAAAACGAGCAGATCATGCTCGCACATCGGATGCTGCTATCTACATACCGAAATACTTTAATCTCATCCTACACAAAGACAAGCGGAGCTGCCGCATAGCGATGGGGGCAACTATGGGGGCAACTCAACTTCCACGAGATGGCCTGATTCAGCAATAGCAAGGTACAGCGTGTTCTATTAGATAGACGCCGCCCCACCAAACAAAAATGCCACCCACGCGGGTGGCATTTTTTTTTGGTGTTGGTGGTGTAGGAGCGGAGCATTCCGACGCTTCGAGCGCGACAAGGCTTTGTAGTTTAGGCGCTGCCTAGTAAGCTGCCATCACTCTCCACCTGTACCAGCCATGTCCACGCCACCCCAGCCGCCAACCGCCTACAACCGCGACGAAATCCGCGCCCGTTTGCGCGATACCCCGTTGCGCATCGGGCAAATCGATGTCAACGGGAAGTGCAACGCCAAGTGCTGGTACTGCCCGGTCAAGTATCAAGGCAACCCGGCGGAATTCGCGGTGCAGATGCCGCTCGATCAGCTCGACTGCATCCTCGGCAGGCTGCGCGCCTCGCCGCTGATCTCGGACAACCTGCGCTTTCTCTACACGTCGCACTACAACGAGGTGCTGATCTACAAGCACTTCGCCGGATTAATCGAACTGTTCAGGCGCCACGGTTTCGCCACGATGATCCTGTCCAACGGCACGCCGCTGACGCCGGAGAAGATCGATCTCATCGTGACAAATAAGGATGTCGTCACCGGCATGGCCCTCAACATCCCCGCCTTGGACAAGGACGATTGGTCGCGTAAGGCTGGGCTGCCCGCGTCGACGCACCGTCTGCTGCTGCGCAACCTCGACTATCTACACGACAAATATCCCGCGCAGATACAGATCAACTGCGCCACCAGCGAGCAGGGCCTGCTCAATCAGGGCATCGGCAATACCAAGGCCGAGGTGGAGCAGATCGCCGCCGATTTTCGTGCGCGTTACCCGAATTTCAAAGTCACTCTGCAGGAATGGCTGACCGACCGTGCCGGCCGCCTGGGCGAATTGGATGTGCTGACTCGCAAGCGAAAGGCGCGCAGTCGGGTCATCGGTTGTGCCCATTCGCATAACCAGGGCAGCCGGGTCTATGGCTGGTTCCACATCAACGCCAAGGGCGATTTGTTCCTGTGCTGCGACGATTATGAAATGGAATACCGTTTCGGGAATCTGCTGGACAAGTCGTTCGAAGACATTTGGCTCTCGGACGAGCACGTCGAGGCCATCGACCGTGCCCAAAACGGCATCTGTCTGAATTGCCAGTTCCGGGTTGAGGCAGCGGAACCGGCCGGTTGAATGTCAGGGGCAATTGGTCCTGGTCAGCGTATTCGTCCGAAAATCCATTGTCGTCGCCATCGTCTGGCGATTGTATTTCTGCCTGATCAGTTCCACGCTGCCGGCGAAGGTGACGGGATCGATCGTTACCCTCGCGATGGCGGTCTTGAAATCGCTGCCGGTCGATTTGGACCCGCTGAAGTTGCCGACCAAGCCGCCGCCACTGACGATCTCGACGGCGCCTGAGATGGCATATTGAGCACTGTCGCCATCGCCTTCATCGAATATGCCGGTGTAGGTGAAGTGGGTCGGCGCGGTCTGCGTGACCGAGAACCGTAGCAAGGTGCCTTTGTCCGTCAGCCAACAGACCTGCGCGATCTCTTCCGCTGTCGCGGGCTTGAGCCACAGAGAACCCAGAACAAATACCGCGCACGGGATAGCCAATTTGTTGAATGTGTTCATGACAGGCTCCTTAAGGGTGAACGTGAATGCTCATGGTGCCGGTTCGGCCAATTCAAGCGAAATGGCGGTCCGCTTATACTCCGGTGCCTTCACATAGCGGTCCCGGTGCGGACTGGTCACGGCATTGAGCCGCGCCGCCGGGTCGTGGAAGGTCGCGAACAGCTCGCCCGGTTTCATCATCCCACTAATTCGCAGCGGCAGCACGGCAGCGCCATGGCGGCTGCGCACCCGCACGCGCTGGCCGTTGCCCAGGCCGAGGCGCGCGGCATCCTGCGGCGAGATGTCCAGGGTATCGGTCGGCCGCAACAAAGTATTCGGCGTGCGGCCGGTCATGGTCGCGGCATTGAATTGATACAGCGTGCGGCCGGTGATGAGCAGGAAGGGAAACTCCTCGCTGGCCGATTCAGGGCTGGCATGGAAGTCCAGCCGTTTGAGCGCGGCGCGTGGACCGATGGGGAAGCGGTCGCGATGCAAGATCGCAGTGCCGGGGTGATCTGCGCTCGGGCAGGGCCATTGCAGGCCTTGCCGGTCCAGCCGGGCATAGTCGATGCCGGCGGCGCCGGGCCAGACCCGGGTAATTTCGTTCCATATCGGCTCGGCCGAGTCGAAGGCGAATTGCTCGCCGGCACCAAGGGCGCGGGCGAGATCGGCGACGATCCGCCAATCCGGCCGGGCATTGCCGGGGGCGGGCACGGCGGCACGGATACGCTGGATGCGCCGCTCGGCGTTCATGAAGGTGCCGTCCTTCTCGAAGCTCGAGGCGGCCGGCAGAAAGACATGGGCGAACTCGCGCGCGGTCTCGGTCAGGAACATATCCTGCACCACCAAAAGCTCCAACGCGGCCAGGGCCTGGCGGGTCGATGCCATATTGGCGTTGGAGTGCAGGATGTCGTAGCCGATGCACCAAAGCCCTTTCAGTCGGCCGGCCGCGGCGGCGTCCATCATCTGCAGCATGTTCAGGCCCGTGTTGCTCGGCAGCGGTGCGCCCCAATGCCGGGCGAAGGCGTCGCGCGCGTCGTTCAGGCCGGCGCCGCCGGTCAGCGTGCCGGGGTCGCAGCCCATGTGCGCCGCGCCCTGCACGTTGTTCTGGCCGCGCAGCGGGTTCACGCCGGCGCCTTCGATGCCGAGGTTGCCGGTGAGCAGCGCCAGGTTGACCAAGGCCATCACCGATTCGGTGCCTTGCACGTGCTCGGTCATGCCCAGGCCATGCACCTGCAGGGCCGGCTTTACGCTGGCATAGAGGCGGGCGGCTTGGCGGATCAGGTCGGCTGACACGCCGCACAGCGGCGCGGCCCGTTCCGGCGTCCAGTCGCCCAGGTGGTCGACGAAGGCGTCGAACTCGTCCACCCGCCCCGCGACGAACGCGGCGTCGTATAGGCCTTCGCTCACGATCACCTGGGCCATCGCATTGAACAAGGGGATATTGCCGCCGGGGCGTGGTGCCAAGTGCAGGTCGGCGATGCCGGCCAATTCGATGCGACGCGGGTCGAGCACGATCAGCCTGGCGCCTCGCAGCACCGCCTGGCGGATGCGCTCGCCGATGATCGGGTGGTTCTCGGTGGGGTTGGCGCCGCAGACCATGATGAGTTGGGCGCGCTCGATGTCGTCGTAGGAATTGGTCGCAGCCCCGGCGCCCAGCATCATTTTCATCGCCGCCGCCGTCGGCGTATGACAGACCCGAGCGCAGCAGTCGACGTTGTTGGTGCCAAGCACGAGGCGGCTAAATTTCTGCGCGAGGTAGTTGTCCTCGTTGCTGGCGCGCGCGGAACCGAGCACGGCCAGGCTGTCGGCGCCGTCGCGCCGCTTGATCCGGGTCATCTCGGCCGCGACGAAGGCGATGGCCTCGTCCCACGCCACCTCATGCCATTGGCCATTGCGCCGAATCATCGGCGCCGTCACCCGGTCCGGCGCATGGTTGAAGTCGAAGGCATAGCGCCCCTTCACGCACAGGTGGCCCTTGTTCACCGGCGCCTCCAGCACCGGGCGCGTGGCGACGACGCGGCCGTCACGGCTGCCCAGTTCCAGCTCGCAGCCGGTGCCGCAATAGGGGCAGGTGGTGCGGGTCCACTGCGTGGCCGGCGGCCGACCCATATTGAACTTGTCGTCGATGGCGCCGCTCGGGCAGGTGTCGGCACAGGCGCCGCAGCTCACGCAGGCGCTGTCCAACAGCGAATCGGCCCCGGCCGGCACGATATGGGTATGCTCGCCACGGCCGAGGGCATGCCAGACCGATCGGCCCTGTAATTCCTGGCAGATATGGACGCAGCGAAAGCAGCTCACGCAGCGGCGCATGTCGACGCTGAGATAGGGGTGGCTGGCGTCGATGAACGGCACGCCGGGCACGGCTTCGCCCAGCGCCGTCACGCCATAGCTGCGCAATAGTTTGTGGAAGGGCTTGTCCGGCTCGTGTTCGACCGCCTCGGGCGGGTAGTGCCGGGCCAGCCAAGCGAGCAGGGTGCGCCGCTCGGCCTCGATCTCGGCGGTATGGGTGGCGACTTGCATGCCGTCTTCGGCCGGGGTGTTGCAGGCGCTGACCAGGCCTTCGCAACCGGCCACCTGCACCAGGCACAGCCGGCAGCCGCCGATGGGTTTCAGGCGCGGGTCGTGGCACAGGGTCGGCACCTCGCAGCCGATCCGGCGCAAGGCCTGGAGCAGGGTCAGGCCCACTGGGACGCGATGGGATTGGCCGTTGACGATCAAGGTGTGCATCAAACCGATTCTCCCGCATGGGCTAATTTATCCTGGGCGATCTCCCGCATCCGAAATTTTTGCAGCTTGCCGGTTACCGTGGTCGGAAATTCGTCGACGAACCAGACGTATTTCGGCACCTTGAAGTGGGCGATCTGGCCCCGGCAGAAGTCCTTTATCTCCTGTTCGCTTGCGCTCTGGCCGGCGCGTAACTGGACCCAGGCCATCACCGCCTCGCCGTAGAAGGCGTCCGGCACGCCGAACACCGCGACCTGGGCGACCTTGGGATGGCTGAACAGGAATTCCTCGATCTCGGCCGGGTAGATGTTCTCGCCGCCGCGGATGATCATGTCCTTCAGCCGGCCGGTGATGCGGACATAGCCCTCCGCGTCCATGGTGCCCAGGTCGCCGGAACGCAGCCAGCCGGCGCTGTCGATGGCCTTGTGGGTGGCGGCCTCGTCGCCATAGTAACCGCGCATGAGGTGATAGCCGCGAAAACAGACCTCGCCCACCTCGCCGCAAGGCAGGGTCCGGCCGCTCTGCACGTCGACCACCTTGACCTCCTGGTGCGGCAGGTTGGTGCCCACGGTCTCGGTGCGGCGCGCGAAGTTGTCGTCGGCCGAGGTCAGGTGGGTCAGCGGCGAGGCCTCGGTCTCGCCGTAGCCGATCAGGATCTCGGTGCAGTGCATCTCCGCGATCACCCGTTTCATCAACGCCGGCGGGCAGGGGGCGCCGGCCATGATGCCGGTGCGCAGGCTGGACAGGTCGTATTGCTTGAAGGTCGGCTGTTCCAACTCGGCGATGAACATGGTCGGCACGCCGTGCACGGCGGTACAGCGTTCCTGGGCGATGGCACGTAGCACCGCCTCGGCCTCGAAGTGCTCGCAGGCGATCACCGCGCAGGCGCCGACCGACAGGCAGAGCAGGTTGGCCAGCACCATGCCGAAGCAATGGTAGAACGGCACCGGCACCGCCAGCCTGTCCCGTTCGGTGAAGCGCATCGCCCGCGCCGAGAAGTAGGCATTGTTCAGGATGTTGTGGTGGGTCAAGACCACCGCCTTGGGAAAGCCGGTGGTGCCCGAGGTGTATTGGATGTTGATCGGATCGTCGCGGTCCAGCGCCGCACTGGCCGCGGCCAGTTGCTCGGTAGAAACCGCCGAGCCGGCCGCCAGCACCTCTTGCCACAGGGTAAAGCCGGGCTGGGGCCGAGCGGTCTGTTCCGGCCGGGCCGGGTCGTACAGCACCACGCGGCGCAGCATGGGCAGCTTGGCGCTGTGCAGCTCGGTCTCGTTGCCTTGCAGCTCGGGCAGCAATTCGCCGAGCATGGCCACGTAGTCGCTACCGCGGAAGGCGGGGATCAGGAACAGGGCCTGCACCTCCGAGCGCTTGAGCGAGTATTCCAGCTCGTGCGCCCGATAGGCCGGGTTGATGTTGACCAGCACCGCGCCGATGCGTGCGGTGGCCATTTGCAAGAGCAGCCACTCGATGTTGTTGGTCGACCAGATGCCGATGCGGTCGCCCTTGCCGTAGCCCAGGCCGATCAGGCCACGGGCGAGCCGGTCGATCTCCTGGGCCAATTGCGCGTAATTCAGCCGGCGTTGCTGCGGCAGCGAGACCACGGCTTCGTTGTCCGCATAGGCCTGCGCGATGGCGGCGAAATGCTGCGGGATGGTGGCGCCGAGCAGCGGGGTATCGCCGCCGCGATGGCAGTAGCTAGCCGTCAGTCCGCTCATCGAGCGCCCTCGACCGCCGCCCAATAGGCATCCACCCGCGCCTGGATGTCGGCGATCAGCGCCTCGTCGCGTTGCGGCGCGAACAGGTGGGCGAAGCGGCCTTGTTTCTTCAGGTATCCCTCTACCGGCGCGCGCTCGCTCGGCACCTTGGTATGGGTGACTTGGCCGTTTTCGTATTCCTTGAGCGGCCAGATGCCGGCCTTCACCGCGAGCTTGCCCACCTCCACGGTCTCCATCGGGTCGAAGTCCCAGCCGGTCGGGCAGGGCGCCAACGCGATGATCAGGCGCGGCCCCTTCATGGCCTTGGCCTTCTCGATCTTGCGCGCCAGGTCCAGCGGTTCGGTGCCGATCACCGTCGCGACATAGGCCGGCCGGTGCGCGGCCCAGATTGCGAACAGGTCCTTCTTGTAGCCGCCGAAGCCCGCCGGGCCGGTGGCGGTGGCCGTCCGGGCGCCATGCGGCGTGGCCGGCGAGGTCTGCTGGCCGGTGTTGCCGTAGCCCTCGTTGTCGTAGCACAGATAGAGGAAATCCAGCCCGCGCTCGATCGCGCCGGAGGTCGCGGACAGGCCCATGCCGTAGGCGGAGCCGTCGCCGGTCAGCACCGCGACGGCCAGGTCTTCCTCCGGCTTCAGCCGGCCCCTGGCCAGCAGGATATCCAGCGCATCGCGCACGCCCTGGGCGCCGGCCGGGGCGGAGGACATCGAGGTATAGAGCCAGGAGCCGCGGAAGGGCGTGAACGGATACACCGCCAGCAAGGTCATGCAGCCGGCCGCGTTCACGAACACCGTCTTCTCGCCGAGGATGTCGTAGACCTCGTGCAAGGCCTGCAAGCCGCCGCAGCCGGCGCACATCGGCGTGCCGGCGCCGAGGATGCGGGTCGACGGCAGGTCCTTCATGCGCTTGTAGAGGGTGACGGTCTGCTCGCTCATGCTTGTTTCCTTTTATCCACAGATTACGCAGATGAACGCAGATTTTCTGGCGGGGTAAACACCATGCGTTTGTGTTGGAGCATGGGCGCACCGAAATTCAGTAGCAAGCCGCGCGCGAAACCGGTCGCCTTCAAGTAGTTGATAAGCTGCGCAGTCTCACCATTCCCAATCGTGGTCATGGCCTTGAGTTCGACGATGATGGAGTCGAAGCAGATGAAATCCGCGCGGTAAGCCGTTGCCAGCTTATGGTTCTTGTATCGAATATCGAGCCCCTCTTCCCGCCGAAAGGGGAGACCACGTTGCGCAAATTCCAGCGCCAATGCTTCTTGGTATACCGCCTCCAGAAACCCATGCCCCAAATGAGAATGGACTTCCATAGCCGCGCCGATAATCGCGTAAATCTGTGAATCGCGCTTATCTGCGTCCATCTGTGTAATCTGCGGATTCAAGATTTTCCCTCCTTGCGCTCGATATGGGCGATGGCCTGCATCTTGCGCACCTCGCGCAACTCGTTCTTGGTGAACAGCAGGCGCGGCGGCGGGGTGATGCCGGTCTCTGCCGCCTGACGCACGACGCGGATCATCTCGAAAAACTCTTCGGGACCGATGTCGCGGCCGCCCAGGCCGCCGATGAAGCTGGCCAAGATGGGCGGTGCATCCGGCTGGCCATAGAGCACCGAGGCCAGCTCGCCGTGCAGGATGCCGCCCTTGCCCAGGGACAGGTTCTGGTCGACCACCGCCACGCCGCGCTTGCCGGCCAGGGCCCCGCGCAAGGCTGCGTCCGGGTACGGCCGCAGCAGCCGGGGCCGGACCAAGCCGACCCGCCAGCCGGCTTCGCGCATGCGGTCCACCGCGTCCTTGGCCTTGGTCGCGAACGAGCCGATCATGAACAGCACGAATTCCGCGTCGTCGCTACGGTAGGTCTCGACCGCGGCGTAGTCGCGGCCGAATTGCGCGGCGAACTCGGCCGCGATCGCCTCGTAGGCGGGCAGGCCTTGCAGCGCGGCTAGGTGGTTTTCATAGCGGAAATAGGAATAGGGGCTGGAGCCGAGCACGGCCACGCCCTGGCTGACCGGCTCGCCGGCATGGAAGCGGGTGGTCTCGGCATCGTAGCCGGGTAGAAAGCGGTCGACCGCCGCCGGCTCGGGAATCTCGACCGGCTCGCGAGTGAACGACAGGTAGAAACCGTCCAGGTTGACCAGCACCGGCAGGCGCACCTTGTGGTGTTCGGCCAGGCGGTAGGCGATCAGGGTCTGGTCCAGCACCTCCTGGCAGGTGGCGCAGTGCACTTGCAGGAAGCCGCTGTCGCGCGCGGCGAGCACATCGTTGTGGTCCGGCTCCAGGGTCAGCGGCGTCTGCAAGCCGCGCGACACGTTGACCAACACGAACGGCGCGCGCATGCCCGGCACGCTGTAGAGCATCTCCATCGCATACATCAGGCCCTGGCTGGAAGTGGCGGTGAACACCCGCACGCCGGTGGCCGCCGCCGCACCGGCCGCGGTGATCATGGAGTGCTCCGATTCCAGCATGACCATGCGGCAATCGAACTCGTCATGGTCGATCCAGCCAGCCAGGGTCTCGATGATCTCGGTCTGCGGCGTGATCGGAAAGACCGGCACGTATTCGGCCCGGGCTAGCCGCGCGCCCCAAGCGGCGGCCTGATTGCCGGTGATGAGGACACGGGTCATGGCTTGGCCTCCGAGAACTGGCGTTCCGGCACGGCGGCGATCGCGTGCGGCGGGCATTGGGCGACGCAGATCATGCAGCCCTTGCAGTGGTCATAGTCGATCTCCGGCCGGCCGGCGACGACCTTGATCGCGCTGTCCGGACAGAATTCGCTGCACACCCACCAGCAATGGTTGCAGCGCTCGTAGTCGATCACCGGGCGCAGGATGCGCCACAGGCCGGTGCGTACCTCGACGCTGGTCGCGCCGGCGTGGATGGCGGCGGCGGCCGCATCCGCCGGGTCGACCGGCAGCTCGACCCAAGCGGGCGCCGGTGCCCGATCGAGGCCGACGGCCGTGCCCTCGCCGACGCAGCCGGCGTGCTCGGCCATGGCGTCGAAGGCGGCGAGGGCCTGATCCAGGTTGCGTTGGATCACTTGCTCGCCATGGGCCGCCAGTTCCTGGTGCAAGGCGGCCACCAGCGTCTCGCGCGGGATGACCCCGAGCAGCCGGGCCGCCGCGCCGGCACAGGTGGCACCGACGAAGCGCAGTTCCGCGCGGTCGGCCGCCTCGGCCGGTAGGGTGAGCAGGGTGCCGGGGTAATTGAGCCGGTGGCGCCAGGTCTCGGCGTCGTCGCCGGTGTTGAGCAGCATCACCGTGCGCGGGCCGGCGCCTTGCAACACCCCGGCCAGCGGCACCGGCACCAAGCTGTCGTCGGCCACGATCACCAGGTCGGGCTCGCGGATCACGCCGCGTTCGAAGATCGGCCCTTTCGCCGCTCGGACGAAGGCGAAAATCGGCGCGCCGCGTCGTTCCGCGCCATAGCGCGGAGCGTCCTGCACCTGGTAGCCGGCCAGAAAGAAGGCCGTGCCCAACAGGCGGCTCGCCGTCTTCATGCCCTGGCCGCCCCGGCCGTGAAAGCGGATGCGATACATGCTGACTCCCCGTCGATCTCGTTAAAAGATAGACCAGCGCCGGTAGGACATCGCCTCGCGTACCCGTGTCGCCGCGAGGTCCATCGCCGCCGCGCGCGGCAGGGTGCCCCGGTCTTTCGCCTGCTTCAGCACCGCCTCGGTGTTGTGCCGCAGCTTTTCGGCGATGGTCTCGAAGGCGGCGGACTCGCTGGCGCCGGCATACTCCATGGCCGCGCAGATCACGCCGCCGGCATTGGCGATGAAGTCCGGCACGCACAACACGCCATGCTCGTGCAGATATTGCTCGGCGCCGGCGGTGATCGGGATGTTGGCGCCTTCGATCACCAGGCGGGTCTTGAGCCGATGCACGTTGTCTTCGTGGATGACATCCGGCCGCGCGGCGGGAATCCAGATGTCGCATTCGATGTCGATCACCGCGTCGCGCTCGAGTTTTTCGCCGTCGGCATAGTCGATCACGCGCTGTCCGGCCTCTTTCAGCGCGGCGAGCGCCGCCACGTCGATGCCCTGAGGGTTGAACAGGGTGCCGCTGGAGTCGGCCGCCGCGACCAGGACCGCGCCCCGCGCGGCCAGAAAGCGCGCGGCGTGCTTGCCGACCGCGCCAAAGCCCTGGATGGCCAGGCGCGCGCCGGCCAGTTCGAAGTCGCAATGGCGCAGGGCAACCTCGGTCGCTTGGGCGATGCCCCAGCCGGTGGCGCCGATCTTGTCCAGCGGGATACCGCCGATCGCCTCGGGCAGGCCCACCGAGCGGCCGATCTCGTCCTTCACCCAGGCCATGCAGGTTTCGTCGGTGCCCATGTCGGGACCGAAGATGTAATCGGTCTCGTTGCGCAGGGCATGGGAAAAGGCGCGGATCAATTGTTCTTTTTGCGTCGTCGGCATGCGCGGATCGCCGAACAGCACCGATTTGCCGCCACCGTGGCGCAGGCCGGCGGCGGCGTTCTTCAGCGTCATCGCGCGCGCCAGCCGGCTGCATTCCTTCAGGCTCACATCCGGCGCCATGCGCAGGCCGCCGATCGCCGGGCCGGTCGCCACGTTGTCGACCACCAGGATGCCCTTCAGGCCGATGCGTGGTTCGTTGACATGGATGATCTTGGCCGGCCCCAACGCGTCTACAAGGCGAAAGCAATCTTCCATGGCGTATGGCCTCTCCCAAGCTATTTGTGCCCGCTTTCCATCATAGCCTGTGCACAGCTGGTAGCGTTGGCAAAATGGCTGGGCAATGGCCGGATTGGTGGACGATCCGGGGCGCGCGGTTGTATTGATCGAACGATGCAGAATAGCGAAACACCAAACAAATAACGGGCATAACGACGCTAGACATTTTTGTGCAATGATTCGTTTGCCTTAGGGAAGTTATGCAAAAGTCGTCATCCCGGGCGTAGCGAAGCGGAGACCCGGAATCCGCGTGTTACAAATCAGCTTGTTATGGATTCCTGCTTTAGCTTCGCTGAAACTGTGTTTTCGCGGGAATGACGGCCAAGAGGTTTTTGCAGAGTCTCCTTAGGCTTTCGCCTGCAATACCAGGCTGCAAGCGATCAAGTTTTCACGGGGGGTGCCGTTAAATGGCGTACGGTCAAAGACGAAAGATATGGGTGCGATGCGGGTTCTGATCCTCGGGGTGTCGGGCATGCTGGGCAGTGCAATGTTGCGGGTGCTCGCTCGGGTCTCCGGTCTGGAAGTGCAGGGCACGGCCCGCTCGCTCGAAGTGCGGCGTTTTTTCGATGCCGATCTCGCCCAGCGCATCATCACGGGCATCGATATTGAAAATCAGGACGCACTGGTGCGCCTATTTGCCGATGCCCGACCGCAAGTCGTAATCAATTGCGTAGGGCTGATCAAGCAACACGCCGAGGCCGACGACCCGTTGCTGGCCTTGCCGCTCAATGCCATGTTGCCGCACCGATTGGCCAAGTTGTGCGAACTGACGGGCGCGCGCCTGATTCAGATCGGCACCGATTGCGTGTTCAGCGGGGCCAAGGGCAACTACCGCGAGTCGGACCCCTGCGACGCCACCGATTTATATGGCCAATCGAAATACCTGGGCGAGGTCGCCTATCCCCACACCATCACCCTGCGCACCTCGCTGATCGGCCACGAGTTGGCGAGCCACCATGCCCTGATCAATTGGTTTCTGGCCCAGGAAGGGCAAGTGAAAGGTTATAAGCGGGCGATCTTTTCCGGCTTGCCGACGGTGGAATTCGCCCAGTTGGTGCGCGATGTCATTTTGCCGCAGCCGGAACTGTCCGGCGTCTACCACATCGCCGCCGAGCCGATCTCTAAGCATGACCTGCTGAAGCTGGTGGCCGAAACCTATGGCAAGGCCATCGAGATCGTGCCCGATGCCACCCTGGCGATCGATCGCTCGCTCAACGCCGAGCGCTTCCGCGTGGCAACCGGCTATGCGGCGCCGCCCTGGCCGGAACTCGTTCGAAAGATGCATAAATTCCAATGACGCTTAAAGTTGCCACCATCGTCGGCACCCGGCCGGAGCTGATACGCCTGGCTCGGGTCATCGCCCGGCTGGACGCCTGCATGGACCACCGCCTGGTGCACACCGGCCAGAACTACGATTACGAGCTCAACCGCATCTTCTTCGACGACCTGGGCATTCGTGCGCCGGACCATTTTCTCGATGCCGCCGGGGCCAATGCCGCCGAAACGGTGGCCAACGTCATCAGCCGTGCCCATACCTGGCTGGAGCAGGAGCGGCCGGAGGCCATACTGATCCTGGGCGACACCAATAGCGCCATGGCCGCCTATGCCGCCAAGCGCCTGAAGATTCCGGTATTCCACATGGAGGCGGGCAACCGCTGCTTCGACGAGCGGGTGCCGGAGGAGATCAACCGGCGCATCGTCGACCACATCAGCGACATCAACCTGCCTTACAGCGAACGGGCGCGGGAACATTTGATCCGCGAAGGCTTGCCGCCGGACCGGGTGATCAAGACCGGCAGCCCGCTGCATGAAGTGCTGGAACACTACCGTCCGCGCATCGATGCCTCCGATGTCCTGTCTCGCCTGGGCCTGCAAGCCGGTGGTTATTTCGTGGCCAGCGCCCACCGCGAGGAAAACGTCGACGACCCGGCTCGGCTGATTAAACTCGCGGAACTGCTGGATGCAGTGGCGGAACGCCATGGCCTGCCGGTCATTCTGTCCACCCACCCGCGTACCCAGGCTCGGCTGACAGCCGCCGGTATCAAGTTCGGCGAGCGGGTGCGGGCTTTGAAACCGCTGGGATTCTTCGATTACATCCAGCTACAGCAACACGCTCGCGCCGTGCTGTCCGACAGCGGCACCCTCACCGAGGAGGCCGCGCTGCTGGGCCTGCGCGCCATCAACTTGCGCGACACCCACGAGCGTATGGAAGGCATGGAAGAGGGCGCCGCGGTGATGACCGGCCTGTCTCAACGCCGGGTGTTGGAGGCGCTGGACATGGTCGCGAGCGCTCCCGCCGTGCCCCGGCCGGTAGCCGACTATTTGGCCGAGGGGGTGGCCGAGAAGGTGGCGCGGATCATTCAGAGCTACACGGATTATGTGAACCGGGTAGTTTGGCGCGATGCCTCGCTCGATTAGTTGAATATTGATTAAACATACGACGATGCCACCAGTCAGCCAGTCCTTTCTTAAACAGTTCGAGGCCATCTTCGGGCAGCCGTGCGGGCCAAGAATGCCGGTAATCTGGTAGGTTCCAGAATAGGTTTACTCATAGAAATTTTTCAGGCCATCCGGTTATGTCAACCTTATCCCAAGCCCAAATCGACAAGCTCCTGAATATCGAGTCGGCACTTGTCGAGCATGCCTTCCCTCCGCAGTTGGTGATCGAGAACACCTCCGCCTGCAACCAGCAATGCATCCACTGTTCCCACAGGGAACTAACCCGGCCGAAGAAGCACATGGCCCGTGAGTTATGGAACAAATTGGTGGAGGAGGTCGCACGGGAAAGACCGGATTGCGAGGTCTGGCCGACCTTCTACGGCGAGGCCTTGATCTTGGGCAAGGAGCTGTGGGATCGCATCGATTATGCGGCCAAGGTGGGCTGTACCAATCTGGTGCTCAACTCCAACGCCACCTTGTTGTTGAAGAAGCAGCATATCGACTGGATTCTTGCCTCGCCGCTCAAACGCTTCATCCTGAGCCTAGATGGATTCAGCAAGGAAACCTACGAAAAAATCCGCGTTCATGGGAAGTGGGATGAAGTCTATCCTGGTGTGCAGGCCTTGCTGGAGCGGAAAGCGCAGCGCGGACAGACATATCCGTCCATCACCTGTCAGTTCTCCTTGATGGACGAGAACGAGCACGAGGTGGAAGACTTTCGCGCTTACTGGCAAGCCCGTGGGGCGGAGGTAAAGGTGCGACCCAAGCTGGAATGGACCGCCACCGGTACGGTGAGCTCCAGCTACATCGATCACGAGAGCGACTTCCGAATCGCCTGTCCCTGGGGCAACAACACCATGGCCATCCACCAGGACGGCACGGTGGTAGCCTGCGCCGTGGATTATGACGCCCGCCTGAAGATCGGCAACACCCGGGACGAGACCATCAAGACTCTCTGGCAGCGGCTGGGCACCTGTCTGCGCGAACCACACCGGGCGCACCGCTGGCAGGATATCCCCGAGGTCTGCAAGGGCTGCCGCGACTGGCAGACCGCCGGGGCGGAATACCAGAAGGAGAGCGTGCCGGGCACCCGTCCCTTCTGGTACAACGAAGAGACGCAGGACTTCCGTATCTCTTCCAGCCAGAAGGCGAGTTATGGTTGACCCCCAGCGCGTCGCCCATACACAGAAGGAATACGGCCTGCGCCCAGAGGCTGCGCAATTACTCGAGAGTGGTGAAGCATGCCGAGGAGAATCGTACCCGTACCCTGTCGCGGCTCGGCGTCCACGACGACTTCCAGATCAAGGCCCAGGAAGACCAGGGGAGCGACCGCCAGGATGACGAAACCGCTTATCTCTTGCACCGCTGCTGCGGGCTGAACGCGGAGATCACGATGTGCGGCATCTGCGGTTTTACCGGCAGTCCAGATCCCTCGATGTTGCGGCGTATGACCGACCGCATCGCACACCGCGGGCCGGACGACGTGAGCCACTTCGAGACTGTGTACCTCTCATTGGGCATGCGCCGATTGGCCATCGTGGACGTGGCGGGGGGCGGCCAGCCGCTTTTCAACGAGGACGGCCGTCTGGCGGTGGTGTTCAACGGCGAGATATACAACCACCGCGCCCTGCGAACCGAGCTGGAGGCTATGGGACATCGCTTCCGTAGCGACCATGCCGACGGCGAGGTGCTGGCGCATGCCTATGAGGCTTGGGGCGAGGCGTTCCTTTCCCGCCTGCAAGGCATGTTCTCCCTGGCCTTGTGGGACGCGGGACGGCGGCGGCTGTTTCTGGCCCGAGACCGGGTGGGCATCAAGCCGCTGTATTTCACCCGGCAGGGCGAGCGATTGCTGTTCGCCTCGGAAATCAAAGCCTTATTGGCGGACCCGGCAGTGGGGCGGGAGCCGGATTACCGAGCGCTCTACCACTATTTCAGCTTCAAAAATGTGCCCGCGCCCTGGAGCGCCTACGCCGGCATCGAGCAACTGCGGCCAGGGGAGTGGCTGAGTTACGAGTATGGCCGTATCGAGCGCGGGCACTGGTGGCGACCGGACTTCTCGACCCATGTCGGTCTGGATGAAGCGGAGGCTGCCACCGAGTTGCGCTGCTTGCTGGAAGCGGCGGTGGAAAGCCACCGTCAGGCGGACGTGCCCCTGGCGGCCTATCTGTCCGGCGGCCTGGACAGCTCCGCCGTGGTGGCCCTGCTGGCCCGTTCCAGCTCCACGCCCATTCAGACCTTTTCCCTGGTCTATGACGACGACTTTCCCGGCAAGGCCGCCGACCGGCATTGGGCAAGGGAGGTGTCCCGCCTGTATGGCACGGAGCACCATGAATGCCGAATCGGCGCCGCCGATGTGATCGCCAGCCTGGAGGCCGTGCAAACGGCCTTCGACGAGCCGTTTTCCGGGGTGACCTCCACCTGGTTTGTCACGCGCGCCATCGCCGGCCATGCCAAGGTGGCCCTGTCCGGGGACGGCGCCGACGAACTGTTCGGCAGTTATCTTCCTCACCGCTTGGCCCAGCCGCTGCACTATCTGGCGGCGCGCGACGGTCGCTTGGAGGGTGCTGATTTGCTGGCCCTGGCCCCCTTCGCCGAACAGACGGAGTATTTGCAAGGATTGCTGGCGCGGGGCGACGAGGCGGCCCGCCGGGCCGGCTTGCTGTTGTGGGACGATGCCGACAAGCAGGCGTTGTTCACCCCGGCCATGGTTGAGTTGTCTGGAGGGGCCAGCAGCGAGGCGCTGCTACGCGACGCTTATGCCGGGGCAGACACCGACGATCCCTTGAATCGTGCCCTGTATTGCGATTTCACCACCTTGTTGCCGGATCAAGTGCTGGCCTTCGTGGATCGTCTGTCCATGGCCCACTCGGTCGAGGTACGGCCGCCTTTTCTGGATCATCCGCTGGTGGAGTTCGTGCAGCGCCTGCCCGGTACCATGAAGATTCGTCAAGGCCGGGTGAAGCACCTGCTCAAGGAGGCCGTGCGCGGCCTCTTGCCCGATGCCCTGATCGACCGACCGAAAGAGGGCTTCGTTCTGCCTCTGGATGCCTGGCTGGCCGGACCGTTGGCCCCAATGGCCCGGTCGCTGTTGGCGCCGGATCGTCTGGCTCGCCACGGCCTGCTGCGGCCCGAGGCGGTGGCCGGACTGCTGGAGGCCCATATCGCTGGACAAGCCAATTACGGTCCCCGGCTGTGGAACTTGATGCAATTCCAGCTTTGGTGGGAAAGTCAAACCTTCTGACCACGCCGATTTCGAGCCTGTGCCCACTATGACGCCACCTTCCTTGCGCATCGCCCTGTTCGCCCTAACGGGCATGGGCAATGCCGTGCTGCGCGCCGTACGGGCGGCGGGGCATGAGGTGGTGGGGTTAGCGACGCGAGCGGAACCCGGGCCGTATCCGTATTACCCGGAACGGAATCTGGCGGCGGAGGCGAAGGCCCTCGGCATACCCACCTGGGAAGGGGAGGGAGCCGAGACCCATCTCGCTTCCTGCCAGCCCGATGTGGCCTTGGTGGCGACGTATCACCGCAAGATCGTCCGGGTGCCCGGCCTGCCCGACGCGATATTCAACATTCATCCCTCCCTGTTACCCGCCTATCAAGGGGCGAATCCCTATTTTTGGGTGCTGCGCCACGGTGTGGCCCGAACCGGTGTCAGCGTCCATATCCTGAGCGACGAAATCGATGCCGGAGAGGTGGTGCTTGCCTATCCTTATGAAATCGCCGCGACGGAAACCCAAGGCAGTCTTCGACTGGCCTTGGCCAAACTAGCCGCGACGGCGGCCCTGGAAGTGTTGAGGCATATCCAATCCCGGACATGCTTTGCTCCGGTTCACCTTCCCCAGGCCACTTCCAGCCCCGCCGCGCCCAAGGTGAAGGATGGGGATTGCCTACTGCGCGCCGGGATGAGCGCGGTCGATGCCGAGCGGCTGATTCGCGCCGCCACGCCCTATCCAGGGGTGCGTCTTGCCGGAACCGATATGAAGGTGGAGGCCCTGGAAACCATTCTGCCTAGGACGCCGGGCGAATCGAAACCGGGTAGTACTTGGCCGGCCGGGCAACCAGCCGACCCCACCCGAGTGGGGTTCATGGTCTCCGACGCGCGCCTGTTGCTTCGTGTTCTCCCGGAACACCCATGACCACCGTCGCCGTCCTGCAACCCGGCTACCTGCCTTGGCTGGGTTTTTTCGACCAGATGCGGCGTAGCGACGTGTTCGTCTATTACGACGACGTGCAATACGACAAGCACGGCTGGCGCAACCGCAACCGCATCAAGACGCCAGAAGGTCCATTATGGTTGACGGTGCCGGTACTGGATAAAGGTCGTCACGGCCAATCCGTCCTGGAAGCCGAGATCGATGGCCGAGCCCCCTGGGCGCGCAAGCACTTGGGCAGCGTCCGCCAGTATTACCCCAAGGCGCCTTATTTCGACGCCATCTATCCGGAGCTGGAAAGCCTGCTACGCCGGCCCTGGCGATTTCTGGTGGATCTGGATCTGGCTATGGCCGACTGGCTGAGCGACTGGCTTGGGGTCCGGAGTACAATAGCCCGATCGTCCGAGCTAGGCATCCATGGAGAGAGGAGTGAACGTTTGCTGGAGATTTGTCGCCATTTCGGCGCCGACCGTTACCTGAGCGGTAACACTGCGCAAAGCTACCTGGATGCGGATCTTTTCGCCGCCCAGGGTGTCCATGTGGAATGGCAAGATTTCCGGCATCCAATCTATCCGCAGCAAAACGGCGGTTTCCTCTCCCATCTTTCCGCCCTGGACCTGTTGCTCAACGTCGGGCCGGCCAGCACAAAAATATTCGGGGAGGCGGCGTGAAAACCATACTAATGACCGGCGGCGCTGGTTTCCGACGCGGATAACGTCGCACATCCCGCTGCGGAACCCCACGTCAGCCGCTCCATCTTTGACAACCGCCAGTTTTTCGAGACCGACTCATGAGCGAACATAGCCTTGAAAATTACGATATGTATGCCTCCACGCCATTCCCAAAAATGGTGGTTATCGCGTTTACGTATGTCTGTAATGCCTTGTGTCCCGGATGCGCCTATACGAATTCGTCCATCCGCTCGGATTATAAGGACACCAAGCATATGCCCGAGGGAACCTTCAAGAAGATCGCGGATGAGGTGGGCAAGCATGGTGCCTGGCTCAGGATCTCCGGGGGGGGCGAGCCGCTGATCCATCCGGAGGCCCTTCCTCTCATCGAGTACGCGAAGCAGGCCGGATGCCAGGTTGGCCTGATTACCAACGGATCGTTGCTGACGCGGCAAAAAGCGGAGCGATTGATGCGCGCCGGCCTGGATATGCTTGAATTTTCCGTAGACGCGGCGACAGCCGAGGATTATGAAATTGTCCGCAAGGGCCTGGATTTCGACAAATTGGTGGCGAATGTACGGGCCGCCAGGGAAATGCGCGACGCACAGGGCTTCAAAACCCGAATCATCGCCTCGGCGGTCAACCAAAAAACCATCGATATCGATGCGGCCGAAAGGTTCTGGAGCCCCTATGTCGATCTGTTCCAGAAAAGAAAATTTCTTACCTGGGGGATCAATTCCCTGGCGAATTCCGCTGACCCAGTTCCATACATCAAAAAGGAAGACCGGATTCCATGCCCGATCATCTTTGATCGGCTATTGATCGACAGCAAGGGGCGCGCGGCATTTTGCATTTATGACATCGCCGGCGTTACCGACATGGGTAACGTCAATGAAATGTCCATTCACGAGATATGGACCGGCGCGAAGTTCCAGGATATCCGGCAGGCCCATCTGAGCGGGCATGGGTACGATATCGATATCTGTTCCACTTGCGAGGATGCCCAATACCGCTCGTGGAAACACAACTACTGGAAGATTGTCGATGTGGCTGCCGAGAGCCGGGATGCCGCCGTTCGATCAGGGGTTGGCGGCAATCCTGACAAGGGGGAGTGACCGGACAGTGGGCGGAATTCCCTTGATTGAGCGCCTGATCGAGGCCATCAACCGATTTTTTCCAAAGGAAGACTGGTTCAGGGCGCTCAATCAGGAACCCCGGGATGCCCTACGTTATGCCATGAAGGGGGGGGAGGTCGTTTTGGCCCAATTCCATGGGTATAACGATCTGCGGGATAAGGTGGTACTGGATTATGGCTGCGGCGCGGGGGCGAAGACATGCTATTACGCCACGCTGGGTCCCAAGGAAGCCATCGGTGTCGATATCCATTCCAGGCAGGATGAGGTTGACGCCATGCTATCGCGGCAAGCCGAGCTGCCCGTGCGTTTTCTGTCTCTGGAGGCCTCGGGCCGCATCCCGCTGGACGCCGATTCGGTGGATGTGGCGATCAGTTCGGCGGTCTTCGAGCACGTGCTGGATCCAGAAGCGGCGCTTCGGGAGATTTTTCGCGTCTTGAAGCCCGGCGGCATGTTCCTTATGCGGTGGCATCCCTTCCTGACCCGTTATGGCGGCCATCTCGGGGGGGTCATCGGCATCCCCTACGCGCATGTCGTGTTTCCTGAAAAGGCATTGGTAAGAACATTTTTCAGGGGGGCGATGGCGATGTCCGGAGGGAAATTTTCTGGTTTGCTGTTATATGAAAGCCTGAGTACGGATTCCATCCGCTTCATGGACATGGGCCTGTATTTCAACCGCCTGCGCGTGGCAGAAATGCGGCGTCTGGCCGCCTCGGCGGGGTTTTCTCTCGTGGCCGAGCGTTTTTTCCGGGGGACCCGCGAGACCCGTTTCGCCCGCCATCTCCCCATCGGGATGGTGGACTACTTCATCGACTACGATGTCTGCCTATTCCGGAAGCCCTAAAAGCTGGGACAACGCGCCGAGCGAGAACTTCTTCAACAGCTACAAAAATGAGCGCCTACTACCCCGAGTTGGAATCTTTGTTGTTGCGGTCTTGGCGTTATCTGCTTGACTCGGACCCAAGCCTGGCCGAGCACTTATGCCGATGGCTGAATGTCCAGAGTACAATATATCGATCATCCGAATTAGGCATTCAATGGGGAGAGGAGCGAACGTTTGTTGGAGATAGGCAGCCATTTCGGCACTGACCGCTACCTGGGTGGCGGTGCCGCTCAAGACTACCTGGATGTGGCGCGTTTCACCGCGCAAGGTATACAAGTCGAGTGGCAAAATTACCGACATCCAACCTATCCTCAGATGCATGGGGCGTTTTTGTCTCATTTGTCGGCGCTGGATCTTCTGCTTAACGCTGGTCCGGCAAGCAGTCATATCCTGCGAGGAGAAACGTGAAAACCATACTCGTCACCGGCGGTGCCGGTTTTATCGGCAGTAACTTCGTCAACTATCTCTACACCCGCTATCCGGATTACCGCATCGTCGTTTTGGACGCTTTGACCTATGCCGGCAGTGTCCACAACTTGCCGGAGGGTGGCTTCGATTCTCAGCGTTTCGCCTTCTGGTATGGCAATGTGCTCAACGCCGACTTGGTGGATGCCCTGGTGGCAGAGGCGGATATCGTGGTGCATTTTGCCGCCGAGTCCCACGTTACTCGCTCCATCTTCGACAATCGTCAGTTCTTCGAAACCGACGTGCTGGGCACCCAGGTCATCGCCAATGCGGTGCTGCGTTACCGCAAGCAGGTGGACCGCTTCATCCACATTTCGACTTCAGAGGTCTATGGCTCCGCCCTAGCACCCTTGATGACCGAGGAACACCCGCTCAATCCGATGAGTCCCTATGCAGCAGCCAAGTGTGGAGCAGATCGGTTGGTCTACTCCTATTACCAAACCTACCGCATCCCGGCAGTCATTGTGCGGCCGTTCAACAACTACGGGCCGCGCCAGCATTTGGAAAAGGCGATACCGCGCTTTATCACCAGCTGCATCTTGGGCGAACCCATCACAGTGCATGGCGATGGTTCCGCCCGCCGCGATTTCATCCATGTGGATGATCATTGCACAGCCTTGGATCGTCTGATTCACGCCGAGCAGGGACGAGTCGTCGGCGAGGTCTTCAATCTGGGATCGGGGCGGGACATCAGCGTGCTGGAAATCGCCCAGGCCGTGCGAGTTGCCATGGCCTGCCCGGACGGCGAAATCCGTTTTGTGGGCGAACGCCCCGGTCAAGTCTTTCGCCATACCTGCGACAGCCGCAAGGCTCGGGAGGTGCTGGATTGGGCACCGAGTATCGACTTCGAGGACGGGCTTGCCCGCACCGTGGCCTGGTACCAAGCGAATCAGGCTTGGTGGCAACCCCAGCGCTGGATGCGACAGATTCCCATCATTACGGCGGAAGGCAAGAAAGAGCTGCATTGAGCCCGAGCCTGCCATTGAGCGAGATTCCTTTTTTCCTCCACGACCTGGGCCGGGAGGAACTGGATGCCATCGCCGAGGTGTTCGCCGGCCCCATCCTCACTACTGGCGAGACGGTAGCGCGTTTCGAGACCGAGTTCGCGGCCGCTCTCGGCCGTCGCCATGCCCTGGGCGTGACCAGTTGTACCGGTGCTTTGCACCTGTCCTTGCTGGCCCTGGGCATCGGGCAAGGCGACGAGGTTATCACCACCCCGATGACTTTCATCGCCACCGCCACCGCCATCATCGAGGCAGGTGCCCGACCTGTGTTCGTCGATGTGGAACCGGATACCGGCAACCTCGACGCGGATCGGGTGGCGGCTGCGATCACTCCTCGCACCCGAGCCATCCTGCCTGTGCATCTCTACGGTCAAATGTGCGACATGCGCGCACTCCGAGGCATCGCCGACAAGCATGGCCTCGCCATCGTTGAGGACTGTGCCCACTGCGTCGAAGGGGAGCGCGACGGTGTCCGACCGGGCGAATTGTCCGACACAGCATGCTTCAGTTTCTACGCCACCAAGAACCTCACCTGCGGCGAAGGCGGTGCCATCGTTACCGACCGGGATGATCTGGCCGAGCAGCTTAGGCTGTTGCGCTTACATGGCATGACCAAGACCGCTGCCGATCGCCATAAGGAAGGTTACCGGCATTGGGACATGACCTTGCTAGGTTGGAAATACAATATGGACAACATCCAGGCCGCGATGCTGTTGCCCCAGATGCGGCGCTTGGCGGATAGCCACCGTCGTCGCATCAGTCTGGCAGCTCGTTATCGGGAACGATTGTCTGCTCTACCCGGCGTGCGGCTGCCAAATATCCGACCGGGTGTGATCCATGCCCACCACCTCTTCCCGATATGGGTGGCGCCGGAGCGCCGCGATGCGCTGCTGGCAGGCCTACAAGCGGCGGGAGTAGGTGTTGTCGTCAATTACCGGGCCATTCACTTGCTGCATTATTTCGCCACGACCTTCGGTTACCATCGTGGCGACTATCCGGTGGCCGAGGCCATCGGCGACGCTACACTTTCGCTGCCTTTCTACCCCGGCATGGGGGAGGCGGCGGTGGACGAGGTGGTTCGGCGACTTTCGCTTCTCGTTCAAGGTTAAACCATGGGCATCGCCAGCAATCTTCTCGATCATCTGTCGCACCGCAGCAAGCAACCCCAATGCAGGCACTTATCTGGCCAATTTGGCTTGGCGCGATGGATTGGCCGGGAGCTGACGGAGATAGTATGAATCCAGTCATCCCCGATTTCGCCAACCGCCTCGCAGAAGTGGCCGGTCGTATCGCAGCCGGCGAGATCGTCCCCTGGGACGAATTGCTGCCATTGCTATGTCAGCCCGACACGAGAAGTCGGACCCAAGCCAATCTGGCCCTGGCAGAGGCGTTGCTGCATCGCCAGCAGGCGGGCGATTTGGATCAGGCGACCGAACTGGCAGCCCGCGCCTGGGAAATCTCGGGTTTCTCCGACGAGGCTTTTCCGGTTTATGTCACCGTGTGTGTGCTACGGAAAGATGTCGACGGCGTGGCTAGTGCCTACAAACGATTGGGGCTGCGTCGTTGGGATGAGGGGCGCTGTAACGAGGCCTTTGATTTATTTTATATTTCTCAATATGCCCATGTTGAGGTATTGAGGCGGGATCATACCGAATACGATCACGAATTATTGAGGCATTTCCGTCAGCAAGCCGCAGCCCGCCCCTTGCCGGATTTGGTTGCCACACCAGGGGAACGGGTACGACTGGGCTACCTGCTTTATGGCATCACGCAACTCAAATCCATCATCGTCCGCCTTGGCATAGGTCTGATGGCCAAACACGATTCGAAGCGATTCGAGGTTACGTGCTATGTCCCAGAGCGCATGACACAAATATTGGCGGTACCCCATGCGCGCGAAGCCTTAGAGAAAATTAGGGGTTTGGGGATTAGCGTGGTGACCGCCCCGGAAATAGAATCCGATAGCGAGGCCCTATGGCATTTGGCAGCTCGTATCAAGGCCGACGGTACGGATGTATTGCTGGATTTGGCAGCTCTGGCGGATTATCGCCGCTATTTCCTGACTTGTCTGAGGCCCGCGCCCTTGATTGCTGGTTACCTATGGGGGCCACCCAGCCAATTCGTGCCTCCACACCTGGATTTTTGCGTTGGAAGTAACCGGCACGCACAGATGGATTGTCCGGTGGATGTTGAGTTCGTGCCCGGCGAATACGAGTTGCCGGACCTGTCGGCAATACAACCGATGGCCCGGTCTGCATTGGGTATTCCCGAGTCGGCATTTGTCTTGGCGGCATCAGGTCGCCATGTGAAGTTTAGTGCCCCGGAATTCTGGCGCGGTATTGCCGAAATCCTTCACGGCCTTCCACATGCGCATTTTCTTGCCATTGGTGTAGCCAGCGACCAAGTCGATCTGACGGCGCTGCCTACGACTGTAGTACAGCGCATTCACTGTACCGGTTGGAGGGCGGACAACCTCGCCATCGTCGCCGTGGCTGACGTGGTGATCGACACCTACCCCACTGGCGGCGGTTATGCCCTTGCCGAGGCCATGGCCATGGGTATTCCGGCCATGGTTTTCCGCAACGATTACTCCCGTCGATTCGACCCCGTTGCTTGGTCGCCTATCGAGGAAACCATACCAATCCCGGACATACTATTCGCACGCGGTGACTTCACGGCCATGGCAGCCCAAGCACGGCGCTTGGCTGAGGAACCTGATTACAAGCGTGAATTGGGTGAACGTTGCCGCGCAACTGTATTGGCCATTAGTGATCCTAGTCGTTCTGTGCGATCACTGGAAGAGGTACTGTTAAAGCGCGTGGAACTACAGACCTCGGTTATTGGTTTGGCTCGCGAGAGTCTGTCGCATTCGGCAAGCGATATAGCCCAACTCACTGATACGGTTCCACGCCAGCCTGCTCTTGTAAACGGCAGCGGCCGGCCTTTCTTCTCCATCCTGGTGCCGACCTACAACCAAGCGCAATATCTTCCAGCCGCGCTCGACAGCCTGCTCGCCCAGACTTTCACCGACTGGGAGGCGGTGGTGGTCAACGACGGTTCGACCGACGATACCGCTGCGGTTCTGGATGCCTACGCGCGACGCGACCCTCGTATCCGGGCGGTGCACAAGGAAAACGGCGGCACGGCCTCGGCGCTGAACGAGGCGCTGCGTCAGTCCAAAGGGCAATGGATAGGCTGGTTGTCATCGGACGACTTGTTCGAGCCGGACAAACTCGCCGCGCATGTCGAGGCGATCCGTCAGCACCCGGAGATAAGATTTTTCCATACCAATTTTTATGTGCTGGACGACCCGCCCGGCCGCAAATATCCGGGCCAGTTGGATGTGGCGAAGCACATTCCGGCGGAAACGCATCAGGTCATCCAGCTGTTCGGCTTCAATTACCTGAACGGCATTACCATCATGGTGGACCGCGTGCTGTTCGAAGAGGCGGGCGGCTTCGACCCCCGTTACCGTGGCGGACAGGACTTCGACATGTGGCTGCGGCTCAGCGCTCGCTCCCGTTCTCACTTTATCGATCGGCGCCTGTCCACCACGCGTCAACACCCCGGCCAGGATACGCAGAAGTCGGTCATGATCGGCATCATCGACTGCGGCGTCGCCTGCCTGGATTTCTTGAACCAGCATTCCTTTGCCGAGCTGTTTCCGGCCCTCGATCTTGGCCAGGTGGAAAGCGCGGTCGCCGCCATCCAGGCCGTGCTTGGCATCGTGCTCGATGCCAGGTCCTACATCAGGACCTGCGGTTTTTTGGCGCCGTTGATCGAGCGCATGGTGGAATGGTTGGCGCATTACCCGAACCGGGAGTTTGTCGATGCGCTATGCCAGATGATCCAGGAAAGCGCGGCCGAGCCGGCGGTCGAGCCCGATGTCAGCGTTTTATTGCAGGGTTTTGCCGGCCGCGTGGCCGCGGCCACGAGCTACAGGCCCTACGACCCGATCGATCTGCTCGGCCGACGGGCAGAGCAGTTGCGCGAGCGAGGCGAGCCGGCGATGGCCGACACCTTCAAGCAATACGTCGAACAGTACAAGCTGCGCATGCATGAGGCCGCGCCAAGCATCGCGCCAGTCGAGGCCGCGCCAGCCAGCTTAGGCTGAAAGATTACAAAAACCGATCCAGCAGCTTGCGACTGTGGCGATCCAGGCTGGAGAGATCGCGAATCAAAAACTGCACGCCGTGGCTGTCGGCGATCAGCAGCACAGAGCCGGGCAAGCGGCGGATGTCTTCCTCCCCCTTCAGGGTCAGTTCGGTGTCGCCACGGTCGGTTTCCACTTTCCAGGTGCTCGGCGTGGCGAAGGTCGATACCGCTTTGATCCGATGAATCTCCGGCATGAATTCGCGGCTGGCCAGTTCTTCTTCGATCAAGCCGCGCATATCGCCGGGCAGGTCTTGCAGGCGATCGACCCAGGCCAGTTCGTGGCCATCCATGCTGACCAGGGCGATGCCTTCGCCCGGCGCGGCGATGGGGAAGGCGCGTACCGGCACGATGTCTTCGTGTAGCTGGCCGTCGGCCAGGGTCAGCACCAGTCGGCCAAGATGGTTATGGGTTAATTTGAATTCAATGGGCATTGTTTCCCTCTCCCCCACCCCTCTGATGAAGACCCTGCCTTGGCGGCATCCCGCTTGCGGGCGAGGGGAGGATGACTATGGCTTGGCACTCTCTGCTTTGGTTTCGGCGGCGGGCAGCGGCGTATCGTCGAGGTCGGCGTCGACGTTGCGGGCCTGGGCCTGATACAGCCGGTAATAGTGGCCTTCGCGGGCCATGAGTTGCTCGTGGTTGCCGACCTCGACCACCTGGCCGCGATCCATGACCACCAGCCGGTCGGCCCGGCGCAGGGTGGACAGGCGGTGGGCGATGGCCAGGGTGGTGCGGCCGCGCACCAGGTTGTCCAGGGCCTTCTGGATTTCCTTTTCGGTCTCGGTGTCGACCGAGGAGGTGGCTTCGTCGAGGATGAGTATCTTCGGGTCGATCAGCAAGGCGCGGGCGATGGAGATGCGTTGGCGCTCGCCGCCGGACAGGCCCTGGCCGCGCTCGCCGACGATGGAGTCGTAGCCTTGCGGCAGACGCAGGATGAACTCGTGGGCATGGGCGGCGCGAGCGGCGGCGACGATCTCGGCCCGCGTCGCGTCCGGCTTGCCGTAGGCGATGTTCTCGGCGATGGTGCCGAAGAACAGGAAGGGCTCTTGCAAGACCAGACCGATGTGGCGGCGGAACTCGGCGATGGGCAGCGAGCGGATGTCGACGCCGTCCAAACGAATGGCGCCCTCGCTCACGTCGTAGAAACGGCAGATCAGGTTGACCAGCGTGCTCTTGCCCGAGCCGCTGTGGCCGACCAGGCCGATCATCTCGCCCGGCGCGATGTCGAGATCGACGCCACGGATCACCGCGCGGTTGCCATAGCGGAAGCCGACGCCGCGCACCTCGATGCGGCCTTGCACCTGCTGCAAATGCACCGGCCGGGTCGGCTCCGGCACGCTGGAGACATGGTCGAGGATGTCGAAGATGCGCTTGGCGCCGGCCGCCGCCTTTTGCGTGACCGAAACGATGCGGCTCATCGAGTCGAGCCGGGTGTAGAAACGGCTGATATAGGCGAGGAAGGCGGTGAGCACGCCGACGGTGATCTGGTCGTGCGCCACCTGCCAGATGCCGAAGGCCCAAACCACCAAGAGGCCGATCTCGGTCATCAGGGTGACGGTGGGCGAGAACAACGACCAGGTGCGGTTCAGCCGGTCGTTGACCGCCAGGTTGTGCCGGTTGGCGTCGCGAAAACGCTGGGCCTCGCGCTTTTCCTGGGCGAAGGCCTTGACCACGCGGATGCCGGGGATGGTGTCGGCCAATACATTGGTCACCTCGGACCAGACCCGGTCGATCTTCTCGAAGCCGGTGCGCAGCCGGTCGCGCACGAGATGGATCATCCAGGCGATGACCGGCAAGGGCAGCAGGGTGACCAGGGCCAGCCAGGGGTTGATCGAGAACAGGATCAGCGCGGTCATCGCGATCATCAACACGTCGGTCGCGAAATCGAGCAGGTGCAGTGACAGGAACACGTTGATCCGGTCGGTTTCCGAGCCGATGCGGGCCATCAGGTCGCCGGTGCGCTTGCCGCCGAAGTACTCCAGCGACAGTTGCAAGAGGTGTTCGTAGGTGGCGGTGCGCAGGTCGGCGCCGATGCGCTCGCTGACCAGGGCCAAAATATAGGTGCGCAACCAGCCCAAGGCCCAGGCCAGCAGCGCGGCGCCGAGCAGGCCGCCGAGCAGCAGCAGGACCAGGCCGAGGTCAATGGGCTGGCCGTTCTGATAGGGGATCAGCACCTCGTCCATCAGCGGCATGGTCAGATAGGGCGGCACCAGGGTCGCGGCGGTGGCGGCCAGGGTCAGCAGAAAGCCGGCCAAGAGTTGGCCTTGATAAGGCCGGGCGAAGCGCCACAGGCGAAACAGGGTCCAGGTCGACGGCGCCTCGTGGGTCTCGCGGCTACAGACCGGGCACTCTTCCTGGTCGGGCTCCAGTGGGGCCTTGCAGGTGGGGCACAGGGTCTCTTTCTCGGCCATGGGCTGGCCCCAGGCCTGCCGCTCGAACTGCTTGAGCAGGCGCAGGGCCGACAGGTTCTGGCCCAAGGTGTAGCGCCAGCCCGCCAGCCGGGTATCGCCTTCGATCAGCTCCAGGGTGGCGACGCCGGCATGGTCGTGTTGGCGCAGCTTGAGCTCCGGCCGATGCGGCCAGGACTGCCAGGCCGTCTCGCCGGGGGCCTTGGCTACCAGCCGCCGGTCGGTCACCGCCAGCGCGCCGTCGCCGAAGCGCAGTTGGCCGTCGAGATCGAGCTTGAGCCAGGCCAGCACGGCCTCGCCGGTTGCCAGATCGAGGCCGGATTCATGCGGCGGTGCCGGGGCGATCGATTCCTGCGGGTGGTCTGTCATCGTTATCTGAGGCTGGCGCGTTGTAGGCGAATTATAAGGAGTCGCTTCGGATATCTCGTGGAAATGATAAGCTTGCGCCTATGTACATGCTCGGACGGACCGGCCCGGAGGCTACAGTGCCTGCCGCTGAATTTCGCCTATTCGGAAATACCCCAGGAACCTTGCAAGCCGCCGAGTATATCCCAGCCACCCGCCAACACCGGATGCAGCCCGTCGCTCTGCGCACATCCTAGCCCGACCCCGGTATCCATGAGCCATAGAGACATCAAATTCATCCGCGTCATGCATTTGCGCGGCCCGAATATCTGGACCTACCGCCCCGTGTTGGAGGCCTGGGTCGACATCGGCGACCTGGAAGATGCGCCGTCCAATACCATCCCCGGTTTGTACGAGCGGCTGTCGACCTGGCTGCCCGGCCTGATCGAGCACCGTTGCGGCGTCGGCGAGCGCGGCGGTTTCCTGCTACGGCTGCGCGAGGGCACCTGGCCGGCGCATATCCTCGAACACGTCACCATCGAGCTGCAGAACCTGATTGGCATGAAGGTCGGTTTCGGCAAGGCGCGCGAGGCCGGCGAGCGCGGCATCTACAAGGTGGCGGTGCGTACCCGCGAGGAAGAGGTCGGCCGTGCCTGTTTGCAGGCCGGCCGCGATCTCTTGATGGCCGCCATCGAAGACAAGTCCTTCGATATCGAAGGCACGGTCAAGCGCCTGCGCGAGCTGGCCGACCGCTTGTGCCTCGGCCCCAGCACCGGTTGTATCGTCGATGCGGCCGGCGCACGCGGCATCCCGTCTATCCGCCTGACCGACGGCAATCTGGTGCAGTTGGGCCATGGCGCCCGGCAACGCCGCATCTGGACGGCCGAGACCGATTTCACCACGGCCATCGCCGAGGGCATTTCCCGAAACAAGGACCTCACCAAGGGCTTGTTGAAGGCCTGCGGCGTGCCGGTGCCGGAAGGCCGCGTCGTCGACAGCCCGGAAGACGCCTGGGCGGAGGCGCAAGAGGTCGGCCTGCCGGTGGTGGTCAAGCCGACCGACGCCAACCATGCGCGCGGCGTCTCGCTCGACCTGAAGACCCGCGAGGAGGTCGAGGCAGCCTATCCCCTGGCTCTGGCCGAAGGCAGCGAGGTCATCGTCGAACGCTATGTCCCCGGCAACGAGCACCGGCTATTGATGGTGGGCGGCAAGCTCGCCGCCGCCGCGCGCGGCGAACAGCTTTGGCTCGAGGGCGACGGCAAGGCCAAGGTGCGCGAGCTGATCGACCTGCAATTGAACAGCGACCCGCGCCGGGGCGAGGCCGAGGAATTTCCGCTCGAGACCATCGTGCTCGAGCGCGAGCCGGTCATCCGCGCCTTGCTCGAACGCCAGGGCCTCGATGGCGATTCGGTGCCCGCCGCCGACCAGCGCGTGTTGATCCAGCGCAGCGGCAATATGTCCATCGACTGCACCGACGAGGTCCACCCCGAGGTCGTGGCGGTGGCCGCCCTGGCCGCCCGCGTGGTTGGCTTGGACATCGCCGGCATCGATCTGGTGGCCGAAGACATCTCCCGTCCGCTGCATGAGCAGGGCGGCGCCATCGTCGAGGTCAACGCCGGGCCGGGCCTGCTGATGCATTTGAAACCGGCCGTCGGCAAGCCGCGCCCTGTGGGCGAGGCCATCGCCGATCACCTGTTTCCGAGCGGCGATAACGGCCGCATCCCCATCGTCGGCATCACCGGCGCGCGGGGTACCACCTTGATTGCGCGCGTGCTGGCCTTCCTGCTCAACATGGCCGGCAAGCAGGTTGGCCTGGCCTGCCAGGATGGCCTCTATTTGGGCGCGCGCCGCATCGAATCGGGCGACCGCTCGACTTGGCAGGCGGGCCAGCGCCTGTTGATCAACCGCAAGGTCGAGGCGGCCGTGTTCGAACACAGCGCCGGCACCATCTTGAACCAGGGCCTGCCTTACGACCGCTGCCAGATCGGCGTGGTGACCGACCTGGGCGAGGCGGCGGCCTACGGCGAGTATTACCTGCGCGAGCCGGATCAGTTGTACAACGTGCTGCGTACCCAAGTCGACGTGGTCTTGTCCGAGGGCAGCGCGGTGCTCAATGCCATGGACCCGCAAGTTGTCCGGATGGCCGAGCTGTGCGATGGCTCCGTGGTCTTCTACGGCAGCGAGGCGGCGCACCCCGTGATCCAGTCGCATCGCGATCAGGGCGGCACGGTCTTCTTCATGCGCGGGAACCAGGTCATTCATGCCGTCGGCGCCGAGGAAACCCGGGTCGCCGATCTCGCCAGCTGCGCCGTGGCCAATGGCGACGATAGGCAGACTTGCCAGCTCAGCCTGTTGGCCGCGATCGCGGCGGCTTGGGCGCTTGGCCTGCCGCCCGAGTTGATCCACGCGGGCATAGAAACCTTCGACGCGGGGCAGGTCGCCGCCGCGCCGCGAATGACAGCCGCCGCCGGCCACTGAATCGCCCGATGGCAGCGAAAGATTAGGAACAGCGCCGAATGGAAATCTCTCGTATCCGTGCCTTGCGAGGCCCCAACCTATGGAGCCGGCACACCTCGATCGAGGCCGTGGTCACCTGCGCCCCGGCCGAGCGCGCGATCAGCCAACTGCAAGGCTTGGAGCCACGCCTGCGCGCTCGCTTCCCCGACATCGGCGCAATGCGCCCGATCGGCTACGCCGGCGACATCTCGCTGGCGCATGCCTTGGCCTTTTCCGCTTTGGGCTTGCAGGCCCAGGCCGGTTGCCCGGTGACCTATTGCCATGCCGCCGCGATGGCGGAAGAGGGCGTGTATATCGTCACCGTCGAATACACCGAAGAGGCGGTCGGCCGCCTGGCCTTCGAGCTGAGCGAGGCCCTGTGCCGCGCGGCCTTGGACGACACGCCGTTCGATCTGGACGCGGCCTTGGCCCGCTTGCGCGAGCTGGACGAGGATGTGCGACTCGGCCCCAGCACCGGCGCCATCGCGCAGGCCGCCGTCGCGCGCGGCATTCCGTATCGGCGCCTGACCGAAGGCAGCCTGATCCAGTTCGGCTGGGGCAGCCGGCAGCGCCGCATCCAGGCGGCGGAGACCGATAACACCAGCGCCATCGCCGAAACCATCGCGCAAGATAAAGATTTGACCAAGCGTCTGCTCGATTCGGCCTGCGTGCCGGTGCCGATCGGCCGCGTCGTCACCGGCCCGGAGGAGGGCTGGGCGGCAGCCTGCGCGATCGGCCTGCCGGTCGTGGTCAAGCCCAAGGACGGCAACCAGGGCAAGGGCGTCACGGTCAACATCAACACGCGCGAGCACTTCATGGCGGTGTACGGCTCGGCCGCCGAGATCAGCGACGAAGTGCTGGTCGAGCGCTTCATCACCGGCCACGACCACCGCTTTCTGGTGGTGGGCAACCAAGTTGTCGCGGCGGCCCGGCGCGATTCGCCGCATGTGATCGGCGACGGCGTCCATAGCGTGCGCGAGCTGGTCGACCAGGTGAACAGCGACCCGCGACGCGGCGAGGGCCATGCCACCTCGCTGACCAAGGTGCGCCTGGACGAGATCGCCATCGCCCGTCTGGGCATCCAAGGCTACACGGTCGATTCGGTGCCGCCCAAGGGTGCCCACGTCGTGCTGCGCAACAACGCCAACCTGAGCACCGGCGGCACGGCTACCGATGTGACCGACGACGTCCATCCCGAGCTGGCGGCCCGCGCGGTCGATGCGGCGCATATGATCGGCCTCGATATCTGTGGCGTCGACGTGGTCTGCGAGAGCGTGCTCAAGCCCTTGGAGGAGCAAGGCGGCGGCATCGTCGAGGTCAATGCCGCGCCGGGCCTGCGCATGCACCTCAACCCCTCGTTCGGCAAGGGCCGCGCCGTGGGCGAGGCCATCGTCGCCTCGATGTTCTGCGAGGGCGACGATGCCCGCATTCCGGTGGTGGCGGTGACCGGCACCAACGGCAAGACCACCACCGTGCGCCTGATCGCGCACATGCTGCGCCAAAGCGGCAAGCGGGTCGGCATGACCAATACCGACGGCGTCTTCGTCGAGGGCCAGCGCATCGACACCGGCGATTGCAGCGGACCCAAGAGCGCGCGCAATGTCTTGCTCCACCCCGATGTCGACGCCGCCGTGTTCGAGACCGCGCGCGGCGGCCTGCTGCGCGAAGGCCTGGGCTTCGACCGCTGCAAGGTGGCCGTGGTCACCAATATCGGCCTGGGCGACCACCTCGGCCTCAACTACATCGACACCGTGGACGACCTGGCCGCGCTCAAGCGCGTGGTCGTGCAGAACGTCGCGCCCGACGGCCATGCCGTGCTCAACGCCTGCGATGCGAAAGTGGTCGAGATGGCGGCCTATTGCCCGGGCAAGGTCATCTTCTTCGGCAGCGAGCGGCATCATCCGGTCATCGCCGCGCATAAGGCCCAGGGCCACCGCACGGTCTATGTCGATGGCGGGGACATCGTCGCGGCGGAAGGCGAGGCCGAGGTCCGGCGCATCCCCCTCGGCCAGGTTCGAATGACCTTGGGCGGCAAGATCGGCTTCCAGGTCGACAACGCCATGGCCTCGCTGGCGGCCGCCTGGGCGCTCGATATCGATTGGGAAGCGATCCAAGCCAGCCTGCGCGGTTTCGACAACGACAGCGCCAGCGTGCCCGGCCGCTTCAATCGCTTCGATTTCAAGGGTGCCACCGTGATCGCCGATTACGGCCACAACCCCGATGCGATCCAGGCCTTGGTGCGCGCGGTCGAGGCCATGCCGGCCAAGCGCCGTAGCGTGGTCATCAGCGCCGCGGGCGACCGGCGTGACGAGGATATCCGGCAACAGACCGAGATTTTGGGCGATGCCTTCGACGACGTGGTCTTGTATCAGGATCAGTGCCAGCGCGGCCGGGCCGATGGCGAGGTGTTGGCTTTGTTGCGCCAAGGCCTGAGCAATGCCAAGCGGACCAGTACAGTGGAAGAAGTGCGCGGCGAGTTTCTGGCCATAGACAATGCCTTGGCCCGGCTGAATACCGGCGACCTGTGTTTGATCCTGGTCGACCAGGTGGAAGAGGCAGTGGCGCACATCGCGCAACGGGCCGCTAGCGCTTGAGCAGACCGTGTCACAGGCAACAAAAAAGGCAGCCGGTCGGCTGCCTTTTTTGTTTGGCGCTAAGGCTAGGCCTTGACCCGGTTGCGGTACTCGCCGCTCGCGGTGTCGATCTCGATCCGGTCGCCGATCTCGACGAAGGCGGGCACCGAGATTTCGACGCCGGTAGGCTTGATCCGGGCCGGCTTCATGACCTTGCCGGAGGTGTCGCCTTTGACCGCGGGTTCGGTGTATTCCACCTCGCGCACGACCGAGGTCGGCATATCGACGGAGATGGCCTTGCCGTCATAGAACACCACCTCGCACGGCATGCTGTCTTCCAGGTATTTCAGCATGTCGCCCAGGTTGTCGGCTTCCACTTCGTACTGGTTGTATTCGGTGTCCATGAACACGTACATCGGGTCGGCGAAGTAGGAGTAGGTGCACTCCTTGCGCTCGAGCGTGACGGTTTCGAATTTCTCGTCGGCCTTGTACACGGTCTCGCTGCCGGAACCGGTGAGAAGGTTCTTCATCTTCATCTTGACCACGGAGGCGTTACGGCCGGATTTACTGAATTCGGCCCTCTGTACGACCATGGGGTCGGCACCCACCATGATCACGTTACCGGCGCGTACTTCCTGTGCTGTCTTCATAATCTAATCTGCCCTGCAAACTGGCTGGAATAAAAAGCCGATTATTATAACTTTTCTTTGCAAAAAAGCATCAGGTTTCTGGCTAGATCGGGCATGTCGGCCAGATGCTCGGCCCAGCCGCCGGCATGCCGGGCCAATTCGGGCAGGTGCGGCAGTAGTGCCGGCCAGGCGGCGGCCAGGCCGCCGCCGCGATTCCAGGCCTCGGTGAATGCGCGGTAAGCGGCGGCCGCTTCGGGGACGAGTCCTTGGCAATACAAATCGAGGAAGGCCGCGAGCTTAGGCCAGTGCGCATCGTCCTGTTGGGGATAGATGTTCCAGACGAAGGGCAGGGCGGCCCATTGCGCACGCACGAACGAGTCCTCGCCGCGCACGAAGTTCAGGTCGCAGGACCGGAGCAGACGGTCGTAGGCGAGCTGATCGAGGAAGGGCAACACGCGGATTTCCAGGTTGCCGCGCCGCAGGCCTTGGCCGGGCCTCATGTCGTGGTCCGCGAATCGCGCCGTGCCATGCGGCGCCACGCCTTCGGGTAGCAGGCAGCGCAGCTTGGCCGCCCCCGTCGACCATGCCGCCAGAAGTTCGGGGATGCCGGGGTGGTCATAGGCAAAGAGGGAGACCGTCAGGATGTCATCCGCCGGCGGCGCCAGCTGCAAGGACCGCCAAAACAGCGCCTGCTCGCGTGGCTCGGAGCGGTAGGCCTCGCCTTGGGCCATGAGGCCGGCCTCGCGGATCAGGCCGCCGGTGCCCGGTTCGAAGCCTGGGTAATAGAAATAGGCGGTCAGCGGCAGTCGCGGATGCGGCGAAGGCAGGCCGTGGCAGCCTTTGACCCAGGACTCGGCGCTCAGGTATTCGAGATTGAGCCAGACGGGCCGGGGTTCGCGCCTGGCCATGGCGGCCAGGTAGGTTTCGGGCAAGGCGCAGCCGAAGGCTTCGATCACCACGGCCGCGGGCGCGATGTCCGGGAAGGGCTCGGTCCAGTGCCGGACTTCGACATTCGCGATCTCCTGGCTGGACAGGCCAAGTTCGGCGCTCGGCCAGATACGCCGGAGCGTCGCCAAGTCGTCCAGCCACAGCCGTATTCGGACCCCGTGTTCGGCGGCTAGTTGGCGCGCTAGCCGCCAAGCCACGCCGATATCGCCATAGTTGTCGACGACGTTGCAAAAGATGTCGCAGGGCATGCCCCGCATCGAAGACGTGTCCATACGAGCTTATTGCCGTGCCTGGAATGTGTCGCGTTCGAGTATCTCGTCGATGCCGTCGAGCAGCCACTGCCGATTGATGGGCTTGGCGACATGGCCCGCGAACAGGCTTCGGTCGCGTAGCGCGGCGATATCGTCCGGATTTTCGGCGGTGATGGCTATGATCGGGATGTGCCGTGTCGCCACCGCTGCTTTCAATCGCGCCGCGACCTCGAGGCCGCTCATGTCGGGCATGTCGATATCCAAAAGGATGAGATTGGGCCGCGCTTCGCGCGCAATGCGTAGACCCGTTGTGGGGACGGTGGTTTGCAGCAGCCTGTAGGCCGGTCGCGCCGCCAGGATTTGGCTGACCAATTGCTGGCTGATCGGGTTGTCTTCGATATAGAGCAGGGTGACTTCGCCGGGCTTGCCGGCTTGGTGGCCGATGGGGCCTTCCGGGCTGGCCGCTTCGCCGATATAGGGCAAATCGACCCAGAACGTCGAGCCCTTGCCGAGTTCGCTGCTGAACCCTAGTTCGCCCCCCATGATCTCGATGATCTGCTTGGACAAGGACAGTCCGATACCCGTGCCCTCGATATTGGAAAACTCCTTACCCAAGCGGGCGAACGGCACGAATAGCTTGCGTTGCTTCTCGGGGCTGATGCCAAGGCCGGTATCGGTCACGCCGAAGCGCAGTATGCTGTCCGGCCTGTGTGTGCAGGACAGCTCGACCGATCCCTGTGCGCGGTTGTATTTGATGGCGTTGCTGACCAGGTTGAGCAGGGTTTGCAGCAGGCGCGTGCGGTCCGCGCGCACGAGCGCATTCGAGCAGGCCTCGGTCCGGACGACGATGGCAATGCCGTGGTGCCGGGCCGTGGCTTCGGTCATGCTCGTGCAGGCCTCGATCAAATCGCCGACCTGGACCGATTCGATCGAAAGCTGCATGCGTCCGGCCTCGACCCGGGAGAGGTCGAGCACATCGTTGATGAGCTTGAGCAGATGCTCGCCCGACATATAGATTTCCCCGATATTTTCCCGATGCTCGCGGCTCAACTCGGGGTCGTCCCGCATCAGTTGCGAGAAGCCGAGGATGGCATTGAGCGGGGTGCGCAACTCGTGGCTCATGGCCGACAGGAACGACGATTTGGCCTGGTTCGCCGCCTCCGCCGCCATCTTCGCCTTGCGCAAGGTCTGTTCGGCCTCCCAGCGCTCGGTCACGTCGCGCACCGCCGCACAGGTATGGGTTCCATTGGCGAAGGCAAAGCTGCTCAGGGTGACATCGGCCGGAAACTCGCTGCCGTCCTTGCGCCGCGCGAAGACGTCGCGGTTGGCTTGTATGCCCGCCGCCGGCTGGAGCGCCGGCATGACGGCAGCCATCGTATTGCCGCGAAGCGCTTCTTCCGTATAGCCGAATTGCTCGACCGCCCGCTGATTGATGAGCTCGATCCGGCCTTGGTCGTCGACGATGAACAGCGCGTCGGGCGTGGCTTGCAGCAGATTGCGGAAACGCGTCTCGGAGGCCTGGGCCTCTTGGCGCAAAACGAGATTGGCTTGGTAGCCGAGATAGATGCGGCGCGAGGTCAGCAGCATCATGACCAGGAAGAAGACCGTCAATAGCGCGACGGTAGGGGAGATGCCCTCGCCTTGAAGGAGATAGCGCAGGACGAAAGGCAATAGCGCCAAGGCCAGGAATAAAGAGATGCTTTGCCATTGGTAGGATAGGGTGCTGACCGCCCCGGCGGCGGTCCCGGCGATCACCAAGGTCAACAAAAGCTGATGCGCGGCGCTGTCCGCCGGGAAGATGGCGAACGCGGTGCCGCCCCATACCACGCCGGACAATACGACACCGACATAAAAACGCGCCTGCCATGCCGCCGCCGTGGGGGGGTAGGGCGACTGCCGCCGATAGACGCGCATCACGGCGTAGCGCCCCAATAGCATGGCGGCAAGGGCAAGGGACCAGCCGAGGAGTTGATGGGCCGGCACTTGGCCACCGAGCATGGCCACGATGATGATGCTATTGACCACGCTGGCTACCAGCCCCAGAGGCAGGGCCTCGTATAGCTGTTTGACCTGCTCTGTCCGGATGGGGTCGAGCGCGGCGCGGCTCATGGCGCGATGCCCCGTCGAGCGGACGATCTATGCTCTAATGTAAACCGCCCAGGGCATTGAGCGTCCATTGTCCTGGTAGAAGTGGGATGGCCAGCGCCAGCTCGTGTCATCATTTTCGTAATGATAGCCCTTAGAGCCTATTTCAGAAGGAAACGTGCCCCGCGTTGAGGTCAGGATCGGATGGATGCAAGGCGCGGCGCGCAGTCGATGGTCATTCCATCGACAAGCGGCGCAACGCAGCAGACGCCGATCCTGACCTCAACCCGAAGGGCCGGTTGCCTGCGGGTGCATTGCCGCGTTGCGGGTGGCTCGTGGAGAATAACTACACTTCGCCCCCCGCGCCTTGCACTGCATCCCGCAGGCAACCGGCGCGGGGTACGTTTCCTACTGAAATAGGCTCTTACATGCGCAACACGAATTGATCCATGTCCAAATCCAGCGTCCTTTATGTATGTAACCAATGCGGCGGACAGTCCAGCAAATGGCAAGGCCAATGCCCGAGCTGCCTGGCCTGGAACACCTTGTCCGAGACCGTGGCCGAGGCCAAGTCGCGCCGTTTCCAATCCCTGGCCAAGAGCGAAGGGGTCGTCAAGCTGGCGCAGGTGCGGACCAAGGAGACGCCACGGCACGGCACCGGCCTATCCGAATTCGACCGCGTGCTCGGCGGTGGCCTGGTGCCGGGCGGCGTGGTACTGATCGGCGGCGACCCCGGCATCGGCAAGTCCACCTTGCTATTGCAGGCCTTGGCCATGCTGGCCGATCGGCGCAAGGTGCTTTATGTCAGCGGCGAAGAATCGGCCGGCCAGATCGCCTTGCGCGCCAAGCGGCTGGAATTGGCCGAGGCCGATTTTCCCTTGCTGACCGAGATTCGGCTCGAGGCCATCCTCGGCACCTTGCATGCCGAGCGGCCCGAGATCGTGGTGATCGACTCGATCCAGACCGTCTACACCGAGGCCTTGCAGTCCGCGCCCGGCAGCGTGGCCCAGGTGCGCGAATGCGCGCAAGAGCTGACGCGCCACGCCAAGACCCACGGCACCTGCATCATCATGGTCGGCCATGTCACCAAGGAGGGGGCCTTGGCCGGCCCGCGCGTGCTGGAGCACATCGTCGACACCGTGCTCTATTTCGAGGGCGACACCGGCTCCAGCTACCGCCTGGTGCGCGCCTTCAAGAACCGCTTCGGCGCGGTGAACGAACTGGGCGTGTTCGCCATGACCGAAAAGGGGCTCAAGGGCGTCAACAACCCTTCGGCGCTCTTTCTCAACCGTAGCGAGCGCGAGGCGCCCGGCTCGTGCGTGATCGTGGCGCAAGAAGGCACGCGGCCGCTGCTGGTGGAGATACAGGCCCTGGTCGATGCCGCGCACACCCCAACGCCGCGCCGGTTGACGGTAGGGCTCGATCCCAACCGCCTGGCCATGTTGTTGGCGGTGCTGCACCGGCACGGCGGCATCGGCTGCTCCGATCAGGATGTCTTCGTCAACGCGGTGGGCGGGGTGCGCATCGCCGAACCGGCGGCCGATCTGGCCGTGCTGATGGCGGTGTTTTCTTCCATACGCAACAAGCCCTTGCCGCACAAACTGGCGGTGTTCGGCGAGATCGGCCTATCGGGCGAGATTCGTCCGGTGCAACGGGGGCAGGAACGCATCCGCGAGGCGCTCAAGCTCGGCTTCGACACCTTGCTGGTGCCCAAGGCCAACCTGCCGAAGCAGAAGAGCGGGGAGGCGCGGATCGTCGGTTTGGAGAGCCTGGCGGAGATGCTCGACTACGCCAGGCAGTACGGCTAGTAGTCCTGCTCGCCGGAACCCTGGCGGCACTTGATGACTTGGCCTCGGCTGCCCTGGCCGTCGCTACCCAATAGATACAGGAAATAGGGCACCAGATCCTCGGGTTTGGCCAGGTCTTCCTTGTATTCGCCCGGATGCGTGCGCGAACGCTGCGGCGAATGCATCGGGCCGGGGATCAGCATATTGATGCGCGGATTGGCCTGGCCTTCCCACTCCTCGGCCTGAATCTTCAAATAGGTGTGCATTGCCGCCTTGGATACGGCGAAACCGCCCCAGAAGGCGGCCGGCTTGTCGCCATGGCTCTCGCCGACCAGCACCACCGAGGCATCGGGTACGCGCTTGAGCAGCGGCTCGCAAGCGCGGGTCAGGGCGAACGGCGCCATCGCGTTCACCCGGAACAGGTCCAGCCACTGTTCGCCGGTCTGGATGCTCAGGGGCGACAGGTTGTAGAACAGCGAGGCGCTGTGCACGATGCCGTCCAGCCGCTTCAACTGCCAGCCGATGGAGCTGGCCAGCGCCTCGTAGTCCTTGTCTTGGGCCGTAGCCAGATCGGTCGAGAAGATGACCGGCTCCGGCCCGCCGGCGGCGACGATCTCGTCGTAGACCTGTTCCAGCTTGGCGACCTGCCGGCCGCTCAGGATGACCGTGGCGCCGTGTACCGCGCAGGCGATGGCGACCGCGCGGCCCAGGCCTTGGCCCGCGCCGGTGATGAGGATGACGCGATCCTTGAGTAGATCGGGCGCGGCTCGATAGTCTTTGATGGGGGTCTTGGCTGCCTGCATGACACGGCCTTTACGAAGAGGCCGCAGTATAACAAGGCGGCAGCCGGGCCGCCGCCTTGCCATGCGAGGTCAAAGCTTGGGCGCCGGGGCCTCCGCCGGGCGGGATTGGCGGAACGGCTTGGCTTCCTTGCGCAAGGCCTCGTGCAGCGGCCGCAGTTCTTCCCGCAGTTGCTCGCGGGCCTGCGCCTCCTTCTGTTCGCAGGCGCGATAGGCCGGCGGCGTCTTGGCCGCCTGGATGCAGTCTTCGGCCTCTTGCAGGATGCGGATGCGGCCGTGATGGCTGCGCGATTCGATGGCCTTGAGCTTGTCGAACATCTGCTGCCAGCCCGGCTGGCCTTCGGCCGGGGGCGTCTCCTCGGCCGTGGCTAGGCCGCTCACGGCGATGAGGATGAGGCTGATCAGGGTCTTGTTCATGGTCGTCTCCTAACGGTGGGGTGGAGACTTGACTCTAGGCCCGGCCCCCCGATACAGGGGTTTCAGGCCGCAACAGGCTGTTAACGAGTTGTTTCGATCTGTTCGCGGATCAGTCGGGCGCAGGCGATGCCGCTACGCACGGCGCCTTCCAAGGTGGCGGGGTAGTCGCTGCGGGTGTAATCGCCGGCTAGGTAGAGGCCGGGCAGGGCGGTGGCGTTGTCCGGTCGCTGCATATTCGGCACGGCGGCGAAGGTGGCGCGTTTTTCCGCGATAAGTAGCGCATCGCGCAGATCGGGCAGGGCCGGTACGGCCCGGCGCAACTGGCCGAGCACCGCATCGAGCAGCGCCTGCTTGCCCATGGACAGATGCGGCCCTTCGGCGCTGATCACCACGCTGGCCAGGCCCGGCCCGATATCGCCACGGTCGAACAACCACTGGCCGGGGCCACGGTCGAGCCCGAGCATGGGCACGGCCAGTTCGAGGTCGAGCTCGAAGCTCAGCCACAAGGTCAGGATGGGCTGGTAGCCGAAGCCGGCGACCAGGCGCGCGACCGGCGCCAACTCCGGCAAGTGCGCCAGCATGCCGGGCAATTGGGCCGGATGGCTGGCGCAGACCACGTGGTCGAACACCGCGTCCCGGCCGCTCAGGCGAAGGCCCAGGGCATCATGGGTGACGGCGTCGATGCGCTGTCCCAGCTCGATGCGTCCGCCCCTGGCCCGGATGAAGGCCGCTGCGGCATCGGGCATGAGCCTGCCCAGATCGGCCCGCGGCAACAGCAGGTCGCTGTCGGCCCGGCCGGCGCCGAGGCTGTCGCGCAGCACATTGCAGAATATCTGGGCCGAGGCCTGGGCCATGGGCGTGTTCAGGGCGGCAAGACAGATCGGCTCCCACAGGTGGCGGCGCAAGGCCTCGGTCTGGCCGTGCCGATCCAGCAACTCGGAGAGGCTGCAATCGCCGGGTAAACGGTAGCCCTGATGCTTCAAGGCCTCGATGAAGCGGGCGGCGGCCCACTTGTCGCGCCAGCTCAGGCCGCGTGCGGCCAGCAGGCCCAGGGCGACATGCAGCGGCGCCGGCAAACGGGGCAGGGCGAGGCGGAAAGCAGGCGGTTGGTCGAAGACGAAGGGGCGGCGCTCCAGGAGATCGTCCTGGCCCAGCCTGGTCAGCAGCCGCAGCGTTTCGCGGTAGGCGCCGATCAGGATGTGCTGGCCGTTGTCGATGGCCATGCCTTGCCAATCGAGCCGGCGGGCGCGGCCGCCCAAGTGCTTGGCGGCCTCGAACACGGTGGCCGGCAGGCCCTGGTCAGCCAATTCGACCGCGCAGGCCAGACCGGCCCAGCCGCCGCCGATGACGGCGATGCGGCTCGGCTGCGTCACCCGCGCACCCAGGTACGCCAGGCCAGCCACAGCTTGCGCAGCGGGGTCAGCGACACCCGGCAACGCAGGACCGGAAAGCCGTCGCGGCGAATCTCGTCGAGCAAGGTGCGGTAGATGGCGGCCATGATCAGGCCCGGCCGCTGGGCCTTGCGGTCGGTGGCGGGCAGGGTGGCCAGGGCCTGGCGGTAGAACTCGTCGGCGCGCCGGTACTGGAATTCCATGAGATTGCGGAAGGCCTCGGTCTCGCGGCCTTGCAGGATGTCGGCCTCGGCCACGCCGAACCGGGCCAGCTCGTCCTGCGGCAGATAGATGCGGCCGCGCCGAGCATCCTCGCCGACATCGCGGATGATGTTGGTCAACTGGAAGGCCAGACCGAGCAGGCCGGCATATTTATGGGTGGCATGCTCGCGATAGCCGAAGATCGACGCGGCCACCTCGCCGACCACGCCGGCCACCCGGTGGCAATACAGGCGCAGGGTACGAAAATCCGGGTAACGGTGTTGGCTGGCATCCATCTCCATGCCGTCGAGGACTTCCAGAAAGGCCTCTTTCGGCAGGCCGTAGGCGGCCACCCCCGCTTGCAGGGCCTGGGTCACCGGATGGCCCGGCTGGCCGGCATAGAGCCGGTCGATCTCGTCGCGCCACCAATTAAGCTTGGCCTGGGCGACGGCCGGCTCCTGGCATTCGTCGGCGACGTCGTCGACCTCTCGGCAGAAGGCATAGAAGGCGGTGATCGCCTGCCGCCGCGCCAGCGGCAGGAAGCGGAAGCTGTAGTAGAAGCTGGAGCCGCTGGCGGCGGCCTTCTCTTCGCAGTATCGATGAACGTCCATCCGTATCTATTTCTTTCTCAAGGCGCGCCACAGCATATACAGCCAGTCGCTTGGGCCGAGTTTAGGGCGTTGATGAAACATGTCGCCATGACTGCGGTGCAGTTTATACAGGATGCGCTCGCCGCCCAGGATGATCAGCCGCATCTCGAAGCCGATACGGCCCTTGAGCACGCGGCCGAGCGGGGCGCCGGCGGCCAGCAGCTTACGCGCGCGCTCGATCTGCTCGCGCATGAAGAGCTGCCACAAGCCGTCGGTGCGACCCTCGGCGATCTGGCGCTCGCCGATGCCGTAGCGCGCCATCTCGTCCTGCGGAAAATAGACCCGGTCTTTCTGCCAGTCGATCGCAACATCCTGCAGGAAGTTGATGATTTGCAAGGCCGAGCAGATGCCGTCCGAATAGGCCTCGTTGCGCGGCGCATCGGCGTGGTAGAGCTTGAGCAGCAGGCGGCCGATGGGGTTGGCCGATTTGCGGCAATAGCGCATGACCTCGCCGAAATCGGCATAGCGCTTTTTGGTGCAATCCTGGGCGAAGGCGTCGAGCAGGTCGTGGAACAAGGGGAAAGGCAGGCCGTGCCGGCGAATGGCCTCGCCCAGTTCGACGAAGATTGGATGAGTCGCGGCTTCGCCTCGCTCTAACAGGCGCAGTTGTTCGCGAAAGGCCTCCAGTTCCGCCAGCCGGGCATCCGTAGGCGCATCGCCCTCGTCGGCGATGTCGTCGGCCGCGCGGGCGAAGCGATAGATGGCTTGAATTGGACGGCGTAAGCGCTTGGGCAGAAAGATCGAGGCGACCGGGAAATTTTCGTAATGGCCGACGTTGACCAGGGTAGGGCGGGGCGACTGGGCGGTGGTCATGGTTAGGTCGTATTGGGCGCAAATGGCGCGCATTTGCGCCTGACAGCAAGGCAACCGGTATATTACACTTCGCGCTTTCGCGGAAGTGGCGGAATTGGTAGACGCACTGGATTTAGGTTCCAGCGCCGCAAGGTGTGCAGGTTCGAGTCCTGTCTTCCGCACCAAAATCAAATCTGAATCTCTGTCGACGGTGATACGGATGTCCGAAAGCTTGATCCGACAAAAGGCCGCGCTCACCCTGGCCGCCGCCAAGAAGGTGCTGGCCGCGGCCGAGGCCGAGGCCGTGAAACAAGGCTGGCCGGTGGTCATCGCCGTGGTCGACGATGGCGGCCATCCCCTTTGCCTGTCCCGGCTCGACGGCGCGCAGCACGGCAGCGTCGCCATCGCCATCGCCAAGGCGCAGGCGGCGGTGGCCTTCAAACGGCCGACCAGCGCGTGGTCCGAGGCCCTGGCCGGCGGCCGTTTGGGCGTGCTCGGCTTGCCCGGCGTGGTCCCGTCCGAAGGCGGCATGCCGCTTGCCCTGGAGGGCCACATCATCGGCGCGATCGGCGTCAGCGGCGTGCAAGCGCATGAGGACGGCCAGATCGCCTCGGCGGGCGTCAACGTCCCGCTGAGCTAAGTTCGACGCCCCGTGCTCGGGGCGAAGTCCGACGGCTTTCGTGTTATTCTTCCGGCCGTTGCGAAATCCGGGGGCTAGGCCCTAAATCCCGCTCGAAATTCCGAGGCGGTGGATTTGAATTCCCATTTAATTCAGTGTGTTATCGCGACAATCGCACGCCATGCCGGCCGCTCGCCCGGGCCCGATGGCGGCCATTGCCGCAAAGTCTGTCGCTCGAAGGAAAGCATGATGCAAAGCACCGTAGAAACCCTGGCCGGCCTGGAGCGCCGCCTGACCCTGAGTCTGCCGACGGCAGAGATCGAAACCGAGGCGGCCAAGCGTCTACAGCGCTTGTCCAAGAGCGTGAAGCTGGATGGCTTCCGTCCCGGCAAGGCGCCGATGAACATGATCAGCCAACGTTACGGCGCCGAGGTGCGCGGCGATGTGCTGGGCGAGGCCCTGCAACAGCGTTTCTACGACAGCGTGCGCGAGCAGGACATCAAGGTCGCGGGCTATCCCAACTTCGAATCGGCCGGCAATGAACCGGGTGCGGTCGAGTTGACCTTCAAGGCCACCTTCGAGGTCTTCCCCGAGGTCAAGCTGGGCGACATCGGCCAGATCAAGATCACCCGCCCGGTGGCGGAAGTGAAAGATGAGGACATCGACCGCACGATTGAAGTGCTGCGCAAGCAGCGCGTGCAGTATCGCGCCGCCGATCGCGCGGCCCAGGCCGGCGATCGCCTGCATATGGATTATGTCGGCCGCATCGGCGGCGAGATTTTCCAAGGCGGCGAGGCCAAGGATTTCCCGGTCGTGCTGGGCGAAGGCCGCTTGCTGAAGGACTTCGAAGACGCCTTGACCGGCATGAAGGCCGGCGAGCACAAGACTTTCGATATGACCTTCCCGGCCGACTATTTCGGCAAGGACGTGGCCGGCAAGACCGCAACCTTCGAGGTGACCGTGAAGTCGGTGCATGAGGCGCAAATGCCCGAGCTCGACGACGCCTTCGCCCACAGCATGGGCGTCGACCAAGGTGTCGCCAAGCTGCGGCAAGACATCGGCGACAACTTGAAGCGCGAGGCCAAGCGCCGCATCCAGAGCCGGGTCAAGGAACAAGTGGTGGAGGCCCTGCTCAAGGCCACGCCGTTCGACGTGCCCAAGGGACTGATCGCGATGGAGCGCCAGGCCATGATGGAGCGCGCGGTGCATGACCTGCAAGCGCGCGGCATGAAGACCGAGGACATCAAGCTCAGCGATGCCGTATTCGAGACCCAGGCGCAGCGTCGCGTGGCCGTGAGCCTGCTGCTCGGCGAATTGGCCAAGGCCAACGGCATTGTCGCTCGGGAGGAACAGGTCAAGGCGATGGTCGAGGAGTTTGCCCAGAGTTACGAGAATCCCGCCGAGGTGGTCGCGTGGTACTATGCCGACAGAGAACGCTTGCGCGAAGTCAGCTCCCTGGTGCTGGAAGAAAACATCGTGGAGTGGGTCTTGGGCAAGGCGCAGGTGAGCGACGAGGCGGTCACCATGGAAACCTTGATGGGGAAAGCGTAATGACGCGTTGGACTCAGGAACCGAGCGGCCTCGGGTACATCCCGATGGTCATCGAACAAAGCGGACGTGGCGAGCGCGCGTTTGACATCTATTCCCGCCTGCTGAAGGAGCGGGTGGTCTTCATGGTCGGCCCCGTCACCGACGATACCGCGAACCTGGTCGTGGCCCAGTTGCTCTTCCTTGAGTCGGAAAATCCGGACAAGGACATCTTCCTCTACATCAATTCGCCGGGCGGTTCGGTCACGGCCGGCATGGGCATCTACGACACCATGCAGTTCATCAAGCCCGACGTGTCGACCCTGTGCATCGGCCAGGCCGCCAGCATGGGCGCCTTCCTGCTTTCGGCCGGCGCCAAGGGCAAGCGTTTCGCCCTGCCGAATTCGCGCACCATGATTCACCAGCCCTTGGGCGGTTTTCAGGGCCAAGCCTCGGACATCGAGATACACGCCAAGGAAATCCTGTATCTGCGCGAACGCCTGAACGGATTGCTAGCCCAACATACCGGCCAGCCCATCGAGACGATCGAGCGCGATACCGATCGCGACTACTTCATGAGTGCCGAGGCTGCAGTCAAGTACGGCCTGGTCGATAAAGTACTAGCCAGCCGAGATCAGGCTCGCTAAACTTGACTTAATTATTCGGGTATTTGGGCTGAACGGGATCAACGGGACAAAGATGTCTGACAATCAGGGCAACGACAAACTTCTCTACTGTTCCTTCTGCGGTAAAAGCCAGCACGAGGTGCGCAAGCTGATCGCCGGTCCTTCGGTGTTCGTCTGCGACGAGTGCGTGGAACTGTGCAACGACATCATCCGCGAAGAGGCCCAGGGCTTGAAAGAGGCGGGCGAGGGCGAAGATCGCCTGCCGACGCCCAAGGAAATCCAGCAGACCCTGGATCAGTACGTGATCGGCCAGACTCTGGCGAAAAAGGCCCTGGCCGTGGCGGTCTACAACCACTACAAGCGCCTGCGCCAGCCGGAAACCCGCAACGCGGACGAGGTCGAGCTGGCCAAGAGCAACATCCTGCTGATCGGCCCGACCGGCTCCGGCAAGACCTTGCTGGCCCAGACCCTGGCCCGCCTGCTCAATGTACCGTTCGTGATCGCCGATGCGACCACCCTGACCGAGGCCGGCTATGTCGGCGAGGATGTCGAGAACATCATCCAGAAGCTCTTGCAGAAGTGCGATTACGATGTGGAAAAGGCCCGTACCGGCATCGTCTACATCGACGAGATCGACAAGATATCGCGCAAGTCGGACAACCCGTCCATCACCCGCGACGTGTCGGGCGAGGGTGTGCAGCAGGCCCTGCTCAAGCTGATCGAGGGCACCACCGCCTCGGTGCCGCCGCAGGGCGGGCGCAAGCACCCGAACCAGGAATACATCCAGGTCGATACCACCAATATCCTTTTCGTCTGCGGCGGCGCCTTCAGCGGCCTGGACCGGGTGATCCGCGACCGGACCGAGAAATCGGGTATCGGTTTCGGCGTCAATGTGGTCAGCAAGGACGATAACAAGGCAATCAGCGGCACCCTGCGCCGGGTCGAACCGGAAGACCTGATCAAGTACGGCCTGATCCCGGAGTTCGTCGGCCGCCTGCCGGTCTTGGCGACGCTCGAGGAATTGGACGTGGATGCCTTGGTTCAAATTCTGACTCAGCCGAAAAATGCGCTGATCAGGCAATTCCAGAAACTCTTCCACATGGAAGGCGTCGAATTGGAGTTCCGCGAAGAGGCCTTGAATGCGATCGCCAAGCGTGCCCTGGAGCGCAAGACGGGCGCTCGCGGCCTACGTTCCATCATCGAACACGCCCTGCTCGACCTGATGTTCGAGCTGCCCAGCATGAAGGATGTGGCCAAGGTCGTGATCGACGAGAAAGTGATTTCGGGCGAGGGCCAACCTCTGCTCATTTACGCCGAGGCCTCCAAGGAGCCCAAGGTCGCTTCTTAAGGCTGTCGTCGCCGATCCGTGGGCGTTGCCGCACTTGAAATTCGCGACAACGTCACCAATTATAGGTCATTGTCACGCGGCCTGGCCGCCGAGGATCGCCATGAGTCAAACCGCCCAGTACACCAGCCCCGTCACCTTGCCGCTGTTGCCTTTGCGCGACGTGGTGGTCTTCCCGCACATGGTGATCCCGCTCTTCGTCGGCCGGCCGAAATCGATCAAGGCCCTGGAAGTGGCGATGGAGGCCGGCAAGCACATCCTGCTGGTCGCGCAAAAATCGGCGGCCAAGGACGAGCCCAGCTTCGAGGACATGTACCAAGTCGGTACGGTGGCCAGCATCCTGCAAATGCTGAAACTGCCGGACGGTACCGTCAAAGTCCTGGTCGAAGGCAATCAGCGCATGAAGATCCGCGACTTCGCGGATGAGAAGACGCACTTCTCCGGCACGGCCGAACCCCTGGCCGAAGGCGAAGAGGGCTGGGAAGACACCGAGATCGAGGCCATGCGCCGCGCCTTGCTGGCCCAATTCGACAATTACGTCAAACTGAACAAGAAAATCCCGCCCGAGATCATGGCCTCGCTGGCCGGCATCGACGACGGCGGCCGCCTGGCCGACACCATTGCCGCCCATCTGCCGCTCAAGCTCGAGCAGAAGCAGGCCATCCTCGAGATGTTCGACCTCAAGAGCCGGCTCGACCACCTGATGGGCTTCATGGAGGCCGAGATCGACATCCTCCAAGTCGAGAAGCGCATCCGCGGCCGCGTGAAACGCCAGATGGAGAAGAGCCAGCGCGAGTACTACCTGAACGAACAGGTCAAGGCGATCCAGAAGGAACTGGGCGAGATCGAAGAAGGCGCCGAACTCGACGAACTCGACAAGAAGATCAAGTCCGCCGGCATGTCGAAAGAGGCGAGCAAGAAGGCCGAGGCCGAGCTGAAGAAGCTGCGCATGATGTCGCCGATGTCGGCCGAGGCCACCGTGGTCCGTACCTACATCGACACCCTGGTCAACCTGCCCTGGAAGAAAAAGACCAAAATCAGCAAGGACCTGGGCAAGGCCGAGGAGGTGCTGGAACACGAGCACTACGGTCTGGACAAGGTCAAGGAACGCATTTTGGAATACCTCGCGGTGCAACAGCGCGTCGACAAGCTGAAGGCGCCGATCTTGTGCCTGGTCGGCCCACCCGGTGTCGGCAAGACCTCGCTCGGCCAGTCCATCGCCCGCGCCACCAACCGCAAGTTCGTGCGCATGGCCCTGGGCGGCGTGCGCGACGAGGCCGAAATTCGCGGCCATCGCCGCACCTACATCGGCTCCATGCCGGGCAAGATTTTGCAGAGCCTGAGCAAGACCACGGTGCGCAACCCCTTGTTCCTGCTCGACGAAGTCGACAAGATGGGCCAGGACTTCCGGGGCGACCCGTCGTCCGCGCTGCTGGAAGTGCTCGACCCCGAGCAGAACCACACCTTCCAGGACCACTACATCGAGGTCGATTTCGACCTGTCCGACGTGATGTTCATCGCCACCGCCAACTCGATGAACATCCCGGCGCCGCTGCTCGACCGGATGGAGGTCATTCGCCTGTCCGGCTATACCGAGGACGAAAAGGTCAATATCGCCGAGCGCTACCTGCTGGCCAAGCAGATGAAAAACAACGGCCTTGCCGAGACCGATCTGAACGTGACCGAAGGCGCCTTGCGCGACATCGTGCGCTACTACACGCGCGAAGCGGGCGTACGCAGCCTCGAGCGCGAGATCGCCAAGATCTGCCGCAAGGCGGCCACCGCGCATCAGATGAAGAAGGCGCGCGGCAAGATCAGCGTCACGCCGAAGAACCTGGAGAAGTACCTCGGCGTGCACAAATACACCTACGGCATGGCCGAAAAGGTCAACCAGGTCGGCCAGGTCACCGGCCTGGCCTGGACCGAGGTCGGCGGCGAACTGCTGACCATCGAGGCCACCATGATGCCGGGCAAGGGCGCCATCATCCGCACCGGCCAACTGGGCGACGTGATGAAGGAATCGGTCGAGGCCGCGCGCACCGTGGTGCGCAGCCGCGCCAAGGCGCTCGGCATCAAGACCGAGACCTTCGAAAAGAACGACATGCACATCCACCTGCCCGAGGGCGCGACGCCGAAGGACGGCCCCAGCGCCGGCATCGCGCTGTGCACCGCGATCGTCTCGGCGATGACCGACATCCCGGTGCGTTGCGATGTCGCGATGACCGGCGAGATCACGCTACGCGGCGAGGTGCTGCCGATCGGCGGCCTCAAGGAAAAACTCCTGGCGGCGCATCGCGGCGGCATCAAGACCGTGTTGATTCCCGAGGGCAACGTCAAGGACTTGGTCGAAATCCCGGAGAACATCAAGAACCGCCTGGAAATTCGCCCGGTGAAGTGGATCGAGCAGGTGCTCGACGCGACGTTGGAACGCAAACCGGAACCCTTGTCCGACGAGGCCGCGGCGGAAGCCGCGCCGGTCGCGGCGAAGGAAGACGCCCCCGCCGTCATCAAACACTAATACTGGCAATGCGCGCGAGGTTTCGGTAAACTTGCGCGCTTTCCCGGGTGCTTAGCTCAGCTGGTAGAGCGTCGCCCTTACAAGGCGAATGTCGGCGGTTCGATCCCGTCAGCACCCACCAGAGAAAACGAGAGAATTTGGAGTGGTAGTTCAGTCGGTTAGAATACCGGCCTGTCACGCCGGGGGTCGCGGGTTCGAGTCCCGTCCACTCCGCCAATACCCATATCAAGGCGAACCAGGCGTTCGCCTTTTTTTTGCCATCGACCTATAGACGACAAAGACCATGCTTGAAGCTATCCGTGAACGTGCCCAAGGTTGGATCGCCCGCATCATCCTAGGCTTCATCGTCCTGACCTTCGCCATATGGGGGGTCGATTCGTATTTTCAGGGCGGTGGCAAGGAAGCGGCAGTCGCCACGCTCGACGGCGATCCGATCAGCCAGCGCGACTTCCTCGACGCGGTCAAACAGCAGCGCACGGCCATGGGCGTCAAGGGCGACTTGCCGGCCGAGATCGACAAGGCCCTGCGCAAACAGGTCGTCGATCAACTGGTCGACATCCGCCTGTTGGCCCGCCAGGCACAAGACGCCGGCTTCACGGTCAGCGAGGCCCAGATGAGCGCCTTGCTCGCCGGCATCGAGGTGTTCCAGGACAACGGCAAGTTCTCCAAGGAGCGACTCGATGCCTTCCTGCGCAGCCGCAACTGGACCGAACAAAAGCTCACGCAAATGATCCAGCAGGACATCCTCTTGCGTCAGGCGCAATTCGGCTACGGCGAGGGCGCCGTGGTGCCGACGGCCGGCATCGGCCGCCTGGCGCAACTGCTGTCGCAGCAACGCGAAGTCAACGAGGCCGTCTACGATGCGAAGAGCTTCTTGAACCTGGTCAAGATCGACGATGCCAGCGTCGAGCAGGCCTACAACACGCACCAGCAGGACTATGCCTTGCCGGCCCAGGCCCGCGTGCAGTTCGTCGTCCTGTCGCAGGACGCGATCAAGGACCAGATTCAAGTCAGCGACGCGATGGCGCGGCAAAGCTATGAAAGCAACAAGGTCCGCTATCAGCAACCGGAAAGCCGTCGGGCCAGCCATATCCTGATCCAGGCCGGCACCGACGCGAACGCCAAGGCGGCGGCCAAGGCCAAGGCCGAGAAGGTGCTGCAAGAGGTCAAGGCGCAGCCGGCCCGTTTCGCCGAGCTGGCCAAGAAGTTTTCCGACGATCCGGGTTCGGCGGCAAAGGGCGGCGACCTGGGCAACTTCACGCGCGACATGATGGTCAAGCCGTTCTCCGACGCGGCCTACCGGCTGAAGGTCGGTGAGATCAGCGGTCTGGTCGAGAGCCAATTCGGCTATCACATCATCCGCGTCGACGGCATCACCCCCGGCGCGCAGATCGGCTTCGATACGGTCAAGGCCGAGATCATGCGCGAACTGCAAGGCCAAGAGGCCGCGCGCAAATTCGCCGAGGCAGCCGAGCGCTTCAGCAATATGGTCTACGAACAGCCGGACAGCCTGGAGCCGGCCGCCCGCGAGTTCAAGCTCAAGCTGGAAGAAAGCGGTTGGGTGCGGGCGGGCAATGCGCAGCCGGCCATCCTGTCCAATCCGCGCTTGATCGATGCCATCTTTGGCAACGACGCCTTAGCCAAGCGCCAGAACACCGAGGCCATCGAGGTGGCGCCGAACACCCTGGTCGCCGCCCGCGTGCTGGAGCACCGTCCGGCCAGCACCCGTCCCCTGGCCGAGGTGGCGCCGATGATCCGGCTCAAGCTGCAAAACGAGGCCGCCGGGAAGAAGGCGGCCGAGGCCGGCCAGCAGGCCCTGCAAGCCGTGCAGAACGGACAGGCCCCGAGCGGCCTGTCGGCGCCGATGACCGTATCGCGCATGCGTCCTCTCAACCTGCCGCCCGTGGCGATCAAGGCCATCTTCAAAGCGAACGCGACCAAGCTGCCGGCCTGGACCGGGGTGGAAACGGCCGACGGTTACCGCCTGTATCGGATCAATCAAGTCATGCCGGGCGAAATGCCGCCCGAGCAGGCCAAGGCGATGCGCCGCGACCTGCAACGCTTGTTCGCGCAGGCCGAGATGCGCGCCTATATCGACGGGCTGAAGGCCAAGAGCGAGGTCAAGGTCAACCAGGACATGGTGGACAAGAAGGCCGAATAAATCCCAGCGATTTATTCAGCCCTCAAGGCCTCGACCGGGTCGAGGCGGGCGGCGCGGCGCGCCGGCAATACGCCGGCCGCCAAGCCGATCAGGGCCGCGATCGTCTCGGCCGCCAGCACGAAGGTCCATGGCGTATGCACCGGCAGGGCCGGCACCGCCAGATGCAGCAATTGGGCCAGCCCCACCCCCAGCAACAAGCCGAATATTCCCCCGATCGCCGCCAACAGGATCGCCTCGCCAAGAAACAATGTCAGCACGGTGTGCCGCGGCGCGCCCAAGGCCAGCAACAGGCCGACCTCGTTGGTCCGCTCGCTCACGGCGATGGTCATGATGGTGACGATGCCGACCCCGCCGACCACTAGCGATATGCCGCCCAAGGCGCCGACCGCGAAGGTCAGGATATCCAACACATTCGACAGCGTGCGCAGCATGTCTTCCTGGGTGGTGATGGTGAAGTCCTCGCGGCCGTGCCGCGCGATTAGCAGCCGCTTGATCTGGTCGGCGACATGGGCGCTGGGGATGCCAGCCTCATAGGTGACGTCGATCTCCATCAGGCCTTCGCGGTTGAACAGCTCCAAGCCGCGCGCGGCCGGGATGAACACCGAGTCGTCCAGGTCGATGCCCAATACCTGGCCCTTGGCCTCCATCACCCCGACGATGCGGAAGCGCGAACCGCCGATGCGAATGCGCTCGCCCAGGGGGTTGGCATCGCCGAACAGCTCGCGCCGCATCTTGGCGCCCAACACGGCATAGGCGCGCGGGCTATGCAGGTCGTCCGCCGGCAGGAATTGGCCGATCGATGGGCGCATTCTGAAAGTCCTATCCATGGCCGGGCCGACGCCGTAGGCCATGGTTCTTCGCACGCGCCCGTTCGCCTCGATCTCGGTATTGCCTTGCACGAACGGCGTCGACGCCACGATGTTCGGCAATCTCGCCATGGCCTCGCTGTCGTCCAGCGTCAGTGGCCGTACCGTGCCCAAGAGGCCGACCGGACTGCCATGCGTGGTCGTCTTGCCCGGATTGATGCCGATGACATTGGTGCCGAACTGAGTGAATTCATTCAGTACGAAACGATGGATGCCCTCGCCGATGGAGGTGAGCAGGATCACCGCCGCGATGCCGACGGCGATGCCGAGCAAGGTCAGAAAACTGCGCAGCCTATGCGCGGTCAGCGCGCGCAGATTGAGCTGGATGAAATCTCGCCACTTCATCGCATCACCGTTTCGACAAGGCCTGCACTGGGTCCATCCTGGCCGCTCTACGGGCGGGTAGGATGCTGAACAGGATGCCGGTCAGCAAGGCGATCAAAACGCCGGCCATGCTTGCCCAGGTCGGGGCATAGGCCGGCAGGGCAGGGTAGACCTGGCGCAGCAGCGCGCTGCCGGCTTGACCCAGACCCAAGCCGAGCAGGGCGCCGGCCAGCGACAACAGCGCGGCTTCGGTGAAAAACAAAATACGGACATGGCCATTGGTGGCGCCCAAGGCCTTGAGTAGGCCGATCTCGGTGGTGCGTTGCGTGATGGCGACCAACATCACGTTCATGACCAATATACCGGCCACCGCCAGGCTGATCGCGGCGATGCCCGCCACCGCGAGGGTCAAGGCCTTGAGGATGCGGTCGAAGGTCGACAGCACGGCGTCCTGGGTAATCACGGTCACATCCAGCTTGCCCTCGTGCCGTGCTTTCATCGCGGCCTCGATCTTGGTCTTGGCCGGTGCTATGGCCTCGCGTCCCTTGGCCTCGACCAGGATGCGGAACAGCTTGTTGGTGTTGAACATCGCCTGTGCCGCGGCCACGGGCACGAATACGATCTCGTCGGTATTGAAGCCCAGGCCTTGGCCGGATGCCGCCATCACGCCGACGACGCGGAAGCGGCGGTCGCCAATGCGTACCCAGCGGCCCAGGGCCGGCTCCGATCCGAAGAGTTCATCGCGCAATATGGCACCCAACACACAGACCGAACTGGCGGTGCGCGGGTCTTCCTTGTTGAGAAACTGGCCTTGGGCCACATCGATCTTGCGCACGTCGATGAAATCCGCCGTCGTGCCGACCACGCTCACCTCGCGGCTCAAGCTGCCATGCGAGGTCTCGGCCACGCCGACCGCGATAGGCGCCAAGCGCTGCACTTCGCCGATGCGCAGCAAGGACAAGGCATCGTCTAGCGTCAGGTCGCGCGCCGTTTGGCCGAGCAGCATGCCAGGGGCGATGCCGCCCGTCTCGTTACGTCCGGGAAACACGAGAATGAGATTGCTGCCGATCGAAGAAAACTCCGACACTACATAGCGGCGGGCGCCTTCGCCCAGCGCGGTCAGCACCACCACGGCGGCCACGCCGATGGCCATGGCCAGCATCATCAGGCCGGTGCGCACCGGGTAAGCGGCGGCGGCACGGCTGGCGAAACGGAAGGCGTCAGTCGGTTGCACGATGGCGCGTGTCCGCCACGAGGCGGCCATCATCCATGCGCAGGCGGCGGTGCGCCCGTTCGCCGATCACCGGGTCGTGGGTCACCACGATCAGGGTGACGCCGCCGGCATTCAGCTCTTCCAGCAGGCGCATGGCCTCCTGGCCGCTGGCCCGGTCGAGGTTGCCGGTCGGCTCGTCGGCCAGGATCACGACCGGACGCATGATGGTGGCGCGGGCGATCGCCACCCGTTGCCGTTGGCCGCCGGACAGTTGTTCCGGCCGGTGTTCGGCCCGCTGGCCGAGGTCGTAGTCGGCCAAGGCCTTTTTCACCCTAGCCGTGCGCTCGGTCGGTTCGATACCGGCCAGCACCATGGGCAGCGCGATGTTCTCTGCCGCCGTCAGACGCGGCACCAGATGGAAGACCTGGAACACGAAACCGATCCGCTCCCGCCGCACCTGGGCCTGCTCGTCGCTCGACAAGTTGCTGACGTTGCGCCCGCTCAGGCTGTAATGGCCGGTGCTCGGCCGATCCAATAGGCCCAGGATGTTGAGCAGGGTCGATTTGCCGGAACCGGATGGCCCCATCACCGACAGATACTCGCCCGGCGCGATCCGCAGGTCGATCTCGCGCAAGGCATGCACCTCGCTGTCGCCCAGGTGGAAGATGCGGCTGACACCGGTCAGTTCGATCATGCCGGTTCAGCGGCCCTTGGCCGGTTCCGGTTTGACCTTGGCCCCGATCTTGATGCCCTCGCGCTCCAAGGAGGCGACGATGCGCTCGCCCGGCTTCAAGCCCCCCAGCACCTCGGTGTATTCCCAATTAGCCAGGCCGGTCTTCAACTGGCGCTCCTCCAGCCGGCTGTCCGCCTCGCGATAGACCAGCACCCGCTTGCCCTCGAGCAGTGTCGAGGTCGGCACCCGCAGCACCTGTTCGCGGCTGCCGAGCACCACCTCGGCATCGGCGCTGTAGCCGACCAGCAGCCGGTCGAGCGCTTTCGGATCGTCGAAGGCCACCTCGACATCTACCGTGCGCGACTGCTTTTCCACCGCGACGACATAGGGCGCGACGCGCTGCACATGGGCGGGGAAATGGCGGTCGGGATAGGCGTCCAGCGTGATGCGCGCCGGCTGGCCAAGCTTGATCGACGGGGCGTCGACTTCGTCCATCGGCGCCAGGACATACAGGCAACTGTCGTCGATCAGGTCAACCGCCGGCGGGGTCGGAATACCGGGTGGCGAGGGCGTGCTGATCTCGCCCAATTCGCCGCTGACCTCGGCCACGATGCCGTCGAACGGCGCGATCAATATCGTGCGCTCAAGCTGGGCCTTGGCCAACTGCAATTGGGCCTCGGCCTGTTTGACATTGCTATGGGCCGACTCGCAACTCGCCCGTTTGGCCTTGGCTTCGGCCCGAGCCATATCCTCGCGCTCGACCGAAACGAAACCGCTGGCCTTGAGCTTGCCTGCTCGGTCGGCTTCGCGCTCGGCGACATCGGCCAGGGTGCAAGTCTCGTTGACCCGCTTGTGCGCGGCCCCTAGCTGCGCCTCGGCTTGGCGCACCTGCGCGACTAAATCCCTGTTCCATAACTTGAGCAGAACCTGGCCCTTCTTTACCCGCGCGCCTTCGCGCGCGCCAATAAATTCGATGCGGCCGCCGCTGATGGTCGACAACTTGGTGCGCTGGCAGGCCTCCACCGTGCCGGCCCGGGTGTTGGCGATGCTGGCCTCGACCCGACCAACTCCGACGGTGTGCAAGGCGACGGCGATGGGCTTGGGCCGGGTCGACCACCAGACCGCCACGGCGGCCAAGGCCAAGATGGCAAAGACAATCGAACTGCGGCGCAGGGTCTTGTTCATGATGCTGATGCCCAAGGTAATTTGGCTTTCAGTTTAACCCCACACCGGTAAACCGCTAAACTCTCGCCCCATGAGCGAGGCAGACGACATCCGATTCATGCGCGAGGCCCTGGCCCTGGCCCAAGAGGCCTGGCAGGCGGGCGAGGTGCCGGTCGGCGCGGTGATCGTGAAAGACGGCGAGATCGTCGGCCGCGGCTACAACTGCCCGATCGTAAGCCGCGACCCCACCGCCCACGCCGAGGTGCGCGCGCTGCGCGATGCCGCGACGCGGCAGGGCAACTACCGGCTGCTCGACTGCACCCTCTATGTGACCTTGGAGCCGTGCATGATGTGCACCGGCGCCATGTTCCACGCCCGCATCGCGCGCATCGTCTACGGCGCCAAAGACCCCAAGACCGGCGTCGCCGGCAGCGTGCTCGATCTCTATGGCGAACCCCGTTTGAATCACCATGCCGAGATCGTCGGCGGTGTGCTGGCCGACGAATGCGGCGCCATGCTCAGCGCCTTCTTCGCCGAGCGGCGGGCGCAGGCGAAAGGACAAGTGCTTGCAGATCAGAATTAATCTCGCTCGGCAAGAGCTTGATCTCGTGGACGATAGCGGCCAGCCAATTCGGCGCTATCCGGTCTCCACCGCCGCCAAGGGCGCGGGCGAGGCGAGCGGCAGCTACTGCACGCCGCGCGGCCGGCACATCGTGCGCGCCAAGATCGGCGGCGATCGGCCGATCAACAGCGTCTTCGTCGGTCGGCGGCCGACGGGCGAGATATACACAGAAGAACTGGGCCGGAGCGCGCCCGAGCGCGACTGGATATTGAGCCGCATCCTCTGGCTGTCCGGCAAGGAGCCAGGCTTCAACCGCCTGGGTAGTTGCGACACCATGCGCCGCAATATCTACATCCACGGCACGCCGGACGAGGGCTTCGAGCAAGCGCCGCGCTCGCACGGCTGCATCCGCATGCGCAATCGCGACCTCGTCGAGTTGTTCGAGCAAGTGCCGGCCTACACGCCGGTGGAGATCGTCGAGGCTTAGTTGCATGACTGTAGGAGCGGCCTCCTGGCCGCGATTCGGCCTGTTTCGCGGTCAGGAGGCCGCTCCTTGTACAGAGGGGTGTAGGAGGCCCCTCCTGGGGCCGAACAACGGCGCGGCAATTGGGTAGGTGGTTTGTTCGCGGCGAGGACGCCGCTCCTACAAGAAGCTCTTCAACAGCACCACCACCGCGCCGCCGCCGCCATCGGCCGGCCGGGCCTGGACGTAGGCCAGCACCTCTTCCCGCTGCGCCAGCCAATGGCGCACCGCTAGCTTCAGCACCGGCTCGCGGTTGGGCGAGCCCAGGCCCTTGCCGTGGATGATGCGCACGCAACGGGCGCCGCGACGAAAACACTCGTGGAGAAATTCGACCAGTTCGATCTTGGCGTCGGCCCGGGTCAGGCCGTGCAGATCGAGCTCGGCCTGGGCCTGCCATTCGCCCTTGCGCAGCCTGCGCAAGACCTGGCGCGAAATGCCGTCGCGGACATAGACCAGCTCCTCGCCGGTCTCGGCCGATTCGTCCCAGTGGACCGGATCGGTCAGCGATTCGAGCATTACCTCGCGCTCGTCGCGCAGGCGGCTCAAGGGCAGGGCAGGGGGCGGATCGAGGGGGTGGAGAAAGCGGCCGTGCGGGCCAAGCGGGGTGGCGTCGGCCACCTCGGCGCGGAAGAGCTCGACATCTTCCGCTCTCGGGGCGGGAAGCGTGCGTTTCCCGCCTTTTCTCATAGGCTTAGACGCTTATGCCTAAGCCGGATCAGGCCTTGCCTTCGAGGAAGCGCTCGGCATCCAGGGCGGCTTGGCAGCCCGAGGCCGCGCTGGTGATGGCCTGCTTGTAGATCATGTCCTGCACGTCGCCGGCGGCGAACACGCCGGGGATGCTGGTCTGGGTGGCGAAGCCGGTGCGGCCGCCTTGGGTGACCAGATAGCCATGATCCATCTCCAACTGGCCGGTGAACAGGTCGGTGTTGGGCTTGTGGCCGATGGCGATGAACACGCCGGCCAGCGCGATCTCCTTGGTCGCGTTGGTCTGCACGTTCTTCAGACGCATGCCGGTCACGCCGCTCTTGTCGCCCAGCACTTCATCCAAAGCACTATTCAATTCAAGCACGATCTTGCCTTCCTTCACCTTCTCCATCAGGTGCTCGACCATGATCTTCTCGGCCTTGAAGCTGTCGCGCCGGTGCACCAGGGTGACCTTGCTGGCGATGTTGGCCAGATAGATCGCCTCTTCGACCGCGGTGTTGCCGCCGCCGATCACCGCGACTTCCTGGCCCTTGTAGAAGAAGCCGTCGCAGGTGGCGCAGCCGGACACGCCCTTGCCCATGAAGGCCTGCTCGGACTCCAGGCCCAGGTACATGGCCGAAGCGCCGGTCGCGATGATCAAGGCATCGCAGGTATAGGTGCCGGAGTCACCGATCAGCGTGAACGGCTTCTCGGTCAGTTTGGCGGTGTGGATGTGGTCGAACACGATCTCGGTATTGAAGCGCTCGGCGTGTTGCTGAAAGCGCTGCATCAGTTCCGGGCCCTGCACGCCGTTCACGTCGGCCGGCCAGTTGTCGACCTCGGTCGTGGTCATCAGTTGGCCGCCTTGTTGCAGGCCGGTCACCATGACCGGCTTCAGGTTGGCGCGAGCGGCATAGATGGCGGCGGTGTAACCGGCCGGGCCGGAACCGAGGATCAACAACTGTGCATGCTTGGTGGACATGAGGACTCCTGAAAGCGTATAGGATCGGTCAAAAAACGTGACGCAATTCTATCAGCACTGGCTAATGGATGCGTGTTGGATAGAGCACCGTCATGGCCATGAGACCGCCGGGGAGACATCTAAGATACAGCCTCAAGAATGATTGCTAAAATGTCGATAGATATCATTGATCGAAGCGCAGCACCCGAAAGAGACAGCAGGATATTTATCTCGTGAAAAACAGCCTCCCATCGCTCCTGGCGACGTTCAAATCCCGCTTTCCTGTCTGGGCAAAGTTCATTTGCCGCGTTTTCATGCTGGCCGGCGTCGGTTCTTCCGCCCTGGCCGCCTCGGTCGACATCACCTCGGCCACCTACGACGCCTCGACCAATACGCTTGTCGTGGCCGGGAACATCACCAACGGCGACACCATTGTCGTCGGCAACCTGACCTTGACCGGGCAAGGCGGCAATACCTATACCTTGACCTCGGCCAATGTGATTGCCGGCACCAATACCTTTAGCGTCAGCCTGAATGCGGCCGACCAGATCAATGTCGAAGGCCTGCTCAACAACAACGGCGTCACTGCGGTTGGCGGCACCACCTACAACTTGGCGGCGGCAGCCAACTGGGACAATATTGCCGCTGCTGCCGATCTCACCGGCAATCCCATTACCGTCAGCAACGTACAGACGCCGACCATCGCCTCGGCCACCTACGATGCCAACACCGGCGTGCTCGCCGTCACCGGCACCAACTTGGTGAAATTGCCCGGTGCCACCAACGACATCACCGTCTCCACGCTGACGATTACGGGCGAGGGCGCTGCAACCTACACCCTCACCACCACCGACGTGGAAATCACCAATGCCACCAGCTTCTCGATCACCCTGAGCGGCGCCGACAAGTCGGCGGTGAATCAGATACTGAACAAAAACGGCACCAGTTCCACCGGCGCGACCGTATATAACCTGGCCGCCGCCGACGATTGGAACACCGTCATCACCGGCGGCAGCATCGCCGATGCCACCGGCAATGGCATCACCGTGTCCAATGTCGCGGTACCCATAATCAGCAACACCGGCTACAACGCCTCGACCGGCAGCTTGGTGGTGACCGGTACCGGTTTTCTTAAGCTGAACGGCGCAAGCAACGACATCGTCGCCAATAAGTTCACCTTCACCGGCCAAGGTGCCGCGACTTATGTGCTGACCGATACCGTCAACGTCGAGATTACTTCGGACACCCAATTCACCTTGACCTTGTCGAGCACCGACAAGGCGGGGGTGAACAACATCCTGAACAACAATGGCCTCAGCTCCGCCGGCGGTACCACCTACAACCTGGCCGCAGCCGAGGATTGGGCAGCCGGTGCCGACCCGACCGTGGCCGTGGCCGATCTCACTAACGGCATCACCGTGAGCAATGCTACTGCCCCCGGCGCACCGACCATCGGCACCGCGACCGCCGGGGTTGCCCAAGCCACGGTTGCCTTCACGCCCGGCAGCAGCGGTAGCAGCGCGACCACGCTCTATACCGCCACCTCCATCCCCGGCGGTTTTACCAGCAGCGGCTGTACCGGCTCGCCTTGCACGGTGACCGGCCTGAGCAACGGCACGGCCTATGCCTTTACCGTCACCGCCACCAATTCGGTCGGCACCAGCCCGAGCTCCGGATCGTCGAACTCGGTCACGCCCAAGGCCAACCAAACCATCACCTTCAACAATCCCGGCGCGCAGACCTTCGGCACCAACCCGACCTTGAGCGCCAGCGCTTCCTCGGGCCTGACGGTGGCCTTCAGCTCGGCCACCACCGGGGTGTGTACCGTGAGCGGCACGACCCTGACCTTCGTCACCGCCGGCACCTGCACCATCAATGCCGACCAGGCCGGCAACGGCACCTACTTTGCCGCCCCGCAAGTGCCGCAGTCGTTCACCGTCAATGCCGTAGTGCCCGGTGCGCCGACCATCGGCACGGCGACGGCGGGAGTGGGGCAGGCCACTGTCGCCTTCACCGCGCCCGCCAGCACTGGCGGCAGCGCGATCACGAGTTATACCGCCACCTCCCTTCCAGGCAGCATTACCGGCACTTGCGCTTCATCGCCCTGCACCGTGACCGGCCTGACCAACGGCACGGCCTACAACTTCACCGTCACCGCCACCAATGCGGCTGGCACCGGCCCGGCCTCGGCCATGTCGAACGCGGTCACGCCCAAGGCCAACCAGACCATCACCTTCTTCAACCCCGGCGCGCAGACCTTCGGCACCAGCCCGAGCTTGAGCGCCACCGCATCTTCCACGCTGACCGTGACCTTCAGCTCGGCCACCACCGGGGTGTGTACCGTGAGCGGCACGACATTGACTTTCGTCACCGCCGGCACTTGCACCATCAACGCCGACCAGGCCGGCAACGGCGCTTACAATGCCGCGCCCCAAGTGCCGCAGTCGTTCACCGTCAATGCCGTGGTGCCCGGCGCGCCGACCATCGGCGCCGCGACGGCGGGGGTAGGGCAGGCCACCGTCAGCTTCACCGTGCCGGGCAGCAACGGCGGCAGCGCGATCACCGGCTATACCGCGACTTCCACCCCGGGCAGCATTTCCGGCAACTGCGCCTCGTCGCCCTGCACGGTCAGCGGCCTGACCAACGGCACGCCCTATACCTTCACCGTCACCGCCACCAATGCGGTCGGCAGCGGCGTGGCCTCTGCGGCGTCGAACAGCGTCACCCCCCAGGCCGCCCCAGCCGTCAGCAGCGTGGCCGTGCCGGCCAATGGCACGTATAAAGCCGGCAACAACCTCGATTTCACCGTGACCTGGGATCAGGCCGTCACCGTCACCGGCACGCCGAGAATCGCATTGACCATCGGCACGGCCACGGTCTATGCCAACTATGTGAACAACCCGACGGCGACGACCAGCCTGTTCCGCTATGCCGTACAGGCTGGCGATACCGACAGCGACGGCGTCGCGGTCGGTGCCTTGACCCTGAACGGCGGCACGATCAAGAACGCGCTCAATGCGGACGCCATCCTCACCTTGAACAGCGTCGGCGCCACCACGGCCGTGTTGGTCGATACGGTCGCGCCGACCTTGCCTGCGGCCAATATCAAGGTCACCAACACGGCTGCCCCGCATACCGTGCTACTCACCTTCAGCGAAAGCCTCGCCAGCGGTAGCATCGGTGCCGCCAGCGCCTGGGCCGTCACCGCCAATAGCGGCACGCCGGCCTATACCGTGGCCAGCGTCGGCCTGGCCAACGGCAACCAAGTGACCCTGACCTTGGCCGCCGTCGACTTTGCCGACAACAAAACGCGCATCGTCAATACCGACGCCAATGCCCACCTCAAGGTCACACCGCCTGCCACGCTGACCGATGTGGCGGGCAACGCCTACGCAGCCGGGCAGGCCACCGAATCGGGTGCAAGCCATACGTTGGATACCGCTGCGCCGACCTTATCCAGCGTCAGCACCGGCACGCCGACGAGCACCGGCGGTCTTCTGAATGCCACGGCCAACGAAAGCGCGATGGGCTATTGGATTGCCGTCACTACCGGTACGGCCGCGCCGTCGGTCGCCCAAGTCAAGGCCGGAGCGGACTATGGCTCGGTGACAGTGACATCGAAGGGCAGTGGCGCCTTGCCGGTGGGCACGGTCGGCACGCTTGTCCTGACCGGACTGGCGGGCGGCAAGAGCTACGACATTTATGTCGCGGCCGAGGATGCCGCGGGCAACCTGACGGCCTCCGCAAGCAAGACCACGATCACCACGGCGGAATACACCGTCGGTTCGAGCGGCGCGACCCTGTCGCCGGCTGCGGGGTCTAAGGTTTCGATCACCAACGACGGCGGCAGCGGTTCCGTCATCAACCTGCCGCCACCGGGCACGAGCAGCAACTCGATCGACATCGTCCTGCCCGATATCGGCACCATCGCCATCGCCGGCAAAACAAGCAATGCGGTGTTGGGCCTGAAGCAGGTGACTTTGCCGGGCGGGACATCGCCGAAAGCGCTTATCACCATCGAAAGCGGCTCGGCCACGATAACGGCAACCACCGAATACCAGGCCATGCTGGCCTTGCGCGGCAGCGGGGTGGTCCAGTCCGGCAAGTGGGATATCTGCACCAGCGCACAAATGACCGCCACCAAGGAAACCATCGGCGAATCGGTCGAGGTCAAGAACTGTTATGTCGTCTTCGCCGGCAATGGCATTGCCACTTCCACCGCGCTGAAGGGCGGTGTGCTTTGGGCCGGCGAAACGGTGGAGCTTTTCCAAGATAGCACGGTCAAGGCCATCTATCTGGGCACGCGCCAGGGCAACGGCACCGGAGGCGGCGACAATATGCTCACGGTGACGGGTTCGCTCAAATCCGGCCCCACCGTGCCCAAGATCGACGCAACGCCCACGCGCCTGGGGACCGTAAAACTCGACGACGCCGTATTCCAGATTCTGGGCACCGCGCTGAGCACCAAGATCACCACACCGAAGCCCAGCACGGAAGGCGTCTTCAACTTCACGCTGGGCAAGGACACCTACGTGCTCATTCCCACCGGCCGGGTCACGATCGACACTTCGCGCACCGATGGCTTGACGGTTAAGCCGCACGGAGAGGTGGAGGTGGCTGCGAAGGGCTATGTCACGCGTTTCCTGCCGTCCTTCACCAGTCCCAACACCTTCGCCAGCAAGTTCATCCAGATATCCCCGGCCAGCACCTTGGTGCTACAGGAGAACGGCCGCTACCAGGTGGCCACGCCCTATGGCGATACCTACGTCATACGGCCGGCCTGGGCGCGCACCGCCGCGATGGCCGGCTCGACGCTTATTTCAGACGCCGGCGGCGGCAACTTTGCATTCGACGACGGCACCAACCGCCAAGTGTTCTACTTTGACTTCAGCGACTACGCGACCCTGGAAAACACCTTCCGCAACGATCTAGTTATCCCAAGCCTGACGGTGACCGCGAACAGCAACGGAACCGTGACGACCAATATCAACAACAAGCTCTACACCCTGGTGCCTAACGGGACGTTGATCAAGCCGGCGGATTGGGCGAGCCGGCCATCCTGGTGGGTCGATAAGGGCACAATCTACATCAAGTACCCGGACGGAACGGCGCAAGGATTTAGCGTCAAATAAGACGGTGTTCATCATTGCGGCTGGCATTGATCTATAAGACCAAGCACAGCCGCTTTGAGGGCAATAAACACAATGGCGATGACGAACAACGACCTAGATGAATTGAAGCGGCTTGCCCAAGCCATTGTCGACCCGAAGAAAACCGTAAGAGACCTGATCCCCGAGGCCGTGGCGCTCAGGGATTTTTTCGAGCGTAAAACGAATTTCCAGTTCGATCCTTCGGTCAATATCGCCAGCGGCGAAACCCGGCTCGACAGCGGTTTGGCCGTTTCACCGACCATCGCCGCCATGTGCCTGCGCGAGTTGGCCCGGTCGGCAGGCTTTATCCGCGGCATGTACCAAGCCATCGGCGACGCCTTGCAGGCAGACCGGCCGGTACGCGTGCTCTATGCCGGCTGCGGCCCTTACGCCTTGCTGGCCTTGCCCTCGATGGCGCTGTTGTCGCCCGATCGAGTCCGCTTCACGCTGCTCGACGTTCACCAAGAGGCGCTCGACCGTGCCCTGGCGCTGATCGATGCCTTCGGTTTTTCCGATTTTTTGGACGACGCCCTGTGCGCGGACGCCACCCGTTACCGTATCCCACCGGATCAACAGCCCGACATCATCCTCAGCGAGACCATGGCCGTCTGTCTGCGCAACGAGCCGCAAGTCGCCATTGCTCGGCATCTACTGAGCCAGGCGCCCGAAGCGCGCATGGTGCCGCAGTCGGTCAGCGTCGAGGCCTGGCTGTTGAATCCGTCCAAAGAATTTACCTTCATGCCCGCCGGTCACACCGGACCGATACCGGAACCGGAGCGCGACCGTGTCTATCTGGGCCAGGTCTTCGAATTGAGTGCCGCCAACGTCCGCGCCTGGGAAAATATCCAAGGCGACAGCCTGCCGGCCGGCCGGGTGAGCCTGCCAAGCGAGTTGGAAAAACGCTATCTGCCCTACCTGCTGACCAAGATCGTCGTGTACGGCGACAACGGCTTGCAGGACTACGACAGCAGCCTGACCATGCCGAGAAACCTGCGTGAAACCCCGGCCGCCGGCGCAACCTTGCAGTTTCGCTATATTTTGGGCGCCCATCCCGAATTGGCCTATGAGGTCGTGGCTTGAATGAGCGGCCCGCCGGCAGAATCGGAAATCGAAAGGAGAACGACATGGGGAATAACGATTTCAATCTTCCGGGCGGCCTGGCGATGCGGCCGGCCACTGCGGCGGACAACGCCTTCCTGGAATCCTTATATCGAGCCACCCGCGACGATCTCAGGCTGGCCGATGCGGAGGAAGACTTCATCGAAAACCTCATCGAGCTACAGCACCATGCCCAAACCCATGGCTACGGCGACGCCTTTCCCAACGCCATGTATTTCGTCGTCGAATACCACAGCGAACGCATCGGCCGCGTGGCGCTGGATTTCGGCCCGAATGAAATCCACGTTATCGATGTTGCCTTGATTCCCGCCGCACGCGGCAAGGGCTATGGCAGCCAAGTATTGCAGACTATACAGGCCACAGCCGCCAAGGTCATGGCGCCGGTCAGCCTCACCGTGCGCACCGACCATTTGCCGGTCAAACAGCTTTACGGGCGTTTGGGTTTTGTCGTGGAGGCAGGCCAATTCCCGTTCGAACGCATGGTTTGGTACCCACCCGCCGCAGGCATCTACAGCGCGGCGAAATAGGGCAGGGCAGGCCACAATTTGCGGGGCTTAGGGCAGCGAAGCCGCATGTTGCTCCAGCCATTGGTAAGGTGCGTCCAGCCAGCGGGCGGCCAGTTCCAGAACCTCTTCATCGGCCGCCGCGCGTTTCTCGCTGGCATCGGCCCGAAACGGCGCCTGGCCTCGTTTGGCATCGCTCTGGGATGCCGCCCTTAGCGGCGCTGGGTCCAACTCGTCCAATTCCAAACCGAAATGGCCGGCGATCTTGTCTTCCAGTGCGCCGGGCAAGGCGGCATAGTTCACTAGCAAGCCATTGCCATGGCGCTGTATGGCATGCCGCGCCTGCTCGAGAATGCGCCCTAAGAGCCAGGCACCGTTGGCCAAAGGCTTGTTCTGCAAATCTGCGGGTGGATGAAAGCCGTGTGCAGTCAAGGCACCCGGTACCATCTGCCAGCCCGGCTGCCATCGATGCGACACCAACACCTCCACCGGGTCGCGATACAGAAACACCCAGGGCGTGCCGGGAAAGGCCGCCAGCAAGCGGTCGATATGGGCCATGTGCCAGCAGTCGGTTTTCAGAAACAGGTGGCGGTCGCCCGCCCGGCGCGGCTGGCCCAGTGCGGCGAGCAAGGCCTGTATCCTGGCCACGTCGTCCTCGGTGACCGGCCATTGCAGCAAGGTGTCCACCGGCTCCGGCTCCGACAACACCACGCTGTCCGGCAGGGCGGCCAGCCATTGTGCCGCCAGGGTCGAGCCGCAGCGGCTCATGTGGAACACCAGGCCTTTCAGCGGCAGGCCGGGCTGGCGTTGCACCCGCTCCAGCAGCAGTTCCAGCCCGCTCTGCCGACGGAACAACTGGTTGAACGGCCGGCGCGCCAACATTTGCAGCGTGTCGAAACAGAAGGGCTCTGTGAAGCGCTTGGCGCCCATATAGCCCCATTCCACTCTGGTCTGGCCGCTGCTGGCCGTTAAAAACAAGGGCACCCAGCCGGCAAGTTCGTCCGTGGCGGTTTGCGCTTCCATCATTCCAGCCGGCGCCTTTCACTCCAGGTCTGCCAGCCGGCAAGCATGGCGTGCTGAACGTCGGCCTCTTCCAGCGCATAGCCCAAGCCTTGTGCCAACCGCCGCACCTCGGCGATGAAGGCTTGTCTATCGGACAGGCCGAACAGCCGCGCCTGCAAGTCGGGGTCGGCCTGCACCGCCTGGCGCAGGGCATCGAAGACGGCATCGGTGCTAGCGGCCATGTTGCTCTGGCTCAAGCCTGAATCAATTGCCGCAGCCAGTCGTTCAGCGTGCAATCGAGCACCATGTGCACTCGTTCGCTCTGGCCGCGATTGGCAAAGGCATGCGGTTGGGTGAAATCGGCATACCAGCATTCGCCCGCCGCCCAGTGGTAAGGCACACCGTCGATGCGGCACTCCACCTCGGGGTTGGTGGCCACCACCACATGGATGCGCACCTCCGGGTGTGCCAGGCTCAGGTCGGGGTCGCAATGCTCCTTGATCGTCGCGTTCGCGCCCAGACGCAACAGCCGCACCGACAGCAGGGGGCAGCGAAAGGCCGCCAGCACCTGCCGGAAATAGTCGCACTGCCGTAGCAGCGGCGTGTCTTCCTGGCCCTGTTCGCCCGGAATCGAAAAATGGGGGATGGGGCTGCCGGGCGTGGCGCGCAGCGGCAGCACGCTCCAATCGCCGTCATAGATGCGCCGGTTGAAATGGCCCTGCCAGTTCGCTTGCTGCACCCGGGCCAAGTCCTCGATCAGGCGAGCCGCATCGAACTGCAAGGGCAAGCGCAGGGCGGACGGAGTCACGTTAGTAGATGAATTCAAATCGGGCAGCAATGGCAAAAACGGCCCCGGCGCCGGGGCAATGCCGTTCCGCCCGTTCAGGTAAAAGCCAACTGATAATAGGCCCCGCTGCCGTCGGAACTGGCTGGGGGCACGATGCGGGTCAAGAACACCGCCTCCAATTGCCAAGGCGTTTCGCCATCGACATGCAAACCATAGCAGCCGTCTATCAGGCAGGGCGATTCCGGCCCGCGCAACAACACGCTGAACGGCACGCGCTTGGCATTGGGGCCTTGGGCCATGGCTTTTTCCTTCACATCGAAGACCTCCAAGGCCAATTCGCCCTGGGCGGCCTGCACCGTCACGGCCTTGCCGGCAAGCGCGGCAAAGGCGGCGCTCGTTAAGCTATTCAATTCCATGGGAGATATCGGCTCTGCATGGCATGCGCGTATGAAAACGCGCATGCCTGTTGGGCGGTTTAGTTGCGGCTCGGAAAATTCCCTAGCAGGGCGATGCAAAAATTGATCGCCAGAAAGGGGCTTCGCATGTCGATTGGGTTGGCGGCCGGGTTACCGGCTGGATCGACGGCAACCGTGCCGCCGCCACCGCCACTGACGGTAACATCGGCCGGCAGGGTCGCCGTCGCGCCCGCTGCCGGTTTGGTTTTAGTATATAGGCCTTTAAGGTTTAGGCCCGCGGAGGCATTGGCCAGATAGGCCGTGTCGCCGTTTGCAAGTGTCGGCGTGGCTGTCGAGGGTGCATCCGTACTAAGCGGTAGGCTGGCCGTGACTGTGATGCCGCCGCCCGTCGGCGTGAACTGAGCGGCGTGGGTATGTGTCTGCAGTGGAACCTGAGAGGTTTGCAAAATTTGACTTTCCCGGCCGGCCATCTCACCCATCGAATAAGGCGTAAGGCCCGGCCCCGCGCCTTGGCCGATGGGGTGTCTGCCGCGCAGGTCGGGCAGGCCGAAAGTCACCCGTGCATCGCCGCCGAAGAAAGTGCCGAGCAAGGAAAAAAGCGCGTTGTTTTGTGAGATCGGCACCAGCGCTCCATTGCAATACGCCCAGTCCCTTGGATTGAAGCTGAAACCGAATGCAGAAATTTGTCCGATAAACGGATCCATGGTCTTTCCCTTTCTTGTCGATTGTTGAAGGCCTTCCCCCTTGCGAGCCGGCCGTTGGCGATACCTTGCGTTATCTCTGTTTTTGGGTGGTGCGCGAACAGCATAGCCGATGTCCATGGCATTTTGAAAGGCTGCCTCCGCAGCGATGCGGGTTTTTTCTGTAGTCCAAGGAGGCGCCTCTAGCCGTCGTTCGGGCCGAGGATTTATGCCCTTTAGGGTACGGCCCTCCTACAACACCCTCCCCTGTGGGAGCGGCCTCCCGGCCGCGATGCAGACGAAACCGAAAGGCCGTTCATCCAAACGGATGATGGCACAGGCCGGCGGCGTTGGTAAAATTAGACGGTTTCGCCGATAACACGCTGATAGAATCGGGCGGATTAAGCCTTCTCGGCTTTTAACAAAACGAAATACAGGGGGCCCGCGAGTCGGGCAGGGGGCGCAAATGAACAAATCGAATTGTACGTGGCCGATACTGGCCTTAGCCAAGGCTATGGCGCTGTCCATGGCAGCCTTGTTCCTAGCCTCGACGGGGTTTCAAGCAAACGCCGCCGTTTCCAGCGAGAACTTCAATGCCATCGCGCTCGATGCCACCACGACAGGGGTTGCTACGAAGACGTATGGGACTTGGGCATTTTCAGCAGGATCGACCACGGACATTCTACTTGTTGATAGCACTACACAATCCCAAAACCTCAATCTCGACGGAGGGGCGGGGGACAAGACGGTTATCCTGAACAGCTTCATTGCTGCCGCCATCAATTCTTTTACCGTGAAGTCGGCGGATGGCACCAATTTCAAGCTGAATTCAATGGCCATCAGCAGCCAAACCACCGGTCAAACCGTCCAAATTACGGGCTATCGGGATGGGGGCTTGGTCGTTTCCGCCGAAACGGTCACCATGACCAGCGGCGACAGCGCGGGCAATATTACTTATACCCTAGGCGCCGCCAATACGGCGGCAGGCGGCGATTGGGGCACGCTGTCGTTCAACACCGCCTTTAACGATGTCGATGAGATTCGCTTCGCTTTCAGTAATGCCACGGTTATCTTCGAGGTCGACGATATCAACATCAGCGCGGCCGTGCCGGCGCCCACCATCACCTCCGCCACCTACGACGCCTCAAGCAATCAACTGGTGGTGACCGGCAGTGGCATCGTTAACGGCGACACCATCGTCGTGGGCAACCTGACCCTGACCGGCCAGGGCGGCAACACCTATACGCTGACCTCGTCCAACGTCACCGCGACTACCAACAGCTTTACCGTCACCCTGAACGCGGCCGACCAGATCAATGTCGAGGGCCTGCTCAACAACAACGGCACCAGTTCGGTCGGCGCCACCACCTACAACCTGGCGGCGGCTTCCGGCTGGGATAGCACCGCGGCCAGCGCGCCGGCCGACTCCACCAACGCCATCACCGTCAGCAACACGCAGACGCCGACCGTCACCTCGGCGACCTATAACGCCAGCACCGGCGCGTTGGCTGTCACCGGCAGCAATCTTGTGAAGCTGCCCGGTGTAACCAACGACATCACCGTATCCAAACTGACGCTGACCGGCGAGGGCGGGGCCACCTACACCCTGACCACGACCGACGTGGAGATCACCGACGCCACCAGCTTCTCGGTCACCCTGAACGCCACCGACAAGGCGGCGGTGAACCAGATACTGAACAAGAACGGCGCCACTTCGACCGGCAATACCACCTACAACCTGGCCGTCGCCGATGACTGGAACACGGTGATTACCAACGGTAGCATTGCCGACCTCACCGGCAACGGCGTCACCGTGTCCAGCGTCGCCGCGCCCACGATCACCAGCGCCACCTATAGCGCCTCGACCGGCGCCTTGGTCGTGACCGGCAGCGGCCTGCTCAAGCTCTCCGGCGCCACCAACGACATCGTGGCCAACAAGTTCACCTTCACCGGCCAGGGCGGCGGTACTTACACCCTGACCGACACAGCCAATGTCGAGATCGCCGACGGCACCGCCTTCACCCTGACCCTCTCGGCCACCGACAAGGCGGGCGTGAACAACATCCTGAACAAGGACGGCACCAGTTCGGTCGGCGGCACCACCTACAACCTGGCTGCGGCCGAGGATTGGGCGGCCGGCGCCGATGCCGCCGTCACCGTGGCCGATCTCACCGGCAACGGCATCACCGTCAGCAACGTCTCGGTGCCCGGCGCGCCGACCATCGGCACCGCGACCGCCGGCGTCGGCCAGGCCAGCGTCCCCTTCACCCCCGGCAGCAGCGGCAGCAGCGCGACCACGGCCTATACTGCGACATCGAGCCCCGGCGGCCTCACCAGCAGCGGTTGCACCAGCTCGCCTTGCACAGTGACCGGCCTGAGCAACGGCACGGCCTATACCTTCACCGTGACCGCGACCAACTCGGTCGGCACCAGTTCGGCCTCGGCGGCGTCGAACTCGGTTACGCCCAAGGCCAACCAGACCATCACCTTCAACAACCCCGGTGCGCAGAACTTCGGCACCAGCCCGACCCTGAGCGCCAGCTCTGACTCGGGCCTGACCGTGGCCTTTACTTCGGCCACCACCGGGGTGTGTACGGTGTCCGGCACCACGCTGACCACGGTCACCACCGGCACCTGCACCATCAACGCCAACCAGGCCGGCAATGGCACCTACAACGCCGCGTCCCAGGTGCAGCAGTCGTTTTCGATCAACGCGGTCGTCCCTGGCGCGCCGACCGGCGCCTCAGCCACGGCCGGCGACACCCAGGCCACGGTGAATTTCACCGCGCCGGGCAGCAACGGCGGGGCGGCGATCACCACCTATACCGCCACGTCCAGTCCGGGCGGGTTGACCGGCACCTGCGCCGGCCCGGCTGCTTGCGCCATCACGGTAACCGGCCTGACCAACGGCACTGCCTATACCTTCACCGTGACCGCCACCAATTCGGCCGGCACCGGCAGCGCCTCCACTGCCACCAGCAGCATCACGCCCAAGGCCAACCAGACCATCACCTTCAACAACCCCGGCGCCCAGAACTTCGGCACCAGCCCGACCTTGAGCGCGACGGCCTCCTCGGGCCTGACGGTGGCGTTTACCTCGGCCACCACCGGGGTGTGTACCGTGTCCGGCACCACGCTGACCACCGTTACCGCCGGCACCTGCACCATCAATGCCAACCAGGCCGGTGACAGCACCCGCAATGCCGCACCCCAGGTGCAGCAGTCGTTTACGATCAACGCTGTGGTCCCCGGCGCGCCGACCATCGGCGCCCCGACGGCGGGCAATACCCAAGCTTCGGTGGCCTTCAGCGCACCGGGCAGCAACGGCGGGGCGGCTATTACCAGCTATACCGCGTCGTGTACTTCGAGCGACGGCGGGGCGGCCGGCAACAACTCGGGCGCCGGTTCGCCCATCACCGTCAGCAGCCTGACCAACGGCAAGACCTATACCTGCACGGTGACCGCGACCAACTCGGCCGGTACCGGCTCGGCCTCGAGCGCATCGACCTCGTTCGTGCCGAAGGCCAGCCAGACCATCACCTTCAACAACCCCGGCGCGCAGAACTTCGGCACCACGCCGACCTTGAGTGCCTCATCTACGTCGAGCCTGACCGTGGCCTTTACCTCGGCCACCACCGGGGTGTGTACCGTGTCCGGCACCACGCTGACCACGGTCAGCGCCGGCACCTGCACCATCAATGCCGACCAGGCCGGCAACGCCAGCTACCTGGCCGCGCCGCAGGTTCAGCAATCGTTCGCCATCAATGCCGTGGTGCCCGGTGCGCCGACCATCGGCACCGCCTCGCCCGGCGATGCCTCGGCCACGGTGACCTTCACCGCACCGGGCAGCAACGGCGGGGCGGCGATCACTACTTACACCGCCACGTCCAACCCCGGCGGCAAGACCGGCACTTGCGCCGGACCGGCGGCCTGTACCATCACGGTAAGCACCCTGACCAACGGCACTGCCTACACCTTCACCGTGACCGCCACCAACTCGGCCGGCACCGGCTCGGCCTCGGCGGCGTCGAATTCGGTCACGCCGCAAGCCGGCCCGAGCGTGACCAGCGTGGCCGTGCCGGCCAACGGTAGCTATAAGGCCGGCGGCAACCTGGACTTCACCGTGACCTGGGACCAGAACACCACGGTCACCGGCACGCCGCGCATCGCGCTGACCGTCGGCGCCGCCACGGTCTATGCCAACTACGTGAACAGCCCCACGGCCACGACCAGCCTGTTCCGCTACACCGTGCAGGCCGGCGATACCGATACCGACGGCATCGCGGTCGGCGCCTTGGGCCTGAACGGCGGCACCATCAAGAACAGCATCAACGTGAATGCCACGCTGACGCTGAACAGCGTCGGCTCGACCGCCGCCGTGCTGGTCGATACCACCGCGCCGACGCTGCCGGCGGCTAATATCGTGGTCAATAACCAGGCCGACCCGCACAAGGTGGTGCTGACCTTCAGCGAGAATCTCGATGCCGCCAACATCGGCGCGGCCGGCGCCTGGACGGTCACCGCCAACGGCGGCAGCCCGGCCTACACCGTCGCTTCGGTTGCGCGCACGCCCGGCAACAACCAGGTCACGCTGACCCTGGCTGCGGTGACCCTGGCCGACAACAAGACCTTCATCACCAACGCCGCGGCCAACGCCCACCTGAAGGTAACGCCGCCGGCCGCGCTGACCGACATTGCCGGCAACACCTATGCCGCAGGCCTGGTCACCGAGGCGGGGGCGACCCACACGCTGGACAGCACCGCGCCGACGCTGTCGAGCGTGGGCACCAGCGCGCCGACTAGCAGCGGCGGCACCCTGGCTGCCACCGCCAGCGAAAAGGCGATGGGCTACTGGATCGCCGTGGCCACCGGCGCCACCGCGCCCTCGGTGGCCGAGATCAAGGCCGGCGCGAACTACGGCGCGGTCACAGTGGTAGGGAAGGGCAGCGGCGCCTTACCCAACGGCACGGCCGGTTCGCTCACATTGAGTGGTCTGGCCGCCAGCACCGGTTACGACATCCATGTCATGGCCGAAGATGCCGCCGGCAACCCGGTTGCCGCAAGGTCGAGCACGACGATTACCACGGCGGCGGCGCCAGCACCGAGCTCGACGGGCATCAGCGTGCCGTCCAGCGGCACTACGGCCAAGCCGTCCGGCGGTTCGACCGTGAACCTAAGCAACAATGGCGGCAGCGGCTCGACCATCACTTTGCCGTCGAACACAGGTTCGGGCACGGGGCCGTCGATCAATATTTCCATGCCGGGCGGCAACACAATCATCGTCAGCGGCAACAGCCCCAGTACCACCTTGGGCGTGCAATTGGTGACCTTGCCCGGCGGCACGCAGCCGACCCCCCTGGTGACGGTCAGCAGCGGCAGCGCGACCTTCACCGCGCCGAATCCGGGCCAGCCCATCGTGGTCGCCGGCAGCACCCCGGTGCTATCCGGCAGCGGGTCGGGCTGCACCACCCGCATCGTCACCAGCCGCGAAGCGAATCGCGACTCCGTCCAGGTCGACAGCTGCTTCGTCACCCTGGGCGGCACTGGTAACGACAATGTCTTTGGCAACGTGAGCGACAACGGCTTTGCCGCGATCAAGGACGGCAAGGTGTATGCCGGCGAGACGGTCGAGTTCGACAGCGCAGGCAAGGCCACGGCCTACCTCGGCACGCGCACGGGCGACAGCGCCACGCTGGCCGGCGACAACGTGCTGGCGGCGGCCAGCGGGCTCAAGGCCGAGGGCGTCATTCCGCGCCTGGGCGCGACGACCCCTCGCCTTGGCGAAACCAAGCTCGACGACGCGGTGTTCGCTGCTGTGAATAAGGCTATAGGTGGCAATATCCCAACGCCGCAGCAGAGCGCCGAGGGCGTGATGAGCTTCAAGCTGGGCAGCGATACGCTGGTGACCATTCCCAACGGCCGGGTCACCATCGACACGGCCCGCGCCGACGGTCTTACCGTCACCACGGCCGGCGTGGTCGAGGTGGCCTCGGGCGGCTACGTCACCCGGCTGACGCCGTCAGTGTCCAGCCCGAACGACTTCGCCGGAAAGCTTGCTCAAGCCTTGCCCGGCTCTAACACTGTCCTGCAATCGAGCGGTAGTTATCGGGTCACAACCGCCGACGGCCATATCTACGTCGGCCGGCCGGTCTGGACCCTGGGCACGGTCAAGACCGGCGCATCGAGCTTTGGCGCGACGGCCAACGGTAATGTCCTGTTCAGCAGCGGCGCGGTGAGTCAGGTACTGGTGCCGGACTTCGGCAACTACGCCACGCTTGAAGGCACGTTCCGCACCGAACTGAACGATCCGGGCATGACCGTGCGGCCGAACCTGGACGGCACGGCGACGGCGACGGTGCTGGGCAAGCCCTACATGCTGCTGCCGAGCTGGGAGGAGATCAAGCCGGCCGATTGGGCCACACGTCCAGCCTGGTGGACGGACAAGGGCTTGATTTACATCAAGTACCCGAACGGCACGGCGCAGGGCTTCACCGTTCAATAAGCGCCGACCCGGCAGATGACAATAACGCCACCGGTCGGTGGCGTTATTGTTTGCAGGACCGAGCCAGCCACGCCGTTTTATAAAATCACCGCCTTCCCGTGGGAGCGGCCAAGAGGCGCTCCCACAGGGTGGTGTTGTAGGAGGGCCGTCCCCGGCCCGAACATCGGCGCGGCGATTGGCCAGGTGGTTTGTTCGCGGCCAAGAGGCCGCTCCCACAGGGTGGTGTTGTAGGAGGGCCGTACCCTAAAGGGCATAAATCCCCGGCCCGAACAACGACGTGGCGATTGGGCAGGTGGTTTGTTCGCGCGAGGACGCCGCTCCTACCACCGATTGATCTTGTTAGAAACGATATTTAACATAATATACATTGTATATCTTAATGATTTGGATCGATGGCAGCAAAGGCCAGCAATGACAAGGTCTTGCGCATGACCCTAGCACATATGATTTGATGGCCAGCGCCTTTCATTTATAGTTGCGAGCCATGCTCTCAAAATCAAAACGATTCGCCGTCGCCAATAAACCGGTGCGCAAGCCGCTGACCCCGAAAGTCGCCCGCGTCCTGCGCGAAGCCTGGTGGCTGGTTGCGGTAGCCGCCGCCGTCTACCTCACCATGATCCTGGTTACATATAGTCTGCATGATCCGGGCTGGTCGCGGGCGACCGACCACGACGGCATCCATAATGCCGGTGGCACCTTCGGCGCCTGGCTCGGCGACCTTTTGCTTTATCTGTTTGGCATCTCGGCCTATTGGTGGATCGTCCTGGCACTCTATTTAATATGGTGGGGCTACCGCCGCATCGGCGAAGCCGAGTCCGAACATCACCATGGCCTTGGGGTCATATTGGCCGGGTTTGGCCTGACCTTGTTGTCCAGCAGCACCTTGGAAGCGCTGCGCTTTTATAAATTACAGGCCGAACTGCCTTTGGGACCGGGCGGTGCCTTGGGGGCAGGCATCGCTCATCTCTTATCCGCCAATTTTGGTTTCGAGGGTAGCACCCTGATTTTATTGATATTCTGGGGCATCGGTTTCAGCCTGTTCACCGGCATTTCCTGGATCAACGTGGCCGAAGGCTTGGGCCGGCTGTTGGAGCTGGCCTATTTCGGCAGCGTCGATTACTGGCAGGCCCGGCGCGACCGCAAGGCCGGCCAAACGGCAACCATCGAGCGCGAGGCGGTGGTCGAAGAAGAACGCAAGAAGCTCAAGGCCAAGCCACCGATCAAGATCGAACCGCCGGCCCTGGAAATCCCCCAGTCCGAGCGCTCCGACCAGGAGCGCCAGGCCTTCCTGTTCCGCGACACCCCGAACGCGCAACTGCCCCCGTTGCACCTGCTGGACGAGCCCGCCAAGGCCACGGTGGTGGTGGACGACGCCTCGCTCGAAGCCACCTCGCGCCTGATCGAGCGCAAGCTGTCCGAGTTCGGGGTCGAGGTGAAGGTGCTGGCCGCCTACCCCGGCCCGGTCATCACCCGCTACGAGATCGAGCCCGCCTCGGGCGTGAAGGGCAGCCAGATCGTCAACCTGTCCAAGGACCTGGCCCGCTCGCTGGCGGTGGTCAGCATCCGCGTGGTCGAGACCATCCCCGGCAAGAATTGCATGGCCCTAGAGCTGCCGAACAACCAGCGCCAGATCGTGCGCCTGTCGGAAATCCTGGGCGCCAAGGTCTACCACGACATGCACTCGCCGCTGACCATCGCCCTGGGCAAGGACATCAGCGGCAATCCGGTGGTGGCCGACCTGGGCAAGATGCCGCATGTGCTGGTGGCCGGCACCACCGGCTCGGGAAAATCGGTGGCGATCAACGCCATGATCCTGTCCCTGGTCTACAAATCGACGCCGGACCAGGTGCGGCTGATCCTGATCGACCCGAAGATGCTGGAGATGGCCGCCTACGAGGGCATCCCCCACCTGCTCGCCCCCGTGGTCACCGACATGAAGCTCGCCTCGGTCGCGCTCAACTGGTGCGTGCACGAGATGGACAAGCGCTACAAGCTGATGTCCACCCTGGGCGTGCGCAACATCGCCAACTTCAACAACAAGGTGCATGAGGCGGAAAAGGCCGGCAAGCCGCTGACCAACCCCTTCTCCATCACGCCGGAAGACCCTGAACGGCTGAGCACCCTGCCCTACATCGTCGTGGTCATCGACGAGTTGGCCGACCTGATGATGGTGACCGGCAAGAAGGTGGAAGAACTGATCGCCCGGCTGGCCCAAAAGGCGCGGGCTGCCGGCATCCATTTGTTGCTCGCCACCCAGCGGCCCTCGGTCGACGTGATCACCGGCCTGATCAAGGCCAACATCCCCACCCGCATCGCCTTTCAGGTGTCCAGCCGCATCGACTCGCGCACCATCCTCGACCAGCAGGGCGCCGAATCCCTACTCGGCCAGGGCGACATGCTCTACCTGCCGCCGGGCCACGGCGTGCCCAGCCGGGTGCACGGCGCCTTCGTCTCGGATGAAGAGGTGCACCGGGTCACCGGCTTCCTGCGCGAGATCGGCCCGCCGCAATACGACGACTCGGTGCTGGAAGCGCCCGACACCGGCGAGGGCGAAGGCGGCGGCGAAGGCGGCGACGCCGAGGCCGACGCGCTGTACGACGAGGCCGTCGCTCTGGTGCTCAAGACCCGCCGCCCCTCCATCTCCGCCGTCCAGCGCCACCTGCGCATCGGCTACAACCGCGCCGCCCGCCTGATCGAAGCCATGGAACGGGCCGGCCTGGTCTCGCCCATGCAGAGCAACGGCAACCGCGAAGTCATCGCCCCGAATCGAAGTGAGTGATATGCGAAACCTGTTTCTCGGCCTGAGTCTGGCCCTGCTCGCCCTGCCCGCCCAAGCGGAAAACCGCCTCCAGGCCTTCGTCGGCCAAACCAAGGCCCTAAGCGCCCAGTTCAGCCAGACCGTGTACGACCGCAACGGCCGCAAGACCCAAGAGGCCAGCGGCACCTTCCAACTCCAGCGGCCGGGCAAGTTCCGCTGGGCCTACCAGAAGCCTTACGAGCAACTGATCGTCGGCGACGGCAAGCGGGTCTGGATTTACGATGCCGACCTGGCCCAGGTCACCGTGCGCCCCTTCGACCGCGCCGTCGGCGAAAGCCCGGCCGCGCTACTGGCCGGCAACAACGAGATCGAGAAGTTCTTCCGCTTGAAGGAGACCGGCCGCTTCGACAACCTGGATTGGGTCGAGGCCACGCCGAAGTCGCAGGAAGGCAGCTTCGAGCGCGTGCGCATCGGCTTCAAGGGCGACGACCTGGACACCATGGAACTGAAAGACCGCTTCGGACAGACCACCTTGCTGCGCTTTAGCAAACTGCAACGCAACCCTGCCTTGCCGGCCGAGCTGTTCCGCTTCGCCCCGCCCAAGGGGGTCGACGTCATCGGTAACGACTGACCGGCGCACCTATGAACCAAGACCTGACTGGGCTACCCGCTGGAGACAAAACCATGATGAGTGACAGGCTCGACCTCACCCCCCTGGCCAATGCCGCCCTGCGACTGAAAGAGGGCCTGCAACGCTACCGGCGCGACACCAGCGACACGCAGATACGCGACGGGCTGATTCAGCGTTTTGAATTCACCTACGAGATCAGCCATAAAATGCTCAAGCGCTATCTCGAAATGACCTCCCCGTCGCCCGAGCAGTACGACATCATGCCGTTTCAGGATTTGATACGGTCTTGCAACGAGCAAGGATTATTGCTGGGTGACTGGCCTAAGTGGCGTTCCTACCGGGACATGCGGTCCAAAACCAGTCATACCTACGACGAAGATATTGCCTTGGAAGTCGTGCAAGGCATCCCTGCTTTCCTCGACGAGGCGGAATACCTCCTAGCGCGTTTGCGGGAGCGCATGGCGTAATGGTGTTGCCCAACATCGCCGTCAGCCCGGCCGAATGGGCCATCATCCAGCACATACTGGAACGCCACGTGCCGCAGCATGAAGTCTGGGCCTTCGGTTCCCGCGCCAAATGTACCGCGAAGACGTATTCCGACCTCGACCTGGCCATCATTACGGATAAACCGCTGGGCCTCGACGTCAGCGCCGCCTTGGCGGAGGATTTCTCCGAATCCGACCTGCCCTACAAGGTGGACGTGGTGGATTGGGCGACGACCAGCGAATCGTTCCGCAAGATTATCGAGCGGGACAAGGTGGTGATTCGGGAGCGTCTGGCGCAGTAGAATCCGCCTGTGGCCCAAGACCTCTTCGCCCCTTCCGAACCGGCAGTGACCACGCCGGCCAGCGCCCCGCTGGCCGAGCGCCTGCGGCCGCGCGCCCTGGACGAGGTGATCGGGCAATCCCATTTATTGGGGCCGGGCAAGCCCTTGCGCCTGGCCTTCGAGGCCGGCCGACTGCATTCCATGATCCTCTGGGGCCCGCCCGGCGTGGGCAAGACCACGCTGGCCCGGCTGACCGCCCAGCACTTCAACGCCGACTTCATCCAAATATCCGCCGTGCTGGCCGGGGTGAAGGAGATTCGCGAGGCAGTGGAGCGGGCCCGGGTCAACCAGGGCATGGGGCGGCAAACGATTTTGTTCGTCGACGAGGTCCATCGCTTCAACAAGGCCCAGCAGGATGCCTTTTTGCCCCATGTCGAATCGGGCCTGGTCACCTTCATCGGCGCCACCACCGAGAACCCCTCGTTCGAGGTGGTCGGCGCTCTGCTCTCGCGCGCCCAGGTCTATGTGCTGCAAGCGCTGGACGAGGCCGAGCTGCAAAAGCTGTTGCAGCGCGCCCTGGAGCGGGGCGAGCTGGGCCTGAAGCTGGACGAGGAATCGGAAAAACTACTGATCGGCTTCGCCGACGGCGACGGCCGGCGCCTGGTGAACCTGGCCGAGCAACTGGCCACGGCGGCGCGCACCGCCGGCCGCGCCGAAGCGGACGCCGAGTTCGCGGCGAGCGCGCTGTCCCCTGCCCTGCGCCGCTTCGACAAGGGCGGCGAGGCCTTCTACGATCAGATTTCCGCGCTGCATAAATCGGTACGCGGCTCCAACCCGGACGCCTCGCTGTACTGGTTCAGCCGCATGCTCGACGGCGGCGCCGACCCGCGCTATCTGGCTCGGCGCATCCTGCGCATGGCCTGGGAGGACATCGGCCTGGCCGACCCGCGCGCGGCCGAGATCGCCCTGAACGCGGCCGAGACCTACGAGCGCCTGGGCTCGCCCGAGGGCGAACTGGCCCTTGCCCAGGCCTTGATCTACCTGGCCTGCGCGCCCAAGTCGAACGCCGGTTATATGGCCTATAACGCGGCGCGCGCCTTCGTCCGCGAGGACGGCTCGCGCGAGGTGCCCATCCACCTGCGCAACGCACCGACCAAGCTGATGAAGGAGTTGGGCTACGGCCGGGCCTACCGCTATGCCCACGACGAGCCGGAGGCCTATGCCGCCGGCGAGGACTACTTCCCCGAGGGCATGCCCGAGCCCGGTTTCTACCAGCCGACCCCGCGCGGCCTGGAGGCCAAGATCGGCGAGAAGCTGGAACATCTACGCGAGCTGGATGACAAGGCCCGCAAGAAACGTCGCTAAGTCCCGGTTTTTTGGCCTTTTCCGGCTTGATCGAACGGGCTGTCGGCTGTTAGAATCTCGCGCTTGCCGGGGTTGTCCCGGTAAATCCACACATCCGCCCCGTTAAGGTGTCCCCAAGAGATGAAAATCGCAAAGGGATGTTTGGCGGATGGAGGCTTAACCTTAACTTAGGAGTTTTTTATGTCCGTCACCATGCGTGAAATGCTGGAAGCCGGTGTCCATTTCGGCCACCAGACCCGCTACTGGAACCCCAAGATGGCCCCGTTCATCTTCGGCCATCGCAACAAGATTCACATCATCAACCTGGAAAAGACCCTGCCGCTGTTCGAAGACGCGGCCAAGTTCGCTCGCCAGCTGGCGCAGCGCAAGGGCAGCATCCTGTTCGTCGGCACCAAGCGCCAGGCTCGCGACATCATGGCCGAAGAGGCCGAGCGTTGCAGCATGCCCTGGGTTTCGCACCGCTGGCTGGGCGGCATGCTGACCAACTTCAAGACGGTCAAGCAGTCGGTCAAGCGCATGAAGGACCTGGAGGCCCAACTGGCCGAAGGCACCCTGTCCAAGAAGGAATCGCTCAAGGTCCAGCGCGAGTATGACAAGCTGGTCCAGAGCCTGGGCGGCATCAAGGAGATGGGCGGCCTGCCCGACGCGCTGTTCGTGGTCGACGTCGGCTACCAGAAGATCGCCATCACCGAAGCCAACAAACTGGGCATCCCCGTGATCGGCGTGGTCGACTCCAACAACACCCCGGCCGGCGTGGACTACGTCGTTCCCGGCAACGACGACTCCAGCCGTGCCATCCGCCTGTATGCCCGCGCCATCGCCGATGCCGTGCTGGAAGGCCGCTCGCAGGTGATCGAAGAGATCGTCGCGGCCAGCCAGGACGAATACGTCGAGGTGGAAGACAATCCCGCTGCCTAATCTGGCACGATCAAGGGGCGCAAGCCCCTTTTTAATTTGAAGAATACCCACGCCCCGACCTCGGGGCGTGTTGCAATCTAAGCGTAATCAGGAGAATCGAAATGGCGGAAATCACCGCATCCATGGTCAAGGAACTGCGCGAGCGTACCGACGCGCCCATGATGGACTGCAAGAAGGCCCTGAACGAAGCCGACGGCGACATGGCCAAGGCCGAAGAGATCATCCGCGTGAAGTTCGGCAGCAAGGCCGCCAAGAGCGCAGGCCGCGTGGCCGCCGAGGGCATCGTCGGCATCTACATCGCCCCCGATGCCAAGCTGGGCGCCATGATCGAAGTGAACTGCGAGACCGACTTCGTCGCCAAGAACGACGACTTCCTGGGCTTCGCCAAGAACCTGGCCGAGTTGGTGGCCAAGAACGATCCCGCCGATGTCGCGGCCCTGTCCGGCATGAGCCTGGGCGGCGCCACCGTCGAAGAGACCCGCACCCAACTGGTCGGCAAGATCGGCGAGAACATGTCCATCCGCCGCTTCGTTCGCGTGCCGGCCAAGGGCGCCCTGGCCAGCTACGTGCACGGCGGCTCCAAGATCGGCGTGCTGGTCGACGTGGTCGGCGGCGACGAGACCCTAGCCAAGGACATCGCCATGCACATCGCGGCGGCCAAGCCCAAGGCGCTGGACGCCTCCGGCGTGGCCCCGGAACTGATCGAGACCGAGCGCCGCATCGCCGCCGAGAAGGCCGCCGAGTCCGGCAAGCCGGCCAACATCGTCGAGAAGATGGTGGAAGGTTCCGTCGCCAAATATCTGAAGGAAGTGACCCTGCTGGGCCAGCCCTTCGTCAAGGACGACAAGCAGACCATCGAGCAGGTGCTCAAGGGCAAGGGCGCCAGCATGGGTGGCTTCACCCTGTACGTGGTCGGCGAAGGCATCGAGAAGAAGGTCAGCGACTTCGCGGCCGAGGTGGCTGCAGCGGCCAAGGTCTAAGCCGTGGCTACCGTCGCCCATCGCCGCATCCTGCTCAAGCTGTCGGGCGAGGCCCTGATGGGGCCGGACGCCTTCGGCTATCACGGCGATACCCTGGCCGGCATCGTCAAGCAGATCGACGAGGTCGCCGCGCTGGGCGTGCAGATCGGCATCGTGGTCGGCGGCGGCAATCTGTTTCGCGGTGCCACCGGCGCCCTCTCGGGCATGGACCGGGCCACCGCCGACAGCATGGGCATGCTGGCCACGGTGATGAACGCGCTGGCGCTGAAGGATGCGCTGATGGCCGCCGGCGTGCCGGCCCAGGTGATGACCGCGGTGACCATCGCCCATGTCGGCGAAGGCTTCGAGCGCGACACTGCCGTGCGTCATCTCGAGGCCGGCCGCGTGGTGATCTTCGGCGGCGGCACCGGCAACCCCTTCTTCACCACCGATACCGCCGCCGCCCTGCGCGCGGCCGAGATCGGCGCCGACCTGATGCTGAAGGCGACCAAGGTCGACGGCGTCTATACCGCCGACCCGAAGAAGGACGCCAGCGCCACCCGCTACGACCAGCTCAGCTTCGACGAGGCCATCGCCAAGAATCTGGGCGTGCTCGACACCGCCGCCTTTGCGCTATGTCGGGAACAGAAGATGCCCTTGCAGGTCTTTTCGATCTTCAAGGCCGGGGCGTTGAAGCGCATCGTCCACGGCGAACACGAAGGCACCCGCGTTGTTCCCTAGAGCCCAGCCAGGCTCTTAACCAGGAGACAAGCATGATCAACGACATCAAGAAATCGGCCGAAGACAAGATGAAGAAGTCCGTCGAGGCCTTGAAGACCGACTTCGCCAAGGTGCGCACCGGCCGCGCCCATACCGGCATTCTCGATCACGTCAAGGTCGACTATTACGGCAGCCCGATGCCGATCAACCAGGTCGCCAACCTCTCCGTGCTCGACGCCCACACCCTGGGCGTGCAGCCTTGGGAGAAGCCGATGGTGGCCAAGGTCGAGAAGGCCATTCGCGACGCCGACCTCGGCTTGAACCCCGCGACCATGGGCGACATCATCCGCGTGCCCATGCCACCGCTGACCGAAGAGCGGCGCAAGGAACTGGTCAAGCTGGTGCGCGGCGAATCGGAAAACGGCAAGGTCGCCGTGCGCAACATCCGGCGCGACGCCATCGCCCACGTGAAAGACTTGCTGAAGAACAAGGAAATCGGCGAGGACGACAACCGCCGCGCCGAGGACGACATCCAGAAGCTGACCGACAAGTACATCGCCGAGATCGACAAGGCCCTGGCGGACAAAGAAAAAGAACTGCTGGCGGTTTAAACAAGTGCTCAGCCACCAGCCAGCAGTTTGTAGCAAGCCAGAATCTGGCAAAGATTTGCTGCCGACTGACTTCTGCCGACTGACAGCTCGAACGCCATGATCCGGAAACTTTTCAGTTCCACCGCAGGCATCCCCGAAACCGCCACCGTCCCCCGCCATGTTGCCGTCATCATGGACGGCAACGGCCGCTGGGCGAAGAAACGCCTGCTGCCGCGCGTCGCCGGCCATCAGCAAGGCGTCGAACGGGTGCGCGACGTGATCCAGGCCTGCATCGAACAGGGCGTGGAATACCTGACCCTGTTCGCCTTCAGCTCCGAGAACTGGCGCCGGCCCAAGGAAGAGGTCTCCAAGCTGATGGAACTCTTCGTCATGGCCCTGGAGCGCGAGGTGGACAAGATGCACAAGAACGGCATCCGCCTCCGGGTCGTCGGCGATCTGGCCCAATTCAGTCCGCAACTGCAAGAACTCATCCGCGCGGGCGAGGTCAAGACCGCCGGCAACGAGCGGCTGGTGTTGACCATCGCCGCCAACTACGGCGGGCGCTGGGACATCCTGAATGCGATGAACCGCTGGCTGGCCGCCAACCCGGACGCCACAACGGTCGACGAGGCGGCGCTGGCCGAGCATCTATCCATGGCCCACGCGCCGGAGCCCGACCTGTTCATCCGCACCGGCGGCGAGCAACGCATCAGCAACTTCCTGATCTGGCAGCTCGCCTATACCGAACTCTATTTCACCGACACGCTGTGGCCGGACTTCGGTGCCGAGTCTTTAGCCCAGGCCATCGTCTGGTACCAGAAACGCGAGCGCCGCTTTGGCCGCACCAGCGAACAACTCGTCGAGCACTAGCCGCCGCGTCGCCACCGGCCTCGGTCTGGTCGCCGCGATCCTGCTGGCGGTATTTGCCGCCCCCGCTGCGCTCTGGCTTGGGCTGGTCGTTTTGCTGCTCGGCGCCGCCGCCTGGGAGTGGGCGCGCCTACTGAATTTCGGGCCGGTATTCGGCCATCTCTTCGTCGGCTGCACCGCGATCCTATCCACCGCCATGGCCATGGGCCAGATTCAATCCCAGCCCTCGGCCTATTTCGCCTCGCTGGGCTTTTGGCTGCTGCTCGCCCCTCTCTGGCTGCTGCGCGCTTGGCCCCTGCCCGGCCGCGTGTTCGGCTGGCTGGTCGGTTGGCTGCTCTTGCTGCCCGCCGGGCTTGCCCTGCTCTATTTGCGCGAACAGGGCGCCAGCCTGCTGATCGCCGTCATCGCCTTGTCCGCCATCGCCGACAGCGCCGCGTATTTCTCCGGCCGCGCCTTCGGCCGGCACAAACTGGCGCCGCGCATCAGCCCGGCCAAGACCTGGGAAGGCGCCATCGGGGCCGGTTTGGCCATCTTGCTGCTCGCCTTGGGCCTGGGCTGGCATTACGCCTGCGACGGCCGCTGCCTGCCGAGCCTGGTCGCGGCCGCCGGCTTGCTGTTCGTGCTCGGCATCGAAGGCGATCTATTCGAGTCCTGGTGCAAGCGGGTGGCGGGCGTGAAGGACAGCGGCATGCTGTTGCCGGGTCACGGCGGCGTGCTCGACCGAATCGACAGCCACCTCGCCGTCCTACCGATCGCCGCCCTGCTCTGGCTGTGGCTGCATGGATGACATGACTATGCACAATCTGACCATCTTGGGCGCCACCGGCACCATCGGCGTCAACACCTTGGACGTGGTGGCCCGCCATCCGGATCGCTTCCGCGTCGTGGCCCTGACCGGCTTCAACCAGATCGACAAGCTGGCCGAGCAATGCCGGCAGTTCCGGCCGCGCTATGCCGTGGTGCCGGATACGCAAAAGGCCGAGGCCTTGCAAAAGCTGCTGGCCGGCGGCCAGACCGAGGTGCTGCACGGCGAGGCCGCGCTGGGACAGGTGGCCGCCCTGCCCGAGGTCGACAGCGTGATGGCCGCCATCGTCGGCGCCGCCGGCCTGAAACCCGCGCTGGCCGCCGCCCGTGCCGGCAAGCGCATCCTGCTGGCGAACAAGGAAACCCTGGTCATGGCCGGCCGCTTCTTCATGCAGGCGGTGCGCGAAGGCGGCGCCACCCTGCTGCCGATCGACAGCGAGCACAACGCGGTCTTTCAATCCATGCCGGCCAATTACGACGGCGATCTCACCAAGCACGGCGTGCGCCGCATCTTGCTCACCGCCTCGGGCGGCCCCTTCCGCACCCGCGCGGTCGAAACCCTGGCGGCGGTGACGCCGGAAGAGGCCGTGGCCCACCCCAACTGGGTGATGGGCAAGAAGATATCGGTCGACTCGGCCACCATGATGAATAAGGGCCTGGAGGTGATCGAGGCCCATTGGCTGTTCAACGCCAGGCCGGAACAGATCGAGGTGGTGATCCACCCGCAGAGCATCGTCCACTCCATGGTCGAATATCTCGACGGCTCGGTGCTGGCGCAACTGTCGCATCCCGACATGCGCACGCCGATCGCCCATGCCCTGGCCTATCCCGAGCGGATCGAGGCCGGCGTGCCCTGGCTCGACCTGGCCAAGACCGGCACGCTCAGCTTCGAGACGCCGGACACCTGCCGCTTTCCCTGCCTGAAGCTGGCCTTCGACGCCTTGCAAGCGGATACCACCGCGCCGACCGTGCTCAATGCCGCCAACGAGGAGGCCGTGGCCGCCTTCCTCGATCACCGCATTCCCTATCTCGCCATCGCCGCCACGCTGGATGGCGCCATGCAGCGCCTAGCCGGCGCGCGGGCCGACACGCTCGACGATCTGGTCGCGATCGACCAGGAAGCGCGCGCGCTGGCCCGGCAGCTCATCGCCGCGCGATGACCACGCTGCTCGCCTTCCTCGTCACCATCGCGCTGCTGGTCGTGGTGCACGAGTTCGGGCATTACGCGGTGGCGCGCCTGTGCGGGGTGAAGGTCTTGCGCTTCTCGGTCGGCTTCGGCCGCATCGTCGCCAGCCGCCACGACCGGCACGGTACCGAATGGGCCTTGTCCGCCATCCCCATGGGCGGCTATGTGAAGATGCTGGACGAACGCGAAACAGCGGTCGCGGCACAAGACCTGGCATCCGCCTTCAATCGCAAAAACGTTTGGCAGCGTAGCGCCATCATCCTGGCCGGCCCCATGGCCAATCTGCTCTTGGCCGTTTTGCTCTATTGGGGCCTGTATCTCACCGGCGTTCCCGCCTTCAAGCCGATCCTGGGCGAGCCGCCGGCCAACTCGGCCGCCCATGCGGCCGGCATTCGCGCTGGCGAGACCGTCACCCGCATCGGCGGCGAGCGCATCGAGAGCTGGCAAGACATGCATTGGCGGGTCTTGCGCGAAGGCATCGACGCCGAGCGCCTCGAACTCGAAACCCGGGATGCCGCCGGCCATCTCTATTTCCGCACGCTCGATCTGAGCACGGTCGCCGATGCGGACCGGGAAAACCGCCTGCTCGAAACCCTCGGCCTGATGCGCTTCATGCCGGAGATCGCACCCGTCATCGGTGAGTTGTTGCCGCAAGGCCGCGCCGCCTCGGCCGGCTTGCAATCGGGCGACCGCATCCTGGCCGTCAACGGCCAAGCGGTCGAACGCTGGGATCAATTGGTCCAATATGTGCGGCAAGCGCCCGCGCGCAAGATCGAGTTGACGGTCGAGCGCGACAAGCGGCCCATGCTCATCGCCGTCACGCCGGATGCGAGCACCGAGGCCGGGCAAACCATCGGCAAGATCGGCGCCGGGCCGCGCATCCCGGCCGGCACCTTCGAATCGCTGCAAACCCGGATGCGCTATCCGCTCGGCGCGGCGCTCGTGCATGCCGTCGACAAGACCTGGGAGCTCTCCAGCTTCAGCCTTGAGATGCTGGGCCGCATGGTCATCGGCCAGGTCTCGTTGAAAAACATCTCGGGGCCGGTGACCATCGCCGATTACGCCGGGCAATCCGCGCGCAGCAGCCTGAACAGCTTCATCGCGTTTTTGGCGCTCATCAGCATCAGTCTCGGCGTGCTCAACCTGTTGCCCATTCCTCTATTGGACGGTGGGCATTTGCTGTATTATCTGGCGGAAATAATGACCGGCCGGCCGGTTCCCGAGCGGATACAAGAAATCGGGCAAAAGGTCGGCATGGCCTTGTTGGGCGTACTGATGTTTTTGGCTCTGTTCAACGATTTCCAGCGCTTGCTGACACAATGAAGAAACATATACCAAGCATCGCGCTCGCCGCAGCGCTCGTTTCCACCCAGGCCCACGCCTTCGAACCGTTTCAGGTCAGGGATATTCGCGTCGAAGGCATCCAGCGCACCGAGGCCGGCACGGTCTTCAGCTATCTGCCGGTCAAGGTCGGCGAAACGCTGACCGACGACAAGGCCTCCGCCGCGATCAAGGCCCTCTTCGCCACCGGTTTTTTCAAGGACGTGCGCCTCGAAGTGATCGACGGCGTGTTGATCGTGCAGATACAGGAACGTCCGGCCGTCGCGCAGATCGACTTCTCGGGCATGAAGGAATTCCAGAAGGACGAGATCAAGTCCGGCCTCAAGCAACTCGGCCTGGCCGAAGGCCGCATCCTGGATAAATCCATGCTGGAAAAGGCCGAGCAAGAACTCAAGCGCCAATATTTCAATCGCGGCATGTACGCGGTGGAGGTCGCCGCCCGCACCTCGCCGCTGGAACGCAACCGGGTCGCGGTCAATTTCGAGATCAACGAGGGCGACATCTCGAAGATCCGCTCGATCAACATCATCGGCGCTAAGGCATTCAAGGAAAAAGACCTGCTCGACCTGTTCGCGCTGCGCACGCCCGGCTGGATGACGTGGTGGACCAAGAACGACCAATATTCCAAGCAAAAGCTGACGGCGGACCTGGAAGTCTTGCGCTCGCACTACCTGAACCTGGGCTATCTGGAATTCACCGTCGACTCCACCCAGGTCTCGATCACGCCGGACAAGCAAGACATTTACATCAGCATCAACGTCACCGAGGGCGAAAAATACACGGTGTCCGGCTACAAGATCGCCGGCGACCTGCCGGTGCCGGAGAAAGACCTGGATGCCTTGGTCAAGCTGAAGACCGGCGACGTGTTCTCGCGCGAGAAGCTCAACGAATCGGTCAAGAAGATGGCCGACCGCCTAGGCAACGACGGCTTCGCCTTCGCCAACGTCAACGCCGCGCCCGAGATCGACAAGGCGAAGCATCAGGTCGCCTTCACCTTCCTGGTCGATCCCGGCCGCAAGGTGTACGTGCGGCGCATCGAAGTCGCGGGCAACAACAAGACCCAGGATCAAGTCATCCGGCGCGAGATGCGCCAACAGGAAGGCGGCGCCTATGCCGCCGACAAGATCACCCGCTCGCGCGAGCGGATCGAGCGGCTCGGCTACTTCAGCGAGGTCAATCTGGAGACCCCGGCCGTGCCCGGCACCACCGACCAGGTGGACGTCAACGTCTCGGTCACCGAAAAATCCACCGGCAACATCCTGCTTGGTGCCGGTTTTTCCAGCACCGAAGGCATCGTGCTGTCCGGCTCGGTGTCGCAGAACAACCTGTTCGGCACCGGCAACAAGCTCTCCGTCCAGCTCAACAGCGGCAGCGTGAACACGGTTTACGCGCTGTCCTTCACCAACCCCTATTTCACGCCGGACGGCGTCAGCCTCGGTTACGACATCTATCGCCGCGACCAGGACACCGCCAGCCTGGGCGGCATCGCGCAATACCAGACCTCCACCCTCGGCCTGGGCGGCCGCCTGGGCCTGCCGATCAACGAACTCGACAGCATCAACCTCGGTGCGGCGATAGAGCAATACACCCTCGACCTCAGCGCCGACAGCCCGAACAATTTCAAGAAATTCGCGACCGACTTCGGCGGCGATGCCACCGGCGTGACGACCAACAGCCTGCGCCTGGATGCCGGCTGGGCGCGCGATTCGCGCAACAGCCTGCTTTACCCGACCGCCGGCAGCTACCAGCGGCTGTATGGCGAGCTCGGCACCCCGATCGGCGACCTCGAATACTACAAACTGAATTACCAATACCAAATGTATTGGCCGCTCTCCGGCAACCTCACCCTGATGCTGAACGGCGAGATCGGTTATGGCGGCGGCTTCGGCGACAAACCGATGCCTTTCTTCCGCAATTTCTATGCCGGCGGCAATACCTCGGTGCGCGGCTTCGAATCCGGCACGCTGGGGCCGAAGGCGCTCGATAGCGCCGGCTCGGCTTATGCCATCGGCGGCGACAAGCGCCTGGTCGGCAACGCCGAACTGCTGTTCCCGCTGCCCGGCCTGGGCAAGGATCGCTCGGTGCGCATGAGCCTGTTCATGGATGCCGGCGCCGCCTTCGGCCCGGACGATTACCAAGGCCGATACAGCAGCATCGCCTTCGGCGACATCCGTTATTCCGGTGGCGTGGGCTTTACTTGGTATTCGCCGTTCGGCCCCTTGAAGTTTTCCCTGGCCAAACCCATCAACGCCAAAGACGACGATAAAACCCAAGCCTTCCAATTCCAGTTGGGCTCGGTGTTCTGATTGCAGGAGATTCACATATGAAAGCCGCCATTACCGCCTTGCTGATCGGCCTGAGCCTGGCGCAGCCGCTGCTCGCGGCCGAACTCAAGATCGGCTTCGTCAATACCGAACGCATCTTCCGCGACTCCGCGCTGTCGCAAAAGGCGCAGAAGAAGCTGGAAAAGGAATTCGCCGTCCGCGAGCAGGACATCCAAAAACAGGTTAAACAGGCACGCGACCTACAAACCTACCTGGAAAAGGAAACGCTGACCCTGCCCGACCCGGAGCGGGCCAAGAAGGAGCGCGAGGTCGCCAACCTCAACCGCGACATCCAACGCGCCCAACGCGAACTGCGCGAAGACCTGAATCAGCGCAAGAACGAAGAATTCGCCGGCATCCACGAAAAGGCGCGCGGCGTCATCCTGGACATCGCGAAGAAGGAAGGCTTCGATCTGATCGTCGAAAATGCCGTCTACGCCGGTCCGCGCGTGGACATCACCGATAGAGTCTTGAAGGCGCTGGAGCGCTAAGAGCGGCCATATGCCCGGCTACACCCTGGCCGAATTGGGGGCCTGCCTGGGCGGCTCGCCGGTGGGAGACGCCGGCCATCGCTACAGCGGCGTCGCCTCGCTCGAGCATGCCACCCCGGAACAAATCAGTTTCGTCGCCGGCGAGAGGCATTTGGCCGCCGCCCAGTGCTCCCGCGCGGGCGCCCTGCTGGTCTCCAGCCACCTAAGCCCTCGGATCGGCCAGCCGCATCTGGTAGTGGCCAACCCGCATGCGGCCTTTGCCCGCGCGGTCGGCCTATTCCACCCCGAGCCTGAAGTCACGCCCGGTATCCACCCCACCGCCGACATTGCCGTCAGCGCGCAGGTCGCGGCCGATGCCTGGATAGGACCGAACGTGCAAATCGGCGAGAACGCGCGCATCGGCGCGCGCAGCCGCATCGGCGCCGGCTGCTCGATCGGCGCGCACGGCCTGATCGGCGACGACTGCCTGCTGCACCCGAACGTGACGCTCTACGCCAACTGCCGCCTGGGCCACCGCGTCATCCTGCATTCGGGCAGTGTGATCGGCTCGGACGGCTTCGGTCTGGCCTGGGACGACGACCATTGGCTCAAGGTGCCACACATCGGCGGCGTGGTGATCGAGGACGATGTCGAGATCGGCGCCAACACCACGGTGGACCGCGGCGCATTGGACGATACCCTGATCGAGCGCGGGGCCAAGCTCGACAACCTGATCCAGGTCGCGCACAACGTGCGCATCGGCGCCCATACCGCCATCGCCGCCTGCGCCGCCATCGCCGGCAGCACCCGCATCGGCGCCCATTGCCAGATCGGCGGCGCGGCCATGATCATCGGCCATCTGGAGATCGCCGACCGGGCGATCGTCTCGGCCGGCACCTTCGTCGGCAAGTCGATCCGCGAGGCCGGCACCTACACCTCGGTACAACCCTTGATGCCGCATGCCGACTGGAAGCGCAATGCCGCCCAGTTGCGCCACTTGGACGAACTGCATCGGCGCATCAAGGAACTTGAAAAAAAATTGTCTGAATTGGAAAGGAAATCGCCATGAGCACCGAGACGGTCATGGATATCAAGGACATCATGCGCCACCTGCCGCATCGCTACCCCTTCCTGTTGGTGGATCGGGTGCTGGAGCTGGCCAAGGGCGAACGCATCGTGGCGCTGAAGAACGTCACCATGAACGAGCCCTTCTTTCCTGGGCATTTCCCCAACCATCCGGTCATGCCCGGCGTGCTGATCATCGAGGCCCTGGCCCAGGCGGCCGGCATCCTCGCCTTCCAAAGCGCCGACATGCCGGTCACCGAAAATACCGTGGTCTATTTCGTCGGCATCGACAACGCCCGCTTCAAGCGCCCGGTCACGCCGGGCGATCAGTTGCGCCTGGAAGCGACCATCACCAAAAACATGCGCGGCATCTGGAAATTCACCACCCAGGCCGTGGTCGATGGCCAAGTCGCCTGCGAGGCCGACTTGATGTGCACCTTGAGGACCGTGGAATAAGCGGCTCTGCCATGATCCATCCCACCGCCATCGTCCACCCCAACGCCAAACTCGGCGGCAACGTCGAGATCGGCGCCTACACCCTCGTCGACGAACACGTCGAGATCGGCGACGATACCCGCATCGGCCCGCATGCGGTCATCACCGGCCATACCCGCATCGGCCGCGGCAACCGGATATTCCAGTTCGTGTCCCTAGGCGAGCAGCCACAGGACAAGAAATACGCCGGCGAACCGACCCGGCTGGAGATCGGCGACCGCAACACGATCCGCGAGTTTTGCACCTTCAACACCGGTACGGCACAAGACAAGGGCGTCACCCGCATCGGCGACGACAACTGGATCATGGCCTATGTCCACATCGCGCACGATTGCGAGGTCGGCAACCACGCCATCTTCGCCAACAACGCCTCCTTGGCCGGCCATGTCCATGTCGGCGATTACGCCATCCTTGGCGGTTTTACCGGCGTGCATCAATTCTGCCGGGTCGGCGCCCATGTCATCACCGGCATCGCCTCGGTGGTGCGCCAGGATATCCCACCGTTCATCACCGCCTCCGGCAACCCGGCCGCGCCGCACGGTTTGAACAGCGAGGGTTTGAAGCGGCGCGGTTTCAGTAGCGAGGCCTTGGCCGCGCTCAAGCGGGCCTACAAGACGCTGTACAAGTCCGGCCTGGGCCTGAGCGAGGCCGCCGACGCCATCGCGCAAGAAGCCGCCCAACAGCCGGAACTCCGGCCCTTGGCCGATTTTTTACGCGTGGCGGGACGCGGCATCGTTCGATAGAAGACGGATGGCATGAACCGCGACCACCAAGAGGATTTGGCTACGCCGCAGCCCGCCGGCAATCCCGCGTCCCCTCTCCACCATGTCGCCATCGTCGCCGGCGAGGCCTCGGGCGATCTGCTGGGTGGCCTGCTGATCGAGGCGACGCGCCGGGCCAATCTGCCCATCCGCTTCGAAGGCATCGCCGGCCCGAAGATGCAAGGCATGGGCGCGCGCTCCCTGTTTCCGATGGAGACCTTGGCCGTGCGCGGCTATGTCGAGGCCCTGTCCAGCCTGCGCAAGATCCTCGGTATCCGGCGCCAACTCAAGCGCAAGCTGTTGCAGGACAAGCCGGCCTTGTTCATCGGGGTCGACGCGCCCGACTTCAATCTCTCGCTCGAGGCCAAGTTGAAACGCAACGGCATACCGACCGTGCATTTCGTCAGTCCCTCGATCTGGGCCTGGCGCCGGGGTCGAATCAGGAAGATTCGCAAGGCCGTCTCGCATATGCTGCTGATCTTCCCGTTCGAAGAGGCGCTCTACGCGCAGGCCGGCATTCGCGCGACCTACGTCGGCCATCCTCTGGCCCATGCCCTGCCCGCCCAGCCCGACCGCAAGGGCGCGCGCGCGCGGCTCGGCCTCAAACCCAACGGCGAATATGTGCTGCTGATGCCGGGCAGCCGCCAGAGCGAACTCGAGCTGATGGCGGAGACCTTCATCGAGACCGCCCGTGCGATCCATGCGCAGCGCGGCCAGGTCGAGTTCCTGGTGCCCTTGATCAGCCGCGAGACTCGCTTGCAGTTCGAGGAGGCCATCTATCGGCTTCAGGCGCACGACATCCCGATCCGCATCCTGTTCGGCCATGCCCACGATGCGATGCAGGCGGTCGATGCCGCCTTGATCGCCTCCGGCACGGCGACGCTGGAAGCGGCCTTGCTGAAGTGCCCGCACGTGATCACCTACAAGGTGCCCTGGCTGACCTACCAGATCATGCGCCACCAAGCCTATTTGCCTTACGTCGGCCTGCCCAACATCCTAGCCGGACGCTCGGTGGTACCGGAGCTCATCCAGAAACAGGCGACCCCACAGGCCTTGGCCGAGGCGGTGATGCACCTGTTGCAAGACCGCTCGGCGCGCGAGGCCATGCAAGATATGTTCGAAGCCATCCGCCGCGCGCTCAAGCGCGACACCCCGCGCCTGATCGCCGAGGCCCTGGCGCCTTATCTCAAATGAAAGGCGCGCCCTATCTGATCTGCGGGGTCGACGAGGCCGGCCGCGGCCCCTTGGCCGGACCGGTCTGCGCCGCCGCCGTCATCCTCGATCCGGACAAGCCGATAGGCGGGCTGAAGGATTCGAAAAAGCTCTCGGCCGGCAATCGGCTGCGGCTGGCCGACGAGATTCGCGCCAAGGCCATCGCCTGGGCCGTGGCCTGGGCCACGGTCGAGGAAATCGACCGGATCAACATCCTGCAAGCCAGCCTGCTCGCCATGCGGCGCAGCGTGATGGATTTGGCCGTCGCGCCGAACGAGGTGTGGGTGGATGGCAACCGCTGCCCGGAACTGCCTTATCCGAGCCGGGCTATCATCAAGGGCGATGAGCTGGAGCCGGCCATTTCGGCGGCATCGATCCTGGCCAAGACCGCGCGCGACAAGACAATGGTGGAACTTGCTAGGTATTATCCTGAATATGGCTTCGATCGCCACAGCGGTTACCCTACGGCGGATCATATAGAGGCACTACGGCTGCATGGCGTCACTTCGGTTCATCGAAGGACCTTCGGCCCTGTCAGACGTATCTTGGACGAACAGCATACGGGATGAGCGATGATGCGAAAGAGGAGTAACAAGGCATGCTGGTAATCATTGGCTGGATCGTTGCCCTGGCTAGCGTGTTCGGTGCCTTCGTCGCGGCCGGCGGCCACTTGGCTTCCCTTTTCCAACCCTTGGAACTGGTCATGATCGGCGGCGGCGCCTTGGGCGCCTTCATGGCGGCCAATGGCGCCAAGGGCATGAAGGCCTTTGTCTCCGCCATGCCCGGCGTGTTCAAGGGCTCGAAATACACCAAGGCCTTCTATATGGAATTGCTGGCGCTCTTGTTCGAGATTTTGAACAAGGTGCGGCGCGAGGGCCTGATGTCGATCGAACCGGACGTCGAGAACCCGGAAGAGAGCGCCCTGTTCGCCAAGTATCCCGCCATTCAGGCCGATCACCATTTGATCGAGTTCATCGCCGACTACCTGCGCCTGATGGTCGGCGGCAACCTGAACGCGCTCGAGATCGAGAACCTGATGGATGCCGAGATCGAGACCCATCACCACGAGGGCATGGGGCCGGCCCATGCCGTGCAGCGCATGGCCGACGGCATGCCGGCCTTCGGTATCGTCGCGGCGGTGATGGGCGTGGTGCACACCATGGAATCGCTGCACCTGCCGCCGACGGAGCTCGGCGTGCTGATCGCGCATGCGCTGGTCGGCACCTTCCTCGGTATCTTGTTGTCCTACGGCTTCGTCTCGCCGGTCTCCACCGCGATGGAAGGCAAGGTCGAGGAAAGCGGCAAGGTGCTGCAAGCGGTGAAGACGGTCATCCTCGCCAGCCTCAACGGTTTTTCGCCGCAGGTCTGCGTCGAGTTCGGCCGCAAGGTGCTCTACTCCACCGAGCGTCCCACCTTCCTCGAACTCGAGGACGACATCAAGGCACGCAAGGCCGCCGGTAAATAAGCCATGGCGGACGATACCCAACGCCCGATAGTCATCAAGCGCATCAAGAAAAGCGGCGGCGCGGCGCACGGCGGCGCCTGGAAGATCGCTTATGCCGACTTCGTCACCGCGATGATGGCCTTCTTCCTGCTGATGTGGCTGCTGGGCTCGGTCAACAAGGCCAAGCTGCAAGGCATCTCGGACTACTTCAAGACCCCGATGCGGGTTGCGCTAACCGGCGGTGCCGGCGCCGGCCAGCAAACCAGCCTGATCCAGGGCGGCGGCGAGGACATCACGAAAAAGGCCATGGACCAAAAAGCCAGCGACGACGCCGAAAAGTCGAAAATGAAGCCGGAGGACGGTAAAACCACCAAGCCGGAAGTGAATAAAGAAGAAGAAAAGGCGCGCTTGAACGAGTTGAAGCAAAAACTCGACAAGCTGATCGAGAGCAACCCCAAGCTCCAGCAATTCAAGAATCAGATCAAGATCGACATCACCAGTGAAGGCCTGCGCATCCAGATCGTCGACGACCAGAATCGGCCCATGTTCGACTCCGGCAGCGCCGTGACGAAGGCCTACACGCGGGATATCCTGCGCGAGATCGGCCGTTCACTCAACGACGTGCCCAACCGCATCAGCCTGTCCGGCCATACCGACTCCGTGCAATACGCCTCCGGACTGCACGGCTACAGCAACTGGGAGTTGTCGGCCGACCGGGCCAATGCCTCGCGCCGCGAGTTGCTCGGCGGCGGATTGCGCCACGACAAGATTCTCCGGGTAGTCGGCCTGGCCGATGCCGTCCCCTTCTCGAAGGAAGACCCCAGCGCACCGATCAACCGGCGCATCTCCATCATTGTGATGAAAAAAGAAGCGGAAGAGGCCATCACCAAGGAAAGCCAGCAAACCGAGGCCTTGACCGCCAAACAGGTCGGGGAAAAGCTTGGCAATATCAAACCTTAACCTTCCCGTGGGCCTGCCGCCGGTGCTTCAGGCCGGACTGGTCCATATGCTGGCTTGGGCCATCGTGCTCGGCCTGGTGCTGGGCGGCCTCGACCTGGGCTGGATCGGACTCGCCCTGGTCCAGGGCCTGCTCGCCGGCGCCATCGCTTATTACCTCGAGCTGCCGATCTGGTGGCTGTTCATCAACCTGCTGTTCTTTCCCTCGATTGCACTGGCCCGGCAATGGCAACTGGCGCCGCACTGGTACCTGGCGGCCCTGGCCGCCTTGTTGCTGACCCAATTGGGCGCGGTGCGTGGCCGGGTGCCGCTCTATCTGTCGAGCCGACAGGCCAAGACCGCGCTGCTCGGCCTATTGCCGACCGGCCCCGGATCGCGCTTTTTGGACATCGGCAGCGGCACCGGCGGCATGCTCGCCTTCCTGGCAAGGGCGCGTTCCGATCTCGTGCTGGACGGCGTCGAATCGGCCCCGGCGCTGTGGCTGCTCAGCCGCCTGCGCCTCGGCCCGCGCGCCCATATCGCGCTGGGCGACTTCTGGCATGCCGATCTGTCGCGCTACGACGTTGTCTATGCCTTCCTGTCGCCCGAGCCCATGTCCCGCCTGTGGGACAAGGCAAAGCGCGAGATGCGGCCGGGCAGCCTGTTCATCAGCAATAGCTTCGAAGTCCCTGGCATTGCGCCGGATGCCAGCATCGAACTGCACGATCTTCATCGCGGACGCTTGATGCTATGGCAAATAGCGTAAACGACAAGAACCCCTGGCTTGAGAAACTCGGCCCGAGCGAGGTGCCGGTCTTCCGCCGTACCGTCCGCCTATTGGCGGAGCTCGCCCAGCAAGGTGAAAGTGCCAAGAGCAACGATATCGCCGCCGCCGTCCTGCTCGACCCTTTGATGACCTTGCGTATCCTGCATGACGCCAACGCCCAAAGCTCGAAGCGGCTCGGCTCGGAGATCGCTACGGTCGAACATGCCCTGATGAGGATCGGCGTCAATTCCTTCTTCGACAAATACAAGAATCTCCAGACCATCGAAGATAGCTTGAGCGGCCAGCCCAAGGCGCTGCAAGCCGCTTACGAACAATTGCAGCGCAGCTTCCATAGCAGCTGGCAAGCACGCGACTTCGCGGTGCTGCATCTCGACACCCGGGCCGAAGAGGTCCAAATTGCCGCCCTGCTCGCCGGAGTGACCGAACTCCTGCTCTGCCTGGCCGCCCCGCAAGCAGCGGTCAAGCTACGGCGGCTGCGCCGTAAGCAAAAGGCCGTCAAGGCCGAGGTCGAGGTGCTCGGCGATTCGCTGGAGAGCCTACAACAGTCCGTACTCGCAGCCTGGCGGGTGCCGGAGGAATTGCGCGAGATGTTGGGACCGGCCCAACAGTTGAGGCCGCGCCAGATCATGCTGCGCAGCGCCTTCAAGATCGACCGACTTGCCGAACAAGGCTGGTGGTCGGATGAATTGGCCGCGGTATATGACGATATGGCCGAATTGCTTGGGCGGCTGCCGCAGCAGGTTGCCGGCACCGTGCATTCCAATGCCGTGCATGCCGCTCGTGCCGGCGCCTGGATACCCGCCCCCGCCGTGGCTCGCTGGCTGCCGCTGCTGCCGGGCGAATGGCCGCACGAGCCGGAGGAAGAGGAAGAAGAAACGCGGCAAACGGCCGCCAAGCCCGCCCCTGCCACGGGCACGGCCGCCACGGAAACCATCTGCCCGATGCCCAACAAGCGCATCTTCGAGGAAAGCCTCAAGGCCATCGAAGCCCATCAGGACGGCACGCTCACGCTGACGCAGATGAGCGCGCAGATACTGCGCGGCCTGCATAGCGGACTTGGGCTGTCGCGCATCCTGTTCGCGATGCTGACCCCGGACGGCATGCGGGTGAAATCGCGCTTCACCTTGGGCGTTACGGCGGACGACCCTTTGCGCCACTTCGAATTCAAACTCGCCACCAAGGACATGTTCGGCCAATTGATGTCGAGGATGCAGGGCGTTTGGCTGAATTCGAGCAACCGCGGCCGGATGTGGCCCATGGTCACCCCCAGCCTACAAAAGATGATCGGCGAGGGCGACTTCTACGCGATGTCCCTGTTCGCCGGCAACAAGCCCATCGGCCTGATCTATGCCGATCGCGGCCACGGCAGTTGCGACCTCGACCCCGCCGCCTACACCGACTTCAAGCTCCTGTGCCTACAGGCGGCGCGCGGCCTGGCCAAGGCCAAACCGGGCTAGCCCTTCCCCGCCAACCGCAACCAAGTCGCCACCACCGTATCGGGATTGAGCGATAGGCTATCGATACCTTCAGCCATCAACCACTCCGCCAGGTCCGGGTGATCCGACGGTCCCTGGCCGCAGATGCCGATGTATTTGCCGTTGCGCTTGCAGGCGGCGATGGCCTCTTGCAGCAGCTTTTTCACCGCCGGATTGCGCTCGTCGAAGGCCGGCGCCACCAGGCTTGAATCGCGATCCACGCCCAAGGTCAGCTGGGTCAGGTCGTTCGAGCCGATGGAAAAGCCGTCGAAGCGCTGCAAGAACTCGTCGGCCAACAACACATTGGCCGGTATCTCGCACATCATCACGATCTTGAGCCCGTCCTCGCCGCGCTTGAGGCCGTTTTCCGCCAGCACCGCCAGGGCCGCATCGGCATCGGCCAGGGTGCGAACGAAAGGCAGCATGATCTCGATGTTGCTCAGGCCCATGTCGCCACGCACGCGATGGATCGCGCGGCATTCCAACTCGAAGGCGCGGCGGAACATCGGGTGGGCATAACGTCCCGCGCCGCGAAAACCCAGCATCGGGTTCTCCTCGCTCGGCTCGTAGCCGCTGCCGCCAAGCAAGTTGGCATATTCGTTCGACTTGAAATCGGATAGGCGCACGATGACGCGCTTGGGCCAGAAGGCGGCGCCGATGGTGGCGATGCCCTCGGCCAGCTTCTCGACATAGAACTCGACCGGCCCGGCATAGCCTTGAGACTTCGCTTCCAATGCCTGGCGCAAGCCCGTGTCGACATTGGGATAGGCCAGCGCGGCATTGGGGTGGATGCCGATGTCGTTGTTGATGATGAACTCCAGGCGCGCCAGGCCCACGCCTTCGTTCGGCAGCATGGCGAAATGGAAGGCCTGCTCGGCGTTGCCGACGTTCATCATGATCTTGACCGGAATTTCCGGCAGCCCTTGCAGGGCGAATTCGTTGCGCTCGAAGCGTAGCTTGCCGGCATAGACCCGGCCCTCCTCGCCCTCGGCGCAGGACACCGTGGCCTCTTGCCCATCGGCCACGGTGCGCGTGGCGTCGCCGGCGCCGACCACGGCCGGCACCCCCAGCTCGCGCGCGACGATGGCGGCATGGCAGGTGCGGCCGCCACGGTCGGTCACGATGGCGGCAGCTCGTTTCATCACCGGCTCCCAATCCGGATCGGTCATTTCGGTGACCAGCACGTCGCCGGGCTCGACCAGATGCATCTCGGCCGCGCTATGGATCACCCGCACCCGGCCTTGGCCGATCTTGGCGCCGATCGCCCTGCCCTTGGCCAATAGCGGCCCTTGCTCCAGCAGGCGGTAGCGCACCTGCACCTGGCCCGCGCGCGACTCCACCGTCTCCGGCCGCGCTTGCAGGATGTAGAGCCGGCCGTCGATGCCGTCGCGGCCCCACTCGATGTCCATCGGCCGGCCGTAATGCCGCTCGATGGTCATGGCATAGCGCGCCAGTTCCAGCACCTCGGCCTCGCTCAAGGCGAAGCGGTGGCGGTCCGCCTCCGGCACCGGTTCGACCCGGGTGGAGTGGTCGGCCCGCCTATCTTCGGCAAAGACCATGCGGGTCGCCTTATCGCCCAGCTTCTTGCGCACCAGCGCGCGCTTGCCGGCGGCGAGGCCGGGCTTGTGCACGTAATACTCGTCCGGGTTGACCGAGCCCTGCACCACGGTCTCGCCCAGGCCGTAGGCGGCGTTGATGAACACCACGTCGCGAAAACCCGATTCGGTATCGAGCGTGAACATCACGCCGGCCGCTCCGGTATCCGAGCGCACCATGCGCTGGATGCCGGCCGACAAGGCGACATGGCTATGCTCGAAGCCGTGATGCACGCGATAGGCGATGGCGCGGTCGTTGTAGAGCGAGGCGAAGCAGCGCTTGACCGCGTCGAGTAGATTGTCCCCGCCGTGGATGTTGAGATAGGTCTCCTGCTGGCCAGCGAAGGATGCGTCGGGCAGGTCCTCCGCCGTCGCCGACGAGCGCACGGCGAAGGTCGCGGCATCGCCCAGGCCGGCGCTCATCTCCGCATGCGCGGCGCGGATGGCCGCATCCAAACCCGCCGGCAACGGAGCGGCCAGGATCATCTCGCGAATGGCCTTGCCGCAACGGGCCAGGGCCTGGACATCGGCCACATCCAGGCCTTGCATCGCGTCGACGATGCGCCGGTCCAGCCCATCCTTGGCCAGGAATTCGCGGAAGGCATCGGCGGTGGTGGCGAAACCGTCCGGCACGCGGATGCCCTCGCCCTGCAACTGGCCGAGCATCTCGCCCAGCGAGGCGTTCTTGCCGCCGACCTTGTCCACGTCGCGCATGGACAGTTCACGAAAACGCAAGATATAGTCCATCACCGCTCCTGCTCGGGTTTCGTTTCATGAGCGCCACGCGCCCCGTTTTCTTCGTGTCGGACCATACAGGCATCACCGCCGAAGTCGTCGGCAAGAGCCTGCTGTCGCGTTTTTCCGCTCACGCCTTCACCGTTACCAGCCTGCCGTTTATCGATGATATGGCAAAAGCCGAGCGTGCCGCCCAGGCAATCGATACCGCCACGCGAAAAAACGGCGTGCGCGCCCTGGTCATCTCGACGCTGACCGACGGCCATTTGCGCCAACGCTTGGCCCAGGCCGACTGCCTATTGCTCGATGTCTTCTCTTTATTTTTAGCGCAACTGGAAAACGAGTTGGGAGAAAGTGCGACGCCGGCACTCGGGCAGGCCCATGGTCTACGCGACAACGGCTTATACCGGGCTCGCATCGAGGCCGTGAATTACGCGCTGGCCGCCGACGACGGCTTGGCCGTCGAGCGCTACGATCAGGCCGATTTGATCCTGGTTGGCGTATCGCGTTGCGGCAAGACGCCGACCTCGCTCTACATGGCCATGCAGTATGGGCTTAAGGTCGCCAACGACCCGTTGACGCCGGAAGATTTGGAGCGGAACGAACTGCCACGACGCTTCGACCATCATCTAGCCAAGCTGCGTGGCCTGACCCTGCTGCCGGAACGGCTGGCCCAAATCCGCGAGGAACGCCGGCCTGGCAGCGGCTATGCCAGCTTGGCCAATTGCCGCCAAGAACTCCATACTGCGGAACGTCTGATGCGCGCGCGCGCGATACCGCTGGTCGACAGCACTCAAAGATCGGTGGAGGAAATTGCCGCGCTGTTGAAACAGTCGCTCGATTCTGCTGCCTAGCCGGGCCGGGTCTGGCGCACCCGTTCGAATAGGCAAATGGCGGCCGCCGCCGCGACATTGAGCGACTCCACCCGGCCCGGCATGGGCACGGAAAAGGGCTGGCAGGCCGCGCGCAAATCCGCAGTCAGCCCCGCGCCTTCGTTGCCGAAGGCGAAGGCGACGTTCGGTCGTAGATCCAAGCCATAGAGGCTGGTCGACGCCCCTAACAACGCCGCGTAGACATCGCCGGAAAAAGCACGCGCCACCTCGGACAATGCCGCGCGTTCATGGATTTCCAATTGGAAATGCGCGCCTTGGCCACCACGCAAGGCCTTGGGCGACCAAGCGTCGGCGCAACCGGTGGACAGATAGGCCGCTTCCACGCCGGCCGCCGCCGCCGTGCGCAGCAACGCCCCTAGGTTGCCGGGGTCTTGGATGCCTTCCAACAATATCGCGAATTTCACCGCCTGCGCCGCAGGCTGCGGTATGTCGATGGTTGCCATCAGGCCGGTCGGGGTCTTGACCGGCGACAGCGCCCGCATCATCGCGCCGCTCACGATCAAGCGTGGGATGTCGCGCAACAAGTCCTGCGCCTCGGCGGGCCAGGCCTGGCCTTCGGCCGCGATCAGCTTGTTCGGCCTATGGCCGGCTTGTAGGGCGGCCTCGATCAAGTGCCAGCCGTCGAGCAGGGTCAGCCCGGCCTCGCGCCTGGCCTTGGCCTCCTCGGCCAGGCTCAGCAGTTGTCGAAACTCGGGATTGTCGCGGGAACCGATCGTCTTTATTGGCATGTGCCGATAGAGCCCTCGGCACAGATACGACCATCGACCCAAGTCGCCTTGTCGAGCTTGGCGCCCGTCAGGCGCAAACCGTCCACCTTCGTGCCGGTGAAGTTTGCATAGCTCAGGTCGCTGGTGCCTAGATTGGCGCCGGTCAAGTCGGCGCCGCTAAAGTCCGCCGCGCGCGACAGGGTGCCTTCGAGATTGGCCGACCTCAAGCTCGCGCGCACGAGGCTGGAATAACTCAAGTCCGCGCCGCTGAGGTCGGCGTTGTCGAACTTGGCGGCATTCAGCTGGCTTTGCTTCAACTGCACGCCCCGCAGGTCGGTGCCGATCTTTGCGCAATCCGTCCAGTTCACACCGGGCCCGCTGGCATTGCAATCCGGCTTTGCCAGCGGCTTTGGCGGCGGCACGATCACCAGCTTCTCTCCTTGGCCGCCATACCAGACGCCGGCCACGAGCGCGCCCACCAGCACGAGCGCCACGATGCCGTGCCAAACCTTGGGTCCCTGTTGCCGCTCCGCCTCGATCATCGCCTGCGTGACTTGATGGTCATGGCGCAATGACTGGAATGCCTCCGGCGCGGCGACCGCCGGTTCGTCGCCATCCTCGCCGGCATAAAGCCGCTCATCCAGCCAACGATGCTTGGCGCGCGCCCGTTCGACCTCCCAGACATTTTCCTCGCCCGTCGCGCATTCGTTGCCCTGGACAAGGCTGGGACCTTCCGGGAAATGCCCGCTCTGCTGGATCGTGCGCCAAGCGACACGGTCGTCGCTGATCTCGTCGCTACGCGACAGCTTTCCGAGCAGCAGGTATTCGGCGATTTGCGCCTGCGGGAAAGGACCCGCCAGCTTGCCGTGCCGGCGCACATACCAGCGGTGATGCATGGCGGTCTTGCCCGATGAACCGTCGGCCGGGAAATAGCCGCTCCGCTCTATGCTGACCCACGACTCGCTGTCGTGGCTGATCTCGTCGCTACGCGCGAGCCGGCCTTGTGCCAAATCCTCTTCTATTTGCGGCTGCGGAAAAGGGCCGCTGACCTGACCCTCCTTGCGCACATACCAAAGACGGTGCAGCACGGATTTGACTTCAAGTTTCTCTTCGGTGAGCTCCGCGCACTGTCCTATCGTGGTCCAGTGTTCGCGATCGTGGCTGACCTCGTCGCGCGTCACGAGCTTGCCCTGCGACAGATACTCTTGTATTTGCGCGCGCGGGAACGGACCCACGACTTTATTGTTCCTGCGGACATACCAAAAATTATGCGATGTCATATCGATGGCGATCAGGGCGACATCCGCATTCTAAACCGAGCGGCAGGACAAAAAAAAAGCCCGGTGTTTTGACCGGGCTTGAAATCCACCAAAGGAGGAGGATGGAGGAGACAACGCTGATGGCACTAAGGGGAGAAGTGCGACATCAGCGTTATAAGAATTCTCTAATATTATTATTCTTTGTGCAAGTTTTTTTTGCATTTGGATCGAAATGAATAGCGTGGACTTCATCCCAGGCTTGAGCCAGAAGGCCGGGGTTATTTTAACTATATGTTTTGTATTGATATTTAAGCTGATCGGCCACGACAAAAGCTAATTTGGACATTTTCCGGACGCAGCCAGACACGCAGGTCCTCAAGCAGGTCGTCGGCTAGGCGCACCCGCCAGGCCTCGCCCAAGTCGATGCTGCACTCAGCCTCGCCATTGCGGTATTGCAGGCTGACCGGGCAACCGGCCCCCGACTCCGACTGGCGGTATGGCTGCAAGACATGGCGCAGGCGCTCGGCATTGGCCTCGCCGTTCATCGACAGGCGCAAGCGCTCGGCTTGGCGACTGCGCGCCCCTTCCAAGCTGAACAACTCCTCGGCGCTCACCCGCAAGCTGTCCGAGTAACTGTCGTGGCTGACCTTGCCCTGTATGACCAGCAGCATGTCTTCTTTAAGCAACTCCCGCCGCGACTCGAATTTCTCGTTAAACACGGCGACCTCGATCTGACCGTTGCCATCGTCCAGCAGCACCGAGGCCATCTTGCCGCGCCGGGTCATGCGGGTGTTCACCGCGAGCACCACACCGGCCATCCACACCGGCTGCGGCTGCGGCGCGAGCTGGCTCAGGCCCTTGTCGATCATGCCGGCCAGGTCCTGGCGGTAGGCGTCGAAGGGGTGGCCGCTGAAATAGAAACCGAGCGCGCCTTTTTCCTGGACCAGTTTTTCCTTGAGCGACCATTCGCCCGCCTCGGGCAGGCACGGTGCCGTCTCGCTCATCGCCGCGCCGAACAGGCTATCTTGCACGGCGTTGCGCTGCATGGTTTCGGCCCATTCCATGGCCAAACCGACCGCATTGAACAGTTGCAGACGATTCGGGTTGAGGCTGTCGAAGGCGCCGGCCCGCACCAGGGCCTCGATCGCACGGCGGTTGACGATGCGGCGGTCGACCCGGCGGCAGAAATCGAACAGGTCGGAAAACTGGCCGCCCTCCTCCCGCGCCTGGACGATGGCGGCGATGGCCGACTCGCCGGTGCCCTTGACCGCGCCCAGGCCGTAGCGGATGCGCTTGGCGTCGATGGGCACGAAGCGGTAGTCGGACAGGTTAATGTCGGGCGCCAGCACCTCCAGGCCATTGGCTACCGCGTCCTCGTAGAAGTTGCGCACCTTGTCGGTGGCGTCCATGTCGGCCGACAGGGTCGAGGCGGCAAAGGCCGAGGGGTAATGGGTCTTGAGCCAGGCGGTCTGATAGGAGACCAGGGCGTAGGCGGCCGAGTGCGACTTGTTGAAGCCGTAGCCGGCGAACTTCTCCATCAGGTCGAAGATGTATTCGGCCTGCTTGGACTCGACCCCCTTCTGCACCGCGCCGTCGACGAACATGCCGCGGTGCTCGGCCATCTCCTCCGCCTTCTTCTTGCCCATGGCGCGGCGCAGCAGGTCGGCGGCGCCCAGGGTGTAGGCACCCATGATCTGGGCGATCTGCATCACCTGTTCCTGGTAGACGATGACGCCGTAGGTCGGCTTGAGCACGCCTTCCAACATGGGGTGCAGGTAGGACAGCTCGGCCTTGCCGTGCTTGCGGTTGATGAAGTCGTCGACCATGCCCGATTCCAGCGGGCCGGGGCGGAACAGGGCAACCAGGGCAACCAGGTCCTCGAAGCAGTCCGGCTGCAAGCGCCGGATCAGGTCTTTCATGCCGCGCGATTCCAACTGGAACACGGCGGTGGTATTGCAGGCCTTGAGCTGTCTGTAGGTCGGCGCGTCGTCCAGCGGCAGGGTCTCGATCCGCAGGTCGACCTCGGGATGCAGGCGCTTGATATAGCGCACCGCCCAGTCGATGATGGTCAGCGTGCGCAGGCCGAGGAAGTCGAACTTGACCAGACCGGCCTTCTCGACATCGTCCTTGTCGAACTGGGAGACCATGGCGTCGGAGCCGTCGGCCCGATAGAGCGGGCAGAAATCGGTCAGCTTGTTCGGGGCGATCAACACGCCGCCGGCGTGCATGCCGACGTTACGGGTCAGGTCTTCCAGGCTGAAGGCCAAGTCGAACAGTTCCTTCACATCGTCTTCCGCCTCATACTTGTCCTTCAGCTGCGCCTCCTGCTCCAGCGCCTTGGCCAGCGGCACCGGCTTCACGCCCTCGATCGGCACCAACTTGGACAGCATGTCGCAGAAGTTGTAGGGCATGTCGAGCACGCGGCCAACGTCGCGGATCACCGATTTCGAGCCCAGGGTGCCGAAGGTAACGATCTGCGATACCGCCCCGTGGCCGTATTTGTCGCGCACATACTGGATCACCCGGTCGCGGCCGTCCTGGCAGAAGTCGACGTCGAAGTCGGGCATGGAGACCCGCTCGGGGTTGAGGAAGCGCTCGAACAGCAGGTCGTAGCGGGTCGGATCGAGGTCGGTGATGCCCAGGCAATAGGCGACCAGCGAGCCGGCGCCGGAACCCCGGCCCGGCCCCACCGGCACGCCGTTGTTCTTGGCCCAGTTGATGAAGTCGGCCACGATCAGGAAGTAGCCGGGAAAGCCCATCTGGATGATGGTGCCCAGCTCGAATTCCAAGCGCTCCTGGTAGATCGGCAATTGTTCGGCCCGCTTGGCCGGGTCGGGATAGAGCAGCTCCAAGCGCTGGGCCAGCCCCTCCTGCGATCTTTGGCGCAGATAGTCGTCGAGGGTCATACCCTCGGGGGTCGGGAACAAGGGCAGCTTGCTTTTGCCCAGTTCCAGGGTCAGGTTGCAGCGACGGGCGATCTCGATGCTGTTGGCCAGGGCCTCGGGCAGGTCGGCAAACAGCTCGGCCATCTCGGCCTGACTCTTGAAATAATCCTCTTCGGTGAACACGCGCTGCCGCCGCCTGTCGGCCAGAATGGCGCCTTCGGCGATGCACACCCTCGCCTCGTGGGCCTTGTAGTCCTCACGTTTGAGAAACTCGACCGGATGCGTGGCCACCACCGGCAAGCCCATCTCGGCCGCCAGTTCCACCGCCCGCACCAGATGCGGCTCGGCCTCGGGCCGGCCATCGCGCTGAATCTCCAGGTAATAGCGGTCGGGGAACAACGCCGCCCAATCCTGGGCCAGCTTGCGCGCTTGGCCCTCGGCTTCGTTCAGCAGGGCCTGGCCGACATCGCCCAGATGGGCGCCGGATAGCGCGATCAGGCCATCGGTGCCGAGGTCTTGGAACCAGCGCGGGTCGATGATGGCGCGGCCTCGGTGCAGGTTGTCGCGATAGGCCCGGGTCAGCAATTCGCACAACCGGCGGTAGCCCTCGCGGTGCTGGACCAAGAGCAACAATCGGTTCGGTTTGTCGATCTGCCCGGCCCCGCCGACCCAGACATCGCAGCCGCAGACCGGTTTGACCCCCGCCTTGCGGGCGGCGGAATAGAACTTGACCATGCCGAACACGTTGGACAAGTCGGTCAGGGCCAGGGCCGGCATCGCATCCGCCTTCGCCTGCTTCACCGCCTCGTCGATGCGCAGCAAACCATCCTGGATGGAGTATTCGCTGTGCAATCGGAGGTGGGCAAACTGGGCTTGGGTCATGCTTGGGCGTCGATTCGATGCGGCGGTTTTCTATGTCGCATTTTACCCGCATTCATGCCGGCGAGCCGAGTTAGAAAAAGCTTTAGGTGTTTCGCTTTTCTTTATTTCAAACAGATCGTTAACGATTATTCTTGCTTCTCGTCGTCAACATTTTTCGAGCTATTTTCCGCGTCGCCCAAATTCAGGTTCTGCTCGTCATGCGGCTTGTGCTTGGGGCCTTTCTTACGCTTGTCCGGTACGACCTGCATGCGAAAGGCCGGGGTGCGCACGGCCTTGGCCACAGGGTTGCGCGGACGGCGCGGCGAACCGGAAACCCTCTTCGACACCTCAATCCCCCAGGCAGAGTTCCAAGGCTTGGCGCCAATCGGGCAGACAAAGACTGAAGGTCGCCGCCAGCTTGGCATTCGATAAGCGCGAGTTGCTCGGCCGCTTGGCCGGTGTCGGGTAGTCGCTGCCGGGAATCGGCGCGAGCTTGGGCATGGGATCGATACCGCTCAGCTCGGCAATGGCCTCGGCGAAGCCGTGCCACGAGGTCTCGCCGCCGCTGCTCAAGTGATAGGTGCCCCAGGGATCGAAGTCCGAGCGCCGGGCCGAACCGACGCATTGCACCAGCGCCTGGGCGGTCGCCTCGGCGATCAGCCGGCTCCAGGTCGGCGCGCCGATCTGGTCGGCGACGATCTTGAGCACCGGCCGTTCGCGCATCAGGCGCTGCATGGTGAGCAGGAAGTTGCCGCCGCGCCGGCCGTAGACCCAGCTGGTGCGCAGGATCAGGTGTTTCGGGTTTGCCGCCCGCACCGCCTCCTCCCCCGCCCATTTGGTCCGGCCGTAGACGTTCTGCGGACTGGCCGCGTCGTCCTCGACATAGGGCGCGGCCTTGCTGCCATCGAAGACATAGTCGGTCGAGTAATGCACCAGCAGCGCGCCGAGCCGGGCGGACTCCTCGGCCAGGATGCCGGGCGCGCGCGCATTGATCGCCGCCGCCAGTTCGGGCTCGGACTCGGCCTTGTCCACGGCGGTGTGGGCCGCCGGGTTGACGATCAGGTCGGGCCGCCAGTCGCGCACCGCTTGGCGGATCGAATCGGGGTTCGATAAATCCAACTCCCCACGATCCGGCGCCCGCAGCTCGCCCAGGCAGGCCAGGGTGCGCCGCAGCTCCCAGCCGACCTGACCCGATCCGCCGGTCAGCAGGATGCGCAGGCTCACGGGTAGACCTCGGCGTCCTTCAGCAGCTTCCCCTCGCGGTCCTTGGCCGACAGCAGCGGCTCGCCGTCCAGCGGCCACTGGATGCCGATGGCCGGGTCGTTCCACAACACGCAGCGATCGTGTTCCGGCGCGTAGTAGTCGGTGGCCTTGTAGAGAAAGTCGGCCGTGTCGGACAGGACCAGGAAGCCGTGGCCGAAGCCGGGCGGAATCCAGGCCAGGCGCTTGTTCTCGGCCGACAGCTCGAAGCCGGCCCAACGGCCGAAGTGGGGCGAACTCTTGCGCAGGTCCACCGCCACGTCGAACACGCGGCCGGCCACCACCCGCACCAGCTTGCCCTGGGCCTGCTGCAATTGGTAATGCAGGCCGCGCAGCACGCCCTTGGCCGAACGGGAATGGTTGTCCTGCACGAAGTCGTGCTGGATGCCGGCCTCGGCCAGCACCCGCTTGTTGTAGCTTTCCATGAAGAAACCGCGGTCGTCGCCGAATACCTTGGGTTCGAGCAGGATCACCTCGGGCAGATCGGTGGGGATGACGTTCATCGGCTTAGAAAACTTGGTCTTTGAGCATGGCCAACAAGTACTGGCCATAGGCGTTCTTCTTCAGCGGTTCGGCCAGGCGCTCGACCTGCTCGGCCGTGATATAGCCGAGGCGATAGGCGATCTCTTCCGGACAGGCGATCTTCAGGCCTTGGCGCCGCTCGATGGTCTCGATGAACTGCGCCGCCTCCAGCAAGGATTCGTGGGTGCCGGTGTCGAGCCAGGCATGGCCCCGCCCCATGAGCGCCACGTCCAGCTCGCCCCACTCCAGGTACTGGCGGTTGACGTCGGTGATCTCCAGCTCGCCGCGCGGCGAGGGCTTCAGGTTCTTGGCGATGTCGACCACCCGGTCGTCGTAGAAATAGAGACCGGTCACGGCATAGCGCGATTTCGGCCGCTCGGGCTTCTCCTCGATGCTGACCGCCCTGCCCTTGGCATCGAACTCCACCACGCCGTAACGCTCGGGGTCGGTGACCGGATAGGCGAACACCGTCGCGCCGGTTTGCTTGGTCATGGCATGGCGCAGGTCGTTGGCCAGGTCGTGGCCGTAGAAGATGTTGTCGCCCAACACCAGAGCGCTGGGGCTGCCGTCGAGGAAGCCCTCGCCCAGAATGAAGGCCTGGGCCAAGCCTTCGGGCTCGGCCTGCACCGTGTAATAGAGGTTGAGACCCCACTGCCGGCCATCGCCCAGCATGCGCTCGAAACGCGGGGTGTCGTCCGGCGTCGAGATGACCAGGATGTCGCGGATGCCGGCCAACATCAGGGTCGCCAGCGGGTAATAGATCATCGGCTTGTCGTAGACCGGCAGCAGTTGCTTGCATACCGCGTGGGTCACCGGATAGAGCCGGGTGCCGGAGCCGCCGGCCAGGATGATGCCCTTGCGTTGGCGAATGGCGAGTGGCGAGTGGGACGAGGCGTTCATTGCTTAGCGGCCTCCATAGTTCGTCGAGACCCAGTTGCGGTATTCGCCGCTGGCGATGTGCTCGACCCAATCCAGATTGTCCAGATACCAGCGCACCGTCTTGCGGATGCCGGTGTCGAAGGTTTCGGCCGGGCGCCAGCCCAGTTCGCGCTCGATCTTGCGCGCGTCGATGGCATAGCGCCGATCGTGGCCGGGCCGGTCCTTCACATAGCTCAGCAGCCGCGCGTGCGGGCCGGCCGGGTCGGGCCGCATCTCGTCGAGCAAAGCGCAGACCGTCTTCACGATCTCGATGTTCGGCTTCTCGTTCCAGCCGCCGATGTTGTAGGTCTCGCCCAATCGGCCGCGGGCCAACACCTCGCGAATCGCCGTGCAATGGTCGCCGACATACAGCCAGTCGCGCACGTTCATGCCGTCGCCGTAGATCGGCAAGGGCTTGCCCTGGGTGGCGTTGAGGATCATCAGCGGGATCAGCTTCTCCGGGAACTGATAGGGGCCGTAGTTGTTCGAGCAATTGGTGGTCAGCGTCGGCAGGCCGTAGGTGTGGTGATAGGCCCGCACCAGATGATCCGAGGCCGCCTTGGACGCCGAATAGGGGCTGTTCGGCGCATAGGGCGTGGTCTCGGTGAAGGCCGCATCGTCCGGGCCGAGCGAACCGTAGACCTCGTCGGTCGAGACATGCAGAAAGCGGAAGGCCGCCTTCTCCGCATCCGGCAAGGCGCCCCAGTAGTCGCGGGTCTCTTCCAGCAGATGGAAGCTGCCGAGCACATTGGTCTGGATGAAGTCCTCCGGGCCGTGGATGGAGCGGTCGACGTGCGACTCGGCCGCGAAGTTGACGATCGCCCGTGGCCGGTGTTCCTTGAGCAGGCGTTCGACCAGAGCGCGGTCGCCGATATCGCCCTGCACGAAGACATGGCGGGCGTCGCCTTTCAGTGCTGCCAGGTTTTCCAGATTGCCGGCGTAGGTCAGCTTATCCAGGTTGAGCACCGGCTCGTCCGAGCCGCGCAGCCAATCCAATACGAAGTTGGAGCCGATAAATCCGGCCCCGCCAGTCACCAGAATCATTTACTTACTCGCAAAAATCAAAGCACACCGGCCGCGTGGTCGGCCAGGCGCGAACGCTCGCCGCGCGCCAGGGTGATGTGGCCGCTATGCGGCCAGCCCTTGAAGCGGTCGACCACATAGGTCAGGCCGGAACTGCCCTCGGTCAGGTAAGGCGTGTCGATCTGGGCGATGTTGCCCAGGCAGACCACCTTGGTGCCGGGGCCGGCGCGGGTGATCAGGGTCTTCATCTGCTTGGGCGTCAGGTTCTGCGCCTCGTCGATGATGAGGAACTTGTTGATAAAGGTGCGGCCGCGCATGAAGTTGAGCGACTTCACCTTGATCCGCGAGCGGATCAAGTCCTGGGTCGCCGCCCGGCCCCACTCGCCCGCCTCGTCGTCGGTCTTGTTCAGCACGTCGAGGTTGTCTTCTAGCGCGCCCATCCACGGCGTCATCTTCTCTTCCTCGGTGCCGGGCAGGAAACCGATGTCCTCGCCCACCGGCACGGTCACCCGGGTCATGATGATCTCGCTGTAAATCTTGCTCTCCAGAGTCTGGGTCAGGCCCGCCGCCAGCGTCAGCAGGGTCTTGCCGGTGCCGGCTTGGCCGAGCAAGGTGACGAAGTCGATCTCCGGGTCCATCAGCATATTGAGCGCGAAGTTCTGCTCGCGGTTGCGCGCGGTGATGCCCCAGACCGCATTTTTGTGGTGGGTAAAGTCCTTCACCGTGGCCAGCACCGCCGTCTTGCCGGCCAGCTCGGTCACGATGGCATGCAGCGGCTGCTCGCCTTCCTGGTAGACGAATTCGTTGATCAGCAGAGAACTGCTCAAGGGGCCGGTGACCTTGTAATAGCTATGGCCGTCCTTCTGCCACGACTCCATGCCCTTGCCGTGCTTTTCCCAGAAATCCACCGACAGTTCGCGCACGCCGGTATACAAGAGGTCGGTGTCTTCCAGCACCTTGTCGTTGAAGTAGTCCTCGGCCTGGATGCCCAAGGCACGCGCCTTGATGCGCATGTTGATGTCCTTGGACACCAGCACGACCTCGCGCCCCTGATGCTGCGTCTTGAGGTAGCTCACCACGCCGAGAATCTGGTTGTCCACCTTGCTGTGCGGCAGCACGGCGACCGCATCGCCGACGATGGCATGGGTTTGCAGGATCAAGCGGCCGGTCGCCGCATTGTGGCTGTGCGTCGCCAAAGGCGCGCCGTCGGCGATATCCAGCTCGCAGGCGCTGACGATTTCATCGAGAAAGCGGCTGACCTGGCGGGCGTTGCGCGAGACCTCGGACATGCCCTTCTTGTTGTGGTCCAACTCTTCGAGAGTGGCCATCGGCAAGTAGATGTCATGCTCTTGGAAGCGGTAGAGGCAAGTCGGGTCGTGCAGCAGAACGTTGGTATCGAGGACGAAGAGTTTGTTCGATTTGGCGGATTTTTTAGCCATCTGCTTAGCTTGCCTTTACGCTGATTTCGTGGAAGTTCTAATGTAATCGAGCACCGCCTGGGCATGGCCCGGCACTTTGACGCCCCGCCATGATTGCACCACCCGACCCTTTTCGTCGACTAGAAAGGTGCTGCGCTCGATACCCCTCACCTGTTTGCCATACAGATTCTTCATCTTGATGACATCGAAGGCCTGGCAGGCCGATTCTTCGCCGTCCGACAACAAATCGAAAGGCAGGCCCAGCTTGGTCTTGAAATTCGCATGCGATTTCAGGCTATCGCGGGAAACACCGTGGATCGCCCAACCCAGGGCCTGGAACTCGGGGTACAAGCGGGCGAAATCCTGGCCTTCCGTGGTACAGCCAGGGGTGCCGTCCTTGGGATAAAAATACAGAACGTAAGGTTTGCCTTGCTCGGCGGAACGGAATATCTGGCCTGAGGTGCTGGGTAGCTCGATGGCTGGAACGGGCTGGGTTTTCATGGATACTGGGTTTCCCTCGGCCCGATTATGCGCAATGTGCCCTGGCGCTTCAATAGGACACTGCCTTGCCTATGATTCGATCAATAGCCCTTCCGTCCAGGCCAGCGCCTTGAGCTGGGCCGCGTTGACGTCGGCCGGACTGCATTCCAGTTCCCCGGCCAGAAGTTCGACCTTCTCGAAGTCCTGCTTCTCGCAGGCCTCGGCCAGGCTTAGGTATGAGGCATAGCGGCCTTGCCGGTGCAGCAAGGCCTCTTTCACCGGCCCGGCCAGGGGCGTGCGCTCGAGCACTTCCGCCATCGGCATTTCCATCAACACGTCCAGCAAGGAAAACAGTCCGACGATGAACAAGTCTTCCTGCTCATGCCGGCCGACCCGCCCTTCGCCCAGCAATTCGCAGATGCGGCCCCGATTGACCGCCGTGCGCGCCAACAAGGAGGCCGTCTGGCTATCGCTGGCCGAAACCAGCAGCAGCGACAACCAGCGATAGAGCGAGTTCAGGCCGATGACCGCCAGGGCCTGCCGGATGTTGTGCACCTCGCGCGCCAGGCTGAACGAAGCGGAATTGACGAAACGCAGCAGCCTGAAGGTCAGGGCGGCGTCGCGCCGCAAGGGCTCTTCGAGTTCCTTCAAATCCTCGCAGACGCGCACCCGATTCATCAGCTCCAACACCGTCACCTGGGTCGGCTTGATGGTCTTGTTGGCGATGTTCTCTGGATGGGCGAAGTAATAGCCTTGGAAATACTCGATGCCCTCCGCCTTGCACAACTCGAACATCTCCCGTGTTTCGACCTTCTCGGCCAGCAGCTTGCCCTTATATATCGAGCTGACATGGCGGATGATCTCCACCGTCTTCTCGGGCGGTTGCTCCAGCACGTCCAGCTTGATGTAATCGACCAAGGGCATCAGCACTTGGTATTCGGGCAGGCAGACGAAGTCGTCCAAGGCAAAACGAAAGCCGCGTTGGCGCAGTTCTTGGATGCGTGCCACCAATACCGGCGACACCTTCACCGTTTCCAGTATCTCGAACACCACATGCTCTTGCGGCAGCAAGGTGATGTATTCGCTCATCAAGGTCGATTCGTCGAGATTGATGAAGGCCAGGCTGCCTTGCAGCAGCCAATCGGTGCCTAGACATAGGGTGCTGCTGATGACCTCGACACCGGCCTGAAGGGGATCGCGCACATCGGCGCAAAGGCTGGCCGCCGTTTGCCGAAACAACAATTCATAAGCAATAAGCCTATGTTCCCCATCGACAATGGGCTGCCGAGCCAGATAACTCACCGAGTTCATTTATCGTTTTTTCTCCATCCGCCCATCTAAGAGCCTGTCCCACCACGGCGCGAGTAGAACACCAGCCCCGCCCGAGATCAAGATAAAGATACTGGGGATCGAACAACGATGACAACAACTAAAAAGGGGCACGAGGCCCCATTTTTAATCTGGCGGAGAGGGCGGGATTGTTCGCGCCTCGCCTTACGGCGATCCACGAATCCCTCCGCTACGCTTCGGGACCGCGCCATGCGCGTCCAGCCGAGCCGTGCTCGGCTAGTCGAACCGAGCGGCTTCTCGAACTACCCACCCTCTCCGCCAAATAAAAAAAGGGGCACGAGGCCCCATTTTTAATCTGGCGGAGAGGGCGGGATTCGAACCCGCGTTAGGGTATTACCCTAAACACGCTTTCCAGGCGTGCGACTTAAACCACTCATCCACCTCTCCAGATTTTTTACATGCCATTGCCACACGCTTTGGCTCCGGCCGCGCCCTCCGGGCGCTTAACTTGCACTTTGTGCAAGTTAGCCTACGCCGCAACAAGCCACTGCGTGGCGTGTTGTCCAGGCGTGCGACTTAAACCACTCATCCACCTCTCCAGATTCCTTCGTTGATCGAAGGGAAACCCCGATCGCGGACGGATGAAAGCGCGCGAGAATACACGTAAGGCAGCGGCAAGGCAAGGCTGGACAGGCATTTCGGCCTAAATTCGCGCCAACGCCGAGTGCTAGAATGCGGGCCGTTCCCACTCGACCCCACCGGGCATTGCCATGAATTACCGCTTTATCCTGCGCGGCCTCATCGTGATCGCGTCGCTGGCGATACTGGGCTATCTGCTCGGCACCGCGCAGCTGGCCGGCGTACTCGACGAAAAATGGATAGACCGGAGCGTGCGCGGCCACGGACTGAATGGCGATCTGCTATTTTTGGCGGTCGGCGGACTGGCCACCGCGGTCGGACTGCCTAGGCAATTGATCGCTTTTCTCGGCGGCTATGCCTATGGCATCTGGGCCGGCACCCTGCTAGCGACCTTGGCCGCGGGCCTGGGGTGCGTCCTGACCTTCTACTATGCCCGTTTCCTGGGGCGCTCGATGATTGCCGGCCGTTATTCCGCGCGCATCGGAAGGCTGGATGACTTCGTCCACGATCACCCCTTCAACATGACCCTGTTGATCCGTCTATTGCCGGTCGGCAGCAACCTGGCGACCAATCTGGTCGCCGGCGTCTCCAGCGTGCGCGCCCTGCCCTTCTTTGCCGGCTCCGTGCTGGGCTATCTGCCGCAAAGCCTGGTCTTCGCCCTGGTCGGCGGCGGCGTGCAAGTGGACAACGCCTGGCGCATCGCGCTGGCGATCGGTCTGTTCATCGTCTCTGGCATGCTGGGCATCCGGCTCTACCAGCGCTTCCGGCATGGCAAGAGCTTCGATGAGCGGGTGGACGAAAGGCTGGGGGCATCCGGCGAAGGCTGAACGCCACTCAGCCGAACAGGCTTACCAGTTGGTTTCCCGCTCCGGCGTCGCCGATATCTTGTGAATGGACAGGTCCGCGCCGTTGAATTCCTCTTCGGCGTCGAGACGAATACCGACGGTGTATTTGAGCAGGCCATAGACCAAGGCACCGCCCGCCAGGGCCACAAGCACCCCTGCCAGGGTGCCCACGGTTTGCGCGCCCAAGGTCACGCCACCCAATCCGCCCAAGGCCGGCGCACCGAAAATACCCGCGGCGATGCCGCCCCAGGCGCCGCACAGGCCATGCAAGGGCCAGACGCCGAGCACGTCGTCGATCCGCCACTTGTTCTGGGTGATGGTGAACATCCAGACGAACAGCGCACCCGCGACCGCACCGGTCGCCAGCGCCCCGGCCGGATGCATCAGGTCGGAGCCGGCGCAAACCGCCACCAAGCCGGCCAACGGACCGTTATGGATGAAGCCGGGGTCGTTGCGGCCGAGGAACAGCGCCGCCAGGGTGCCGCCGACCATGGCCATCAGCGAATTCACCGCGACCAGACCCGAGGCCGCCTCGACGCTCTGCGCCGACATCACATTGAAGCCGAACCAGCCGACGGTCAAAACCCAGGCACCCAGGGCGAGGAAGGGAATGCTCGACGGCGGGTGGGCCGACACCATGCCGTCATGGCGATAGCGGCCACGCCGGGCCCCGAGCAGGAGCACGGCCGGCAAGGCGATCCAGCCGCCGATCGCATGCACCACCACGGAACCGGCAAAGTCGTGGAACTTGGCGCCGAACGCGCCGTTGATCCAATCCTGGAAGCCTAAGTTGTTGTTCCAGACCAGACCCTCGAAGAAGGGATAGACGAAGCCGACCAGCATGAACGTCGCCGCCAACTGCGGATTGAAGCTGGCCCGCTCGGCGATACCGCCGGAGATGATGGCCGGGATGGCGGCGGCGAAGGTTAGCAGGAAGAAGAACTTGACCAGGTCGTAGCCATTCTTCTGCGTCAGCACCGCCGCGCCGGACATGAAATCGACGCCGTAGGCCAGCGTGTAGCCGATAAAGAAATAGGCGATGGTCGAAACGCTGAAGTCGGTCAGTATCTTGACCAAGGCATTGACCTGGTTCTTCTTGCGCACCGTGCCCAATTCAAGGAAGGCAAACCCCGCATGCATGGCCAATACCATCACCGCCCCAAGCAGCAGAAAGACAACATCGGCACCGGATTTAAACGCGTCCATCGATTTCTCCAAAATCAAATCGGGTAATTGCTAGCAAAAGCCATGCCTTATATTAGTGCGCTATAAAACAACAACTTAGGAATTTCGCACCAAAACAAAACGCCCCGTTTTGGGGCGTTCAAGGCGTAACGCACACAAGCGGTGCGCATTACGGCTTAGCTTGGTCCTCGTCCATGCGGTCCAGTTCGGCCTCGAGTTCATCCTCGGACAACGGCTTATAGGCATCCTCTTCCGCAGCCACCGCTTCGTTCTTCTTGATAAGGAACCCGGCCACCAACACCCCCAGCTCATACAGCAGCCACAATGGCACCGCCAACATGATCTGGGAAATGACATCCGGCGGCGTGAAGATCGCGCCGATAACGAAGGCGCCGACGATCACATAGGGCCGCGCCTCCTTGAACTGCGCCAAGCTGACCATGCCCATCTTGGCCAGGGCCACCACCACGATAGGCACCTCGAAGGTAATGCCGAAGGCCATGAACAGGGTGATCACGAAATCCAGGTACTTGCTGATGTCGGTCATCACCGCCACCCCGGCCGGGGCAACGCTGACGACAAAGCCGAACACCACCGGGAAGACGAAGAAGTAGGCGAAGGACATGCCGCACAGGAACAGGAACACGCTGGCCACCACCAAGGGCATGATGAAACGCTTCTCGTGCGCATACAGCCCCGGCGCGATGAACGACCAGGCTTGGTACAGGATATACGGCAGCGCGCCGAGGAAGGCGGTCATCATGGCCACCTTGATCGGCACGAAAAAGGGCGTGACCACCTCGGTGGCGATCATCTGACCGCCCTTGGGCAGCTTGTTCAGCAGAGGCCCGGCCAGAAGGCTGTAGAGTTCGTTGGCGAAAGGCACCAAGACCACGAACAAGACCACCCAGGCCAGCACCGCCCTCAGCAGCCGGTCGCGCATCTCGACCAGATGCGTGATGAAGGTCTCCTGTCCATTGAACATCAAGAGGCCTTTTTCACTTCGTGCTCCGTGGGATCGAGCAACAGCTCCATCTGGGCCTGCTGCGGCTGGGGTTCCTCTTCCTTCGCCGTCTCGATCGGCGGCTCCTGAAGTTCTTCCAACGCCTCCAGGTCCTTCATCGCCGCCGCCAGACCGCCATCGGTCGCGGACATCGCGGCGATGGTCTTCTCGACCTGACCGGCCTCCGCCTTGACCGCCTGGCCGGTCTCCTCCGCCATGATCTCGTATTTTTGCGCCGTCTCCTGCATCTCTTTCTGCGCCTTGCGCAGCTCGTCGAGCTGAATGTCGCGTTCGACATCCTGCTTGACCTGGGAGACGTAGCGATTCAGCCGGCCGATGAGAGAACCCGCCGTGCGGGCCACCTTGGGCAGGCGTTCAGGGCCGATGACGATCAGGGCGACAACCCCGATGACCAGCAGTTCGGAAAAACCGATATCGAACATAGGCGAGTAAGACGTGAGGCGTCAGGAGCGAGGTGCCAGGGCCGAGGATTGACTCAGGCCTTGCCGCTCACTCCCAACTGCGATCAGCTCTTTTGCTTGTCCTTGACCTCGCCCTCGATCGTGGCGCCGCCGCTCTCGCCCTGACGCGGCAACTCGGTCGGCTTGTTCTGTTCTTCCTTCATCGCGTCCTTGAAGCCCTTGACCGCACCGCCCAAGTCGCCGCCGATGTTCTTCAGTTTTTTGGTGCCGAAGATCAACAACACCACAACCAACACAATCAGCCAGTGCCAAATGCTAAAACTGCCCATCACAAAGCTCCTTCAAAAATATCGTCAATATTACAACGGCCTGGGGCCGGAGCCACCCAGCACATGCACGTGCAGATGGAACACCTCCTGGCCGCCGCCTATACCCGTATTGATCGAAGTCCGAAAGCCTGTGCCGAGACCTTGCTCCATGGCCAACTTGGGCGCCAACAACAGAATTTTACCTAGGATATCCCGATGCGCATCAGTACATTCGGCTAGCGAATCGACATGGGCCTTGGGGATGATCATGAAATGCACCGGCGCCGCCGGGTGGATGTCGTGAAAGGCCAGGACCTCGTCGTCCTCATAGACCTTGCGGCTGGGTATTTGTCCAGCCACGATCTTGCAGAAGAGACAGTCGCTCATGCGCCCTCCTTGCGGGATGCTTTCTCCGCCAAACCCGACAAACCTTCCCGTCGGGCCAGTTCGTTCAATACCTCCTCGGGGCGGATGCCCTGCTGAGCCAAGAGCACCAGGCTGTGGAACCACAGGTCGGCGGTCTCGTAGATGATCTTGTCGCGCTCGCCGTCCTTGGCCGCCATGATGGTCTCGGCCGCCTCCTCCGCCACCTTCTTCAGGATGGCGTCCAGGCCCTTGGCGTAGAGCTTGGCCACATAGGAGCTCTGCGGGTCCGCCTGCTTGCGGGCCTCCAGAGTCTGGGCCAAACGGTCGAGGATGTCGCTCATTTGTAGATATCCTTGGGGTCTTTCAGTACCGGCTCCACCGCCTGCCAGTCGCCGTTTTCCAGCTTCTGGAAAAAGCAGCTGTGCCGGCCGGTGTGGCAGGCGATGCCGCCCTTCTGCTGCACCTTGAGCAGGATCACATCCTCGTCGCAGTCGGTGCGGATGTCCAATACCTTTTGCGTATGGCCCGATTCCTCACCCTTGTGCCACAGCTTCCGGCGCGAGCGCGACCAGTACACGGCCTCGCCCAGTTCGGCCGTCTTGGCCAGGGCCTCGCGGTTCATCCAGGCCACCATCAGGATATCGCCGGTAGCGGCATCCTGGGCAATGGCCGGCAGCAGGCCGTCGGCCTGCCAGTTCAGTTTGTTCAGCCAGTCGCTCATAGCCTCATTTCTATTCCGTGCTGCGCCATATATTCCTTGGCCTGGCGCACGGTGTACTCGCCGAAATGGAAGATGCTGGCCGCCAGCACGGCATCGGCGCCGCCGATCTTCACGCCGTCGACCAAGTGCTGCAAATTACCGACCCCGCCGCTGGCGATCACCGGCACCTCGACCGCATCGGAGATCGCGCGGGTCAGTTCCAAATCGAAGCCGATCTTGGCGCCATCGCGGTCCATGCTGGTCAGCAGAATCTCGCCGGCACCGTAGGCCTGCATCTGCTTTGCCCACGCCATGGCATCCAGCCCGGTGGCCTTACGGCCACCGTGGGTAAACACCTCCCACTTGGGCTCGGGGCCGGCCACCCGCTTGGCGTCGATGGCCACCACGATGCACTGGTTGCCGTAGCGGTCGGAGGCATCGCGCACCAGTTGCGGGTTGACTACTGCGGAAGTGTTGATCGAGACCTTGTCGGCACCGGCATTGAGCAGTCGCCGCACGTCTTCCACCACGCGCACGCCGCCGCCGACGGTGAGCGGGATGAAGACCTGGGCCGCCACCTCCTCGATGATGTGCAGGATGATGTCGCGCTCGTCCGAGCTGGCTGTGATGTCGAGAAAGGTCAGTTCGTCGGCGCCCTGATCGTCATAGCGCTTGGCGATCTCGACCGGATCGCCGGCATCGCGCAGCTCGACGAACTGCACGCCCTTGACCACGCGGCCGGCGGTCACGTCGAGGCAGGGGATGATGCGCTTGGCTAGACCCATGATTCAGTAAGGAGGAGGGGTGAGGGGTGAGGAGAAAACATCGGCTTATTTCGTTCCGAGCTCGTCGGCCAGCTTCTGGGCCGCGGCGAAATCGAGCGAACCTTCGTAGATGGCGCGGCCGGTGATCACGCCCTCGATGCCTTCGCCCTCGACCGCGCAGAGATTGCGCACGTCGTCCAAGTTGGTCACGCCGCCGCTGGCGATGACGGGGATGTGCAGGGCCTGGGCTAGCTTGACCGTGGCCTCGATATTGACGCCGGACATCATGCCGTCGCGGCCGATGTCGGTGTAGATCACCGACTCGACGCCGTAATCCTGGAAGCGCTTGGCCAGGTCGATCACGTCGTGGCCGGTCACCTTGGACCAGCCGTCGACCGCCACCTTGCCGTCCTTGGCGTCGAGGCCGACGATGATGTGGCCGGGGAAGGCGTTGCAGGCGTCGTGCAAAAAGCCCGGCGTCTTCACCGCCGCGCTGCCGATGATGACGTAGGTGATGCCATCGTCGAGATAGCGTTCGATGGTCTCCAGGTCGCGGATGCCGCCGCCCAGTTGCACCGGGATGTCGTCGCCGACCACGTCGGTGATCGCCTTGATCGCCGGCTCGTTCAGCGGCTTGCCGGCGAAGGCGCCGTTGAGGTCGACCAGATGCAGACGCCGAGCGCCGCTGTCCAGCCACTTCCGGGCCATCACCCCCGGCTCCGAGGAAAATACAGTGGCGCTGTCCATCTCGCCCTGCTTCAGGCGCACGCACTGACCGTCTTTGAGATCGATGGCGGGAATGATCAACATTTCTGAGCCTCTACTTGCCTTCCCAAGTGATGAAATTGCCGAGCAAGCGCAAACCGGCCGCCTGGCTCTTCTCCGGGTGAAACTGCACCGCGAACAGGTTATCGCGCGCTACGGCACAGGTGAAGGCGAAGGGATAATGGCTCACCCCCGCCACCACGTCCGGCGTCGCCGGCTCCACGTAATAGCTGTGGACGAAATAAAAGCGGGCGCCGTCGTCGATGCCGGCCCACATCGGGTGTTCCATCATCCGATGGACGTTGTTCCAACCCATGTGCGGCACCTTGAGCCGCTTGCCCTTGTCGTCGTGCATGGCCGCGTCGGGAAAGCGCAGCACCCGGCCCGGCAGCAGCCTGAGGCAAGGCGTATCGCCCTCCTCGCTATGGTCGAACAGGACTTGCAGGCCCATGCAGATACCGAGGAAGGGCTTGGTTCTAGACGCCTCGACGATCACCTCGCGCAGGCCGCGCCGCTCGATCTCGGCCATGCAGTCACGCGCCGCACCCTGGCCGGGGAAGACCACCCGGCCGGCGCGCGCGATCACGGCCGGATCGCCGGTCACCGCCACCTCGGCCTTGGGCGCCACATGCTCGATGGCCTTGGCCACCGAGTGCAGATTGCCCATGCCGTAATCGATGACTGCGACGTCAGGCACTACAGCGTCCCCTTGGTGCTCGGCACCACATCGGCCATGCGCGGGTCGGCCTCCAGCGCCATGCGCAGGGCGCGGCCCAGGGCCTTGAACACCGTCTCGGCCTGGTGGTGGGCGTTGATGCCGCGCAGGTTGTCGACGTGCAGGGTCACCTGGGCGTGGTTGACGAAGCCCTGGAAGAACTCGCGGAACAGGTCGACATCGAACTCACCGATGCGGGCGCGGGTGAAATCGACATGGAATTCCAGGCCGGGCCGGCCGGAGAAATCCACCACCACGCGCGACAAGGCCTCGTCCAGCGGCACGTAGGCATGGCCGTAGCGGCGGATGCCCTTCTTGTCGCCGACCGCCTTGGCCACGGCCTGGCCCAGGGTGATGCCGATGTCTTCCACCGTGTGGTGGGCGTCGATGTGCAGATCGCCCTTGGCCTGGATATCCAAATCGATCAAACCGTGGCGGGCGATCTGGTCGAGCATGTGATCGAGGAAGGCCACACCGGTCGCCAGCTTGACCTGACCGGTGCCATCCAGGTTCACCTTGGCGGTGATCTGGGTTTCCAGGGTATTGCGGCTGATTTCGGCCGTACGCATCGTATCTATCCTCTCGCTTCCAATTCGGCGCGGAGCGCGGCGAGGAAGGCATCGTTCTCCTCGAGTGCGCCCACGGTTACGCGTAAGCAATCGTTGAGCAGGGGGTGTGCGCCATGCAGGTTCTTGATCAAAACGCCACGGGCCTTGAGCCCAGTGAAGACTTTAACGGCATCCGCCACCCTAAACAGCAAAAAGTTGGCTTGGCTGTCGAACACCGTCACCCCCGACTGTTGCGCCAAGGCCGCATGCAGCCGGCCGCGCTCGGCGACGATATCGGCCGCCTGACGCTCCAGCACCGCGACATGGCGCAAGGCGAACTCGGCCGCGACCTGGGTCAGCAGGTTGACGTTGTAGGGCAGGCGCAGCTTGTCGAGCTCCTGCAACCAGACCGGCCGGCCGACCAGATAACCCAGGCGCAGACCGGCCAGGCCGAGCTTGGACACCGTGCGCATCAAGAGCAGGTTATCGTAACGGCCCAAGGCATCGAGAAAGCTCAGGCCGCCGGCAAAGGCGTGATAGGCCTCGTCCAACACCACCAGGCCGGGCGCGGCCTGGATGATGCGCTCGATGGCGGCGCGGTCGAAGACGTTACCGGTCGGGTTGTTCGGATAGGCGATGAAGGTCAGCACCGGCTTATGCTCGGCGATAGCCGCCAACAGCGCTGCCTCGTCCAAGGTGAAATCGGCCTTGAGCGGCACGCCGACATAGTTGAGGCCGGCGAACTTCGCGATCATCCGGTACATCACGAAGCCGGGTTCGACCGAGAGCACGGTCGCACCGGGTCGCGCCACTGCCAGGGCGAGAATCTGCAATATCTCGTCAGAGCCGTTGCCGAGCAGGATGTCGAGTCCGGCCGGAATGGCGAAGGCCTCGCGCAAGGCCGCCTTCAGTTCCGGCGAGCGCGGGTCGGGGTAACGGTTGATGCCCGCCTCGGCCAACAGGCCGCCCAACTCGCCACGCAAGGCCTCGGGCAGGCGATAGGGGTTCTCCATCGCATCAAGCTTGACCATGCCCGTCGCATCGGCCACGTGATAGGCCGACAACGCGCGGATATCGGCGCGGATGATCTGGTCTGGAGTAATGGAAGACATAGTGTCTAAGCCAGTCTGGATGAGGTATTGCTTCGATGCGAATGAACGCCAGGCAATCGAAGGATCAAGACTCCATTCTGAATTCAGCCGAGCGGGCGTGCGCTTGCAGGCCCTCGCCATAGGCCAGGGCCGACGCGATCTCGCCCAGGGTCTTGGCACCAGCGGCCGAGACATGGATCAGACTGGAACGCTTCTGGAAATCGTAGACACCCAGCGGCGACGAGAAGCGCGCGGTGCGCGAGGTCGGCAGCACGTGGTTGGGCCCGGCGCAGTAGTCGCCCAGGGCCTCGCAGGTGTTGCGGCCCATGAAGATGGCGCCGGCGTGGCGAATCTTGGGCAACATCGCATCGGGGTCGGCCACCGACAGCTCCAGGTGCTCGGGCGCGATGAAGTTGCCGATCTCGGCCGCCTGGTCCAAATCCTTGCACAGGATGAGACCACCGCGGTTGACGATCGAGGTACGGATCACCTCCTGCCGCGGCATGGCCGGCAACAGCTTGGCGATGCTGGCCTCGACCGCGTCGAGGAAGGCGGCATCGGGCGAAATCAGGATGGACTGGGCCAGCTCGTCGTGCTCGGCCTGAGAGAACATATCCATCGCGATCCAGTCCGGGTTGGTCTTGCCGTCGCAGATCACCAGTATCTCGGACGGGCCGGCGATCATGTCGATGCCGACGATGCCGAACACCCGGCGCTTGGCCTCGGCGACATAGGCATTGCCCGGGCCGACGATCTTGTCGACTTGGGGCACGGTCTCGGTGCCGTAAGCCAAAGCCGCCACGGCCTGGGCGCCGCCGATGGTGAACACCCGGTCGACGCCGGCCACGGCGGCGGCCGCCAGCACCAGATCATTGAGCACGCCGTCCGGGGTCGGCACCACCATGACCAGTTCCTTGACCCCCGCCACCTTGGCCGGAATCGCATTCATCAGTACCGAGGAGGGATAGGCCGCCTTGCCGCCCGGCACGTAGAGGCCGACGCGGTCGAGCGCGGTGACCTGCTGGCCGAGCACGGTGCCGTCGGCCTCGGTATAGGTCCAGGACTGCTGTAGTTGTTTCTCGTGATAGACGCGCACCCGCTCGGCCGCGGCCTTGAGCGCGGTCTCCAAACGTAGTGGCAGGGATTTGAGCGCCTGTTGCAAGCGCTCCTGCGACAACTCCAGTGCCGCCATGTCCTTGGCCTGCACCCGGTCGAAGCGCCGGGTGTATTCCACCACGGCGGCATCGCCCCGCTTGCGCACCGCGTCGAGGATCTCGGCCACCGCCTGATGGATGGCGGCATCGGTATCGGCGGAAAAACTCAGCAGATTGGCCAGCTGTTTCTGGAAATCAGCGACTTGGGCATCGAGACGGGTGATAGCGACGCGAGACATGCTGTGCAAACGGGGGCTTATTAAAGCCGCATTATACCCCGCTGGCCCGGCGGAAGGCGTCGATGATGAGCTGGATTTCACCGTGTTTCAGCTTGAGTGCCGCCTGATTCACCACAAGCCGCGAGCTGATCTGGCAAATCTCCTCGACCGCGACCAGATTGTTGGCCTTGAGCGTGCCGCCGGTGGAGACCAGGTCGACGATCACGTCGGACAGGCCGACCAAGGGCGCCAGTTCCATGGAACCGTAAAGCTTGATCAGGTCGATGTGCACGCCCTTGGCGGCAAAGTGCAGCCGGGCGGTGTCGGTGTATTTGGTCGCCACCCGCAGCCGGGCGCCGCGCTGCACCGCGCCTTCGTAGTCGAAGCCGACCGGGGTGGCCACCATCATCCGGCACTTGGCGATGTTCAGGTCGACCGGCTGGTACAGCCCTTCCCCGCCGTGTTCCATCAGCACGTCCTTGCCGGCGATGCCGAGGTCGGCCGCGCCGTGCTGGACATAGGTCGGCACGTCGCTGGCGCGCACGATGATCAGGCGCACATCGGGCCGATTGGTGCCGATAATCAGCTTGCGCGAGGACTCCGGGCTCTCGCTCGGGGTGATGCCGGCCGCCGCCAACAGCGGCAGGGTCTCTTCGAAGATGCGGCCCTTGGACAGAGCCAATGTGATCTGGGTCATGCCTTCGCTCTACTGATGCGCGCACCCAACTGGGTGAGCTTCTGTTCGATCTTTTCGTAGCCGCGATCCAGGTGGTAGATGCGCTCGATATGGGTCTCGCCCTCGGCGACCAGGCCGGCGATGACCAGACTGGCCGAGGCGCGCAGGTCGGTCGCCATCACCGTGGCGCCCTGCAATTTCGGCACGCCGGTGACGAAGGCGCTGTTGCCGTCGATCTTGATGTCGGCGCCCAGGCGGATGAGTTCCACCGCGTGCATGAAGCGGTTCTCGAAGATGGTCTCGCGCATCACCGCCGAGCCCTCGGCCACGCAGTTGATCGCCATGAACTGGGCCTGCATATCGGTCGGGAAGGCCGGATACGGCGCGGTGCGGATCGACACCGCCTTCAGCCGCTTGGGCGCGGTGATGTGGATAGCCTCGAAGCTGGGCGACTTCTCGCTCTGTATCTCGCAGCCGGCATCGAGCAGTTTGTCGACCACGGCGTCGAGGTAGCCAGCCGAGGTGCCGGTCAGGCGCACATCGCCGCCGGTCGCCGCCGCCGCGCAGAGGAAGGTGCCGGTCTCGATCCGGTCCGGCATGATCCGGTGCGTAGTGCCATGCATGCGCTCGACGCCGCGAATGCGGATCACATCGGTGCCGGCGCCGCTGATCTGGGCGCCCATGGCGATCAGGCACTGGGCCAGGTCGACCACCTCGGGCTCGCGCGCGGCGTTCTCGATCACCGTCTCGCCGTCGGCCAGGCAGGCGGCCATCATCAAGTTCTCGGTGCCGGTCACGGTGACCATGTCGGTGAACAGCCGAGTGCCTTTCAAGCGCGCGGTCTTGGCGTTGACGTAGCCGTGCTCGACGTTGACCTCGGCGCCCATGGCCTGTAGGCCCTTGATGTGCTGGTCCACCGGCCGGGCGCCGATGGCGCAACCGCCGGGCAGGGAGACCTTGGCCTCGCCGCAGCGGGCCATCAGGGGGCCCAACACCAGGATGGACGCGCGCATGGTCTTGACCAGCTCGTAGGGCGCCACCGGGTTGTTCAGGCCGCCGGCATCCAGGGTCACGCTGTTGCCCTCGCGCGCGACCTTCACGCCCATCTGCTCCAGCAGCTTAAGCATGGTGTGGATGTCGTTCAGCGCCGGGACATTGGTGAAGGTGACCGGCTCGCGCGTGAGCAGACAGGCGCAAAGCAGCGGCAGGGCCGCGTTCTTGGCGCCGGAGATGGCGACCTCGCCGATCAGGCGCTGGCCGCCCTCGATAACGAGCTTATCCATGCCACTCTTCCGGGGTCAGCGTTTTCATGGACAGCGCGTGAATCTCCGCCTTCATCTTGTCGCCCAGGGTCTTGTAGACCAATTGGTGCTGGGCCACGCGCATCTTGCCGCGAAACTCGGCGCTGACGATGGTGGCCTCGAAGTGATGGCCGTCGCCATCGACCTTGATGTAGTCGCAAGGCAGGCCGGCCTTGATCCATTGTTCGATTTGTTCTGGAGTAACCATGGGGGTGCTTAGAAGGGATTCAGTGGCGGAGTTTATAGCCCGAGCGCAATAGCTGCAAAGTCAGGCCGGCCAGGATCAGGGCAATCGGCAGTATGGCGGCCAACGACAGCCAGGGGTCGACATCGGACACGCCGTGGAAGCCATAGCGGAAGCCGTCGATCATGTAGAACACCGGGTTGTAGTGCGACACCGCCTGCCAGAAGGCCGGCAGGGAATGGATCGAATAGAACACGCCGGACAGGAAGGTCAGCGGCATGATGATGAAGTTCTGCACGCCGGCCAGTTGGTCGAACTTCTCGGCCCAGATGCCGGCGATGATGCCGAAGCAGGCGAAGACCGCGCTCGCCAGCAAGGCGAACGCGAGTATCCACAAGGGGTGGGCGAAGGCCAGGTCGGTGAACAGCAGACCGCTCATCGCCACGCCCAGACCGACGATCAGCCCGCGCACCATGGCGGCGAGCAGATAGGCCAGAAAAAATTCCAGGTAGGACAGGGGCGGCAGCAGGAAGAACACGATATTGCCGCTGATCTTGGACTGGATCAGGCTGGACGAGCCGTTGGCGAAGGCGTTCTGCAGGATGGCCATCATCACCAGGCCGGGGATCAGAAAGGCGGTGTAGGCCACGCCCGGATAGACCTGGACATGCGCCTCCAGCACATGGGAGAAGATCAGGAGGTAGAGCAAGGTGGTCAGGACCGGCGCCGCCACGGTCTGCATCAGCACCTTCCAGAAACGCAGCACCTCCTTGCGGAACAGGGTCAGGAAGCCGGTCATGGCTGACCCCGCATGGTCTGCAGGAACACCTCTTCCAAGTCGGGCTGGCGCACGCAGAAACTCTCGATCTGCACGCCGGCCAAGCGAATCTCGGCCAGCATGCCTTCGAGTTCGCCGTAGTCGTTCAGGTTGAGCAGGAAGGCGCCGTTCTTCTCGCCGGCCAGGCGCGGCTGCAAGGCGGCCGGCAGTCGGCTCGGACTGAGCCGCAGTTCGACCCGGCGCTGGGCATCGGCACGCAGCAGGTTGGCCGTGCGGTCCAGGGCCACGATGCGGCCCGCCTTCAGCATCGCCACCCGCTCGCACAGCTCCTCGGCCTCTTCCAGATAGTGCGTGGTCAACAGGATGGTGTGGCCCTGGCCGTTCAGCTCGCGGATGAACTGCCACAGGGTTTGGCGCAGTTCGACATCGACCCCGGCGGTCGGCTCGTCCAGCACGATGACCGGCGGCCGGTGCACCAGGGCCTGGGCCACCAGCACCCGGCGCTTCATGCCGCCGGACAGGCGACGCATATTGGTGTCGGCCTTGTCGGTCAGGTTCAGGTGATGCAACAGCGCGTCGATCCAGTCGTCGTTGCGCTTGATGCCGAAATAGCCGGACTGGAATTGCAAGGTCTCGCGCACGGTGAAGAAGGGGTCGAACACGAGTTCCTGCGGCACCACGCCCAGCTTGCGCCGGGCGTCGCGGTAATCGCGCACGACATCGTGGCCCATGATGCTGGCCTCGCCCGCGCTGGCGCGCACCAGGCCGGCCAGGATGCTGATCAAGGTGGTCTTGCCCGCGCCGTTCGGGCCGAGCAAGGCGAAGAACTCGCCCTGTTCGACCTCCAGATCGACCCCGCGCAGAGCCTCCAAGCCGCCGAAGCGCTTGGCCAGCCCGCGCACGCTGATGGCGCGGCTCATGGATTAAGAATCGAGAAACTCGGCCACGCCGTAGAGCGCGGCCAGGCTGGACATGCTGGCGGGGATGTTGCGAAAGGTCAGCGGGCGGCCGAGCGTCAGCGCGGTTCGGCGCCAGGCCATCAACAGGCTCAGGGCCGACGAATCCACGCGCCCCACCCCCGCCAGATCGAAACAGGCGCAGCCTTGCTCCATGGCCTGCCTGCCTTCCTCCAGCCAGCGAGTGGCATGGCTCAATACCCAATCGCCCTCGGGATAGGCGATATCGGCCTCGACCCGCATACGGATCAGCCGCCGTTGGCCGCAGACTGGTTGCGCCGTACCAGCGACTGGATCAGGCCGGCGATGCCGTTCTTGCGCACTTCGGTATTGAACGAGTTGCGATACACCGTGACCAGGCTGACGTTGTCGACCATCACGTCATAGACTTTCCAGCCGCCCTCCTGCTTTTCCAGGCGGTAGTCGATGGTGATCGGCGTCATGCCCGATTTGCCGACCTCGGTGCCGACCAGCACGTCGGTCTCGCCCGGCTGCATCTTGAGCGGCTTGAACTCGATCTTGTAGTCGGCCACGCTGGTGATCGCCGCCGAATAGGTGCGCACCAGCAAGGCGCGGAACTCCTTGGTCAATTGCTGCTGCTCGTCGGCGCTGGCCTGGCGCCAATTCTTACCCACGGCCAACTGGGTCATCTGGCGAAAATCGAAGTGCGGCAGGATCTTCGTCTCGACCAGGTCGTAGACCTTCTTGTTGTTGCCGCCCTTGATGTCCTTGTCCTGTTTGACGATGCGAATCACTTCGTTGGTCGTGTTCTTGATCAAGACATCGGGCGGCGTCGCTTCGGCCTGCGCCGACGCCGTCATGCCGGCCAGGGCCAACACAAGAAATCCCTTAACGATCTTCAACATATCCACTCCTAAGTAAATCTCTATTTGGCCGTCTTGCCCGAATCGTCGCCATCGCCCTTGTTGTAGAGGAATTGGCCGATCAAGTTCTCCAACACCACCGCGCTCTGCGTGATCTTGAGGGTTTCGCCGTCGGCCAGCATCTTGTCGTCGCCACCGGCCTCCAAGGCGATGTACTGCTCGCCGAGCAGGCCCGAGGTCATGATCGCGACGCTGGAATCCTTGGGAAACTTGAAGCGCTCGCCGATGTTGAGCATCACCTCGGCCTCGTAGGTTTCGGGATTGAAATGGATGTCCGACACCCGGCCGACCACGACGCCGGCGCTCTTCACCGGCGCGCGCACCTTCAAGCCGCCGACGTTCTCGAACTCGGCCTTGATCGTGTAGCTGGACGCCACGTCGAAGGCCCCCATGCTGCCCACCTTGAAGGCCAGAAACATCAGCGCGGCCAAGCCCGCCGCAACGAACACTCCCACCCACAAATCCAGCGTGGAACGCTTCATGGCCATGATCAGCCCACTCCCCTGAACATAAACGAGGTCAACACGAAATCCAGCGCCAATACGGCCAAGCTGGAGGTTACCACGGTGCGCGTGGTGGCACGGGAGACGCCCTCCGCCGTCGGCGGCGCATCATACCCTTCAAACAGGGCGATCAGGGTGATCGCCACGCCGAATACCGCGCTCTTGATGATGCCGTTGACAATGTCGTCCCTAAAGTCCACCGCCGCCTGCATCTGCGACCAGAACGCGCCCTCGTCGACGCCGAGCAGCACCACGCCGACCAGATAGCCGCCGAACACGCCCATCGCCGAAAACATTGCCGCCAGCATGGGCATGGAGATCACCGCGCCCCAGAAGCGCGGCGCGATCACCCGCGCGATCGGATTCAAGGCCATCATCTCCAGGGCGGAGAGTTGCTCGGTCGCCTTCATCAGGCCGATCTCGGCGGTGATGGCCGAACCGGCGCGGCTGGCGAACAGCAGGGCCGCCACCACCGGACCGAGCTCGCGCACCAGCGACAGGGCGACCAAGACACCCAGGGCCTCTTCCGAGCCGTAGGTCTGCAAGGTCTCGTAGCCCTGCAAGCCCAGCACCATGCCGACGAACAGGCCGGACACCAGGATGATGATCAGCGACAACACGCCGGCATTGAAGACCTCCTTGATGACCAGATGGAAGCGCCGGAAGCTGGTGCCCGAATACATCAAGGTCAGCACCAGGAAACGGCTGGCCATGCCCAAGCGCCAGATCGCATTGGTGAAGCGCGCGCCCAGTTGCCGCAGGAATGCGGTGATACCGTCGATCATTGCGTTAACCCAAGGTCGGATGGATAGGCCGGCGAAGGGTAATGGAACGGCACCGGGCCATCCATTTCGCCGTGCACGAATTGATGCACGTAAGGCAGACCCGAGGCCTTGATCTCGGCCGGCGTGCCCTCGGCCTCGATCACCCCTTCCGAGATGAAATAGACGTAATCGACGATCTTCAGCGACTCCTGGATGTCGTGGGTGACCACCAGCGAGGTCATGCCCAGGGTGTCGGTCAGCCGGCGGATCAGGTTGCCGATCACGCCGAGCGAGATCGGGTCCAGGCCGGCGAAGGGCTCGTCGTACATCATCAACATCGGGTCGAGCGCGACCGCGCGCGCCAGCGCCACCCGGCGGGCCATTCCGCCGGACAGCTCGGACGGCATCAAGACCTGCGCGCCGCGCAGGCCGACGGCCTGTAGCTTCATCAGCACCAGGTCCTTGATCATCGCCTCGGGCAAGTCGGTGTGCTCGCGCAACTGGAAGGCCACGTTGTCGTACACCGTCATGTCGGTGAACAAGGCGCCGAACTGGAACAGCATGCCCATGCGCCGGCGCAGGTCGTACAGCCCGTGCATGTCCAATTCGCCGACCGAGATGCCGTCGACCAGGATTTGCCCGGCCGTGGGCCTGACCTGGCCGCCGATCAAGCGCATCAGCGTGGTCTTGCCGCAACCGGAATTGCCCATGATGGCGATGACCTGGCCGCGCCGGGCATTCAGGTTGATGCCCTGAAGCACCATGCGGTCGCCATAGGTAAAAGAAAGGTCCCTGATCTGGACGAGGTTATCCGACACGTTTGATCCTAGTTTTGCCACAATTCTAGCAAATGCCCGTTTTTATAGCCCCATCAGCTCGATGGCCGTGCGCACCTGCAACAGCCGGGTCAGGTCGGCATCCCGGCTGATCAAATAGAGGCTCTTGCCGGCCATTTGCTCGCGCACCCGCGCCGTCAGCTCGCGCAAGTCGCTCGCCGCATCGAACCCGATCAGCCCGGCATCCCGGCCCGAGGCCACGATCACCGCCCGACCGCCGAAGGCCTCGACCGCCGCCGCATCGGTGCCGGCCGAGCCGGACGACTCCAGCACGAAGCGAAACGCCTCCTGAGTCTCGCCGGCCCATTGTGCCCAGATTTCCGGCGCCAAACCCGCCCAGGCCGCGCATTCCAGATAAACGCAGCGGAACTGGGTGTTGTAGAAAGCCAACCGCCAGTCCTCGGGCATGTCCTCGGGGTAGAACTCGCCCAGCCGGCCGGCATGGTTCCAGCCGATGGCGCCGAAATAGACGGCGTAACTCATGGCCGCGTGCTCATTCCCGGCGCCAAAGCGTGCCCTGCGGGCCGTCTTCCAGCACGATGCCGGCCGCCTTCAGTTCGTCGCGGATCGCGTCCGAGCGCTGGAAGTCCTTGGCTTTGCGCGCGGCCAGCCGTTCCTGGATCAGGGCCTCGATCCGCTCCGCCGTGTAGCCGCCCTCGCCGCCCGAGCCGGCCTGGAGGAATTCTTCCGGCGCCCGTTCGAGCAGGCCCAGCACCCCGCCCAGGGCCTTGAGCAGGCCGGCCAGATGAGGATCGCGGCCCTTGTTCACCTCATTGGCCAGATCGAACAGCACGGCCATCGCCTCGGGCGTGCCGAAGTCGTCGTCCATCGCCGCTTTGAAGCTTGCGGCAAACGGCTCGTGCCAATCGATGACCACGGCCGGCGCCTCGACACCGCGCAGCGCGGTATACAGCCGGGTCAGCGCCGCCTTGGCGTCGTCCAGGTGCTGGTCGGAATAATTGAGCGGGCTGCGGTAATGCGCGCGCAGGATGAAGAAGCGCACCACCTCCGGGTCGTACTTGGCCAAAACTTCCCGAATCGTGAAGAAGTTGCCCAGGGACTTGGACATCTTCTCGTCGTCGACCCGGACGAAGCCGTTGTGCAGCCAGTAATTGACGAACTTGCAGCCGTGCGCGCCTTCCGATTGGGCGATCTCGTTCTCGTGGTGCGGGAATTGCAGGTCCTGGCCGCCGCCGTGGATGTCGAAGTGCTGGCCCAAGAGGTCCGAGCCCATGGCCGAGCACTCGATATGCCAGCCCGGCCGCCCCTGCCCCCAGGGCGAGGGCCAGGCCGGCTCGCCCGGCTTGGCCGCCTTCCACAGCACGAAGTCCATCGGGTCGCGCTTGTGCGGGTCCACCTCCACCCGCTCGCCGGCGCGCAGGTCGTCCAGCGACTTGCCCGAGAGTTGGCCGTAGGTCACGAACTTGCCCACCGCGTAATAGACGTCGCCGTTCGGGGCCGGATAGGCGAGGCCGCGCTCGATCAGGACCTGGATCATGGTGAGCATCTTGCCCACATACTCGGTCGCCCGCGGCTCGTGGTCCGGCGCCTGCACGCCCAGGGCCGCGCCGTCCTGGTGCATGGCGTCGATGAAGCGCTGGGTCAGCGCGGTGTAGGGCTCGCCGTTCTCATTGGCCCGTTTGATGATCTTGTCGTCGATGTCGGTGATGTTGCGGACATAGTTCACCTCGAAACCCGAGGCCTTGAGCCAGCGGGTGATCATGTCGAACACCACCAGCACCCGGGCGTGGCCGAGGTGGCAGTAGTCGTACACGGTCATGCCGCAGACGTACATGCGCACCCGGCCGGGCTCGATGGGCACGAATTCCTGCTTTTCGCGGGCGAGGGAGTTGTAGAGCTTGAGCATGACAAGAAAGACATCTGGGCCGGATATAAGGGGATGGATTTTATCGGGTATCGCCCCTTTGTGATCGATTTGCTGCCAGCTTTTATACCTTAACCAGCCTAACAAGCTGCCCAGTCGAGGCGGTTCCCGGGACAAAACCATTATTGGCGGTTCACGAGTTCAAGCGGGTTTTTTCTGAGCCGGAGGCGCCTGGCAAGACCATCTGGCTGGCGATATGCCATGCCCTCCTGCCAAGTCGCGCCGATAAAATTTCAGACATTAATAAAAAAGCAATTTATTGCGCAGAGTATTCCCATGCAGCGCGATAACGATAAGCATCGTCCGCCGCATTTCAACAATACGCGGTGGCTGCATACAACGCATGGCGGCAGATGCCGGGAGGTGCGGTGCGGTTCGCTTGGCCGACCAGCCTGGAAGGCCGCGGCGAGCGACAGGCTATGCGCACCATTTTTATGTCCAGTCGAATAAGGTTGCCTTTAATAAGGGTTCTTCATGTCACACGATAAAACCGCTCCAGCCGTCCAGACTTTTCCCAAGCTCCAGCTACTACAAATCAACAGCGTGCAGACCAAGCTCCTCGCCGCGCTGGTGCCGTGCATCGCGCTATCTCTGATCGCATTGGGGATTGCCCTATATCAGCTGCATTCGACCAATATGCGATTCAAGACCTTCATAGCCAACGACCTGGCGCACATGCAAATCTACGAGGAGATGTATGCCGAGGGTCTCCTGGGCGGCCAAGCCATCCGCAACCTGATGCTCGATGCAAACGACACGAGCGCGCAGGCCAACCTCGATAAATCCAGCGCCACCTTCCGCAAGGCCCTGGATCAGGCCATGGCGACGGCGAAGCCAGACAGCGAGTTGGCCAAGTCCCTGGCCCTGATCGACGCCAAATGGGATGCGCTGTCCGGCCTGCGCGACATGTATGTGCAGATCGTCGGCGTGCAGAGCGACGCCCGTGAGCGCTTTGTGCGGGAAGAGGCCCCGCTTTGGCGCGACGTCGGCGCTACCCTGCTCAAGCTTAGATCCGACGAAGCCAGGAAATTACAGGCAACCCAGGCCGAGGTCGAGGCCAATGCCAGAAGCGCACTGAGCATGAGCGCCGCCCTGACCCTGTTGGCCATTGGCCTCGGCAGCATTTTTGCCTTTCTGATCACGCGCGCCATCAAGAACACCCTGAGGTCGATGCAAACCGTCATCACCGAGGTGGAGCGCTCGGGCGATCTGTCCAAACGCGTGGACATCGACTCGAACGACGAGGTCGGCCAGACGGCGAAATCCTTCAACGATCTGATGACCACGCTACAGGGCTCATTCCGCCAGATATTGGACAGTGTCGACCAGCTATCCGATGCGGTCTACGTGCTATCTTCCACCTCCAAGCAGGTGGCCAGCGGATCGTCGGATCAAAGCGAGGCAGCCTCTTCCATGGCAGCCACGGTGGAAGAAGTCACCGTCAGCATCAATCATGTGACCGACAATGCCCGCGAGGCACTCAATCTCTCGCGCAAATCGGGCGATCTATCCGGCCAGGGCGGCGCGATCATCCACCATGCCGCCTCGGAAATCATGCAAATCGCCGACACCGTAAGGCAAACCTCCAGCGCAATCAGTGAGCTAGGCCAGCAATCGGATGAGATATCCTCCATCGTCAACGTCATCAAGGACATCGCCGACCAGATCAACCTGCTGGCCTTGAACGCCGCCATCGAAGCCGCCCGTGCCGGCGAGCAAGGCCGCGGCTTTGCAGTGGTGGCCGACGAGGTGCGCAAACTGGCGGAACGCACCACCAAATCCACCGAGGAAATCACCACCATGATCGGCACCATGCAAAGCAGCGCCCGTGCCGCGGTGAACAGCATGACGACTGCGGTCACGCAAGTGGATAGCGGCGTGGCCCTGGCTCAGCAGGCCGGCGAATCGATCAACCAGATCAAGGAAAGCGCGAACCAGGTCACCAAGGTCGTGACCGATATCTCTTCCGCCTTGGTGGAGCAAAGCGCGGCAAGCAATGACATCGCCAGCAACGTCGAGAAAGTGGCGCAAATGTGCGAGCAAAACAGCGCTGCGGCGGTTGAAAGCGCCGGCTCGGCGACCCACTTGGAACAACTGGCCGATGCGATGCGTAACGCGGCAAGCCGCTTCAAAATTTAGTTAAAACGCACTCGTGGCTGCCTCTGGGGCGGCGCCTCCGCCCCGCCGCATCACACCGATACGGTAGTACCGACCGGCACATGGCAGGCATAATCCCCTGCCATGCCCTACCCCGCTGCCGACACCCCCGCCCTCGAACTGCTGCGCCGCATCTTCGGCTTCGATGCCTTCCGCGGCAGCCAGCAGGCCATCATCGACCACGTCACTACCGGCAACGACGCCCTGGTGTTGATGCCCACCGGCGGCGGCAAGTCGCTCTGCTACCAACTGCCCGCCCTGCTGCGGCCCGGCGTCGGCGTGGTGGTCTCGCCCTTGATCGCGCTGATGCAAGACCAAGTGGATGCCCTACGCCAGAACGGCGTCGCCGCCGCCTTCCTCAACTCCAGCCTGCAGGCCGGCGAGGCCGGCGCCATCGAGCGGGCCGCCCGCGCCGGCGAGATCGAGCTGCTCTACGTCGCGCCCGAGCGCCTGGTCACCGAGCGCTTCCTCGCCCTGCTCGATGACCTGGAGGCCGGCCCCGGCCTGGCCCTGTTCGCCATCGACGAGGCCCATTGCGTCTCGCAATGGGGCCACGACTTCCGGCCGGAATACCTGCAACTGTCCACCCTGCACGAGCGCCACCCCCGGGTGCCGCGCATCGCCCTCACCGCCACGGCCGACGAGACCACGCGCAAGGAGATCGCCCAGCGCCTAGGGCTGACCGAAGCGCGGGTCTTCCTGGCCAGCTTCGACCGGCCCAACATCCGCTACACCGTGGTCGAGAAGGACAACCCGCGCCGGCAACTGCTGCACTTCCTGGCCGACCACCGGGCTGAGGCCGGCATCGTCTACTGCCTGTCGCGCAAAAAGGTGGAAGAGACCGCCGCCTGGCTGCAAGGCGAAGGCTTCAAGGCCCTGCCCTACCACGCCGGGCTGGACAGCGAGCTGCGGGCCGAGCACCAGCGCCGCTTCCAGCGCGACGAGGCCGTGGTCATGGTGGCGACCATCGCCTTCGGCATGGGCATCGACAAGCCCGACGTGCGCTTCGTCGCCCACCTCGACCTGCCCAAGAGCATCGAGGCCTATTACCAGGAGACCGGCCGGGCGGGGCGCGACGGCGAGCCGGCCGAGGCCTGGATGGCCTACGGCCTGCAGGACATCGCCCTGCAGCGCGCCCGCATCGACGAATCCGAGGCGCCGCCCGAAAGAAAAAGACTTGAAGCGCAAAAGCTCAACGCGCTGTTGAGTTATTGCGAGGCCCCGCGCTGCCGCCGCACCGTGCTGCTCGACTACTTCGGCGAGCAAAGCGCGCCCTGCGGCAACTGCGATGTCTGCCTCGACCCGCCCGAGCTGTTCGACGGCAGCGTCGCCGCGCAAAAGGCCCTGTCCGCCGCCTGGCGCACCGGCCAGCGCTTCGGCGCCGCCCACCTGATCGACGTGCTGCTGGGCAAAGGTACCGACAAGGTGAAGAACTTCGGCCACGATGCGCTGCCCACCTTCGGCGTCGGCACCGAACACAGCGAGGCCGAGTGGCGCGGCATCTTCCGGCAACTGGTCGCTGCGGGCCTGATGCAGGCCGACCTCGCCGAATACGGCGCGCTCAAGCTCACCGAGGCCGCCCGGCCCGTATTGAAAGGTGAACAGAGCGTGCAACTGCGCAAGCCGAGCAAAATCGCCAAAGGCAAGGCCGCCCGCGCCAAGGCCAAGGCCGTCGAAGGCCTGCTCGGCAAAGACCAGCCGCTGTTCGACGCACTGCGCACCTGGCGCCTGGACAAGGCGCGCGAACAAGGCGTGCCCGCCTACGTCATCCTGCACGACAAGACCCTGCGCCAGCTCGCTACCCTGCGGCCGGAGGATGAGAACGCCCTGGCCGAGATATCGGGCCTGGGCGCGGCGAAGCGGGAGCATTACGGGGAGGAACTGCTGGAGTTGATCGCGGAGTGGGCGGAGTAACCGCCGCAAGCAGACTTACTTGCCGTCATTCCCGTGAAAAGGCGGGAATCCAGCCCTTACCGACAACAAATCGGATTAGCCAATCGCAACCAAATGGCATATCATTAAATACCATTTGGTAAAAACGCGAGGCCGCCATGAGCACCGCCACCGCAACCGAACGCGCCCTCCGCACCGCCACCGCAACCGAACGCGCCCTCCGCACCGCCACCAAACCGAAGAGCGCATCGAAGCCCGCCGCCAAGAAGGCCGCCGTGACCGGCAAGGCCCAGGCCGTAAAGGCCTCCGCCGCCCGCTTCGCCGCCTTCATCGACAAAGAGCCGACGACCGGCGAGCTGCTGATCAAGCGGGTGCGGAAAGGCTACCCGGTTGAGTTGGTCAAGCACGCCGGCATGTTCTTCAGCATCCCGGAAAAACGGGTGCTCCAGGTCATCGGCGTGGCCGGCACCACGGCCCACCGCTACCAGACCCAGGGCAAGCCGCTCGACCCCGCCGCCTCCGAGCGCGTGCATCGGGTGGCCATCGTCACCCGCGAGGCCATCGATGTCTTCGGCGCCGCCGACCCGGCCAAGGCTTGGATGCTGCGGCCCAACCACGCCCTCGGCGACACGCCCCCGCTCGACCTGCTGGACACCGAGATCGGCGCCAGCGCCGTCCGCCGCATCCTCGTCGCCATCGCCGAAGGCGGGGTCGTGTGAAGCGCCTCTGGCGCATCGCGAAAAAACGCCACGCCCTCGACAAAAGCTGCGAGGGCAACCGCCTCGTCGGCGGCCGCTGGAACAAGCCCGGCCTCGGCGCGCTCTACGCCGCCGAAACCATCGAACTCGCCTCGCTGGAGAAATTCGTCCACACCGCCGGCATCGCCCCGGCCGACCTCGTGCTGGTCGCCGTCGACGTGCCGGATGCCCCCAGCCTGACCCGCCGAGTCGAACTAACCGAATTACCCGCCGGCTGGAACGGCCTGCCCGCCTCCGATGCCGCCCAGGACTTCGGCAGCCAATGGCTAGCGTCAGCGAAGGAACTGGTACTGCTGGTACCCTCAGTCATCGTGCCCGAGAGCCGGAATGCGCTGATCAATCCGCTGCACCCGCGTTATGCCGAGGTCGCCTTATCGGTCTCGCGGGATTTCCGGTTCGACCCGAGAATGTATGGAGCGGGCCGCTAAGGAACCCCTAAAAAATTCCGATTTCGTCGTTCCCGCGCAAGCGGGAACCCAGACAGATCGATAAACCGAATGCCCGCCTTTATGCCATTCAAGGTATGCGCGGGCATGACGGCTTAATCAGGCCCTCCTTAGGTGTTGGCGCTATAGTTTCCACATGATCAGATGAGGGACGCATGAAACAGCCATTCCTGATTTTCGCAGCGCTCGGCCTGAGCACCGGCATCGCCCTGGCCGAGGAGCCGGCCACGCCGGCTCAAGCCGGGGCACAGACACCTGCGCCGCCACCGATTGGCCGCTACCAGGCCATCGATGCCAGCTTCTCCAACTCGCCCGACGCCCCGGAAAAACAGTTCCGCCGCCCGCTCATCCTGGATACGGTCACCGGCAGCATCAAGGTCTGCGACTACATCTACAAGGACATCGGCAAGCAACAAGACGGACGGGCCTATTGGTCGGCCACGCCGACCTGCTGGGCTTTCGTCACCGGGGAGCCGGTGAAGGTGCCGAAGGTGAAATAGCGTATTAAGCTGGTGCCTAGGCGCAACGGAGCGGAAACACTATGAGGAGCCACTGCTGAAACTGATCATCAAGTGGCGCGGAGAGGTGACAACCGAAAAAGTTCTGAATTAGCCTACCAAAAGGATAAACGAGCGAGGCCACAGATAATGCATTTTGAACGTATCAATGCACGACATCTATATGTTCACTTGACCACGAGCACTCACTTGTCCAATACATACCCACCAACAGGGCAAACTACTATGGGAATATGCACATCCGTTTTGCTAAGAATACTGTGGGCTGCACTAAGCCTATTCACGGCTTCAAGCGTGATAGCACAAGACAAGCCAGACGAGCAAATTATCAGGGGAATTTCCATAATTAACGAGACAGCAAAAACCATCTGCGGATCACTTGAAAGGACTGGATATTCCTTAACAGCTGCCCTTCGAAGTGAAGTCGATGCAAATTTGGAGAAACTACTAAAAAGGCTTGCTGAGGCGAAGATTTCCGTTGGCGCAGATGCAACCGTTAACAAATATGCTGGGGTATTGCAGAGTGATCTTGCTGCGGACAGGAAAGATAACCGCAACTGTAGCAAACATGTGTTGAACCTTTTGGCTCCGATAATTCTCGATAAAAGAGCCTTTCAACCCATTGCAAGCATGTATTACCAAAAACCGATAAAACCACAGTCATGCGGCAATGATGTTTGGTATATCGAGAGCAGTAATCGTCCTGGAACGTTTCAGCCACTTTACATATGGCGTTGCCCAACCTTCATTCAAAGAAAGACCGTGACGAATCATATTGGGTTGACCATCAACGACAGATTGGTGCTGGACCACAACCGCGGTCAAGTAGAGATTGAGTGGGGTGGGATTTCTGTAAACTGGAATCACGGGAAGTTGCTTTTCACCACCTCCTTGAAAAATATGGGGCATTCGACAGTACATATCCGATCAATCGACATCGTAGCAAGGCAAGGCAATCCGAAGAATTTTGCTTTACCTTTCTTCCCGCACGACTTAGTAATCTACCCATCAGAGCAAGTGCTTGTTCCAGTTGGAGATGTCGAAAATCTCTCAAAATTCATCGACACCAATTTCGACAATACGAAATACGTTTATACGATTTCGATGGAAGCCAACGAAACGCAACCTCTGAGACTGGGCACTCAAAACGAAATCATTAGATGCGATGGGAGGACAATAGGCTTCGGCCTTTCTGTGGTATTCGATGACGTTTTTGGCGATCAATATCGTTTAAACAGGCCAGCGTTTGTCCACAAAAACCAATGCATCACTGAATCTCTCAGCATCAAGTAAAAAACAAAAAGGCCCGCATCAGCGGGCCTCGAATTTCCATCAATGCGTGCTTCATACGAGGCAAGCTTATCCGCTTAAGGGCGGCTCCGGCGTCCGGCCTTCCCGCTCGGGCAAGCCCGAGTACTGCAACTTCAGTTTCGATAATACAAGGGCGGCTTCGCGCAGCAAGCCGCCGAATGGAGAAATTTCCACACATCCTTCCCAGGTGGTTTCTAATCCCAACCGCACCACTGCTTAATAAATGAGCGGACATGAAGAGCGGGTCTGGTAGTGTGGCAGTGCGACCCACACACACACCAGGAACCCACCCTCATGTCCTACATACAGCTTACCTCAGAAGAAC
>JACRAU010000012.1 GCA_016234655.1 Betaproteobacteria bacterium
AACTTCACCCAGGCCATGATCGCGCTGGCCCTGATCGGCGAACTGCTGGTGGTGACCTCGGGCGACCTGCGGCGCCTGATCGGCGGCGACGCGCTGGGCAACGGCCTGGTCTTCCTCGCTTCGCTGTTCTGGACCGCCTACACCCTGGGCGGGCAGCAGTTCCCGAAATGGTCGCCGGTGCGCTACACGGCGCTGTCATGCTCGCTGGGCTGCATCGGCATCGTGCTCGCCGTCGCCATCGCCACCCAGGCCGGCCACAGCACGCCGCCCTCCGCCGCCCAACTCGTCGCCGTGTGGCCGGAACTGGCCTACACGGTGTTCTGCGTCAGCGTCTTCGGCATCCTCTTCTGGAACATGGGCGTGGCCAAGCTGGGCCCGATCTCGGCGGGGCTCTTCGCCAACTTCGCCCCGGTGATCACCTACCTGATCGCCATCGCCCAGGGCCGCCGCCCCGATGCCATTGAACTGGCCGGCGCGCTGATCGTGCTGGTGGCGCTGATCGCCAACAACCTCCACCAGCGCGCCAAGGCGCATCGGGTCGGCGCGGTTTGAGCAGAGTCGGCGCTGGCGGGACGGCGGCCGGCATTCGATACAGCGAACTCCGAATCGCTATAGCCGTCCCCACAACAAGTAAACTGCAAAGGACAACACAGCATCCGGATCAACGACCAGTGGCGGGTTTGCTTCGTTTGGACCGCAGACGGCCCGAAGAACGTCGAGATCGTGGATTACCACTGAAGGAATGACCATGCGCACCGTGCCCCCCGTTTCTCCGGGCGAAATGCTCGACGAAGAATTCCTCAAGCCGCTTGGCCTGTCGAAGTATCGCCTGCCCAAGGATATCGGGGTACCGCCCCAACGGATCGGTGACATCGTTGCCGGAAAACGCGCCATCACGGCTGACACTGACCTGCGCCTGTGCCTGTGCCGGTATTTCGCCCTGAGCGACGGCTGGTGGCTGCGCGGGCAAGCCAATTACGACACGGCAATCGCCCGCGAAGCCATGGGCGACGTGCTTTCGCGCATCGAGCGCTGCCGGCTGCTGGCCGCCTGAGCAAATTGCCGCCGCCCCGGCCGGGCGAAAGTCGGCGCCCATCGGACGCCGATTCCGGCCGGAAGCTAGGCGGCGACGCGATACTCCGCCGCCGGCTCGCGCGCGACCGGCTGGGCAATCCGATCAACCGGACTGATCACTCCGCGCCCGCCCCGATTCAGGACATGGGTGTAGATCATCGTGGTCTTGACATCCGAGTGCCCGAGCAATTCCTGCACGGTACGGATGTCGTAGCCCCCCTCGAGCAAATGCGTAGCGAAGGAATGGCGCAACGTATGCGGCGATGCCGGCTTGTCGATTCCTGCCGCGATGGCCGCGGCGCGTATCGCGCGCTGTACCGCCTGGTCGTGCACATGGTGGCGACGCACCATATCCGAGCGAGGATCGACCGACAACTGCCCGGTGGGAAACACGTACTGCCACATCCATTCCCGCCCCGCCTGCGGATACTTGCGATCCAAGGCGAAGGGCAGATATACCTCGCCATGCCCCGCCGCCAGATCCCGTGCATGGAGTTCACGGGCCCGCTGCAACTGTTCCAGCAGGGCCGGCGCCAGGCTATCCGGCAGCACCGTCACACGATCCTTGAGGCCTTTGCCGTCGCGCACCAGGATTTCGCGCCGCGGAAACACGACGTCCTTCACCCGCAGGCGCAGGCATTCCATAAGGCGCATGCCGGTGCCGTAAAGCAGGCGCCCGATCAGCGCATGCACGCCGTCGAGGCGATCCAGCAACGCCCCCACCTCGGACGCCGTAAGCACCACCGGCAGGCGCGCTGGCCGCTTTGCGGACTCGATACCGTCCAGCCACGGCAGTTCGACTTCCAGTACCTCGCGGTAAAGAAACAGCAGCGCAGCCTTGGCCTGGTTCTGCGTCGAAGCGGCCACGTTGCCCGCGACGGCGAGATGTGTGAGAAAGGCCTCGACCTCGACGGCCCCCATCTCGCGCGGGTGGCGCTTGCCAAAATGTCGAATAAATCGTTTAATCCAGTCCAGATATGCCTGCTCGGTACGCAGGCTGTAGTGCAGGAAGCGTATCCGGCCCCGCACCTGGTCCAGCAGCCGGGGCGCAGCCGCCGAATCCACCTCTGACGGAATCGATGACATTTTAGGCTCCACTAAATTTCACCAACTCATTGATGAAACTCAGCATAGCACACAATACTAGTTTTTTATACAGCCTAATGGCCAGAACGCTTTCCGTCGCGATGGATAACGTTCCAAGCATTAGGTGCCACAATTTACGTTAGACCGCTTATTCCTCCATCATGTCACTGAGTTAAATCATGCGAAATCTACTTACCGTCGTACTGGCGATTCTTGTCTACGCTACTACCGGATGGGCGGCGGCGCCTGACTACGAGGAGCGAACTTTCACCAACGAGCATCTTGGGAAGGTGCAATTTGTCGTTCCGAAGGAGTGGAGGGTGTATGACCGCCATCACATCAATTTCGGCACCACCTTCTTAAGCCCAGAGAAGAAGAAACTCGAACATTTCGAGATAACGTTTAACGACTCG
>JACRAU010000013.1 GCA_016234655.1 Betaproteobacteria bacterium
CATCCTGCAGACAGTGGCCGTCAAGGCCCCCGGAGTCGGCGACCGACGCAAGGCCATGCTTGAAGACATCGCCATCATGACCGGCGGCACCGTGATCGCCGAGGAAGTCGGTCTCTCCCTGGAGAAGGCCGCCCTGCAGGACCTGGGCCAGGCCAAGCGGGTCGAAGTGGGCAAAGAGAACTCCATCATCATCGACGGCGCCGGCACGGCCGACGCGATCAAGGCCCGCATCGGCCAGATCAACAAGCAAGCCGAAGAGGCCACCAGCGACTACGACAAAGAGAAGCTGCAAGAGCGCAAAGCCAAGCTGGCCGGCGGTGTTGCCGTGATCAAGGTCGGCGCCGCGACCGAAGTCGAGATGAAAGAGAAGAAGGCCCGGGTGGAAGACGCCCTGCATGCCACCCGTGCTGCGGTGGAAGAGGGCATCGTCCCCGGCGGCGGCGTGGCCCTGCTGCGCGCCCGTTCCGCCATCGCCAAGCTGAAGGGCGACAACCACGACCAGGACGCCGGCATCAAGATCGTGCTGCGCGCGATCGAGCAGCCCCTGCGCGAGATCGTCAACAACTGCGGCGAAGAGGCCTCGGTGGTGGTGAACAAGGTGATGGGCGGCAAGGGCAACTACGGCTACAACGCCCAGACCGGCGAGTACGGCGACATGATGGAAATGGGCGTGCTCGACCCGACCAAGGTCACCCGCACCGCGCTGCAGAATGCCGCCTCCGTGGCCGGCCTGATGCTCACCACCGACTGCATGGTCGCCGAGCATCCGGAAGACAACAAGCCCGCGATGCCGGGCGGCGACATGGGCGGCATGGGCGGCATGGGCATGATGTGATCGGCGCCCGCCGTCGAGCCTAAGAAAAAGCCCCGCTCCGGCGGGGCTTTTTTATGGCCGAGACATGGCGCGGCAATAATTCGCTGGTATTGCTTGACATGACCTTGGTTACCACATGAAATGAATCGATTAAGCCGCCAACAAGAAATGCCCCATGCGCCCCGATAAATTGTTAGCCGCCTGCCTGCTGGCCTTTTCCGGCAACGCGCTCGCCATCTCGGCCGACCTCGGCCAGCTCAGCCTGGAAGAGCTGATGTCGATCGAGATCACCTCGGTGGCGAAGAAGAGCCAACGCCTGGCCGATGCCGCCGCCGCCATTCACGTCATCACCGCCGAGGACATCCAGCGCGCCGGCCTCACCAGCCTGCCCGAGGCCCTGCGCCTGGTCCCCGGCGTGCATGTGGCGCAGCTCGACGGCAACAAGTGGTCGGTCAGCGTACGCGGCATGGGCGGGCGCTGGGCCAGCCAGTTGCTGGTGCTGATGGATGGCCGCACGATCTACAACCCGCTGTTCGGCGGCGTGAACTGGGAAGTGCAGGACACCATGCTCGAAGACATCGAGCGCATCGAGGTGATTCGCGGGCCGGGCGGCACGCTTTGGGGCGCCAACGCGGTCAACGGCGTGATCAACATCATCAGCAAGAAGGCGGCCGATACCCAGGGCGGCCTGGCCTATGCCCGCGCCGGCACGCACGATAACGGCGTGGGCCTGCGCTACGGCGCCGAGCTCGGCCCCGGCATGTATCTGCGCGGACACGCCAAGCTCGGCGGCCGCGAACCGTTCGAGTCCAGCGACCGCGCCGCCTATACCGGCGGCAGGCCGGCCGGCACGCCCGGCAACGAGGCCCATGACGGCTGGGACATGCGTAGCGCCGGCTTCCGCTTGGACAACCGGCTGGCCGGCGACGACAACTTCACCTTGCAAGGCGATGTCTACGACGGCGACATCGATCAAACGGCGGTCACGGTCGTGCCCAGTAGGCCGGGCAATGTGCTGGTCCCCGAGACGGTGCGGGCAAGCGGCGCCAATATGCTGTTGCGCTGGCAGCGCCGGCTGGCCGATGGCGAGTTGCAAGTGCAGGCCTATGTCGACCGGACCGAACGCAAGGGCATGCTCCTGCGCCAACAGATCGACACTTGGGACATCGAGTTCCAGCACCGCTTCAGCCCGAGCGAGCGCCACGACATCGTATGGGGCGGCGGCTATCGCACCGTTGCCGGCGAATTGTCCGGATCGAACACGGTCTCGTTCAGCGAGACCAAGGGCGACACGGCGCTCTACAACCTGTTCTTGCAAGATGAAATCCAGCTCCGGCCCGACCTTGCCTTGACCCTGGGCGCCAAGCTGGAACACAGCGAATACGCCGGCATGGAACCGCAGCCCAGCGCCCGCCTGCTCTGGCAGGCGGATGCCAGCCAGGCCCTGTGGGCCGCCTGGTCGCGCGCGGTGCGCACGCCCTCGCTGTCGGACCGCTACGTCACCCTCGTGCAGACCAACCTGGCCCCGTTCACCCCGGTGGCCTTCAAAGGCAGCCTGCAATTCGATTCGGAACGCCTGACCGCCTATGAAGCCGGCTGGCGTAAACAGCTACGCGACGACATCAGTCTCGATGCCGCCGTCTTCCTTTTCGACTACGACGATCTACGCTCGACCGAACGGACGACGGCCATTCCGCCCACTTTTACCTTCGGCAACCGCTTGCGGGCCAAGAGCCATGGCTTCGAGCTGAGCGGCGCCTGGCGCGTCACGCCGGATTGGCGGCTGCGCGCCAGCTATTCGCGGCTTCGACTCGACGCCGAGCCCGAGCCGGGCAGCACCGACCCGTTCACCGAGGCGCGCATCGAGGGCAACAGCCCGAGCCATCAGTTCCAATTGCATTCCCATGCCCGCTTGCGGCCCGATGTCGATTTCGACGCCATGCTGTATTACGTCGGCGCGGTCCAGCAAGAGACGGCCGGCGACTATCTCCGGCTCGACCTGCGCCTGGCCTGGCGGCCGCGTAAGGACTTGGAGCTCAACCTGGTCGGCCAAAACCTGCTGGACGACCGCCACTTCGAATTCATCGGCCAGGAAAGCCTGGCCAGCGACGTGCCGCGCGGTCTTTATGCCCAGGCCCGGTGGCGCTTCTGATCGTGCGCGGATTGGCGCTTGTCTCGCTGCTGGCCTTGCTGCTGGCCTCCGGCCCGAGCGCCGCGCGCGCGGCGGATAGCAGCGCCGAATATCAGCTCAAGGCCGCCTTCCTCTATCGCTTCGCCCAGTTCACGGAATGGCCGGCCGGCGCCCTCGCGCGCAGCGAGTCGCTGGTCCTGTGCGTGCTCGGCGAAGACCCCTTCGGCGGCGCCCTGAGCGGCATCGAGGGCCAAGGCGTGCATCAACGCCCGCTCGCCATTCGCCGCTTGGGCGATGCGCAACAGATCAACCAGTGCCACATCGCCTTTCTCGGGCCGATGCGGCCCGACGCGCTCGGCCAGGCCATCCGGCGCGGGCGCCAATTCAACGTGCTCACGGTCTCCGATGCCAAGAACTTCGCCGCCGCCGGCGGCGCCATCCAATTCGTCGTCGTGAACGACCGCATCCAATTCGAGATCAACCACGCGGCGGCGGAGCAGGCCGGTCTCAAGCTCAGCTCGCACCTGCTCAAATTGGCCCGCACCGTATACACCAGCCTACCGGAATGAGCCCCATGCCTTGGTTCAAGGACTACCCCATCCAGAAAAAGCTGCGCCTGGCGATCACGCTGGCCTGCGCCGCCCTGGTCGGCCTGTTCGCCGTCGCCTCGCTGGTCAGGGACATCACCTCGGCCAAGGCCGGGTTGGAGGAAAAATACGTCAGCCTCGCCGCCGTTCTGACCAGCAACCTCGCGCCCGCCGTCGTCTTCGGCGACGCGGCGGCGACGGCGCAAACCCTGGGCTCCCTGGCCAACGAGCCGCACGTGCTCTATGCGGCGGTCTATACCCGCGATGGCCGGCGCTTCGCCGATTATGTCGGCAACGTCGAGCGTGCCGATTCGACCCTCGCGGAAATCATGGGCGCCGCCGACGGCTTGTCGGCCGCCTGCCCCCAGAGCCGGTTCGGCCTCGATCGCTTGGTGCTGTGCCGGACCATCGAACTGAAGGGCGAGCGCTTGGGCGGCCTGGTGCTGATAGGCGGCCTCGCGCCTTTGTACGGCCAGGTGATAAGCGTGCTGTTGATCGGCTTGATCATGTTGGCCGGCGCATTGCTCCTGGCCCTGCTGATTTCGCACCCGCTCGCCTCGGCCTTGGCCGGGCCCATCGTGCGGCTGACCGAGACGGTGCGCCAGGTCTCCGCTCGACACGACTACGGCACGCGCGCCGCCAAGGAAAGCAACGACGAATTGGGCCTGTTGACCGATGGCTTCAACGACATGTTGCGGCAACTCCAGCAACGCGACGAGCGCCTGCGGCAATACAGCGAGGAACTGGAGCACCTGGTCGCCCTGCGCACGCGCGAACTCGAACAGACCGTCGAGGCGCTCAAGATCGCCAAGGAGCAGGCGGAGAGCGCCAATCGGGCGAAGTCCGAATTTCTGTCGAGCATGAGCCACGAGTTGCGCACGCCGCTCAATGCCGTGATCGGATTTTCCCAGTTGCTCGAAGCGGACCCGAAACTCGATGCCGAGCTGCGGGGGCATATCCACGAAATCACCCGCGCCGGCAATCATCTGCTGGCGCTGGTCGGCGATGTGATCGACCTGGCCAAGATCGAGTCCGGCCGCCTGGAAGTGCGGCTCGATACCGTGCCGGTCGGCCGCCTGTTCGAGGAATGCCGGCCCTTGATCCAGTCCTTGGCCCAGGGCCGGAATATCGACGTTCAATTCCTGCCCGGCGCATGCCTGGACATGGCAGCCGTCGCCAACCCCACCCGCCTGCGGCAGATCGTGCTCAATCTGGCCTCGAACGCCATCAAGTACAACCGGCTTGGCGGGCGCGTCACCGTGCGCTGCGTCGCCGCCGAGCCGAATCGACTGCGCCTCGCCATCGAGGACACCGGGGCGGGTATCGCCAAGGAACGCATGGCTCAGCTGTTCGAGCCGTTCAATCGCCTGGGCGCGGAAATGGGGCCGATCGAGGGCACCGGCATCGGCCTGGTCATCACCAAACACCTGACCGAACTCATGGGCGGGCGCATCGGGGTGGAAAGCACGTCCGGCCAGGGTAGCACCTTCTGGGTGGAATTCGAGCGCGCGCCTTGGCACGCCGGCCAGCCGGCGCCGGCCGAGCCCGAGACCGATGCCACGGAGGCCGGCGCGCCGGAAGGCAGCATCCTTTATGTCGAGGACAACCCGGTCAATCTGCGGCTGGTGCAAATCGCCTTGTCCAGGCGCTGGCCCACGGTGACGCTGCTCGCGGCCGGCTCGGGCGAGGCGGCGCTGGCCATGCTCGAAGAGACCCGGCCCGATGTCATCCTGCTCGACATCGGCCTGCCCGGCATCAATGGCTATGAGGTCTTGCAACGACTGCGCGCGAACGAGGCGCGGCGGGACATCCCGGTCATCGCCCTCACCGCCAGCGCGACCAGCGACGATATCCGGCGAGGGCAAGGCGCCGGTTTCGAGGCCTATCTGACCAAGCCGATCCACATCGAGCAGATGTTCCAGACCCTGCGGCGCTTCCTGCCCACCGCCTCGTACTGACGCCCCGGCGGCGGCGCCGCTATCAGGATATCGAAATAGAAAATTCGATTTTCATCCTGTATGCTAAAAAACATCAGAGCCCACAAAGGGCCGGCCACGGAAAATGCGGCGTCTCGCCGCATTCGGCGCTTGGCAAAAACACAGGGAGAAATCGTCTTGCCTATATTCGATACTAGTCTTGGCGCCATGGGCGACCAAACGAACCATGGACCGCTTTTCGGCGACGCCCGCGCGGCGAAGGCCAAGCGACGCGCCGAGCCCGATTTCTCGCCGCATCTGATCGGGCAGGACGCGAAGTTCCGCGAGGCCCTGCACACCATCCGCCGTCTGGCGAAATATGGCGCTACTGTGCTGATCCAGGGCGAAACCGGCACCGGCAAAGAGCTGGCGGCGCGCGCGATCCACTACCTGAGCCCCGGCGAGCAAGGGCCCTTCGTGCCCGTGCATTGCGGCGCCATTCCCGACGAGCTATGCGAGAACGAGTTCTTCGGCCATGCGAAGGGCGCCTACACCGGCGCTCAGGAGAGTAAGTCCGGCATCCTGGCGGCGGCCGAGGGCGGCACCCTGTTTCTGGACGAGATCGAATGCCTGTCGCCGCGAGCACAAGCCATCCTGCTCCGGGTGATGCAAGACCACGTCTACCGTCCGTTGGGCAGCACGAGCCTGGTGCAGGGCCGCTTTCGCATCATCGCCGCCAGCAACCGCAACCTGGGCGCGATGATGCATGCCGGCGAACTGAGGCAAGACCTGTTCTACCGCTTGACCGTGTTGAGCGTAACCTTACCCTCCCTGCGCCAGCGGCCAAGCGACATCCCCGTGTTGGCGCGCCATTTCATCGGCAAGTTCGCACGCCAATACGGCTTGCCGGAAAAGGCCGTGAGCCCGGCGGCGCTCACGGCGCTCATGCGCCATACCTGGCCGGGCAATGTGCGTGAACTGGAAAACTTCATCCACCGGCAGTTTGTGATGAACGAAGGCGGCATCCTGGAATTCAACGAATCGGCATTGTGCGACGACGCGCAAACGCCGTTGCCAGACAGCGCGGACGATGGTCTGCCCATTACGCAAGGCGTCGGCTTTCGACAGGCCAAGGAGGCCGCGATCGCCGAGTTTGAACGGCGCTACCTCATCCGATTGATGAAAGATTGCGTCGGCAACATCTCCCAGGCCGCGCGCATAGCCGGCAAGGAGCGCAGCACCTTGCGCCGCCTGCTGAAAAAACACGGCATCGCCGCGCGCGACGCCGCATGAACACGGGCCGCTCCATCGCCTAAAACCCCAGGGGGTGGGGCGTCGGCGCACCATCCCCGGTCTCGGCGGATTCCGCCGGCACTCAAGCGATCCCATCGTCCCATACCCTGCCACCCTGGGGCTTCGGCGCACCAGGCAAGCCCTCATCCTTCGCCTATCCCATTGATTCGACAGCCGCCGGCTCGTGGCACGAGTCCTGCTATGTGCTTAGGCCTGCCTTTTTGGAGTCGGCGATGGGCGATAGATCGGAGTCGGTGCGCGCCGCCATGGCCGGGATCGTGCATTACCTCGGCATGTGGCCCGGGGCGCGGGATACCGCCGAGGGCATAAGGCGCTGGTGGTTGTCGGCGCGCGACGGCGCGTTGACCGAGGAGGATGTGGAGGCCGCCCTCGATCAATTGCTCCAGCACGGCAGGATCACGCGCATGACCCTGCCGGACGGCAGCTATCTGTACGCGGGCATCGAGCCGAAGCCCGAGCGCACGGACAAGAATTAGTTAGGGAATCACGGCGGCGGCAAGCCGCCGCAAGCCAAAGCAACCAGGGACGGCGCCGGCATCCCGCCGGCGAGCCCGCAGATGGAGAGGGAAAACGTATGGCCACTTCTTATTACCATCCTGGGGTCTATGTCGAAGAGATTCCCAGCGGCGCGAAACCCATCGAGGGCGTGACCACGGCCGTGGCCGCGCTGGTGGGCTATACCACCGAAGGTCCGGTCGGCGAGGCTACCCTGGTGCATAGCTGGGACGAATACAAGGCCAGCTTCGGCGAGATACAGTCCGAGACGGATGCGATGGGGCTGTCCGCCTTCTACTTTTTCCTCAATGGCGGCAAGGATGCCTATATCGCGCGCCTCGCGGCCAACACCGTCGCATCGGCATTGCCGGCGGGGAAAGTCCTGGGTCGCTCGGGCGGCTCGGCGGCCGCAACCAATGTAATGAACATCAGCGCCAAGAGCGATGGCGTCTGGGGCGACGATCTTCGCGTCCAGGTCACCAGCGTCGATAGCGCCGGCTATCGTTTCAATCTCGAAGTCAGCATGGAGGAAGACGGCGAGACCACCGTGCTGGAATCGTTTAGCCGTCTCTCCATGGACACCTCGGACACCAACTATGTGCTCACCGCGGTCAACGGCAATTCGCAATACATCACGGTTGGGTTGGGCACGGAGATCGAGGCACACCCCGATACTTATTACACGAAAGCCACCAGCGTCAGCGACGATCTGTCGGCGATCAGCTGGGCCGATGTCAAGGAAGGCATGACGCTGACCCTCAACATCGACAACCGCGGCGCAAAATCCATCACATTGGGCGCCGCGCCCGGCGGCTCTTACGACAGCGGCGACGAAGTGGCGGCCGAAATCGAGAAGCAGGTTCTCGCCCTGGGCGACGATTACGCCGGCTTCGACTGCGCGTTCGCCAGCGATACGCTGACCCTTACCTCGGGCGACAAGAGCGCCCGCTCCTCGGTCATCGTGCGTCCCGGCACGCTGGCGAGCCTGCTCTTGTTGGGCGCGAGCGCCGGCGGTACGGAAAAACACGGTACCTACGATGTCGTGCCCAAGGTAATGACCGGCGCCGAAGCGCTGGCCGGCGGCGACGACGGCGACCCGCCCGGCGAAGACGACTACGTTTCCTTCTTCGCCAAGTTGAAGAAGGTGCGCGACGTGAATATCGTGCTGCTGCCCGGGAAATACATGCCCGCGAATGGCGAGGGCGCCCCGGCCATCACCGCCGCGCTGGCACACTGCGAGGAGATGAAAAGCCGGATGCTGCTGGTCGACCCGCCGCCCGGAACGGAGCTCGAGGACGCGAGCGATGTCAATGGCCTGAGCCTGCCCACCTCCACCTACAGCGCGCTCTACTATCCCTGGGTCAAGGTGGCCAACCCGTTCTACGACCGCGACACCAACCCCAATGCCACCACCACGCTGACCGTCGCGCCCTCGGCCTTCGCCGCCGGCATCTGGGCGCGCACCGATGGCACGCGCGGGGTCTGGAAGGCGCCGGCCGGCGTCGAGGCGACGGTACGCGGCGTCTCCGCGCTCGAATATACGGTGGAAGACGGCGACCAGGACCAGCTCAACCCGGAAGGCGTGAATTGCCTGCGCAAGCTGCCCAGTTACGGCGCCGTGGTCTGGGGCACCCGCACCCTGTCGACCAAGGCCAACCCGGAGTGGCGCTACGTGCCGGTTCGGCGCACCGCGCTCTACATCGAGAGCAGCATCTTCAATGGCATCCAGTGGGCGGTGTTCGAGCCCAACGACCACCGGCTGTGGTCGTCGCTGCGGGCCAACATCGGCGCCTTTATGGACGGCCTGTTCCGCGCCGGCGCCTTCCAGGGCCAGAAGGCCTCGGACGCCTATTTCGTGCGTTGCGGCCTGGGCGACACCATGACCCAGGACGACATCGACCGCGGTATGGTCATCGCGATCGTCGGCTTCGCGCCGCTGAAGCCGGCCGAGTTCGTCATCGTGCGCATCCAGCAAAAGGCCGGCCAGTCCTAAGGGCTCGGTTTCCACACGACTTAGCGAGGAGATAGCAAATGGCAGCCCCCATGTTCCCGGTCAACGCCCACCGGCACGACCCGTACCGCACCTTCAAATTCCAGGTCCTGATCGACGGCAAGCCCGTCGCCGGCCTGAAGAAAATGGGTGCGCTCAAGCGCAAGACCGAGGCGATCAAGTGGCGCACGGCCGGCGATCCCAGCCACGAACGCATCCTGCCCGGCGGCACGAGCTTCGAGCCCATCACGCTGGAGCAAGGCCTGTCGCACGACCTGGCGTTCGAGGATTGGGCCGGTCTGGTGAACAACCTCGAAGGCGACGCCGCGATGTCCTTGAAAAACTTCCGCAAGGACATCGTGATCAACGTGCTCAACCTACAGGGCCAGGTGGCGATCTCATACAAGGTCCGCCGCGCCTGGGTCTCGGAATTCCAGGCCCTGCCGGAAATGGATGCCGGCTCGATGAATACGGTGGGCATCCAGACCATCACGATCCAGCACGAAGGCTGGCAGCGCGATACGGCCGTCACCGAACCGACCGAATCCTGACGAGGCCGGCCCATGCAACTGCCCGGCGGCCTCATGGAAGACGGCATCCGGCGGCGCGATTGCGCGTTCCGCCCGATCTCCGGCACGCTCGAACTCGCCCTGGCCGAGGCCGGCGAGACGGCCGCCAATACGCCGGGCGCGGTCACCTTGGCCTTGGCCGCGGCCTTGGAACATCTGGGCGGCGAGCCGGCCACGCCGCAGCGGGTCGCGCGGCTTTGCGTGGCGGACCGCCAATTCCTGATGCGCGAACTGGAGCGGTGTCTGGGACAAACGGGCGGTTGGTTCCAGGTCGCTTGCAGTGCCTGCGCGGCGCATTTCGATTTCCATCTCGACTATGCCGAGCTGCCGGTGCAAGAGGCGGGCACGAGCTACCCCATCGCCCAGGTCGAGGTGGCCGGCCAGGCGGTGGCCTTCCGGCTGCCGAACGGGGCCGACCAGGAAATCCTGGCCGCCCTGCCGGTCACCGAGGCGCGGCGGTGGCTGCTGAGGCAACTGGCGCAGACGCCGGCCACCATCGACGCGCTCGACGCCGACGCGATAAGCGCCATCGAGGCCGGCTTGGAGGCGGTATCGCCCGGCGTGATCGTGCAGGTGCGCGCCAACTGCCCGGACTGCGGTACCGAGAATCACGTGGATTTGAATCCCTACCGCGCCTTGTCGCGCGGCAGCGATGAGCTGCTGCAAGAGGTGCACCAGATCGCCGGCCACTATCACTGGGACGAAGCGGAAATCCTCGCCTTGCCGCGCGCGCGCCGGCAACGCTACCTGCGATTGATCGACCGCGCACGCGGCATGGCGGACTGAAATGGCTATATTGCAAGACACCATCCTCGATGCGCGGCGCCCGCTTGCCGGCGGCTGGCTCAGGCGCTCGGTAATCGAGGACGATGTGGAACTCGGGCCCGCCGACGATGCAAGCGCATCGACAGGCATGCAAACTGTTTTCAGGTTTCAGAAGGAGGGGGCCGGAAGGCCCCCGGAGGCGTCATTTCAGCCCACACGCGAGGAGACTCGCCGGGCTGCCGACCCTTTGTCAGTGGCGGTGGAGGCCGGAAGGCCGAAATCGCCGTCCAGCAATGGTGCGCGTTCTTTATCGGACGGCATTACCGGTGGAACGGAGAGTCGAGTAGGTAGGCAGGAGGATGACAGAAGTCCATTTGGGGTAGAGGAAGTCCGCGAGGAAGTCGCATCGGAAGAAACGGTTCAGTCGCCTAGCGTGCTGACTCCGGCCGGGGCGAAGCCAAACCGACCGGAATATGTATCCAAAATTTCAGGTGGCGGTGATCAGCTTGTAGATCTAAGCGCAGTGCCGTTCTCGAGTCAGTACACGGGTCGGGGCGCCCCTTCTGAAACCTCCCCGTCATCGCCGTCGGCACGGGCAGACCTGCCCGAGGCCCAGGCGGCGCCAAGCCCTGGCAGGTCCGAGCCGGCCGTCGGCGCGGGCCAACCGGCCGCGCCCGCGTCACGTGGCGGCGGGCGGGAGCCGGCTGACCAAGCGCTGCGCGGCACCAGCCATGCCGTCGAGGCCATCCGACATGCCGAGTTCAGCCCAGACCGGCTGTCGGGCGCGGCCGCCGCCATGCCGGCGGGCACGGCCCCGGCCAAGGCCCCGGTGCCGTCGTCGGCGCCGAATCTGGTGATCGGCCGCATCGACGTGACGGTGGTCGCGCACGAAACCAAGGCGCCGGCCGCCACGCGCGGCGACACCGATCGCGGCTTCCTCAGCCGCAATTACCTGAGGCGGTTGTGACATGGCGCTCGCCGTCTCCGCACTCTCCCAAGTCTGCAAGAGCATGCGCCAATACCTCGATGGCGAGATCAACGCCTCCGATCGCAGCAAGGTCACCGTGGTGCTCGGCACGCCGTCGGACACCGCCGCCGGGGCGGCCGACAGCGACCATAGGCTCAACCTGTTCTTCTTCCGCTTCGAGCCGCCGGGCCTGTTTCCCGACATCCTGCCCGGCGAGGTCGGCTGGTTGCGCACCTTCTGCCTGATCACGCCGTTCGCGGCGGAAGAAGGCACGGTGAGCGCGGGCGAGAACGACCTGCGCTTGATCGGCGAGATCATCCGCATCTTTCACGAAAAGCCGGTGTTCATGCTCAGCGTCGACGACGAGGACTACCACATCCAGGCCATGTTCCAACCGCTAGGGCTCGATCAATTGAACCAGCTTTGGTCTACCCAAGGCGACACGGTCTATCGGCCGTCCATCCTCTATGAAATATCGCTCGCTCCCATCGTGCCGTCCGTCCCGGCCGTGGCCGCGCCGCTGGCCGGCGGCCTCGGCTTCGAGGCGAACGCGGACATCGGCGCGACCACGCCGACCCGCAGGGGCAGCGCGCCCGAGGTGTCGGCCACGACGCCCAACCTGGCGCTGGAGGTATGGGCACCGGCCATCGCCTTCGTGCATCAAGGCGAATGCGCCTACAGCTTCAGCTTCGCATTGGGCGGCGCGGAACTGGCCGCCTTCACGCCCAAGGTCTGGCTGGCCGGCAAGGTCGGCGACAGCGTCGACCTGCGATGGGAGACTTGGGATGCCGGCGACGGCTGGCAACGCGTGGAACCGGCCACCGCCGCGACTATCGCCAGCACGGGCATCGACCCCGACGCGGCATCGAGCGCCGGCACCAAGACCTTGGCCCTGCCGTTCACCGACCACGCCGGGCAGATGCTGCTCTATGCCGAGCGCAGCTACATCAGGGCCAGCGACGGCGCCGTGCTGAGCGTGCGTTCCAATCCCTTGCTGATCAGCCTGTACGCGGGGTGACCGGATGAACGCGCCCTTGCCCCACGTCTCCCCGCTCGCCGCCTTCGACGCCGAATGGCAACGCCTGGATTTCTTGGTCTGGTGCCTGTCGCGCAACCGGCATGGCGAGACGATCGACGAGCCGGAGGTCGCCCGGCTGCGCGAGTTGCAGGCACGGGTTGTCGCCCTGCGCGAGCCCGGCGGCCTATGGGAGGCCACGATGGGTTTCGGCCTCACGCCGGTCGAATACGACGTGCTCGTCTGCGTGCTCGCGCCGGAGTTGGAGCCGCGCCTGGGTTGGGCCTTCCAGAACCTACAGGCCAACGGCGCCCAGCCCTGGGCATCGCGCGCATTGATTCAGGAACTGCTCGCGCTCGATGTCGGCCAGGGCGAGCTGCTGCGCCGCGCGCTGGAGCCCGGCGCGACCTTGCGCCGCCGCCGTCTGCTGCGCATGGAACAGGACGGCCCATACCGGCCCATCGCGCCCGAGCCTTGGGTGGTCGCCCGGCTGACCGGCCGGCCGCTCGACTTACCGCCGCCGCCCGGCGCCACCTTGGTCGATCAGGCCGCCGCCTGGGGCGACCTGGTCCTGCCGCCGAGCCGGATCGCGATGCTGCGCGAGTTCCTGTTGTGGATCGAGCAGCGCGAGACCGTGGTGGAACAATGGGGCGGACAAAGCGTGGGCGGGCCGCTGGCCCTGTTCGCCGGTCCGTCCGGCACCGGTAAGACCTTCGCCGCCAGCGTGATCGCGAACGAGCTCGGCTGGCGTCTGTATCGCGTCGACCTGGGCCGCCTGGTGAGCAAATACGTCGGCGAGACCGAAGAGAACCTGAATCGCCTGTTCGACGCCGCGCACGGCCAGCCCATGGTGCTGCAATTCGACGAGGCCGATGCCTTGTTCGCCAAGCGCGGCGAGGTCAAGGAGGCGCGCGACCGCTACGCCAACATGGAGGTGAGCCACCTGCTCACCCGCATCGAGGCGCACGACGGGCCGTGCATCCTGACCACCAATCTGCGCAAGCAGCTCGACTCCGCCTTCACCCGCCGCTTCCAGATGGTGGTGGAATTTCCGCGCCCGGATGCGGCCTCCCGCACCGAGCTGTGGCAGCGCCTGCTGCCGCCGCGCGCACCGGTCGCCCCGGCGCTGGACAGGCGCTTCCTGGCCGATGCCGTGGCACTCACCGGCGGCGGCATCCGCAATGCCGCGCTGCATGCCGCCTATCTCGCGGCCGGCGCGGGCGGGGCCATCGGCCTGGCGCACATCGCCCATGCCGTCTGGCGCGAGCTGGCCAAGGAAGGCCGCGAGGTCAACCTGCAAGACCTCGGTCCACTCGCCGCCTATCTGCCCATGGAGGTGGCGAATGACGACTGAGATCGGCCAACTCAATCTGCGCCTGCCGGCCGGCTTCGAGGGCCGCGCCCAACGCATCGGCCGCCTGGTGGGCGAAGCCCTGGCAGGGCAGGACCTGCCAAGAGGGCGCATGGACCAGGTCGGCGTCGGCCCGCTCCGGATCGATCCGCGCCGCTCCGACCGCGCCATCGCCGACCACATCGCCCAATCGATCGGCGCGGCCATCGGCCGCCAAACCCTTTAGGAGAATCGACGATGCTCGCCCCGATCAAAGGCTTCCTGGTCGAATACGCGCTGTCGCTGCCGCCGCTGGTGCTGGCCTTCGACTTCAACCCGCAGACGCTGACGCGTAGCCGTAGCGTGACCTTGACCCTGGGCTCGACGCCGGCCACGCGCGGCGGTTACGACTTCGCCTTGCCGACCGAGACGGCACGCGTGGCGCAGGGCGTGGCGGTGGAGCCGGAGAGCTTCGACATCGAAATCCTGCTGGATGCGACCGACCGCATGAACGACGACGAAGTCATTGCGCGCGAATTCGGCATCCAGCCCGAACTGGACACCTTGCGCAGCATGGCCGAGCCCAAGACCCAAGGCCCGGGCGGACTGCAAGTACTGGCCGGCCTGGGACTCGGCGGTACGCGCGCGTTCCAGCGCAGCGTGACCGCCTCGGTCCTGCTCCTGGTCTGGGGCAGCCACGTGCTGCCGGTCTTCCTCAAGAGCGTCGAGGTTACCGAGACCGCGCACCTGCCCACCCTGGTGCCCTACCGCGCCACGGTCAAACTCGGCGTGCAGGTGATCGAGGGCAACAACCCCTTCTATCAGGTCGAGAAGGTGCGCCAGGTGGTCGGCGCCGCGCTCAACACCGGCCGCACCGCGGTCTCGGCGATCGGAGGGCTGTTCTGATGTTCCTGAAGAACTCCCGCTACAAGGACGCCCGCCGGTTCGAGGCCGATGCCCAGGGCACGGTGGTTTGCAAGGGCGTGCGTCCGCGCGAGATCGGCGCGGCCATCGGCGTGGTCGAGCACGTCATCCAGGAGGGCGACCGGCTCGACCTGCTGGCGCGCCACTATTACAGCGACGAGCGGCTGTGGTGGCGCATCCTCGACGCCAACCCCGACCTGCAAAGCGGCGTCGAGGTCTCGCTGAAGGAGCGGGCGGGCGAGGTCATTCTGATCCCGAAGGCGAAAGAATAGGGCCGCCGCGATGATGCTCGATTTTCTATCCGAAAAGGATCGCGCGCCGGCCGAGTGCGTCATCACCGTGGACGGCGCGGAGATCGCCGATTTCTACCCCTTCCTGTTGGAAGTGACGGTGGAGACCAGCCGCACCGAGGCGAGTACGGCCACGCTCGGTTTCGAGACCCGGCGCAACGAGCTGGGCGAGTGGACGATTCAGGATACCGGGGTATTCGTGCAGTGGGCACGCATCGTGATCACCGCCGTCTTCGGCAGCCGCGAGGAAGAGGTCATGCGCGGCTATATCCGCGAGGTGAACCTGGAGACGCCGCAGGATGCCGGGGCCGCCCAGGTCAAGGTGATCTGCCAGGACGACTCGATCCGCCTGGACCGCCCGCATGGACGCAAGATTTGGGGTACGGCGGAACTGCCCTACAGCGACACGCTCCTGCTGGCGGAAATCCTCACGCCTTACGGCCTCGTCGCCCACCCCGACAACGGCGACGGCCAGGATGGCCTGGTCGGGGTGTCGCAGGACGACACCGACATCAAGTTCCTGAAATCGCGCGCCGAGTTCAACGGTTATGAATTGATGTTCCGCGAGGGCTACGTCTATTTCGGCCCGATGCGGCTCGATGCCGACCCGCAAGACGCCATCCTGATCTACGCCGGGGCCGACTCCAATTGCATCTCGCTCAATGTCCGCGCCGATGGCCACCAGCCCGATGCCGTGGCCTACGATGCCCCGGCGGACAGCGGCGACGCCACCACGCAAGAAATCGTCTACCCCGATCTGCCGGTGCTCGGCACCAGCCACGCCGACAGCACCGACGCCGGCCTGGAGGACTTCGTCTGGAAGATGTCGGCCGAGGCCGGCGCCGATACCGAGCGCCTACGCGCCGTGGCCCAGCAAAAGATCAACGACATCGACATCCGCCGCGTGCAAGGCGAGGGCGAGCTGGACGGTACGCTCTACGGCCATGTCTTGCAGACCGGCTTGCCGGTGCCGGTGGACGGCCTGGGCGAGTGGCTGTCCGGCGTCTACTACGTGGACGGGGTCAGCCACAGCTTTACCGCCCAGGGCTATCGCCAGAAGTTCAAGCTGCTGCGCAATGCCTTCGGCGACAACCTCGACAGCGTGGCTACCGTGTCCGGCGTCGCCGGCGTGTTGGCCGCGCTTCTCTAGGCGAGACATGAACGACGACCTGCAAAATCAACTCGCGCGGAATCTCAGCCAGCGGCAGGCCTATGGCAAGTATCGCGGCTTCGTTACCGACAACGCCGATCCCGACAAGATCGGCCGGGTAAAGCTGCGCGTGCCGCCTCTGTTCGGCGACCAGGAAACCGGTTGGGCCTTGCCCTGCCTGCCTTGCGGCGGCCTGAAGAACCAGGGCTTCTTCTGTGTGCCAGGCATCGGCGCCCAGGTCTGGGTCGAATTCGAGGGCGGCAACCTGAACAACCCGATCTGGACCGGCAGCTTCTGGCAGCAGCCCGGCGACGCGCCGGCGGAGGTGCAGGACCCGCCCACCACCCAGGTGCTGCGCAGCGCCAAGGGCCATGTCTTCCTGGTCGAGGACAAGGACGACGCCGAGGAAGTGAAGCTCTTGCACATGAGTGGCGCCAACCTGGACATGGACAAGGACGGCAACCTCGCGCTCACCGACCAGGCCGGCGCCAAGCTCATGCTGGACGCGAAGAACGGCCAGATCGTGCTGGAGGATGCCAACGGCAACACCCTGACCCTGAACAAGCAGGGTGCCACGGTGGAAGACGCCAACGGCAACAAGATCGAGATGGCCGCCTCGGGCGTGAAGGTGAGCACCAGCGCGACCCTCACCCTGGAGGGCAGCCAGGTCCTGCTCGGCGGTGCCGGCGGCGAGCCGGTGATCAAGGGCACCAGCTTCCTGACCCTGTTCGCGACCCACGTGCACCCCACCGGCGTCGGCCCGTCCGGCCCGCCGGTGCCGCAGGGCGAGATGAGCAGCCTATCCACCAAGGTCATGACCGCATGAGGCAGCAAGATGGCACGCAGACTGGTTGACCCGCCCTACCTGGCCTTCCCCTTCCGGATGGGCGATGCCGCGCCCGTCCTGGCCCGGCGTTCCGAGCATATCCGCGGCCAGATCGAGCAGGTGCTGTTCACCCTGCCCGGCGAGCGCGTCTTCCGGCCGGAGTTCGGCGCCGGCGTGAAGGCCTTGGTGTTCGAACCGAACGGCACGCTGCTCTGGCAGATCACCAAGCGCCGCCTGCTCGCATCCTTGGCCGACGCGCTGCAAGGCGAGGTCGACCCCAAGAGCATCGACGTGGAAGTCAGCGGCGACGACGCCACGCTGACCATCGCCATCGCCTACACCCTGGCCGCGATCGGCCATCGCGAGAGCCAGTTGTTCACCGTGGGGGAGAGCTGAAATGGCCGCCAACCCGACCGTCACTTTGTCGTTCGAGGGGAGCTGCCCGGATTGCGGCCAGCGCCAAGTCGATCTGCCGGACACGCTGCCCGATGTCGGCGACGACCTCGATTGGGACCTGCGCGACTACGACGGTTTTCGCCTGTTCATGGCGCAGGAACTGGCCGCGCGCTTCCCCGAGCGCCGGCGCTGGACGCCGGCCGACGTGGAGGTGGCGCTGATCGAGGTGCTGGCCTATGCGCTCGACCAACTGTCCGATAGCCTCGACCGTACCGCCGCCGAGGGCTATATGGAAACCGCGCGCCGGCCGGAATCGCTGCGCCGCTTGCTGAAGCTGATCGGCCACGATGCGGCCGGTCTGGCCAAACGCACGCGCGACAAGCCGTTCGAGGATATGACCGAGGACCAATCGAAAGAGGGGCTGACCGACGCCGACATCACCGCCTTCGACAATTGGTGGATGGACCATCCCGAGAAGATGGACCAGGCCCGGCTGGATGGGCCGCGCTCGGTCCACGACCAACATCGCATGGTCACGCTCGACGATTTCGAGACGCGGCTGGAAGAGCATCCCCTGGTGCTGCGCGCGCATGCCTGGGAGCGCTGGGACGGCTCGTGGTCCACCGTGCATGTCGCGATCATCCCGTGGCAGCGCATGGGGCTGGACGAGGCCGGCGACTACAGCGATGAGAAATGGGCCGAAATCGATCGCTTCCACGACACGCTCGGCCTGTACACGCCGGAGCAGACGAGCAAGCCCAGCGTGCGCAGCGTACTCCAGCCCTATCTGGAGGCCTATCGCATGGTCGGCCAGGAGGTGGTGCTGGAGGGGGCGGTGGAGGTCGGTATTGTCATGAGCCTGTCCATCCAGGTCGACGACGACTACTTCCAGTCCGAGATCCGCCAGGCCGTCGGCAAGGTGCTGGGCACCGGCCCGGGCGGCTTCTTCGAGCCCGGCCGCCTGCGCTTCGGCGAAGACCTATGGGCCAGCGACCTCTATCAAGTCCTGATGGCGCTCGATGGCGTGGACAACGTCTGCCTCAATCGCTTCAAGCGCCTGGGCGACCGCTTCCCCGATCAGGCCGCCACCGGCCATATCGCACTCGATGGCTTGGAAGTCGCGGTCTGCGACAACGACCAGGCGCAACCGGAGCGCGGTTACATCACCCTCACCTTGCAGGGAGGCAAAAAGGGATGAGCGACCTGACCCGTTGGAACCGCGCCGGCCTGTCCCGTTTCGAATATCTCGACGGCAATGCCGCCGTGTTCCTTGAGCGCCTGCGTTACGGCCTCTACGAAGATTTCAAGAAATGGCGGCCAGTGGACTCCGATGCCGTGGAGGGCGAAAGCGAGGAGGCCAAGAAAAAGCGCCTGGAGGACCTCTATGCCAGCAATCCGGACGACATGCTCTGGCATCTCACGCGCGCCTTCGCGCGGGCCTGCCATGTCCTGGGCGCGCATATCGACGCCTACGCGAACGAAGGCTATCTCGGCACCGCCACGCAGTGGGAAAACCTGCGCCGGCTGGTGACGCTGCTCGACTACGCGCCGATCCCGCCGGCCTCGGCCTCGACCCCGCTCGCGCTTATGTTGAAGGAAGAGAAATCGGGCACCATCGCCGCCGGCCTGCAGGTGAAGTACAGCCCCGCTTCGGGCAGCCCCGTGGTGTTCGAAACGCTGGCCGAGTTGGAGGCCGACGCCGAATACAACGCCCTGTATGCCGCCGGGCACGATCGCAACCCCAATCCCCTGACCGGCACCACGCTGACATTGGAAGGCCAGTTCGACCAACTCAAGAGCGGCGAACCCTTGTTGTTGGTCGACGACCGAGATGCCGACAATTTCTCGGCTCACCTGGTGCAGGGCCTGGTCCTGGACGACGAGTGCACCACGGTCACGATCGCGCCGCAGATCCCGGCCGGTTTCGTCAAGGGTTACACCGTGGTGCACATCCAACCCAAGGAGCGGCTGACGCCGATCGGGCCGGCGACGGAAGGCGTGGACAAGGTCGGCAACGGCCTGCAATTGTCCGTCGCCACCAGCGACCTGGCGGCCGGCGACATCGTGGTAATCCGCTCCGCCAACGACAAGCCCTATTACCGCCGGATCAAGACCGTGCACGAAGACCGCCTGGTGTTCTACCGCCCGATCGACCAACTCACGCTGACCGGTGCCACCGTCGCGCGCCCGGTCACCGTGCCGATCACCGACCTGGCGAACGCGCCCCTACGCCGCCAGACCGACGACACCGGCACGGTGATCGACGTCCTGTTCGTCGCCGGCGACTGGTCGCGCCTGGCCGGGCAATGGCTGTGCGATATCCGCGTGGTCGAAAACTCGGGCGGGGAGCAACGCGAATACCTGCCCGTCTACCTCTGCACGCACGCGAATTACGTGCCGGTGGGCACCGTCGAGTCCGTCATCGGCGACGGCGAACGGGCCGGCTACACCGCCTTGACCCTGACCTGGCACAAGGACACCGACGGCGTGTCGGGAAATGTCGACCTCTCCCTGGACAACCCGCAGACCCTGCTGGCGCCGCCAAGCGGCGCCGGTCCGTGGACGGTCGACAGCTTTCTCAACAAGAGTGCGGACGGACATCTGTCGACCGACTTGGTCACCAAGCAATGCAAGCAGACCGCGATCGGCGATTTCGCGGTGGTGGTTAAGGGCGCGCAGATGGCGTGGAGCCGGCTGACCGCCGTGACGATCGACCTGGAGCACGAAGAGGCCACGCTAAGCGCCGACGGCGCCTGGCGTGACCGCGGCGGCGGCCCGTTCTTCCTGAGCCGCACCGGCGTCTACAGCCATTTCCAAAAGCAGGTGCAGCTAAGCGACTGGCAAAAAAATATCACCCCCCTCTTTGGCGCGCGCATCGTGCTGGACAGCCTGCCGTCCGGGCTCAAGGCCGGCCGCGCCTTGATCGTCGACAACGGCGGCAGCGCGCTGGAAACCTCGATCGCCGATCTGAGCGGCGACGAGGATGACCCTTGGCTGGAGCTAGCCGACGCCCTGCCGGCCGGCACCCAATATGGCAACCTCGAGATCTACGCCAACGTGGTCGAGGCCGGCCATGGCGAGACCCGGGCGCAACGCGTGCTGGGCAGCGGCGACGGCACACAAAACAGCCAGCGCTTCACGCTGGAGGTCGCCGATCTGAGCTTCGTCGCCGATGCCGGCATGAGCGCCGGCGTGCGCGCCGATCTCGTCGTGACCGTGGCCGACGAGACCTGGACCCAGGTCGCCAACCTCAAGGACTCCAGCGCCACCGACGCCCATTACCAGGTGCGCATCGACCAGGACGGCTATGCCGGCATCCAATTCGGCGATGGCCGCAACGGCCGCCGCCTGCCGACCGGCGGCAACAATGTGCGCGTGAGCTTCCGCCAGGGCTCGGGCGCTGCCGGCAACCTCGATGCCGGCAGCCTGGTCAAGCCGGTCAAGCCACACCCGCTGATCGATTCGGTGCTGCAAGCCATCGAGAGCAGCGGCGGCGCCGACCGCGAAAGCGACGCCGACCTGCGCGAAAACGCGCCGGCCACCTTGCTCGCGCTCGACCGCGCGGTGTCGCTGGAAGACTTCTCGCAATTGGCGCGCGGCCATGCCAGCGTCTGGCAGGCGCGCGCTTTTCGCAAACCGACCGGTCTAGGCCAGCGCGAGCGCCTGGAGGTGGTGGTCATGGCGGCCGGCGGCGGCACGCTCGGCGCTTCGTTGAAGAGCGACCTAGAAGATTACCTGCTCGCGCGGGCGCAGCCCGGCGTGTCGTTGACGGTCACCGATTACGTCCGCCTGACCTTCAAGCTCACGGTGAAAATTCGTATCCGTAGCGAGGCCTACGACAGCCAGACCGTGCAGGCCGCGGTCGCCGAGGCATTGAACGCCGCCTTCACCGAGGAGTATCGCCAGCTTGGCCAGGCGCTCTATCGGGGCGATATCTATCGCATCGTCGACGGCGTGTCCGGCGTGGAGAACAGCGATTGCAGCATCGCCATCGACGGCGCTACCGCCGCGAAGCTCACGCGCCTGACCCGCACGGGCAGCGAAATCATCGCGGCTTGGCCCGCGCCCGAGCAGTGCCTGGTCTTCGACAGCGCCGGCTTCACGCCCACCGTAGAGGAGTATCGGACATGAGCGCCCCCGGTTATGCCACGCTGCTTAAGGAATGGCTGCCCGCGGTCTGGCGCGAGCGCGACGAGACCGGCGACCTGGCCGATCTGCTCGCGGTCTACGGCGAGTTGCTGGACGCCTTCCACGAAACGCTGGAGCAGCGCCTGCACGATAGCTTTCCCGATCGGGATGCCGATGGCCATCATTGCCAGGATTGGCTGCTGCCCTATTTCGCGCAACTGCTCGACGTGCGCTTGGTCTCGCCGGACGAGGATGGCCGCCGCGCCGAACTAGCCGACGCGGTCGCCTGGCGGCAGCGCAAGGGCACCCGGGTCAGCATCGAGCGGATCGCCGAGGCGGTCGGCCGTTTCGAGGTGGAAATCCAGGAGGGCTGGAAGCGCGTGGCGATCACGCCTCGGGTCGACCGGCCGCTGCTGCCGGAGTCGGCCTATGGCGAGGAGCCGATCCCGAGCAATGCGCCGCCGGCCGAGCGCGCCCGCCACCCGGCCTTGCCCGCCGCCACTGTCGACCTGCGCTACTGCTCGCGCGCGGTGCGCTGCGAGGCCAGCGACCCGGCCGCCCATGAAACCACCTTCGCCGGGGAATCCATCCCCTGGCGCCAGGCCAACCGGCATGGCCTGCCCTGCACGCTGAACGGCCAGCAGCCGCACCTCATATCCCACACGCCGAATAGCTTCCAGGATGTGTCCCGCCGCACGGTCGACCTGCGCACGCCCAATTGGCGGCGCGGCCATGCCCATCCGCGCCGAGTGCCGCTGTTCCACGCGCCGCAGGAAGGCTTTTTCTCCAGCCGGTACCTATCCCTGAGCTGGAGCGCCATCGAGGCGAAGGTGATCGAGTTCGCGGGCACCGACGTTTCGGGCTGGAGCGACGCGCAGGCCACTGTTCACACGATAGACGCCACGGTCGATGGCGAAGCCGTCGCTATCTTGGAAATCAGCCTGCGGAAAACCAGGTGGAACGATATGGACCTGCCTTGGGTCGCCGTGCGTGGCCTGACCGACGCGCCCTTGCGCCTGCGCGGAGTGTTCACGCTGGAGCAGGCCGCCGTCTACCGTTTCGAGAATCTCTGGCTCGACAACAAGGCCCAAATCGATGCCGGCGCCGCACAACTAGTCAATTGCGCCGCCCGCCAATTCAAGGTGACCACGGCCGAGCGCGATGCGCCCGTCATCTCGGCGCGCGCCTGCCTGTTCAAGAAGATCGAGGCCACGCGCGGCCTGGTGCAACTGGAGTATGTCACCGTAATCGACACGCTGCTGGCCGAACACCTGCGGGCCAGCGACGCCATCTTGCTGCCGCCGTTGCGCAAGGACACGGTGGACGACGACGTGCCGGCTGCCGGCTGCATACGCTATAGCCGCGTGCCCTACCTCCCGGAACCGGCGGTGCCGAGCGAGCCCTACGACCCCGACGAGCCGTGGCTCGACAACGACCCGGATTGGCGTGCCGATGGCCAGCGCTCCTCCTTGCTCTGCTACGCGGACTCCTGCACCACGGCCCGGCCGCTTTTCTGGAACCTGAGTTTCGGCCAGCCCGGCTGCGGCGTGCTGCACCCGGATGCGAAAGCGGCATTCCGCTTCGGGGCCGAGGATGGCGGCGAGATGGGCGCCTGCCACGATCTGCGCTACACCCTCAGGGAACAAGCCGTGTTGGACAAGCTGGCGGAGTTCCTGCCCGTGGGCATGGAGGCGGTATTGGTGGCCGACCCCAGCCTATCCTGCGCCCCGCCAAAAGCAAACAAATCTTAGACAGGGACCACCATCATGAAGACTCAAATCTCCCGCGATTCCTTTCTACCGGAACAAGGCTATTCCGGCGTCTACCTGCAACAGGGGCGCATGATCCTCGATGCGGACTGGAACGAGCTGACCGACATCCAGAAGGCCCAGCTGGCCAATGCCCTGCGCGACGCGATTTCGGGGACCACGGGCGCCGCCGGCGATATCGCGGGTGGTTCGCCGCGTGCCGGCGGGCTCAAGATCGCGGCCAATCCGGCCGGCTCGGCCAATATCTTCATCCAGCCCGGCGCGCTCTACGTCGAGGGCGTGGCCGCGCGGCTGCCCGGAACGGACCCGTTGGCCGTCAACGCCCAGCCCGAATACCCGATCCCGCTCCAGAGCTCTAGCAGCTATACCGGCATGAGCTTGTACCTCTATGCCGATGTCTGGGAGCGCAACGTCACCGCGCTGGAGCAGTCCAATCTCATGGATGCCGCCATGCACGGCGCCGACACTGCGACCCGCAGCCAGACCATGCTACAGGCGAAGTGGTGCGCGACCAGCATCAAGCCGATGGACCCCGCGCAGAACCCGGCCATGGGCAATGCCCCGCTCAAGCTCAAATTGCGCCTGATCGACAGCAGCGGCGATGCCTGCGACCCCTGTGCCAGCCAAGTCCAGGTGGAGGAACGCATCGGCAACTACCTGTTCCGGGTCGAGGTGCACGACTATCAGGTGACGGCGAGCGAGCGCACGCTGACCCTGAAGTGGTCGCGCGACAACGGCAGCGAGGCCTGCGCCGTGGCGCAGATGCCGGACGGGTTCGACGAGGGCGACTGGGTCTGGGAATACTTCGACGACGACACCGAAAAACTGCTGGGCAACCACTTCGCCAGCGGCGTCGACACCAACAAGCTGCGCGGCCGCATCCAAGGCAACTGCACCACCCCGGGCGCCGGCTATCCCAGCACCTACGTCCGGCAATGGGACGGCTACATCAAGATCAAGCTCGACAGCTACGTCATCGTGGAAGGCAAGGACCGTGGCGTGGACCTCTACAAGGGCACGGTCGACGACGAAGCGCATGGCCGGGTCGACCTGGCCGGCGGCGTGCTCAAGATCAACCTGAAATTGATGGAACTGGAGCTGACCGCCGGCAGCGGCGGCACGAAGCGCGCCTTCGTGCCGGGCGATTACTGGCTGGCCCCGGTGCGCGAGGCGGAAGACGAGAGCGGCGACATCGTGCTGGGCGACGAAACCGCCGGCGCCGCGCCGCGCGGCATCTGGCACCACTACCTGTTCCTGGGCGAATTGGCCGCCGACGGCAAGCTCGTCGCGCAGGACGACGCCTACGCCCGGCGCATGAACTTCCCGCCGCTGACCGACATCCACGCCGCCGACATCGCCTTCATCGACCATTGCGCCGGCCTCTATGCCGGGGCGAATAACGTGCAGCAGGCCCTGGACAATCTCTGTGCGATAGGCGCGGAGGACATCGCCTACCTGTTGCCAAACTGCGGCGCCAACGAGGGCAAATCGATCAAGGACAGGCTCAAGAGCAGCCTCGATCCGGATGGCAACGGCAAACTCACCGTGCAGGTCGCGCTCGACAAGTTGCTGTGCGAGCTCAATGCCACCAGCTTGCCCTATACCGTGCCGGCCTGTTCGGCCACGCCCAGCATCGGCAGCCTGCTTGGGTTGGCCGCCAGCACCAGCAGCAACGTCGCGCCGATGTTGGACAAGCTGTTGTGCGAGCTCAACGCCGCCAAATTGCCTTATATCTTGCCGAGCTGCGCGGACAACCCCAATGTCTTCACCCTGCTCGGGCTCGGCAGCGCGGACAACAACGTCGCCGCCGTGCTGGGCAAATTGCTGTGCGGTTTCAATGCCGGCGACATGCCGCTGGACAAGAGCGATGCCGAGCTGTGCTCGGACCTGCAAGTGAGCGAGGCCGTGACCGTGCAGGACGCGCTCAAGATTCTCTGCAACAAATCCGGCGGCGGCTGCGCCGTGACGGTCAGCTCGTCGGAACAACTTGAATTGCTGCTCGGCGAATTCGCCGCCGGCGATGCCACCGATCTATGGCTCTGCCTCAAGGCCGGCACGTATCCGATCACCAAGGATATCGCCATCGCCGGAAAACGCAGCCTGCGCATCAGCGGCCAGGGCAGGGAATCGACCTCGATCGTCTTTGGCGGGACCACGCTGAGCGTCGATGCCGACGAGATCATTATCGAAAACGTTTCCTTCGATATCAGCAATGGAAATGGGCAAATGACGCTCACTGCCGCGTCTTCGCAAGTGAGCAATTGCCGGTTCACCCGTCAGCGGAGCATTTCCGTCGTCGAAACGCCGCCGGCGATGATCGGCATCGGCAGCCCAAGCAAGGGAGCCGCTCGCATCCAATGGCGCAACAATATCTTGTATGCCATGTTGTATTCGCGATTCGGCATGATTCGGGGAGAAGTCACCCGGCCCACCTCGTCGCCGGACTATGCGCTACGCCTGGAAAACAGCTTGGTCGGCGGCATCCTGGAGGGCAACCAGATCGACGGCTACCTGCTCTTCGGCAACGGCATCGAAGGCTTTGCCACGCCTGCCGCGGGCGGCATCAAACAGGTCAGAATCGCCGGCCTGGTGGCGACCGGCGGCGAAGACCTGCATCTCCTCTCGAACCGCATCACCGCCATCAAGGCCAATCTCGGCACGGCCAATGCCGACGGTTATCTCGACGAGCAGGTACAGGCCAATACCCGACTGGTCTTGTCGAACAACCGGATCGAGAGAACCGAAAACGCGATCTCGGCCAAGAACATCGTGGTCAGCGGCAACTACTGGGCCGGCGGCACCAGCGACCTGGGCTATTGCATTGCCGATCGCGCCAGTTTCACCGGCAATATCGTCGAGGACGATGCGAACAAGAGCAAATTCACCTGCACCTTGGCCGAGACGCAGCTTATCGCCAGCGGCAATATCCTGCTCCAGGTTTTCCCCATGCTGGTATGAGCATCCAGGGCTAGATATCGGGAGGCACGCATGAAAACTTTCCAGCAACGCCGCCGCCAGGTACGGCAACGCAGGATAGCCGCCAGGCCGCCCCATGCCGAGGCAAGCCGCATCGCGGTGCATGAGGTACTGGCCCAGCCCGCGCAGGCAGAGCGCAAGACGGCCGACGCGCCTACCGATGGCCTGCCGGCCGATATCGTCGGCGCCATCGAGGCCGAGCAGGGTAAGGGCCTGGGCCTGCCGGCCGAAGAGCGCGGCCTTTTGGAAGCCGGCTTCGGCGTCGATTTGAGCCAAGTCCGCATCCACGCCGACGACATCGCCAGCCGCCTGTCCGGCAGGCTGGCGGCACGCGCCTTCACCAGCGGCAGCGATATTTACTTCAACACCGGCGAATATCGGCCCGGCACGCCGGCCGGGCGCTATCTGCTGGCCCACGAACTCGCGCACGCAGTGCAACAGCAACGCGGTATCCGGCCCGACGGCGCGACCGGCCATGTCGGCGACAGTCATGAGCGAAGCGCCGACGCGGTGGCCGCGCGCGTGGCCCGGGGCGGCAACGCAAGCGGGCTCATGCCCGGCACGCATACCGCCGCGCCCGCCTCGGCGGGGCCTGTCGTTCAACGCTACGCCATCGTTGCCGGCCAGCCCTATGATCGCCTATCGGACGACGGCAAGATGGCGGCCGTCGATCATGGGCGCGAGGCCTGGGCGGAAAACGCCAACATCGCGAACTCGAACAAGATGCTCGATGGCCTGAAATCCAAGGCCAAGATCGAAGAGCTGTCGGGCAAGGATATGACCGTCTCGCCCCCAGGCAAGGCCACCAAGGTCACGCTCAAGAAGTTCCGCATGATCGACCGCGTCGGCGGCAGCGAAGTGGAACTGACCAACGATTGCGGCACGGCCAACCAGGAGATGCTGGGGGCCGGCGCGGCCGGCTACGAATCCTTCGTCGGCGCCAATCAGCGCGGCAGCACGCAGGAGTACACCACGCCATCCGCCTATCGCGGCGACGACAACGCCAAGGGCGGCCTGGTCTCCACCACCGAGCAGATGTCGGGCGAGATATACATCCGCATCTTCGCGCGCGAGTTCAAGAAGACCCTCAATCGGGAAGAGGCACTGAAGGAATGGGCGAAGCTCAGTGCCAGCGAGCAGGACCGCCTGAGCAAGAAATACGGCATCAACAAGTACGCCGTGCCCAAGGTCGGCCAGGGCGTCACCATCGGCAGCGAGCGGGACATGCCGGGCGCGAGCGAGTCCGGCTACAACTTCCATTTCGGCTTGAACTTGATGGCCTCCGGCCACGACTACATCACGCTGGAGGACTATCACAAATCCGGCGTGAAATATTATTTCGACATGTACGGCCCCGTATCCAAGGGGCAGTCGTGGGGACAGGAGTCTTCCAACGTCAATGCCGTGGATGACAAGTTCACCGTCATGGTGGTGCAGCACCCCGAATCTTTGAAGGGCATCGTCAATACGGAAGGCACCTATTTCGAGGCCGATCCCGCAGCCCCGACCGGCAAGCTCAAATTGGCCAAGGGCACCCAGGTGGTGATCCTGCGCAAGGGCGTGAACTGGATGAAGGTCGAGGTGAAATCCGGTCCGCAAACCGGCAATGCCGGCTGGATCATGAACAAATACTTCACGGACAACTGATCCGTCGACCGGCAGGCCATGCAAGTCCATGCCCTGAAATCTCCCGCACCGAACCCTAAGCCGTCGACGAGCGCACGGGCTCACGCCCTGCCGCGCGGCGTCCAAGCCAAGCTGAAGCTAGGCGGCGCCCAGGACGAGGCGGAAAAGCAGGCCGATCGCATCGCGGCGCGCGCCCTGCAACAGCCCGTCGGCGGCATCGCAAAGGGCAATGCCGACGATGGCCGGGCCAGCGTGCGCCGGGCATTGGCGGGCGGCGGTAGCGAGACCGAGCCGCCACGGCTCGACGCGCCGGTCGAGGAAGAGCAGGCGCTGCCGGATGGTCTGGAGCGCGAGATCGCGGCGCTGCAAGCCGACGGCCAGCCGCTGCCGCCGCCGCTGCGGGCCGACATGGAAGGGCGCTTCGGCATGGACTTGTCGACGGTGCGCATCCACACCGATGCGCGCGCGAATGCGCTCAACGAGGCCTTGCACGCGCATGCCTTCACGGTCGGCGAGCACATCGCCTTCAACGACGGCCGCTTCCAGCCGGAGACCGGCGCCGGCCGTTTTCTGCTGGCGCACGAGCTGGCCCATGTCGCGCAGCAGCGCGGCGAGGGCGGCGACGTGGCCGCGAAGCCGGTACGGCGCGGCTTTTGGGGCGACCTCTACGACTCGGCCGTGGAGACCTTGGGCGACATCGCCGAATGGACCGCCGACCAGTTGGGCGACTTCGTCTGGGATTTGCTGGAGCGCATTTCGCCCGAATTCGCCCGTACCGTGCGCGCCATCAATGACGAAGGCATCCTGACTTGGCTGGGTCGGCAGGTGGCGCGCGCCTGGGATGCCTATATCGGCACTTTGCGCAGCCTGGTGCCGTTCGACGGGCCGCGCCAGCTGATCGACCTGTTCGCCGGCCTGGTCGAGCGGGCAGCGCGGATCGCGGTGGCGCTGGCTTCGGGCGACTGCGCGCCGTTGATGGCCGCCATCGGCGAGCTGAAGACCTTCGTGGTCGAGACGGTCGGCGTGGCCTGGGACAAACTCACCGAATTCCTGCGCCCGGTCGGCGAATTCTTCAGCGGGCTGTGGGCCAACTTCGGCGCGCCGGCGGTGCAGTGGCTGCAAGAGTTCGGCGGCGAGGTCTGGCAAGGCATCCAGGCTCTCGGCCAGCAGTTCTGGGAATGGATACGGCCGGTGCGCGAGGCGGCCGAGCAGGTGTGGAACTGGTTTTCCGACCTGCTGTTCGGCTCGGAAGAGGCCGAGGCCAGCGGCGGCAGCGAGGGCGGCGTGGTCGGCTGGATCAGCCGCAAGGCGGGCGAGGCCTGGGATTGGGTGAAGGAACGCACCCGCCCGGTCTGGCAGCCGGTGGCCGAATTCGCCCAAAAGGTGGCGGAGTTCATCCCGCCCGCCTTCGTGCGCGAGATGGGCGAATCGGCCCAGCAACTGTCGGCCGGCCTGGACAGCGCGGCCGAGGACATGAACGGCGGCGAGGGCGTGCCCGAATCGCGCGATACCCTGGCCTCGGTGCTGCCCTCGGTGGAAAATATCATCGCCGCGATCCGCCGCATCATCGTCGGCGCCGGCCAATGGCTGGGCGAGCGCATCGCGGCGGTGGCCGCCAACGTCACCGGCCTGCTCGGCCGCTTGCGCGCCAGCGAGCTGCTGTCCTGGCTGGCCGACGGGCTCGGTTGGCTGGCCGAGGCGGTCGACAGCCTGCTGGCCTGGGCGCGCGAAAAGGTCGCGGTGCTGTTCGAGCACATGGTTCAGGGCTTCGATAGGCTGACGCCGTTCATCCAACTGCTGTTGGAAACCGTGCGCAAGGTGATCGAGATCTACGCCGATATCCTGAAATTGCCGGTGTTGATCTTGAACGGCATCTGGCAGCGGGTGCCGGCCTGCATTCGCGAGCCGATCGAGAATTTCATCCAGACCCAGATACTCGGGCGCATCCCGGTGTTCGGCCAATTCTTCACCGACCCCACGCTGTGGCCGCGCGTGCGCGACACCGCGCTCGGTATCCTGCGCAGCCTCTTCGTCGATGGCGACATCCCCAAGGCGGCCTGGCAGTTCTTCCAATCCGTGCTGCGCATCCTCGGTCTGCCGCCGGAGTTGGTGGTGCAGGTGCTGGCCAAGGCCGCGCGCGCGGTCGGCGATATCCTGACCAACCCCCTGGGCTTCCTGATCAACTTGATGCGCGCGATGGGCGCCGGCTTCCAGGGCTTCTTCGGCAATATCGGCACTCATCTGCTCAACGGCTTCACCGGCTGGCTGTTCGGCACGGTACGCGAGGCCGGCATCACGCCGCCGGCGGATTTTTCGATCCGCTCGGTGCTCGGCTTCGTCATGGAAGTGCTCGGCGTCACGGTCGACAACATCTTCGCCCGTCTCGCCCGCAAGCTCGACCCGGCGGTGGTCGCGCGCCTGCGCAGCACGCTCGAATTCGCCACTGGCGCCTGGTCATTCATCGCCACCTTGGTCACCGAAGGCCCGGCCGGACTATGGCGCGAGCTGAGCGAACAATTGTCCAACCTATGGGATTCCGTGGTGCAGGGCGTGGTCGGTTTCATCACCGAAAAGGTCATCGGCTGGGCCAGCCGCTGGCTGATCTCGCTGCTCGACGTGAGCGGCATCATGCCGGTGATCAACACCCTGATCGCGATCTACAAGGCCATCGAGTCCTTCATGCAATACCTGCGCGAGATGCTGGAGATCGTCTCGCGCGTGTTGGACGGCATCGTCAGTGTCGCCCAGGGTTCGATCGGCGAGGCCGCCGGTTTCATGGAAAGGGCCTTGGCCAGCAGCCTGCCGGTGGCCATCGGCTTCCTTGCCAACCAGGCCGGCCTGGGCCGGCTGTCGCAGCGCCTGCACGAACTCATCGGCGGCCTGCGAGCCAAGGTCGAAAACGCCATCGACTGGCTGCTCGACAAGGCCATCGCCGCCGGCCGGGCGATCATCGATATGGCGCGGCGCGGCGTAAGCGCGGTAAAGCAGGGAGTCGCCGACTTGCGTGAGTGGTGGCGGGCTCGCCAGGACTTCAAAGGGGCGGATGGGGAAGATCACCATCTCTACTTTCGTGGCGAGGGCGCCAATGCCAGCCTCATCGTCGAATCTGAGCCCCAATCGTTTCAAAGTTTCCTCGACGGACGCCCGGCGAGCAAAGACAAGGACGAAGCGCAAAGACTCTACGATGAATTGCTGGCGGCACAGCGGAGTACCGGTACCGCTGCTTCTGGCACCGCCACGCCGGCAGCGGGTGCCACGGGCGCTTCGCCACCGGCACCTACAGCACAGGAAAGGCGCATTGTGGACCTGACCCATGACCTCTCCAAAGTGGCGGCCAAACTCATGGGAGGTGGTGCAGCCGCAGCTACGCCGCCGATCTATGGCCCACTACGGGAAGGCTTCGGCACCTCGGTGGAGGTCCATCGGCTGACTAAAAAAATCCCGCCTGGCAGCGAACCCAGCGTGGAAGGCGGGTTGTGGAATATCCTCAACCAACGCCGGCACGGCAAGGGCAGTTATTACATCCGCGGCCATCTGCTCAACCATAATATAGGCGGCGCCGGCTATACCTGGGCCAACCTCACGCCGCTCACGCGCAGCGCCAATACCTCCATGTCCAGCAGCTTCGAGGAAAAGGTCAAGGACGCCGTCAACAAGCAAGGCGCCACGGTTTACTTCAAGGTACAAGCCGAGCCGGGCAATCCGCCTGACCGTAACGCCGAGATTGCCGCGCTTCGCGCCCCTGGCAACCCCAACACCGATGACGCCATCGTCGCCTCCGTCATTGAAGCCGAGCGGGCTTTGCCTGCCAAGGTAACCGGCTTCGCACACAAGGTTCCGGATGGCACCCCACCCGACGCCGCCTACTCTAGCTCTTGGCCTGAAATCGCAAAATTGGATCAAACTAACGAGCCGGAACGTGCATTGAAAGAATATAGCGTTAGCGACAGTGCCCGTACGCCTGTCTATCTAAGCAACAGCTCGGATATGGCGAATATCAAGCAATTACCCGGCGTTACGGATGGCCTGGCCATGCGAATCAGCGAGCTACAAAAGAACAACGTGGTGTTCCGAACAGAAGCGCAGTTCCTGAGCCAGACTAACGCACCGATAGACATCTTCGATGGATTCAGAAATTCTTCCCGCTATATCGTGCGACTGTATACCCAAGGATAAACGTGAATCACGAATCGCAAATCGACCGCGCCCTCGCCGAACCCTACGCCTTCGCCGTGCTGCTCTGGCCCGCCGTGGTCGGCATCTATCTGCTGGCGGGGCAGGATCAACCGGCCTTTTTGCGCTATGCGCTTATTGCCTGGCTGGCGATCATGCACCTGGCCGCCTATGGCGGCGGCCGGGGCATGGGCTTCGGCAATGTGACGCTATTCAACAGCGCGGTGGTGGCCATGGCCTGCCACACTTACCCTTCGCTCTGGGCGCTGGCCTGGCTGCCGCTGTTGCTCGTCGGCCTGTACGCGGCGCAACGCGTCAGGCTGAACGTGCCGCTGGCACGGGGCGATGGGATGGCCGCCGTACCCTAGGCCCGCCGTGCGCGGCTTGACATGGCCTGGTTGCCGCCTAGTCTGAAATTGCGCGGAATGCGCAAATAAGCGTCCCCTCGGGGCTGGCCGTTCGGGCGGAGTATCGGACGGGCGAGGGGCGGTGAAGCAGAGAGGTGGCCATGCCCGCAGCACGGAAATCGCCCGCCGGGAAATCGCGCTCGGTATTGATCGTCGAATCGTCTCGCGCCCATGCCGAGATGCTGGCCACGTATTGCCGCGGGTTGGAGATGGAGCCCGTCGTTTGCGGAGTCGCCGGCCAGGCGCTCGCCATGGCCGCCTCGCTGCCGGATGTGGTCGGCATCGTGATCGGTGCGGCGGTGGACGGCGAAGGCATCGAGCTGATCCAGGGCCTGCGCATGCTGCCCCGACTGGCCTCGACGCCCATCCTGTTCATCGTCGCCGATGACGACACGGCGCAGGTCCGCGCCGCCCTGGTGGCCGGCGCCACCGAGGTTTGCGGCATGGCCACTCGGCACTGTTTGCAAAACGCCTTATCCGCCATGGCGGCCGGTTTGAGCACCCCGCGCCAGGGTGGGCGGGCGCTTATCATCGAAGACGACACCTTCTTCGCCCGTTTGATTGCCGTGGTGTGCGGCAATCTCGGCATTGCCGCCGATTTGGCGAGCTCGGTCGAGCAAGCCCTCGACCTGTTTCAAAAGCACCGCTATCAGGCCGTGGTCAGCGATGTGCTGTTGATCGGGCGGGAGACCGGCATCGATCTGGTGCGCCGAATTCGGCAACTGCCCGACGAACGCGCGCGCGTGCCCATACTCGTCATCTCCAACTACAACGATACGGCCCGGCGCCTGGAGGTGCTGCGTTGCGGCGCCGATGGCTATCTGTCCAAGCCGTTTTTGGCCGAGGAATTGTTCTGGCGCCTGCGCAACCTGTTGGAGCGCGCCGATGCCCCGCTCGCGGCCAATCAGACCGCGCCGGCCAACGACGATGCGCCGCCGGACGCATCCGCGCACGGCGCTTTGTCCGAGCGCGAGACCGAGATCGCGCGGGCGGTCGCCCAGGGCCTGTCGGACAAAAGTATCGCCCAGCAATTCGGCATCTCGTTCTGGACCGTACGCAGCCACATCAACCGCATTTTTTCCAAGCTGGGCTTGGCCAATCGCGCCGGCCTGGTCAAATACATGTTGCAACGGCAGCTTGCGGACGCGGTCCGCGAGGGGGCCGTGCCGCTGCACGGCAAGCTACCCGGCGAATAGCCATAGGGCTTGAGCGCCGCCGCCAGCGCCTTCAGGCAATAATCCACGTTTTGGCTCCGGCATCACCTGAAGGCGAGCCTGCACCGAAACGTGGCGCGCCTTGGCGAATCAAGCCTTGAGCACGGCCTCCAATGCCTTCAGACAATAATCCACGTTTTCCGGCCTGGCGCTGTAACCCATCAGGCCGATGCGCCATATCTTGCCGGCCAGCGCGCCCAGGCCGGCGCCGATCTCCAGGTTGAATTCATTCAGCAGCCGCGCGCGCGCGGCGGCATCGTCGACCCCCTCGGGGATATAGACCGAATTGAGCTGCGGCAGCCGTGCGTCTTCCGCCACCACGAACCGCATGCCCAGTTTTTCCAGGCCGGCCTTGAGCTGCTCGTGCATGGCGCGATGCCGCGCCCAGGCGTTCTCGATGCCTTCCTCGGCCAGGATCACCAGGGCCTCGTGCAGGCCGTAGAGCGAATTGATCGGCGCGGTGTGGTGATAGGTGCGCTTGCCCTCGCCGCTCCAATAGCCGAGCACCAGGTTCAAATCCATGAACCAGCTCTGCACCGGCGTCTTGCGCGTCTTGACCTTCTCGATCGCGCGCGCGCCGAAGGTCACCGGCGACAGGCCGGGCTTGCACGACAGGCATTTCTGGCTGCCGGAATAGGCGGCGTCGATGCCCCACTCGTCGATCAGCACCGGGGTGCCGCCGAGCGAGGTCACGCAATCCATGATCACCAGCGCGCCGTGCTTGTGCGCGATCTCGGCCAGGGCCTTGGCGTCGGACTGGGCGCCGGTCGAGGTCTCGGCATGGACGAAGGCCAGAATCTTGGCATCCGGGTTGGCGGCGAAGGCATCGGCTACCTTGGCCACGTCCACCGGCTCGCCCCAGTTGTCTTCCACCACCACGGGGATGCCGCCGGCGCGTTTCACGTTCTCCAGCATGCGGCCGCCGAACACACCGTTGATGCAGACGATCGCCTTGTCGCCCGGCTCCACCAGATTGACGAAGCAGGTTTCCATGCCGACCGAGCCGGGGCCGGAGACCGGGAAGGTCAGCTTGTTCTCGGTCTGAAAGGCATAGCGCAACAACTGCTTGGTCTCTTCCATCATGTCGGTGAAGGCCGGGTCCAGATGGCCGATGGTCGGTCGGGCCATCGCATCGAGGATGCGCTGCGGCACGTCGGACGGGCCGGGGCCCATCAAGGTGCGGCGCGGCGGTTGAAAGGACTTGATGGCGGGTGCGGCAAACGACATGACTCGGGCTCCTCGATACGAACCCGACGATCTTACTTGGTTTTTCGCGCCGGCCGGAAGCCGCCCTTACAATCGAACTATTCGAACAAGGAGCCCGCCATGGACAAGACCGTCATCCTCATCGGCCTGGGCCAGCTCGGCCGCCTCTTCGCCGGCGGCCTGCTGCGCACCGGCCACACCGTCGTGCCGGTCAACCGCGGCGACGACATGGACATCGTCGCGGCCAAATGGCCCGAGCCCGCCTTGGTGCTGGTCGCGGTGGCCGAGGCCGAGCTGCATACCGTGCTGGCCCACTTGCCGCCGAATTGGAAGAACCGCATCGGCCTGCTGCAAAACGAACTCTTGCCGCGCGACTGGATCGCGCACAAGCTGTCCGCGCCCACCGTGATCTCGGTCTGGTTCGAAAAGAAAAAAGGCATGGACGCCAAACCCCTGTTGCCCTCGCCCGCCTTCGGCCCCGCCGCCGCGCGCCTGGTCACCGCGCTCGGCGCGCTCGACCTGCCGGCGCGCACCCTGGCCGATGCCGAATCGCTGGAATGGGAACTGGTGCGCAAGAACCTCTACATCCTCACCAGCAACATCGCCGGCCTTGTCGTCGGCGGCGATGTCGGCACCCTATGGGACAAACACCGCGATCTGGCCGAGGCCGTCGCCGCCGACGTGCTGGATGTTCAAGACTGGCTGAGCGGCCGCGAACACGACCGTTTCAAACTCATGCAAGGCCTACTCGAAGCCTTCAACGCCGACCCGCTGCACGGCTGCGCCGGGCGCACCGCGCCGATGCGGCTGAAGCGGGCGCTGGCGCACGCGGATCAAGCGTGCTTGGGGGTGGGGACGTTGAGGCGGATTGCGGCGGAGAAGGGGCTTTGATCGGCGGGGCCTATTGACGATCTGCCGGCAAGCGCGGCTTGTCCTGCTTGGGCAAACGGCCGGTCAAGCCCTTCAGAAAGGCGACGATCGCTTTCGCTTCCTCGTCCCTCAGTTCCTTGTTGAGTTGGGTCTTGGCCATCACCCGCACCGCCTCTTCCAGGTTCGGCACCTTGCCGTTGTGCATGTAGGGGCCGGTCAGGTCGACGTTGCGCAGGGAAGGGATGCGATACATGTGCTTGTCCTTCTCCTGCTTGGTGACCTCGTAGCGCCCCAGGTCTTTGGTCAGCTCGTACTTGGCGTCGTAGATGCTGCCTTTGAAAAAAGGGAATCGCTGGAGGTTCCAGGGGTAGAACAAGGCGCCGGGAATCGTGATGTAGCCGGCATAGGTGGGGCTGGAATGGCAGCTGACGCAGCGCAAGTCTTGAAATAGCTTCATGCCGCGTTGGGCCTGGGCGGTGAGGGCCTGCTTGTCGCCCTTCAGGAAACGGTCGACCGGGCTGTCGGGCGTGAGCAGGGTGCGCTCGTAGGCGGCGATGGCGCGGACGACGTTGTCGAGGGTGAGCGGGTCCCGGTCGCCGAAGACGGCGGCGAACTGCCGGCTGTAGCCGGGAATTTTCTTCAAGCGCTGGATGACCGCATTGTGGCTGGGCATGGCCATTTCAACCGGGTTGATCATCGGCCCCTTGGCCTGCTCTTCGAGGCTGGCGGCGCGGCCATCCCAAAACTGGGTATTCAAAAAGGCGGCGTTCCAGACGGTGGGCGCGTTGCGGCTGCCGGTTTTGCCGGCGACGCCGATGGCGGTGGCGCGGCCATCGTTGCCACCACCCTTGACGACATCGTGGCAGGACGCGCAGGAGACGGTGCCATCCAGCGACAGGCGCGGGTCGAAAAAGAGCTGCTTGCCCAGCGCCACCTTGGCCGCGCTCATGGGGCTGTCGGCGGGAACCGGGGGCATGGCGGGCAGCGGGGCCAGGGCGGCCTGGGCAGTCGTCGCGACGAAGGCGAGGGACACAGCGGCTACGATGCGCATCGTAAGATTCCTAATAAATCAGGAAATCGGCTGTCCATCCTAGATCGCAGCGGCCGGCGGCGCATTGACCTGGGTCACGCCTCGGGGCCGGTGCCGGCAAAGAATGCGGCGCGGTTTTCGGGCATTGCCGGCCCACCTGTTCAAAGCTAGCATTCGCCGGAATTACGATTTCCCGCGCTGAGCGGTAATACAACAAAGAGAGGAGAACCATGCAGCCGACTGCCTACACCGGAAGCACCCTTTGGCACGAACTTGAGGTCAGCCGCATCCCGCTCGGCCAGCCTTTTTCCTGGTTGGCCAGGGGCTGGCGCGATATCCGCTCGGCGGGCATCTACAGCCTGCGCTACGGGCTGGCCATTGTGGTGGTCAGCGCGCTGCTTACCTGGCTGGTGTGGAGCACCGACAGCCTGTACATGCTGCCCTTTTTGGTCGGCGGCTTTTTCATCGTCGCGCCGCCGCTGGGCATCGGCCTCTACCTGATGAGCGCCCATCTGGAGCGGGGCCTGCCCATCTCGGGTTGCAGCGCCTATCAAGCCTGGAAGCTCAACCAAAGCCAGGTCTCCATGGTCAGCGCCGGTTTCATCGGGCTCATGAACTTCTGGTTCGCCGCCATCGTCGGGCTGTTCGCGCTGCTCTATGAGGGCAGCATCCCGTCGTTCGACAACTTCATCGACAAGGTGTTTTTGTCCGAAGCGGGGTTCAACTTCACCCTCGCCAGCGTGCTGGTCGGCTTTCTGCTGGCCTGGTGCGCCTACGCCATCAGCGTCATCACCGTGCCCATGCTGGTCGATCGCCAGGTGGATGGCTTTACCGCCATTCGCTTCAGCATCCGGTCGGTGCTGGGCAACATGCCCGCCATGATGCTGTGGGCCGGCCTGATCGTATTCATCGTCGGGCTGGGCATCGCCACCTTCTATATCGGGCTGGTCATTGCGCTGCCGCTCATCGGGCACGCCAGCTGGCATGCCTATCGCGACTTGGTGCCGGGCGGCGGGTAAGGTAGCTGGAACGGGGTACGGATCGCCTGTCTGCGCCGGCGGCCGGTAGGGTTAATTCGAGACTGAACTGCCCGCTTGATTCAGGCCTGCTTCGCAAAAAACCGGGTTGCCATTAGTAATCCATTGGATCACAATAAACCGTGATTACCGTCGCCGAACTTCCCGAGTACATTCGCCGCGCGCAGAAGCTCCTCTCGGCAGAAGAGCGGCGAGACATTGTCGAATATCTGGCCACACACCCCAAAACCGGCGACCTGATAGAGGGAACCGGCGGCCTGCGCAAACTGCGCTGGGGGCGTGGCGGGCAAGGCAAATCGGGCGGCGTTCGGTTGATTTACTACTACCACAGCGAAGGCAGCCGCTTTACCTGCTGACCCTGTTCGCCAAGAACGAACGGGCCAATCTCAGCAAGGCAGAGCGCAACGACCTGGCCGGCCTGGTGGATATCCTGGTGCAAGCCTGGTTCGAGAGGTGAAAAATGGGAAAAGCTTTTGAAAGTATCAAGCAAGGCCTGACCCAGGCCGTGGACCACGCGAAGGGCCGGAAGGTCGCCGCCAAGGTGTATCGGCCATCCGAGGTCGATGTGGCCGGGCTGCGCAAGCGCCTCGACCTGACTCAGGAGCAGTTCGCGGCGCGATTCGGCTTTTCCGTGGCCACGCTGCGCCACTGGGAGCGCGGCGACCGCACCCCGCATGGCCCGGCCCTGGTGCTGCTTAACCTGATCGAACGCGACCCCAAGGCGGTCATGCGGGCGCTCGCGTAACAGCCCCTTCGACAGCGCCGGGCAAAAGGCAAGGCCTGGCCCCGATGCCCTCGCTGTGCTTGGCTGTGTGGGCAAGGAACGGAGGTAGGTCGGCTTGCGGTGCCGACCCATTTAATTCAGGGCCTGGCTGAGATCGTCGGGCTTATTGAAACGGCGGGGATGAAATTCGAGCCTGGCCCCTTTGATTCCCGCGGCTCGCTCCAGGGCAAGTAGCCCGCTGCTTTTTATCCGGTGCGAGTGCGGGTCGCCGGTCTGCGTCAGCTTAGCTGCGACGTGCGCTATATGCTTTTAAGTCGCTTGGGGATATATCCGACGCGGCAACGAGTTGATAGTGGCGTTCTTCTACCACCTTGATGTCGCCATCTTCGACCGTCAGCTCGAAAAGAGCGATTTTGTCGTCGTGCATAAACTGTGCGGACACTGCGCGACAAATCAGCTGGGGAAATTTCTCGGTACAGCAGGCGATGTCTTGTTGGGTTTGAACTACACCGTGCTTGTCGCTACCTCCTTTTGCTTGAACAGGTATCACAAATTGCCTGCCGAATTTATCGACACCAACGTAAATTTCATCGATTTCGATTTGGCCGATTGTCTTTACAGTGGTTCGCAAATGGTTTTGAAGCGAATATGTGGTGATGCCAAGAAAAATGTCGATTAGACGGTTGTAGCGAACTTTCGCAAGCAGGGCTTGTTCGTCTGACTGGGCATATGTTGCGATAATCTCCGGTGTTGCATCGGGAATTTTGACGGTGACCAGATTGGCGCTAGGTACGATTCGGTTTGCCGAGGTCATACGAAAACGATACTTTGCCCGCCCAGCCCCTTCGATGATCCACTCTTTTCCTTCACTGGCGGTTTTAACGACCGAGTCGGGCAAGTCTTTTCGATACCGGAACGAATACAAGACATCGCCGATATTTTTGGGAAGTTTGATGCCAAGCTTGGCGGCGGTTTCCTCAAATTCGTCGCGGGTGAAGTCGAACGAGTCGTGCTTGGGCGAATAATGATTCGCAAAGACTTTCGCAATAATTGCGTCGTACCTATTCTTTTCGCTTTTAGGCATTGGCGCCCCCCCTTTCCTCTTTTTTGTCGTATGTCTTACGGGTTCTTTGAGCAATTACCGTATTGGGTACGCTGAAATACTTTGCCGCTTTGCTCATGTCGAAGAACAGTAAATCCTCATCGCCATGGCCAAGGCTCAGAGTTTCGCTGGGTTTATTGGGCTCGATGTCCAGTGCTTTTACGATCTGTTTTGCAATGGCGCGGCCAAGCAATGGGGGTACGCTATTGCCGATCTGCCTAAAACCGTGCCATTTGGTTATGTGAAAGCGGAACCAGTCCGGGTAGGAATGAAGTCTGGCGGCCTCTCTAACCGTGATGACTCTCGGGCGAAATGGGTGAATAGGTCGTGGCGAAGTGAATGCGCCACGTGCACTGTCCGTGCCGGCGCGCAGTGTATTGCAGAGGCCATGAGGGTTTAGTTTGTGAAACCGACTAACCGGCTCCGTTTTTCCGTGCCCTGTCTCAAGAAAACGCTGGCGCGATAGGTCCGTATGTTCCGTACGCAGGCTGGCCGTCAGTATGTGGAGATCGAATTCGCGTCTGTAGCCCATGTCCTCCGGGTCGGCATCGAGACCTCGAAGCTTTCTTGCATACGCGCTTTGGGTTTCGAACTCAGCTGGAACTGAGTCTGTAATGAGCAATTCGTCGAATCCATCTGCGTCGGGTAAATCGCCTATAGCGTCGATGACGGTGGTCTTGCCGATGTGCTCAGGGTACTCGGGCATGGCCTCGCCTTTACGGGCACCTATCAAAAACAGGCGCTGGCGGTCCTGAGGAACTCCGAAGTCGGCTGCATTTAGTACCTTGTATGGCAACAATACATCGTAGCCGGCCTTGCTTAAGGCTTTGATTAATTCGGCGAGGAATTGCTTATGTTTTCCGACAGTGAGGCCTTTCACATTTTCAAAGACGCAATATTTAGGACGTAGCTCTCTAACTAGTCGTACATAGTGAAATACAAGTTGATTTCGCGGGTCGTCTAAGACGCGCTTTCCGATCATCGAAAAACCCTGGCATGGTGCCCCACCGAAAACACAATCGACCTCGGAGTTTTCCAACCCGGCTCTTCTGCGTATCTCGTCGCCAGTTAAGTCAACCACGCTTGCGCATATGACAGTGGTATTGGGGAAGTTGTATTTGTGCACAGCACAGTGGATTGGGTCGATCTCGACGGCGGCGGCTACGTCGAACCCGGCTTGCTCGAAGCCAAGCGATAAGCCGCCGGCTCCGGCAAAGAGGTCGATACCGATCGGTCGCTTATGTCGTTTCGATAAATTCATACAGCCTAGTCTTCAATAAACCCAAGTTTTTTAAGTCGCATTGCCATACGATAAACACCCTCCAGCCGGCTTTCTGGAGATGTCGGAGATTGTCGGCGTCGCGTTTGCGGTTGCGCTCGATTTTTTCCTTCCAAAAGGCGATGTGGCTCTTGGGTAATCTTCCGAACTTGCATCCTTTATGACCATGCCAGAAACACCCTCGGACGTCGATGATCTTTTTGCGCCCTCTCATTACGATATCCGGTTTTCCCGGCAGGTCTTTAGCGTGCAAGCGATATCGATAGCCCATTCCAAAGATCAATCGCCTTACCGCGAGTTCCGGTCCAGTGTCTTTCGAGTGAACCGTAGACATGATCTCGCTGCGTTTTTCTTTCGTACGAGTATCAGTCATATGGATATTGTCCCATGGCAAGCAATATCGAGCGAGGTCAATACTCAGCGGGGATTGGGGGTGATGATTCAACCCGCGCCGCCCTGGCGCCCCACCATCCCCGCCGCCCGCGCATCGCTCGGCCACGCCTCCAGCGCCACCGACAACTTCCTCCGCCAGTTCGGGTGCTCGTCCACGGTGCCGGGCAGGTTGGCCTGCTCGGCCTCGCCCAGCATGTCTTCGGCCTGCACGATGAAGAGCTGGGCCGGGCTGCGGGCCAGGCGTTGGTGGATGGCCTGGATGAGTGCGGGCGTGAGCTCGGGCACCTCGGCCGGGTTGGCGGGTATGCCTTCGGGCAGCAGGCCGTCGCGTTCCAGGGCTTGCAGCAGGCGCCAGCGGTCGGCATCGCGGCCGGCGGTTTGCGCTTGGCGCAGTTGCTCGCTGGGGTAGAGCTTGAGTTGTTCGCGCAGGGTGATGTCCGCACTCTGCCAAAAGCCTTTGAGCGTGGCCAGATCGTGGGTGCTGGCGGCAACCAGGCTTTGCGCGGGGAAGAGGCCGGGGGCGCGGAAGGCGCCGTCCGGCTCGCGCTCGAAGTAGAACAGCTTGTAGGAGAGCACACCGTATTCATGCAGTTTGTGCCGCACTTCGTCGGGCACGGTGCCCAGGTCTTCGCCGACGATGAGGCATTGGTTGCGCCGGCTCTCCAGCGCGAGGATGCCGAGCAGGTCGGCGAAGGGATAGGTGAGGTAGGCGCCTTCGTCGCCCTGCATGCCGGGTGGCACCCAGTACAGTCGCATCAGGCCCATGACGTGGTCCAGGCGCAGGGCGCCGGCATGGCGCATGTTGGCGCGCAGGGCGGCGATGTAGGAGGCGTAGCCGGCTTCTCTTAGACGGTGCGGTTGCCACGGCGGCAGGCCCCAGTCCTGGCCGCGCGGGTTGAAGTCGTCCGGCGGGCAGCCGGTGCGGGCCTCCAGCGCAAATAAATCATGATTCGCCCAGGTTTCGGCGCCACCCTTGTCGACGCCGACCGCCAGGTCTTGATACAGGCCGATGCCGAGGCCCAGTTGCTCGGCCTGGGCGCGTAGCGCGGCGAGTTGCTCTTCGGCCAGCCATTGCAGGTATTCGAAGTATTCGATGCGCTCGGCATGCTCGGCGGCGAAGGCGCGCACCTCGGGCGAGGCCGGGTCGCGCCAGGCCTCGGGCCAGACCGGCCAGCCCCAAAGCTCGCCGTCGTGCGCGTGCAAATGCGCTTGCAGCGCCTGGTACAGCGCGAAGCGGCGCAGGTCTTCGCCGAATTGCGCCTGGAAGGCGCGGAAGGCCTGGGCCCGCGCGCTGTTCTGCGCCAGGTGGGCGCTGCGGAAGTGGCGGTAGAGCAGCGGCAGGATGCGGCCCTTGGCCTCGGCCACGCCGGCATGGTCGATCAGGGTGGCGTCGCGCAGCGACTGTAGTTTTGTTTGAAAGGCTTTTTCCGCCACGGCCTGGCGCGCCTCGGCGCAGTCGGCGAAGCCGGGCACGGCCTCGACATCGAGGTAGAGCGTGTTGACGAACTGCCGGCTGGACGGGCTGTAGGGGCTGATGTGCAGCGGGTTGTGCGGGTACAGCGCGTGCAGCGGGTTCACGCCGACAAAAGCGGCGCCGGCCTGCGCGGCCCAGGCTAGCAGATGGGAGAGATCGCCGAAGTCGCCCATGCCCCAGTTGCGTTGGCTGCGCACGCCGTAGAGCTGGACCGACAGGCCCCAGACCCGGCCGCCTTCGGCGATGCAGGGCGGCTGGTGGCAATGGGTGGGGTGGACGATGAGCGGCAGGTTGCGGGTCTCTTCGGCCAGGTCGAGCTCCAGCCGGTGATAACCGCTGTCGTCGATGGGCGGCAGGTAGAGCCGGTATTCGCGCCACGGCTCGCCGTCGAGTTCGCGCGCCTCGCCGTGTTCCAGCGAGCCCGGCGTGCAATGGCCGGCCATCTGGTGGCCGTTTTCAAGGGCCAGGCGCCAGGTGCACACCTGGCCGGCTTCGCGCTCGGGCAGATGGATCGAGAGCGCAATGGGCGCATCGGCGGGCGCCACCTGCACCGGCGGCAGCTTGCGGCGCCAGGGCATCTCTTGCCAAGCCTGGATCGACTGCGCGCATGCGGCCTCGTCGGCGCAGGCGATACCCATCGCGCCGAGCAGGGCGCGGCGGGCGGCGTCCGAGGTCTCGTGTCGATGGCCCCAGATGTCGTAATAGTCGGGCAGGATGCCGACCAGGTCGCAAAGTCGATGCAGGGCATGGCTCATGCCGATCTCCGGGGCAGGGTGAGCAGAGCGAAGGAGCGTGCCATCAGCGGGTAGTTGCAGCCCGGCGCGAAGGCGTCGTGCAGAGCCAGGCCATTCGGCCGCGCGGTGTCGAGCGCCGCCGTCCAGGCATCGCCGCCGCGCGGGGCCGGCATGGTGAAGGGCAGCGGCTCGTGGTGGGCGTTGAACAGCAACAGGAAGTCGTCGTCGACGATGCGCCGGCCATGGTTGTCGACCTCGTCCATGGCCGAGCCGGCCAGGTAGACGCCCAGGCAGCGGGCGAAGTGGTGCTGCCATTCCTCGTCGCTCATCTCGGCGCCGCTCGGCTTGAGCCAGACGATGTCCTTCACGCCATGGCCGTGGATGTCGCGGCCCTGGAAGAAGCGGCGTCGGCGCAGCACCGGGTGCGCCGCGCGCAGCGCCAAGCAGGTGGCGACGAAGTCGAGCAGGTCGCGGTCGGCGTGCGGCCAGTCCAGCCAACTGATCGGGTTGTCCTGGCAATAGGCATTGTTGTTGCCGCCCTGGACACGGCCCAGCTCGTCGCCGGCGCAGAGCATGGGCACGCCTTGCGAGAAGATCAGCGTGGTCATGAAGTTGCGCTTTTGGCGCAGGCGCAGGGCCTGGATCGCGGGGTCGTCGCTCGGCCCCTCGACCCCGCAGTTCCACGAGCGGTTGTGCGATTCGCCGTCGCGGTTGCCCTCAAGGTTGGCCTCGTTGTGCTTGGTGTTGTAGCTGACCAGGTCGCACAGGGTGAAGCCGTCGTGGCAGGTGATGAAGTTGATGCTGGCATAGGGCCGGCGGCCGCTGTGGGCATACAAATCGGAGGAGCCGGTGATGCGGGTGGCGAACTCGCCGATCAGGCCGCCCTCGCCGCGCCAGTAGTCGCGCATCACGTCGCGGTAGCGGCCGTTCCATTCGGTCCAGCCGACCGGGAAGTTGCCGACCTGGTAGCCGCCCTCGCCCAGGTCCCACGGTTCGGCGATCAGCTTCACCTGCGACAGCACCGGGTCCTGGTGGATGATGTCGAAGAAGGCGCCGAGCTTGTCGACCTCGTGCAGCTCGCGCGCCAGGGCCGAGGCGAGATCGAAACGGAAGCCGTCGACGTGCATCTCCTGCACCCAATATCTCAATGAATCCATGATCAACTGCAACACGCGCGGGTGCATCATGTTCAGGGTGTTGCCGCAGCCGGTGTAGTCCTTGTAGTGGCGGCGGTCGCCGGCCAGGCGGTAATAGGCGGCGTTGTCGATGCCGCGAAAGCACAAGGTCGGCCCCTGCTCGTTGCCTTCGGCGGTGTGGTTGTAGACCACGTCGAGGATGACCTCGATGCCGTGGGTATGCAGGGTCTTCACCATGCCCTTGAATTCGGCGATGTCGCCGTGGGCGGCATAGCGCAGGTCGGGCGCGAAATAGCCGATGGAGTTGTAGCCCCAGTAATTGCGCAGGCCCTTCTCGACCAGGAAGTGGTCGTCGACGAAGGCGTGCACCGGCATCAGTTCCACGGCGGTGACGCCCAGGCGCTTGAAGTGCTCGATGACCGGCGCGCTGGCCAGGGCGGCGTAGCTGCCGCGCAGCGGGCCGGGGATGTCCGGGTGCCGTTGGGTGAAGCCTTTCACGTGCAGCTCGTAGATCACCGTCTCGTGCCACGGCGTCTTGGGTGGCCGATCATCGCCCCAGGCGTAGGCCGGGTCGATCACCTGGCACTTGGGCATGCCGGGCGCGGAGTCGCGCGTGTCCATGGCGCTGTCGTCGTGCAGGGCGCCGGGCCTGTGGCCGTAGTGCGCGTCCGACCATTCGAGCGGGCCGACGATGGCCTTGGCATAGGGGTCGAGCAAGAGCTTGTGCGGGTTGAAGCGATGGCCGTCTTGCGGCCGATAGGGACCGTGCACCCGGTAGCCGTAGAGCTGGCCGGGCCGGATATCGGGCAGATAGCCGTGCCAGACCCGGTCGGTCTGCTCCGGCAGGACGATGCGCCCGGTCTCGTACCGGCCGGTGGGGTCGAACAGGCACAGCTCGACTTTCTCGGCGTGTTCCGAGAACAGCGCGAAGTTGACGCCGCTGCCGTCCCAGGTGGCGCCGAGCGGATAGGGTTGGCCGAGCCAGACGGTATGCACTAGTGCTCCTCGCTGAACGAGGTGCGTGTGGTGCCGAAGACCGAGCCTTCGGCCAACACCACGATGCCCGACTCGGTGACGTGGTAACGGACGCGGTCCTGCTTGGGGTCGAAACCGATGCGGGTGTCCGGCTCGATCACGTTGTAGCGGTCGACGATCACGCGTTTCAGCTTGGCGCCGCGCTTGATCACCACGTTGTCCATGATCACGCAGTCCTCGATCTCGGCGCAGGGCTCGACCACCACCTCGCGCCGCAAGACCGAGTTTTTGATCTTGGCGTCGTTGATCAGGCAGCCGGCGCTGACGATGCAGTTGTCGATCTCGGCCCCGACGAACTTGGCGACCGGGCCTTGGTAGTTGCTGGAGTAGATGGGCCAGCGGGCGTTGAACACGTCGAAGCGCGGTTCCATGCCGAGCACGTCCATATGGGCGTCGTAATAGGCGTCCAGGGTGCCGACATCGCGCCAATAGTTTTGTTCTTCGTAAGGCTTCACGCCGGGCACCTCGTTCTGGCCGAAGTCGTAGGCATAGAGCCGGCCGGCCTCGGCCAACTCGGGCAATACGTGCTTGCCGAAATCGTTGCCGCCCGAGGCGAGGCATCTCTCCAGGGCATCGAGCAGCGCCGAGGTGTTGAACAGGTAGTTGCCCATCGAGGCATAGGCGTGGCTCGGCCGGCCGGGCATGGCCGGCGGCGCCTTGGGTTTTTCCAGGAAGCCGCGGATGCGGCCGTCGGCCTCGGCATCGATCACGCCGAAGGCCGAGGCCTGCGGCAGCGGCACCGGCAGGGCGGCCACGGTGGCGGCGGCATTGCGCGCCTGGTGGAACTCGATCATCTGGCGGATATCCATGCGGTAGATGTGATCGGCGCCGAACACCAGCACCATGTCCGGCGCGTGCTGCTTGATCAGGTTGAGGTTCTGGTAGACCGCGTCGGCCGTGCCCTGGAACCATTGCTGGCCGGTGCGCATCTGCGGCGGCACCACGGTGATGAAGTGTCCGGGCAACAAGGGCGGCAAGACCCAGGCCTTGCGCACGTGCTCGATCAGCGATTGCGACTTGTATTGCACCAAGAGATAAATCGAATGGATGCCGGAGTTGACCAGGTTGGACAGCACGAAATCGACGATACGGTAGCGCGCGCCGAACGGCACCGACGGCTTGGAGCGCTCGGCCGTCAGCGGGTGCAGGCGGCTGCCTTCGCCGCCGGCCATGACCAAGGCCAGTATCTTCGGTTGCGTCATCGTTTTGTCCTTATGTCGGGCCGTGGGGATCGCGGGGGCCGTCATCGGCCCGGCCCACATCGTCCCTCTTTCCATGGGGTATAGGCAAATTGCGTGCCGTGGGCGACTTTATCCGAGCCGGGTTTCATTTTTCGGTCCGCCGCGCGCCGGGCTGCGCCGGGGCCTGGCTGCTATGCTAGCGGCATTGCGGACATCGAAGGTTCGACGGTGAGCAACCGGGATTGGATAGCGCGCAGCCGCGCCAGCTTGTGGCACCCCTGCACCCAGATGAAGCATCTGGAGGCGATGCCGCCCTTGCCCATCGCGCGCGGCGAGGGGCCGTGGCTGATCGATTACGAGGGCCGGCGCTATCTCGACGCGATCTCGTCCTGGTGGGTCAACCTGTTCGGCCATTGCCATCCGCGCATCAACGCCGCGCTACGCGATCAGCTCGATCGCATCGAGCACGTCATCCTGGCCGGCTGCACCCACGCGCCGGTGGTCGAGTTGTCCGAACGCCTGGCGCGGCTGACCGGCCTGGGCCATGCCTTCTACGGCTCGGACGGCGCCTCGGCCACCGAGATCGCGTTGAAAATGAGCTTCCATTACTGGCGCAACAGCGGCCGGGCGCAGAAGACCGGCTTCGTCAGCCTCAAGCACGGCTATCACGGCGAAACCCTGGGCGCGCTGTCGGTCACCGACGTGGCCTTGTTCAAAGACACCTATGCCCCCTTGCTGCGCCACACCCACCAGGTCATGTCGCCCGATTGGCGCCTGGCCGAGCCGGGCGAGTCGGCCGAGGCCTACGCCTTGCGCGCGGCGGCCGATCTGGAGCGCCACCTTGAGCAACACGCCGATGCCACGGCCGCGCTGATCGTCGAGCCCTTGGTCCAGGGCGCGGCCGGCATGGCCATGTACCACCCGGTCTATCTGCAACAAGCGCGCGCGCTGTGCGACCGCTTCGACGTGCACCTGATCGCCGACGAGATCGCGGTCGGCTTCGGCCGCACCGGCACGCTGTTCGCCTGCGAGCAGGCCGGCGTGCGGCCCGACCTGATCTGCCTGTCCAAGGGCATCACCGGCGGCTATCTGCCCTTGTCGGCCGTGCTGTGCAGCGATGCGATCTACGCCGCCTTCTACGACGACCATGCCGCGCGCGGTTTCCTGCATTCGCACTCCTACACCGGCAATGCGCTGGCCTGCCGGGCCGCGCTGGCGGTGCTCGACCTGTTCGAGGGCGGCAAGGTGCTCGAAGCCAACCGCGACAAGGCGGCGCGCCTGACCGCCATGCTGGCCGAGGTGGCCGCCCACCCGAGGGTCGAGCATTTCCGCCACCTGGGCATGATCTGGGCCTTCGACGTGAAGGACGCCGAACCCGGTTTCTCCCGGGCCTGGCACGAGCGGGCCTTGGCCGAGGGGGTGTTCATGCGGCCCATCGGCAACAGCGTCTACGTCATGCCGCCCTATGTGATCGGCGAGGGCGAGATGCACCTGATCGCACGGGTGTGCCGCAAATTGCTGGATGCGCGGGATTGAGCGCGGTGCGGCAAAAGGTCGCGACCGGTCAACCGGCCGGGCGGGCATGGCGTTAATGGCCTAGCCCGACTAGTCCAAAAGCACGATGGTCTGGCTATTTGCAGTGGACTAGGCTTTGTATAACATTGACCCATGCACCTTGGATCGGTGCATTTCACTTAGGAGAATCGAATGAAACTGATCGTTACCGCCGCCGCCCTGGCCCTGGCCTTTACCGCCGGCACCGCTTCCGCCAGCCAGGCCCTGGCCCAGAAATACAGCTGCCTGAGCTGCCACCAGGTCGACAAGAAGGTCGTCGGCCCGGCGCTGGCCGACGTGTCCAAGAAGTACAAGGGCAACGCCAAGGCCGAGGCCACCATCGCCGGCGTGATCAAGAACGGCAGCAAGGGTGCCTGGGGCGCCGTGCCGATGCCGCCGAGCCCGCAGGTGCCGGATGCCGACGCCGCCGCGATCGCCAAGTGGGTCATGTCGCTGTAAGCCTATAGCGCGATCCCCAGGAAAGGCCGGCCCGTCCGGCCTTTTTTGTTGCCCGCGCCAAGCGCCGCCCCGTCTCGGCCTGTGGTATAAACACGGCGTTAAAAACCAGACTGGATGGGACCCCGACCATGCGCCTTGCCGCCGCTTCCGCTTTGCTCGCCGCCTTGTTCGTCGCCGCCGGTTGCGGCCAGAAGACCGAAGAGGCCGCCGGCACCGTGATCAAGATCGGTTCGGTCGCGCCGCTGACCGGGCCGCAGGCGCACCTGGGCAAGGACAACGAAAACGGCGCCCGCCTCGCCATCGAGGAGCTGAACGCCAAGGGCATCACCCTCGGCGGCAAGCCGGTCCGGCTGGAGCTGGTCGGCGAGGACGACGGCGCCGATCCCAAGACCGGCACCGTGGTCGCGCAGAAGCTGGTCGATCTTGGCGTAGTCGGCGTGGTCGGCCACCTGAATTCGGGCACCAGCATTCCCGCCTCTAAGCTTTATGCCGACGCCGGCATCCCGCAGGTGTCGCCCTCGGCCACCGCCATCGCCTATACCGCCCAGGGCTACAAGACCGCGTTCCGGGTGATGACCAACGACGAGCAGCAGGGCAAGGCGCTCGGTCAGTTCGCGGTCAAATCCATGGGCGCGAAGAAGATCGCGATCATCGACGACCGCACCGCCTACGGCCAGGGTTTGGCCGACGAATTCGAGAAGGCGGTGAAGGCCGGCGGCGGCGAGGTGGTGGCGCGCGAATTCACCAACGACCGCGCCACCGATTTCACCGCCATCCTGACCTCGATCAAGGGCAAGGGTCCCGAGGTGCTGTTCTTCGGCGGCATGGACCCGCAAGGCGGGCCGATGGCGCAGCAGATGAAGCGCCTGGGCCTGAACGCCAAATTGCTCGGCGGCGACGGCATCCAGAACGTGAACTTCCTCAAGCTGGCCGGCGCCGAGGCCGAGGGCACGGTGGCCTCGCTGCCCGGCCTGCCGCTCGATGCGATGCCGGGCGGCGCCGAGTTCAAGAAGCGGTTCGAGGCCAAGTACGGGCCGATCCAGGTCTATGCGCCCTATGCCTACGACGCCGCCTATGTGCTGGTCGACGCGATGCGCCGCGCCGATTCGGCCGATCCGGCCAAGATCGTGGCCGAGCTGCCGAAGACCGACCTGCAAGGCGTCACCGGCCAATTGCGTTTCGACGGGAAGGGCGACGTGACCGGCGGCTCGGTCACCCTGTATCAGGTGAAGAACGGCGCCTGGGCCGTGCTGGAAACGGTTAAATAGATGTAGGAGGCCCGTCCTCGGGCCGAAGGTTCGCGGCCAGGATACCCAAAGGGCATAAAGGCCGCTCCTACAACACTCGCTCGCCCTCGTGGACATCTTCATACAGCAACTCATCAACGGCCTGGTGCTCGGCAGCATCTACGCGCTGGTCGCGCTCGGCTACACCATGGTCTACGGCATCCTGGAGCTGATCAACTTCGCCCACGGCGAGGTGACCATGATGGGCGCGATGGTGGCGTTGGCGGTGATCGGCGCGCTGATGGGCGTGGCGCCCGACCTGCCCGGCGTCGTGGTCGTGCTCGGCGGCGTGCTGATCGCGGTGCCGGTCTGCATGCTGCTCGGCTTCGGCATCGAGCGCCTGGCCTACCGGCCGCTACGCAACGCGCCGCGCCTGGCGCCGCTGATCACCGCAATCGGCCTGTCCATCGTGCTGCAAAACGTCGCGATGCTGATCTGGGGCCGGCAATACATCGCCTTCCCGCCGCTGCTGCCCAAGGGCCAGTTCGAGATACTCGGCGCCCACATCAGCGTCTTGCAGTTGTTCATCGTCGCGTTGTCGGTCACGGTCATGCTCGGCCTGTGGTTCACCGTGCAGAAGACCCGGCTCGGCCGCGCCATGCGCGCGACCGCGCAGTCGCGCGAGGTGGCCGCGCTGATGGGGGTGAACGTGAACTCGGTGATCGCCGCCACCTTCATCATCGGCTCGGCCCTGGCCGCGCTGGCCGGGGTGATGGTCAGCGCCTATTACGGCCTGGCCCACTATTACATGGGTTTCCTGCTGGGCTTGAAGGCCTTCTCCGCCGCGGTGCTGGGCGGCATCGGCAACATCGCCGGCGCCATGCTCGGCGGTCTGCTGCTCGGCGTGATCGAGGCGCTCGGCGCCGGCTACATCGGCGACCTGAGCGGCGGCTTTCTCGGCAGTCACTATCAGGACGTGTTCGCCTTCTTCATCTTGAGCCTGGTGCTGGTGTTCCGGCCGTCCGGTCTGCTGGGGGAGCGGGTTGCGAGCCGTGCATAAAACCCATCTCGCGCAGCGAATCGGTTTCATCCTCCCTCGCAAGCGGGGGAGGGTTAGGGGAGAGGGAAACGATCGTGCCGATCGTTAATTACCTACGCGCCCGGCCTCGGTTGGCGCTGGTTCTCGTTGCCGTGCTGCTCGCCGCCTTGCCCTTCCTGGTCGGCGCCGGCCTGGGCAAGAGCTGGGTGCGGGTGCTCGACTTCGCCTTGCTCTACGTGATGTTGGCGCTGGGCCTGAACATCGTGGTCGGCTATGCCGGCCTGCTCGACCTCGGCTATGTCGCGTTCTATGCACTCGGCGCCTATCTCTATGCCTGGCTGGCCAGCCCGCACTTCGGCCTGCACCTGCCATTCTGGGCGGTGCTGCCGCTCGGCGCGCTGCTCGCCGGGGTGTTCGGCGTGCTGCTCGGGGCGCCGACCTTGCGCCTGCGCGGCGATTACCTCGCCATCGTCACCCTCGGCTTCGGCGAGATCATCCGCATCTTCATGAACAACCTGAACGCGCCGGTCAACATCACCAACGGGCCGCAGGGCATGAACCTGATCGACCCCATCGCCCTTGGCGGCTTCGCCTTGAGCAAGACGCACCAGATATTCGGCTTCAGCGTCAGCAATGCGCATCTGTATTACTACTTGTTTCTCGCCTTCGTGCTGCTGGTGATGTTCGTCGCCTTGCGTCTGCAAGACTCGCGTATCGGCCGGGCCTGGGCGGCGATCCGCGAGGACGAGCTGGCCGCCTCGGCCATGGGCATCGATACCCGCAACGTGAAGCTGCTCGCCTTCGCCATGGGTGCCACCTTCGGTGGCTTGGCCGGCGGCCTGTTCGCCGCGTTCCAGGGCTTTATCAGCCCGGAGAGCTTCGGCCTGATGGAGTCGATCATGATCCTGTGCATGATCGTGTTGGGCGGCATGGGCCATATCCCCGGCGTGATCCTCGGCGCGGTGCTGCTGACCGTGCTACCCGAGGCGCTGCGCTATGTCGGCGATCTGCAACGCGCCGTGCTCGGCCATGTCGCGGTCGACCCGGCCGACCTGCGCATGCTGCTGTTCGGCTGCGCGCTGATCCTGATGATGCTGTACCGGCCCGAGGGGCTGTGGCCGTCGCGCCAGCGCAAGCGCGAACTGCACGCCGAGGACGAGGTGGCCGCGCACGAGTCGGCCAGCCTGTATGACGCGCGAGGCTGAGGCGATGGCCTTGCTCGAGGTCGACCGGGTCGGCAAACGCTTCGGCGGTCTCGCCGCCTTGGACGAGGTTTCGCTCAAGGTCGAACAAGGCGAGATTTACGGCCTGATCGGCCCCAACGGCGCCGGCAAGACCACGCTGTTCAATTGCATGACCGGGCTCTACGGCGTGAGCGGCGGCGCGGTGCGGCTCGACGGCCGCGCCGTGCACAATCGCGCGCCGCACGAGGTGGTGCGCCAGGGTTTCGCCCGCACCTTCCAGAACATCCGCCTGTTCCCCAACATGAGCGCGCTGGAAAACGTGATGGTCGGCCGCCACGTGCGCTCGCGCGCCGGGGTGCTGGGCGCGGTGCTGCGCGGCGCGCGCACGCGCGCCGAAGAGGCGGCCATCCGCCAGCGGGCGCAAGAGCTGTTGCACTTCGTCGGCCTGGAGCGCAAGGGCCGCGCCCTGGCCGGCCATTTGGCCTACGGCGAGCAGCGCCGGCTGGAGATCGCCCGCGCCCTGGCCACCGAACCGAAGCTACTGGCGCTGGATGAGCCGGTGGCCGGCATGAACCCGAGCGAGCGCCGGCAGATGGCCGAGTTCTTCCTCAAGCTGCGCGACAGCGGCGTCACCCTGCTGCTGATCGAACACGACGTGAAGCTGGTCATGGGCGTGTGCGACCGCGTGGCCGTGCTCGATTACGGCCGGAAGATCGCCGAGGGCACGCCGGATGCGGTGCAGCGCGACCCGGCGGTGATCGCGGCGTATTTGGGGAGCGAAACGTGAGCTTGCTCCAGGTCGAGGGTCTCCATATCCATTACGGCGGCATCCAGGCCGTGCGCGGCATCGACCTCAAGATCGACGAGGGCGAACTGGTCTGCCTGATCGGCGCCAACGGCGCCGGCAAATCGAGCGCGCTCAAGGGCATCGTCGGCCTGCTGCCGCACGGCGGCCAGGTGCATTACGCCGGCGCCAGCCTCAAAGGCCGGCCGACCCACGCCATCGCCGCCGCCGGCCTGGCCCTGGTGCCGGAGGGGCGCGGCATCTTCGCCCGGCTGACGGTGGCCGAAAACCTGGCGATGGGTGCCTATCTGCGGCGCGATGCCGACGCCGTGCGCGCCGACTACGAGCGCATCTATCAAACCTTCCCGCGCCTGGCCGAGCGGCGCGGCCAATTGGCTGGCCTCTTGTCCGGCGGCGAGCAGCAGATGCTGGCCATCGGCCGCGCCCTGATGGGCCGGCCGCGCCTGCTGCTATTGGACGAGCCGAGCATGGGCCTGGCTCCGCTGATGGTGCGGAATATCTACGAAACGATCCAAGCGGTCGCGCGCGAGGGCATGACCATCCTCTTGGTCGAGCAGAACGCCCACCTCGCGCTGCAAGTGAGCAGTCGCGGCTACGTGATGGAAAGCGGCGCGATCACCTTGGCCGGCCCGAGCGCGGAGCTGGCGGCCGACCCACAGGTCAGGGCGGCGTATCTCGGCGAGTAGCCAATCTTTCCCGCATCAATTCAGCGTCATCGGCGATTCGATCACCGGCCCTAGCAGTACGCCGTTCAGCGGATTGACCAGCGCTATCCGCCACGTATAGCGCCCGCTGGGCATGCCCAATAGGGTAATCGGCGGGAAGATGCCGCCAGCACCGAACAAGGCGCCATTCAAGGCGGCATTGGCGGCATAGCTCTTGGCGATGGGTAGATAACCCTTGTCGGCGACCGCAGTCCACATGCCGTCGGGGCTCAGCGAGAACTCGCCGACGGGCGTGGTCAATGCTACATAGATATCGGCGGCACCGGCGGTGGGAGGCAGTTGATAGTTCAATTGCAAGGCGTCGTTGCTCGCATAGCCTTGCTTGTCGGGCCGCAGATCGGGCAGTAAGGTCAGCAGCGCCGCGCCCATGTCGAGCACGCCAAAACCATAGCCGGCGCTTACCAACGGATGGCCCGCGCTTTTGAGTAAGAGTCTCATTTGGTCAAGCCCAAGCCGGCCATCGACTTGCAACATCGCCGCCACCGCCGCCGTCACCATAGGCGCGGAATAGGATGTCCCGGCGCTTCGCTGGCCGAAGCCGCCACCCAACAAGGTGCTGTATACCCCAGTGGCCGGCGCGGCGAGCGCGACTTCCGGCCCCTGGTTCGACATCGCCCAGAGCGAATCGTCTTGGTTGGTGCCGGCCACCGTGATTACGCCGGGATAAGTGCCGGGGAAGGCGACCGGGCCGCCGGCATTGCCGGCAGAGGCCACCACGATAGCGCCCGCATCGAGCGCGCGCTGGATCGCAGCGGCCACCGTCTGTGTCTCGCTGTCGATGGAGAGGCTCAGGTTGATGACGCGGGCGCCATGCGCTACCGCATAGTCGATGGCCTGCGCCACGGCGGAAGAGGCAAATGTGCCGGAGCCGACGGCGCTGATCTTGATCGGGAGGATGCGCGCGCGATAGGCAAGCCCGCAGCCCGCCACCGCGTTGTTGCAAGACGCCGCGACGATGCCGGCAACGAAAGTGCCATGGCCGTAGATGTCCTGCGGATTGGCGTTGCCGTCGCCGAAGTTGTAGCCGTCGCTGCGCAAATTTGCTTGCAAATCGGGATGGCTGAGATCGACGCCGCTGTCGATCACCGCGATGGTAATTCCCGCGCCAGTCGCCACCGCCCAGCCTTGGCGGGCACCCACCTTGTCTAGCCACCACTGGCTGGCATAGCCGAGGTCGGCCGGGGCCGGGGCAGCCGTAGGCTTGTCGTCGAAACTGCCGTGGTAATCCGGTTCCGCATATTCCACTGCCGTGTTTGTCTGAAGCTCATCCAGTTGCTGGCGCAGCCGCTGCCATGGGTCGACGTTTTCAGTATTGCCAAATCGGCCACTTGTCGCTGGCAACACAAACACCCTGTGGCCGATGGCGCGGCCACCCGAGGCACTGGTGAATGCCTGTTCCCTATACTTCACCAATATCTCGGTCGGGACGATGCCGGTGCCGGCCCAGGCGGGGTTGAGCGCGAGCGACAAGAGGGCAAGCAGGCCGGTCGCGACCAAGGCCGATTCGGCAAGGCGAACAAGGGCGGATGGCAGGCGTTTTTTTAGCAAATCAAAACCGATAGATGCGTTTCTCGGTGACCGCCAGATCGAGCGGCACGTCCCACGGGTCGTGCGGTACGCGCGCGACGTGCTGGCAGTCGAAGGCGACGCCGATCAGTTTGGGCCGGCGCCATTGCCGGCGGCGGCGCAGATAGGCCAGGCTGGTGTCGTAGAAGCCGCCGCCCATGCCGAGGCGATAGCCGGCGTCGTCGAAGCCGAGCAAGGGCACGAAGATCAGGTCGAGTTGTTGCGCGCGCAGGCGTTTGGCCTGGCCGTCGTCGTATTCCGGAATGCCGAAGCGGTTCAGCCGCCAATGGTGGGCGTGGTTGCCCAGGCGGGTGAACCACAGCCGCTTCAAGGAACGTAGCGGCAGCTTGGGCAGGTAGCAGGGCGCGCCCACCGCCAGCGCGCGGTTCATCAGCGGCAGGATGTCGATCTCGCCCTTGCTCGGGATGTAGAAGCCGATGCGCCGGTCGTGGCGCAGCAGGTGTAGGCGGGCCGCCAGCCGGGCGACCTTGAGCGCGGCAGCGCGGCGTTGACGCGGGCCGAGAGCGCCACGGGCGCGGCGCAGTTCGCTGCGTAGGGTCTTCTTGTCGGATGTCTGCATGTTGAGGTGATTCCCCGCTCGCGCCGTCTAGTGCGCAATCTCGAACCCAAGGGTTCGAGGTTGGCCGCAGCGCATCTGCATCAGGTACATGGGCAATGCCACGCGCGCACCGCAGACTTCATGCCGCAGCCGGTGCATACGCATCGGTTCAGAGATACGCGCACCTTCGCGAACGCAGCAGGGAATCAGAACAGATTATCTTGCGCGGCCAGCGCGCGATCAAGCAGGCCGTGCAGGCGGTCGAGGCGTTCTTGCGCGGCATCGGGGTCGAGGTCGCCGCCCTTGTTGCTCAAATAGTCGTGGGCGATGTTGAGCGCGGCCATGATGGCGATGCGCTCGATGCCGATGACCTTGCCGCTTTCGCGGATCTCGCGCATCTTCTTGTCGAGGAAGCCGACCGATTGCAGCAGGCCGGCCTTTTCGTCCTCGGGGCAGGCAATGCGGAACTCGCGGCCCATGATGGTCACGTCGAGGCTGACGTTTTTCGCGCCGTTGGCCATGGTCACTCGTCGGGCAGTTGGTTGAACAGGGTTTCGACCTTGCTGCGGGCTTCGCTCAGGCGTTCGCCGAGTTGCTTGTTGGCGTCTTCCAGCGCCAGCACTTGCTGGCGCAGGCGCAGGTTCTCTTCCCGCGTGGTCTGATAGCGGGCGACCAGTTGCGCCAATTTGTTTTCGAGCGAATCCAATTCTTCGAGCATTTGTCGGGTGATGGCCGGCCGCTTGGGCGAGTTTCCACTAAAGGCGAGGTGATCGCACTATAATTGGCGTTAATTTGTCGCGTCAACAGCTTGTTTTAGCATATTTTTTTCTTGGGGCGTTTCGTTGTAAATTGAACAGCAGAACCCTGTACCTCCGGCTTCTCGGTTTTGTCCGCCCGCACTGGCGGATGTTCGCGCTGTCCATCGTGACCATGATCATGATGGCGGCCACCGAGCCGGTGCTACCGGCGCTGATGAAACCCATGCTCGACGGCAGCTTCGTCAGCAAGGACATGGCCGCCATCCGCTGGATTCCCCTGGCCTTGATCGCGCTGTTCCTGGTGCGCGGCATCGTGATGTTTGTCTCCAACCAGGCGATGGCCCATGTCGGCACCAGCCTGGTGATGGACCTGCGCCGCGCGATGTTCGACCGCCTGGTGGCGCAGCCGACCCGCTATTTCGACGACGCGACCACCGGCCACCTGGTCTCCACCCTGGCCTTCAACGTGACCCAGGTCACGCAGTCGGCCACGGTGGCGCTGACCTCGGTGGTGCGCGACGGCCTGACCATCGTCGGCCTGGTCGGCTGGATGCTCTATCTGAATTGGCGCCTGGCCATCATCACCTTGGTCCTGGTGCCGGCCGCGGCTTGGGTGTTCGTCGCGATCAGCCGCCGGCTGCGCAAGACCAGCCGCCTGATGCAACAGAACCTGGGCGACATCACCCACGTGCTGGAAGAGAGCATCGCAGGCCACAAGGTGGTCAAGGTGTTCGACGGCCAGGACTACGAGCGCGGCCGTTTCTTCGCGGCGATCGACCAGGCCCGCAAATACACGATGAAGGCCGCGCTGGCGGCCCATGCCCACAGCCCCATCCTCCAGATGATGGCCGCCTTCGCGCTGGCCGCCATCGTCTATGCCGCGACCTTGCAGGCGGCGGCCGACCAGACCACGGTCGGCGGCTTCGTTTCCTTCATCACCGCGATGCTGTTGATCGCCGGACCGATGAAGCGCCTGTCCAGCGTGAACGAGGCGATCCAGCGCGGGCTGGCGGCGGCCGAGGAGGTGTTCCGCTTGCTCGACCAGGCCGGCGAGCCCGACAGCGGCACGCAAGAGATCGGCCGGGCCAAGGGCGAGCTGCGCTTCGAGGACATCGGCATCACCTACGACAGCAAATCGACGCCGGCGCTGGACGGCATCGGCCTCGATATCCGGCCGGGCGAGACGGTGGCCCTGGTCGGCCCGTCCGGCAGCGGCAAGACCACGCTGGTCAACTTGATCCCGCGCTTTTACTGCCCGAGCCGGGGCCGCATCCTGCTCGACGGCGTCGACCTGCGCGACATCAAGCTCGCCAGCCTGCGCGCCAATATCGCGCTGGTGTCGCAAGAGGTCACCTTGTTCAACGATACGGTCGCCGCCAACATCGCCTATGGCCGCCAAGGCAAGGCGAGCGAGGCCGACATCCGGCGCGCGGCCGAGGCGGCGCATGCCCTGGGCTTCATCGAGGAATTGCCCGAAGGTTTCGCTACCCTGGTCGGCGAGCGCGGGGTCAAGCTCTCCGGCGGCCAGCGCCAGCGCATCGCGATCGCCCGCGCCCTGCTCAAGGACGCGCCGATCCTGATCCTGGACGAGGCGACCTCGGCGCTCGACACCGAGTCCGAGCGCCATGTCCAGGCCGCGTTGGAGAACCTGATGCAGGGCCGCACCACCTTGGTCATCGCCCATCGCCTGTCGACGGTGGAGAAGGCGGACCGCATCGTGGTGCTGGAACGCGGCCGTATCGTGGAGCAGGGCGCGCACGCCGAGTTGATCGCGCAAGGCGGCACCTATGCGCGGCTGTATGCATTGCAATTTCGCGACGACGGCGAGACTGTCACACCGTAGTAACCTGGCGACTCTATAAAGCGGTCTGTACAGGGCGACAGACCGAATGAATATCCTACTTCTCTCCGATGTCTACTTCCCCCGCGTCAACGGGGTGTCCACCTCCATTCAAACCCTGCGCGAGGCCTTGCTGGCCGCCGGCCACGAGGTCACCCTGGTGGTGCCGCGCTACGGCGACGAAGCCGACGAGCCGGGCATCGTGCGCGTGGCCGGGCGCAAGCTGGCCTTCGACCCGGAAGATCGCCTGATGTATTGGCGCAAGCTGATGCAGACCCTGCACGCGCTGCCGGGCCGCCACGACGTGGTGCATATCCATACCCCGTTCTTCGCGCACTACGCCGGCCTGCGCTATGCCAAGCGCATGGGCCTGCCGGTGATGGAGACCTATCACACCCTGTTCGAGGAATATTTCTATCTGTACCTGCCGGTGTTGCCGCGCACCTGGCTCAAGCGTCTGGCGCGCGCCATTTCCAGCCGGCAGTGCAACCAGCTCGATGCCGTGGTCGCGCCATCCGAACCCATGCTGAAGGCCTTGCGTGCCTACGGCGTGCATCAGCCGGTCGAGATCATCCCGACCGGCATGCCACGGGCGATCTTCGCCGAGGCGAGCGGCGCCGGCTTTCGCGGCCGGCACGGCATCGCGCCCGAGCGGCCGATGCTGCTGTTCGTCGGCCGCGTCGCCTATGAAAAGAACATCGGTTTTCTGCTGCGCATGATGGCCGGCCTGCGCCAGAACCAGCCCGAGGCCTGCCTGATCATCGCCGGCGAGGGGCCGGCCGAGCCGGCCTTGCGCCGCGAGGCCGAGGCGCTGGGCCTGGGCGACAGCGTGCGCTTCGTCGGCTATTTGAATCGCGGCGGCGAGCTGCTCGACTGCTACCGCGCGGCCAATCTGTTCGTATTCGCCTCGCGCACCGAGACCCAGGGCCTGGTGCTGCTCGAGGCCATGGCCCAGGGCACGCCGGTGGTGGCCCTGGCCGAGATGGGCACCAAGGACGTGCTCAAGGAAGGCGAGGGTTGCCGCATCGCGCCGGACGACCCCGAGGCCTTTGCCCGCCTGGTGGCCGAGTTGCTCGCCATGCCGGCCGAGCTGCGGGCCTTGTCCGCCCGGGCCGTGGATTATGCCCACGGCTGGCGCGCCGACCGCATGGCGGCGCGCATGGTCGAGGTGTACGGCCGGCTTGCCGCAGCCGCGGCGCTGCAAGCCGACGCCGCCTGTGCCGGAGATTCCGCCTAATACCGTGGCGCGTTAACATGGCGCGATGTCGTCATCGCGCTATCGCGGCCGATTCGCGCCCTCGCCCACCGGCCCGCTGCACTTCGGTTCCCTCGTTGCCGCTCTGGGCAGCTATCTCGACGCGCGCGCGCGCGGCGGCACCTGGCTGCTGCGCATGGAAGACGTGGATGCGCCGCGCGTGATGCCGGGCGCGGCCGATGCGATCCTGCATGCGCTGGAGGCGCACGGCTTCGAGTGGGACGGCGAGGTCATGTACCAGAGCCGGCGCGGCGCGGCCTACCGCGCGGCCTTGCAGGCCTTGCAAGACCGGGGCTTGGTCTATGCCTGCGCCTGTAGCCGCAAGCAACTGGCCGAAACGGCCAAGCGCGGCATCGACGGCTACATCTATCGAGGCGCCTGTCGTGAGCGGCCGCCCGCCGCCGATGCGGCCCTGCGCCTGCGCGTGCCGGCCGAGCGCATCGCCTTCGACGACCGCGTCCAGGGCCGCGTGGCCTGCGATCTGGCGCGCGAATCCGGCGACTTCGTGCTCAAGCGCGCCGACGGCATCTACGCCTATCAATTGGCGGTGGTGGCGGACGACGCCGAGCAGGGCATCACCGACATCGTGCGCGGCGCCGACCTGTTGACCTCGACCCCGCGCCAGATCGTGTTGCAGCGCTATCTCGGCCTGCCGACGCCGCGCTATGCCCACTTGCCGGTCGTGCTCGATGCCGCCGGCGACAAACTGTCCAAGCAGACCCTGGCCGAGCCGATAGACCCGCAACGCCCGCTGCCCGCCCTGTTGCGCGCCCTGCGTTTTCTCGGCGCGGCCGACGTGCGCGAGGTCGGCGGCCTGGCCGAGTTTTGGGCACAGGCCGATGCGGCGTGGCCCATATTGATCCGGCCCTTGAGGGGCCGCCGGCCGGGCAGCGTAGAATAGCCGCTTTCGCCCTTCCGGATCGGTCATGATCGCGCAACTGCTCGCCATCGGTTTTCTCATCGCCTTGCTGCCGCTGAGCTATGTCTGGGTCAGCGGCGATGCCAACAAATACCGCAAGCTGGTCTGGCTGACGACCTTCCTGGTGTTCGACCTGATCCTGTTCGGCAGCTTCACCCGGCTGACCGATTCCGGCCTCGGTTGTCCCGATTGGCCCGGTTGCTATGGCACCTCCAACCCCATCCACGCCGGCGCCGACATCGCGGCGGCCGAGGCGGTGCTGCCCGACGGCCCGGTGACCGAGATGAAGGCCTGGATCGAGATGGTCCACCGCTATTTCGCCATGGCGGTCGGCGCCTTGATCGTCGCGCTGAACATCCTGGCCTGGGCCAAGTACCGGCAATTGGGCCATACGCCCTGGGCGGCGACCGGGCTGTTGATCTTGGTCTGCATCCAGGGCGCGTTCGGCGCCTGGACCGTGACCATGAAGCTGATGCCCTTGATGGTGACCCTGCACCTGCTGTTGGGCATGGCCTTGCTGGCGGGCCTGGCCTGGTTGGCCGCCGAGCGCACCCCGACGCCGCAGGCCAACGATTGGCGCGCCATGTTCAAGCTGCGGCCCTGGCTGCGGCTGGGCTTCGTGCTCCTGGTCGCGCAGATCGCGCTGGGCGGTTGGGTCAGCACCAACTACGCGGTGCTCGCCTGCCAAGGCTTTCCCGAATGCAACGGCGCTTGGCTACCCGAAATGAACTTCGCCGACGGCTTCACGCTCTGGCGCGAGCTGGGCCACACCGCGAGCGGCGCGCTGATCCAGACCGATGCCCTGGTCGCCATCCATTGGACCCACCGCTTCTTCGCCTTCATCGTGTTGGCCTACCTGGCTTGGCTGGCCTGGCAGGTGCAGCGCCTGTCGTCGATGGTCAATTTCGCCCGCGCCTTGTGGTATCTGCTCGGCCTGCAATTGCTGACCGGCCTGTCCAACATTGTGCTCGGCTGGCCCATCGTCGCGGCCGTCGCCCACAACGGCGGTGCGGCGCTGCTGGTGCTGGTGCTGGTCTGGTTGCTCTATCGCAGCCGTGGCGCCGAGCGCGACTGGCCGATGTCCGGCCAGGGTTGGCCCGGCAAGTCTTTGTAATCCTTGACCGGAAAGACGGCAAAAAGGATAATCGCGGGCTCTTTTGGTGGCGGTTTGGCCGAAAGCGCGAGTTTTCAGCGTGGTGATGTAGCTCAGCCGGTTAGAGCGACGGATTCATAATCCGTAGGTCGAGGGTTCAAGTCCCCCCATCACCACCATTCCCTATGTCAGCCATCATTTCCCCATGCCTCCCCGCGCTACAATAGGGCCGTCCCCCACGTAGCTAGCCCCAATGCCCCGCAAAGTATTCATCAAGACCTTCGGCTGCCAGATGAACGAGTACGACTCGGCCAAGATGGCGGACGTACTCGGCGCCGCTGACGGCTTCGAGACCACCGACAATCCGGAAGAGGCCGACGTCATCCTGTTCAACACCTGCTCGGTGCGCGAGAAGGCGCAGGAGAAGGTGTTCCACGACTTGGGCCGGGTGCGCCACCTGAAGCAGCTCAATCCGAACCTGGTGATCGGCGTCGGTGGCTGCGTGGCCAGCCAGGAGGGCGCCGCCATTGTCGAGCGCGCGCCCTACGTCGATCTGGTGTTCGGCCCGCAGACCCTGCACCGGCTGCCGCAGATGATGAGTAAACGCAGCGAGACCGGCCGGGCCCAGGTCGACATCTCCTTCCCCGAGATCGAGAAGTTCGACCACCTGCCGCCGGCCCGGGTCGAGGGCGCCAGCGCCTTCGTCTCGGTCATGGAGGGGTGCAGCAAGTACTGCACCTTCTGCGTGGTGCCTTATACCCGTGGCGAGGAGGTCTCCCGCCCGCTGGAAGACGTGCTGGCCGAGGTGGCCGGCCTGGCCGCGCAGGGCGTGAAAGAGGTCACCTTGCTGGGCCAGAACGTCAACGCCTATCGCGGCGCGATGCCGGACGGCGAGGCGGCCGACTTCGCCTTGCTCTTGGAATACGTCGCCGAGGTGCCTGGCATCGAGCGTATCCGCTACACCACCTCGCACCCGCGTGAGTTCACGCCACGCCTGATCGAGGCCTATGCCAAACTGCCCAAGCTGGTGTCGCATCTGCACCTGCCGGTGCAGTCCGGCTCCGACCGGGTGCTGATGGCGATGAAGCGCGGTTACTCGGTGCTGGAATTCAAATCCATCGTGCGCAAGCTGCGCGCGGTGCGGCCCGACCTGTCGCTGGCCTCCGATTTCATCGTCGGCTTTCCCGGCGAGACCGAGGCCGATTTCGAGGCGACGCTGAAGCTGGTGGAGGAGCTCGGCTTCGACGGCTCGTTCAGCTTCGTCTACAGCGCGCGGCCCGGCACGCCGGCCGCCTCGCTGGACGACAACACCACGCAGGAACAGAAGCTGGCGCGGCTCTACCGCTTGCAGGCGCTGATCGAAGGGCAGGCCCACGCCAACAGCGAGGCCATGGTCGGCACGGTGCAGCGGGTACTGGTCGAGGGACGCGCGCGCAAGGACGAGACCGAGCTGTCCGGCCGCACCGACAACAATCGCATCGTCAATTTCCCCGGCCACGCCCGTCTGATCGGCCGGTTCGTCGATGTCCGCATCACTCGGGCCTACCCCAACAGCCTGCGCGGCGAGGTGGTGTTGGTGGCCGAGACCGCCTGATGGAAGTCACCTTCGCCGATGTCGACAACACCCGCCTGTCCAATTTGTGCGGGGTGCTGGACGAGAACCTGCGCCAGATCGAGGTGGCGCTGAACATCCGCATCGCGCGCCGGGGCGAGACCTTCCGCCTGGACGGCGCGGCGGACAAGGTGGAACAGGCGGCCAAGCTGCTCAAGGACTTCTACCAACGCGCGCGCAAGCCGCTCGACATCGACGACATCCAGCTTGCCCTGGTCGAGGCCGGCCACCCGACCGAGCCGCAGGGCGACATGCCGGTGCTGATGACCCGTAGGGCTGGTCTGCACGGCCGTACGCCCAGGCAGAACGACTACATCCGGCAGATCCAGGAATACGACATCACCTTCGGCATCGGCCCGGCCGGCACCGGCAAGACCTATCTCGCCGTGGCCGGCGCGGTCGACGCGCTGGAGCGCGATCTGGTCAAGCGCCTGGTGCTGGTGCGGCCGGCGGTCGAGGCGGGCGAGCGCCTGGGTTTCCTGCCCGGCGACCTGGTGCAGAAGGTCGACCCTTATCTGCGCCCGCTATATGACGCGCTCTATGACCTGATGGGCTTCGACAAGGCGACCCGCGCCTTCGAAAAGGGCGTGATCGAGATCGCGCCGCTGGCCTTCATGCGCGGGCGCACGCTGAACCACGCTTTCATCATCCTGGACGAGGCGCAGAACACCACGCCGGAGCAGATGAAGATGTTCCTCACGCGCATCGGTTTCGGCTCCAAGACCGTGATCACCGGCGACGTGACCCAGATCGACCTCGCGCGCGGCCAGAAGAGCGGCCTGATCGAGGCCAATCAGATCCTGCGCGAGGTGCGCGGCATCGCCTTCACCGAATTCCGCAACGAGGATGTCGTGCGCCACCCCTTGGTCGCGCGCATCATCGACGCCTACGACGACTACCATGCCCGCCGCCAAGGCAGCGAATAAGCCGGCCAAGCCAAAACTGAGCCTGGCCGTGCAATATGCGGTGGCGAGCAAGGCCGTGCCCACGCGGGCCGAGCTGCGCCGCTGGGCGCAGGCCGCCTTGAAGCAGGACATCCAGGCCACGCTGCGCATCGTCGGCGAGGCCGAGGGGCGGCAACTCAACCATGACTTTCGCGGCAAGGACTACGCGACCAATGTGCTGACCTTTGTCTATGGTGAAGACCCCGAGACCGGGGTTTTGACCGGCGACATCGTGCTCTGCGCCCCGGTGGTCGCTCGCGAGGCGAAAGCGCAGAAAAAGCCGCTGGCGGCCCACTACGCCCATCTGGTGGTACACGGTTTTCTGCATTTACAGGGCTTTGATCACGAGATAGATGCCGAGGCCACTGTCATGGAAGCCCTGGAAGGCTTTATCATTCAGTTATTGGGTTATCCCGATCCTTACAATGAACGACGACAGTAGTCCCCGACCTAGCCTTATCGAACGTCTGACCTCCTGGCTGCTGCGCGAGCCGGAAGACCGCGAGCAGTTGCTGGCAGTGCTGCACGCCGCCTACGACAACAACCTGCTCGACGCCGATGCCCTGACCATGATCGAGGGCGTGCTCCAGGTGTCCGAGCGCCAGGTGCGCGAAATCATGATCCCGCGCTCGCAGATGGACATGGTCGACATCAACGACCCGCCGGAAAAGCTCCTGCCCTTCGTCATCGAAACCGCCCATTCCCGTTTCCCGGTGATCGACGGCGAGCGCGACGACGTGATCGGCATCCTCTTGGCCAAGGACCTGCTGCGGGTTTGTATGGGCGAGGAGATGGACCTGCGCGACTGGCTGCGGCCGGCCATCTTCGTGCCCGAATCGAAGCGGCTCAACGTGTTGCTGCGCGAGTTCCGCGCCTCGCGCAATCACATCGCCATCGTGGTCGACGAATACGGCGGCGTCGCCGGCCTGGTCACCATCGAGGACGTGTTGGAGCAGATCGTCGGCGACATCGAGGACGAATACGACTACGACGAGGCCGAGGCCAACATCCTGCGCGACAAGAGCGGCGGTTGGCGGGTGAAGGCGCAGACCGAGATCGCCGACTTCAACGAGACCGTCGGCGCCACGCTGCCCGAGGAGGAATTCGACACCGTCGGCGGCCTGGTCATCAACCGCTTCGGCCGCCTGCCCAAGCGCGGCGAGACCATCGAGATCGACGGCTTCCGCTTCCAGATACTGCGCGCCGATAGCCGCCGGCTCCATAGCCTGCTGGTCGAGCAACTGCCGCAGGCCTCGCTGCTATAACCCTGCTCGGCGGCGGCTTGTCTTTTTGCCGACCTGCCGTTATCTTACGCGGGTTTCCACGTGAGTGAGCACAAACACCATGCTGCAAGGCTGGCTTGATTTCCTGCAAGGCCAAGGCGCCGTCATCGACCAAGGCAGGGTGCTGAACTTCGGTGCGTCGCAAGAGGAGCTGCACACCGCGCGCGACGGCCTGGTCGTGGCCGATCTCTCTCATTTCGGCCTGATCGCCTTCGGCGGCGAAGAGGCACAAGACTTCCTGCACAAGCAAGTCACCAACGACATGCGCGCGCTCGCGCCCGAGGCTGCGCTGTTCGCCGGCTACTGCACGGCCAAGGGCCGGATGCTGGCCAACTTCCTGATGTTCAAGTGCGGCGACGATATCCTCTTGATGTTGCCGGAGGCCATACGCGAGGCCACGCAAAAACGCTTGGCCATGTTCATCCTGCGCAGCAAGGTCAAGGCGCGCGACGCCGGGCCGGAGTGGGTGCGCCTGGGCCTGAACGGCATCGGCGCGCGCGAGACCCTGGTCAACGCCATCGGCGCCGCGCCCAAGGGCATGATGGCCGTGGTCCACACCGACAGCGCCTTTGCCGTGCAACTGGGCGACAATCGCTTCGACCTGTTCGTGCAACCCGACCACGCCCAAACCGTGTGGCAGGCCCTGGTCACCGAGGCCCGCCCGGTCGGCGCCGCCGCCTGGGATTGGCTGATGGTGCGCGCCGGCGTGCCGATGATCGAGGCCGCCACCCAAGACCAGTTCGTGCCGCAGATGGCCAATATGGACGTGCTCTATGGCGTCAGCTTCCAGAAGGGTTGCTACCCCGGCCAGGAGATCGTCGCCCGCACCCAATACCTGGGCAAAGTGAAGCGCCGCACCTATCTCGCCCACGTCGAGGCCGAGGCCAAGGCCGGCGACGAACTCTACAGCCCCGACCTGGCCGGCCAGTCCTGTGGCCTGATCGCCAACGCCGCGCCGGCACCGGGCGGCGGCAGTGATGTGCTGGCGGTGATCCTGGTCGCTAGCCACGAGGCCGGCGACGTGCGCCTGAAGGGCTTGGACGGCCCGCGCCTCGCCTTCGAGCCGCTGCCGTACGGCCTGTGAGCGCCCATTCGCGGCCGGGAGGCCGCTGCCACAGAAAGGGCAGGTGGGTTGTTCGCGGCGAGGACGCCGCTTCCACGGATGCGATCCGCAGTTGTGTCAAAGGGGACGATTGATGGCGAGCAAACCGGGCGAACGTAAGCTGCAAATCCTGCAAGTCCTGGCCGAGATGCTGGAAAACCCGCAGGCCGAAAAAGTCACCACCGCCGGCTTGGCCGCGCGGCTCGACGTGTCCGAGGCCGCGCTCTACCGCCACTTCGCGAGCAAGGCCCAGATGTACGAGGGCCTGATCGAGTTCATCGAGGGCACGCTGTTCAGCCTGATCAACAAACTCGCAACCGACGAGGCACGCGGCCTGGAGCAGGCCCGCGCCATGCTCGCGCTGCTACTCGGCTTCGCCGAAAAGAACCCCGGCATGACCCGGGTGCTCATCGGCGAGGCCCTGGTCAACGAGAACGAGCGCCTGCAAGTGCGGATGAACCAACTGTTCGACCGCTTGGAAGCTAGCCTGCGCCAAGCCCTGCGCATCGCCGCCACGCAGAACGATCTGGCCGACGGCGTCGACGCCAATGCCGCCGCCAACCTGTGCCTGAGCTTCATCCACGGCCGCTGGCAGCAGTTCGTCAAGAGCGGCTTCAAGCAGAAGCCGGCCGCGCAGTGGGAAGCGCAATGGCCCTTGTTGATGCGGGCGGTGACGCCGTAACCTCGGCTGTCATTGCGAGCCTCGAAGGGGCGTGGCAATCCAGGTGCCTGTGCCGTCTCGCCCTACCGTCATTCCCGTGAAACGGGAACCCACAACAAAGTCTCATTGTCCTTGGGTGCTACAAAAAACGCAGGGCGTTCCGCGTGCGCTAGGCCAGCGGCGAGCCATGAACACAAGTCTTTCGCAATCGATAAAGCCGATCTTGCCGCTATCCCATATTGGGACTATTATCGCCGCATGAAGGTCATCGCCATCAAGTTGCTTCGTGACTTCTGGACAAAACACCCGGATGCCGAGCAGCCATTGAAGGCGTGGTTCGACGAGGCGAAGGCGGCGAATTGGACGAGCCCGGCGGCGATCAAGGCGCAGTATCGAAGCGCCAGCATTCTCAAGAACCGCCGGGTCGTCTTCAACATCAAAGGCAACGACTATCGCTTGGTGGTGGCGCTGGCCTATCGGTTCGGGGCCGTGTACATCAAATTCGTCGGCACCCACAAGCAGTACGACGGCATCGATGCCGAAACGGTGGAAATGGAGATATGAGCATGGATATTCGCCCGATCCGCACCAAGAAGGATTACAAGGCTGCCTTGCATGAGGTGGCGCCGTTTTTCGAGAGCGAGCCCAAGCTCGGCACGCCGGAGGGGGATCGCTTCGAGGTGATGCTCACCCTGATCGAGGCCTACGAGGCCAAGCATTTCCCCATCGGTCTGCCGGACCCGGTCGAGGCCATCAAGTTCCGGATGGAGCAGGCGGGGTTGAGCCCGAAAGACCTACAACCGATGATCGGCCAGTTGAACCGCGTTTACGAGGTGCTCAATCGCAAGCGCCCGCTGTCGCTGGCGATGATACGAAAACTGCACGAGGGGCTGGGCATTCCGGCGGAGAGCCTGATCCAGCCGATGAAGGAAGTGCGGGCGGCCTGAACGGACGCGGTTGTGTGATGTGCATTTAATGCGGCTTGCCGCACACGCCGCACTTTTCATCTTTTTTTAATTTTATCGTCCGCCATTCGGCATCGAGGGCATTGTAGAGCTGTAGCCGTCCCTTCAACGTCTGCCCGATCCCCATCAACACCTTCAAGGCCTCGGCCGCCTGCATCGCGCCGACCACGCCGACCAGCGGCGCGAAGACGCCGAATTCGGCGCAGCGCATTTCGGATTCTTCCGCGTGCTCGGGGAACAGGCAGGCGTAACAGGGTGCTTCTCCGTCGCGCAGGTCGAACACGCTGACCTGGCCGTCGAAGCGGACGGCGGCGCCGGAGACCAGGGGCTTTTTATGCGCGACGCAGGCGCGGTTGATGGCGTGGCGGGTGGCGAAGTTGTCGCAGCAGTCGAGCACGACGTCGGCCTGGGCGACCAGTTCGCTCAAGCGTTCGCCGGCCAACTTTTCGGCCAAGGCCTCGACCCGCACGTCGGGATTCATCGCCTGCATGCGGCGCGCGGCGGAGGCGGCCTTGTTTTCGTTCAGGCTGCTCAAGTCGTGCGCGATCTGGCGTTGCAGGTTGGTGAGTTCGACGTGGTCGGCATCGGCCAGGGTGATGCGGCCGACGCCGGCGGCGGCGAGGTAGAGCGCGGCCGGCGAGCCCAGGCCGCCGGCGCCGACGATCAGGGCATGGCCGGCGAGCAGGCGTTCCTGGCCGTCGACGCCGATCTCATTCAGCAGGATATGGCGCGAGTAGCGCAGGAGTTGATTGTCGTTCATATGGGTGTGATGCGATGAGGGTCTAGCTCATCGCGGTTTGATTTATTTGTATTGCCGCCACTCGGCCGGGGTGTCGTCGTGGTCGCCGTGCGGGCGTTTTTTCCAGGCCTCCACGTGCGGTTTGTATTGCTTGGTCGGCGCGGTCGGGTGGGCGATGTTGCCGCGTTGGGTACGCTCGCAGTAATAGACCAAGGCGCGGCGGACGCGGATGAGCAGGGTGTTATGCAGATGGAAGCCTTGGCTCTCCAGGCCGGCCTCCAGGCCTTCCAGGGTGTAGTCGCCGATGCGGTAGCATATCTCGATGGAGTGGTTGTCGAGGCTGCGCACCGTGAGGTCGGGCATGCCGGATAGGATTTGCACGGCTAGCGCGGCTTGGCCGTGCGGGAAGGGATCGAACAATATCTCGCGGCGTTTTTGGATATCCAGCGGGGTGTTCATATGCCCTCCTGCCTAAGCGGCTAGCGGTTTTGCAACAGGTGCAGTCCTTTTAACAATATCAGGGCCTGGTTGAATTGGTAGTCGTTCTTCGACACGATCTCGCCCGGCTCGATGCTCGGCTTGCCCGCCTTGTCCTTCTTCGCGTCCTTCGGCTTGTCGGGCTTGGCCGCGCCGTCCTGGTTGTTGCTCAGGTGACGATCCAGGTCGGCCTCGCGCAGTTCGGTCTTCGGGCCGTCGTTGGCGCTGACCGTGGCCTCTTCGACCGTGATGTCGGGCGTGATGCCCTTGGCCTGGATGGAGCGGCCGTTCGGCGTGAAATAGCGCGCGGTGGTGAGCTTGATCGCGGTGCCGTTGTTCAGCGGCAGGATGGTCTGCACCGAGCCCTTGCCGAAGCTCTGGGTGCCGACGACCAAGGCGCGTTTGTGGTCTTGCAGCGCGCCGGCCACGATCTCCGAGGCCGAGGCCGAACCGCCGTTGATCAGCACGATCATGGGCACGCTACGGGTCCAGGCCGGCAGGCCCTTCAGGTAGTCGGTCTCGCCGGTGCGCAGGTAGTTCTGGCGGGTGGCGGTCAGGCGCATCTTGGCCTCGTCGGTGCGGCCCTCGGTGTAGACCACGAGTTGCTCCGGCTTGAGGAAGGCGCCGGAGACGCCGACTGCGGTGTTGAGCAGGCCGCCCGGGTCGTTGCGTAGGTCGAGCACCAGGCCCTTGATCGGGCCTTTGTTGGCCGTCTCCAGGTCCTTCAGCGCGGTGGTCAGGTTTTCGCCGGTGTGCTCCTGGAACTGGGTGATGCGGACGTAGCCGTAGTTCGGCTCGACCAGCTTGTGCTTGACGCTCTTGATCTTGATTACCGCGCGGGTCAGCGTGAAGGTCAGCGGCTTGGCCTCGCCCTTGCGCAGCACGGTCAGCACGATGTCGGTGTTGGGCTTGCCGCGCATGCGCTTGACCGCGTCGTTCAGGGTCATGCCTTTCACCGGCGTATCGTCGAGCTTGATGACGAGGTCGCCGCTCTTCAGCCCGGCGCGGTAGGCCGGGGTGTCCTCGATCGGCGACACGACCTTGACGAAGCCGTCTTCCATGCCGACCTCGATGCCCAGGCCGCCGAATTCGCCCTGGGTGCCGACTTGCAGCTCCTTGAACGCCTCGCTGTCGAGGTAGGCCGAGTGCGGGTCGAGGCCGGACAGCATGCCGTTGATCGCCTCGGTGATCAGCTTCTTGTCTTCGACCGGCTCGACGTAGTCGCTCTTGATCTTGCCGAATATCTCGGAGAAGGCGCGCAGGTCCTCGATCGGCAGCGGTTCGGGCTCGCGGGAGGCCGTCGCGGAATAGTTCAGGGTGATCGCCGCGCCGATAAGCGCGCCGAAGGCGAGGAGGCCGAAGTGTTTCAATCTGCCGGACATGCTGCGACTCGTTATCTATTTGACCCAGGAGAGCGGGTCGAAAGGCTTGCCCTGGTGTCGTAGTTCAAAATAAAGACCGGATTCGGATTGCCCGCCGGTGTTGCCGACCGAGGCGATCACGTCGCCCGCCCGCACGGGGTCTCCTGCCTGTTTATACAGGCTTTCATTATTGCTGTATAGGCTGAGGTAGCCGTCGCCGTGGTCGACGATCAAGAGGTTGCCGAAGCCGCGCAACCAGTCGGCGAAGGCCACGCGGCCGGTGGCCACCGCGCGCACGCCGTGGCCCTCGGCGGCGCGGATAAACAGGCCCTTCCACGACGGGCCGCCGCCCTCGCGCGCCTGGCCGAAGCGGGCGCCGATGGTGCCGGCTACCGGCAGGGCCAGGCGGCCCTTGAGCTTGGCGAAGTCGAGCCCGGCCAGGCTGGCATCGGGTACCTCGGTCGTCTTGCGGCCGGGCGTCGCCTCGGCCGGCTTGCGGCCCGGTTTGGGCGCGGCGGCGAGCCGGCTCAGCCGCTCGATCAGGCGGCTCAGGCGCTGCTCGTCGCGCACCAGGCTGGCGACCTCCTTGCGCTGTTTCTGTATCTGGCTCGATAGCTTGCCGAGCAGTTGCTGACGCGATTTCTTCTCTTTTTCCAGGCCGCTGCGCTGGGCCAGGCGCTCGCTCTTGACCTTCTCGATCCGGCTTTTTCGCTCCTTGGCTTGTTGTTGCAAGGCATCCAAGCGTTGCAGGCTCTCGCGGTGGCTGCGGATCAGGTCGGCGCGGGCGCGGCTGATGTAGCCGTAGTATTCCAGGTCGCGCGCGGCATCGCCCGGGTTCTCGCCATTGAGCAGCAGCTTCAGCGCGTCGGTGTCGCCCTGGCGCTGGTGTTGGCGCAGCAGCTCGGCCAGCCGGGCCTGCTGGCTGTCGAGCGAGTGTTGGGTCTGGCCGATGTCGCCCTGGATGGTTTTAAGCTCGTCGCTCAGGGTTTGTTGGCGTTGGTCGAGATCGCGTAGCGAACGGTTCACGTCGCTGATCCGTTGCTCCGATTGCTTGAGACCGTCGGCCGCCTCGGCCCGGTCTTCCTTGGCCTGCTCGATCTCTTTTTTCAGTCGGTCGATGCGGTTGCGCAGCTCTTTCAGTTCGCCTTGTTTGGCATCGGAGGCCGCCGCGGCCGGCGCGGCGAGGAGGGCGCAGAGGAGTAGTAGGGCTCCGGACCGCACGGTCACCTAGGAATGCGCCTCGGCGCCGGCGGTGGAAGCGGCCGTGCCCTCGCCTTCGAATTCGATCAGCGGGTGGCCGGTCATTTCCATCGGCTGCGGCAGGCCCATCATCTTGAGCAGGGTCGGCGCCACATCTTCCAGCGCGCCGTGATCGGCGACCTTGGCGGCGCGGCCGATATAGAGGAAGGGCACCAGGTTGACGGTGTGCGCGGTGTGGGCCTGGGTGGTGAATACGTCGAGCATGGTCTCGGCATTGCCGTGGTCGGCGGTGATCAAGACCTCGCCGCCGATCTCGCGCATGGCCTCGACCACGCGGTCTAGGCACTGGTCGATGACCTCGATCGCCTGCTTGGCCGCGTCGTAGATGCCGGTGTGGCCGACCATGTCGGCGTTGGCGTAGTTGCAGATGATCGCGTCGAACCGGCGGCTTTCGATGGCGGCGACTAGCTTGTCGGTCACTTCATAGGCGCTCATCTCGGGCTTGAGGTCGTAGGTCGCGACATCGGGCGAGTTGATCAAGATGCGTTCCTCGCCGGGGTATACGGTCTCTTCGCCGCCGTTGAAGAAGTAGGTCACGTGCGGGTATTTCTCGGTCTCGGCGATGCGCAACTGGTGCAGGCCGAGGCTGGCGATGTATTCGCCGAAGCCGTTCTTGATCCGCTCGGGCGGGAAGGCGAGCGATACGTCGAAGTCGCTGCTGTAGCTGGTCAGCGTGCAGAAATCGGATAGCCGCGGCACATATTCGCGATCGAATTCGGCGAAGCTCGGCTCGATGAAGGTGCGGCACAGTTGGCGCGCGCGGTCGGAGCGGAAGTTCATGAACACGATGGCGTCGCCGTCCTGCATGCGCACCGGCTCGGTGCCGGCCGGCACGATGGCGGTGGCCTTGACGAACTCGTCGGTCTCGCCTCGGGCATAGGCCATGTCCAGCGCCTGCCGGGCGGTCTCGGCCTGGTAGGGCGCGCGGCCCTGGGTCAGCAGGTCGTAGGCGGCCTTTACTCGTTGCCAGCGACGGTCGCGGTCCATCGCGAAATAGCGGCCGATGACCGAGACGATGCGGCCAGCCTGGAGCTGGTCGAGCTTGTCTTGCAGCCGTTGCAGATAGGCCTCGGCGCTCTTGGGCGGGGTGTCGCGGCCGTCGAGGAAGACGTGCAGATAGACCTTGTTCAGCTGCTCGCGCGCGGCCATCTCCAGCATGGCGTGGATGTGCAGCTCGTGGCTATGCACGCCGCCGTCGGACAGCAGGCCCAGGATGTGCAGCGCGCTGTCGCGTGCCTTGACCTGGGCGATGCTGTGTTTCAGCGCATGGTTTCCGAAGAAGCCGCCGGTTTGGATGGAACGGTCGATCCGGGTGAATTCCTGATACACCACGCGGCCGGCGCCGATGTTCAGGTGGCCGACCTCCGAGTTGCCCATCTGGCCGCGCGGCAGGCCGACGGCGGCCTCGGAGGCCTGGATCAGCGTGTGCGGAAACTGCTGCCAATATTTGTCCCAGTTGGGCTTGTTCGCGTTGGCGATGGCATTGAACGGATCGGCGGCCCGGCAACCGAACCCGTCCAGGATGATGAGCAGAATAGGCTTTACGGCAGGAGGCATTAGCTGTTTTTTTAAACTCGGTCTGAATTCTTTTTTCAGGGCGTATTTTAGTATATTTGAATACTGTTTGCGATATACTGGCCTCAGAAATTAGGGCGTTGCTCGCAGGCGCAGCACGGGAGAACCACGGTACGGAGCCCAAGAACATGACCGAAGCCACCGAACTTATCCAGAAAGACGAACACATCGAGCAGGCCTCTCGCGCGCTGAAGGCGATGTCCCATCCCCTGCGCCTGAAGATTCTGTGTGTGCTCGGCGACAGGGAGATCAGCGTGCAGGAGATCGTCGACAGCGTCGGCACCTCGCAGAGCAATATCTCCCAGCACTTGGCCATCTTGCGCGACAAGGGCGTGCTGCGCACGCGCAAGGACGCCAACCGCGTCTATTACCGAGTCAGCGACACCCGCACCTTGCAGCTCATCGGCATGATGCGCGATGTGTTCTGCGGCTTCGCCCACTGAGACATCGGCCATTCGTGCTTGCTCCGTGACCGTCTAAGGCAAGGCCTCGGATCGTGCCCCGACCGGGGTTCCGGATGAAGCCGTGGCGTCGGACCGACATGTCGATATCGAACTTCGATCTTCCCAAGATTCTGCCCCTGCTGGCGGCGTTGCTGCTGTCGGCGCAGGCCGGCCAGGCCGAGACCTTGAGCCTGGGCCAGGCCGTCGCGGCGGCGCTCGAACGCAATGCCGGCTTGGCCGCCAGCCAAGCCAGGGTCGGCCAGGCCGAGGCCGCGCTACGCCAGGCCGAGGCCGGGCGCTGGCCGACCTTGGGCCTGGCCTTGAGCGCCTCGCGCAGCGACGACCCGCTGTCGGCCTTCGGCGCCAAGCTCGGCCAGCGCGGCGTGACCGCCGTCGACTTCGCGCCGGCCGCGATCAACCGGCCCGGCGCTGTCGACAACTTCAATACCCGCATCGAACTGCAATGGCCCTTGTATACCGGTGGCCTGACCAGCAGCCGCATCGATCAGGCCCAGGCACAATCGCAGGCGGCGCAATTGAGCGACGCCGCCGCCAAGCAGCAGGTGATCCAGCAAGTGGCCACGGCCTATCAGGCCGTGCATGCCGCGCGGGCCTACCTCAAGGTAGCCGAGCAGTCGCAGGCGGCGGCCGCGGAGGCGCTGCGCGTGAGCGAGCGTTTGCAGGCGCAGGGCGTGGCGATCAAGAGCGACGTGCTGGCGGCGCGGGTCAATCTGGAAGAGGCCAAGCTTAAGCAGGCCGAAGGCCGCCGGCTTGAGGCGGGCGCCATCGACCGCCTCAAGCTCCTGCTCGGCCGGTCCTTGAGCGAGGCGCTCGACGTGGCGGCCGAGGTGCAGCCGAAAACCTTGCCGGGCGAAGAAGCGGCGCTGCGTGAGCAGGCCATGCAAGAGCACCCGCAACTTCAAGCCATGCGCCGCGAGCTGGATGCCGCTCGGGCGCGGGTGGCCGGCGCGCGCGCCGGCCGGTTGCCGCAACTGAACCTGGTCGGGCGCCAGGATTGGAACGACAACGCGCTCGGCTTTGACGCCTCGTCCTATACCGTCGCCGGCATGCTGTCCTGGCGCGCCTTCGACGGCGGCGCGACCTCGGCCGCCGTCGACCAGGCCGAGGCGGCCTATCGCGAAGCGGCCGCAGCCTTGCGCCAGGCCGAGGAAGGCGTCGCCTTGCAAGTGGCCGAGGCCAGGCGCCTGGCGCTGGAGGCCGAACAACGCATCGTCGCGCGCGAGGCTGCGGCGGCCCAGGCCGAAGAGGCGCAGCGCCTGGTGCGCAAGCGTTATGAAAACGGCATCGTCACCTTGGTCGAGTTACTGGCCGGCCAGGCCCAGCTGGATAGGGGGCGGGCCGATCTGGTCGCGGCCCGGCGCGACCGGGTGACGGCCTGGATCGAACTGCGGCGCGCGGTCGGCGCCTTGAGCATGGAACAGGGGTGGCAATAATGAAGACCCAACTTTTATATGCGGCTGCTTCGCTGCTGGTGCTGGCCGGTTGCGGCCATAAGACCGAAGACAAGGCCGGCGCGGCGCGCAGCGTCAATGCGCAAACGCAATGGGTGCAGGCCGGCCCGGTGCCCGAGGTTTACGCGGCGCCGGCCACGCTGGTGGCGGTCGAATCGGTGCCGGTCGCCTCGCGCATCATGGGCTACATTCGCGCTGTTGATGTCGTTGAGGGCCAGGCGGTCAAGATCGGTCAACGCCTATTCACGGTCGACCCGGCCGACGCCCGGAGCCAGGCCGACCAGACCGCCGCCGCCCTGGCCGACGCCAAGGCCAACTACGAGCGCTACGCCGCCTTGTACAAGGAAGAGGCGGTCAGCCGTCAGCACTACGACAAGATGAAGCTGGCCTACGACCAGACCCGCGCCGCGGCCGAGGGCGCCGGCAACCAATTGCGCTATGCCGTGGTGGCCTCGCCCATCAATGGCGTGGTCACCCAGAAGCTGGGCAACGCCGGCAGCCTGGCCGTGCCCGGTCAACCGGTGCTGGTGGTGGAGAATCCGGCCCGCTTGCAAGTGCAGACCCAGGTCGGCGCGGAGGTGTTGCGCCAGCTCAGATCCGGCACTGTGGTGCCGGTCGAGGTCGATGGCGTGAGCGGCAGGATCGACGCGCGCGTCGCGCAGATATCGCCGGCGGCCGACCCGGTCTCGCGCACCTTTTTGGTCAAACTGGACATCGCGGCCACGGGCTTGAAGAGCGGCCTGTTCGCGCGCGCCTTGTTCCCGCAGGGCGAGCGGGCGGCCTTGTTGCTGCCGAAGGCGGCGGTGATCGAGCGCGCCGGCATCGCGGGCGCCTTCGCGGTCGACGCCAACGGCATCGCGCAGTTCCGCATGCTGCGCCTCGGTGCCGAGCGCGACGGCCAGGTCGAGGTGCAGGCCGGTCTGAGCGCGGGCGAGCGGGTCGCGATATCCGGCCTCGACCAGCTCGAATCCGGCGACAAGGTGGCCGGCGTGGGTAACGCGTCGAAGAAATAAGCCATGGCCGACGCGCACGCTCCTGCCCCGATGAATGTCGCCGGCCGTCTGGCCGGGGCCTTCCTCAATTCCAAGATCACGCCCTTGATGATCTTGGCCCTGTTCCTGACCGGGGCCATGGCCTTGGCTTTGACCGCGCGCGAATACAACCCGCAGATCGTGGTGCCGGCGGCCAGCGTGATCGTGGCCAAGCCCGGCGCCGGCCCGGAAGAGATTCGCAATCTGGTGGTGCGGCCCTTGGAGGCGGTGATGCATGCGCAGTCCGGCGTCGATCACACCTTCGGCTATGCGACCAACGACTACGGCGTGGTCACCGTGCAATTCGAGGTGGGGCAGAATCAGGAAGACAGCCTGGTCAAGCTGTACAACCAGATCACCCAGAATTGGGACCGCATCCCGCCGGGCGCGATGGATCCGGTGGTGCGGCCGATCAACGTCGACGACGTGCCGATCCTGAGCTTGACCCTGAGTTCGGCCCAATACGACGACCGGCAATTGCGCGAGGTCGCCGCCCGCCTGCTGGAACACCTGCGCAACGTGCCCGGCGTGTCGTTCAGCGAGATCGTCGGCGGCCATGCCCCGACGGTGAATGTCTGGATCGACCCGGCCCGCCTGGCCGCAGCCCGCTTGAGTTTAGAGCAGGTCGACCGCAGCCTGCGCGGCAGCAACGTCGCGGCGTCGCTGGGTAATGTCGTCGACCGGGGCCAGAGCCAGCCCTTGCGCTTGGCCGGCCATCTCGGTTCGGCCGAGGCGGTGGGCGACATCGTGGTCGGCATCAATAATGGCCGGCCGGTGTATCTGAAGGATATCGCCCGCATCGAGGATGCGGCGGCCGACAGCGAAGAGCATTCCTGGCTCGGCAAGCCCGGCCAGACCCCGGCCCCGGCGGTGACCTTGGCCATCGCCAAGCGCGCCGGCGAGAACGCGGTGACGGTGTCGCGCGCGGTGCTGGCCAAACTGGATGAACTCAAGCGCCAGGCGGTGCCTCAGGGTATCGCGATCACCGTCACCCGCGACGACGGCGAGCGCGCCGACGCGGCGGTGAACCTGCTGGTCGAGCATTTGGGCATCGCCATCGTCAGCGTGGTGCTCTTGATGTGGTGGTTCCTCGGCTGGCGCGAGGCCGGCATCGTGACCATGACCATCCCGCTGATCCTGTTCATCGTGCTCGCGGTCGGCCTGCTCACCGGCCAGACCATCAACCGCATCACCTTGTTCGCGCTGATCCTGGCGCTTGGTCTCTTGGTCGACGACTCCATCGTGGTGATCGAGAACATCCATCGCCATCTGCATCACGGCAAGGTCAAGCTCGATGAGTTCGGCCAGACCCTGGTCACCGCCGCCAACGAGATCGGCAACCCGACCAACGTCGCCACTGTCGCGGTGATGCTGGCCTTCATCCCCATGGCCTTCGTCACCGGCATGATGGGCCCGTTCATGCGGCCGATCCCGATCAACGTGCCGGTGGCGATGCTGGCCTCGTTGTTCATCGCCTATTCGGTCGTGCCCTGGGCCGCGCGCAGGTGGCTGAGCGGCAAGCTGGCCCAGGCGGCGCATCGTGACGAGAAGCCCGATCCCTTGCGCCGCGTCTATCTGGGCGTGATCCGGCCGCTGATGCAGAACGCCAGCCGGCGCAACCTGTTCTTCATCGTCGTGCTGGTCCTGCTCGCTGCCGCCATGGTCATGCCGGCCTGGCAGTTCGTGCGCCCTGCCGGCGTGAACGGCCCGCTGTCCGCGCTCGGCGTCGAGCTAAAGATGCTGCCCAACGACAACACCAACACCCTACTGTTGCAGGTCGACCTGCCGGCCGGTACCGCCCTGGCCGGCACCGACCGGGTCGCCCGTGCGGTCGGCGCGGCTATTGCGCGCAACCCGAACGTGGCCGACTACCAGGCCTTCGTCGGCCGCGCCGCGCCGATCGATTTTGCCGCCCTGGTGCGCGGCGACCTATTGAAGCGCGGTGAAAACCTGGCGCAGATCCGGGTCAACCTGGTCGACAAGCATGCGCGCAGCGCCTCGTCGCACGAGATCGCGGCGCAGTTCGACGCGGCGCTGAAGCCGGTGCGCCAGGCCTACCCGCAGGCCAAGCTGAAGATATACGAGACGCCGCCCGGCCCGCCGGTGCCGGCGCAAATCCTGGCCGAGCTGTACGGCCCCGATTACGACCGGCTGCGCGCGGCGGCGGCCGAGGTGAATGGCGCATTCCACAAGGCCTACGGCCTGATCAACATCGACGATTCGGTGACCGCCAACGTCGACAGCTTCGAGGTGCGGGTCGATGCCGAGCGCGCGGCGCTGGCCGGCGTGGCCCCGGCCCAGGTGGCCAAGCTGCTGCGCGACTACGTCAGCGGTTTCAGCATCGGCACCCTGCATGCGGTCGAGGCGCGCGAGCCGGTGGAGATTCGCGTGCGCTTGCCGCGCGAGCTGCGGGCGACGCCGGGTTCGCTGATGGCGCTGCGCGTGGCCAATGCCCAGGGCGTGCAAATCCCGCTGGCGCAACTGGCCGAGGTGCGGCGCACGGTCGAGGCTAAGCCGATCCACGATCGCGACCAGCACTCGATGGTGACGGTGAGCGGCGAGATGTTGACCTCCAGCCCGGTCTACGCGGTGCTGGCCCTCGATAAGATGTTGGATGAACAGCGGCTCAAGAACGGTGTGCGCTTTAGCACCGGCAATCTCGGTTTCGTCGAGGCGCAGCCGCGCGACGTGAAGGACTACAGCCTACTCTGGGGCGGCGAGATGCGCTTGACGCTGGACGTGTTCCGCGACCTGGGCTCGGCCTTCCTCGTCGCGCTGGTGCTGATCTATCTCTTGCTGACCGCCTATTACAAGTCGTTCATGCTGCCGCTGATCGTGATGGGCGCGATCCCGCTCACGCTGATCGGCGTCTTCCCCGGCCATTGGGCCACGGGCCAGGCCTTCACCGCGACCTCGATGATCGGCGTGATCGCCTTGGCCGGCGTGGTGGTGCGCAATTCGCTGCTGCTGATCGACTTCATCCTCGACTACCGCGCGCGCGGCTACGGTCTGGACGAGGCGGTGATGGAGGCCGGCGCCGTGCGCTTTAGGCCCATCCTGCTGACCGCCCTGGCCATCATCCTGGGCTCGGCGGTCATGGTGACCGATCCGGTGTTCGGCGGATTGGCGGTGTCGCTGATCTTTGGTACCTTCGCGTCCACCGCCCTGACCTTGGTGGTGATCCCTTTGTTGTACCTGCTATGGCAGCGGCGGGCCGGCTTGAAGTCCGGCAATTAGCCTTTATCTGGCAGATTTTCCAGGAGTTTTTTCGATGAGCATCGAGCGCATTATCCGTAGCATGGTTGGCACCATGATTCTGTTGTCCCTGGCCTTGGCCCATTTCAGCGGCCAGGTCGACATTACGCAGATGTCTTGGCTTTGGTTCACCGCCTTCATCGGCCTCAATCTGTTCCAGTCCGGCATCACCGACTTTTGCCCGCCCGCCATCGTGATGAAGAAACTGGGTTTGAAAGAGTCTGGCGGCGCCTGCTGTTCATAAGGATCGATGCTTCAAATGGAATTCATTCAACAAAATATCTGGACGGTGCTGTTGGCCGCCTTATCGGGCTTCATGCTGGTCATGCCGAGCTTCCGTGGCCGCATCTCGGGCGTGAAACAAGTCGGGCCGCAAGAGGCGGTCACGCTGATCAACCGGCAGGATGCCTTGATCCTCGACGTGCGCGAGCAATCCGAGTTCGTCGATGGCCATATCGCCAAGGCCAGGCACATCCCGGTCGGCACCCTGGCCAAGCGGGTCGGCGAATTGGACAAGCACAAGGGCAAGGCCATCGTCGCGGTCTGTCGCAGCGGCCAACGTTCCGGCATGGCCTGCGGCATCTTGCGCAAGGCCGGGTTCGAGAACGTGCACAACCTGGCGGGCGGCATGATGGCCTGGGACCAAGCCGGGCTGCCGAAAGAGAAGTGATTTTAGTAATCGAGAACGATATGCCTCACGTAAAGATGTATTGCACCGCCGTTTGCCCCTATTGCGTCATGGCGGAGAAGCTGTTGAACAAGAAGGGCGTGACCGAGATCGAGAAGGTCCGCGTCGACCTCGACCCCGCCCAGCGCGAGGCCATGATGCAGATCACCGGCCGCCGCACCGTGCCGCAGGTCTTCATCGGCGACCGCCATGTCGGCGGCTTCGACGACCTGTCGGCGCTCGACGCCGCGGGCGAGCTGGAGCCCTTGCTGGCCGCTTGAAATCGCCGGCCTAGCCACCACCTCCGAGGCAGTCGCTGTTCATGGAGGTGATGTCATGGAACTGGTCTGTCCCCACTGTCTGGCCGTCAACCGCGTGCCGGCCGAGCGCCTGCGCGACGGCCCCAAGTGCGGCAAGTGCGGCGGCGAGGTGCTGCCCGCCAAGCCGGTCGATTTGACCGCCGCCAGCTTCGACAAATTTATCGCCCGCAATGAACTGCCGGTGCTGGTGGATTTCTGGGCGCCCTGGTGCGGCCCGTGCAAGACGATGGCGCCGGTCTTCGCCCAAGCGGCGGCCGAGCATCTTGGCCGGGTGCGCTTCGCCAAGGTCGACACCGAGGCCGAGCAGGGCCTGGCCGCCCGCTTCGGCATCCGCAGCATCCCGACCCTGGCCTTGTTCAAGCGCGGCCAAGAGGTCGACCGCGTGGCCGGCGCGCTGCCGGCGGCCCAGTTGAAGACCTGGCTTGCCCGGCACTGAAGCGTCACGGGGCGGCCGTCCTGAGCGGTTATAATGGGCCGCTTTATTCCCCACCTCCATTCGACGGAACATCATGAGCGACAACAACCAGTCCCAAGCCAACAATCCCGTGTTCAACATCGAGAAGATCTACCTCAAGGATGTCTCGCTCGAGGTGCCCAACGCGCCGCAAATCTTCCTGGAGCGCGAAGCGCCGGAGATGGACATGGACATCCAGACCCGGGTCGACCGGGTCGAAGACGCCATCTACGACGTGCACTTGACCATCACGGTCACCGCCAAGCGCGGCGACAAGGTCTTCTTCCTGATCGAGGCCAAGCAGGCCGGCATCTTCCGCATCGAAGGCCTGCCGGAAGAGGCGCTGGAGCCGACCCTGGCCGTGGCCTGCCCGAACATCCTGTTCCCCTATGCGCGCGAAGCGGTCAGCGACGTGTCGGTGCGCGCCGGCTTCCCGCCGGTGGTGTTGCAGCCGGTCAACTTCGAGGCGCTCTACATGCAGCAGAAGCAGGCCCAGGCCTCGGGCCAGCCGAACTAAACCGCCTGGACGGCCACGGCGATGCGCATCGCAATCTTGGGGGCGGGGGCATGGGGCAGCGCCCTGGCCGTGCGCCTCGGCGTGCATGCCGAGGTCGCCCTGTGGGCGCGCAGCGCCGAGCAAGCGGCCGAGATGGCGGCGAGCCGGACAAACGCGCGCTATCTACCCGGTATCGAACTTCCCGCCGCCTTGCGCTTGACCGCCGATCTGGCCGAGGCCGTGAGCGGCACCGATTATCTGGTCGCGGCGGTGCCGACCGCCGGCCTGCGCGGCCTGGGCCACGGCCTGCGCGAGCAGGATTGCCGCGTGCCGCTGATCTGGCTGTGCAAGGGCTTCGAGGCGGACAGCATGAAGCTGCCGCATGTCGTGTTGAGCGAGGTCGGGCTCGGGCACGATAAGGTCGGCGTCTTGTCCGGCCCCAGCTTCGCGCTGGAAGTGGCCCAAGGCCAGCCGGTCGCGCTGACCCTGGCCGCCGAGGACGAGGCCTTCGCCCGCCGCGCCGCGCAAGACCTGCACGACCCGGCGATGCGCATTTATTCCAGCGCCGACGTGGTCGGGGTCGAGATCGGCGGCGCGCTCAAGAACGTGATCGCCATCGCGGCCGGCGTTTGCGACGGCCTGGGCTTCGGCTACAACGCGCGCGCCGCGCTGATCACTCGCGGCCTGGCCGAGATGACCCGGCTCGGGCTCAAGCTCGGCGGCCGGGCCGAGACCTTCATGGGCCTGTCCGGCCTGGGCGACCTCATCCTCACCTGCACCGGCGACCTGTCGCGCAACCGCCAAGTCGGCCTGCGCCTGGCGCAAGGCATGGGCTTGGAGGCGATCTTGCGCGAGTTGGGCCACGTCGCCGAGGGCGTGACCACCGCGCGCGAGGCCTGCCGTTTGGCGCGGGAGCTGGGTGTGGAGATGCCGATCGCCGATGCGGTGCGTCGCTTGTTGGTGCAGGAATTGACCCCGAAAGAGGCGGTCGCCTTCTTGCTCAACCGCGACCAAAAGGCCGAGGGTTTGTAGGAGCGGCCTCCCGGCCGCGAAAAATGTTCGGCCCCGGGAGGGGCCTCCTACAGGCCGCCGGCAAATCCCAGCTGGCGCCAGGCCTCGAACACCGCGACGGCAGCGGCGTTGGACAGGTTCAAGCTGCGCTGGCCCGGCCGCATCGGCAGGCGAATCTGTCTGTCCGGTGCGATCTCGGCCAATATCTCATTGGGCAAACCGCGCGTTTCCGGCCCGAACAACAAGACATCGTCCGCCTCGAAGGTGGCTTCGGTATGCAGCCGTTGCGCGCGCTTGCTGAAGGCGTAGATGTTGCGCCCGGCGAAAAAGGCCGATGCGGCCGGCCAATCGGCATGGGTCTTGAGCTCGGCGTATTCGTGGTAGTCGAGGCCGGCCCGCTTCAATTGCTTGTCGTCGAGCGAAAAACCCAAGGGTTCGATCAAATGCAGCCGGCAGCCGGTGTTGGCGGCCAGGCGGATGATGTTGCCGGTGTTGGGCGGGATTTCGGGCTGGTAGAGCAGGATGTCGAACATGGCGTCGTGTTGCGTGGGCGATGGGGGTGATTTTCGCAGGAGTGGCCATATCTTGGTTAAACTCGCTTCACATAGAATAACGCAAGAGGTCGCATGGTCCCCCATCTCACCACCGCCCTGACCGGCCCGCTGCTCGATCTGGAAAAACGCGTGCTCGCGGCCATGCCGCCGATCGAGCATTGGTTTCGCCGGCAATGGCTAGAACATTCGGCGCCGTTCTATACCTCGGTCGATCTGCGCAACAGCGGCTTCAAGCTGGCACCGGTCGATACCAATCTGTTTCCCGGCGGCTTCAACAACCTGAACCCGGCCTTCGCGCCGCTGGCGGTGCAGGCGGCGCAGGTCGCGGTCGAGAAAATGTGCGCGACCGCGAAGCGCCTGCTCTTGATCCCCGAGAACCACACGCGCAACCTGTTCTATCTGCAGAATGTCGCCTCGCTGGCCTGCATCCTGCGCCGCTCCGGCCTGGACGTGCGCATCGGCAGCCTGATTCCGGACCTGGCCGAACCCTTGAAGCTCGACCTGCCGGACGGCGGCGCGGTGCTGCTGGAGCCGGTGCGGCGCGAGGGGCGAAGGGTCATGGTGGACGATTTCGATCCCTGTGCGATCCTGCTCAACAACGACCTGTCGGCCGGCGCGCCGGCCATCCTGCAAGACCTCGACCCGAGCCAGACCCTGATGCCGCCCTTGCACGCCGGCTGGTCGGTGCGGCGCAAGTCCAAGCACTTCGCCGCCTACCAGCGGGTGGCCGAGCAACTGGCCGCCATCGTCGGCATCGACCCGTGGTTGATCGACCCTTATTTCTCCGTGTGCGACGAGGTCGATTTCCAGACGCGCGACGGCGAGGAATGCCTGGCCGGCCACGTCGACGAGATGCTGCGGCGCATGCGGGCGAAATACGCCGAGCACGGCATCGACCGCGAGCCCTACGTCATCGTCAAGGCCGACGCCGGCACCTACGGCATGGGCATCATGACCGTGAAGAGCGCCGACGAGATGCGCGAACTGAACCGCCGGCAACGCAACAAGATGGCGGTGGTGAAAGAAGGCCTGCAAGTACGGCAGGTGCTGGTGCAAGAGGGCGTCTACACCTTCGAGACCATCAACGAGGCGGTGGCCGAGCCGGTGGTCTACATGATCGACCACTTCGTCATCGGCGGCTTCTACCGCGTGCACACCGGCCGCGGCGCCGACGAAAACCTAAACGCGGCCGGCATGCACTTCGTGCCGCTGGCCTTCGACGAGGTCGGCAGCTACGGCGACGCCGACGCCTGGCCCGATGCGCCGGTCAACCGTTTCTATACCTACGGCGTGCTCGCGCGGCTGGCCGCGCTGGCCGCCGCGATCGAGTTGGAACAGACCGCGCCCAACCCGCAGTTGCCGAGGTTCTAAGCATGCAGATACTGTTCGTCGTCGATCCGCTCGCCAGCTTCAAGATCTACAAAGACAGCACCTTCGCCATGATGCAGGCCGCCGCCGCGCGCGGCCATGCGTTGTGGGCTTGCGAGCCGCAAGACCTTGCCTGGCGCGACGGCAAGCTCGTGGGCCGGGTGTTCCCGCTTGCGCTGACCGGGCGCACCCCGGACTGGTTCGAGCCCGGCAACCACGAATGGCGGCGGTTGAACGAATTCGACGCGGTGCTGATGCGCAAGGACCCGCCGTTCGACCAGGAATTTTTGTACGCGACTTATCTGCTGGAACTGGCCGAGCGCGACGGCGCCCGCGTGTTCAACCGGCCGCAAGCGCTGCGCGACTTCAACGAAAAGCTGGCGATCTTCCGCTTTCCGCAATTCACCGTGCCCACCCTGGTCACCAGCCGGGCCGAAGAGATTCGCGAATTTCTAGCCGAGCAGGGCGACGTCGTGCTCAAGCCCTTGAACGCGATGGGCGGCGCCTCGGTGTTCCGCATTCGGCCGGGCGATGCCAACCTCGGCGTCATCGTCGAAACCCTGACCCAGCATGAGACCACCACGGTGATGGCCCAGCGCTACATCCCCGAGATCAAGGACGGCGACAAGCGCATCCTGATCATCGACGGCGAGCCGGTGCCTTATGCGCTGGCCCGCATCCCCGCGCCGGGCGAGACCCGCGGCAACCTCGCCGCCGGCGGCACCGGCGTCGCCCGGCCGCTGACCGAGCGCGACTGGCAGATCGCGCAAACCCTCGGCCCGCAACTCAAGGCCGCCGGCCTGCTGCTGGTCGGCTTGGATGTCATCGGCGACTGGCTGACCGAGGTCAACGTCACCAGCCCCACCTGCTTCCGCGAGATCATGGCGCAGACGGGGTTTGATGTGGCGGGGATGTTTGTGGGGGCGTTGGAGAGGCAAGTTTGATTTGCCCCCTCTCCCGCAAGCGGGAGAGGGGTAGGGGAGAGGGAAGGCTGTTGGTCTATGAGTGAGGTCGTCGGTTGGCGTGAGGCCATTGGCCGGGGCCGCCCGGCAGCGGGTCACTTTCTTTGCTCGTGCAAAGAAAGGTAACCAAAGAAAGCACGCCCCGCTGTCGCCGACACCCCCGTGCACGTCACAGTTGCGCGGGCGGCGAAAGAACTCGCCCTTCGGGCTCAAACAGCTTTCGCCGGCCTTCGGCTGCCCCGCGCAACTGCGCCACGCACGGCGACGACAGAGGGGAAGTTAACGGCAAAATCCAGGTGGTCGACGCGATGCGTCGACCACCTCTCAAAAACCAACATCCCAACGTATGCAGTTTATTTGGTGGGCTATGCTTCGCTAATTCGTCCTACAAGCTTTACTTATTGTTTTTCATTTCATAGTATTTCCATATCTACCTTGCTTTTTCTGACTCTGCAAAGGCAAGTTTTCGCAGCACAATAACAATTAAATAATCCGTTTTTAGAAGGGGATGGCATCTTGAAGAAAAATTTCTTTGCCGCGCTATTGCTCGGGCTGTCGAACCTATTTGGTTGTGCCACCCCCAACAATTACCCACAGGATCCGGCGCAGCAACTAGATTTCCATATTGGCTACGCAATTGAATATGCGGAGAAAAACGATTTTGATCGCGTCGCTTACCATGTTAACGAGGCCCTTGGTAAGCAGCCAAGCAACGACAAGCTAAGAGAGGTAATCAAAAACAACACAAAAATCCAATCGGGCTTGCTAAACCATTTCTGTGAAAATCCCAAGAAAATTACCGACAAGCAAATCCTAACCGATAGGATGCTAAGTATTAAAAAAATCTCGGAAAGTGGGGTATTGCCTGATGCTGGAAAGTGTAAGGCCGCTGTCGATATGGCAGCCAACAGAGCCGAGCTGGACTGGTTACTCAGTGACAATTGGGAAGCATTTGACTCACTCAAATCACCAGAGGCTCAAAAGAAAATTTTCGAAAGGACTCTTGATCAAGTATCAGACAGCCGACGCAAACTAGCCATCGTCCAGTCATTAGCTAAATATCTAGCCAATCCGGAACGAACTAACACCGAAAAAGACATCGCTAAACAACGCTTGTCAAAATCAACTTTACACAGAGCAGAATTATCTGAATTGAAGAACGTTTATCCTGATCTGGTTGAAAGGAAATTAAAAGAATTAACTGCGTATGTACAAGTCACTATCACACCCCCAGATCGCCTTACTGAAGAAGACATAAAGGAAGGCATTAAAAAAGCGTCCGCCAACTTTGTCATACTCGCAAAAGGTGAAGCCGGCGGAAAAGACACAATTAACATCAACTACGAAAAACTTCGCCTAGAAGAGCGGCAATTGCCGGCACAATCTCAAACCATTACTTATGCGCAACACGAGGTCAATCTAATGATGGCTGCGCTTTTTATGCCTCGCAACGCGTCATACATTTATGAGTGGACATCTGGAGGCGTGGAAATTGAATATGGATACGCCATAAGGGCAACACAGAATGGAAAGATTCTACTGGATGACTTGTTCCGAGGAACATTAACGAAAACGTTTGTTAACTGCACAAACCCACGAATTGTAAATGTGTTCGGCGGTAGCACGCGCGCCGACTTTGTGGCTAACGACGACATGACATCACGCTGTTCTGGTGCAACAAGCTCAGTACCAACCATACAAAGCGCTAGAAAAGAACTAACCACTTTGTTGATCAACAAGGCCACATCTGTAGAGCCGCTTGCAAGCAGATTAGAACCATAGAGCTTGTAGATACTGTTATCCCCGTCAAGCGGCATGCAGATCGGGATTGAAGGGTTTTCCCGATTTCAGCACGCCGTAGGCGACATGCACCAGCTTACGCATCATGGCACCGATGATCACCATCGGCGGCTTGCCCGCCGCCGCCAGGCGGTCCCGGTACCCCCCCCCGCGAGCGGGAATGCTGTTTGTTTTGAGAGTGTATCGGCGCGTTGCGCCGATACACTGGGTTTGCTTTTGCTTTTGACGTTAACCTCCCCTCTGACGCCGCCGGTGACGATGGCGTCATGCAGGGAAGCCGAAGGCCGGCGAAAGCTGTTTGAGCGAAGCGAGTTCTTTCGCCGCCTGCATGACGGCAGCGGCGCCGGGGTTTCGGCGGAAGCGGGGCGTGCTTTCTTTGGTTACCTTTCTTTGCACGAGCAAAGAAAGTGACGCGCTGCCGGGCGCCCCCGGCCTACTGCCTCACGCGAAAGTAAAGCTTCCCGATTCCGCTGAAGCAGTAAAATCCCCAAGTCCAAAACGTCCTGCAAAGTCCGATGCGTTCATTCCTTACCCTCCTCGCCCTACTCCTCACCCTCAGCGGCTGCGGCGAACCCCCGCTGTACAAACAACAGGCCTATGTCTTCGGCACGCTGGTCGATATCAGCGTCTACGGCGAGGACGAGGCCAAGGCGCAGGCGGCGGTGGGCCAAGTGCTCAAGGACTTCGACAAGCTGCATGAGATGCTGCATGCCTGGAAACCGGGCACCTTGTCGCGGGTGAACGATTTGATCGCGCAGGATGCGGCCGAGGTGGCGACCTCGCCGGGGCTGGTGGCGATATTGCAGGATACGGCGCGCTATTCGGCGCAGTCGGATGGGCTGTTCAATCCGGCCATCGGCAATCTGATCCGGCTCTGGGGCTTCCAGGCCGACAGCTTCGACGGCAACGTGCCGCCGGCACCAGCCGAGATCGGTAGATGGTTGAAGGCAGCGCCGTCAATGGCCGACCTGGCGTTGGCGGGCCACACGGTGCGCAGCCGCAACCCGGCGGTGCGGGTCGATCTGGGCGGTTATGCCAAGGGTTATGCGCTGGACGTGGCGGCGGCCTATCTCAAGAGCCAGGGCATCGACAACGCGCTGATCAACATCGGCGGCAATGTCATCGCGCTGGGTAAGCACGGCGAGCGGCCGTGGCGGGTTGGCATCCAGCACCCGCGCCAGGCCGGCGCGATTGCGATGGTCGACCTCAACGACGGCGAGGCCATCGGCACCTCGGGCGATTACCAGCGCTATTTCGACTATCAGGGCCGGCGCTATTGCCACTTGATCGACCCGCGCACGGCCCTGCCGGTGCAGGGCGTGCAGGCGGTGACGGTGCTGGCGCGCGGGGCCAAGGCCGGCGTGGTGTCGGACGTGGCGAGCAAGCCCTTGTTCATCAGCGGCGCCGCCGGCTGGCGCGCGATGGCGGACAAGATGGGGGTACGCGAGGCGATGTTCATCGACGGCGACGGCCGGATCAGCGTGACCGCCGATTTGGCCCGGCGCTTGCAGTGGTCGGCCGGCGTGCCGGCGGCTACGGTCGTGCCGTAGGGTGTGCCCGCTGCGCGAGGATAAATGTTTCACGCACCATGATTTGGTGCGCGGAGCGCACCCTACGAGGGTTCCTTGAGCAAGGGCAGGATCAAGTCCTCCAGCCGGCTCTTGTGTACCTGGCCGCTCACCTTGTGCCGGATGACGCCCCGGCGGTCGACGATGAACGAGGTCGGCACCTTGCTGACGCCGCCGAACTGCTGCGCGGTGCCCGAGATGGCGAGCATGGCCGGGAAGCTATAAGCCTCCTTGCGCATGAAGGCATCGACCTCGCTCTGGCTTTCGTCCAAGCTCAGTGCCAGAATCTCGAACCCTTCGGCTTTGTGCTCCTGGTAGAAGGCCTGCATGGCGGGCATTTCGTGCCGGCAATAGGGGCACCAGGTGGCCCAGAAGTTGACCAGCACCACTTGGCCGCGCCAGGCCGACAAGGGCTTGGGGCCGTCTGGCGTCGAGATCGTGACCTCGGGCGCCGGCAGGTGCAGTTCGTCGACCGGGGCCCAAGGCCGGAACCACAAGTAGACGATCAGCCCGATCAGCAGTAGGGTAAGCCAATTCGCTTTGAGTTTTTGCAGGAACCAACTTGTCTTCGTCATCCGATTCTTCCAAACGTAAGGTCTTGCGCGTCAAGCAAGCCAAGCCCGACGACGCGGCCGCCGCGCCGGTACCGGCGAAATCGCGCAAGCCGGTGCGCGGCAGCCATTTGCCCGTGCGCCAGCAGCGGGCGTTGAAGGGTAGCGATTCCGCCGCGCCGATGGAAGAGACCAGACCGGCACCGCTAGCCAAAAAATCGGCGGTGGATCAGCCGCGCCGGCACCTGCGGCCTAAGGACGGGCCGCAGCAGCACCCGGCCAGAGGCGGCCGCACGGAGCGCGGCGAGGGCGGTTTCGAGCGCAAGGCGCGCACGGGCCGCGACGAGGCGCCGCGCCGTTCGGCCCGTGGCGAGGATGCGCGCCAGCGCGGCGACAAGCCGCAACGCGAGCGGCAACCGCGCCCGGCGCCCAAGCCGGTATCGGGGCCGCTGCGCCTGTTCGCCGCCAGCCCGCGCGGGCTGGAGCACGAACTGGCGAAGGAGCTGGCCGAGCTGGGCGCCGAGTCGGTGCAGCCCGGCTCGGGCGGCGTCAGCTTCGTCGGCGACATCGCACTGGCCTGGAAGATCAACCTGTGGTCGCGCCTGGCGATCCGCGTCTTGCAGCAGGTCGCGCACGGCCGCTACCAGTCCGAGGACGATCTGTATCAGGCGGCGCGCGCGCTGCCCTGGCCGGAGTGGTTTCCACTCGGCCGCACCATCGCCGTGCGCACCGTCGCCCATCGTAGCCCGCTCAAGAGCCTGAACTTCGCCTCGCTCAAGATCAAGGACGCGCTGTGCGACCGCTACCGCGACGTGACCGGCGCGCGGCCGGATGTCGACGCGCACAACCCGGACGTGCCGATTCTGCTGTTTCTGGGCGAGGACAGTTTCACCCTCTACCTGGACCTGACCGGCGAGCCCTTGAACCGGCGCGGCTATCGGGTGCAGGCCGCGCAGGCGCCGCTGAACGAGAACCTGGCCGCCGGCATGTTGCGCCTAGCCGGCTGGACGCCGGAGATGCCGCTGCTCGACCCGATGATGGGCGGCGGCACCATCCTGCTGGAGGCGGTGTTGATGGCGCTCAACATCGCGCCCGGCCTGCGCCGGCACTTCGCCTTCGAGAACCTGAACAGCTTCGACAAGGTGGAATGGGCCAAGCTGCGCAAGAACGCGCAGGCGGCGCAATTGGCGACGCGGCCGTTGCCGATCTACGGCGCCGACATCGACCCGCGCATGGTCTGGGCGACCGAGACCAATCTGCGCGAGGCCGGGCTGCTCGACTGCGTGACCTTGCGCGAGGCCGACGCGCTGGAGGTGCAGGCGCCGGGCAAGGTCGGCCTGATCGTGAGCAACCCGCCGTATGGGGTGAGGTTAAAGCCAGGCAGCGCGGCGACTGCGTCTTCCTCGGAGCAGGGGAGCGAAGAAGATGAGGACATGGCCGCGTTCTATCGCGGCCTGGGCGACAACCTCAAGCAGCACTTCACCGGTTGGAGCGCCTATCTGCTCTCGGCCGATCCCGAGCTGCCGCAGCACATCGGGCTGAAAGCGACCAAGCGCACGCCGCTGTTCAACGGGCCGCTGGAGTGCCGCTTGTACGAGTACCGCCTGGTCAGCGGCCAGATGCGGCGCAAGAAGTCCGGCGAATCGTAGGGTGCCCCCGACCGGCCATTGCGAGGTGGCGTAGCCACCGTGGCAATCCGGTTCTTGGTGCCCATGGATCGCCACGCCCTTGCTAGGCGAGGGCTCGCGATGACGGCCTTTCCTTAGCCGATCAGCCGCTTCAAGGCCTCGGCGTATTTCTCCGCCGTTTTTTGTACGACATCGGCCGGCAGTTCGGGGCCGGGTGCCTGCTTGTTCCAGCCCGAATCGGTCAGCCAGTCGCGCACGTATTGCTTGTCGAAGCTGGGCGGGTTGCTGCCGACCTGGTATTCGTCGGCCGGCCAGAAGCGGGATGAGTCCGGGGTCAGCGCCTCGTCGATCAGGGTCAGCGTGCCGTTCTCGTCCAGGCCGAATTCGAACTTGGTGTCGGCGATGATGATGCCACGGGTGAGCGCATACTCCGCCGCTGCCTTGTACAGGGCGATGGCTGCGTCGCGCACCTGGGCCGCCATCTCCGCCCCCAGTAGTTGTTCGCACTGGGCGTAATCGATGTTCTCGTCGTGCTCGCCCACCGCCGCCTTGGTCGACGGCGTGAACAGCGGCTCGGGCAGGCGGCTCGCTTGTTGCAGCCCGGCGGGCAGGGCGATGCCGCAGACCTGGCCGGTCTTCCGGTAATCGGCCCAGCCGCTGCCGACCAGATAGCCGCGCACGATGGCCTCGACCGGCAGCGCCTTCAGGCGTTTCACCACCACGGCACGGCCCTCGACCTGCTCGCGCTCATCCGGCGCGACCATGTCTTCCGGTTTGTCGCCGGTGAGTTGGTTGGGCAGGATGTGGCCGAGCTTGTCGAACCAGAAGTTGCTGACGGCGGTGAGCACCCGGCCCTTGGCCGGAATCGGCGTGGGCATGACCACGTCGAAGGCGGACAGGCGGTCGGTGGTGACGATGAGCATGCGCCGGTCGTCGATGGCGTAGATGTCGCGCACCTTGCCCTTGTGGATCAGCGGCAGGGATTTGATCGAGGTTTCGTATAGGGCGTCCATGGTTCTCTCCAAACGACAAAGGCGGCACGGGGCCGCCTTTGTCTGTCTACGTCAAATGCTTAGTTGACCTTGGGGTCGAGTTCGCCCTTGTCGTAACGCTTCTGCATTTCTTCCAGCGAGAACACCTTCTTGATCTTGCTGGCTTGGCCGGCGGCGCCGAAGGCCTCGTAGCGGTCCTTGCAGATGCCGGACATGGCCTTGGTCGCTTCTTTGAAGAACTTGCGCGGGTCGAAGTTGGCCTTGTTCTCGGCCAGGTGCTTGCGGATGGCGCCGGTGGAGGCCATGCGCAGGTCGGTGTCGATGTTCACCTTGCGCACGCCGCTCTTGATGCCTTCGACGATCTCGCTGACCGGCACGCCATAGGTCTGGCCCATGTCGCCGCCATAGCTGTTGATGATGGCGAGCCAGTCTTCCGGCACCGAGGAGGAGCCGTGCATGACCAGGTGCACGTTGGGGATGCGGGCGTGGATTTCTTTCACGCGGTCGATGCGCAGCACCTTGCCGGTGGGCTTCTGGGTGAACTTATAGGCGCCGTGGCTGGTGCCGATGGCGATGGCCAGGGCGTCGACCTTGGTCTGCTTGACGAAATCGGCGGCCTCGTCGGGGTCGGTCAGCAGCATGGAGTGATCCAGCTCGCCTTCGGCGCCGTGGCCGTCTTCCTCGCCCATCTTGCCGGTCTCGAGCGAGCCCAGGCAGCCCAGTTCGCCTTCGACGGACACGCCGCAGGCATGGGCCAGCTCGGCCACCTTGCGGGTGGTCTCGACGTTGTATTCGTAGGAGGACGGGGTCTTGGCGTCGGACATCAGCGAGCCATCCATCATCACCGACGAGAAGCCGGACTGGATGGAGCGGAAGCACACGGCCGGGGAGGCGCCGTGGTCTTGGTGCATACAGATCGGGATCTGCGGGTATTGCTCGATGGCGGCCAGGATCAGGTGGCGCAGGAAGGGCTCGCCGGCGTAAGAACGGGCGCCGGCGGAACCTTGCAGGATGACCGGGGAATCGACTGCGGCGGCGGCTTCCATGATCGCCTGCACTTGTTCCATGTTGTTGACGTTGAAGGCCGGCAGGCCGTAACCGTTCTCGGCGGCGTGGTCGAGCAGTTGACGCAAGGAAATGAGAGCCATCTGATTACTCCTATCTAAGTTAACTAGTTATTTAATCGGTTTTCCGCTCGCCCACGCGGACGATCTTCAGGGTGTTGGTGCCGCCCGGGCGGCCGATCGGCTCGCCGATGGTGAGCAGGATCAGGTCGCCGTTGCGTACCGCGCCGCGCCGCCGGAGTTCGTCTTCCGCCTCGGCCAGCAACTGGTCGCGCTCTTGGCTGGAGGGCCTGAAGTTGATCGGATAGACACCGCGGAAAAGACTGACTTTTCTACGGGTTTCGGTCTCGGGTGTCAAGGCGTAGATCGGCACGTTGGTGCTCATCCGGCTCATCCACAGCGCGGTCGAACCGGATTGGGTCATCGCCGCGATGGCCTTCACGTTCAGGTGCAGCGCGGTGAAGGCGGCGGACATGGCGATGGCCTCGTCCACCCGCAGGAAGCCGTGGTCGAGCAGTTTGCCGTCGAAGAACGGCTCCATCTCCTTTTCCGCCTCGACGCAGATGCGGTGCATGGCTTCCACGGTCTCGACCGGGTACTGGCCGGCGGCGGTCTCGGCCGACAGCATCACGGCGTCGGTGCCGTCGAGCACGGCGTTGGCCACGTCGGACACCTCGGCCCGGGTCGGGATCGGGCTGCTGATCATCGACTCCATCATCTGGGTCGCGGTGATCACCAGCTTGTTGCGCTCCTGGGCCATGCGGATCATCTTCTTCTGCAGGGCCGGCACGGCGGCGTCGCCCACCTCGACCCCGAGGTCGCCGCGGGCGACCATGATCGCGTCAGAGGCATTGATGATCTCTTCCAGCGCCTCGATCGCCTCGACCCGCTCGATCTTGGCCACGATCCAGGCCTTGCACTTGGCCGCTTGCAAGAGCTCGCGCGCCTCCTGGATGTCGGCGGCGGATTTGGGGAAGGACACCGCGACATAGTCGGCCTTGAGCAGGGCCGCGGTCTTGATGTCTTCCTTGTCCTTGTCGGTCAGGGCGGCGGCGGACAGGCCGCCGCCCTTGCGGTTGATGCCCTTGTTGTTGGACAGGGGGCCGCCACGGGTGACCTTGCAATGCACCTCGTTGCCCTTGACCTCCTCGACCCACATCTCGATCCGGCCGTCGTCCAGGATCAGGGTCGAGCCGCGCGACACGTCCTTGATCAGTTCCTTGTAGTCGAGGCCGACCCGGGTCTGGTCGCCCAGTTCGCAGGTGGCGTCGAGGGTGAAAGGGTCGCCGACGTTCAGGCTGATCTTGCCGTCCTTGAACTTGCCGATGCGGATCTTGGGGCCTTGCAGGTCGACCAGCACGCCGATGGCACGGCCCCGGGTCTTGGCGATGGAGCGGATCAGTTCGGCGCGTTGGATATGGTCTTCCGGCTTGCCGTGGGAGAAATTCAAGCGCACGACATCCACGCCGGCCTCCGCCATCTTGTCCAAGACCTTGGGGTCGGAGCAGGAGGGGCCGAGGGTGGCGACGATTTTTGTTCTACGTAGCATGTTTACTCAGTAAGGAGTGAGGGGTTAGGAGTGAGGAGGAAGGGCAAGAGGGTTTTCACCTCACGCCTCACGCCTCTCTCCTCACTCGGGCATTAGCCCTTCGCGCGTTCTTCCAGAATGGCCACGGCGGGCAGGACCTTGCCCTCCAGATATTCGAGGAAGGCGCCGCCGGCGGTGGAGATGTAGGACACCTTGTCGTAGATGTCGTACTTCTGGATCGCGGCGATGGTGTCGCCGCCGCCGGCCAGGGTGAAGGCCTTGGTCTCGGCGATGGCCATGGCGATGGCCTTGGTGCCTTCGCCGAACTGGTCGAATTCGAACACGCCGACCGGGCCGTTCCACACCACGGTGCCGGCCTTCATGATGATGTCGACCAGTTCCTGCGCGCTCTTGGGGCCGATGTCGAAGATCATGTCGTCGTCGGCCACGGCATCGGCGCTCTTGGTCACGGCCGGCTCGTTGGCATCGAACTGCTTGCCGCAGACCACGTCCACGGCGATGGGGATGGTGGCGCCGCGCGCGGTCATCTTGCCGATGAGCGCTTGTGCGGTGGGGATCAGGTCATGCTCGCACAGCGACTTGCCGACGTTCTTGCCGGTGGCGGCCAGGAAGGTGTTGGCGATGCCGCCGCCGACCACCAGTTGCTCGCATTTCTCGGACAGGGCTTCCAACACGGTCAGCTTGGTCGAGACCTTGGAGCCGCCGACGATGGCGACCATGGGCCGGGCCGGGTTGGCCAGGGCCTTGTCCAGCGCCTCCAACTCCTCGGACACCAGCTTGCCGGCGCAGGCGGTGGGGGCGTATTGGGCAATGCCGTAGGTCGAGGCCTCGGCGCGGTGGGCGGTGCCGAAGGCGTCCATCACGAACACGTCGCACAGCGCGGCGTATTTCCTGGCGGTCTCTTCGACGTTCTTCTTCTCGCCCTTGTTGACCCGGCAGTTCTCCAGCAGCACGACCTCGCCCTCGGCGACGTCGAAACCGCCGTCGACCCAATCCTTGATCAGGCGCACCGGCTTGCCCAGCTTGGCGGACATCACATCGGCCACCGGCTGCAAGGAGACCTCGGCGGTCCACTCGCCCTCGGTCGGGCGGCCCAGGTGAGAGGTGACCATCACCTTGGCGCCAGCCTTGAGCGCGTGCTCGATGGTGGGCATGGATGCGGTGATGCGGGCGTCGGAAGTGACCTTGCCGTCCTTGACGGGCACGTTCAGGTCGGCGCGGATGAACACGCGCTTAGCCCTAAGGTCGAGATCGGTCATGCGGAGGAATTTGGCCATGGGGATACTCCTTGGATAGTTAAGCGGTAAGGGTTGGGCGGCAAGCCGCCCAGGCCTTACGGCTCACGCATCAGATGACAGGTATCAGGAATCAGATATCAGAAAAGCTGTGCGGGCATAGCCCGCGCCACAATCTGATCCCTGATCCCTGGACTCTGATTCCTAGCGCGCCACGTGCTGCACCAAGCGCAGCATGTTGCAGGTGTAGCCGTACTCGTTGTCGTACCAGGACACGACCTTGACGAAGGTGCCGTCCAGCGCGATGCCGGCATCGACGTCGAAGGTGGAAGGCGCGGAGTTGCCGACGAAGTCGGTGGAGACCACCTTCTCCTCGGTGTAGCCCAGCACGCCTTTCAGGGCGCCTTCGGAGGCGGCCTTCATGGCCTTGCAGATGTCTTCGTAGGTGGCTTCCTTGTTCAGCTCGACGGTCAGGTCGACCACGGACACGTCGGAGGTCGGCACCCGGAAGGCCATGCCGGTCAGTTTCTTGTTCAGATCGGGGATCACCTTGCCCACGGCCTTGGCAGCACCGGTGGACGACGGAATGATGTTTTCCAGGATGCCGCGGCCGCCGCGCCAGTCTTTGGCCGAGGGGCCGTCGACGGTCTTCTGGGTGGCGGTGGCGGCGTGCACCGTGGTCATCAGGCCGCGCTTGATGCC
>JACRAU010000014.1 GCA_016234655.1 Betaproteobacteria bacterium
ACTCAACTCTTCAGAATCAACTGACAAAATCGAGCATTAGGTCTTACTTGTTAGCTTCCAATCCCCATAACAGGAATCTTCCGCCCCAAGCCTAATGCCCACACTTCTTAAGGCTGTTTCTACTTGTTAAAGATCAGTTTTTCGCCCGTCGCCGCGTTGTCCGCAGCAGCAGGGAAGCCGCGCATTATACGGACCTGAAAAACGCGGTCAAGGATTTATTTAAAAAATTTTACAGACCATAGACACCACCAATACCCAAAGCGAGGCAAGGCACTTATGGGCCTGCGTCTTAGCGGAAAACAAGCTATGAAAAAGCCACGGAAAGCAACGCGAGCTAAGACTTACTCGCCCGACTCAATCGGGCGCTTACCCGCCTTCCACTCGGGGAAACCGTCTTCAAGCCGGCGCGCCTTGAAACCCGCTTGGCGCAACTGCTCCACGGCCTGAAAGGCGAGGACACAATACGGGCCTCGACAATAGGCCACGACTTCTTGATCGTGCGGCAGTTTCTTGAGGCGCGTCGGCAACTCGCTCAACGGCACGTTCAATGCCCCCGGGATATGGCCGGCCCGATATTCCTCGGGCGGCCGCACATCGATCACCACCGCATCACCGGCTTTTGTAAGCTTGATCAATTCCTCGTGTCCAACGGGAGTCAGGCTGTCGAACTTGTCGAAGTGCTCGCGCACGATGCGGTCGACTTCGGCCAGATGACTCTCGGCCACCCGCCGCACGCTCCCCAGCAAATCGACGATCTGATCGCCCGACAAACGGTAGAAGACCTGCAGGCCTTCCTTGCGCGAGACCGCCAGACCGGCATCCTTGAGCACCTGTAAATGATGCGAGGTATTCGCCACCGACATACCCGTCGCCTTGGACAGGACCTCTACACTGCGCTCGCCCTGGGCCAGGGCCTCAAGCAGACTCAAGCGATTCGCGCTGGCCATCGCTTTGGCCACGCGCGCGAACTGTTCGAACACCAGCGTCTTAGCAGACATATGCCTTACCTGTTTATCTATCCCACCGTCACCCGGGCGAACTTGCGCTTGCCGATCTGGGCCACCACGGTACTGCCCTTGGCCACCATCAAGCCCTTATCGCTTACCTTCTGTCCGTCCAGTTTAACGCCGCCGCCGGCAATCTGGCGCATTGCCTCCGAAGTGCTAGGCACCATACCGGCCAGCTTCAGCAACTGCACCACCGGCAAACCCTCGGCCGCGGACTCCAAGGTGAATTCCGGCATCTCATCGGGAATCGCCCCCTGTCGAAAGCGGGCCTCGAAATCGGCCAGCGCCGCTTCGGCGGCAGCCGGGTTATGGAAGCGCGCGACGATCTCCTGGGCGAACGCCACCTTAATGTCGCGCGGGTTGCGCCCCGCCTCGACCTCTTGCCGCCACTGCCGCACCACCGACAAGGGCTGGAACGACAGCAACTCAATATAGCGCCACATCAGACTATCGGACACGCTCATCAGCTTGCCGAACATCTCGTTGGGCGGCTCGGCGATGCCGATGTAGTTACCCAGGGACTTGGACATCTTCTGCACGCCGTCCAGGCCCTCGAGGATGGGCATGGTCAACACGATTTGCGCTTCCTGCCCATAGTGCTTCTGCAACTCACGTCCGACCAGCAGGTTGAACTTCTGGTCGGTGCCGCCCAGCTCGACATCGGCCTTCATGGCTACCGAGTCGTAACCCTGAATCAACGGGTAGAGGAATTCATGGATAGCAATCGGCTGACCGCTGGAATAACGCTTTGAGAAATCGTCGCGCTCCAGCATGCGTGCCACGGTGTGCTTGGCCGCCAACTGGATCAGGTCGGCCGCGTTCATCTCCCCCATCCAACTGGAGTTGAACATCACCAGGGTTTTCTCGGGATGGAGAATTTTGTATATCTGCTGCTCGTAGGTCCGCGCGTTCTCGATCACCGCATCGCGCGTCAAGGGCTTGCGGGTGACGTTCTTGCCGGTCGGATCGCCGATCATGCCGGTAAAGTCGCCGATTAGGAACATCACCTCGTGGCCCAGTTCCTGAAACTGGCGCAGCTTGTTGATCAATACGGTATGGCCCAGGTGCAGATCGGGCGCGGTCGGGTCGAAGCCGGCCTTGACTCGTAGCGGCTTGCCCTTCTTCAGCTTGGCAACCAGCTCGGCTTCGATCAGCAGCTCGTCGCAGCCGCGCTTGATGAGTTCTAGGGATTCTTCTATGGAGGGCATAAACAAAAAACATCAATTAAAGTGAAAGGAATGGAGCGGGTGAAGGGAATCGAACCCTCGTATGCAGCTTGGGAAGCTGCCGTTCTACCATTGAACTACACCCGCCTATTGCCCTGCGCCTTCACCCGCCAATTTTCTGAAGGAGGTGAAGGGAATGTGTCCGTCTCGCCTTGGGGCGATCCAGCCATCCCTCGCTTTTGCGAGGGACCGCCTTCGGCGTCCAGCCGAGCAGTGCTCGGCTAGTCGAACCCTCGTATGCAGCTTGGGAAGCTGCCGTTTTACCATTGAACTACACCCGCGTGATAAAATCACGGCCTTGAATGTTACTGGATATGAGCGGTAGGTTGAAAGTGATTACCGTCTCTCTCAATGGCGAGACTCGCCAGTTCGACTCCCCCATCAAGGTTGCCCAGCTGCTGGATCAACTCGGTTTGACCGGCAAACGGCTGGCCGTGGAACGGAACGGCGAGATCGTACCCAAGAGCCAACATGCCGAGACCGCCGTCGAGAATGGCGACGTCTTGGAGATCGTGGTCGCCGTCGGCGGCGGCTGATAGGGCGGTTAGGCGTCAGGAGTGAGGAGTGAGGCGATAGGCCGGCACTCCTCACTCCTAACCCCTCACTCCTCACGAGCAAACATGAACCCTTTGGTCATCGCCGGTAAGTCGTACAACTCCCGCCTGCTGGTCGGCACGGGCAAATACCAGGATTTCGAGCAGACCCGCCAGGCCATCGAAGCCAGCGGCGCCGAGATCGTTACCGTCGCCATCCGCCGCACCAACATCGGGCAGGACCCCAAACAGCCCAGCCTGCTCGATGCCGTGCCACCGTCGAAATACACCTACCTGCCCAATACCGCCGGCTGCTACACCGCCGACGACGCCATCCGCACCCTGCGCTTGGCGCGCGAGATGCTGGACGGCCACGACTTGGTCAAGCTGGAGGTGCTGGGCGACCCGGATACCCTGTACCCGAACGTGAGCGAGACCCTGAAGGCGGCCGAGGTGCTGGTCAAGGACGGCTTCAAGGTCATGGTCTACACCTCGGACGACCCGATCATGGCCAAGCAACTGGAAGAGACCGGCTGCGTGGCGATCATGCCGCTGGCCTCGCTGATCGGCTCGGGCATGGGCATCCTCAACCCCTGGAACCTGCAGATCATCATCGACCGCATCCAGGTGCCGGTGATCGTCGACGCCGGGGTCGGCACCGCCTCGGACGCCACCATCGCCATGGAACTCGGCTGCGATGCCGTGCTGATGAACACCGCCATCGCCGGCGCCCAGAACCCCGTGCTCATGGCCAGCGCCATGAAGAAGGCGGTCGAGGCCGGCCGCGAGGCCTTCCTGGCTGGACGCATGCCGAAGAAGGTCTACCAGGCCAGTCCGAGTTCGCCTGCTGGCGGCATGATCGGCTCGTAATGCCATTATCCCTCTCTCCCAACTCTCCCCCAGAGGGGGAGAGTGACGAAGAGACCGCGCAAGCGCGGCCGCAGCGCTCGATCCGCAGCTTCGTCTTGCGCGCCGGCCGCATGGGCTCGGGCCAGGTCAAAGCCCTGGAGGAACTCGGTCCTAAGTTCCTGCTGCCCTATCGCCCCGAACCGCTCGACCTCGCCACCGCCTTCGGCCGCGCCGCGCCCAAGATTCTGGAGATCGGCTTCGGCATGGGCGACAGCACGGCGCAGATCGCCGCCGCCCATCCGGACAACGATTACCTCGGCATCGAGGTCCACACCCCCGGCGTCGGCGCCCTGCTCAAGCGCATCGGCGAACTAAACTTAAGCAACCTGCGCCTGATCCAGCACGATGCAGTCGAGGTGCTGGAGCACATGATGCCGGACGCCAGCCTGGACGGCGTCCACATCTTCTTTCCCGACCCCTGGCACAAGAAGCGCCACCACAAACGGCGTCTGATCCAGCCGGCCTTCGTCGCCCTCTTGGTGAAGAAACTCAAGCCCGGCGCCTACCTGCACCTGGCCACCGACTGGCAGGACTACGCCGAGCAGATGCTCGACGTGCTCGGCCATGAGCCCGAACTCGCCAATACCGCAGAGGGCTACGTGCCCAAGCCGGACTACCGACCACTGACCAAGTTCGAGAACCGCGGCCTGAAGCTCGGCCACGGCGTCTGGGACTTGGTGTTCATTCGCCAGCCCCGCTAGACCCGTCGCGCTGCATCCCGAGCACCGGCCGTATAATGGCCGGCACCTATCTTCCGGAGTATCCCGCGATGCAACGACGCGCATTTCTGAAAGGTGCCGGCGCCGGCCTCGGCCTAGCCGCCGCCAGCCTTTCCAGCAAGGCCTTTGCCGACCTGCCGATGGTCAAATGGCGCATGGCCTCCAGCTTCCCCAAGAGCCTGGACACCATCTACGGCGCCGGCGAGCAGCTCGCCAACAGCCTGAACAAGATCACCGGCGGCAAGTTCCAGCTACGCGTCTATGCCGGCGGCGAGATCGTGCCGGGCCTGCAAGTGTTCGACGCCGTGCAACAGGGCACCGTCGAGTGCGGCCATACCGCGAGCTACTACTACGTCGGCAAGAACATGGCCTTCGCCTTCGATACCGCCATGCCCTTCGGCCTGACCGCCCGCCAACAAAACGCCTGGATGTATTTCGGCGGCGGCCTGCAACTCACGCGCGAGCTGTTCAAGCCCTACAACATCCTCAACTTTCCCGGCGGCAATACCGGCGCGCAGATGGGCGGCTGGTTCCGCAAGGAGATCAAATCGCTCAAGGACCTTAAAGGCTTGAAGATGCGCATCCCCGGCCTGGGTGGCCAGATCATGGCCAAGCTCGGCGTGGTGCCGCAAACCCTGGCCGGCGCCGACATCTACCCCGCGCTGGAACGCGGCGCGCTCGACGCGGCCGAATGGGTCGGCCCTTACGACGACGAGAAGCTCGGCTTCCACAAGGTCGCCAAGCACTACTATTACCCCGGCTGGTGGGAAGGCGGCCCGCAGCTCAGCTTCTACGTGAACATGCAGAAATGGAACGAGTTGCCGGATGCCTACAAGCAGGCCTTCGAGACCGCAGCGGCCGAGGCCAACGTCAGCATGCTGGCGGAATACGATTACAAGAACCCGCAGGCCGCGATGCGCCTGGTCAAGAATGGCGTGAAGCTGCACGCCTTCCCGAAAGACGTGATGAATGCCGCCTACAAGACGGCGATCGAACTCTACGAGACGGAGGCCAAGGCCAACCCCGGCTTCGCCAAGATCTACGCCGAGTGGAAGAAATTCCGCGATGCCGAGACCCAGTGGTTCAAGATTGCCGAGGCCAGCTATGCGAACTTCCTCTACAGTCAGAAATAAGCCGGCCATGCGCCTGACCATCGCCGTCGGCGCGGCCCTGCTTCTGCTCGCCGGCTGCGAACAAAAGAGGGCCCCGCTACCGCAGGCGGCCGCCCCGGCCGAAGCCGGCTCCGCCGCCGACATCTCGGCCGGCCGCGCGAAGTACGGCAGCTTCTGCGCCGGTTGCCACGGCCCCAAGGCCGAAGGCATCGCGCACTATCCCAAACTGGCCGGACAGACCGAGGCGATGCTGGCGGCCAAACTGGCCGCCTTCCGTAGCGGCCAGAAGGTTGGGGACAAGAGCGCCAGCATGATCCCGATCGCCCGCATGCTGACCGAGACCGAAGTTCGGCAGGTGGCCCGCTACCTGAGTTCGCTCAAGTAGCGCAGCGCGGCTGCCTCAGCGGATGCCGAGCAGCTCGACCTCGAACACCAGGGTCGCGTTCGGCGGGATCACGCCACCGGCGCCGTATTCGCCGTAAGCCAGATGCGGCGGTATGGTGAGCTTGCGCTTACCGCCCACCCGCATGCCGGCCACGCCTTGGTCCCAACCTGGGATCACATGGCCGCGCCCCAAGGGGAATTCGAACGGATCGTTGCGATCGACGCTGGAATCGAACTTGCCGCCGTCGGTCAACCAGCCGGTGTAATGCACCGACACGACCTGGCCGGCCTCGGCCGTCGCGCCTTCGCCGACCGTCAATTCCTCGATCACGAGATCGCCGCTAATGTTATTGGACATCGTTCACACTCCTACAAAATGAAAAGGCCCTCCTCTCGGAGGGCCTGCATGACGAAAGGGTGGGAGAGTTTACTTCAGCACGACCAGCACGACACGCCGATTCTGCTTGCGCCCCGCTTCGTTGATATTGTTGGCGACCGGCCGGCTCTCGCCGTAGGAGATCACGTTCATGCGGTGCAGCGGCAACCGACCCTTGGTATGCAGGTAGTGATAGACCGCCATCGCGCGCCGCTCGCCCAGCTTCAGGTTCTGCGGCTCCTCGCCGCGGCTGTCGGTGTGGCCCTGGACCTCGACATAGGCCCCGGTGTTCTCGGCCCTGAGCCTAGCCGCGAAGGAATCGAGCGCGGCCTTGGTCTCCTTGCTCAGCTTGTCGGAACCGGGCTTGAACTTGAAGTGGTCGTCGCTCAGCACCACCTCATACAGCATCTTGCCCTCGCTCAGCTTGCCGGCCGCCGTCGCGCGGTCCAACGCCTCTTGCGCGGTACGCGAGAGGGTTGCCACATCGCCTTCCAGCTTGGCGATCTGGTCGGTATGCATCTTCAGCGACACGTCGGTCAGGCCAAGTTGCGCATCCAAGCGCTTGACGTTGCTATCCACGCCGTCGATCCGCTGGTTGACCTCGGTCACCTTGTCGTCGACGTAGCCGCGGGTGGCACAACCGGCTTGCAGCGCCGCCAAGCCCAGCAGCGAAACCATCCAATAAATTCGTTTCATCGCATCCTCCATAAGGGCACCGCCCCAATTTGCGATGACAGCTTCTCAAATGGCTTTAATTTGTGTCCACAACAACATGAAATGTATAGGTATTTATTTTATTGGGTGTTGTATCCGCCACCATAATCCTCCAGCCTGATCTCGACCGGAGTCTCGTTCTTGTCGGCCGCGTCTTCCAAAACCAGGCCCGGGAAACTCAGCACGATGGCGACCATGAGCAACTGGACGATGACGAAGGGGATCGCGCCCCAATAGATATCGCCCGTCCTCACCGCTTTCGGCGCGACGCTACGCAGATAGAACAAGGCGAAGCCGAACGGCGGATGCATGAACGAGGTCTGCATATTGATGCCGAGCAACACGCCGAACCAGACCAGGTCGATGCCCAGCTTCTGCGCCACCGGCGCGAGCAGGGGCACGATGATGAAGGCGATCTCGAAGAAATCCAGGAAGAAGGCCAAGACGAAGATCAGGATGTTCACCACGATCAGGAAACCGAGTTCGCCGCCCGGCAAGGCGGTCAGCAGGCCCTCGACCCACAGGTCGCCATCGACGCCACGGAACACCAGCGAGAACACGGTGGAACCGATCAGGATGAAGATCACGAAGCTGGTGAGCTTGGCCGTGCTGTCCATCGCCTGCTTGAGCAAGTCGAGGTTCAGTCGCTTATTGGCCAGGGCCAGGATCAAGGCACCGGCCGCCCCCATCGCGCCGCCCTCGGTCGGCGTCGCGATGCCGAGGAAGATCGTGCCCAACACCAGAAAGACCAAGACCAACGGCGGCACCAACGAAACCAGCGCCTTGCGCAGCAGTGCCAGGCCGCGCAAGGCGCGCGCCTCCGGCGGCAAGGCCGGCGCGGCGGCCGGCCTGATCGTCGAGACCAGGAAGACATAGCCGACATAGAGCGCCGCCAACACCAGGCTCGGGATCAGCGCCCCCTTGTACATATCGCCGACCGAGGCACCCAACTGGTCGGCCAGCACGATCAGCACCAGCGAAGGCGGGATGATCTGGGCCAAGGTGCCCGAGGCGGCGATCACGCCGGTGGCCAGGCGCGTGTCGTAGCCGTAGCGCAGCATGATCGGCAGCGAGATCAGCCCCATCGCGATCACCGAGGCGGCCACCACGCCGGTGGTCGCGGCCAGCAAGGCGCCGACGAAGATCACCGAATAGGCCAGGCCGCCGCGCACCGGGCCGAACAACTGACCCAGGGTGTCGAGCAGTTCCTCGGCCATGCCGCTGCGCTCCAGGATCAAGCCCATGAAGGTGAAGAACGGGATCGCCAGCAAGACCGAGTTCGACATGATGCCGAACACCCGGTCGGGCAGCGCCTGCATCAAGGAGAACTCGAAAAAGCCCTGGCCGATGCCGACGAACATGAACAGCAGGCCATTGGCCGCGAGCGAGAAGGCGACCGGATAGCCGAGCAGCAGAAAGACCACCAGCCCCAGGAACATCAACGGCGCCATGACTTCGAAGCCGATCATAGGTGTTCCTCGGCGCGTTCTTGCGTCGGCTCGCCCATGCCGGCGAGAAAGGCCAGGCGCTTGATGATCTCCGACAAGCCCTGCAAGGCCAGCAGGCCGAAACCCACCGGGATCAACAACTTCACCGGCCAGCGCAACAGGCCGCCGGCATCGGGCGAGGTCTCGCCGATCGCGTAGGACTCGGCAAAACCGGTCCACGACAACCACATGATCAGCAGCGCCGTCGGCAGCAGGAAGAGCAGGCCGCCGACCACGTCGATCAGCGCCCGCGCCTTCGGCGACAAGCGGCCATAGATCACATCGATGCGGACATGGCCGTTGTGCTTGAGCGTGTAACCGGCGCCCAAGAGAAAGATGCCGCCGAACAGATACCACTGGATTTCCAGCCAGGCATTGGAGCTCAGCTCGAAACCGTAGCGGCTGACGGCATTGCCGGCCGAGACCAACACGACGATCAACACCAGCCAATAGGCCACGCGCCCGACACGCTCGTTCAAGGCATCGATAAAACGGGACAAGCGCAACAGCCCGCTCAGCATGCCGATCAGTCCCCGGCCACCGTCATATTGCCGACCAGGATCGAGCCGACCTGGCGCGAGCCGCGCGTTTCGACATCGGTGCCGATGGCGACGATGTCTTTGAACATGTCCTTGAGATTGCCGGCCACGGTGATCTCCTCGACCGGATAGGCGATCTCGCCGTTCTCCACCCAAAAGCCGGCGGCGCCGCGCGAATAGTCGCCGGTCACCATGTTCAGGCCATGGCCGAGCAGTTCGGTCACCAGCAAGCCCGTGCCCAGCTTCTTCAGCAGCGCGGCGAAATCCTCGCCGGTCGCCGGCACGATCAGGTTGTGGTTGCCGCCGGCGTTGCCGGTGCTCTGCATGCCGAGCTTGCGCGCGCTGTAGCTGGACAGGAAATAGCCCTCCACCCGGCCGTCCTTCACCACATCGCGGTCGCGCGTCGCCACGCCCTCGGAATCGAACGGCGAACTGGCCAGACCTTTCGGAATGAACGGCCGCTCCTGAATCTGCACGAAATCGGGAAACACTTGCCGGCCCAGGCTGTCGAGCAGGAAGCTCGACTTGCGATAGAGATGGCCGCCGGACACGGCCGAGACATAGCTCGCGATCAGGCCGGTCGCGATCGGCGCCTCGAACAACACCGGGCACTGCCGGGTACCGAGCTTGCGCCCGTTCAGCCGGCGCACCGTGCGCTCGCCGGCGCGGCGGCCCACCGCCTCGGCGCTGTCCAGGTCGGCCGCGGCACGGGCGGTGGTGTACCAATAGTCGCGCTGCATCGCGCCATCCTGTTCGGCGATCACCACGCAGGACACGCTCTGCCGGCTGGTCGGATAGCCGCCGACGAAGCCGAGCGAATTGGCATAGACGAACTGCGAGGCCTGACTGCTGACGCTGGCGCCCTCGGAGTTCGTGATGCGCTTGTCGACCGCGAAGGCGGCCGCCTCGGCGACTCGGGCGATCTCCGCCGCGCCGTCCACGTCGATTGTCCAGGGGTAAAACAAATCCAGGTCGGGCGAGTTCTTCGCCAGCAATGCGGCGTCGGCCAGACCGGAGCAATCGTCCTCGGCGGTGAAGCGGGCGATGGCCAGGGCCTTGTCCACCGTGCGCGCCAACGCGTCGCGCGAGAAATCCGAGGTCGAGGCATGGCCCCGGCACTGGCCGAGATAGACGGTGACGCCGATGCCCTTGTCCTTGTTGTATTCGACCGTCTCGACCTCGCCCTTGCGCACCGACACGGACTGGCCCATGCCTTCGGAGACCTCGGTCTCGGCCGCGCTCACGCCGGCGGCCTTGGCCAGCTCCAATACTTGGCCGGCCAGATCGCGCAGGGTGTCGGGGGAATAACTGAAGCGGGATGCGCTCACGGTGGGTCTCGTAGCTAAATAAAGCCGTTATGATACCAACCTTGAACCAGCAAGCCCGATGCCATGGAAGACGAACACGAAGAATTTGAACCCGCCCCCCCCAGCAAATCGCAGAAAAAGCGGGAAATGCACGCCCTGCAAGACCTCGGCGAGGAACTGGTCGCGCTGTCGCAAGACCGCCTGGACAAACTCGACCTGCCCGATGCCCTGTACGACGCGGTAATGGACGCCCGCCGCTTCACCAAGCACGAAGCCCGGCGCCGGCAGATGCAGTTCATCGGCAAGGTCATGCGCGACATCGACACCGATCCCATCGCCGAACAACTGGCCGAGATCAAGGGCGAATCCGACACGGCCAAGGCCCACTTCCATGCCCTGGAGCGCTGGCGCGACCGGCTGCTTGCCGACGACGCCGCGCTGACCGAATGGCTGGCCCAGCACCCGAGCGACGACATCCAGCAATTGCGCAACCTGATCCGCAACGCGCGCAAGGAGGCGGCCGACAACAAACCGCCCAAATCGAGCCGACTGCTGTTCCGCTGGTTGCGCGAGCAGGCCGAATAGCCGCGGCAATAAAGCAAAAAGGCGGGTGAGCGATCACCCGCCTTTTTTCATTCCGCCGCCGGCCGCGTTCAGCCGACGATCTGGTAATACAGGTTCTGCGGATGATTGGCCTGGGCGAAGAAGAACCAGCGCTCGAACAACAGGCCGACATACTGGGCGACGAAGGCCAGCAGGAACAGGCTGCCATCGCCCAAGGCCAGGCCGGCCCACAACATCAACAGCGGCACGGCGAACGTCAGCACCAGGAAGGCCCACTTCACCGACTTGAGCATGACCACGGTCGCGCCGTGGAAGTATTCGCGGGTGTTGTAGGCGCCGCCCATCATGCCCATGGATTTCTGCTGCACCTTGGTGTGGCGCACGCCGATGGCGGTCTGCATGGTGGACTTGCGCTTGATCCGGCCGTTGCGGAACAGCGCGGCGGCACGGGTGACCAGGCCGGCCAGGGTCAACACGATGGCCCAGGTGCCGAAGAACTGCACCAGGCCGGGGGCGGCGCCGGCGGCATACCAGGTGGCCAAGGTGAAGCCGGAGGCGGTGCCGAGCAGGAAGTAGTTCACCGGGGTCAGCGCGCAGGCCCATTCCTGCAGGAACTTCACCGCCGCGTAGATCATGCCGGTGCAGACGAACAGGCCGATCGCGGCCACGGCGGTGGCGATGCCGACGGTCAGCGGCAACTGGCCCTCGACGCCCCAGCCATACAAATCGGCATCGAGGCCGAAGTAATAGACCGCCATGTAGATGAAGGTCAGGCCGATCATGATCGGCAGGGCGATCAGCTCGCGCGACAGCCAGGAGGTGCGCCACTGGCTCATGCCGCGCCAGGCGCGGGTGATGAAGTAGCTGGGCTTGCCCAGGTGGAACACGGCGGCGAACAAGCCGCCGAGCAGGAACAGCAAGGCGATGAAGCTGCCCGTCGCGAAGAACGCGTCCGGCTGGGCCGGCAGTATCTTGGCCATGCCGTAGGCCTGAGCACTGAACAGGGCCAGCAACAGGCCCTGGCCGACGCCGATCAGCGTCGTCAGAAAGATCACGGAAAATGCGGGATGCATAGAATTCTCCAGGCTTGCGGCGGGAGGCCCGAGGCGAGAGGCTTGGGAATCCTCCCCCGCCTCTCGCCCCTCGCCTCTCGCCCGTTTATCACATGAGCCAATCGTCGAGCGTGGTGTCCGTGCTCGTCTCGTGGCGGATGTCTTCTTTCTTGAGCGGGTTGTCGGCCCGCTTCAGCTCATCCTCGTGGATGTGCATCTTGGTCTTGCGCCGCGGCAGGTAATGGTTGGCCGGCTTGGTGCCCCACTCGGGCATCAGCTGGTAACCGCCGCTCTCGCGGATCGCGACCGAGACCTCGGAGTCCGGATCGTGCACGTCGCCGAACAGGCGGGCGCTGGTCGGGCAGGAGATCACGCAGGCCGGCTTGCGCCGATCCTCCGGGATGCTCTGGTCGTAGATGCGGTCGACGCAGAGGGTGCACTTCTTCATCACCTTCTGGTTCTCGTCGAACTCGCGGGCGCCGTACGGGCAGGCCCAGGAGCAGTACTTGCAGCCGATGCACTTGTCGTAGTCGACCAGCACGATGCCGTCTTCCTTACGCTTGTAGGAGGCACCGGTCGGACACACCGGCACGCAAGGCGCATCCTCGCAATGCAGGCAGGACTTGGGAAAGTGGATGGTCTCGGTGCAGGGGAATTCGCCGACCTCATAGGTCTGCACCCGGTTGAAGAAGGTGCCGGTCGGGTTTTCGCCATAGGGCCGGTCGTCGAACATCGGGCCGGCCTGGCCGGAGGTGTTCCACTGCTTGCAGCTGGTCACGCAGGCGTGGCAGCCGACGCAAACGTTGAGGTCGATGACTAGGGCTAGTTGGGTCATAAACTCTTGTCCTCAAAAAGACGTAGGAGGCCCGTCCCCGGGCCGAAAAGCACTTCGCGGCGAGGACGCCGCTCCTACGGTTTCTTGCCTCCCGCGAAGTAGCTCAGCCAGGGGCGGCGAGCAGGCGTGCCGGGCGCGGATGGAACGGGGTCGAACTGCGGCCACGAGACCTTTTCTTCGTCGTCGCCGGCCTTGTAGAGGCGCACGCGCACGTCGTACCAGGCGGCCTGGCCCGTGATCGGATCGGAGTTGGAAACATGGGCGCCCGCCTCGTGCGCCGGCAGCTCTTCGCTGATCACGTGGTTGAGCAGGAAGCCCTGCTTGGCCTCGTTGGCGTTCGGCTCCAGGTTCCAGGCGCCGGCGGCCTTGCCGATGGCGTTCCAGGTCCACACCGTGCCGGGCTCCAGCGCCTCGGAGAAGCGGCACATGCAACGCACCTTGCCGTGCATGGACTCGACCCATATCCAGTCGCCGTCGGCGATGCCTTGGGCGGCGGCGGTCTTCGGATTCACGTACAGATAGTTGTAGGTGTGGATCTGGCGCAGCCAGGCATTCTGCGAATCCCAGGAGTGGTACATCGCCATCGGCCGCTGAGTCACCGCGTTGAGCGGATACTTGTGCTTGTCCGACAGCTGCGACTCGATCGGCTCGTAGAAGAACGGCAACGGGTCGAAGTAGGTCTCGATCCGCTTGCGCAGGTGTTGCGGCGGCTGGCGGCCGTCGGTCTTGCCCTGGGCGGCCAGGCGGAACTTCTGTAGCACTTCCGAGTAGATGTGGATGTTGATCGGCTCGGCGTAACGGGTGAGGCCGTGCGCCTGCGCCCACTGCAAATAGCCCTGGTTCCAGTTGCGCATGTACTGGTAGGACTTGGGCAGGTGGTGGTGATAGACGCAGTTGTTCTTCTCGTACATCTGCCACTGGTTGGGGTTGGGCTCGCCGCGCATGGACTTCTCGCCGCCCTTGCCGCGCCAGCCGGCGAGGAAGCCGATGCCGGAACCGGGCGCGGTCTCGAAGTTGGTGATGAAGTCGGGGTAGTCGCGGTACTTGCGCGTGCCGTCCGCCTTGACGAAGACCGGCAGCTTCAAGCGCGAGCCCAGCTCGATCAGCACCTCCTGGAACGGCTTGCACTCGCCGGTCGGCGGCAGCACCGGGATGCGCACGGAATCGACCGGGCCGTCGAATTCGGAGATCGGCCGGTCGAGCATGGACATCACGTCGTGACGTTCAAGATAGGTGGTATCCGGCAGCACCAGGTCGGCGAAGGCGGTCATCTCCGACTGGAAGGCATCGGCCACGATCAGGAACGGGATCTTGTACTCGCCGTTCTCGTCCTTGTCGTTCAGCATCTTGCGCACCTGCTCGGCATTCATGGTCGAGTTCCACGACATGTTGGCCATGAAGATCAGCAGGGTGTCGATGCTGTAGGGGTCGCCGCGCCAGGCGTTGGTGATGACGTTGTGCATCAGGCCGTGCACCGACAGCGGGTATTCCCAGGAGAAGGCCTTGTCGATCCGCACCGGATTGCCCTGCTCGTCGACGAACAGGTCGTCCGGATCGGCCGGCCAGCCCAGCGGCATGCCGTTGAGCGGGGTATCCGGCTGCACGTCCTCGGGGCCCTTCGGCGTCTTCGGGCACGGCGGAATCGGCCGCGGGAACGGCGCCTTGTGGCGGAAGCCGCCCGGCCGGTCGATGGTGCCGAGGATGGACATCAGGATGGCCAGGGCACGGATGCTCTGGAAACCGTTCGAATGAGCGGCCAGGCCGCGCATGGCATGGAAGGCGACCGGGTTGCCGGTGATGGTCTTGTGCTCGACATCCCAGGAATCGGTCCAGGCGATCGGCAGTTCGATCTTCTCGTCGCGCGCGGTGATGCCCATCTCGTGCGCCAGACGGCGGATGGTCTCGGCCGGGATGCCGGTGATGTCGGCCGCCCACTCCGGGGTGTACTGCTCGACCCGCTCGGCCAGCAACTGGAAGGAAGGCTTGACCGGGGTGCCGTCGGACAGCTTGAACTCGCCCAACAGACGCGGGTCCACGCCCAGGGTGTGGGTGGACACCGGGCGGTTCAGCTCGCGGTCCCACCACAGCTTGTTCTGGGCGTCGAAGCAGCCCTCCTCGGGCGGCACCTCGAAGCGGACGAACATGCCGTACTCGGGGCTCGCCGGATCCAGGTTCACCAGCTCGGCGGCGTTGGAATACTTGGCCAGGAAGTCGCGGTCGTACAGGCCCTGCTTGATGATCTCGTGGATCAGGGCCAAGAGCAGCGCGCCGTCGGTGCCCGGCTTGATCGGGATCCACTCGTCGGCGATGGCGGAATAGCCGGTGCGCACCGGGTTGATCGAGATGAAGCGGCCGCCGTTGCGCTTGAACTTGGACAGCGCGATCTTGAGCGGGTTGGAGTGATGGTCCTCGGCGGTGCCGATCATGACGAACAGCTTGGCCCGGTCGAGATCGGGCCCGCCGAATTCCCAGAACGAGCCGCCGATGGTGTAGATCATGCCGGCCGCCATGTTGACCGAGCAGAAGCCGCCGTGCGCCGCGTAGTTGGGCGTGCCGTAGTTCTTGGCGAACAGGCCGGTCAGCGCCTGCATCTGGTCGCGGCCGGTGAAGATGGCGAACCGCTTGGGGTCGGTGGCGCGGATCTTGGCCAGGCGCTCTTCCATGATGGCGAAGGCCTCGTCCCAAGAGATCTCCTCGAACTCGCCGCGGCCGCGGTCGGCGCCGGGCTTGCGGCGTAGCGGCTTGGTCAGGCGGGCCGGGGAATACTGTTTCATGATGCCGGAGGAACCCTTGGCGCAAAGCACGCCCTGGTTCAGCGGGTGGTCGGGGTTGCCCTCGATAAAACGCACTTCACCGTTTTTCAGGTGAACTTTAATGCCGCAACGGCAGGCGCACATATAACAGGTCGTGGTGCGCACTTCTTCATGCACCGGCTGTTCCGTGGTCGTCGTGTTCATAGTGGCTCTTCTGTATTCTCAAACAATCCGCCCGCCATCGCGGCAACCGCCGCGGGTCGGACAGCACGCTGGAACGCCAAACCGATGATCCCCGCCGGGCGGAGACGGCCGAAGCGCCCCGGTCAATAAAAAGATTAGCATTTTCTCATATACCAAGTCATTTGATCGAGTGTTTTTACCGAGTCCAAACCCTATTCCAGGCAGGGGCAAGGCGTATACTGGCCGTCATGAACGCCTTGCCCCGCCTCGCGCCCGCCCGTTTCCCTCTCTCCTTGCTCTCTCCCAGAGGGGGAGAGGGACACAGGCTCGCTACGCGAGTTTCATGCCAACCGGTCCATACGGACCAGCCGAACGGGTACTTTCTGCTTGGGCAGGCCGGCACGATATTCCGCTATCATCCGGCATGAACCGACAGCCGCCCGGACTTTCTACCCGGTATGCCATCCGCTAGGTAAACACCATGCCGCACGCATTCGATGATCGCCAATCCGCCCTGCCCATACGCGCACTCATCGTAGAGGACGAGGCTCTAAGCCTGGAGACCATTCGTCTGCTCATCGGCCAGCACGTCAGCCAGGTGGACACGGCACGCAGCGGAGAGGCGGCCTATACCCACCTCCATGCGACCGACTACGACATCGTCCTGCTCGACCTGACGCTGCCGGACGCCAGCGGCCACGAGATCATGCGCCACCTGCGGGAGAGGCAGCCCGACGCGGTCGTCATCGTAGTCAGCGGCAACGACTCCATCGAGAGCGCGATCGAAACCCTGCGCGCCGGCGCCTACGACTACCTGCGCAAACCCTACCGGGCCGAGGAGCTGATCAAGACGCTGCGCAACGCCGTGCAAAAGGTCAAACTGCGGCACGACAACCGTCATTACCAGCATCGCCTGCAGCAATCGGAGCAACTGCACCGCCTGCTGGTCAACCTGTCGCCCGACCTGATCTACACCTTGGACATCGAAGGCCGCTTCACCTATCTGAGCGACAGCATCGCGCACATGCTCGGCTACCCGGGCATCGAGCTGATCGGCCAGCATTATTCCCGCATCGTGCACGAGGAAGACCTGGAGAAGGCACGCTATCGCGTCAACGAGCGGCGCAAGGGCGATCGCGCCACGCGCGGCCACGAGTTGCGCTTCAAGCGCAAGGAAGGCCTGCCGGTCGGCCCCGAAGACCTGCCGCACGTCGTGGCCGAGTTGAACTCGATGGGCCTGTATCGGCCCAGGCCCGACGGCAGCGAAGAACTCATCGGCACCTACGGCGTCGCGCGCGACATCAGCGCGCGCAAGCAGGCCGAGGCCACCATCAATTTCCAGGCCTACCACGACCAGCTCACCGGCCTGCCGAACCGCGCCCTGTTCCGCGACCGGCTCAACCAATCCTTGGCCCAAGCCAAGCGGCAAGGCCACTTGCTCGCCGTGATGTTCATGGACATGGACCGGTTCAAGCTGGTGAACGACACCCTGGGCCATCTGGTCGGCGACCGGTTGCTGCAAGCGATGAGCCAACGCATCCGCGCCTGCCTGCGCGAGGCCGACACCCTGGCCCGCATCGGCGGCGACGAGTTCATGCTGCTGCTGCCGCAGATACCCAACCGCGAAAGCGCCGCGATGATCGCGCGCAAGGTGTTGCAGGCGCTCAAGAGCCCCTTCCTGATCGACGGCCACGAGCTGTTCGTCACCATGAGCATCGGCATCGCGCTGTTCCCGGACGACGGCGAAACGATGGAGCTGCTGGCCAAGCATGCCGATATCGCGCTCTATCACACCAAGGACAAGGGCCGGGACGGCTACCACTTCTTCCAGCAAGACCTCAATGCCAGCCTGAATATCCGCATGAAGCTGGAGACCGAATTGCGCCGGGGCCTGCAACGGCGCGAGTTCGAGGTCTACTACCAGCCGCAGTTCGCGATCGCCTCGCGCCGCATCGTCGGCATGGAGGCCCTGGTGCGTTGGCGCCATCCGGAACGCGGCATGGTCGGCCCGGACGAATTCATCCCGATCGCCGAGGACACCGGCCTGATCGCGCCGCTCAGCGAACAGGTCTTGCAACACGTCTGCCAGCAAGCCCGCCAGTGGCATGAGATGGGCCTGCCGCGCGTGAACCTGTCGATCAACCTGTCGGCCAGCCAGATCGAACAATCGGAATTCGTCGAGCGCTTCACCAGCACCCTGCAAGCCAACCGCGTGCCGGAGCGAATGATCGGCATCGAGATCACCGAAAGCATGCTGATGCGCGACATGGACGGCTCCATCGACAAGCTCAGGCAACTCGCCGGCTTCGGCGTCGAAATCTCCATCGACGATTTCGGCACCGGCTATTCCTCGCTGAACTACTTGAAGCGCCTGCCGATCCACACCATCAAGATCGACAAGAGCTTCGTCCAGGACATCCACCCCAACAGCGAAGGCACCCCCATCGTCGCCGGCATCGCCGCGATGAGCCACGGCCTGAAATTGAACATGGTGGCCGAGGGCGTGGAGACCGAGGCGCAGCTGAACTACCTGGAGCAACTGGGCTGCCAGTCCTGCCAGGGCTATTTCCTCAGCTATCCGCTCGACCCCAAGAAGGCCACCCGCCTGCTCGCCTTGCAGACGCTGTAAGCCCACGCCCCGGCAGAAGGCCGGTAGAATCGGCGGGAAACACCGCTTCCCCGCTATGACCGAACACCGCAACCGCTCCGAGAACACCCACCCGAAGATCAGTGCCTCGCAATGGCGCGCGGCCTGGTCCTTGTTTCCCTACGTCTGGCAATACAAGAGCCGGCTGTTCGCCGCCTTCGGCCTATTGCTGCTGGCCAAGCTGGCCAACGTCTCGGTGCCGCTGGCCCTGAAGGAGATCGTCGACAGCCTGCAAGACCCGAGCACCGCCCTGCTCTTGCCGCTGGGCTTCATCCTGCTCTACGGCCTGCTGCGCTTCGGCAACACCGCCTTCACCGAATTGCGCGACGCCCTGTTCGCCCGCGTGCTGCAACGCGCGATGCGCGGCGTCATCCACGACGTGTTCCGCCAGCTGCATGCGCAATCGCTACGCTTCCACCTGGAGCGGCGCACCGGCGGCCTGGCGGTCGACATCGAGCGCGGCGCCCGCTCGATCCGCTTCCTGATCAACTTCTCGCTGTTCAACATCGCGCCGACCCTGCTGGAAATCCTGATGGTCGCCGGCATCCTGTTCGCCAAGTACAGCCCTTGGTTCGGCGCGATCACCTTGATGACCCTGGTCGTCTACATCTTCTTCACCGTGCTGGTCACCAACTGGCGCCTGCAACACCGGCGCGCGATGAACCAGACCGACGCCGACGCCAACGCCCATGCCGTCGACAGCCTGTTGAATTATGAAACGGTGAAGTACTTCAACAACGAGACCTTCGAGGCCGAGCGCCTGAACCGCGACCTCAAGCGCGCCGAGGATGCCGCCGTGCAGAGCGAAACATCATTGGCCTGGCTCAACGCCGGCCAAGCCGCCATCATCGCCTGCGGCGTCACCGCCATGATGGCGCTGGCGGCGCAAGGCGTGGCCGACCGGAATATGACCCTCGGCGACCTGGTGCTGGTCAACGCCTATCTGATCCAGTTGTTCATCCCGCTCAATTTCCTCGGCACGGTCTACCGCGAGATTCGCAATGCCTTGACCGACATGGAGAAGTTGTTCGGCCTGTTGCGCCGCCCACCCGATATCCAGGATGCGGCGGACGCCGATGCCTTGCGGATCGAGCAAGGCGAGGTACGGTTCGAGAACGTGCATTTTGCCTACGACACACGCCGAGAAATTCTGCACGGCATCGATTTCGCCATCCCGGCCGGCAAGAAGGTCGCCGTGGTCGGCAGCAGCGGCGCCGGCAAATCCACGCTGTCGCGGCTCTTGTTCCGCTTCTACGACGCGAGCGCCGGGCGCATCCTGATCGACGGCAAGGACATCCGGCTGGTCACGCAATCCAGCCTGCGCGCGGCCATCGGCATGGTGCCGCAGGACACCGTGCTGTTCAACGACACGCTGTACTACAACCTCGCCTACGGCCGGCCCGATGCCAGTCGCGAAGAAGTCTTAGAAGCGGCCCGCGCCGCCCATCTCGACCGCTTCATCGCGCAACTGCCCGACGGCTACGACACCCTGGTCGGCGAGCGCGGGCTCAAGCTGTCCGGCGGCGAGAAGCAGCGCGTCGCCATCGCCCGCGCCATCCTGAAAAACCCGCCCATCATGGTGTTCGACGAGGCCACCTCCTCGCTCGACTCGGCCACCGAAAAGGCCATTCAGGAAGAATTGCAACGCATCTCGGAGAACCGCACCACCCTGGTCATCGCCCATCGCCTGTCCACCGTGGTCGACGCCGACGAAATCCTGGTGCTGGAGGCGGGCCGCATCGTCGAGCGCGGCCGGCATGGGCAATTGCTGGATATGAACGGCCGCTATGCCGAGATGTGGCGCTTGCAGCAGAAGGCCGGGCGCGAGGACGTGGCGGCGGACATCGTTTAGAAACGCACCGAAAGCCCCGCCGTCCAGGCGAAATCGGGGCTGTGTTCGTTGAGCCCGAAGCTGACGCCGGTGTCGATCTGGCTGTCCTTGTCGAGCAGGTAGGCCAAACTGGCCGTGGTGCTTACCACATTGCCGCCATGGCGCGGCCCGGCCAACTGTTTACCTTCCAAGGCCACCGCCACGCCGAGACGGTCGTTCAATCTCCGGGCATAGGAGCCGGCCAGCGCGCCGCTCCAAAAATACCCGTCGACGTCGCGGTCGTACTTGATGCCGGGCATCAGGGCCACGCCGTCGTCCTCGGACAGGGCCCACTCCATCACCCGATACAAGGCCGGCCGCGTGCCATCGCCCTTGAAATCGCGGCTGCCGCTCGGCAGCTCGACGCTCAGCCACCAGGCCGTGGCGGCCGTGCCCTTGGCGGCGTCGGCATTCCGATCGCGCCATTTTATGCCCAGGGCCGCATCGGCATAACCGCTCTGCTTGCCGGCCGCGCCGGTGCCGCCTTCGCGTTGGCGGGTATAGGCATCGCTCTCCAGGCGCAATTCCAGGTCGTCGCCGATGCCATAGCGCAGCGCGACCGGCGTCGTCCATGCCCGGCTTTTCAAGATGCCCCGCCTATCCTGCTCGAAATTGACGCCGGCCTCGATATGCAAACGGCCATCGCCGACCGTCGTGGACGACACCAGCATCCCGCCACGATCCGAGACTAGCGCCTCCACTGACTCGGCGGACCACGCAGAACCCGCCGCACAACAAACCGCGATTACCGTCAGCGCCGTGAACCGACCTTGCATGACCGACCTCCAGACCTTTGCGTATTCGTACATCATACGAAAGCCGGCCGTCTTAACAAGCGCGCTTCGTTTACAACGCGGCCTTGCATACCGCCGCCATTCTGCTAGCGATGCTCGGCCTCATCGGGCTCGGCCAGCCATAGGCTGTGCGCATCCAACAACAGACGGGCGATGGCCCGATTGGCCGCCAGCCGCTCCTGCTCCGTCGCCAACTGCGCTTCGAGCGCCGCGCGCCGGGCCAGCAAGGTCTCGCTCAAACCGAGCTCGCCCAGTTCGTAGGCGCGGCGGCTCAGGTCGGCATGGCGCCCCACCGCCTCGGCCGCCGCCTTGAGCCGCTGGTAAGCCTCGACCCCGGCCGAGGCCCGCTGCCAATTGCCGGTCGCCTCGGCCTGCAAACGGCGGCGCACCTCCGCCGTTTCTTCCGCCATCGCCTCGGCCTCGGCCCGGTACACGCCGACCTGCGCCCGCCGGGCCGTGCCGGGCAACTCGATATTCAGGCTGACGCCGACGATGTTCTCCAGGCCGCCCATCTCGCGCGAGTAATGCAGGCCGAGACGCGGGTCGGGCAGGCGATCCGCATCGGCCCGCTCCGCCTGCAAATGCAGACGCTCGCGCGCGCGTTGCACGGCCAGGATTTCGTGGTTATGCGCCAAGCTCAGGCCCGCCCAATGCGCCTCGCCCTCGTCCGGCATAGCCGGCTCGGCCGCGCCGTCGCCGACCGGCGGTAGTTCCGGGAAATAGGCGGCCAGATCGGTTTGCGCGATCCGGGCGCGCGCCTCGGCCCGCCGTGCCTCGGACTCGGCCTGGGCCAGCGCCGCCTCGGCCTGCAAGGCGTCGAGCCGCGCGGCATCGCCACGCCGCACCCGGCTGTCGGTTATGCGCCGCTGCGCTTGCAAGAGTTCGACCTGGCGCCGCCACAATGCAAGCTCGGCCTGCGCTTGCCGCCCGGCGTACCACAAGGCCAACAGTTGCCGCGCCGTCTCGTGCCGGGCATCGCCTAGCCGTTCCTCTGCCTCGGCCACGCCTTTCGCGCCGATGGCCGCATCCAGGCCGCCCTTGCCGGGCAGCCGCAGCCTGCGCTCGATGCCCACGCCCCACTCCTGGTAGTCCGGCCCGGCGCTGGCGCGCCGCCGCTGGCTTTGGAGATTGAGGCCGAACTCGTGCTCGCCGGCCTGCAAGCGCTCGCTCCCGGCGCGAGCCGCATCCAGCCGCGCCCGCGCCGCGCGCACCCGTGGGTGCGCATCGAGCGCGCGCTCGACCGCCTCGCTCGGCGGCAGGTCGGCCGGCGCCGAGAATGCCGTGCCGGAGAACAAAGCCGCACCCAACAAAAAATAGCCACGCCAATGCCTCATGCCAGCCTCCCGCTCTCGACGATGGGCGTCACCCAATAGCGCAGGCCTGCACCGGCGAATTGCCGGCGCATGGCTTCGAGCAGCGCCGCTTTGTCGGCTGCGGCAAGAATCACCTGAACCGCCGTGGCGCGCGCCCGGCCCAGCACCTGTTCGGTTTGATCGAAATCCTCGTGGGCCAGGCCGTGCGCGGCCGTGGGTGTGCTGGTGAAAACCGTCGCGTTGGGCGACATCAGCAGCAGATCGAGCAATTTTTCCTCGACCGCCGGCGGGCACAACAGCGTTAAACAAAGCTCAGACATGGGAAACCTCTCTTTTCGGGAAAGCGAAGCGCAAATACAAGATCGGTATCAGTATCAGCGTCAGCGCCGTGGCGGTAATGAGGCCGCCAATCACGACGATGGCCAGCGGGCGTTGTATTTCCGAACCCGGCCCCGTGGCGAACAGCAGCGGAATCAGCCCGAACGCGGTGATCGAAGCCGTCATCAACACCGGCCGCAGGCGACGCTTCGCGCCCTGCACGACGACTTCGCTCAAAGGCATCCCTTCGCTTTGCAGTTGATTGAAATAGCCGACCAGCACGACACCGTTCAGGACGGTGATGCCGAGCAGCGCGATAAAGCCGACGGATGCCGGCACCGACAGGTATTCGCCGGTGACCCACAAGGCGACGATGCCGCCGACCAGCGCGAAGGGAATGTTGCTCAGAATCAGCACAGTCTGGCGCACCGAGCGAAAGGTCGAAAAAAGCAGCGCGAATATCAAGCCAAGCGCGACCGGCACCACGACCGTCAAACGCGCGGCGGCGCGTTGCTGGTTCTCGAACTGACCGCCCCAACTGATGCGGTAACCGGTGGGCAGGGGCAACTTCTGCGTGACGAGCGCCTTCGCCTCTTGCACGAAGCCCACCAGGTCGCGACCGCCGACGTTGGCGATGACCACGCTGTAGCGGCTGCCCATTTCGCGGTCGATCTTGACCGGACCCGCGGCGCGTTCCAGCCTGGCGACGCTGGTCAACGGCACCGTGCCGCCGTCCCGGGTGGTGATGCGCATGGCGCCGAAATCGGCCGGCGACATGCGCACCGATTCGGCGCCACGCAACACGATCGGCGTGCGGCGATTGCCTTCGATCACGACCCCGGCGCGCTGCCCCTCGATCTGCGTGCGCAGCGCATCCTGAATCTCTTCCACGCTCAAACCGAGCCGGCCGGCCTGCAAGCGATCCACCGCCACGCGCAGGTACTGCACGCCGTCGTTCTGCACGGTGTACACGTCCTCGTTGCCGGGAACCGTCTTGAGCAGTGCTTCGACCTGGCTCGCATACCCGTTGAGCTTGTCTAGGTCGGGGCCGAATATCTTCACCGCCAGATCGCCGCGCACGCCGATGATCATTTCCGATACCCGCATCTCGATCGGCTGCGTGAAGCTGTATTCGATGCCGGGCATGGGATCGAGCACCTTGCGCACCTCGTCCATCAGCGCTTCCTTGCCGTTCATGCGCCATTCGTCGCGCGGCTTTAACTGCAAGTAGGTATCGGTCTGGTTAAGCCCCATCGGGTCGAGTCCGATTTCGTCGGAGCCGGCGCGCGCCACGATGCCGGTGATCTCCGGTATTGCCTGCATGAGGGCGCGGTGGATTTTCAGATCGAGCGCGGCGCTCTGTTCCAGGCTGACCGAGGGCAGTTTCTCGATGCCGACGATGAGATCGCCCTCGTCCATGGTCGGCATGAAGGTCTTGCCGACCTGGGTATAGATCACGCCGGCGGCCACCAGCATCGCCAGCGCGGCGACCGCGACGGTACGCTGCCGGCGCAAGCCCCAGGCGAGCATCGGCTCGTACAGCGCCGACAGCTTGCGCGGCAGCCACGGGTCTTCGTGCCTGACTTCGCGCAACAGGTAAGACGCCAGCACCGGAATGACGGTCAGCGACAACAGCAGCGAGCCGGCCAGGGCGAAGACGATGGTGAGCGCCACCGGCACGAAGAACTTGCCTTCGAGGTCTTGCAGGGTGAGCAAGGGCAGAAACACGGTAATGATGATCAGGATGCCGGCCGTGACCGGAACGGCAACCTCGCGCACCGCGCGATAGATCGTGTGCAAGCGCGGCAACTTGCCGACGGTGGGGTCGGTCGCCAGGCGCTGCACGATGTTTTCGACCACCACCACGGCGGCATCGACCAGCATGCCGATCGCGATCGCTAGCCCGCCCAGGCTCATCAGGTTCGCCGACATGCCGAAGGCGCGCATCAGGATGAAGGTGATCAGCGCCGCCAGGGGCAGCACCGTCGCGACCGTCAGCGCCGCGCGGATATTGCCCAGAAACAGTCCAAGCAGCACGATGACAAGCACGGTCGCCTCCAGCAGCGCGGCCGAGACGGCGCCGACCGCTTTCGACACCAGCGAGGCGCGGTCGTAGAAGGTCTTGATCTGCACACCTTTTGGCAGCGTCGGTTGCAATTCGGCCAGTTTCCTGCGCACGCCTTCGACGACCTGCTGCGCGTTGGCGCCTGCCAAGCCCAACACCAGCCCCTGGGCGGCTTCGCCCTTGCCGCTTTGCGTGACCACGCCGTAGCGTGTCACGGTGCCGATCTTGACCTCGGCCAGATTGCCCAGGCGTACCGGCGCGCCGTCCTTCATCGCCACCACGACCGCGCGCAGGTCGTCCAGCCCGGTGATACTGCCCTCGCTGCGCACCAGCAGCACTTCTTCACCTTCGCCCAGCCTGCCCGCGCCGTCGTTGCGGTTGTTCGCTTCGATCACCTCCTTGAGTTGCGCCAGCGTCACGCCGCTCGCGGCCAGTTTGAGCTGATCGGGTACCACCTCGAAGGCGCGCACGACGCCGCCCAAGGCATTGACATCGGCGACGCCAGGCACGGTTCGCAGCGCGGGACGGATCACCCAGTCGAGCAGGCCGCGCCGTTCCGCCAAAGACAGTCCCTCGCCTTCGACGGTGAACATGTACATTTCGCCCAGGGGCGTGGTGATCGGTGCCATGCCGCCGGAAATGCCGCTCGGCAGGCTGTCCGTCAGGCCGCTCAGGCGTTCGCTGACCTGCTGGCGTGCCCAATAAATGTCGGTACCGTCCTCGAAGTCGATGGTCACATCGACCAGGCCGTACTTGGTGATCGAGCGCAGGATTCTGGTTTTCGGGATGCCGAGCATTTCCACTTCGATCGGCACCGCGATGCGGCTTTCGACCTCCTCCGGCGTCATGCCGGGGGCTTTCATGATGATCTTGACCTGGGTGCTCGACACGTCGGGAAAGGCGTCGATCGGCAAGCCCCGATAGGCGAACCAGCCCGTACCGGCGACGATCAGTGTCGCCAACAGGACGAACAGGCGTTGCGCCAAGGAAAACTGGACAAGGCGGGAAAGCATTATTGGCTCCCCTTCGCGTCGAGCCAGGCGCCCTTGAGTGCCACCACGCCGCCGACGGCGACTTGTTCGCCGGCCTTGAGGGCGCCTTGTACTCGTACCCGCTGGCCGGCGCTGGCCGCGACCGTCACCGGCCTGGCTTCAAAGCCGTCCGGCGTGCGGACGAATACATAAGCCTGCTTGCCGTCGTGGGCCACGGCGGACAAGGGCAAGTCCCAACTGCCCGTCACAGCCGTGATGGGCAACTCGACGGTCACAAGCTCGCCGGGACGCAGCTGACCGGCCTTGCCCTCGATGACGGCGCGCAGCATCACCGTCTGGCTGTTGGCAGAAACAGTCGGGCTGGCGCTCAGGATGCGCGCCGCAATGTCGCGGCCTTGCACCTTGAGCCGGGTTCCGGGTTTCCAGCCCGCGCTTTCGGCAATCGGAACCTGAATGTCCAGCCACAGGGAATCGGTTTGGGCCACATGCAACAAGGCGGTGGCCGCCTCGACCCGCTGGCCGGGCCTGACCGCAACTTCGGTGACGATTCCGGCCTGCGTCGCGGCCAGCGTGATGCTGTCTTCCGGTTTGCCGGAAGCCGCGACGCGCGCGACCATCGCGGCCGGCATGCCGCTTAAGCGCAGCGCCGCCTTGGCCTGGTTGAGCATGGCCTCGCCTTCCATCAAAGCGGCCTGCGCTTCCTGAACCCGGCGTTGCGAGATGATGCCTTCATCGAACAAGGCTTGCTCGCGCTGCGCCGTTTGCCGCGCCAGCGTGGCGCGGGCGGTGGCTTGCAACAACTGCAACTGCAATTGGCCAAGCTCCGGACCGGCAATGCGAACCAGCGGCGTACCCGAACGCACGGCCTGATTTTCCTGCACCAGCAATTGCGCCACCAGGCCGGCTACCGGCGAACTGACCACCTGTTCCGCATTTGGCGGGACGACCGCCTGCGCAGGAAAAGTCGCCTTGACCGAGCCGGTTTGACTCTGCAATGGCGCGGTTTGAATGCCCAATGCCTGAATCTGAGCATTGGGAACGGCAAATTTGACTGGCTGGTCGGCCGCCTGAGCGGCAGGCGCGAGCGCGCACATCATCGCCATTGCCCATGCGCTCGGCAGAAAACGGAGGGGGGGATTCTTCATGACTCACCTCGAATAGCACCTGACGGCGCAAGGGATATGGCCACATCGCACACGATGGCGGGGCGGCAAGCAGGGGACTCCGCGCGAGGCGCGGAAGAAAACCGATCAGGCGCGCGGCGGGGCGCAGGGATAGGGGACGAGCGGCCGTTCGGCCAGGGGCGGGCTGGGTATGCCGGCGAGAGACGAGCTACATCGGCCGTGTTCCAGGGCATGCGAAGGGGGAGGGCCTGCGGGCAAGACGCCGGGCGGCACGGGTTGGATATCCGGCTGGCGCCCGGACATGTGGCACGGCCGCGCCGCCAGGGCGAGCCCCACGCCGACGCCGGCATGGTCGTGCGCGGCGGCGAGCAGGCTCGGCACCGCGCCGTCGACCTCGACCCCGTCGAGGTGGACGCCGTGCTGCGTCATGTGCGCCTGGTCCTCGGCCGCATGGGCATGCAGCAGCGGCAACAGGCATTGCAGCACGGCGAACAAACACAGGACGAGGTGGCGCGCGGAACGGTTCATTGCCGCGATTAGAACCGATGTTGCCGGGCCTCGGCAAGCGCGGCGAGGCCGAAGAGCGTCCGCTTATTTAGGCAGGATATTGCTCAAGGTGATCAAGGAGATGTCGTCATGGCCGCAACGCCCGTCGCCCAAGTGGGCGCGCACGGCCGACACGATGCTGGCGTGCGGATCGCTCGATCCTTGTATGGCGGCCAGCACGCCCGACTCGCCGAAGGCCTTGCCCGCCGCGTCCTCGGCGTCGGCCAGGCCGTCCGAGAACAGGTTGAGCGTCCAGTCCCGCTCGGATTGCCAAACCTGGGTGCGCGCGTCGAAACGCGCGGCATCGATGATGCCCAAGGGCGGATGCATGGATTCGAAGCGGCAAATCAAGCCACCGTCGCGGCTGGCCAGCAAGGCGGCCGGGTTGCCGCCGTTCCAGACCTCGATCGTCTGGTTCTGCCGGTCGATGCAGACCAGCGTCGCCGCGACGAAGTAGCCGCGCGGAATCTGGCGCGCGAGCTGGATGTTCATCTCCTGCACGATGGTGGAGAGGTTGAAGCCGCGCTCGCCCATGGTGCGGAATATCTGCGCCGTGGGCAGCAGGGGCAGGGCCGCCGGCAGGCCATGGCCCATGGAATCGGCGTGGAGCAGATACAAATGGCCGGAACGCGAGCGGTTGGCCACCAGCAAGTCGCCGCTGAAACGGGTGGCCGGTTCCAACCACATCTCCAGGCCCGCGTCCTCGGTCGAGGCGGCCTTGATCATCAGCGCCATCAGCTCACGCGCGATCTCCTGCTCGAATTCGGCATGCTCGCGATAGCTTTGCAGCTCGGCCGTGGCATCCGCCAGTTTTTGCTGCATGCCGGCGATGCGCTGCATGGCGCGGATCTTGGCCTTGAGCAAGCCCAGGTCGACCGGCTTGCAGATGAAGTCGTCGCCGCCGGCCTCCAGGCCGCGGATCATGTCGATGGACTGGTCGAGCGCGCTGATGAAGATGATCGGCAGCCAACGATCGCCCGCCATCTCGCGCATGCGGCGCGTCGCCTCGTGCCCGCCCATGCCGGGCATCATCACGTCCATCAGCACCAGGTCGGGAGCCTCGCGGCCGAAGACCTCCAATGCCTGCTCGCCGCTGCCCGCCACGTGCACGGCATGCCCCTCGTCCTCCAGGCAGGCGCGCATGAAGGCCAGGTTTTGCGGGATGTCGTCCGCGATCAGCACCTTGAATGCATTAGCCATATAGCTTTCCCGTTCCCTCGCCCGGCTCGGCGAATTGATGGCAAATCGACCTGATCTCGTCCAGGCAGTCCATGAAGATATCGGTCAAATACGGGTCGAAATGAATCCCGCGTTGCGCCCGGATGTGGTCCAAGGCCTGTTCCACCGGCCACGCCGCCTTATAGGGCCGCACGCTGGTCAAGGCATCGAACACGTCGGCCAAGGCGACGATGCGGCCCACCAACGGTATTTGCTCCGCTCGAAGGCCGTCCGGATAGCCGCCGCCGTCCCATTTTTCATGGTGGGTCAGCGCGATGTCGCGCGCCATGGCCAACAAGGGCGCGTCGTGGCCGTCGAGCAGGTCGGCGCCGATCCGGGCATGGCTTTGCATGACGCACCACTCGTCGGCATCGAGCTTGCCGGGCTTGAGCAGAATACGGTCGGGAATGCCGATCTTGCCGATGTCGTGCATCGGACTGGCGTTGAGCAGCACCTCCGCCTCGGCCTCGCTCATGCCCGCCGCCCGGCCGACGATCTGGGATATCTTGCTCATGCGGATGATATGCAGGCCGGTCTCGTTGTCGCGGAATTCCGCCGCACGGCCGAGCCGGCGGATGATCTCCAGCCGAGTATCGTGTATCTCCTGCGTGCGCTCGCGCACATGCGTCTCCAGGGTCCTGTTCTGCTGGCGCAGGCTGACTTGGGAACGTCGCATCTCGATCAGGTTGCGGGTCCGGGCCAACAACTCCTCGGCATCGAACGGCTTGGACACGAAGTCGCGCGCGCCGGATTTCAAGGCCCGCAGCCGATTGTCCCGGTCGACGTGCGCGGTCAACACCAGCACGCAGGGCGGGTGCTCCAAGGACTGCACCTGCCCGATGATTTGATAGCCGTCGAGATAAGGCATATTGAGGTCCAGCAACAAGAGATCGATGGGGTGCCGCTCCAGCAGCGCCATCAATTGCCGCGGGTCGTTCAAGCCATGGACATCCTCGTGGCCGCCCTCGCGCAATAGCTGAACCAGGAGGCTGACGTTGGCGGGCTCGTCGTCCAGCACGACGATGCCGCCCGCCGCCCTCGAATCGAAATCAAGAGTGTTTTCTGCCGCGTTCATGCTCGGCCACCTCGTTTGCTCCGAATACCGCATCCAGTACCCCATAAAGCCGGCCGATATCCACGGGCTTGGTCAGATAGTCCTGAAAACCCGCCGCCTTGGCCTTTTCCATATCGCGCGGCATCACCGCGGCGGTTACCGCGACGACCGGTATCGCGGCGGTCGCCGGATCGGCCCGCAGCCGCTTCAATACCTCGTAACCGTCCATGACCGGCATATTGATATCCAACAGGATCAAACCGGGCCGATGCACGAAGGCGAACTCCAGTCCCAGCTTCGGCGTGTGCGCCGTGATCAGCAGCAACTGCGGCCGACCCTGTAGCATCCGCTCGATCAGCTTGAGGTTGGCCGGGTTGTCCTCGATATACAACACCACGCCCTGCCCCGCGTTTTCGAGGCGGGCGGGCGTGGGCGCGGGTTCCTTGGCCCATGCCTGCACCAGGGGCGAATCGTCCAATACCTTGGCCCGAGGCAGCTCCAGCCAGAAGCGGCTGCCCACTTGCGGCTCGCTTTCGAAGCCGATCTGTCCGTGCATGGCCTCGATCAGGCGTTTGCTGATGACCAGGCCGATGCCCGTGCCCTCCACGCCGGTCCGCTCCATGCCCAAGCGGCTGAAGGGCTGGAAGACCTGATTCTGCTGTTCGATGGGAATACCCATGCCCGTGTCCGCTATAGACCAGCAAATCCTGTCTTGCCCCATGGGGTAGACCTTGAAGGTCACCGAGCCCCCCGGCCGGTTGTATTTGATCGCGTTGCTCAGCAGGTTGAGCACTACTTGTTTGAGCCGCACCGGATCGGCCGACACGCGGTCCGCCGCATCCAGGCCATCGAACTCGACCCGCAGTTCGATCTGTTGTTGCGTGGCCAAGGGTTGCATCAGGCCGACGCACTCGTTCACGAGCTCCAAGCAGCGCACCGGCTCGATTTGCAGGCTGACGCGGCCCGATTCGATCCGGGCCAGATCGAGCACTTCGTTGATCAACTCCAACAAATGCCGGCCGGCCTTGACGATCTCCCTGACGTTTTCCTGCACGCCGGCATCGACGCCGCGCTTCATTTGCAGCAACTGGGCAAAACCCAGAATGACGTTGAGCGGCGTGCGCAGCTCATGGCTCATATTGGACAGGAAATCGCTCTTGGCCTGGTTGGCCTGCTCGGCCATGAGCTTGGCCTGCAACAACTTTTCCTCGGCCTTCTTGCGCACGGCGATGTTGTGCACCACCGCGATCATCATCGAAGCGTCGTCCGAGCGGATCGGTCGCAACGACACCTCGACCGGGAATTGCGTGCCGTCCTTGCGCTGGTGCACCGTCTCGATCACGCTGCCCTCGCCCGTCTCGTCGCCGGCATGCTCGAATATCTCGACCAGATCGGGCCGCGCATGCTGGGGCTGGATATCGGCCGGACCCAACCTGAACAATTCCTCCGGGGCATAGCCCAGCGTTTCCCAGCCGGCCCGGTTGGCATCGACGAAACGCATGGTGCGCATATCGACCAGGTAGATCGCGTCCGCCGAAGAATCGAGCGCGGCGCGAAAGCGGCGTAGCGACTCCTCGCGCTCCATGCGCTCGCTGATGTCCTCGGCGATGCCGATGAAATGGGTCAATTGGCCGGACGGACTCCGGATCGGGTCGATCACCAGCTCGTTCCAGAACGGCTCGCCGTTCTTGCGGTAACTGCGCAGCACGGCGCGTATCGATTTCGAATCGTCCAAGCCCTCGTTGCTCAGGTCCAGGGCCAGTTGATTGGCGGTCTCGCCCTCCAGGAAACGGTAATTCCGGCCGAGCAGTTCTTCGCGCGCATAGCCTGTCATTTGCTCGAAGGCGCGATTGACGTAGATCAGCGGGATATCCGGCTGCTTGGCATCGACGATGAAGACGCCCTCGTCCGTTTGCTCCATCGCCCCGGCCAGCAAACGGCTCTGCTCGACCGCGCGCTTCAGCTCGGTGATATCCGTGCGCACCGAGACGTATTGATAGGGCAGGCCGTTCTCGTCCAGATAAGGCACGATGGTGCTGTAGACCCAGTATTGCCCGCCGCTCTTGTTCCGGTTGCAAATCTCGCCCTGCCACACCTTGCCGCTGGCGATGGTGGCCCACATCGACTCGTAGAAGGCCTGCGGGTGCAGGCCGCCTTTGAGGATACGGTGGTTCTGGCCGATCAGTTCGTCGCGCGTATAGCCGCTGATCTGGCAAAAACGGTCGTTGGCATAGGTGATCCGTCCGTCCACGTCGGTGATGCTGACGATGGCATGCTCGTCCAGCGCGCGCTTCTGGAAGAACGAGGTGCGTAGGCTGATTTCGAGCTGATCGCTGGCCACCTCCGTGCCATGCAATAACTTCCTGATCCGGCGGCGCACGCCATAGGCCACCCAACCCCCCAGGGCCAAGGCGATCAGACCGGCCGCCACGATGCCGTTGACCGCGGTCTGATACCGGCGCCGATCGCCGAGCAGGATGTCCGCCGCCTCGCCGTCCTGGATGTTGGTGAACCGATTGAGCGCCTCGATGACCCCTGCCTGGTCGGCCATGATGCGGTCGACCAGGAAATGCTCGGCTTCGCCCACCTTGCCCGCCGCGAGCAGGGCCGATAAGCGGGCACGGCCCACGTCCAGCTTGGCCGACATGCGGGCCTGCTCTTCCAGCACCGCCCGTTCGGCCGGGCGCAGATCCAGTGCGACCAGCTCGGTCCGTATCGCATCGAACTGGCCGTCCAGCTCGCCCAACAAGCGTTCTTTCTCGGCCCGCGAGGCCGGCGAACGCTCGTGAACCAGGCCGATCATGGTCTCGGTCTGCCGGTGCGCCAGCTTGAACATACGCTCGGCCAGCCGAGACTCGGTCTTGTACATGTCGACGGCCGATTCCATGTCCTGCCGAATCGCCCGCATGGTGAACACGGCATAGATGGCCAGCAGCACGACCAGCCCCAGCACGATGGCGAAACCCAGGGTCAGGCCACGGATCGAGGCCCGTGCGGCAAAGCCGCGCGGGTGCTGTCGATTTCGATGCGGCGGACTGCCCGTCACGATAGCCACGGCCCCTCTTGCCGGAGATAAGCTGCTTGATGCGGCCCTGCTTGCTCGTTATGACAGCTCAACGGCGTCCCCTAGTCGGTCCAGTTGCCCATCCGTTTTTACCACAGCGTTTCCTTATTCAAATCCGGGATTGCCATTTGAATTCCTGCCATTAGATCGATTGTTTCATGTAAAAGACACCTATACCACTTTTTAATAGTGGTTATCGATGCGCTCGTACGACGCGCGCGGCATTGGCTGCCCGTGTCCTTGGTTCAGCGCAGGCTGATGACCGGCCAGCCCGCCTGTTCGGCGTGGGCCTTGAGCGTGGCGTCGGGATCGACCGCCACCGGGTGGGCAACCTGCGCCAGCAAGGGCAGGTCGTTGAGAGAATCGGAATAAAACCAGCTGTCGTCGACATCGGCCCAGCTCTTGCCTTGCAGGGCCAGCCACGCTTGCAGGCGTTGGACCTTGCCCTCGCGGAACGAGGGCATGCCGGCCACGCGGCCGGTGAACTCGCCCTCGACCGCCTCCGGCTCGGTCGCGATCAGGTGCTCGACGCCGAAGTGGGCGGCAATGGGCCGGGTGACGAAGCTGTTGGTGGCGGTGACGATCACTCGGACATCGTTCGCATGCCTTTGCAGCAAGGCCGCCGTGCCCGGCGCCACCATCGGGATGACCTTGCGCGCCATGAACTCGGCATGCCAGGCATCGAGCTGCTCGCGCGGGTGGCGGGCCAGCGGCTTCAATTGGAAGTCCAGGAATTCGTGGATATCGAGCGTGCCGGCCTTGTACTGGTCGTAGAAGGCCTGGTTGCGCGCCTCGTAGACCTCGCGGTCGAGCACGCCCTTTTCGATCATGAACTGCGCCCACTCGAAGTCGGAATCGCCGGCGAGCAAGGTATTGTCGAGATCGAACAGGGCAAGGCGCATGGGCGTTTCTTTCCGCATAAAATGCGGCGAAGTATAGCCGACGACATGAACCTGATCTCCGCCCACATCCCGACCTTATGGCTATGGCTGCTCTGGCCCTTGGCCGGCCTGCTGTTCCATGGCATCTGGCGTCGAGCCCATTGGCGCATGCTGGGCGACCGCGCCAATCTCAACGTCTTCGCCGCCGCCTGCGTCGTCGTGCTGGCGCTGTGGTCGATCCAGGCCGGCGTCCGGCCCGGCCTCAATTTCCATCTGCTCGGCGCCACGGTGCTGACCTTGATGTTCGGCCCCTGGTTCGCGCTCTTTGGCCTCGGCCTGGTCCTCGCCATCGTCACGCTGTTCAATGGCGAGTTCGCCGCCTACCCGGCCAACCTCTTGATCATGGCCGCGCTGCCGGTCGGCCTGAGCTGGGCCATCTACCGCATAGTCGACCGCGGGCTGCCCAACCACCTGTTCATCTATGTCTTCTTGAACGGCTTCTTCGGCTCGGCCCTGGCCGTCTCCGCCGTCGGCTTGGCTTCGACCGGCTTCGCCGCTCTGGCCGGGGCTTATCCGCTCGCCTATCTATTGGACAACTACCTGCCCTTCTATCTGCTCATGGCCTGGTCCGAGGCCTTCGCCAGCGGCATGCTGATCACCATCCTGATCGTCTACAAGCCCGAGTGGGTCGCCACCTTCGACGACCGGCGCTACCTGCACGGAAAATAAGCTAGGGCACCTCGAAAAACCGTTGCGAGCGGCCCGAGTGCAAGGAGCCGCGCAGTAAGCGACGAGACATATCAGATAGATAGGCGAGGAGCGAACGAGCACGCGACGCCGCAATCGGGGCGCGCAGTAGGTTTTTCGAGGCGCCCGCTAGTTCAGCGCGAAGCCGATCGGGACCAAGACCCAGCCCTCGACCGCTTCGCCGCCCCGGCGTGCCGGCACGAAGCGCCAGCGTAAAACCGCCTCGCGCGCCGCCTGGTCCAGCCGGGCGAAACCGCTACCCTCCTTCAGCTGCACCGCGCGCGCGCGGCCCTCGCCGCCGACCAACACGCGCAGCAGCACCCGGCCCTCTTCGCCCAAGCGACGCGACATCGCCGGATAGACCGGGCGCGGGTTATCCAAATACTCGGCATCGAAACGCGGCGGCGCGATAACGAGCTGCTGGCTGGCGGCTGCTTGAGCAGGCGCGTTTGCCGCAACGGGCGCGGCCGACATGGCCACGGCTGCCGCTGGAGCCTCCATGGGCTTGGCCGGCGGCGCGGCAACCGGTATTAGCTCGGCGCTGTTCGTTAGGACAGCTTGCGCGGCCGGCTTGGCCGCAATCGGCCGTGCCTGCGGTCTAGGCGGCGAGGCGGCGGACGCCGGTGCGGCCGGCGGCATCAGTTGCACGGTCATGGTCAAGGGATCGCTTGGCGGAACGGCCGCGCCGCGCAAGTGCAATTGCGCCAGGGCCAGCGCATGCACCAGGAAGGACAGCGACACCGCCCAGGGCAATACGCGGTCCTTGTTCATTGCTTACTCCGTGACCATGCCGAACCAGCGGCGCACGGCCGTCTCGCTCAAGGCGCCGCTCGCGGCCTGTACCCGATGCGACGCATCGAACAGGTAGTTGCGCGGCAGCTCGCCGCGCCATCGGCGGTCGACGGCGAAGCGCAGCCGTTCGGCTCGCGCATCGGCGAATTGCCAGTTGTCGGCGGCGCTCAGGCCCAGCTCGGCCAGGCGCGCGGCGACCTGCGGCGCCAGGGCCGGCGCGTCTACCGAGACCAGCAGCAAGGGCAGATCAGGCCGCTCGCGCAGCAGGCGGGCGAACAACTCCAGTTCGGCCTGGCAGTGCGGGCAATCGAGCGACCAGAACGCGAGCAGATAGGGCTTGCCGGCAAAGTGCTGGGCCAAGACGGCCGGCGTGTCGGCCGTGAACGGTTTGGCCGCGTCGGCCAAGGCCACACCAGCGCTCAACGCGATCGCCAGGAAAACGAGCCGCAGCAGTCGCTTCATTTCGCCAGCGCCATCGTGCGCAAGCCCTCGCGCTCGGCATGCCAGATCAGCCAGGGCCGGCCCTGGCGCGCGAGCAGGATCGGGTAATCGACCGCGCCCTCGCTGCTGGCGAGGCTGCGCGGCTTGGCCCAATGCCGGCCGCCGTCACGCGACTGCATCGCCCATACGCGATTGGCGCGGCCGTCGAATTCGAGCCAGGCCACGGTGATCGTGCGCCCGGTGGCGATGACGCTCGGGTGGCCGGCCTGGGCCTCGTCGTTGCCGAACTTGTGCGGGGCGGAGAAGACCCGGCCGTCGTGGCGGCGATAGAACAGGCCCTTGCGCGCCTGGCCTTGGGTGAACCAGGCCATATGCAGATTGCCGCGCTCGTCGGCCGCCAGGGCGCCGCCGTGGTGGGGGCAGCCGTCGATGCGCCAATCGTCGTCGCTGGCGCGCACGAACCGTTCCTGCTCGCTCAAATCCGCCAAGGCGAAGTCGCGCGCATTGCCGTCGAACACCTGGCGCCAGAAGACCATCGGCTGGCCGCCGCGCCAGGCCACGGCCAAGCGGCAGCACTCGCAGCTATGCGCCGCGACGCGGCGGTTCGCGCCGAAGCTGGCGCCGCCGTCGCCCGATTCGGCGGCATAGAGCGAGGCCCCGGCGAATCTTTCGCCGAGATCGAGGGCGGCCTGGCGCTCGCGCGCGTCGAGCCAGGCGATCGACACCCGCTTGCCCTCGGCCAGCAAGACCGGGAAGCGATGGCTGATCTCGCGGCGGTCGTCGTTCACCGTGGCTGGCTCGGCGAAGCTGCGGCCGCCGTCGGTCGAGCGGCTGTAGCGGACATAGCCGGTATAGGGCTTGGCCAGCGCGACGTTCCACAGCACATGCACCGTGCCGTCGGCGGCGACCGCGATCTGCGGCCGGCTCTCGCCCTCGGCGGCGATCGTCTCCGGCACCGCATTCACCGCGACCGGCCAGGTGAATTGCCGGCCGCCGTCATTCGAATGCGCGACCTTCAACTGGCCGCTCTCGACCCGCGCGACCCACAGGCGGCCGGCGCCGTCGAAGGCGGCGGCCACCGCCAAAGGCCGCGCCACGGCATGGCGGGCCGCCCACATCGCCGCCATGTCGTGCTTGGGCGAGGCGGCCTGCGCCCAGCCGGCGGCCAAGGCCGCGATCAACAGCATCCGTCTTACCACTTCGATTCGATTCCCACGTAGAAGGTGCGCGCCAGGCCCGGCGCATAGACCATGCTGCCCGAGCTGACCGACGCGCTTTCGGCGAAACGCTCATCCGCCAGGTTTTGCACGCTGCCGTACAGGGCCAGTTGCTTGTTCAGGTTCCAACTGCCGCGCAGATTGAACAGATCGTGGCCATCATACTTGGCGGTGTTGGCCTGATCCATCCAATAGCTGCCCAGGCGCAGCCACTCCAGCTGCACGCGGCCGGCCGCGGCCGGCTGCCAGGTCAAACGGGTGTTGGCGATCAGGCGCGGCGCGGCCTCCATCTCCTTGCCGCTGTAGTCGGTGGTCGCCGCTACGCGCCATTCCTCATAGCTGTGCTTGGCGTAGGACAGCGCACTGTCGAGCCGCACGGCCTTGGCGAGCGCGAAGCCCAGGCCGGCCTCGACGCCCTGGTGCCGGGTCTGGCCGGCGTTGACCGATTGGGTCGCGTTGGTGACCGGGTCCTTGTAGCTCAGGATGTCGTCGGTCTTGTCGATCCGATAGGCGGCCAACTGGTAATCGAAGCCGCCTGCCTTGCCGCGCAAGCCGATCTCGTACTGGTTCACCTTCACCGGCTTCAGGCCCAGGGCCGACTGCGCCGCCAATTGCGCCAACGTCGCGCTGGTCGCGCTCGAGGCGCGGAACAACTGGCCTTCGGACGGCGCACGGAAGGCATGGTTGTACGAGGCGTACAGGTCGGCATCCTTGGCCAGCGCATAGCTCGCGCCCAGCTTCGGGCTCAGGTGCTGGTAGCTGACCGTGCCGTCGGTCGATTGGCCGTAGTAGCGGGTCACCGCCGCGCCGCCGTTCTCGCGGGTCGAGGCGGCCACCGCGTTGGCAGCGAATGCGTTGTCGAACCGGTAACGCAGGTTGTCGTAACGCAGGCCGCCGCTCACGCGCAGCCGCTCGACCGGCGAGAACTCGCCGTGGACATAGGGCGAGGCGCCGACGAAGGTGACATCGTAGTCGTAGACCCGGCTGCCGACCGAATAGCCGCGATATATCTTGGCGACGCCGCTGCCGGTGGTATCCAGCGTGGCCAGGCGGTTCTCTTCGCGCGAGCCGGGGCTGACATCGAGGTCGACACCGACGATCAGGCGCGTGCGCATCGGCGCGAAGTCTTGCCGCCACTTGGCCAGCACGCCGAAGGAGCGGTTGGCCGTGGTGTACACGGTGGGGTCGTAGCCGAGCGACCAGTTGGCCAGCAGCTCCATGCTGTTGTCGCGCACATAGGGCGTCACCGAGACCAGGGTGTCGCCCTGCTCGCGGTCGTAGGCCGAAGACAGCCGCAGCGCGCCGACCTTGCGATAGGAGATCGGCGTGTAGCTCTTGGTCGGGTTGTAGCGGTAGTCGTTCAAGGCGAGGGTCGAGCTGCCGGCGGTCTGCTGGTCGATGTTGGAGAAGGCCAGCACGGTCTTCAGCAGCGCGTTGTCGCCGAGGTCGCGATCCCAGCGCACGGTGCCGGCCTGGCGGTCGTAGCCGGTGGCATCGCGCCAACCGTCGGTGTGGGTCAGGTTCAAGCTGCCGCGCCAGGCGTCGCGCTGGCCGGCATCGCCGCCGTCGACCAGCACGCGGCCCCAGCCGTGGCTGCCGGCCTCGGCCGAGGCACTGAACTCGCGTTGAGCCGGCGGGGCCTTGGTCAGCACGTTGACCACGCCGCCGATCGCGTCGGAACCGTAGAGCGCGGTGCCCGGCCCCTTGCTCACCTCGATGCCGCCGGCCTGCGGCACATTGATCTCGTACAAGGCGTTGTGGTTGAAGAAGCCGGTCGACCGGGTCGGCACGCCGTCTTCCAGATAGAGATAGACCGGGCTGGTGGTCAAGGGCTGGCGGATCGCGGTCATATGGCCCTCGCCGCCGGTCACGTTGACCCAAACGCCAGGCACTTGGCCCATGATTTGCGACGGATGGGTCGGCTTGCCCTGCGCGATGGCGTCCGCCTTGACGAGGCCGACCGTGGCCGGCGTCTCGGCCAGGGCCTGGCCCTCGCGGGTGCCGGTGACGGTGACCTCGCCCAAGGTGGTCTCCTTGGCCAGGGCGGTGCAGGCATGGGCGGCCAACAGGGCCGCGAAGAGCGGGTGGATGCGCATGGTCATCTCCATCTTGGTATCGACCCGGCGCATGCTAGAGAACCCGGCCGCGCGGCAGAATGCGGCCAATTGTCGCAGGCGACGGCCGACGGCCCGGAACACCAGTACTGACGCGGCTTGGCACGGTACTGGTATGATTGCGCCAGTCTTATGAAGCCACTCGCCCTACCCCCGCTGGAATTCCCCGAACAACTACCCGTTTCCGCCAAGCGCGAGGAGATCGCCGCGGCCATCGCCGCGCATCAGGTCGTCATCTGCTGCGGCGAGACCGGCTCGGGCAAGACCACGCAACTACCCAAGATCGCGCTGCTGGCGGGCCGCGGCGCAATCGGCCGCATCGGCATGACCCAGCCCCGCCGCATCGCCGCTCGCAGCGTGGCCAATCGCATCGCCGAGGAGATGAAGGGAAAGCTGGGCGACTTTGTCGGCTACCAGGTACGCTTCCACGATCAAGTGACGGCGGCCACCCGGGTCAAGATCATGACCGACGGCATCCTCTTGGCCGAGACCCAGTCCGATCCCGAGTTCCGCAACTACGACACGATCATCCTGGACGAGGCGCACGAGCGCAGCCTGAACATCGATTTTCTGCTCGGCTACCTCAAGACCCTGCTGCCGCGCCGGCCGGAGCTGAAGCTGATCATCTCCTCCGCCACCCTGGAGGCCGAACGCTTCGCCGATTACTTCGGCGGCGCGACGGTGATCGAGGTGTCGGGGCGGACTTATCCGGTGGAGGTGCGCTATCGGCCACCGGGCGAGACCAAGGCGGCCAAACCCGAGCCCGCGAAGGAGAAGACGGAAGAAGCGGAGACCGACTTCAGCCAGGCCCTGCTCGACGCGGTCGACGAACTGGCGCGCGAAGGCGCGGGCGACGTGCTGGTCTTCCTGCCCGGCGAACGCGAGATCCGCGAGGCGCAAGAGGCCCTAAGAAAACACCACCCGCCGCAAACCGAGATCCTGCCGCTCTATGCGCGCCTCTCCGTGGCCGAGCAGGAACGCATCTTCCAATCGCACGCAACGCGGCGCATCGTGCTGGCGACCAACGTGGCCGAGACCTCGCTCACCGTGCCCGGCATCCGCTACGTGGTCGACACCGGCCTCGCCCGGGTGAAGCGCTATTCGCTGCGCAACAAGATCGAGCAACTGAAGATCGAGAAGGTGGCCCAGGCCTCGGCCAACCAGCGTTCCGGCCGTTGCGGCCGGGTCGCCGCCGGCGTCTGCATCCGCCTGTTCGACGAGGCCGACTTCGTCGCCCGCCCGCGCTACACCACGCCGGAGCTGCTGCGCTCCTCGCTGGCCGGCGTGATCCTGAGGATGAAAGCGCTCGGCCTGCCCGACATCGAGGCCTTCCCCTTCCTCGATGCGCCGGAACCGAAGCGGGTGCGCGACGGCTATCAGTTGTTGCAGGAACTCAACGCCATCGACGAGGCCAACCGGCTGACCCGGATCGGCCAGCAACTGGCGCAACTGCCGCTCGACCCCAAGATCGGCCGCATGCTGATCGCGGCGAAAGAGCGTGGTTGTTTGGCCGAGGTGCTGGTCATCGCCGCCGCGCTGACCTCGCAAGACCCGCGCGAGCGGCCGCACGACCAGACCCACGCCGCCGACGAGCGGCACAAGCGCTTCACCGACGAAAACTCCGATTTCGTCGCCATGATCAACCTTTGGCGCCACATCAACGAACTCGACGTCCACCGCAAATCGAACAAGCAGTTCCGCGACACCCTGAAACGCGAGTTCATCTCCTACCTGCGGGTACGCGAGTGGCGCGACGTGCACCACCAGCTCGCCACGCTGGTGAAGGAACTGGGCTGGAAAGTTAGTAGCGAGTACCGAGTAGCGAGTACCGAAGACCGAGAACCGAGGGCCAAGCCTGGGGCGATACCAAACCCGGCACTCGGTACTAAACACTCGGTACCCGATACTGAATACTCGGCACTCCATCAGGCCCTGCTACCCGGCCTGCTCGGCAACCTCGGTTTCCTCACCGAGGACAACGTCTACCTCGGCGCCCGCGACATGAAGTTCCTGATTCATCCAAGCAGTGGCGTGAAGAAGAAACCGAAGTGGCTGATGGCGGCCGAGATCGTCGAGACCAAGCGCATCTATGCCCGCTCGGCGGCCCGGGTCGAACCGGCTTGGATCGAACACGCGGCCCAACACCTTTTGAAGATTTCCTACAGCGAGCCGCATTGGGAGAAACGCCCGGCCCATGTCGCCGCCGCCATGCGCGCCACGCTTTATGGCTTGCCTGTCGTCGCCGGGCGCAAGGTGCATTACGGCCCGCTCGACCCGGCGCCGTGCCGCGAAATCTTCATCCGCACCGCCCTGGTGGAGGGCGAATACGAGACCCGCGCGCCCTTCTTCGCCCACAACCAAAAGCTGCTGAAAGAGATCGAAGACCTCGCCCATCGCGCCCGCAACCCGCGCCTGATCCCGGACGAGTCCACGCTCTACGCCTGGTTCGATGCCCGCGTGCCCGAGGGCATCCACAACGGCCGCGACTTCGACGCCTGGCGTCGCGAGGCCGAGGCGAAATCGCCGCGCCTGTTGTTCCTCGAACGCGAGGCCCTGCTCAAGGAACGCGGCGCCGACAGCGCCGAGTTTCCGCGCGCGCTCGACCTCTCGGGCGTGCGCTTCGCCTTGGCTTACAAATTCGAGCCGGGCGAGGCCGACGACGGCGTGACCCTGCTGGTGCCGCTGGCCGCCTTGAACCAGGTGCCGGCCGCGCGTTGCGATTGGCTGGTGCCGGGCCTATTGGAAGAAAAGATCGCCGCGCTGATTAAATCGCTGCCGCAACAATTGCGGCGCAATTTCGTGCCGGTGCCGGACTATGCGCGGGCGGCGACCGAGGCACTTCACACCTCACCCCTCACACCTCACGCCTCACTCTCATTGACCGAGGCCCTGGCGGCCTTCCTGCAAAAGAGCACGGGCACGAGCATTCCGCGCGACGCCTGGCGCGAGGATGCGTTGCCGGCCCATCTGCGCATAAACTACCGAGTGTTGGACGAGGCCAACCGCGTGCTCGGCGAGGGCCGCGACTTGGCCGCCTTGCGCCGGCAACTGGGGCAAGCGGCGAGCCGGCAGTTGCAGCAATCGACCGGCGATCTTGAGCGCGACAGCGTCGGCCGCTGGGACTTCGGCGACCTGCCCGCCCAAGTGGACATCAGCCAAGGCCAACGCAAGCTGGCCGCCTTCCCCGCCTTGGTCGAAACGGAGGGCAAGGTGGAGCTGCGTTTCGCCGACAGCGCGCAGGCCGCGCGCGAACGCCACCGGCGCGGCGTCTGCCGCCTGCTCTGGCTGTCCTTTCCCGACTTGCTCAAGCAGACCGAGAAGGACCTGGCGGCGCGTCTGAAGGCCGCCTGCCTGCAATACGTGCTGTTGGACAAGGGCCTCAGCTGCGAGGCCTTGCTGCGCGATGTCCTGTATTCGGCGGCCCGTGCCAGCTTGGCCCAGGATGCGGCCGATCTACGCGGCCAGGCCGCCTTCGAGAGCGCGGCCCAGGCCGCCCGGCCCAAGCTGGCCGAAAACGCACGGGAGACCGCGCGCCTGGCCGCCGAATGCCTGAGCCACGCCCACAAGCTGAATCAAATCCTGGCCCGGACCAGCACCGCGCGCGAGGCCGTTGCCGACATGCAGGCGCAATTGAAAGACTTGGTATTTTCGTACTTCGTCGCCGACTTGGCACCTCGGCAATTGGCCCAGCTGCCCCGCTATCTGCGCGGCATGGAAAGGCGCCTGGACAAGCTGACCAAGAACCCCGCGCGCGACGCCCAGAACATGCGGTCCATGGCCAGCCTGCTTGCCGCCTGGCGCGCGCGCCAACAGCGCTTGCGGGATGGCAGCGGCAGCACGGAGGCGATGGAGGACTTCCGCTGGCGCCTGGAAGAACTGCGCATCGGCCTGTTCGCCCAGGAACTGAAAACGCCGGAGCCGGTTTCGGTCAAACGGCTGGAAAAACTTTGGCAAGAGATGGTCTCCTCTCTTCCTTAGCTTGTCCTATAGTTCAACAAGCGTTTGAACAATACAATTCTGCAAGATAGAGGAGCGCCGGATGAGGAAATTGATGCACTTGCTCGACAGCACCGTTGCGGCCAAGGTGCTGGGCGTCGTGGCCCTGGGCTTCGTGTTACAGCTCGCGGTCGGTCTGATCTACTCCCACTTCAGCACCCGGCACCTCGCCGAAGAGTTCGTCGCCGACGAGACCCGCACCATCGCCAACGGTTATTTCGACGGCCTGAACAAACTCATGCTCACCGGCGGCATGGCCCAACGCGGCGATCTGCACAAAGCCATGCTGGCACAGAAGAATATCCGTGCCGCCCGCGTCGTCCGTGGCGACAAGATCAAGGAGATGTACGGCCCCGGCTTGCCGGAAGAAGCCCCGGCCGACGAACTCGACCGGCGCGCGCTCAAGGGCGAAGAGGTCACCGTGATCGAGAAGACCGGCAACGGCCGGCAACTGACCATGGTGGCCCCCGTCGTGTCGAGCGCCAACACCCGTGGCATCAACTGCCTGCAATGCCACCCGAACAGCGACAAGCAAGTGCTGGGCGCCATCCGCATCAGCTACGACCTCGGCCCGACCGATGCCGCCATCGGCAAGACGGACACGATCAACATCGCCATCAGCGTAATCATGTTCGGTGCTGCCTTCGCCATCGTGATCTGGTTGATGCGCCGCTTCATCAACCAGCCGATCAACCGCCTGGCCGATGCCATGCAAAAGGTCCAGCACAGCTCCGACCTGCGCCTACGTCTGCCCGTCACCAGCCGGGACGAGATCGGCCGGGCCGCGCAGGCATTCAACGCCATGCTCGAGCAATTCTCGGCCATCATCCAGCAAGTCGGCCAGGCCACGCGCAACCTCGGCGAGGTGACCCATACCCTATTGGACACCTCGACCCAGTCCGAACAGGGCGCCGACCGGCAACTGGCCAACACCCAGCACCTCTCCAGCGTGCTGCACGACCTGGCCCAGACCGTGCAGGGCGTGGCCCAAAGCATTCAAGAGGCCGCCAGCGCCGCCCAGGGCGCCAACACGCAAGCGCATGACGGCGCCTTGATCGCCACCGAGGCCATGGGCGCGATCGACACCATGACGCAAACGCTGAACGGCGCCGTCGGCGTGATCAAAAATCTCGACGCCGATAGCCGCGACATCGGCCGCGTGCTCGGCTTGATCCGCGAGATCGCCGAACAGACCAACCTGCTGGCCCTGAATGCCGCCATCGAGGCCGCCCGCGCCGGCGAACAAGGCCGCGGCTTCGCCGTGGTGGCGGACGAGGTGCGTACCCTGGCCCAGCGCACGCAGTCGGCGACCGGCGAGATCGAGAGCATCATCGTCAAGCTGCAAGGCGCCGCCAACGAGGCGGTCGAGGTCATCCACCAGGCCGAAACCCGCTCCAAGGAGAGCGTCGAATTCGTCGAGAACACGGCGGAGGCCTTGGGCAATATCGCGAGCTCGGTCGGGCAAATCACCAGCATGACCGCGCAGGTCGCCGCCAGCGCCCAAGAGCAAAGCCAGGCGGCGGAAGACATCAACGCGCGCATCGGCAACATCAGCGACGTGGCGCGCACCGCCTCGAGCTGCGCCCATGACGTGCACGAGGCGAGCGAGCGCCTGGCCAATCTGGCGGAGGAACTACGGGCCGCCGTGGATCAGTTCAAGACCTGACGGTTCTCAGAAAACTGCGGGTCTTGGCCGACCACAGCCAAACATACTGCAAGCCCGAGGCGGCCGCTGTCGCGGCCGTGAGCCAAAACAGGACAGGCAGCAGCACTGACAGGCCCGGCTGCAAGGCGGCTTCGGCCAAGACCGTGCCGATCAGCACGAATTCCAGCAACACCGCCGTCTTGCCCAGCCACGTCGGCGCCACCTTCAGGCCGCCGGTCAGTCCGCGATAGGCGGCCGCGCCGCCCAGCACCACGGCATCCCGCACCAGAACCAGCACGGCGAACCACAAGGGCAGCAGCTCATCCCAGGTCAGCAACAACAAGGCGGCCAACAGCATCAGCTTATCGGCGATGGGATCGAGCCAGGCGCCGAACTCGCTACGCTGATCGAGCAGCCGCGCCAGCCCGCCATCGATGAGATCGGTCACCGCGGCGACGGCGAACAGCCAGAATGCCGGCTCGAATTGCCGCGCGAGCAAAGCCCACGCCACGAACGGCACCAGCAGCAAACGAGCGAAGGTGAACAGATTGGGGATGGTCCAGACGGTCATGAAACATCCTTGGTGCGGTTTGCTCTAAGATTAATCCAGCCATCTCCAGGATTTAATGACATGCCGGGCATAGCCATACCCTTGCGACCCTCGTTGTGGTTTTTTGTTGCACTAATACTAAGCGCCTGCGGCCACGGCGACCCTTATTACGATGCCGACAAACCGCATCACACGTTGGAGGGCTTTCGCAACACCACCCAGCTCGCGCCCAATGGCGGCCGCCATTTCTGGCGCTGGCAATGGGAACGCCGCATCGAAGGCCTGCCCAAGCCGCCTGTCGCCGGCTACCCCGTCGTCGCCTCCGTTGCGCCCGATTTGAATTTCTTGCAGCGCAAGCATGAACAGCCGACGGTGACCTGGGTCAATCACTCGACGCTGCTGGTACGACTCGGCGGCCTGAATATCCTGACCGACCCGATCTGGTCGGAACGCGCCTCGCCGGTCGGTTTTCTCGGGCCCAAGCGCCATGCCGCGCCGGGCATCGCCTTCGACGCGCTGCCACGAATCGACGCCGTGGTGGTCTCGCACAACCACTACGACCACCTCGACGCCGACACCGTCGATCGCCTGCACGCCCGCTTCGGCGAGGCCCTGCGCTTCTATGTGCCGCTCGGCCTCAAGCCCTGGTTTGCCGAGCGTGGCATCGACCAAGTCAGCGAACTGGATTGGTGGGACGAGGCCCGGCTCGGCCCGCTGCGCCTGGTGTTCACCCCGGTGCAGCACTGGAGCCAGCGCACGCTGTGGAACCGCAATGAGACCCTATGGGGCGGCTGGTGGCTGGAGGCCGACGGCAAGCGTTTCTTCTTCGCCGGCGACACCGGCTACTCCGACGACTTCAAGACTATCCACAGTCGACTGGGCTCGCCCCACCTGGCCGCGATCCCGGTCGGCACTTACGAGCCACGCTGGTTCATGGCCCGGCACCATGTCGCGCCGGACGAGGCGATCCGCATTCATCAAGACCTTGGGGCGCGGCAGAGCCTGGGCATCCACTGGGGCACCTTCGAGCTGTCGGACGAATCGCTCGACCGCCCGCCGCAGGATTTCCTTGCCGCGCGCACCGCCGCCGAGGTCGCGCCGGAGGCGTTCTTTTTGTTGCGCCACGGCGAGAGCCGGCGCTTCGGACAAGATTAAGAATTTCCCTCTCCCGCGCTACCGCGCACCCCTCTCCCGCAAGCGGGAGAGGGGCTAGGGGATACCGGAGGGTAGGGGCTTCATCAGAGGGCGCCGCATACCAAGATCAGAACACCGCCCCGAACAGCACGCGCGCGTTCTGCGTGGTCTGCTCGATCACCGCTTCCACGTCGATGCCGCGCAACTCGGCGAGATTCGCCGCGATGCGCGCCAACTCCGCCGGCTCGTTGCGGCCCTTGCCGATCCAGGCCGGCGCGATGTCCGGGCTGTCGGTCTCCAGCACGATGGCCGCCAGCGGCAGGTCCACCGCCAAGCGGCGCAGGTTGTTGGCGCGGGGATAGGTGAAGGCGCCGCCGAAGCCGAGCTTGAAGCCGAGCTTGATGAACTCCTCGGCCTGATGCGGGCTGCCGTTGAAGGCGTGGGCGATGCCGCCTTTCAATTGGTAGCGGCGCAGGTGTTTCAGAATCTGGTCGTTGGCGCGGCGGCAATGCAGCAGCACCGGCAGGTCGAATTCCTTGGCGAGCTTCAATTGCTCGACGTAGAAGAATTCCTGGGTGGCGTAATCCAGCTTGGGCACGAACAGGTCCAGTCCGATCTCGCCCACCGCCACCGGCCGCCATTGCTCGATCTGCCGGCGCAGCTCCGTCAGGTGCTTTTCGTGATGGACGTGGAGGTACATGGGGTGCAGGCCCCAGGCCGGCAGGCAACCGGGGTAACGCCGGCAGGTCGCGGCGACCTCGACGAAGTTGGCCGCCGTCACCGCCGGCACCACCTGCACCGTCACTTGCGCGGCGCGGGCCCGATCGTAGACGGCATCGCGGTCGGCGTCGAACTCGCCGGCGTCGAGATGGCTGTGGGTATCAACCAGGAAGCCGGTCGCCATAGCGGCCATAGAAGGCCTTGAGCAGGAAGGGCGGCGCCAGGGTGGTGAGCGCGATCACGATCAGCAGCGCCGCATACAGCTCGCCGGTGAGTATCTGTTGCGAGTAGCCGAGCTGCGCGAAGATCAGGCCGACCTCGCCGCGCGGGATCATGGCCAGGCCGATGGCGATCTGGGACAGGCGGTTCTCCTTGATGAAGAAGCCGGCCGCCAGCTTGCCGGCGAAGGCGGCCAGCAACAAGGACAGCGCCAAGGCCCAGACGAAGGCGGAGCCCCAGTCGACCGCGTTGAGGTCGAGCGAGACGCCGACCATAACGAAGAACAGCGGTGCGAAGGTGTGGATCAGCGGCCGCATCTGTTCTTCCAGCCGGTGCGCGAGCTTGGGGCTGGGCGCGAACCAGGCCTCGATGCGGCGGCCGCCGGGCAGCTTGCGTACCAAGGTGAAGCGGAAGTGCTGGCCGAAGGCGATGCCGGCCGCGAAGCCGCCCATGATCACCGGCGCCCCCACGGCATGGGCCAGCCAGGAGAACAGCATGATCAAGGCCAGCGCCATGGTCAGCAGCAGGCCGGGCGTGGCGGCGCGCCGGTCGAAGTGATCGATGATTTGGGCAACGGCCTTGGCCGCCAGCGGCGACAGCAGCATGAATAAGACGATATAGAGGCCGACCTCGCCGGTGGCGGCGAGCGAAACCTCGTGCTGCACCGCGAACTGGTAGAGGAAGGCCAGGGCCAGCACGCCGAGGATGTCGTCGAGCACGGCGGCGCCGATGACGATCTGCGCCTCGTCCGATTTGCGCCGACCCAGGTCGTCGAGCACGCGCACGGTGATGCCGATGCTGGTGGCGGTGAGGGTGCCGCCGATGAACAGGCTGACCAGTTCCGGCAAGCCGAACACCCAGGCGCACAGCCCATAACCGAGCAAGAAGGGCAAGACAAAGCCGACCGTCGCCACGATTAAGGGTTTGATGCCGGACTCGGCTAGGCGATAGACATCGGTATCCATGCCGACCTCGAACAGCAGCAGGATGATGCCGATCTCGGCCAGGAGCTTCATGGTCTCGTCCGGGCTCACCCAACCGAGCAGCGACGGCCCGAGCAGCAGGCCGGCGGCCAACTCGCCGATCACCGGCGGGATACCGTGGCGCGAGGCGATCTCGGAGAACAACCGGGCGGCGATCAGGACGATGGCGAAGTAGAAAAAGAATTCGTGCAGGGCCATGTCAATGCTCCACTTTCAAATCTTTGCGCACCTCGCCGCTGCGCTTCAAGGCATATTCGGCGGCGATGGGGCCGAGGGTCTCCAGGATGGTGATCGCGCCGAGCACGATGGCGGACAAGGTGATGGCGAACTCCGGGTACAGCTTCGCCGCCGATTGGGTGAGACCGATGGCCATGCCCGCCATCGGTAGCAGCATCAGACCCATGAGCCTGGCCTTCTCCCTGGACAAGGCCGCGGGCGCCAGCACCAGCACGCCGAGCGACTTGCCGGCGAAGCGCGCGAGCACGAAGGCCACGGCCGCCCAGCCGGCGACGGCAAGGTCTTCGATGTGCAGCCGCGCGCCGGCGGTGACGAACAAGATGACGAAGAAGATCTCGGTGACATGGCCGAAGTCCATCTTCTCCAATACTTGCTTGCGGTCGAGGTTGTGGCTGAGCACGCCGAGCGACAGCAAGGTGAGCAGGAAGGAGGCCTTGAGCATGAGCGCCAGGCCGACGGCGCCGACGATCATGCCGACGATCAAGGCGAACTGGGTGCCCTCGTCGCGGCCGAAACGGGCGGCCAGGAACAAGAGCAGCCTAGCCAGCAGCCAGGCCAAGACCAGCGACGACAGCAAGCGGTAGGCCGGCTGCAAGAGGATGGTGTCCCAATCGGCCGCCTGGCTGTAGTGCAGCAGCGGCAGCAAGGAGGTGAAGACCAAGAAGGACAGGATGTTGTTGATGGCGACCAGCATCAGCGCGCGCTCGGTCATCGGCCCCTTCGCCCCCAGCTCGCGCACCACCAGCATGACCACCGCCGGCGACGAGGAGATGCCGATGGCACCGGCCAGCGCGGCATGCAATGGGCCGAAGCCGAGCCAATAGAGGGCCGCGAAGATCAGGCCGAACGATAGCGCCGACTCCAGCAGCGCGGCGGCGATCAAGGGGCGCTCCCGCATGGCCTGGCGGATGTCGAGCAGGCGGCCCATCTGGAACAGGATCAGGCCCAGCGCGATGTCGACGAAATACTTGGCGAAGTCGAGCACCTCCTCGCCGAACAGGCCCAGCCCGCTCGGCCCCATCAGCAGGCCGATGGCGATGAAACCGGTGATGCGCGGCAGGAACCGAGTCTTGGCCGCCAGATAACCGCCGAGCAGGCCGACCAGGATCAGCAGGCCGAACACCAGCATGGCGTTGATCTGCAAAGGCCAGGCCGGCAAAAAATCCAAATTCATGAGAGGCGTGGCTCCGCTGCGTATCTGCGAGTTAATATTCTAACCTCCATGCCGATGGGCTCCGAATTCGCCATGCCGAAAACCTGGCTTCAATTCGCACTCTGCCTCGCCCCGATGACTTGGTCCGGCTTGTCCCCGCCGTCGATCCACCGCATCGACGGCTTCGCCATTTACCTGCACGCGCGATGAAACGAGGGAACGGCACGGCCAGCCGCGAGGCCGCCAAGCCCCTTGCCGCCGACTGGCATGCCCAGCCGATCGACCAGGTATGCGACAGGTTGCGAACCGGGTTGCGGGGCCTGGAGAGCGGCGAGGCCGCCGCGCGCCTGGCCCGGCATGGCCCGAACCGGCTGCCGCCGCCCCGCCGCAGGAGCCCGCTGCTGCGCTTCCTGCTCCAGCTCCACAACCCGCTGATCCATGTCTTGCTGGGCGCCGCGGCCATCACCTTCTGGCTGAAGGACTATGTCGATGCCGGGGTGATCCTCGGCGTGGTGGCGATCAACGCGCTCATCGGCTTCATCCAAGAAGGCAAGGCCGAGCGGGCGCTGGAGGCGGTGCAGGCCATGCTGGCCAGCCACGCCATGGTCCTGCGCGGCGGCGAGCGCCGCGAGATCGATGCGGCCGATCTGGTGCCGGGCGACATCGTGCTACTCGAATCCGGCGCTCGGGTGCCGGCCGACCTGCGCCTCATCCAGGTGAAGAACCTGCGCCTGACCGAGGCCGCGCTCACCGGCGAATCGGTGCCGGTCGAGAAAGGCGTGGCGCCGGTCGCTGTCGCCGCGCCCATCGGCGACCGCGACTGCATGGCCTATTCCGGCACCGTGGTCGTCTTTGGCCAGGCCCGCGGCCTGGTGGTGGCGACCGGCGCGGCCACCGAGATCGGCCGCATCGGCGCGTTGGTCTCCGAAGTGGAGACCCTGGCCACGCCGCTGACCCGGCGGCTCGACCAGTTCGCCCGCCAGATCACCTTGGTCATCCTGGGCCTGAGCCTGATGACCTTCCTCTACGGCCATTACCTCGGCGGCATGCCCGCCCTGGACATCTTCCTTGCCGTGGTCGGCTTGGCGGTGGCCGCCATCCCAGAAGGCCTGCCCGCCGCCGTCACCATCAGCTTGGCCATCGGCACCGGCGTCATGGCCCGGCGCCACGCCATCGTGCGCCGCTTGCCGGCGGTGGAGACCCTGGGCTCGGTCGGCGTCATCTGCTCGGACAAGACCGGCACCCTGACCCGGAACGAGATGACCGCCGTGCGCCTGATGCTGCCCGGCCGCACCCTTGAGGTGAGCGGTGCCGGCTATGCGTCGGAAGGCGGCTTCCACGACGGCGCGCGGGCGATCGACCCGCGCGAGGAGCCGGCCCTGCAAGCCCTGGCCCGCTGCGCCCTGCTCTGCAACGACGCCCGCCTGCACGAAGACGAGCGCGGCTGGACCTTGGCCGGCGACCCGACCGAAGGCGCCCTGCTCGCCTTGGCGCTCAAGGCCGGGCTCGACCCCGAGATGGCGGCGGCGGCCGCCCCACGCCTCGACGAAATTCCCTTCGAGTCCGAGCACCGCTTCATGGCCACCTTGCACCACGACCACGAAGGCCATGTCTTCGTGCTGCTCAAGGGCGCGCCGGAGCGCGTGCTCGCGCTGTGCCGGCATGACGCCGCCGGCCGGCCGCTCGACCCCGCCGACTGGCACGCGCGCATGGAGGCCGCTGCCGCCCAAGGCCAGCGCGTGCTGGCCTTGGCCCAGGGCGAGATGCCGGCGGGCACCGCCTCGCTCGCCATGGCCGACATCGCGCCCCGCTTCGGGCTCTTGGGCCTGGTCGGCATGATCGACCCGCCCCGGCCGGAGGCGATCGAGGCCGTGGCCGAATGTCGCCGTGCCGGCATCCGGGTGATGATGATCACCGGCGACCACGCCGTCACCGCCGCCGCCGTCGGGCGCGAACTCGGGCTCAGGGTCGAGCGGCCCCTGACCGGCGAAGCCATCGAGGGCCTGGACGACGCCGCGCTGCGCCAACGCCTGGGCGAGACCGACGTGGTCGCGCGCGCCAGCCCAGAACACAAGCTGCGCCTGGTCGCCGCCTTGCAGGCCGAGGGTCGGCTGGTGGCGATGACCGGCGACGGCGTCAACGACGCCCCGGCGCTCAAGGCTGCCGACATCGGCGTGGCCATGGGCCTGCGCGGCACCGACGCGGCCAAGGAGGCGGCCGATCTGGTGCTGGCCGACGACAACTTCGCCAGCATCGCCCGCGCCGTGCGCGAGGGGCGCACGGTATTCGACAACATCAAGAAGTCGTTGCTGTTCATCCTGCCCACCAATGTCGGCGAGGCCGGCGTCATCCTGCTCGCCGTCTTCGCCGGCCTGGCGCTGCCGGTCACCGCCGGCCAGATACTCTGGGTCAACATGGTCACTGCGGTGACGCTGGCGCTGGCGCTGGCCTTCGAGCCGGCCGAGGCCGGGGTCATGCGCCGGCCGCCCAGGCCGCCGGCCGAGCCGCTGATCACCAGGCTACTGCTGGCGCGCCTCGTCTATGTCAGCCTGCTGATGATCGCGGCCGCCTTCGCCGTGTACGAATGGGAGCTGGCACGCGGCAGCGGCGTCGAAACGGCGCGCACCGCCGTGGTCAACATGCTGGTGCTGGGCGAATTGGTCTACCTCTACAACGTGCGCCACTTCACCGCCAACGCCATCTCCCGCGACATCCTCCGGGGCAACCCGGTGGCCCTCTGGGTCTGCGCCATCCTGATCGGCCTGCAATGGCTGTTCACCTACGCGCCGCCAATGCAAGGGCTGTTCCAGACGAGGCCCTTGGATTGGACATCGTGGGCGCTGATCCTGGTCTTGGCTCTGGCCAAGTTCCTCGCGGTCGAGGCGGAAAAATGGTTGTTGCGGCGCTTGCACGTCGAAAGGATGTAGGCCTCGCGCCGCATCGGCCGATAATCCCGGTCGCTGGCGTTACAATCGAATTGTTGATAGGGAAAGAACAAGGACATGAGCAAGGAAAAAATCGTCATCCTCGGCGGCAGCGGCTTCGTCGGCTCGCACCTCGCCGCCCTTCTGGTCGCGCGCGGCAAGCACGTGCGCGTCGCCACCCGTCGGCGCGAGCAAGCCAAGCACCTGCTGCCCTTGCCCGGCGTGGAGGTGGTCGAGGCCGACATCCACGAGCCGCAGGCGCTCAAGACCCTGTTCGCCGGCGCGGACGCGGTGATCAACCTGGTCGGCATCCTGCACGGCAGGCGCAAGGCCTTCGAGCATGCCCACGCCGAATTGCCGCGCAAGATCGCCAGCGCCTGTCATGCCGCCGGCGTTACCCGCTTGCTGCATATGAGCGCGCTCGGCGCCGACGTGAACTCGCCCAGCAGCTATCAGCAGACCAAGGCCGACGGCGAGGCGATCGTGCGCGCGGCGGAGAAGACCCACCGCCTGCACACCACGATCTTCCGGCCTTCAGTGATCTTCGGCCCCGGCGACAGCTTCCTGAACCTGTTCGCCCGACTGCTCAAGTTCGCGCTCATCGTGCCCCTGGCCAATGGCAACGCGCGATTCCAACCGGTCTATGTCGGCGATGTCGCCCGCGCCTTCGCCGACAGCCTGGATGACATCGACACCTTCGGCCAGAGCTATCCGCTGTGCGGCCCCAAGGTCTATACCCTGGCGGAACTGGTGCGCTTGACGGCCGCGACCCTGGGTTATTCGCGCAAGGTGATCCCGCTCGGCGAACAGGCGTCTTATGTGTTTGCGAGCCTGATGGAACTCAAGCCCGGCCGCAAGCTGATGACTCGCGACAATCACTTCGCCATGCTCAAGGACAACGTGTGCAGCGAGGGTTTCCCCGCCTTGTTCGGCAGCCCGACGCCGCTGGAGGCGGTGATCGGCTACCTCAACGAGGCCGACCCGCGCCGGGCCTATGCCAACCTGCGCCAGCAAGCCCATCGGTGACGTGCCGAGTTTTCCCGAACGGATAAAGGTCTATGTTGTCGGCGGCGCCGTGCGCGACCGCCTGCTCGGCCTGGCGGTGCAGGACCGCGACCACGTGGTGGTCGGCGCCACGCCGGAAGACATGGCGCGGCTGGGCTTCCGCCCGGTCGGCAAGGACTTTCCGGTCTTCCTCCACCCCAAGACGCAAGAGGAATACGCCCTCGCCCGCACCGAGCGCAAGACCGCGCGCGGCTATAAGGGCTTCCAGGTCTATGCCAGCCCCGAAGTGACGCTGGAGGAGGACCTGATCCGGCGCGACCTCACCATCAACGCCATGGCCGAGGCGGAAGACGGCAGCATCGTCGACCCCCACGGCGGCCGGCGCGACCTCGCCGCGAAGGTGCTGCGCCACGTGAGCGCCGCCTTCGGCGAGGACCCGGTGCGCATCTTGCGCGTGGCCCGCTTCGCCGCGCGCTTTCCCGAGTTCAGCGTCGCCGAAGAAACCCTGGCGCTGATGCGCGCGATGGTCGCCAGCGGCGAGATCGACGCCTTGATACCGGAACGGGTCTGGCAAGAAATCAGCCGTGGCCTGATGGAGATCAGGCCCTCGCGCCTGATCGAGGTGCTGCGCGACTGTGGCGCGCTGAAAAAATTATTGCCCGAAGTCGACATGCTGTTCGGCGTGCCGCAAGACCCGGCCAAGCACCCGGAAATCGACACCGGCGCGCATCTCTTGCGCGTGCTCGACTGGGCCGCCGGCCAAGGCCACCCGCTGCCGGTGCGCTACGCCGCGCTGGTGCACGATCTGGGCAAGGGCCTGACCCCGCGCGAGCGCTGGCCCGACCACGGCGGCCATGAAGCCGCCGGCATGGACGCGGTACGCGAAGTGAGCACGCGAATCCGCGTGCCGACCGACTGCAAGGAACTCGCGCTCGCCGTCGCCCGCTGGCACGGCGAGGCGCATCGCGCCGACCGGCTCGACGCCGCCGGCCTCTTGGCCGTGCTGGAAGCGACCGATGCCTTTCGCCGACCCGAACGCTTCGAGCAGTTCCTGCTCGCCTGCGCCGACGATCACCACGGCCGGCCTGGCTACGAGGCCCGGCCCTTCGTCCAGGCCGAGCGCTTGCGCCAGGCCCTGGCCGCCGCGCAAGCGGTCGATGCCGGCGCCGTCGCCGCCGCCGCGCCGGGCCGCATCCCCGAGGCCATCCGTGCCGCGCGCACGGCCGCCATCGCGGCCGGCTTGCCAAGTTGAAAAACAGTGGGCGTATACTGCGCCGACAACAATAACGCACATCCCCAACCCGCCCTTTCGGGCACTCTGACTTAGGAGGTCTTATGCAAGCAAACGTTGGCGGGATCGACCGCATCATTCGCATCGTCGTCGGCCTGGCCCTGATCGCGTGGGCCGCATTGTTCGGCGGCCCGGTGTGGGCCTGGATCGGCGTGGTGCCGCTGGCCACCGGCGCCATCGGCTGGTGCCCGGCCTATCTGCCCTTCGGCCTCAAGACCTGCAAGGGCGGGGCCTGCGCAAGCAAGCCGGCCGAATAAGCCCGGCCCTAGGCAACGAAGACGCAGCCCCATCCGGATGGGGCTGCGTTTTTTTTCGTCCTGCCCCGTGCCGACCGGCAAATCAGCATTTGCTGATTTGCCGGTTCCATAAAAATTATTGACTGGACGAACAGAGGGGGATAGCTTCCGGCATGGAATAAAAACATCAATACAAAAACCGTCGTCGAGAGGAGTACCGCATGCCCTTGCAAGCCGAGCCTCAACAACTTGCCCACCCGGCGACAGCCCTTCCATTTCCTCGCACCGCCCTTTCCTTCTTGCCTCAAGCCGCCCGCCGGCCCGAACCGCGGCACCCCTAGCAGATATGCACCTTGCCGTTGCCCCCTGAATAGGAGACATGAATGCCGAAGCACATCGTTCGCATCATCATCTTGATCGTGACCCTGCTCACGGTCGGCCTGAGCGCCAAGGCCTATTTCACGGTCGATACCTTCTACGACTACGGCCACTATCGCGGCGCGGCGGTGACCGACATCGCTACCAGTCATGAACCGCGTTATCGCGGCCCCGACTATTGCAAGATGTGCCATATCGATCAGCATGCGGTCTGGTCCACCCACGGGCACAAGACCAACAAGTGCGAGGCCTGCCACGGCCCGGCCGGCCAGCACCCGGTCACCGGCAAGCTGCCGATCCCGCAAGACTCGGTGAAGCTGTGCACGCAGTGCCACCAGAAAATCACCGGCCGGCCGGCCAAGCAGCCGCAGGTCGTGCCCGCCGAGCATGCCGGCACCATGGCCTGCATCTATTGCCACGATCCGCATAAGCCCCGTCCTATCCGCATCAAGGAGGTCGCAGCAAAATGAGCGAAGAGATCAAGCAAACCGATCAAAAACGACGCGGTTTCCTGGGCGTTGCCGCCAAGGTGGCCGCCTGCACCTACGCCTTGCTCGGCACCGGCAGCGTGTTGTCGGCGGTGGCGGGCAAGAAGTCGTTCCCGACCGAGGACTACGAGTGGACCGAGCACAACTGGGGCTACGCCATCGACGCCACCAAGTGCATCGGCTGCCTGCGTTGCGTCGAGGCTTGCAAGAACGAGAACGGCGTGGCGAAGAACGCCCACCACTTCCGCACCTGGGTCGAGCGTTACACCTGGATCGAGGGCGAGGACAAACCGCGGGTGGACAGCCAGAACGATCCGGGCAATATCGCGGCCTCCGGCTCCGAGGGCGAATACCGCTTCGACGACCGCTACAAGGACATGAAGGTGGTGAAGAGCTACTTCGTGCCGAAGATGTGCAACCACTGCAAGGACCCGTCCTGCGTGCAGGTCTGCCCCACCGGCGCGACCTTCAAGACCAAGGACGGCGCGGTGCTGGTCGACAAGAAATACTGCATCGGCTGCCAGTATTGCGTGCAGGGTTGCCCCTACGCCGCGCGCTACCTCAACGAAGAAGGCCAGCACGCCGACAAGTGCACCTGGTGCTATCACCGCATCACCAAGGGCATGAACCCGGCCTGCGTCGAGATTTGCCCGACCGGGTCGCGCATGTTCGGCGATTACAACGACAAGAACAGCGTGGTCAACAAGTTCATCCGCGAGAACCGGGTGCAGGTGCTCAAGCCGGAGACCGGCAACAATCCGACCACCGTCTATATCGGTCTCGACAAGGAGGTGTGCTGATGGATATTCATGCGCTGTTTCATGCCAGCCCATTCACCGGCTACGTCTACCCGAACGAGACGGTAGTCCCCTGGTCCATCCTGATCGTCATCTATCCCTACATGACCGGGCTAGTGGCGGGCGCCTTCACCGTATCCAGCCTGTATCACGTGTTCGGTATAGAGCGTTTCAAAACGGTATCTCGTTTCGCGCTGATTACGGCCTTGTGCTTCATGGTCTTCGTGCCGGTGACCCTGCTATCGCACCTGGGGCATCCGGAACGGGCCTTCAACGCCATGATCACGCCGCACACCACCTCGGCCATGGCGGTATTCGGCTATGTCGCCGCCTTCTATGTCTGCCTCTTGGCGCTGGAAATCTGGTTCATCTTCCGCGAGGACATCGTGGCCGGGGCAAAGGCGGCATCCGGCTGGAAGAGGCACATCTATCGCGTGCTCACGCTCGGTTCCTATGAGGTCAACGAAACCACGCGGCATTACGACCACAAATGGACCATGGCCCTGGCCATCATCGGCATCCCGGCGGCACATGGCCTACATGGCTACGTCGGGTTTCTGTTCGGCTCGGTCAAGGCACGCGAGTGGTGGTCGTCCGACCTGATGCCGGTGATCTTCCTGTTCTCGGCGGTGATCTCGGGCGTGGCGGTGATGATCGTGTTGTACGCGATCGTCGCCAGGATTCGTAAGATGAAGATCGACGAGTCCGCGATCAAGGGCTTGATGCTCACGCTCTGGGCCTTCCTGATGTTCACCGTCCTGTTGGAACTGGTCGAGTTCGGCGCCATGGCCTATCGTGCCCGCGAAGGCACCGAGGTGATCATGGAATATGTCAGCCATGGCCCGATGTTCTGGCGTTTCGCCGTAATCCAGATCGGCCTGGGTGCCTTCGTGCCGGTCATCATCATGTCGCTCATGGTCCTCCGTGGCACCTCGGGCAAGGCACTGCTCGTCGGCACCCTGGTTTCGGCCGTGCTGGTGCTGATCTCGGTGCTGTTCATGCGTTACAACGTGGTGATCGGCGGCCAGGAAATCTCCAAGAGCATGAAGGGCATCGTGCATTACGAGCCGCCGCTCTGGGGCCGCGAGGGCCTACTGGTGGCCGGCCTGATCCTGATGGCGCCGCTGGGGCTTTACTATCTGCTGACCCGCATCTTCGATCCATGGCACATAAAAACGCATGCAGACGACCCGGTGACGTACTAAAACGACGAACCCCGCCGAGGCGGGGTTCGTTCTTAGTGGCTGTCCTAAAAAATCGCCACCGCTTCCGTAGAAGCGGCCTTTATGCCCTTTGGGTATCCTGGCCGCGAAACAGCCTACATCGCGGCCAGGAGGTTCGCGGCCGGGAGGCCGCTCTACAGGGCAATTCCAGGCTTGGTGGATTTTTTATTAGTGGCCAGGTTTAACCCAGGAACAGCTTGTACGCCGGGTTCTTCGATTCGTTCCAATAGCGATAACCCAGGCCGTCGAGGAAGGCCTTGAACGCCGCCTTGTCCTTGGCCGGCACCTGCACGCCGCACAGGACGCGGCCGAAATCGGCACCGTGGTTGCGGTAGTGGAATAGGCTGATGTTCCACTTATTGCCCAGGCTGTTCAGAAACTTCATCAGCGCGCCCGGCCGCTCGGGGAACTCGAAGCGGTAGATCACCTCGTCCTTGGCCTGGGGCGCCTTGCCGCCGACCAGGTGACGGATATGCAGCTTGGCCATCTCGTTGTCGGTGAGATCGAGCACCGGCAGATCGTGGCGCTTGAGCGACGCGATCATCTTGTCGACCTCGGCCCGGTTTTGCACCTGCACGCCGACGAAGATGTGCGCGACCTTGGGGTCGTCGAAACGGTAGTTGAACTCGGTGATGGTGTGGCCGCCCAGCAGCGAGCAGAAGGTCTTGAAGCTGCCCGGCTTCTCCGGGATGGTCACCGCCAGCACCGCCTCGCGCTTCTCGCCCAGCTCGGCCCGCTCGGCGACGAAGCGCAGGCGGTCGAAGTTCATGTTGGCGCCGCTGGCGATGGCGACCAGATGCTTGTCCTTGGCCTTCTCGCGCGCGACCCAGGCCTTGAGGCCGGCCACCGACAGGGCGCCGGCCGGCTCCAGAATGGAACGGGTGTCCTCGAACACATCCTTGATCGCGGCGCAGATCGCGTCGTTGTCCACACGGATGATCTCGTCGACGTATTGCTGGCACAGCCGGAAGGTCTCGGCCCCGACCTGCTTCACCGCCACGCCGTCGGCGAACAGGCCGACCTGGGCCAGGGTCACCCGCTCGCCCTTGGCCAGGGAACGAGCCATGGCGTCGGCCTCTTCCGGCTCGACGCCGATGATCTTGATCTCCGGCCGCAACCGCTTCACATAGGCGGCGATGCCGGCGATCAGGCCGCCACCGCCGACCGGCACGAAAATCGCGTGCGGGCAGGCCGACTTGGCCTGGCGCATCAGCTCCATGGCCACTGTGCCCTGACCGGCGATCACCTCGGGGTCGTCGTAGGGATGGACGAAGGTCTTCTTCTCCTTCTTGGCGATGGCCATGGCATGGTGATAGGCCTCGTCGTAGGAATCGCCGTGCAGCACCACCTTGGCACCGCGCTTGGCCACGGCGTCCACCTTGATCTGCGGCGTGGTCGCCGGCATCACGATGGTCGCCTCGCAGTTCAGAATCTGCGCCGCCAGGGCCACGCCCTGGGCGTGGTTGCCGGCCGAGGCCGCCGCCACCCCGCGCTTGAGCGCCGCCGCCGGCAGCGAGGCCATCTTGTTATAGGCGCCGCGCAGCTTGAACGAAAACACCGGCTGCATGTCCTCGCGCTTGAGCCACACCGTGTTCTTCAAGCGGCGCGAGAGGTTGGGCGCCTGGTCCAGGGGCGACTCGATGGCCACGTCGTAGACGCGGGCGAGCAGGATTTTTTCCAGATAGTCCATCATGCTGGTTTCAACCGGTTTGAAATAGGCGCTAAACCCCGTTATTCTCGATGTTTTCACGGCAACTTAAAAGCATAAACACCATGAGCATGACCCAAGACGAAATGAAGCAGGCCGTCGCCCGCGCCGCCATCGAACACGTGCCCGCCGGCATCATCGGCGTCGGCACCGGCTCCACCGCCAATTTTTTCATCGACGAACTGGCCCACATCAAGGGCAAGATCGACGGCGCCGTGGCCTCCTCGGTCGCCACCGCCGAGCGCCTGAAGAAACACGGCATCCGCGTGCTCGACCTGAACGAGGCCGGCGAGATGGAAGTCTACGTCGACGGCGCCGACGAAATCACCCGGCACATGGCCATGGTCAAGGGCGGCGGCGGCGCGCTGACGCGGGAGAAGATCGTGGCCGCATGCGCCAAGAAGTTCGTCTGCATCGTCGACCAGACCAAGCTGGTCGACGTAATGGGCAAGTTCCCGCTGCCGGTCGAGGTTATTCCCATGGCCCGCTCCTACGTGGCCCGGCAACTGGTCAAGCTGGGCGGCAACCCCGTGCTGCGCACCGGCTTCACCACCGACAACGGCAACGTCATCCTCGACGTGCACGGCATGAACATTTTGGACCCGGTCGCGCTGGAGACCGAGATCAACCAGATCGTCGGCGTAGTAACCAACGGCCTGTTCGCTCGCCGCGGCGCCGATGTCTGCCTGATGGGTACGCCGGAAGGCGTGCAGACGCTGACACGCTGATTCAAAACAAAAGGGGCCGCATGCCGGCCCCTTTGGGTCATCCGACCGGATTGTTACTTTATCGAGACATTCTGAATATTGGACCGGAATAGTTCATCGATAAGCTGCGTGATGTTCGCTCTAACAGCGCCTTCATTTGCAAGCTTCAGTCGTTCAGCACCTAACAACGCATCGCCAAAGCTGGCCGTATAAGGCACCGCTACCGTTCTACCAAAAACCTCCTTGCCAGTAGCACGCTCGGATACCGTGTAGCGAACAGATGCGGTCACCGTCATGTCGAATCCAGCAAATGGCTGATCCACTTTTTCCAAATGGGCCGTCAACAAATAACGGCTATTCGGGTCCAAGCTAAGCAGTCCAACAGCACGCAGCGAGCCTTCAAGCGCCTGCCTGAACTCGTTGCTGCCAATGCTGGATCTCCACATGGGATTGGTTTCTTGCCCACCCGTAACATCACGAACCATGAGATGGTTCCGAAATGGGGTGGCAGCGACACGCTGCGACGGCTGACCTTCCACCGTCATTTGGTCTACACGGGCAGGAGTTGCGCATCCGGCCATCATGGCGACCATCGCCAGCAACACAGCTATCGGGAAATATTTCTTCATGATCGCTCCAGCAATAGATTGATGAAGAGATTACTGCTGCGCAGTGGGCTTTGCAGCCTGTACTGGCTGCATCGGAGCAGCAGCAGCGACCATACCGGGGCATTTTTTGATGACCGAGGCTTGCGTTAGCGCCTCGTATTCACCCTTAAGTCGTGCATATTCAGCTTCTTGCTGCTTTGTTCCCCCAAGCGCAAAAAGTGCAGGCCAGAAAAGAACAATACCAACACCAGCAATAGCCTTGTCATTGGAAGCCGCCTCATCCAGCCTACCTGCAAGCTGGTTCACGCGAACCTGAATCCGCTGAAGCTCCCCTGTTAGCTGGCCACAGTCATATGCCTGATATTGCATTGGAGTGACATATGCCGTTGCTATGTCTTTTGATGCAGTGGCGCATCCCATGAGCGCAATGGAAGCGGAGACGCTTAAAGCGATTATTTTTTTCATAAAAGCCCCTTAGATAAAAATATCGTCAGAACCCGATCATCGCGTCATCAACAAAGGGACAAAAGAAAGATGCTCTGACGCCGTCAAATAGCCATGCTGAGTCACTCTCCCCTGTGCCTGGTTATTATGTGTTCCGATTTGGCTGAGATCAGGGTCAGCATTAACGCTGACAGCACGATTTATACCCTAAGCATTAGGCATTTGCCATAGCCACACGACGAGTCATGCCATGTTGATCTAGCCTGTCACTATCCCTCAGGCCGCTCACCACTCAAAGGCTCATCTTCCGCCGGCACCCGGTATTTCTCGGTGGCCCACTCGCCCAGGTCGATCAGCTTGCAGCGCTCGGAGCAGAAGGGCTTGAATTGGTTTTCCGGCCGCCACTCGACGGGTTTGCCGCAGGTGGGACAGATGACGGTGCGGTATTTCTGTGTCATTTTGATTCAGCAATAAAAAAAGGCGGCCAAGGCCGCCTTTTTAGCACATCCGTTCTCGCTTAGGCGGAGAAGGATGAGCCGCAGCCGCAAGTAGACACGGCGTTGGGGTTCTTGATGACGAACTGAGCGCCTTCCAGGCCTTCGCTGTAGTCGATCTCGGCGCCGACCATGTATTGCAGGCTCATCGGGTCGATCAGCAGGGTGACGCCGTTTTTCTGCATCACGGTGTCGTCTTCGTTTTGCACTTCATCGAAGGTAAAGCCGTATTGGAAGCCGGAGCAGCCGCCGCCGGTGACGAAGACGCGCAGTTTCAGGTCGGGGTTGCCTTCTTCCTCGATCAGCGATTTCACCTTGCTGGCGGCGCTGTCGGTGAAGACCATGGGGTTCATTTCGGTCGCGGCATTCATCGCGGGTACTCCTATCTAAAAGTTCAGCTTGGGCATTATTGAGGTGGGGAAAGCTCCCGTCAACCATGCCTTCAATATGGGTTCGCCCGGTAAAACTTCAAGGCGAAACAGCGATTTGGCTGAGACCCAGAGTTTCGCCCAGGCCGAACATCAGGTTCATGTTCTGCACGGCCTGGCCGGCGGCGCCCTTGACCAGGTTGTCGATCACCGACAGCACGACCACGGTGTCGCCGCCTTGCGGCCGGTGCACGGCGATGCGGCAGGTGTTGATCGAGCGCACCGAGCGGGTCTCGGGGTGGGACTTGGCCGGCATCACGTCGACGAAGTATTCGCCGGCATAGCGCTTTTCATACAAGGCTTGCAGATCGACCTCTTTGCTCAGCTTGGCGTAGAGCGTGGCGTGGATGCCGCGGATCATCGGCGTGAGGTGCGGCACGAAGGTCAGGCCCACGTCGTGACCGGCCATCCGGCCCAAGCCCTGGCGGATCTCCGGCAGGTGACGGTGGCCGGCCACGGCATAGGCCTTGAAGCTGTCGGTGGCCTCGGCATAGAGGATGTGGGTCTCGGCCTTGCGTCCGGCGCCGGAGACGCCGGATTTGCAGTCGGCGACCAGGCCCTTGGTGTCGATGACGCCGGCCTCGACCAGGGGCAGGAAGCCCAGTTGCACGGCGGTGGGGTAGCAGCCGGGGTTGGCGATCAGCCGGGCCTTTTTCACGGCCTCGCGGTTGATCTCGGGCAGGCCGTAGACCGCCTCGGCCACCAACTCGGGGCAGGCGTGCTCCATGCCGTACCACTTGGACCACTCGGCCACGTCCTTGATCCGGAAGTCGGCCGCCAGGTCGATGACCTTGACCCCGGCATCGAGCAGTTCGCGGGTCTGCTGCATGGCGACGCCGTTCGGCGTGGCGAAGAACACCACGTCGCACGATTTGAGCGGCGCCTCATCGGGGGTGGAGAAGGCAAGATCGACCCGGCCGCGCAGGGACGGAAACATCTCGGCCACCGGCATGCCGGCCTCTTTGCGCGAGGTGATGGCCGCCAGTTCGACTTCGGGGTGCTGGGCCAACAAGCGGAGCAGCTCCACGCCCGTGTAGCCGGTGCCGCCGACGATGCCTGCCTTGATCATGTGCCGTGTCCTTTACCGATGTCTCTGCAATAGGGCGATGATAGCCCCGGAACGTGACAAATAAAAAAGCCGCCCGGAAGGCGGCTTTTTTAAGGTATTGCCGATTAGCGCTTGGAGAACTGCTTCCGACGACGCGCTTTGTGCAGACCGACCTTCTTACGCTCGACCTCGCGGGCATCGCGGGTAACCAGACCGGCATGCTTGAGCGTGGTCTTCAGGCTGGGGTCGAATTCGATCAGCGCGCGGGTGATGCCGTGACGCACCGCACCGGCTTGACCGGATTCGCCGCCGCCGGCGACGTTGACCATGATGTCGAAGGCGGCTTCCTTCTCGGTCAGCACCAGGGGCTGGCGCACGACCATGCGGCCGGTTTCGCGAGCGAAGTACTGGTCGACGGGCTTGCCGTTGACGACGATCTGGCCCTTGCCGGCCTTGATGAAGACGCGAGCGACGGAGCTCTTGCGACGCCCAGTGCCGTAGTAGTAGTCACCGATCATGACTTAATCCTTAAATTTCCAGAGCTTTGGGCTGCTGGGCGGCATGGGGATGCTCGCCGCCGGCATAGACCTTCAGCTTCTTGATCATGGCATAGCCCAAGGGGCCCTTGGGCAGCATGCCCTTGACGGCCTTCTCCAGGGCACGGCCGGGATGCTTGGCCTGCATGTCCTTGAAGTTGGTCTCGTACAAGCCACCGGGGTAACCGGAGTGGCGGTAATACTTCTTGTCTTCGGCCTTGTTGCCGGTCACGCGGATCTTGTCGGCATTGACCACGACGATGAAATCGCCGGTGTCCACGTGCGGGGTATAAATGGCCTTGTGCTTGCCGCGCAGGCGACGGGCAATCTCGGTCGCCAGGCGACCCAGCACCTTGTCGTCGGCATTCACGACATACCAGTCGTGCACGACTTCTAGCGGCTTGGCAGAAAAGGTTTTCATGTTGTTAACCAAGGGTCAAACGCGGAAAGACGCGGATTGTAGTCAAAACCCCGAAGCCATGTCAAACCCGATTTACGTTCCGGGCAATAACCGGATAATGGTGGCATCCAGCCCGGCCGATGCGCGCCCCGGCCGGGCGAACACAAATATCCAACTGATTCCCAAGGAGAATGCATGAAAACCCGCGTGAAATGGATCGAAGACGTCTGCTTCATGGGCGAAACCGGCAGCGGCCACGCCGTGGTGATGGACGGCGCGCCCGACATCGGCGGCCGCAATCTCGGCCCCCGGCCGATGGAGATGCTGCTCTTGGGCGCCGGCGGCTGCACCTCGGTCGACGTGATCATGATCCTGAAGAAGAGCCGGCAGGACGTGACCGGCTGCGAGGTGGTGCTGGAGGCCGACCGGGCCGGCGATCACCCCAAGGTGTTCACCCGGATCAACATGCACTTCATCGTGCGCGGCCGCAACCTCAAAGCGGAGACGGTGGAACGGGCGATCAATCTGTCGGCCGAGAAGTACTGCTCGGCCACCATCATGCTGGCGCAGACCGCCGAGGTGACGCACGATTTCGAGATCGTGGAAGAAGGCGCCGCTCAGACCGAGTAAAGCTTGACCGCGTAGCTACCCTCGCCCAGCGCCACCCGCAACAAGCGGTCGATATTGGGGTGCTTGCCGGGATTGGCGCGGGCATCCTCGGTGTGCTCGGCATAGATCGCCAAGCCTTCTTCGGCCGCCGCCGCATCGATCGCGCCGTGCTTGCCGGCCAAGTAGGCATAGACCCGCACCGAGCCGGCGCTGCCCGGTTTGTTCTCGATAATTTCCACCATACCGTTCGCCGCAATAAGTTCGACGCGGGCGAGGTGATCGGCGGCCGGCAGGGCCGACAGGTTGTCTGCGAAGGCCATGGTCAAATCCGGTAGGCGGTGTGGGTGAGAATCTTCGAGGTCGCCTGCATCGCCAGTTTGACCGGCAAGGGCAGCGGCGCGCCGCCGTGGGCGATGGCGGTTTCGGCGTGCTTCACCTCGTCCGCCTTCATCTGCTCGACCACGGCGCGGCTCTTGGCATCCTGCGCCGGCAGGGTTTCCAAATGGCCGTTCAGGTGGCCCTCGACCTGGCGCTCGGTCTCGGCCAGAAAGCCCAGGTTCCACTTGTCGCCCAGGGCACCGGCAAGGGCGCCGAGCGTGAACGAGCCGGCATACCACAGCGGGTTCAACAGGCTCTTGTGGCTGCCCAAGGCCTCCAGGCGGCGCTCGCACCAGGCCAGGTGTTCGGTCTCTTCGTCGCTGGCCGCTTGCAGCGCGCGCTGCACCTCGGGGTCGCGCGCGGTCAGGGCCTGGCCCTGATACAGGGCCTGGGCGCAGACCTCGCCGCTGTGGTTCACCCGCATCAGGCCGGCGGCGTGGCGTTTTTCGGCATCGCTCATCTCGGCCTCGGGCAGCGCCGCATCGGGGTAGGGCCGGCGGCTCTGGGCCTGGGCGAAGACCGTGCGCAGGGCCTTGTCGAATTGGACGATGAGATGGTCTGGGATGGGCAGCATAAATTCACCTTGATGTTTCGCGTTATGCGGCACCGAACGGTGTCCGCATCAACGCGTGAAGCTGAATTATACGGCGTCGGCCTGGTCGTCGCCCAAGCCGGTCGGCAGGCCGTCGATGCTGAGCCGGTTCTTCTGCTGGCGGTATTCGCGCAGGCCCGCCGCGCCCTTCTTCTCGGCCCACTCGAGCAATTCGCTGCGTTCGCCGGCATAGCCGAACAACGGCACGCCCGCGCCGCACGAGGTCTGCAACGAATCGACATGCAGCAGGACGATCTGGCGCGCACCGATATAGTCGGGGAAGTGCGCCTTCAACCCGGCCCAGGCCGGCAGCTCCGGCCGCACCACCTCGCCCTGGCCATAAAGCCGCAGGATCAAGGGCTCGCCGTCGAAGGCGCAGAACATCAGGGTCAGCCGCCCGTTCTCGCGGATGTGGGCCGCCGTCTCCGCGCTGCTGCCGGTGAGGTCGAGATAGGCCACGGTCTTCGGCCCCAACACGCGCAGGCTGTCCATGCCCTTGGGCGAGAGGTTGACCCGACCGGCATTCGGTGCCGACGCGACGAAAAATATTTTTTGCCGCGCGACGAACTCGATCTGTTCCGGATTCAATGCCTCGAAAAACTTCGCCATTTCTGTCTCCCTTATTTCTCTTCCCGCCAACCTTGCTCGCGCACGAACTCGACGATGATCTCCAGGCGCCGCACCGGGTCTTCGAGTTCCAGCATGGCCTGGCGCGCGCCCATCTCGAACGGCAGCAGCTCGACCAGGCGATGGCCGACCCAGGCCACCTCGTCGCGCACCGGCCTGATCGCCAGCTCCGGCAATTCCTCGGCCATGCGCCGCAGCAGGCGCAGGCAGACGGCGCAATGCTCGGGCACCGGCGCGCTCGATTCCGGTGGCAGCACGTCGACTTCGCCGATCAACAGGCGATTGGGCCCGGTCCGCGTGGACTGGATGCGGAAACGATCGCCGCCCTCGATTTCGAGGTCGAACACATCCGGTTCATGCATGTCCGCCTTGCGGATATGGGCCAGGGTGCCGACCGGCTCGGGCTGCGCCACCTCGCCTACCTCGGGACCGAAACGGATCAGGCAGATACCGAAAGGCGCGCCGCTGCGCAGGCTGTCCGTGACCAGATCGAGATAGCGCGGCTCGAACGCCTTGAGCCGCAGATGGCCGCCGGGCAACAACAAGGTGTTGAGCGGGAACAGCGGCAGTTCCATCAGCCCGTGTCGCCCCAACGCTGCATGAGCCGGTGCGGCACGCCGATCTGATCCAGCACCCGGGCGACGACGAAATCGACCACCGCCTCGACCGATTGCGGCCGGTGATAAAAACCGGGATTGGCCGGCAGGATGGTGGCGCCGGCCTCGGCCAGTTGCGTCATGTTGCGCAGGTGGATCAGCGAGAACGGCGTCTCGCGCGGCACCAGGATCAGCGGCCGTTTTTCCTTGAGCATCACGTCGGCGGCGCGTTCGATCAGGTTGTCGGCCAGCCCCTGCGCAATGGCCGCCAGGCTACCCATGGTGCAAGGGCAGACGATCATCGCAGCGGCCGGGTTGGAACCGGAGGCAACCGGCGCGAACCATTCCTCCTTGCCGTAGGCGACCAGATCGCCGCCGTGCCCGGCGAAGCGCGCGTTCAACTGCGCGGCCAGCTCGGCCGTGTCGCTCGGCAATACGAGGTCCAGCTCTTGCTTGGCGACGATGCGCGCCGCCGACGAGACCAAGAGCTCCACCCGGCAGCCGGCCTGGAGCAGGCATTCGAGCAGGCGCAGGCCGTAGGCCATGCCCGAGGCGCCGGTCCAGGCCAGGGCGATGCGCTTCGCTGTCATGCGGCGATCTCCTGGCCACATTCGGGCTGGGGCAGGTTCATCATGCGCGCGACCACGAGGCCGTTGACCAGGCCGGTCAGCCAAGCGGCGGCGAGGAACCACGGCAACAGCCCTTGCAGGCTGGCCTGCGGCATCAGCCAGAGATCGACCACCGCCAATTGCGTGGCGACATGGGCGAAGGCGGCCAGCAGCGACAGACCGACCGGACCGAACCAGGCTTGCGGCAAACGGATGGCAAGCACCAACACCGCAAGGCTGGCGCTGCCGCCGGCCAAACTCAGCACGAAGGCCGGGGTCAGGAAGGTACCGAGAAATAGCGCGCCGGCAACGATGCGCAGCAGCGAAACCCAAGCCGCCGCCCGCCAACCGAAGCGATACAACACCAGCAGCGTGACGATATTGGCCAGGCCGGGCTTGATGCCGGGGATGGGCAAGGGAATGGCCGCCTCGGCCAGGGCCAGGCCGATGCCGGCCGCCGCCAGCGCGGCGATGCGCCGGTCTTCCGGGCTGGCCTTCAGTTCAATAGTTGAGGCTGTCATAAGCCGCCCTGCCCAATTCCACGCTGACCCGATTGGGCAGGCAGATCGCCGCCTCGCCCGCTTGCAACCAGCCCTGCTTGACGCACAACTGGCGCGGGCTGGGGTCGGCCTTGATGCGCACCCGGCCGGATTTGATCTCGACCTGCGTCGTGCCCAAGGGTCCCGGCACGGCAATCGTTCGGTCGATGCGCGGATGGGTCTCCAAGAAGGTACGCCCCGCCTGCTTGATCGTCACCCGATCGGCCACCGCCGGCGCGCGCAGGAACAGGCCGGCCACCAAGGCTAGACCGGCCACCAGGATGAGCCAATCGCCCGCGCGCGGCATTAAGCCAAGCCCCGATGCCGCACCAGCACCTGCTGGATATGGGGAAACCGGCGGGCCAAGGTCTCGGCGAAATAGACCGAGCGGTGCCGGCCGCCGGTGCAGCCCAAGGCCACGGTGAAATAGGCCCGGTTGTCCTGAATGTAGGCCGGCAGCCATTTGTTCACGTAGGCCTGGATGTCGGCCAGCATGTCGCCTACTTGCGGTTGCGCCGACAAGAAGGCCACCACCTCGGCATCCTGGCCGGTCAACGGGCGCAAGGCCGGGTCGTAGTGCGGGTTGGGCAGGCAACGCACGTCGAACACCAGATCGGCGTCGAGCGGGATGCCGCGCTTGAAACCGAAGGATTCGAACACCAAGGTGAAGTTGACGCCGCCCAGCGCCAGCCAGTCTTTCACCCAGGCGCGCAAGGCATTGGCCGACAGGTCGCTGGTATCGAGGCGATAGCCCTGGGCCGCGAGATCGGCCAGCAGATCGCGCTCCTCGCGCAGGCACTCCTCCAGCGAGCGCTCGCCGGTGCTGAGCGGGTGGCGCCGCCGGGTCTCGGAAAACCGCCGCACCAGCTCGGTATCGCTGGCATCGAGGAACAGGATGCGCAAATCCACGCGCGCGCGCAGCGTCGCCAACATCTCCGGCATGCGCTCCAGGCAGGCCCCGCTGCGGGCATCGACGCTGACGGCCGCATCCTGCATGCCTTGCTGTTCCAAATAGCTCGCCGTCTCCGGCAACTGCACGGCCGGCAGGTTGTCGATGCAATAAAAGCCCGCGTCTTCGAGCAACCTCAGCGCCACGCTCTTGCCGGAGCCGGACAGGCCGGTGATGACGACCAGGCGCATGCCCGCTACGCCTCCTCGTCGTTTTGCAGGGCCCGGTGCTGGAGCAGGACGAACTCCTCGGTGCTATTGATGCCGTGCTGCTTGAGGATGTGGTTGCGCACGGCCACCTCGACCAGCACCGCCAGGTTGCGGCCCACCGCCACCGGAATGCTGACCTTCGGTATCTCGACCCCGAGCACGACCTCGCTGCCGGCCTGGATCGACAGCCGGTCGACCTCGCGCCATTGCTCGGCCGGGGTCAGATGCACGATCAGCTTGAGGTTCTTCTTGAACTTGACCGCCGTCTCGCCGAACAGCCGGCGCACGTCGATCACGCCCAGGCCGCGCACCTCCATGAAGCCGCGCAGCAGCTCGGGGCAGCGCCCCTCCACGGTATCGGGCGACACGGCATAGACTTCGAGGATATCGTCGGCCACCAAGCGGTGGCCCCGGCTGATCAATTCCAGCGCCAGTTCGCTCTTGCCGGTGGCCGGCGCGCCGGTGATCAGCACGCCCAGGCCAGAGACCTCGAGGAAGACGCCGTGCAGGCTGGTGGACGGCGCCAAGGCCTGGCCGATGACGTGCTGCAAGATTTTGATCAAGGCCGTGCTGGATTCCGGCGAGACGAAGACCGGGATCTCGCGCTGCTCCGCCATCTCGACCAACGTGGCCGGCGGCTGCTCGCCGTTGGCGACCACGACCATGGCCAATTCGGTGGCGAGCAGGTTGTTGATAGCCTGCGCTTGGCCCTCGGCCGGCAGGCCGCGCAGATAGCCCATCTCGGCATTGCCGAGCACCTGGATGCGGTTGGGGTGGACCAGATTGAAATAGCCGATCAGCGCGAAGGCGGATTTGTCGACCGCGTCCGAGGTCAGCCGGCGCTCGCCGCCGCCACGGCCGGCCACCCAATCGATGGCGATCTGTTCGCGTGCCTGCTCGTAGAGCCGGCGGACGGTTATGGCGTCCATTCGCAGATCAGCTTATGCAGGGCGGCCGCATCGGGGGCGGCGCGCAACTGCTCGCGCATGCCCTTGTCGCTGAATAGCTGGGCCAGCTCGCCCAATATCTGCAAATGCAGATCGGTGGCCGCCGCCGGCGCCAGCAGGATGAAGACCAGGTCCACCGGCATGCCGTCCGGCGCATCGAAGTCGATCGGCGCCTTCAAGCGGATGAAGGCGCAGCTCGTCTCCTTCAGGCCCTTGATCCGGCCGTGTGGAATCGCGATGCCGTAACCCAGCGCGGTGGAACCCAGCTTTTCCCGCGACAGCAGGCTGTCGAACACCTCGTTGGCGGAAACCCCCACGCTGGCCTGGAACATCTGGCCCGCATGCTCGAACAGGCGCTTGCGGCTGTTCGTCTCGGAATCGGCGAGCACGTTTTCGGGTTTCAACAGAGCAGTCACGAGGTTCATGTCGGCATTGCCTTATATCGAATGGTCATAGCGATTTGCGCTGGCTGGCTGGCGGAATCTGCAATTGTTCGCGGTACTTGGCGACGGTGCGGCGCGCCACGACGAAGCCCTGTTTGCCCAGCATAGTCGATATCGCGCTATCGGACAGCGGATGCCCCCTATCCTCGGCGTCGAAGGCCTGCTTCATCAAGGCCTTGATCGCGGTGCTGGAGGCCGCGCCGCCCTCCTCGGTGCCCACCGAGCTGCCGAAGAAATATTTGAATTCGAACAGGCCGCGCGGCGTCAGCATGTATTTCTGCGTGGTCACGCGCGATACGGTCGATTCGTGCAGGTCGAGCTGGTCGGCGATCTCGCGCAGCACCATGGGCCGCATCGCGATCGGGCCATGGTCGAAGAACAGGCGCTGGCGTTCGACGATGGCCTGGGCCACGCGCAAGATGGTCTCGAACCGCTGCTGCACGTTCTTGATCAGCCAGCGCGCCTCCTGCAACTGGGTTTGCAGGTTTCCGCCGCCGCGGTTCTGGCGCAGGATGTTGGCGTACATCTCGTTGATGCGCAGCTTGGGCATGACTTCGGCATTGAGCGTGGCCTGCCACTGGCCGCGCACCTTGCGCACCAGGATATCCGGCACCACATACTGCGCGCCGCTCTCGGCATAGCGCGCGCCGGGACGGGGGTTCAGCTCGGTGATGCGGGCACGGACCGCCTGGAAGTCGGCATCGGAAGCGATGCCCAGCCATTTTTTCAGCTTGCCGTATTCGTGCTCGGCCAGCATCTTCAGGCCGTCGCGCGCCAGGCGCTTGGCCTCGGCCAGCCAGGGCGTGCCCAACGGCAATACATTCAACTGCAACAGCAGGCACTCGGACAGGTCGCGCGCGCCGACACCGACCGGATCGAAACTTTGCAGCAACTTGAGCGCCGCCTCCAACTCCACCGGATCGCGTTCTTCCTCGTCCGGCAGCAGGGTGGTCAGCTCTTCCAGGCTGGCCGTCAGGTAGCCGTCCTCGTCCAGGGCGTCGATCAGCATCGACACGAAATAACGGTCGCGTTCGCCGACCTGGGTCAAGGACAGTTGGTCGAGCAGGTGCCGGCGCAATCCGGCCTGGCTGGCATCCGCCTGCTGGAAGCCGAGTTCGTCGTCGTCCTCGCCGCTCGATGCGCCGCCACCGGAGACACCGCGCTCGCCCCAGGCCAGCTCGGTATATATCTCGTCCGATTCCTGGCCGGGCTGCTGTTCCTCCGCCGAACCCGGTGCCTCGTATTCGCCCGCCTCGCCGTTGTCCAGGCGTTCCAGCAAGGGGTTTTCCTGCAAGGCCTGGCCGATCTCCTGCTGCAACTCCAGCGTGGAGAGTTGCAGCAGGCGAATGGATTGCTGCAACTGGGGCGTGAGCGTCAGTTGTTGGCTGAGTCGGAGTTGGAGGCTTTGCTTCACTGCCCGAGCCGTCTCGAAGAAAGGATGCGAAGGGGATTACAGGCGGAAGTGTTCACCGAGGTAAACCTTCCTGACCTCGTCATTATAAATAATCTCGTCCGGGCTGCCGGTCGCCAGCACCTGGCCCTCGTTGATGATATAGGCCCGGTCGCAGATGCCGAGGGTCTCGCGCACGTTGTGGTCGGTGATCAGGACGCCGATCTCGCGTTCGGTCAGGAAGCGGATGATCTTCTGGATGTCGAGCACCGAGATCGGGTCGATGCCGGCGAAGGGCTCGTCGAGCAGGACGAAACGCGGCTGCATGGCCAAGGCGCGGGCAATCTCGACCCGCCGCCGCTCGCCGCCGGACAGGGCGCTGGCCTGGGCATCGCGCAGGTGGATGATGTTCAGGTCCTCGAGCAGGTATTCCAGGTGCTCGCGCACGCCGTCCTCGGCGTAGCCGTGCAATTCGAGCACCGCCGCGATGTTCTCGGCCACCGACATGCGGCGGAAGATCGAGGCCTCTTGCGGCAGATAGCCCAGGCCCATGCGCGCGCGCCGGTAGACCGGCAGATGGGTCAGCTCGGCCCCGTCCAGGCCGATATGGCCGCCGTCGGCCCGCACCAGGCCGACCACCATGTAGAAACAGGTGGTCTTGCCGGCGCCGTTGGGGCCGAGCAGGCCGACCACCTCGCCGCTGTTCACCTCGAACGACACGTCGTGCACGACCTGGCGCGTCTTGTAGCGCTTACGCAAGCCCTCGGCGCGCAGCAGGCTCATGGCTTGGCGTCGCCCTTGGCCGGTGTGCCGCCCTGCTTGGGCTTGATCACCGCGCGCACACGGCCGGCGCCGTTTTCCTTGGTGGTGCCGACGGCGCGGTAGGTCTCGGTCTTGGCGTCGTACACGATCAGGTTGCCGCGCACCTCTTCGTCGCCGCGCCTAACCCGGGCGCTGCCGATCAATTTGACGATGTCGTGCGCGGCGTCGTATTCGATGCGGCCGGCCGTGCCCTCGATATATTGATCCTTGCTCTCCTGCTTCTGCCGGAAATAGACCGGCTTGCCCACGCCATGCGCCTCGCTCGACGTGAAGCCCCGGTCGTCCTGGCGCACCTCCAGGCGGTCGGCGGTCATGAACAGCGTGCCTTGGGTCAACACCACATTGCCTTCGTAGACCGCCGCCTTGTTGGCGTCGTCCACCCGCAAGGTGTCCGATTCGATGTTGACCGGCCGCTCGCGGTCGGCCTTTTCGGCCTGGGCCGGCCAGGCGGCCAGCGCCAGGACAAAGGCGGCCAGACCGGCCGATTTAGCGACTGCGTTCATAGACACTCTTCACTTTCTGGCTAAAACGGACGACCGGCTCCTCGCCCTCGGCCAGCATCGCGCCGGCCTGGATGGACGAACCCGCCTGCCGTACCGTCACCCCCCGGTCGGTTTGGATACGATGCGCATTGGGCGTCACCTGCAAGAATTCGGTGCTCAGCGCCATCGGCGCCCGACCGCCATCGGCCGCCCGCTCCATGCGCACATCGTCGAGAAAATACACGTGGCTGCCGTCCGGCGTCACCAGGGCCCGTTGCGAATGCACGGTCACCGTCTGGCGCTCGGACGAATACTGGGTATAGACGGGGCGATCCAGACGGGTCGTGTCGTCGTCCATATAGTGCGTCATGCGCGCGGCCGCGAGCTGGTGCCAGGGCCGGCCCTGCCGGTCGAAGGCCATGGCCTTGAAGTTCTCGACGATGTAGTCCGGGTCGTGGGCGAAGCCGCGGGTATCGACCCAGGGCGTGATCCGCACCACGCGATCCAGCCAAAAGGTCAGCGCCGCGAGCAGGCCGACCACGATCAAGGGCGCCCACGACACCGGCCGCGCATTCATCGGTCGTACAGCGCCATCTGCGCCGCCCATGTGCCCTGGGCGCGCATGATCAGCTCGCAGGCCTCGCGCGCGGCGCCCCGGCCGGCATGGGCCTGGGTGACATAGTGCGCCCGCTCGGCCACCCCGGTCGCCGCGTCGGGCACGGTGATGGCCAGGCCGCAACGGTTGAGCACCGGCAGATCGACCACGTCGTCGCCCATATAGGCGGTCTCTTCCGGCTTGAGGCCGGTCTCGGCCAGCAGCCGCTCATAGACGTGCAGCTTGTCGTCGGCGCCCTGGAAGATGCGGGCGATGCCCAGGTTCTTGGCGCGATGCATCACGACATTGGAGGTGCGGCCGGTGATGATGCCGGTCTCGACCCCGGCGGCCCGCAACATCTTGATGCCGTGGCCGTCGCGCGAATTGAAGGCCTTGTATTCCTGGCCGTCGTCGCCGTAAAACAGGCTGCCGTCGGTCAGCACGCCGTCGACATCGAAGATCAAAATCTTGACTTGGCGCGCGCGGCGCATCGCTTCATCGATTGTCATACCACCCCTGCCTTTGTTCCAGACCAGCAGTTGCTAGCCTTACCAGCATATTCTTCGATAGCCAGCCATCCCTTGCAGGGGTCGGTGGCATTCGCGGCCGGTCGCATCCCCACTTCGCGGGGCCCCTGCTCCCTGCTCATACCACCCCAGCCCGTAGCAGATCGTGCATGTTCAAGGCGCCGACCAGCCGGCCCGCCTCGTCCACCGCCAGCACGCCGTTGATCTTGCGCGCCTCCATCAAATGCACGGCCTCGGCGGCCAATGCGTCTTGCGATACCGTGATCGGGTCGCGCGTCATCGCCTCGGCGATACCGGTGTGTTGCATGTCGACGCCGCGGTCCAAGCAGCGCCGCAGGTCGCCGTCGGTGAACACTCCCTGCAAGCGGCCGTCGGCATCGGTCACCGCGGTCATGCCCAGCCCCTTGCGCGTCATCTCGAACAAGGCCGCCTTCATGCTGGCGGTGTGCAACACCACGGGCAGCGCCTCGCCGTTGTGCATGATGTCGCGCACGTGGACCAGCAGCCGGCGGCCGAGCGAGCCGCCGGGATGGGTGCGGGCGAAGTCCTCGGCGGTAAAGCCACGCGCCGACAGCAAGGCCACCACCACCGCGTCGCCCAGGGCCAGGGCGGCCGTGGTGCTGGCGGTCGGCGCCAGGTTGTGCGGGCAGGCCTCCATCGCCACGCTGGCGTCGAGATGGACATCGGCCTCGCGCGCCAAGGTCGAATTGGGGTTGCCAGTCATGCCGATCAGGCCGGCGCCGCGCCGCTTGATCAAGGGCACGATGGACACCAGCTCCGGGCTCTCGCCGGAATTGGACAAGGCGATGACCACGTCGCCGCCGGCGATCATGCCCAGGTCGCCGTGGCTGGCCTCGGCCGGATGCACGAAGAAGGCCGGCGTGCCGGTGCTAGCGAGCGAGGCCGCGATCTTGCCGGCGACGTGGCCGGACTTGCCCATGCCGCTGACCACCACGCGGCCCCGGCAATCGAGGATCATGCGCACCGCGCGCACGAAGGCCTGGTCGAGCCGCGCGCCCAGGGCGATGACGGCCGAGGCCTCGATCTCCAGCGTGCGGCGCGCGTTGGCGAGTATCTGTTCGTTAGTATCGGCGGGCGATGTCATAATGGAATCGAATGCTGAACCGGCGGGGGCCGCAAGGGACGCGGCCCCGTTGGAATAGGCCGTTAGTATAACGACAAGCCGGATACCCCACTAGAAGCGCGTCTAACAGGACAAAAACCCTAGAAATGCACACCACGCTGGGCCTGATCGTCTTCCTGCTCGCCGCCGCCGTATTGGCGACCACGCTGTTTCGCGCGCTGAACCTGCCCGCGCTGCTGGGCTATATCGCCATCGGCGTCATTGTCGGGCCGTCCGCCCTGGGCCTGGCCCCCGACCCGGGGCAGACCCGGCATCTGGCCGAATTCGGCGTGGTCTTCCTGATGTTCTCCATCGGCCTCGAATTCTCGCTGAGCAAGCTGCGGGTCATGCGCTTCCAGGTCTTCGGCTTCGGCGGCCTGCAAGTGCTGCTGTCCATGCTGTTCGGCCTGGCCATCGGCCTGGCGCTGGGCCTGGGCTGGGCGGCCGGCGTGGCCCTGGGCGGCGTGCTGGCGATGTCGTCCACCGCCATCGTCAGCAAGCTCCTGGCCGACCAGAACGAGCTGGACCAGCCGCACGGCAAGCTGATCCTCGGCGCCCTGCTGTTCCAGGACCTGGCCGTGGTGCCGCTGCTGATCTTCATCCCCTCGCTCGCCTCGGGCAGCGATATGAGCGGCGAGCTGATCCAGGCCGGGCTCAAGGCCGCCATCGTGCTCGGCCTGATCCTGATGCTCGGCCAAAGGCTGTTGCGGCCCTGGTTCCACCTGGTGGCCAAACGCAAATCGACCGAGCTGTTCATGCTCAACGTGCTGTTCATCACCCTGGGCCTGGCCTACGCCACCGACATGGCCGGCCTGTCGCTGGCCCTGGGCGCCTTCGTCGCCGGCGTGCTGATCTCGGAGACCGAATACCGCTACCAGGTGGAAAGCGACATCCGCCCGTTCCGCGACGTGTTGATGGGCCTGTTCTTCATCTCGGTCGGCATGCTGCTCGACCTGGGCATGGTGGCCCAGCACTGGGGCGGCCTGCTGTTGGCCACCACGGCGCTGATCGGCGTGAAGTTCGCGCTGGTCTCGGCCCTGGCCTGGGCCTGGCGCGTGCCGCCGCACGCGGCGCTGCGCACCGGCCTGGGCCTCGCCCAGGGCGGCGAGTTCGGCCTGGTGCTGCTCGGCCTGACCGGCAAGCACGGCCTGATCGCGCCCGAGATGGAGCAGACCGTGCTGGCCGCGATGATGCTGTCGATGATCGCCGCGCCGATCCTGGTGCAATACAGCCACCTCATCGTGCGCCGGCTAACCGGCGGCGAATGGATGCAGCGCGCGCAGGACGTGCATGCGATCGCGGTCAAGAGCTTCGGCATCTCCGGCCACGTCATCCTGTGCGGCTACGGCCGCAACGGCCAGGGCCTGGCCCGCATGCTGGAGACCGAGCATGTGCCGTTCATGGCGCTGGACGACGACCCCGGCCGGGTCGCGGCGGCGGTGGCGGCGGGCGACAACGTGGTGTTCGGCGACTCGACCCGCAACGAGGTGCTGATGGCCGCCGGCATCCGCCGCGCGCGCGCGGTGGCCATCACCTTCGCCGACGCCAATGCCGCGCTCAAGGTCTTGGCCACGATCAAGCAGCTCAAACCCGGCATGCCGGTGATCGTGCGCACCATCGACGAGAACGACCTCGACCGCCTGAAAGAGGCCGGCGCCACCGAGGTCGTGCCCGAGGTGCTGGAAGGCGCCCTGATGCTGGGCTCGCAAACCCTGCTGATGGCCGGCGTGCCGCTGGCCACCGTGCTCAAGCGCATCCGCCAGATGCGGGAAAAACGCTACAGCTCGCTGCGCGGCTTCTTCTCGGGCCTGGACGAAGCCGATGATGCCGAGAACGCGCAAGAACGCCTGCTGCCCCTGCACATCGAACCCAAGATGCGCTGCGTCGGCAAGGCCTTGGGCGAACTCAAGCTGGAAGAGCTCGGCGTCGCAGTCGTCGCCGTGCGCCGTCGCGGCATCCGTGGCTCCGACCCCGACGCCGACACCGTTTTGCAGGCCGGCGACATCGTCATCCTGCGCGGCGTGCCGGAAGGCCTGTCGGCGGCGGAAATGGCGCTGGGTACGGTCTAGACTACCGCTTAAACCAATCACCTGACTTCGAGGTCCACGATGTTGCAATGGCTGGCAAAACTCTTCGGTAGCAAGAACACGGCCAAGCCGGCCCAGGCCGGCAATGGCGAAAACACCCTGGCCGCGGCCAGCTACCTCGGCCGCTCGCCCGTGCTCAACCGGCAACTCGCGGTCAGCGGCTACGAATTCCAATTGCAACTGCCGGCCGGCATCGACCCCGCCACCCGCGACGCGCTCTTGCTCGACAAGCTGTTGCACGAAGGCGGCTCGCTGTGCAGCGGCCGACGGCTGACCTTCATCCCGCTGCACCCGCTGTCCTTGAACCTGCCCCAGATCGAACGCTTGCCGACCGGCAAGCTGGTGTTGCAGATTGCCGCGCTCGAACCCGGCCTTCCGGCGGACCAGGCCGCCGCGATCGCGGCCCGCATCGCCGCGTTGCGCGGCACGGGCCATGCCCTGGCCTTGGATTGCGCGCTGGCCGACCAGACATCCGGCGCCAACTATCTCCATATCGACGTCAAGGGCGGCGATCCGATCTGGCTGCTGGAACAACAGAAGCGCTGCAACAACGCCTACCCGAACACCCCCTTGATCGCGCGCAACATCGACTCGCTGGAAATGCTCGACGCCTGCCGCAAGCTGCCGTTCCAGCACTTCCAGGGCAGCTACCTGGACCAGCGCAGGGAATGGGCGCAGCCGCGCATCGACGGCGGCCGCACCGTGATCCTGGAATTGATCGGCGGCCTGAAACAGGAAGATGTCGACTTCAAGACCCTGGCCCGCATCGCCAGCCAGGACCTCAATCTCTATTACCGGCTGCTGCGCTACGCCAACTCGGCCGCCATCGGCCTCAACAAGAAATACGATTCGCTGGAACAGGCCATGGTGCTGCTCGGCCGCGACGGCCTGCGCCAGTGGCTGACCCTGATGCTGTTCAGCAGCAAGAGCGGCGAACTCGACGCCGCCCTGCGCGAGGCCGCCTTCACCCGCGCCCGCCTGGTCGAATCGCTGGCCCAAGGCGCATGCACGCGGGCCGAATGCGAACAGGCCTTCCTGGTCGGCCTGCTGTCGCTGCTCGACGTGTTGTTCCAAATGCCGCTGGCCGAGGCCCTGCAAAACCTGGCCCTGCCCGAGGCGGTCACCGACGCTCTGCTCAGCCGCAGCGGCAAGCTCGCCAACTACCTGAACCTCGCCGTCGCCTGCGAGAAGGGTTACGAGGGCGCGGTGGAAGAACTGGCCAAGGAATGCGGCCTGAAGAGCGAGCAGGTCAACGACAAGCACCTGAGCGCGCTGAGCTGGGCGCTGGAATTCAGCGATACGCTGGACGAACTGGATAAAGCCGGCGGCATGCCGGGCTGAGGCAACGTCAACACGCCGGCTCTTTTCCCTCCCCCATCAAGGGGCAAGGAGTTTGAAACTACTCAGCCGCCTCGACCATCAGCCGTTTCATCTCCGCCACCGCCCGCTCCCAACCGACGAAGATCGCCTGAGCCACGATGGCGTGGCCGATATTCAGCTCCGCCACGCCGGGGAGCGCGGCGACCTCATGCACATTGTGATAGTGCAGGCCGTGACCGGCGTTCACCTGTAAACCCAATCGCAGGCCGTGCTCGACCGCGGTTGCGATGCGCGCCAGCTCGAGCGCCGCCTCTGCCTCGGTGTGCGCCTCGGCGAAGCGGCCGGTGTGAATCTCCACCACCGGCGCGCCGGCCACCTTGGCCGCGTCGAGCTGCTTGGTATCGGCATCGATGAACAGCGACACCCGGATGCCTGCCGCGCCCAAGCGGGTGCAAGCGTCTTTTACTCGCTCCAACTGCCCGGCCACGTCCAGCCCGCCCTCGGTGGTCAGCTCCTGCCGCCGCTCCGGCACCAGGCAGACATCCTGCGGTTTCACGTCGAGCGCGATGCCGATCATCTCCTCGGTCACCGCCATCTCCAGATTCATCCGCGTTTGCAGACACTGGCGCAGGATATGCACGTCGGCATCCTGGATGTGCCGGCGATCCTCGCGCAGATGCAGAGTGATCGAATCGGCCCCCGCCGTCTCCGCCATCAGCGCCGCCTGCACCGGGCTGGGATAGGCCGTGCCGCGCGCCTGGCGCAGGGTGGCCACGTGGTCGATGTTGACACCGAGTTTGATCATGTTCGTTTCCAATATTTCAGACAAAACGCACGGCCGTGCCGCGCCGGAATATTCGGGTCAGGGTTGCAGCACCGTGACCATGCTCGCCTTCATCAAACGGCGAAACCCCTTGTCGAAGGTCACCAGATGCAGGTGATGCGACTGCGCGGCGGCCGCGATCCAGGCATCGGGGATCGCATTGCCGCTCAAGCTCCGCCGCGCGCACAGCTGCTCGAACAGTGGCCACTCCTCGCCCAATGGCAACAACACCACGCCGGGCGCATCCAGCAACGCGCGCAGAAAGGCCTGGGCCGCCTCGATCGGCGTGGGCTGGAGGAATACCTTGGGATGCGTCACCAGACGAAGAAAACCGGCAGCCACCATGGGCAGGATTGCCAGGGGCTGCCCCGCCGCGCTGGCATCCAGCGCCGCCTCCAACCAGGCCAGGGCGGGGGCATGGTGCGGGTGGTCGCGGCGCGAGGCCGCCACCAGCACGTTCACATCCGGCGTCACGCCGAATCGTCCGCCGCGTCGAGCAAGGCGCGGTGGCTCAGACTATCGGCCACTCCCGCCCGTAAGCCGCCCTTGCCGGCATACACCGGCAGCGCGGCCCGCCGCCGCTTGGCCTGCGCCGGCCGCGCGCTCAAGCGCATGGCCAGCCCCTGCTCGATCAGCCGGGTCAGGCTCGTATGCTCCTTCGCCGCCACCGACTTGGCCTTGGTCAGCAGCGAGTCGTCGATATCCAGCGTGGTTCTCATGTCACACTCGCAACAAAATAGGATGCAGATTTATGCAATAGACTACTCCGGGCAGGCCGATTGCGCAATTGCCGGACGGCGCCCAACGCATTCGGCGCAATGCGCCAGCGCATATGCGCCGCGAGATAAATTCCCGTGTCCCCTGTTGCAATGCAAGACCTCGAAGCTTTCTCCGAAGCTTTTCTGGCGGATTCTTGGCAATTATCAAAGCCAAAATCGGATGCCGCAAGGCAAGACCCGACCCTGTAGCCGTTAGAACTGATAGGAAACGCCTGCGGAGGTCATACTGACATCCGCCCGTCCGGTAGGAACCGGGTTGCCGAACCTGCCGTAATTCTCGTATTCCAGTCGAAATTTCATCCTCTTGGAAACGGCATACTCAGCACCCAAACCGAACAGGGGCGCGGTCGTGGAATGACTGTAGTGTCCCGGCAAAATGAAAGAGGTCAGATTCGGCTTGGAGACCACCGTTCCCGGCAATAGAGGCAAGGCAATGGCACGGGACTTGTCCTCCCAAAAATGACTTTCAGCGGTATTTACGGTCAGTCCAAATTTACCAAACAACGCAATCGCTCCCGTTAGCGGCAGCGTCGCCTTTCCGGCTATAAACCAAGAACTGGCCCGATATTCGAAGACCGAATCGATGCTATCGAGGTCTTTGCTGCGGTATTCGAAGCTGCCTTGGCGTGCGTAGCCGCCTTCAATCGCCCAAGTATCGTTGATGGGATAACCGATAAAGAACCGGTAGCCTGTACCGTCTCCCTTCGTGGTGCGCTCCTTTGCATTGCTTGGACTACCGCTACCAAAGTCCTTGCTGTCGAAAGAGAGGGATGCGCGCCCGATCATAAGCCCACCATAGACAAAGTTATTGCTTGCGGCGGCAAGATCGCTAACTATCAATAGCGCAAGAACACAGAAAAACTTTTCTACCTTCATATCCCTCCCTTCAGCGAGACCTGAGGTCAGGCCACGCCTGAATACATTATTTGAATCTATTTAACGCCTTCTTTTGTCTCTCAGCAAACACCACGACAGATGCTCATATCTTCTGCAAATCGATCAACAACTGCCGCGTCGCCAGCGGCTGCTCGCCCAGGTAATGCGCCAGCAGGCGACGCATGAGCAACTTGCTCTCGGCCAGCGTGCGCGGGTCGCTGTAGTCGCCGGCGGCCATGTCGAGCAGGGTCTGGCCGGCGTAGCCGGGCTCGTGCGGGCCGGCCGCGACGACGCCGATGTCCAGGGCGTAGCCGTAGCGGATATCCGGCTCGACCGGTTCGGCGCTGCCGGCCAGGTGGCTCAGGGTTTGGGCGTAACCGAGTTCGGTGAGCAGGGCGAGTTCGAAGCGGCGCAGCACCGGCTCGATCTCCTCGCCGTCGGTGAGCTCGCGCAGGGCCGCGAGGTAGCGGTCGTATAGCGCCTCGTGCGCGTCGCCCGGCGGTAGCAGGCGCATCAAGAGTTCGTTGAGGTAGAAGCCGCACATCAGGCCGGCGCCGGCCAGGCTGCGGCCGTCGCCCTGCCATTCGACATCGTGCAGGGTGTGCAACGAGCCCTTGCCGAACCAGGACAGCGACAGCGCCTGGAACGGCAGCAGGCGGGCCTTGAGCGAGGAGTGCGCCCGCCGGGCGCCGCGCGCCATGAGGCTGATGCGGCCGTGGCGGCGGGTGAAGGCCTCGACCAGCAGGCTGGTTTCTTTGTAGGGCCGGCTGTGCAGGACGTAGCCGGGCTCGTTGTCGATGCGGTCAGCCATGGCTACCGATTGCATGAACTGCTTCCCTCTCCCCCAGCCCCTCCCCCGCTTGCGGGGGAGGGGTGCGCGGCAGCGCGGGAGAGGGCATGCCGGCTGGGCAAAGACTAGCCGTAACCAAAACGCTTCAACAGCCCGATGTTGTCGGTCCAGCCGCCCTTGACCTTGACCCAGCAATTGAGGAAGACCTTGGCGCCGAACAGGCGCTCCATGTCTTGCCGGGCCTCGGTGGCGATGCGTTTCAACTTCTCGCCCTTCTTGCCGAGCAGGATGGGCTTGTGGCCCTCGCGTTCTATCCAGATGGTGGCCTCGATGCGGACCAGACCGCGCTCGGTCTCGTCCTTGTGCGACGGCTCTTCCTCGAATTTGTCGATGGTGACCGCGACGGCGTAGGGGATTTCGTCGCCGGTCAGGCGGAACACCTTCTCCCGCAGTATCTCGGCGGCGAGGAAGCGTTCGCTGCGGTCGGTGATCGCCTCTTCTTCGTACATCGGCGCCGCTTCGGGCAGCAGCGGTTTCAACACTTCGAGCAGGTAGTCGCCGTCTTCCGGCTTCAGGGCCGAGACCGGCACGATGGCGGCGAAGGGGAACTGCTCGCCCATGCTCTGCAAGAAGGGCAGCAGCTTGGCCTTGTCCTCGACCTGGTCGACCTTGTTCACCACCAGGATGACCGGCCGTGTCTTGGGCAAAAGCCGGAGCACCTGCTGGTCGGCCTCGGTGAATTTCAGCGCCTCGACCAGCCAGACCACGGCATCCATGTCGGCCAAGGTGTCGGTGACGGTGCGGTTCATCGCCGCGTTGAGCGCGCTGCGATGGCGGGTTTGGAAACCGGGGGTATCGGCGAAGACGAACTGGGCGTCGGCCAGGGTGCGCACGCCGAGGATGCGGTCGCGCGTGGTCTGCGGCTTGCTCGAGGTGATGCTGATCTTGGCGCCGACCAGTTGGTTGACCAGGGTGGACTTGCCGACGTTGGGCCGGCCGACGACGGCGATGAGACCGGTGCGAAAGCCGCTCATGCCGCCGCCAATTGAGCGTAGGCCGCCTTGGCGGCCTCTTGCTCGGCGGCCTTGCGGCTGCCGCCGCTGCCCTGGGTGCTCAGGCCGAGCGATTCGATGCGGCACTCGACGGTGAACGACTGGGCATGGGCCTGGCCGCTGACGGCGACCAGCCGGTAGTCGGGCAGGCCCTTGCGCCGGCCTTGCAGCCATTCTTGCAACAGCGTCTTGGGGTCTTTGCCGTGGCTGACCGGGTCGATGGCCTCGACCTCCGGCCCCATCAAGCGTTCGATGGCGGCCTGCGCCGCCGGGAAACCGGCATCGAGGAAGACCGCGCCGAAGATCGACTCCAGCGCGTCGGCCAGGATGGACGGCCGGTCGGCGCCGCCGCTACGCAGCTCGCCCTCGCCCAGGCGCAGATAGGCGCCCAGGTCGAGGCCGTGCGCGACTTCGTACAGGCTTTGCTGGTTGACCAGGTTGGCGCGCAGGCGGGAGAGCTGACCTTCCTGCAATTGCGGAAAGCGGCGGAACAGCATGAGGCCGACCGCGCAGTTGAGCACGCTGTCGCCGAGAAACTCCAGGCGCTCGTTGTTGCTGGCGCCGAAACTGCGGTGGGTCAGCGCCTGGAGCAGTAGATCGCGTTGGCCGAAGCGGTGACCGACGCGGGTTTCGAGATCGATCGGGTCGAGTGTCATCGCCCCGCTTTGGCGTTGGCCGTCGCTTCGAAATCGAGACAGAGGCTGGCCTGTCCGGCCAGGGGCTGGCGCACCGAATAGGCCAGCTTCAATACCGTGCCCTGCGCGCCGCGCTCGATCAAGAGATCGCGCGGCGTGACGCGAGTGATGTTGTTGACATCCAAGCGTTTGCCGAAGGTGCCGCGGATATCGGCGTCGCTCGCGCCTTCGGTCGCCGTTGCCGCCACGTCGGTCACGATCTTCTTCAGCGAGAAATACTCGATATAGGACGGCACGATGCGCAGCGCGAGGATGCCGACGAAGATGGCTGTGACGAGCCACAAGATCATGCTGACAAAGCTGAAGCCGCGTTGGTTCGCCATAAGACCTCCTAGTCGATGAAGTTGCCGATGCGGCCGAACTCGCCGAAGTTCCACCAGACCATGAAGGCGCGGCCGACGATGTTTTGATCCGGCACGAAGCCCCAATAGCGGCTGTCGTTGCTGGCGTCGCGGTTGTCGCCCATCATGAAGTAATAGCCCTGCGGCACCCGGCAGGTGAAGCCCTGTTCATTGTAGGTGCAGTTGTCGCGATAGGGGAAATCGCCGTCGACCTGATGCGGCAGGACCGAGGGCGCCTCTTTCTGGATCATCGCGGTGTGCTCGCGCTCGCCGAGCTTTTCCTTGTAGGTTTGGCCGTTGATGTAATTGAGGCCGCTGCCGACGTAGTGGTATTCGCCGGCGCGCGCCATCGGCACCGGCTTGCCGTTGATGGTGAGGCGTTTGTCGCGGTATTCCACCTTGTCGCCAGGCAGGCCGACCACGCGCTTGATGTAGTCGAGCGACGGGTCCTTCGGATAGCGGAACACCATCACGTCGCCGCGCCGGGGCTGGCCGATCTCGATGATTTTCTGGTTGATCACCGGCAGGCGGATGCCGTACTGATATTTGTTGACCAGGATGAAGTCGCCGATCTCCAGGGTCGGCAGCATCGAGCCGGACGGAATCTTGAACGGCTCGACCAGGAAAGAGCGCAGCACGAACACCGCCAGGATGACCGGAAAGAAGCTCTGGGCATAATCGACCAGCAAGGGCAGCTTGGCGTCGGCCGCGCGCTTCTTGCCGGTGACCAGGGCATCGAACAGCCAGATGCCGCCGGTGGCCAGCAGGGCGACGAACAGGATCAGCGCGAAGTTCATATGAAATCCTCAAATTCGGGCGAGGGGCGAGCGGCTTGAGGCAAGAGGCCTGGTGTGGCCACAGGCCACGCCAGATAAATTCGCGAAGCGACATGACCCCTCGCCTCAAGCCCCTCGCCTCGTGCCATCCTCATCATTTCTCCCCCACCCGCAGGATGGCGAGGAAGGCCTCCTGCGGAATCTCGACGTTGCCGACCTGCTTCATCCGCTTCTTGCCTTCCTTCTGCTTCTCCAACAGCTTCTTCTTGCGGGTGATGTCGCCGCCGTAGCACTTGGCCAGCACGTTCTTGCGCAGGGCCTTCACCGTCTCGCGCGCGATGATGTGCGAGCCGATGGCCGCCTGCACCGCCACGTCGAACATCTGGCGCGGGATCAACTCGCGCATCTTGGCCACCAGCTCGCGGCCGCGATACTGCGAGGTCGAGCGGTGCACGATCAGCGACAGGGCATCGACCTTTTCGCCGTTGACCAGCACGTCGAGCTTGACCAGGTCGTCGGCGCGGAATGCCTTGAATTCGTAATCGAGCGAAGCATAGCCGCGCGAGGTGGACTTGAGCTTGTCGAAGAAGTCGAGCACCACCTCGTTCAAGGGCAGGTCGTATTTGAGCATGACTTGGCGGCCCATGTACTTCATGTCGATCTGGCTGCCGCGTTTCAGGTTGCACAGGGTCATCACGTTGCCCAGGTAATCCTCCGGCACCAAGATGGTGGCGGTGATGATGGGCTCGCGAATCTCCTCGATCTTGGACGGGTCGGGCAGCCGGGCCGGGTTTTCCACCTCGACCAAGGTGCCGTCGCGCATGATCACCTCGTATTCGACCGAGGGCGCGGTGGTGATCAGGTTCTGGCCGTATTCGCGCTCCAAGCGTTCCTGCACGATCTCCATGTGCAAGAGGCCGAGGAAGCCGCAGCGGAAACCGAAGCCCAGGGCCTGCGAGGTCTCCGGCTCGAAGAACAGGCTGGCGTCGTTCAGTTGCAGCTTGGTCAACGCGTCGCGCAGGCCGTCGTAGTCGTGCGATTCGACCGGATACAGGCCGGCGAAGACCTGCGGCTTGATCTCCTTGAAGCCGGGCAGTGCCTCGACCGCCGGCTGCGCCGCCAGGGTGACGGTGTCGCCCACCTTGGCGTGCTTGAGGTCCTTGATGCCGGCGATGATGAAGCCGACCTCGCCGGTGGCCAGCACCTCGCGCGGCACCGACTTGGGCGTGAACACGCCGATCTGCTCGGCCGGGTATTCGACGCCGGCCGCCATCAGGCGAATCTTCTGCTTGGCCTTCAACTCGCCGTCGACCACCCGCACCAGCATGACCACGCCGACGTAGTTGTCGAACCAGGAGTCGATGACCAGGGCCTTGAGCGGCGCGGTCTCGTCGCCCCTGGGTGGCGGCACCCGGGCGATCACCGCTTCCAGCACGTCCTCGATGCCGACGCCGGTCTTGGCCGAGCAGCGCACCGCGTCCTCGGCCGGAATGCCGACGATGTCCTCGATCTCCTGGATCACCCGCTCGGGGTCGGCCGAGGGCAGGTCGATCTTGTTCAGCACCGGCACCACCTCGACCCCGAGTTCGATCGCGGTGTAGCAGTTGGCCACGGTCTGCGCCTCGACGCCCTGCGAGGCGTCGACCACCAAGAGCGCCCCCTCGCAGGCGGAGAGCGAACGCGACACCTCGTAGGAGAAGTCGACGTGGCCGGGGGTGTCGATCAGGTTCAAGCGATACTGCTGGCCGTCGCGCGCCTTGTAACTCAGCGCCGCTGTCTGGGCCTTGATGGTGATGCCGCGCTCGCGCTCCAGATCCATGGAGTCGAGCACCTGGGCCTCCATCTCGCGCGACTGCAAGCCGCCGCAAAACTCGATCAGGCGGTCGGCCAGGGTGGATTTGCCGTGGTCGATGTGGGCAATAATGGAAAAGTTACGGATATTCTGCATAAACAAACGGGCGCCATTCGCGCCCGTGTTCCATTAAGGATTTGAAAAGTCGGCGAATTTTAGCCGATTTCGAGGGCGGTACGCACGGCAACCGGATCGAAAAAATGCCGGCAGACCTCGCCCGCCGGCCCGAGCAGCACCGGCACGTCCCAGTCGTAACGGGCCTTGAGCTCGGGATCGCGGTCGATGTCGACCTCATCATAGGCCAGGCCCATGGCCTCGAGGCCGGCCGCCATGTCCTCGCATAGGTGGCAGCCGGCCCGGCCGTATAGGGTGAACTTCAATCGTTCAGCCGCAAGGCGACGTGCAACATTCCGTCGCCGCGCTTGAGCAACAGGGTGACGAGTTTGCGTTCCGAACCGTTGAGCGCATTCGACAGCTCGCGGCTGGTGTTGACCGCCTTGCCCTCCACGCTGAGGATCACGTCGCCCGGCTGGATGCCGGCCCGCGCCGCCAGGCCGACGGCCTCTTGCACCAGGATGCCGGACTTGATGCCGAGCTGGCGCTTCTGCTCGGGCGCCAACCCGCGCACGGCCAGGCCGGCCTTGTTGGTCGGCTTGTCCTTGCTCGCCACCTTATCGTCGTCCGGCAACTCGCCGACGGTGATGTCGATCTCCTTCGCCTGGCGCTTGCGCCAAACCTGCACCGTGGCCTTGCTGCCCGGCTTGGCCGCGCCGACCAGGCGCGGCAGGTCGTTCGAGGCGTTGACCGGCTTGCCGTCGAACTTGAGCACGATGTCGGAGGCCTGCAAGCCCGCCTTGTCCGCCGGGCTGTCCGGCTCGACATCGGCGATCAGCGCGCCGCGCGGCCTGTCCAGGCCCAGCGACTCGGCCAGGTCGGCGCTCACCTCCTGGATCGTCACGCCCAGGCGGCCACGGCTGATCTTGCCCTTGCTCTTCAACTGCTCGGCCACGTCCATCGCGACATCGATCGGGATCGCGAACGACAGGCCCATGTAGCCGCCCGAGCGCGAAAGTATCTGCGAGTTGACGCCGATCACTTCGCCTTTCAAATTGAACAGCGGCCCGCCCGAGTTGCCCGGGTTGACCGCGACATCGGTCTGGATGAAGGGCACGTAGTTTTCTTGCGGCAAGGCGCGGCCCTTGGCCGACACGATGCCGGCGGTGGCCGAGTTCTCGAAGCCGAACGGTGCGCCGATGGCGAGCACCCATTCGCCGACCCGCAGCTTGTCCGGGTCGCCCACCGTTACCTTGGGCAGGCCCTGGGCGGCGATCTTGATCAGCGCCACATCGGTGCGCGTATCGGCGCCGATCACCTTGGCGCGAAACTCGCGCTTGTCGTTGAGCTTGACCACCACCTCGTCGGCGCCGTCGACGACATGGGCATTGGTCAGGATGTAGCCGTCCGCGCTGACGATGAAGCCGGAGCCCTGGCCATGGCGCGGCGGCATGAAACCGCGGCCCTGCGGCGGCATGAAGCGGCGGAAGAATTCGAACATCTCGTCCTGGTCCGGCATGCCGCGCCGCTCGCCACGACGGGCATCCTGCGTGGTCGCGATGTTGACCACCGCCGCCCCCTGCTTGTCCACGATCTCGGTGAAATCGGGCAGGGTCGCCGCCTGCGCGGCACCGACCAAACCGAGCAAGAAAACGAAACGCAAGAACAAACTACTCACGACTTGGCTCTCCTTATCGATGGGTTGAACAAGAAAAGTCTTCCGCGCCGCCGTGGCGCACGATGCTGGGCCGCCCCGCCGCGATGCGGCGCATCGACACCGCCCCGAGCAGCAGGCCCGACACGGCGCCGACGATGGACCCGATCTCGCCGGCCAAGGCCAGGCCGATAACGGCGCCCGCCAGCAGCAACGACAGGGGCACGCCGTAGCCGCGCAAGGCGGCGCGCAGCAACTCGCCGTCGGCCACGGCCACGATCACGCTGTCGCCGACCTCGGCGGCGATGGCGTTGTGCACCGGATAACTGGCCGGCCGCGCGCGGAACAATTGGCCGAACACCGAGCTGGAACCGCAGCCGCGCCCGCCGCAGGCGCCGCACGAACTCGGCGCCTCGACCTCGACCCAGGCCGACTCGCCCTCCACCCGCACGACGCGAGCCAGGGTTTCGCTCATCGCGGCTTGGCCTCCAGCCCCATGGCGATGGCCTCGACCGCCGGCCACGGCGCCTCGCCCAGCACGGTCACCCGGCGATCGCCGATCTGGCGCACCAGCATGTTGACCATGCCCTGCTTGCTCTCGCCCTTGACCGGCGCCAGCGGCTTGGCCGCGGGTTCGATGAACAGCGAGATATGGGTCAGGCCGTCGCTGAACACCCAATGCTCGATCTCGCCGTGTTGCGGCAGCTTGCGCCGCACCGCCACCTCGCGCACGAAACCAGGCGGCAGTTGCTTGATCTGCAAGCTATCGCCCGTGGCCGACACGGGCATATCGGGCACCCCGGCGGCCGGCTTGACCGCCGGCGGCAAGGCACCGCCGCCGAAGCGCACCTCGGTGAAGGCGTAGCGCATCAAGGGCTGGCCTTGTTCGTTCACCATGGTCGCCTTGAGCGGCAGGCTGCTGTCCTTCTCGGCGCACAACACATAGCCCCAGCGGAAACGGTCTTTCGGGATCAACTCCAATTGCCGGCACTCCAGCCCCGCCACGCGGGTGATGTCGCCGATCTTCAGGCTGTACCAGGCCAGCAGGCGCTCGGCGTTGGCCGGCAACAGGTCGGGGAAGTGCCGCGTGTTCAGGCGGCGTTCGAGCTTGGCCTGGCCGCCCTGGCCCGAGATGCTGATCGATTCGGTTCGATTGCAACGCACCTCGCGCGGCGCGCCATCCACCGAGGCCAAGCGGCTTTCCTTGCCGCTGCCGTCGGGCCGGTTGGCGATACGCATGGTCTGCATCGTATCGCCTTGCTGGAACACGAACGTGCCTTCATAACCCAGGCGCCTGGGGGCATCGGCCACGCGCTTGAGCCAGTCGGCCGAGACGGCGTCGATCAGCGAATCGGCCGCCCAGGCCGGCGCATGAAGACAGCAAACCAGGGCCAGCAAAGCGCGCCTCATCGGCTGCCTCCCGGCACGGCGAGGGCCACCTGGGTGAAATGCATTTCGGGGTTGCTGGTCAGGGCCTGGGCGTAGTCCTGGTGCGCCACGAGGTAGGGCAGGACATCGACGCCGGCGACCTCGGCCGGGACCGGCTGGTTCGCCATGTCCACCGAGGGCGCGCCGGCCGGCACGACCCGCAGGGCCATCCAGGTCACCGCCGTCACCGTTGCCGCAGCGGCCAGCCACAAGGCCGGGCGATAGCGCGGCCTGTTCGCCGGGGCCAATATCGTCGGCTCGGCGCTCAGAGCGGCGCGCACCCGCTCCGGCACGCGCCCCGCCGGCCGCGCCATGCCGCGCATGGCATCGCCGATCAGGCAGTATTCCGACCAGCGCGCCTTCAAGGCCTCGTCACGCGCGAGACGGCCGATGCCTTCCGGATCGTCCTCGATTTCGCCATCCAGCAGCGCGGATAGCCAATCGGTGTTCTCGGTGTCGGGTATGGATGCCGGTTTTTGCATGATTACCACCTCGTGTCCTGCGATGTCCCCAAAATCGGCCGCAGTTTCGCGGCGATCGCCTCGCGCGCCCGGAAGATGCGGGAACGCACGGTGCCGATCGGGCAATTCATCATCTGAGCGATTTCCTCGTAGCTCAGTCCTTCCATTTCGCGCAGCGTGATCGCCGTGCGCAATTCTTCCGGCAGGGCATCGACCGCCTCGTTCACGGCGATGGCAACCTGCTTGGACAACAACTCCGACTCGGGCGTGGCGATGTCCTCGACCGCCCAGCGGTCTTCCCCGCCGTCGTCGTCCGGCCCGGCCTGCTCGCTCACCGTCGGCATGGCCTTGCCCTTGGCCGCCAGGTAGTTCTTCGCGGTGTTGACGCCGATCCGATACAGCCAGGTGTAGAAGGCCGCATCGCCGCGAAACTGCGGCAGCGCCCGATAAGCCTTGATGAAGGTCTCTTGGGCGATGTCCTCGACCTCGCCCGAGTCGCGCACCATGCGCGACAGCAAGCGGGTCAACTTGCGCCAATACTTTTCGACCAACAGGTCGAAGGCGCGCTTGTCGCCTTGCTGTACCCGTTCGACCAATTGTCGGTCGATTTCCCGATCGCTCATCTGTCCACCGGGCCTCCCCGCCCCCGACTGGCTTTCCAATTTCATCGCGGGCTAGTATAACCGGCCGGGACAGGGCTTCGCTGCAAGTGACCGGCCGAACCCCTGGCAAGTTCCCTCATACAGCAAGGTTTCTCATGCAACGCTACGACGTGCTCATCATCGGCGCCGGCCTGGCCGCCGCCAGCCTGGCCCTGAGCCTGCCCGGCCGGCTACGCATCGCCATCCTGGCCAAGAAGGGTTATGAGGACAGCGCGAGCTATTGGGCGCAGGGCGGCGTCGCCGCCGTGCTCGGCGAGGACGACACGCTGGAGGAGCACGTGCAGGACACCTTGATCGCCGGCGCCGGCCTGTGCGACGAGGCGGTCGTGCGCCATGTCGTCGCCCACGGCCCCGCCGCCGCGCATTGGCTGATCGACGCCGGGGTGGCCTTCAACCGCGACCACGGCAATTTCCACCTGACCCGCGAGGGCGGCCACAGCCACCGCCGCATCCTGCACGCGGCCGATGCCACCGGCAAGGCGGTGCAGGAGACGCTGCGCGGCAAGCTGCGCGCGGCGCGGAACATCACGCTGCTGACGCATCACATCGCGATCGACCTGATCGGCGGCCACAAATTCGGCCTGGCCGACGACCGGGTCTACGGCGCCTATGTGCTGAACACGGCATCGGGCCGAGTGGAGACCTTCGCCGCCGGCCATACCGTGCTGGCCACCGGCGGCGCGGGCAAGGTCTTCCTCTACACCTCGAACCCGGACACCGCGACCGGCGACGGCGTCGCCATGGCCTGGCGCGCCGGCTGCCGGGTGTCCAACCTGGAATTCATCCAGTTCCACCCGACCTGCCTGTACCACCCGCACGCCAAATCGTTCCTGATCACCGAGGCGATGCGCGGCGAGGGCGCGAAGCTGCGCCTGCCCGACGGCAGCCGGTTCATGCCGGAATACGACGAGCGGGCCGAACTGGCGCCGCGCGACATCGTCGCCCGCGCGATCGACTCGGAGATGAAAAAACGCGGCCTGGACTGCGTCTATCTCGATATCACCCACCAACCGGCCAAATTCATCGTCGAGCACTTCCCGACCATCTACCAGCGCTGCAAAGAACTCTCCATCGACATCACGCGGGAATGGATCCCGGTCGCGCCGGCCGCGCACTACACCTGCGGCGGCGTGATGGTCGACCGGAACGGCCACACCGATCTGGACAACCTCTATGCCATCGGCGAGACCAGTTGCACCGGCCTGCACGGCGCCAACCGCTTGGCGAGCAATTCGCTGTTGGAATGCGTGGTCTACGGCCAGGCGGCGGCCAAGCACATCGCGGACAGCGCGCCGGCGCCGACGCTCGATCTGCCGCCGTGGGACGAGAGCCGGGTGACCGACGCCGACGAGGAGATCGTCATCGCCCACAACTGGCACGAGCTGCGCCGTTTCATGTGGGATTACGTCGGCATCGTGCGCACCAACCGCCGGCTGGAGCGCGCGGCGCACCGCATCCAACTACTGAACGAAGAGATCGACGAGTACTACTCGAACTTCCGGGTCGGCAACGACCTGATCGAACTCAGAAACCTGGTGCAGATCGCCGACCTGATCGTACGCTGCGCGACCAAGCGGCACGAAAGCCGCGGCCTGCATACCTCGCGCGATTACCCGAACTTATTGCCGAAGGCAGAACCGACGATCTTGGAGCCGCCACTGCGAAAACTGTAGGGTGCTTGATGGTGCGCGAAGCGCACCCTACAAAGCCGGGGGTAGGGTGCGCTGTGCGCACCAAACAAACATTCGAAGCGCCGTAGGCGAGTTCCACGTACCACGAGGATGACGTCTTAACGCACCTTTCATGGTATTGGGTGCGCATGGTGCACCAAAAAGACGAAAACCGGAGGAACCCATGCCCGAATATCGCCGCGCCAAAATGCCCGGCGGCACCTACTTTTTTACCGTCGCCACCTACCGGCGCGGCATGTTCCTAGCCGACGAACCCTTCCGCTCGGCATTGCGCGAAGGCATCGACCTGGCCCGAAATACACTCCCCTTCCATATCGAAGCCTGGGTGCTACTGCCCGATCACCTGCATTGCATCTGGCACTTGCCGGAAGGCGACGCCGATTACGCCAAACGTTGGGCCATCATCAAACGGCACGTGAGCAAGCGGTGTGGGTACCTGCTCCCCCACGATGCGGCGTTAAGCGAATCCAGGCGAACGCGCAAGGAATCGGCGGTATGGCAGCGCCGCTATTGGGAGCACCAGATTCGCGACGAACACGATTTCGCCCGGCATATCGATTACATCCATTACAACCCGGTCAAGCATGGTTATGTCGAGCGCGTGGCCGATTGGCCATATTCGACCTTTCACCGTTTCGTACAGGCCGGCGTATATACCGAGGATTGAGCGGGGTCAGCAGAGACCACACACGAGAACCACTTCGGAGAATGAAGTAGGGTGCGTTTCACGCACCAATCAATGAACGGTGCGTAGAACGTACCCTACGCTTGCTGAGTCGATAACAAGGTTATTCGTCGCTATCAACCATGCTCGCCAGGTGCGGGAGCGTTGCGCGGATCGTAGCCATGAGATCGTTCCCAGCCACTTCTGGAGCTGATGCATCCCACAAAATAGTCAAGTGGTGATTCGTATCGAAGTGGGTCTTGGCAGATGCAAACTTGTTCTTCTCGCAAGTGTAGATAACAGGCTTCCCTAGCCCCTCGGCATATCCCGCTTCCCAGTATGCACCCAGGTTGTCATGGGTTAGATCAGCAACGATGAAGTCGGAGGATTGAATTTCAACGCGAAGACGGTCATCGATGAGCCCGGCTTTCGGCACATCATCCAACTTGATCAGATCGAAACCCGCTCGCTTCGCGCTAGGCTTGAATACCTTCTCAAGTACCCGAGTCAGTTGCTCATCGCCAAATTTCATGGCCATGAAGGCCTTCCGATACACAGCGCCACCTTGCCGCAACTGCTCGTAGTACTCCCAGCCGCGGAACGACAGAGTGGCATGTGCATGATCACCGCCCTGTATCGTTTTAGATTGAATCCCTATAACAAGCCCTTCTGAGAACAAATAATCCAACACTAGCTTGAAGCCTGCCGGACTCTTACTCCCAATTACCGAACCATGAGTGTTGAACTCAACCGATATGGTTTCACCTGGGCCGGGAACGTTAACAGCAAGCCAACGAATCAAGAGGTCGGCCTGTTCACGGGGACGTGGCAGTAGGTGCTTAAGTATTGCGTCGACCATGTACGTGCTGAGCAATACTGGTTCAGCCTGCTCCTGCGCACGTCGGATTGCATGGCTAATCTTGGCCCCAGCATCTGGATCGGTCGAACGCAACTGAGGGAGCGTAACGGCAAGAGTCCCCGAAAGCATGAACTCGCCACATCTCGGGCAGCTATAGGCTGTAGCATCACGCCCACCCGGATTCACCTCTGATGAATTGAGGGGTGAGGCACAAACAGGGCAAGTAGCACTCATAGGAATTCCTTCAGCGCGCAGCGCACCCTACCTCAGCCTCCCGCCCGGCCCAGCAGGAAATGCACCAGCAAGGGTACCGGCCGGCCGGTACTGCCCTTGTCCTTGCCCGAACGCCAGGCGGTGCCGGCGATGTCCAGGTGGGCCCAGTGATATTTCTCGGCGAAGCGGGACAGGAAGGCCGCCGCGGTGATGGTGCCGCCCGGCCGGCCGCCGATGTTGGCCATGTCGGCGAAGTTGCTCTTCAACTGTTCCTGATAATCGTCCCACAAGGGCATCTGCCAGGCCCGGTCGTAGGCCGTCTCGCCGGCGCGCAGCAGTTCGTGCGCCAGGGCGTCGTTGTTGGCGAGCAGGCCGGTGGCGACATGGCCCAGCGCGATGACGCAAGCGCCGGTCAGGGTGGCGACATCGACCACCGCCGCCGGCTCGAAGCGCTCGGCATAGGTCAGCGCGTCGCATAGGATCAAGCGGCCCTCGGCGTCGGTGTTGAGCACTTCGATGGTCTGGCCGGACATGGAGGTGACGATGTCGCCCGGCTTGTTGGCCGCGCCGTCCGGCAGGTTCTCGCAGGTCGGGATGAGCGCGACGACGTTGAGCGGCAGCTTGAGCTCGGCCGCCGCCTGCATGGTGGCGAGCACCGAGGCCGCGCCGCTCATGTCGTATTTCATCTCGTCCATCTCGCCTGCCGGCTTGAGCGAAATGCCGCCGGCATCGAAGGTGATGCCCTTGCCGACCAGCACCACCGGCTTGTCTTTCTTGTTGCCGCCCTTGTGCTGCATGACGATGAATTTTGGCGGCTGGCGGCTGCCCTTGGCGACCGACAGGAAGGAACCCATGCCGAGTTTTTCCATATCGGCCCGCTCCAGCACCTGCACCGCCAGGCCATGGCGCTTACCCAGCTTGCGCGCTTGATCGGCCAGGTGGCTCGGCGTGCAAATGTTGCCGGGCATATTGCCCAGGTCCTTGGCCAGTTGCATCGCCTCGGCGATGGCCTTGCCGCGCCCCAGGCCGAGCTCGCCCGCCTTCAGGTCGCCGCGCCCGGCCAGGTTCAGGCTCAGGCGGCGCAGCGGACGCGCCGCATCCTGCTTGCTCTTGAGTTGGTCGAAACGGTACAGCGCATCGCGCGCGACGACGACGGCCTGCTCCACCTTCCACGCGGCATCGTGCCGTCTGACCGGCAACTCGGTGAGATACAGCATGGCCTCGGCCGCGCCGGTCTCGTTCACCGCCTTGACCGCCGCCCGCACGGCATCGCGGTATTGCTTGTCGTGGAACTCGCCCGCCTTGCCCAGGCCGACCAGCAGCACCCGCTCGCACGCCACGTTCGGCACCTTGTGCAGCAACAGCGTAGCGCCGAGCTTGCCGTCGAGATCGCCGTGCTTCAAAACTGCGGAGAGATGGCTGCCGGACGCCTGGTCGATGGCCTTGGCCGCATCGCTCAGCTTGCGCGTGTCGAACACGCCGACCACCGCACAGGCGGTCTTCTGTTTCTCGGGGCCTGCGACTTTTATGCTAAATTCCATGCCATTCTCCACGCGCAAAATCCAATAAGATTCGGTGAAACGACCGTTTCACCGCCGAGCTGCATTATTTTCAAACGAGCACCCCAAGTCAAAACAAGAAGACCAAGAATGCGCATCCACGACCGCGCCACGATACGCGAAATGCTCGCCACCGCCAGCTATTCCCTGGCGGGGCTGGCTGCCATCGTGGTCGTGACCCTGGTCGCCCGCATCTTCGGCCGCGCCGCAGTCGGCGACATCAGCACCGAGGCGGTCTTGCCCTTCCTCGGTTTCGGCCTGTTCCACATGATGCCGGTGCTGCTGTCGCTGTCGCTGTTCATGGGGGTCTTTCTGACCCTCAACCGTTTTTGGCGCGACAGCGAAATGGTGGTCTGGCTCGGCTCCGGCCTGAGCCATATGGGCTGGCTCAGGCCGGTCCTGCTGTTCGCCGTGCCGGTCTGCCTGCTGATCGCCCTGTTCAGCATGGTCTTGTTGCCCTGGGCCGCGCAAAAGCGCATCGCCTACGAGAGCTACCTCAGCCATCGCGACGACGCCTCCAATCTGGCGCCCGGCCTGTTCGTCGAGGCGGCCAACGGCAAGAAGGTCTATTTCGTCGAGATCAGCGACGGCCTGGACAGCCGGGTACGCAATATCTTCATCCGCGCCGAGCAGCACGGCCGGACCGGCATCGTGGTGGCGCGCGAAGGCAAGCAGCTCACGATGGAAAACGGCGACCCCTTCCTGGTCCTGGAAAACGGCCACCGCTACGAAGGCACGCCCGGTGCGCAAAACTACCGCATGATCGAATTCGAACGCTATGCCTTCCGGCTCGAACCCAGCGTCGCCAAGCCCAGGACCGACAAGGCCAGGGAACGCTCGACGCTCACCCTGCTCAGCCACCCCACGCCGGACAACCAGGCCGAATGGAGCTGGCGCCTGGGCTACCCGATCAGCGCGTTGATCCTGGCCCTGCTCGCGATCCCTCTGAGTTTCGTCAATCCGCGCGCCGGGCGTTCGCTGAACATCCTGTTCGCGATCCTGATCTATGCGGTCTACAACAACCTGATCGGCCTGAGCGAAGGCTGGATCGTGCACCAAGACCTGACGGCGCTGCGCGGCATGCTGCTGATCCACGGCCCCATGGCCGGCTTGCTGCTGGCGCTGTTCTGGTTCCGCATGCGCGGACCGAACAAATGGCGGTGGCGCCGATGAGCATCCTCGGCCGTTATCTGACGACGCTGATCCTGGCCTCGGTCGGCCTGGCCCTGGCGGTCTTGCTGCTGCTGTTCAGCTTCTTCGACCTGCTGGAAGAGATGGGCGCGCTGGGACAGGGCAACTACACCATGGTGAAGGCCCTGCTCTATGTGTTGTTGCGCCTGCCCGGCCGCATCCACGAGCTGATGCCGATCGCGCTGGTCATCGGCGCCCTGTTCGCGCTGGCGCAACTGGCGGTCAATTCCGAATTCAACGTGATGCGCGCCTCGGGCCTGTCGCCCCACCGCTTGATCAAGCTGATGCTGGGGCTGGGCGCCTCGTTCGCGCTGGCCATCTTGCTGCTCGGCGAGCTGGTCACCCCCCTGGCCGAGCAGGCCGCCCAGCAGATCAAACTGCGCACCACCAGCAAGATCGTCGCGCAGGAATTCAAGAGCGGGCTGTGGGCCAAGGACGGACAGAGCTTCGTCAATGCGCGCGAGGTGTTGCCGGACAACACCCTGGTCGGGCTGCAAGTCTTCCAGTTCGATCCGAACTTCCATTTGCAGACGATCCAGACCGCCGAGACCGGCGTTTGGTCCGACAATGGCTATTGGCAATTGAACCGGGTGCAACGCACCCGGCTGTCCGCCGAGGGCACGACGATCGAGCATTTCCCCAGCCTGAACTGGTCGTCGAGCATCACGCCCGATCTACTGTCGGTGCTGACCGTGGCGCCCGATCGCATGGCCTTGCGCGCGCTGTATGCCTACATCGGCCATTTGAAGGAGAACCGGCAGAAGACCTCGCGCTTCGAGATCGCGCTGTGGAACAAGATCGTCTACCCGCTTGCCGCTCCGATCATGCTGCTGCTCGCCCTGCCCTTCGCCTATTTGCAGCCGCGCGGCACCGGCATCAGCACCCGGGTCATGTTCGGCGTCTTGATCGGCCTGGCCTTCTATCTGCTCAACCGCCTATCGGCCCACTTGGGCCTGCTCAACGACTGGCCACCCGCCCTCAGCGCCAGCCTGCCTGTCGTCCTCTTCTGCGGTATCGCCGCGACCGGCCTCTGGCTGGCCGAACGGCGTTAACGCGCCACGATCAGACGCGTACCCAACAACCGGTCGTGCAGGAACTGGCCGTCACGATCGAGCAAGGCCCAGAAAAAACCCAGGCCGAACAGCAGGCCGCCGGCCAGGGCCAGGACATAACGCGACCAGGCCAGGCCACGACCCAAGGCCGCGCCATCCCGGCCGATCAAGCGGATGCGCCAGGTCTTCATCGGCAAGGTCTGACCGCCGTGACGCCAAAACCAGACAAAGTAGCCCCCGGCCAGCGCCAACAAATAAAGTTGGAATAGCGGGCGCACCCAGACCGGGTCCAGCGCCTGGGTCAGGCCGACGAAGGGAAAGCCGGCGGCCAGCCACAACGCCAGCAAGATCAAGAACTCGTAGAAGAGGCAGGCCAGACGCCTGGCCAAGGAAGGGGTGTCGTGCACGATCGGATGGATTGCCGGCGAACCGGCATAGGAAAAGCGGGATTCTACGGCGTTTCGCCCGGCATTGCCTCGGGGGCGCCCTCCGGTTGGACCTGTGCCCAACGCTGCTTGATCTGTGCCCGCTTCGAGGCGGGCAACTCGATCAGCTTTTTATAATTCTGCCGCGCCAAGAGGCGCTGCTCGGGGGTCATCCGGCTCCAGGCCTTGAGCCGCGCATGGACGCGCTGCTGCTGTTCCAGGCCCAATTTGCCGAAACCCTTGGCCACCTTCAATAGATTGGCCTGCTGCCGGGCCGGAAAGTCGTTCCAATCTTCCGCCACCGGGGCCAGGGCCTTGCGCTGTTCCGCCGTCAGCTCGCTCCAATAACGGAATGCGTATGGCTCGGCGGCTGCGGCGTGCTGGGCCACGGCCAGGGCGGCCGACAGGATTATTGCTCGCGCGAACCCAACCATGAGCCCATATCTCCATAAACATAGGCCTGCGGCGGCAGGTCGTCGGTCAGCAGCAGGATATCCACGTCCATCCCATCCTGCGCCTCCCGCGCCTGATAAGCCAGCAGGCCCAGCAACAAGGCCAGCAACAAAGAGGTCCAGAACATCTTGTGGTGGTGATGCATCCAATCGAGCGCCCCCACCCAGCCATGCAGCTTGTCGGCATGCTCCTGCCGGCGGCCGGCCAGGGCCCGGCGCCGGCCGGCCCGCAGGGCCTCGACGGTGGGCGCATCGAGCCGGCCGGCGCCCTCGTCGAGCGCCGCAGCGACCTTGGCGATAAGCTCCTGCTCGTTCACAAGCGAATTCCTTTCCCCTTCAATTTAGCCGACAAGGCGCTCACCGCCCGAAAACAATGGGTCTTCACGCTCCCTTCGGAGCACCCCATCGCCCGGGCCGTCTCGGCAATGTCCATCTCTTCCCAGTAACGCAGCAGGAAGGCCTGGCGTTGACGCGCCGGCAACTCGGCCAGGGCCTGCTCGATGGCGGCCAGATGCTGGCTGGACTCGGCCATGGCGGCCGGGTCGGCGCCGGGACTGGTATCGACCGCGCCCGGCAGGGCCTCCAGGCTATCGCCGGCCTCGTCGCCGGAGGCATCCTTGAGGGGAGCCAACAGGGTGGTCCAGAAGTTTCTGACCTTGGCCCGGCGGAAATGATCGGTGGTGGCGTTCTGTAGGATGCGCTGGAAGATGAGGGGCAGCTCCTCGGACGGGCGTTCGCCATAGCGCTCGCATAGCTTGAGCATGGCGTTTTGCACCACATCCAGGGCCGAATGGTGGTCCCGCAGGGCCAGCAAGGCGCTTTTATAGGCCCGCCGCTCCACCGCCGCCAGAAACGCATCCAGTTCTTTCGCCGAAGCCAAGGCCACCCCGGAAAACGGAAATCCGCCGCACTATACCAACAAGCTTTTGTACTCACAGCGAAATTCGCATTGCATTCTCCGCCTGGACTGGCTAAAATCGCGCCCTTTCTGCAACAACCCAAGCGTTGGAGCCCACCATGTATGCGGTTATCAAAACCGGCGGCAAGCAGTACAAAGTCTCTGCCGGCGGCAAACTGAAAGTCGAGAGCCTGCCCGTCGAAGTCGGCGGCGCGGTCGAGATCAAGGACGTCCTGATGGTCGCCGACGGCGACAACGTCAAGATTGGCGCGCCCTTCGTGGCTGGCGCCAGCGTCAAGGCCACCGTGGTCTCCCACGGCCGTGGCGACAAGGTCATGATCTTCAAGATGCGTCGTCGCAAGCACTATCGCAAGACGCAAGGTCACCGCCAGAACTACACGGAACTGCGCATCGAAGGCATTTCCGCCTAACCAGGAGTTAAGCAACCATGGCACATAAGAAGGCAGGCGGCAGCTCACGTAACGGCCGCGACTCAAATCCGAAGATGCTGGGCGTCAAGCGCTACGGCGGCCAGTTCGTGCCTGCGGGCAACATCCTGGTCCGTCAGCGCGGCACCCAGTTCCACCCCGGCACCAACGTCGGCCTGGGCAAGGACTTCACCTTGTTCGCCCTGGTGGACGGCGTGGTCGAATACACCGTGAAGGGCGCCAACAAGCGCCGCATGGTCAACGTGGTTCCGGTGCAGGCCTAAGCCCAAACCGAATCCGCCACGATTGGATACGCAAGGGCCCTATCCTCGGATAGGGCCCTTTTGTTTGTGGAGCGCGACACGCAATGAAATTCATCGACGAAGCCAAGATCGAAGTCATCGCCGGCAAGGGCGGCAACGGCTCGGCCTCGTTCCGGCGTGAAAAGTTCGTACCCAAGGGCGGCCCCGACGGCGGCGACGGCGGCAAGGGCGGCAGCATCTATGCCGTGGCCGACTGCAACCTGAACACCCTGGTCGAATTCCGCTACACCCGCATGTACCGGGCGCAGAACGGCGAGAACGGCCGCGGCTCCGACTGCTACGGCAAGGGCGGCGACGACCTGATCCTGCGCGTGCCGGTGGGCACCGTGTTCCAAGACGAAGAGACCGGCGAGGTCGTCGCCGACCTGGCCCGCGACGGCCAACAGGCCCTACTGGTCAAAGGCGGCAAGGGCGGCCTGGGCAACCTGCACTTCAAATCCAGCACCAATCGCGCGCCGCGCCAGTTCACCCCCGGCGAGGCCGGCGAAGAGCGGCGCCTGCGCCTGGAGCTCAAGGTGCTGGCCGATGTCGGCCTGCTCGGCATGCCCAATGCCGGCAAGTCCACCTTCATCCGCGCCGTTTCCGCCGCCAAACCCAAGGTCGCCGACTACCCCTTCACTACCCTGCACCCCAACCTGGGCGTGGTGCGGGTGGACGCCAACCGCAGCTTCGTCATCGCCGACATCCCCGGCCTGATCGAAGGCGCGGCCGAAGGCGCCGGCCTGGGCCACCAGTTCTTGCGCCACCTGGCCCGCACCCGCTTGTTGCTGCACATCGTCGACCTCGCCCCCTTCGACCCCGAGACCGATCCGGTGCATGAGGCACGGGCCATCGTCGAGGAGTTGCGCAAGTACGACGCCGGGCTTTATGAAAAGCCCCGCTGGCTGGTGCTGAACAAGACCGACCTGATCCCAGATGAAGAACGCCAGGCTAAAATCCAAGCCTTCATCCAGGACTACGGCTGGCAAGGCCCGGTGTTCGCCATCTCGGCGATCAGCGGCGAAGGCTGCCAGCCCTTGATCTACGCCATCATGGATCACATTCAACAGACCCGTGCGCAGGAAGCCGAGGCGGCGGCCGAGCCCAAGCAGGAAGACAAGGCATGACCGCCTCCGTCGTCGCCGCCTCCAAGCGCCTGGTGGTCAAGGTCGGCAGCAGCCTGGTCACCAACGACGGCCGCGGCCTCGACCACGAACGCCTCGGCCTGTGGTCGACCCAGATCGCGCGCTTGGTGGAGATGGGCAAGGAAGTCGTGCTGGTTTCCAGCGGCGCCATCGCCGAGGGCATGCAGCGCCTGGGCTGGAACAAGCGTCCCCAGGCCATGCACGAACTCCAGGCCGCCGCCGCCGTGGGCCAGATGGGCCTGATCGAGGCCTACGAGCGCAGCTTCCGCAGCCACCAGCTGGCCACCGCCCAAGTATTGCTCACCCACGCCGACCTGGCCGACCGCGAGCGCTACCTCAACGCCCGCTCCACCCTGCGCACCCTGCTTGAACTCAAGGTCATCCCCATCATCAACGAGAACGACACCGTGGTGACCGAGGAGATCAAGTTCGGCGACAACGACACCCTGGGCGCCCTGGTCGCCAACCTGATCGAGGCCGACGCCCTGATCATCCTCACCGACCAAAGCGGCCTGTACACCGCCGACCCGCGCAAGGACCCGGCGGCGAAGTTGCTGGCGGAGGTGACCGCCGGCGACGCCGCGCTCGAGGCCATGGCCGGCGGCGCCGGCAGCAGCCTCGGCCGCGGCGGCATGCTGACCAAGGTGCTCGCGGCCAAGCGCGCCGCCCGCAGCGGCGCCCACACCGTCATCGCCAGCGGCCGCGAGACCGACGTGCTGATCCGCCTGGCCCAAGGTGAAAGTATCGGCACCCAGTTCACCGCCGTGCGCGAACCCATCGCCGCCCGCCGGCAATGGCTGGCCGATCACCTGCAAGTGCGCGGGAAATTGAAACTCGACGCAGGCGCCGCCCGCGCGCTGATCGATCAGGGCAAGAGCCTGCTACCCATCGGCGTGATCGAAGTCATCGGCGACTTCCAGCGCGGCGAAGTCGTCGCCTGCCTCGGCCCCGACGGCCAAGACCTCGCGCGCGGCTTGACCAACTACAGCGCCGACGAGGCGCGCAAGATCGCGCGCAAGACCAGCGGCCAGATCGAGGCTGCGCTGGGCTATGTCGACGAACCCGAACTCATCCACAGAGATAACCTGGCTCTGCTGTAGGGTGCGCTCTGTGCACCAACAATATGCGGATGGTGCGCATGGCGCACCCTACACCGCCTGCAACCACCCCGCCCCCACCTCTTTCGCACCCCCTTCCAGCCTGACGTCCGGTACATGGGTGAAAGAGATGCGCATGGGGGCTTCGTCGGTGGCCATGAAGGCGCCGCCGAAGTAGATAGCGTCGTTGCCATATTTCATCTTGAGTTGGTCCAGGGCGTTGTCCAGGCCCGGCGTACGAGTGCCGTCGGGGAACAATGCCAGCGTGGCCTGATCCTCTTCTCTCAAATCCAGCAAAGTGACACTCACCTTGACCGGTTCGCGATGGGCCGGCCGCTCGGCCCACAAGGCCGAGAGCACGCGCAGGAAGGGCAGGGTGTCCTGCATGGGCTGGAAGCGCGCCTCGTGCTGCCAAGGATGGTGCTTGCGATAGTCGATCTGGATGCCCAGGCGCGCGGCTTGAAGGCCCGAGGCGCGCAGCCGCGCCGCCGCCTTTTGCATGAGCTTGGACAGCACCGAGAAGGCGCCGGTTGCGGTGCGCAGATGCGGCGCCAGTACGTGCGAGTGGCCCAGGCTGGAGCGCTGCGTGGTCGGCACCGGAACGTCGACCCCGCGCAGGCGGTCGTACATGCGCTCGCCCTCCACCCCGCCCCAGACCCGGCGCAGTTCTTCGCGGCTGGCACGGCATAGCGCCTCGACGCTGGTGATGCCATGGCGTTGCAAGCGCGCGAGCATGGCCCGGCCGATGCCGTTGAGGTCGCCCAGCTTCAAGCGGTACAAGGCATGCGGCAGATCGCCCTCATGCAGCACGGTCAGCCCGTCCGGCTTTTGCATGTTCGATGCGGTCTTGGCCAGGAAGCGGTTGGGGCCGATGCCGATGGAGCAAGTCAAACACTCGCCCACTTCCTCGCGGATCTTCGCCTTCACCTCGCGCGCCAGCTCGCGCACCACAGCCTCCTGCCACCAACTGCCGGTGAGCTCGCACATCACCTCGTCGATGGACAGCACCTCGGCAATGGCGATCACGCTGTCGACCACGCCGATCAGCCGATGATGCATCTCGACATAGACCCGGGGCCGGGCCTGGACGAAGACCATGTCCGGGCAGAGCTTGCGGGCGTCGATAACGCCGGTGCCGGTGCGAACGCCATGGCGTTTCGCCTCGTAACTGGCGGCGATGCAGCAGGTGGTCTCGGCCATCACCGGCAGGATGCCCACCGGCTTGCCGCGCAGCTCGGGCCGCAGTTGCTGTTCCACCGAGGCGAAGTAGGAATTGAAATCGAGCAGAAGATTGCGTAGCGACATGATAAATAGAACGATAGTTCGACATGCGAAGCTTAGAACGTACGTTCTGTTTTGGCAACAAGCAAGGAATGAGCCCCGCTAAATCAAGGCAGCAGCAACCTATTTAATCTCCTTATGGTGACATAAATAGATGTTGACATTACTTGATTAAATTACTAAGGTAATGCCATGCGCGCTTGCCGCGCTTTGTTTTGATCTTATTTATTAGTTTTTGCTTATTTACTAAAGGAGTTAGCCATGTCCCTGATCAACGGCTTCAACGCCGATGGCGTCGTCACCATCAACCGCGTCATCCTGCGCCCCGAGTACTCTGTCGAGGACTTGGAAGAACGCGTCGCCACCCTGTGTGAGAACGTCAAGACCTACCACTCCGATACCGGCTTCGTCGGCGGCTTCGTCTGCCTGAACAGCGGCGCCGTCTCCAACGAGGGTTCCACCATCGGCCAGGCAGTCGAAAGCCCGATGAAGGGCAAGGAGGCGCTGATCGTGACCTTCTGGCAGTCGTTCGAGCAGCACGAGGCCTCGCACCGCTCCGACACCTTCCAGCCCCTGTTCCAAAAAGCGCTCGAGCTGTGCCAAAACGGCAACGAGGAGATCGCCTATTCGATGCTATGGTCCGGCAAGGCCTACAGCCCCGAGGAGGCGAAGGAAGCCCAGGCCGCTAAGGCCAAGTATGCCAAAGCCGCCTAAGCACAGGCACCAAACGAAAAGGCCGCTGATGCGGCCTTTTCGTTGCCTCTCCAGAGCGCCATTCGGCACCGACTCGCCTAGCCCCCTAGCCAACGGCACAGGCCCCAGACGCCGAACCCCGCCACCACCATGCCGGCGACAAACTTCACTCGCTTATCTTGCGCCACGCGTTTGATCCGCTCGGCCAGCCAGGCCATGGCCAGCAGGTTAGGCAAGGTACCCAGGCCGAAGGCCAGCATCAGCGCGGCGCCGTCGGCGGCACTGCCGCTGGCCAAGGCCGCGACCAGCACCGAATAGACCAGACCGCAGGGCAGCCAGCCCCAAAGCGCACCGGCCGCGAGGGCCTGGCGCAGATTACGCACCGGCAGCAAACGGCCGAATAGGGGTTGCAGCCGCGTCCACAGGCGGCCGCCCCAGCGCTCCAGCATCAGCACGGCATGGTTGAGCCCGGCCAGGTATAGGCCAAGCAGGATCAGCATGAGCTGGGCCAGCAGATACAGGGCTTGTTGCAGCGGATAGAGCGCGTCGGACAGGAAGGCGGCGCTGCCGAGCAGGCCGGCAAGCGCGCCGGCCAGAGTGTAGCTCGCGATACGGCCGAGGTTATAGGTCAGGTAGAAAGCAAAGGGTTGCCGCTTGCCCGTTGGCAGCGACAAGGCGGTGACGATGCCGCCGCACATGCCCACGCAATGCACGCCGCCGGAAAAACCCACCAGCAGCGCGGCGAGCAGGCTAAGTTCAGGCATCGCCCTCGGCCGGGGCCGTTTGCTCGGCTTCGACGACAGGCTCGGCCGAAACGAACAGTTCGCTATAGGCGATATAGGTCGAGGCCATCGCCACCGGCACGAAGACCAATAGTCCCAAGCCAAACGGGATCAGGATCGCGACGACCGCCGCCAAGGTGAGCCACAGGCCGTAGATCAGCATGGGGCGCCAGTTCACGGCGCAGGCCCACAAGCTCCAATACATGGCCTTGAACGGCGAAAAGCCATCGAACAGCACCAAGGCCGGCGCGAACCAGGTGGCGAGCAAGGCCGGCGTCAAGATCAGCATGCCGGCCGCCAAGGCAGGCAAGGCCTGGTGCAAGATCAATTCGGCCTGGGCGGGATCGAGCGTCTCGGGCCGGCTCCGCGCCAGATCGAACAGCAGCTTGAAGCCCTCGCCGCCGAGGGCGCGCATCGCCAGTTCGGCGATCAGGCTCGCCACGAGATAGACCGCGCCGATCGCGGCCAATTGCTTGGGCGCGTCGCGAAAACCCTCGACGAACATATAGAAACTGAACGGCGCCTTGGCGCCGGCCGCCCGGCTGGCCACCATGAAACCGGCGACCAGGAATGGCGACAAGCCTTCGACCGCGATGCTGCCGGCATAGGGAATCATGCCGACGAAGGTGGCGGCCAGCAGCCCCACCGCCGCCATGCCCATCCACGGAATGACACCGCCGGCGAACAAGCGCCAACCCCCGATCAGCCAGTCGAGCCCGGCTCGGCCGGATGGGTGGGTGATGGCCAGCGCGGTCATGGCAGCAAGGATTGCAAGACCTCGGGCCGGCCGCGGTGATGGCGGAGGATGCGTTCGAAATGCGTGGGCTCCTTGGCGTGCACCAATTCGCCCGGCCGCGGAAAATGCAGGTCGAACAGACGCGACAACCAGAAGCGCAGGGCGCCGGCACGCAGCATGCCGGCCCAGGCCGCGCGCTCGGCCTCGGTCAGCGGCCGCACCTTGTGGTAGGCCGCCACCAGTGCGGTGGCGCGCTCGGCATCCAGCCTGCCGTCCGCCGCCACGCACCAGTCGTTGACCGTGATCGCCAGGTCGTAGAGCCAACTATCCTGGCACGCGAAATAGAAATCGATCACGCCGGACAACCGGCTATCGTCGAACAAGACGTTGTCGCGAAACAGGTCCACGTGCACGACGCCGCGCGGCAAGGCGTCGGCGCACAAGCCCCGGGCGAGGGCCAACTCCTCGTCGAGCATGGCGGCATTGTCCGCGCCCAGCACCGGCCGCACCCGCTCGGCCGTCGAGGCGAACCACGCCATGCCGCGCGGATTCGCCATCGGCTTGGCATAGCTTTGCCCGGCCAGATGCAGATCGGCCAGCAGCTCGCCCACCTCGGTACAGTCGGCCGCGTCCGGCATGCCGATGGAGCGGCCGCGCAAGCGGGTGGCCAGACAGGCCGGCTTGCCCTTGAGCTCGCCGAGGAAGCCATCGTCCAGGCGCGCAACCGGGTTGGGGCAGGGGATGCCGCGCCCGGCCAGGTGCGCCATCAACTCCAGATACCAGGGCAACTCGGCGGCGGTGAGTTTTTCGAACACGGTGAGCACGTACTCGCCGTGATTGGTGGTGACGAAATAGTTGGTGTTCTCGATGCCGGAGGCGATGCCCTCCAGCTTGGTCAAATGGCCGATGGCATAGCCCTTGAGCCAGGCATCGACCTCGTCGAATTCGAGAGTGGTGAATACGGACACGGTATCTAAAAATTAGGATGCCGCCCACGGGCGGCAAGATTCAATGGCAACGGCTCAGAACTCGAACAAGACCCACATGGGCACCATGAGGTTGGGCGACAGGTCGTCGTAACGCACCAACTGGCCGTTGCCCTTGGGATCGACCAGGTAATACGACTTACCGTGCGGCGGCGTCACCTTGATCATGTAGAGCCGGCCGTGCATGCGGTATTCCTCCACCTTGTCCTCGCCCTTCTGGGTGATGGTGATGTCGGGCACCTGCGCGATATCGCTCACGCCCGGCGGCGGCGGAATATCGGGCACCGGCTGAAGCTTGGGCGGCTCGGCCGCCGTGGCGGAAAGCGCGGCCAGGCTCAAAACAGCGGATAGGGCGAACAGGCGCATGGACATAGGGATGTCTCCCACGGAAGATGCCGGCATTTTAGCAGAGGACGCGACGCTCTCAGAGAGAGAGTAGGATTTCCTGATCCTTGGCCGCCGGCACGAACTGGCGCGTCTCGTAATAATCGAAGATCGCGGCCACCACTTGGTCCGGCTCGTCGAGCACTTGGATCAAATCGAGATCGGCCACATCGATCATGCCTTCCCGCGCGAGGGTATCCCTGACCCAGCCCATCAGCCCGCGCCAGAAGGCCGTGCCCACCAGGATAATGGGAATGCGCCGGATCTTGCCGGTCTGCACCAGGGTCAGCACCTCCATCAATTCGTCCATGGTGCCGAAACCGCCGGGCATGATGACGTAGGCGCTGGAAGATTTGACGAACATCACCTTGCGCGCGAAGAAATGGCGGAAGGTCTGGCTGATGTCTTGATACGGATTGGAGTGCTGCTCGTGCGGCAACTGGATATTGAGGCCGACGCTGGGCGACTTGCCGAAATAGGCGCCCTTGTTGGCCGCCTCCATCACGCCGGGACCGCCGCCAGAAACCACGGAGAAGCCGGCATCGGACAACTTGCGCGCGATAAGCTCGGTCAACACGTAATAGGCGGAGTCCGGCGGCGTGCGGGCGCTGCCGAAGATGGACACCGCCGGCCGGATCGGCGACAGGCGTTCGGTCGCCTCGACGAACTCTGCCATAATCTCGAACATCCGCCAGGACTCGCGGGCCGTCGTGCGCGCCTCGTGCGCGCTGCCGGGACCGACCGGGGTAGGAATCTTTTCATGCATCTTAGGCACCCAATTAGCTAATGGCTAAAACTCTCTTGCTCGTGGACGGCTCGTCCTACCTTTATCGTGCCTTCCATGCCCTGCCCGATCTGCGCACCCGGGATGGCCTGCCGACCGGCGCGCTGAAGGGCGTCATCAGCATGTTGAAGCGCTTGCGCAAAGACTTCAAGGCCGATTTTAGCGCCTGCGTGTTCGACGCCAAGGGCAAGACCTTCCGCGACGCGATCTATCCCGAATACAAGGCCCACCGGCCGCCGATGCCGACCGAGCTGGCCCAGCAGATCGAACCCCTGCACCAGGCGGTGCGCGCGCTGGGCTGGCCGCTGTTGATGATCGAGGGCGTCGAGGCCGATGACGTGATCGGCACCCTGGTGCGCCAGGCCGAGCGCGAGGGCATCGAGAGCATCGTCTCCACCGGCGACAAGGACCTGGCGCAACTGGTCACCCCGCATGTGCGGCTGATCAACACCATGAGCAACGAGCTGCTCGACGTGCCCGGGGTCAACGCCAAGTTCGGCGTGCCGCCCGAGCGCATCGTCGACTACCTCACCCTGATCGGCGACACCGTGGACAACGTGCCCGGCGTCGACAAGGTCGGCCCCAAGACCGCCGCCAAGTGGATCAATGAATTCGGCAGCCTGGACGAGCTCGTAGCCCGTGCGAATGAAGTCAAGGGCGTGGCCGGCGAGAACCTGCGCCGCGCCTTGGATTGGCTGCCGACCGGCCGCGAACTGATCACGGTGAAAACCGATGTCGCGCAACTGCCGGACATGCACGGCCTGCACTGGCAGGACGAAGACCGCGAAAAATTGACCGAGCTGTACGAACGCTACGAATTTAGAACCTGGCTACAAGAATTTCCCCCCTCCCCCGCAAGCGGGGGAGGGGGCAGGGGAGAGGGCTCAGACTTGCCAGAAGCATTTCCCTCTCCCGGCCCTTCGGGCCACCCTCCCCCGCTTGCGGGGGAGGGGAAATCGGTGCATTACGAAACGGTGCTAACCGAGACCGACCTCGCCCGCTGGCTGAAGAAACTGGAAACCGCCGAGCTGATCTGTCTCGACACCGAGACCACCAGCCTCGACCCCATGCAGGCCAAGCTGGTCGGCCTGTCGTTCGCGGTCGATGCCTTCGAGGCCTGCTACATTCCGCTCGAACACCGCTATGCCGGCGCGCCGGATCAGTTGAAGCTGAACGAGGTGCTGGCGCGGCTCAAACCCATTCTGGAAGATGCCGACAAACCCAAGCTCGGCCAGAACCTGAAATACGATTGGCACGTGCTGATGAACCACGGCATCGAGTTGCGCGGTATCGAGCACGACAGCCTGTTGCAGTCCTACGTGCTGGAGGCGCACGAGCGGCACGACATGGACACCCTGGCCGCGCGCCACTTGCACGCCACCACCATCAAGTACGAGGACATCTGCGGCAAGGGCGCCAACCAAATTGGTTTCGACCAGGTCGATATCGACACCGCCACCCGTTATTCGGCCGAGGATGCCGACATCACCCTGAGGCTACATCAGACCCTGCATCCGCAAATCGAACGCGAGGCCAGCCTAGCCCGCGTCTACCGCGAGATCGAGATGCCACTGTTGCCGGTGCTGGCGCGCATGGAGCGCACCGGGGTCAAGCTCGACAGCGATCTCTTGCGCCGGCACTCCACCTTCCTCGCCCAGGAGATGCAAGCCATCGAACAGAAGGCCTTTGATGCGGCCGGCCAGCCGTTCAACCTCAACTCGCCCAAGCAACTCGGCGAAATCCTGTTCGAGCAACAGAAACTGCCGGTGCTGAAAAAGACGCCCAAGGGCGCGCCCTCGACCGACGAAGAGGTGCTGGAGAAACTCGCGCTGGACTACCCGCTGCCCAAGCTGATCCTCGACTACCGCAGCCTGGCCAAGTTGAAGTCCACCTACACCGACAAGCTGCCTCTGATGGTCGACCCCGCCACCGGCCGGGTGCACACCAATTATTCACAGGCGGTGGCGGTGACCGGCCGGCTGTCCAGCTCCGACCCAAATCTGCAGAACATCCCGGTGCGCAGCGTCGAAGGCCGCAAGATCCGCGAGGCCTTCGTGCCCGAGGCCGGCTTCACCCTCGTCTCGGCCGACTATTCGCAGATCGAGCTGCGCATCATGGCCCACCTCTCGGGCGACGAAAGTCTGCTCAGCGCCTTCCAGGAAGACCGCGACATCCACGCTGCCACCGCGGCCGAGGTGCAGGGCATCCCGCTCGACCAGGTCAGCTCGGAGCAGCGGCGCATGGCCAAGGCGGTGAACTTCGGCCTGATCTACGGCATGTCGGCCTTCGGCCTGGCCGCGCAGTTAGGGATTGAACGCGCCGCCGCCCAGCTCTATATCGACCGTTACTTCGCCCGCTATCCCGGCGTGGCCGACTACATGGCCCGCACCCGCGAGCAGGCCAAGGAGCTGGGCTACGTCGAGACCCTGTTCGGCCGCCGCCTGTACCTACCGGAGATCCGCGGCGGCAACCCGGCCCGGCGCCAGGGCGCCGAACGCGCCGCGATCAACGCGCCCATGCAGGGCACCGCCGCCGACCTGATCAAGCTGGCGATGCTCGCGGTGCAAGATTGGCTGGACAAGGAAAAACTGCGGACCCGGCTGATCATGCAGGTGCACGACGAACTGGTGCTGGAGGTGTGGGAGAGCGAGCTCGGCTTGATACGGCAACGGCTGCCGGCCTTGATGTGCGAGGTAGCCGAACTCAAGGTGCCGCTCAAGGTGGAGATCGGCGCCGGCCCCAACTGGGAAGCGGCGCACTAGCCGCGATGGCCTGCAGATTCAAATACCGTAGTAGGTGCCCAGCACCTTCTCCAGACGCCCGCGCAGCCATTCTTCCTCGGCGGCGTGCAACATGGTGTATTGCTCCAGCACGATATCTTCGAAGGCCTGGATGATCGTCGGGTCGAAATGCTGGCCCGCGCCGTCGTGCAGAATATTTAGCGCATCGTCCAAGGGCATGGCTGGCTTATACGGCCGCTTGGAGGTCAGCGCGTCGAACACATCGGCCACGGCGAACACGCGGGCCACGACGGGGATGGCCTTGCCGGCAAGCCCGCGCGGATAGCCGCCGCCATCGAACTTCTCGTGGTGGCAGGCCACGACATCGCGCGCACTGGACAGGAATCCCGAATTGCGGATGATGTCCTCGCCCAATTCGACGTGGGTCTTCATGACGCGAAACTCGTCGTCGTCCAGCCGGCCCGGCTTGAGCAAGATGCCGTCCGGGATGCCGATCTTGCCGACATCGTGCAAGAAAGCGCCGGAGATGAGTTGCCTGATCTTCTCCGCATCCAGCCGAATCGCCTCGGCCAAGGCGACGGCATACAGCGTGACGCGATAGTTGTGGCTGTGCGTGTCGGAATCGCGTTTGGCGATGGCGCTGCCCAGCACCGCCATCATCTCCAGATTGCCGCGCAGAATTTGCTTGGACTGCCGAACGACGTCGCGGTTGAGCGCGACGGCCAGCGGGTAGAGCACCAGACTGGTCGCCAGCACGGCCAACAGCACGAAGGCCACGGTATAGCCGATATCGGCGTAGATGCCGGCCTCGGTCTCGCGATCGACGATATAGACGCCCTCGAGGAAGCCCGACAATTTATCGGCCTGGTCGCGCAGGGGCACCAACACCTGTAGCACCCATCTATCGTCGATGCGCAAGCGATGATAGGTGATCGAATCCTTCTCGGGAAAACCGTGGGCGAATTGCTTCAGCGATTCTTCGAGCATCTCCTGCCCGGGCGCGATGCGCTCCGCCACCATGACGCGGTTGGCGTCGTAAACCTCGACGATGCCGAAATGCTGGCGCGTCAGATTCTCCATATGCGCTTGAATCTCGGCCAACTTCTTCTGCTGGAGCAACTCGGCCGGAAAGCGGTGCGCCTCGTTCAACGCCAAGGCGGCCGCCTTTTCGTCGATACGCTCGATCTCGACCCAAAACACGACGCCGCCCACCAACAGAGAAAGCAGCAGCCAGGCAATGGCCACCCGGGGCAGGATGTAGCGGTGAATGGAAATCATGATGTCATCGGCTGCGCCATGGGACGGCTGCCGATTCTAGCCTGCCGGTTGACGATGATGATCGAGCATGAGGCGGAACAGGAAATTCTGTAGCAACAGCGCATCGTTGCCGGTCAAGTCGGTGAATTCGATGCCGTGACGATAGGCCCGCAGGCCCTCGTCCCGGTGCCTTGTTTCGGTCTTATCCACCTTGCCGGGCAAGGTCAGCGTGACCTCCTGCTCGGCATGCCCGGCCGGCAAACCGAAACGCAATTCGATCGCCGTCCCCGGCGCGCCGACGGCATGGGCGCACTCGATCAGGCTGCCGCCCTCGGCCAGGTCCAGCATCAAGGCCGGCTGCCACTCCTGCCCGGCCGTCTTGATCTCGGCCAGAATATTGACGTTGAAGCGCCGGTCGCGGCGGATATCGACGCATTGAATCTCGTCAGGCACGGCCAGGTGCATATAGTGGAACGGCACGATGCACAGGCGCTCCACCTTGGTGGCGAAACCGAACGCCCGCGTACCGGATGAGAGGCGCAGATAGAGCCGATCGCCCTCGTGCAGGTCGGCCGGCAAGTTGTTGACCACGGGCGTGCGCACCAGCAGGCTCTCGCCCGGCGCATAGCCGATCAAGGTGCTGAACAATCGAGGATTGACGCCTGGCGGCGCGCGCTGAAGCTCGACGCGCTGCCCGACCTCAAGCGCCATGTCTTCGAAGCGGCATTGCTTGATGTCTTTTTTGTCGAAGGGGAATAGCGCCTCTGCCATGTCGCGGCCTCTCTATTCGATCCCAGCGCCGGCCAGCCCGGTACTAGGGCCTGATCAGGGATTGGATATCCCGGTCCAACAGCGTCGCATCGCCCAGATTGAGTTCGACCAAGCGCCGCAACTCGGTGATGCTGTCCAGGTCGATGCGTATACAGCGAAAACCGACATGCGTGCCGCTTTGATGGGCCAGCACGACATCCATCTCGATATTAAGCACCGGCGACAAGTGGATGGTAAGACGATAAGTCCGCCCCGCCTCCACCTCCCAGTCGCGCGCCAACAAAACGAGGCACCCCTTGAGCGAGATGTCCTGCACCGTGCCCGACCAGATGCGGTCGCCGGAGGTGATGGTCACCCGCGCATCGTGCGCGATGCGGTGAAAGTGCCGGTGATTCGATTGCCGCCCGTCGCTCATGCCATACCCCCCACTGATCCGTATGTTCTACGATTTATAGCGCACCCTCGCACCGAGCGCCATCAAGCCAGGATGGCCAACACCCAGACCACCACCAGATTGACGATCGCCATCAGCACCGACGCGCTGCCGATGTCCTTGGCACGCTTGGCCAGCTTGTGGTTCTCCAGCGAGATGCGATCGACCGTGGCCTCGATGGCCGAATTCACCAGTTCGACGATGAGCAGCAGGAACACGCTGGCGATCATGGCGGCGCGCGCCAGGTTGTTGGGCGTCAGGAGAAAGGCCATCGGGATCAGGACGGCCGCCAGCAGCACCTCCTGTCGGAAGGCGTCCTCGTGCTTGAACGCGGCCTTCAGGCCGGCAATGGAATAAAAAAAGGCGTTCCAAACCCGTTTCAGTCCGGTCTTGCCCTTGAACGGGCTCTCTTGTGCGTTCACGCTGGTTTCCATGCCAAATCCAATTCACGCGCCGCCTTCACGTCGTCCAGACGCTTGGCCGGCAGGGTATGCGGGGCCGACTTCACCAGCTCGGCATCGGCCTCGGCCTCCTGCTTCACCGCCTTCATCGCCGCGACGAAGCCGTCCAGCGTCTCCTTGCTCTCGGTCTCGGTCGGCTCGACCAGCAGGCACTCGGGCACCAAGAGCGGGAAATAGGTGGTCGGCGCGTGGTAACCGTAATCGAGCAGGCGCTTGGCGAAGTCCATGGCGGAGACGCCGGTCTCGTCCTTCAACTTCTTTAGGGTGACGATGAACTCGTGCGAGGCGCGCCGCTCGGGAAAGGCCAGCTCGAAGCCGGCCTTGGCCAGCTCGACCGCCAAGTAGTTGGCATTGAGCGCGGCATAGTCGGCCACGCGGTGCATGCCTTCGCGGCCCAGCATGCGGGCATAGACATAAGCGCGCATCAGCACCCCCATATTGCCGCCGAAGGCGCTCATGCGGCCGATGCTTTGTGGGCAGTCGGCCTCTTCCGCCCAACGGTAGAAGCCCTTGTCCTCGACCACGTAAGGGATGGGCATGAACGGCCGCAAACGCTCGGACACGCCGACCGGTCCGGCACCGGGGCCGCCGCCGCCGTGCGGGGTGGAGAAGGTCTTGTGCAGGTTCATGTGGATCACGTCGAAGCCCATATCGCCCGGCCGCACCCGGCCGAGGATGGCGTTGAGATTGGCGCCGTCGTAATAGGTGAGACCGCCCGCCTCGTGCACGATCCGCTGGATGGCGACGATGGTCTTCTCGAACACGCCCAGGGTGGAGGGGTTGGTCAGCATCAGGCCGGCGGTTTTGGGGCCGACCACGGCCTTCAGTGCTTCCATATCCACGTTGCCCTGGCGGTCGGTCGGGATCTCGCGCACGGTGTAGCCGCACATGGTGGCGGTGGCCGGATTGGTACCGTGGGCGGCATCGGGCACGATGATCTCGCTGCGCTCGCTGTCGCCGCGCGCATCGTGATAGGCGCGAATCATCGCCACGCCGGCGAATTCGCCCTGGGCGCCGGCCATCGGCGCCAGCGACACGCCGGCCATGCCGGTCACCTCTTTCAGCATCTCCTGCAACTCGTGCATCGAGGCGAGGAAGCCCTGGCCGGTATCGGCATCGGCCAAGGGGTGGCGCGACAGGAACTGCGGCAGCATGGCCAGGCTGTTGCAGGCGCGCGGGTTGTACTTCATGGTGCACGAGCCCAGCGGGTAGAACTGGGTGTCGATAGAGAAGTTCTTCTGCGACAGCCGGGTGTAGTGGCGCACCACGTCCAGCTCGGAGGTCTCGGGCAGGCCGGGCGCCTCCCGGCGCAAGAGCGCGGCCGGCAAGTCGCCGGCCGCGCCGGCTTGTTGCGGGGCCTGGGCCTGGGCACGGCGGCCCGTGTGGGAGTGTTCGAAAATCAGCATGTCTATTCGCTTATCGGCGGAATTGAGTGGGTAATGCGAGCGCTTATTCTTCCTCGGGCTTTTCGCTTGCCATGGCCTCGCGGAAGGCGTCGAGCAAGGCGCCGTAATTGGGTTCGCCCTTGATCTCCGAAACCAGCTCGGAATAGAGCACCTTGTCCTCCTCGTCGAGCAGCAACACGGCGCGCGCCAGCAGGCCACCCAAGGGCGGGTCCATGATCATTACGCCGTATTGCTTGTGGAAATCGCGGCCGCGCATGGTGGAGAGGGTGATCACGTTATCAAGCCCCTCGGCCCCGCAGAAACGGGCCTGGGCGAACGGCAGGTCGGCCGAGACGACCAGCACCACGGTATTGGGCAACTCGACCGCCACCGCATTGAACTTGCGCGTGGAAGCCTGGCACACCGGCGTATCCAGACTGGGGACGACGCTGATGATCTTTTTCTTGCCATAGAACTGCGACAGGGACACGTCCTTCAGGTCCTTGTCCACCAGCATGAAACTGGGCGCCGTATCGCCGGGCCGGGGGAAATGGCCGCCGACCTCGACCGGTTCGCCGCCAAGAGTCACTATCGCCATAATCGTCTCCTGTCTCGATGGTTAGGACTTGTACGCACACGGCGGCGCTTCGCGCCGGCGGCTAAGGATACGCTCCAATTGTTGCGTATATCGGTCAAGGTCGCCATCGGTCTTGGTCTCGGTCGCGCAGACCAGGATGGCGTCCTCCATGCCCGGATAATCGCGGCCCAGCGCATAGCCGCCGAGGATGCCCTGGGCACGCAGGGCGCGCAGCACCTCGCCTGCCTCGCTGCCGACGCGCAGTACCGCCTCGTGGAAGAACGGCGCCCCGAAGGCGCGACTCACGCCGGGAATGGCGCAGAGCTTCTCGACCAGGGCGCGGGTGTTGGCATGCGAGGCCAGGGCCACGCGCTTCAGGCCCTCGGCGCCGAGCAAGGCCATGTGGATGGTCGCCGCGGCGACCAACAGGCCCTGGTTCGAGCAGATGTTGGAGGTGGCCTTGGCCCGACGGATATGCTGCTCGCGCGCCTGCAAGGTGAGCACAAAACCGGACTTGCCGTCGCGGTCGACCGTGCGGCCGACGATGCGGCCGGGCATCTGCCGGGCCAGCGCCTGCTTGCAGGTCATGAAGCCGAAGTAAGGGCCGCCGGAGGCCATGGGCACGCCCAGGGGCTGGCCGTCGCCGACGCAGATGTCGGCACCGGCACTGCCCCATTGGCCAGGCGGCTTGAGCAGGGCTAGGCTCATCGGGTTGACCACGGCGACGGCGAGCATGCCGTTTCTGTGCGCCCAGTCGGTCAATGGATCGACCGCCTCCAGCGCGCCGAAGAAGTTGGGCTGGGCAATGACCAGGCCGGCGGCCGGCTGGCCCTCGAAGGGCTTGAGCGCGTCGAGCAGCGTCGTGCCGCTGGCGGGATCGAAGGCGATCTCCACCAACTCGATGTTCTGGTTCTTCACCACCGCCTCGGTCACGGCGCGATAGCGCGGGTGCAGCGAGCCCGGCACCAGCACGCGGCGCGAGCCGTTCTTGGCCGCGCGCACCGCCATCAGCACCGCCTCGGACAAGCCCGAGGCGCCGTCGTAGAGCGAGGCGTTGGAGACATCGAGCCCGGTCAACCGGGTCATCATGGTCTGGTATTCGTAGATCAGTTGCAGCGTGCCCTGGCTGGCCTCGGCCTGGTACGGCGTGTAGGCGGAGTAGAACTCGCCGCGGGTGACGATCTGCCAGACCGCCGCCGGGATATGGTGCTCGTAGGCGCCGGCGCCGATGAAGTTGAGATAGAAACCGTCCTGCGCCGCGCGCTCGTGCATGAGCCGGGTCACCGCCATCTCCGGTTCGCCGGCGGGCACGGCCTCGAGGCCGCCGCATTTGAGCCCGGCGGGGATCTCGTCGAACAGGTCTTCGATCGACTTGGCGCCGATGCTATTGAGCATCGCGGCCACGTCTTCCTGGGTGTGCGGAATAAAGGGCATAGATTTACCGTGAGGAGTGAGACGTTGGGTGTGAGGAGTAAAGGCGCGCGCAGCGCACTACCAGCCGCCTCACACCTCGCACCTCACGCCTAACCATTAGTGACTTTCCGATTCCACGTGGGCCTGGTAGGCAGCCGCGTCGAGCAGGCCGTTCAGGTCGGCGGCGTTGTCGGGCTTGAGCTTGAACATCCAGGCCCCGTAGGCGTCCTGGTTGATGCCCTCCGGGCTAGCCTCGACCGCCTCGTTGGTGGCGACGACTTCGCCGGCGATGGGCGCGTAGACATCGGAGGCGGCCTTGACCGACTCGACCACGGCGCACTCTTCGCCTTTGGCCAGCTTGCGGCCGACGGTGGGGTTCTCGACGAACACCATGTCGCCCAACAGATCCTGGGCATGGTGGGTGATGCCCACGGCCACGCTGCCGTCGGCCTCGAGGCGGACCCACTCGTGGGACTTGGTGTATTTCAGATCGGCGGGGATGCTCATGGTTGTTACTCCGTAACAGGTAAGGGGTGAGGGGTTAGGAGTGAGGCGACGCGTAGTGCGCTGCGCGCGCAATTCTACTCCTCACTCCTCACTCCTCACTCCTCACTCCTCACTCCTCACTCCTCACTCCTCACTCCTCACTCCTCACTCCTCACTCCTCACTCCTCACTCCTCACACCAACGCCTTGCCGTTGCGCACGAAGGGATATTTCACCACACGTGCCTTGAGTCGTTTATCGCGAATTTCCACTTCCACCTCGTCGCCCAGATCGACGCCCACCGGGATGCGGGCCAGGGCGATGGAGGCATTCAGGGTCGGGCTGAACGAGCCGCTGGTGATCTCGCCCTCGCCTTCTTGGGTGAGCACATGCTGATGCGCGCGCAACACGCCCTTGTCCAATAGCAGCAGACCCACCAGTTGCCGGCTGACCGGCAGGCGTAGCAGGGAATCCTTGCCGATGAAATCGCGCTCGCTCTTGAGGTCGACGGTCCAGGCCAGACCGGATTCCAGCGGCGTCGTGGTCTCGGTCATATCCTGGCCGTAGAGGTTCATGCCCGCCTCCAGCCGTAGGGTGTCGCGCGCGCCGAGGCCGCAGGGTTTCACTCCGGCATCGAGCAGGGCCTGCCAGAAGAAGGGGGCGGCCGTCGCCGGCAACATGATCTCGAAACCGTCCTCGCCGGTGTAGCCGGTGCGGGCGACGAACATTTGGCCGATCAGCACGGCATTGAAGGGTTTGATCGGGCGGGTCAGGGGCTCGCTGCCGGGCAGCGCCTGCCACAGCTTCTCGGCCGCCTTGGGGCCTTGCACCGCGATCATGGCCAGCTCGCGCAGCGGCTTGATCTCCAGATCGGGCGCGTACTTGTTGCGTTGCACCTCCATCCAGGCGATGTCCTTGTCGGCGCAGCCGGCGTTGACCACCAGGCGGAACCAGGACTCGTTCATGAAGTAGATGATGAGGTCGTCGACCACGCCGCCGCCCTCGTGCAGCATGCAGCTGTAGAGGGCCTTGCCGGTGTGTTGCAGCTTGTCGACATTGTTGGCGACCAGCTTCTTCAAGAAGTCGCGCACGCCCTCGCCCTTGATGTCGACCGGCAGCATGTGCGAGACGTCGAACATGCCCGCATCGGTACGCACGATGTTGTGCTCTTCGATCTGCGAGCCGTAATGGATGGGCATCTCCCAACCGGAGAAGTCGACCAGCTTGGCGTTGGCCTCGCGGTGCTTTTGGTTGAGCGGGGTGTGTTTGAGTTCAGCCATGTCGGGCACCTTGTTGGTTCATATACCCCCCTCCCCCGCAAGCGGGGGAGGGGCTGGGGGAGAGGGAAATCTGTTCGCGATGGGGAGCGAGCCCTCTCCCGGCTCTTCGGGCCACCCTCTGTGTGCCTGCGGCACATCCCTCGCTACGCTCGGGACCGCAACTGCGTTGCGTCCTGCGCCAAGATGGCTGGTCCCGCTTGCGGGGGAGGGTAATTGGATTTCTTCGGCGTAATAGGAACTGCGCACCAAGGGTCCCGCCTTGACCCAGGCGAAGCCCAACTCGCGCGCGGCCGCCTCGTACTCGGCGAATTCGTCAGGGTGAACGTAACGGGCCACCGGCAGATTGTCGAGCGAGGGGCGCAGGTATTGGCCGAGCGAGACGCGGGCGACACCCACGGCGCGCAGATCGCGCAGCACTTGCAGCACTTCATCTTGCGTCTCGCCCAGGCCGAGCATCAGCGCCGATTTGGCCTCGACCCCGGGTTGCTGCGCGGCCAGGGCCAGCAGTTCCAGCGAACGCTCATACTTGGCGCCCTTGCGCGCCTCGCGATAAAAACGTGGCACGGTCTCGACGTTGTGGCCCCAGACCAGGTCGCGCCGGGCGCCTTCGGGCAGACTAGCCAGGGTGGCGTTGAATACGCGCACGGCGTTGGCCTGGGTGTTGCGGAAATCGGGGGTAAGGAATTCGACGCCGATGCCGGGTTTCTGTTCACGCAAAAACCGCAAGGCCTCGGCGAAGGCGTCGGCGCCGCCGTCGTCCAGATCGTCGCGATTGACCGAGGTCAGCACCACGTAATCCAGACCCATGGTGATCACCGATTCGGCCACGCGACGCGGCTCGTCGCTATCGAACCAACTGGGCTTACCGGTCTTCACCGCGCAAAAAGCGCAGGCCCGGGTGCAAGTGTCGCCCAAGAGCATGAAGGTGGCGGTGCCCCGGCTCCAGCACTCGCCCCGGTTGGGGCACTTGGCCTCTTCGCACACGGTGTGCAGGCCCTGTCCATGCACCGCTTGGCGAGTGGCGGGGAAATGCGCCTCGCGGCCGAGATTCTGGCGAATCCAGACCGGCATGCGGGTGATATTGCGTTGAGTTACGGTCTGCAAGACAGGCTCCGGAAACGATAAAGGGTGGTGCTCAAGAACCTGTATAGGCCCTGCTCGCACGCACCCCTCTGTCCTGGTACCTGAGAGATTTAGCCCCATCGGTGGCTGCCTGAGGCAGCGCTCTCCAGAGTTGCCCATCCCCGCGGTCCTTTTGCCTGAGCGATTGCGGGTGAGTTGCGCCTTCGGCGGCACGCTGGGCGTGCACTCTCCCACGGGGACGATAGCTGGCCCGGACTATACCGGAGCCCGACCCGAGGCGGCAAGGCGGGCCGGCTGGCGCGGCTTTCAGGGATACTCGAGGGCGACTCGGTAGCCGGCGGCGGACAAGCCGCCCAGATTGAGGTCTAGCCATACCTCGTATTCCTGGCTGGGGGCGATGCCGGGTTTGCCCAAGGCCTTGCCGGCCAGGTAATCGCGCGGCGTGAACACCCGCTGTGCCAAGGCCTTGTCGCGCAGATCGGTCAGGGTCAACACCATATGCGGCCAGGCCATCGTGCGCTCGGCGCGATTGCTGAAGGCGACGCGCAGCCGGGCATTGGCCGGGCTTTCGGGGTCGGTCTCCAACGACGACGACTCCACCCGCAAGACATCGCGGTCGCGCGGCAGCGGCACGGTGCAATGCAAGGGCGCGCAAGCCGCCTCCAAATAGGGCCGCAGCATGGGCTGCCAGCCCGCCAACTCGCTGCGCCCGAAATACACCAGCTGCAAGGTAAACGACAACGTCAGCGATACCAGCAACAGGCCTCGACCGAAACGGGCAAGCCCCGATGGGCGCTCGGTCACCGGCAACTCGGACAGCAAGACATCGTCCGCGCGCTCCGCCAAGGCCAACCAAGTCGGCATGGGTTCGACATCGTCCAGGGCGGGCTCGGTACGATAGGCCGCCAGATCGGCGACGGGCTCGGGCTTGGCCGCCACCGGCCGTGCCGTGGGCGTGGGCGTCGGCTCCGGCTCGAATTTCGGCAACTCGAAATCCAGGTCGATGCGCGGCTCCAGCCTCTCGCTCGACGGCTCGACGGTGGGGTTTGGCGTTTGGCCCGAGGCCGGCTTGACCGGCTCCGCCCCCTCGGCCGGCGGAATCGCGATCTCGGGCAACAAGGCGTCGTAGGCGTTGAACACCGCGTTGCAGTGGCCGCAACGGACCAGGCCGCGCTTGGCGTCGAGTTGCGCTTGGCCGACCCGGAAGGTGGTGCGACATTCGGGGCAGGCGGTCAGCACCGCTTCACCCCTTCCAGGCAGACCCAGCCCTCCTCCGCCGCCCACAAGCGCATGTCGAAATCGGCGCCGTAGGCGGCGAGGATATCCTCGGCCTGGGCCTCGAGGATGCCGGACAACGCGATGCGGCCGCCGCAACGGACCCGGGCCGCGAGCAAGGGGCGCAGGGCGCGCAGCGGGTTGGTCAGGATATTTGCCACCAAGACATCGTAGATCGCTTTGGGCTTAGCGATTGCCCCCTCCCCCTCTGGGGGAGGGTTGGGGAGAGGGATAGGCGGTAGCTCATCGGCCGTGCAAAACATGGCCTCGATCTTATTGCGTTCGGCGTTGTCGCGCGAGGCGGTCACCGCCTGCGGGTCGATATCGACCCCGAGCACCCGGCCGGCGCCCAGCTTGACGGCGGCGATGGCGAGGATGCCGGAGCCGCAGCCGTAATCGAGCACGCTCTGGCCCGCCTGCACGTTCTGCTCCAGCCAGCGCAGGCAGAGCCGGGTGGTCGGGTGACTGCCGGTGCCGAAGGCCAGGCCGGGGTCGAGCTCGATGCAGATCGCTTGCGGGTTGGGCGGCTCGTGCCAGCTGGGCACGATCCAGAGACGGTCGGAGATGCGGATGGGCTCGAACTGGGATTGGGTCAGGCGCACCCAATCCTGCTCTTCGATCTTTTCGACTTGGTAATCCGCCGGCACGGTGAGCTTGCCTTGGCGGGCGGCCTCGGCGATCAAGGCCGGGACATCGGCCTCGGCCGGCAGCAGGGCCTCGACCCAGTTGCGTTGCCAGGACTTGGGCTCGTCCAAGCCGGGCTCGCCGAACTGCGGTTGCTCGGCCTCGGTGCCGGCATCGCGGTCCTCGATGGAGACCGACAAGGCGCCGGACGCCATCAAGGCATCGGACCAGGCCTCGGCCTGATCGGCGTCGGCGGGGAGCTTCAGGGACAGCCAGGCCACCGACGTCTCGCCTCCTTATTTATGAATACCGAGTTTCTTTTCGAGGTAGTGAATACTCACGCCGCCTTGCAGCACGGCGGCATCCTGCAACAAGTCTTGGTGCAGCGGGATGTTGGTCTTGATACCTTCGACGATCATCTCGGACAAGGCGATGCGCATGCGGGCGATGGCCTGGTCGCGGGTGGCGCCATAGGTGATGAGCTTGCCGATCATGGAGTCGTAATGCGGCGGCACCATGTAGTTCTGGTAGACATGCGAATCGACCCGCACGCCGGGGCCGCCCGGGGCATGGTAGAGGGTGATGCGGCCGGGCGAGGGCACGAAGTTGTAGGGGTCTTCGGCGTTGATCCGGCACTCCAGGGCATGACCGCGGAACTGCACGTCCTTCTGCTTGACCGAGAGATGCTCGCCGGCCGCGATGCGAATGCTCTCCTGCACGATGTCGACGCCGGTGATCAACTCGGTGACCGGGTGCTCGACCTGGACCCGGGTGTTCATCTCGATGAAGTAGAACTCGCCGTCCTCGTAGAGAAACTCGAAGGTGCCGGCGCCGCGGTAGCCGATCTGGCGGCAGGCCTCGGCGCAGCGCTCGCCGATCTTGTTGCGCAGCTTGGGATCGAGACCGGGCGCCGGCGCCTCTTCCAACACCTTCTGGTGCCGGCGCTGCATGGAGCAGTCGCGCTCGCCCAGGTGCACCGCATCGCCGTGCTCGTCGGCCAGGACCTGTATCTCGATGTGGCGCGGGTTGAGCAGGTACTTCTCCATGTAGACCACGGGATTGTTGAAGGCCGACTGCGCCTCGCCCTGGGTCAACTGGATGGATTGCAGCAGGTTGGCCTCGGTGTGTACCACGCGCATGCCGCGGCCGCCGCCGCCGCCGGCGGCCTTGATGATGACCGGGTAGCCGATCTCCTTGGCCATGCGCAGGCACTCGTCCGAATCGTCCGGCACGGCGCCCTCGGAACCGGGCACGCAGGGCACGCCGGACTTCTTCATCGCGTCCTTGGCCGAGACCTTGTCGCCCATCAGGCGGATGGTGTCGGGCCGGGGGCCGATGAAGACGAAGCCGGAACTCTCCACCCGCTCGGCAAAGTCGGCGTTTTCCGACAGGAAGCCGTAGCCGGGATGGATGGCCTCGGCGTCGGTCACCTCGGCCGCCGCGATGATGTGCGGCACGTGCAGATAGCTTTTGGCCGAGGGCGCCGGGCCGATGCAGACCGACTCGTCGGCCAGCTTGACGTACTTGGCGTCGGCGTCGGCCTCGGAGTGCACGGCCACGGTCTTGATGCCCATCTCGCGACAGGCACGCTGGATGCGGAGGGCGATCTCCCCCCGATTGGCTATGAGAATCTTTTCAAACATGGCTAGGCATCACCTCAGCCGATCACGAACAGCGGCTCGCCGTATTCGACGGGTTGACCGTTCTCCACCAGGATCGCCTTGATCGTGCCACCGACGTCGGCCTCGATCTCGTTCATCAGTTTCATGGCCTCGATAATGCAGAGCGTGTCGCCGGCGCCGACCGACTGGCCGACCTCGACGAAGGCCTTGGCACCCGGCGACGGCGTACGGTAGAAGGTGCCGACCATGGGCGACTTGACCACGTGGCCCTCGGGCAAGCCGGGCTCGCTGGGCTCGGCCGCAGCCGCTGCCGGGACCTGCGCCGAAACCGGGATGGTTTGCATATGGCCCATCATCGGCGACATCATCATCTGGCCGCCGGCCACGACGCGGGTGATGCGAACCTTCTCTTCGCCCTCGGTGATCTCCAGCTCGGCCACGCCCGAGTCCTGCACCAGGTCGATCAGTTTTTTCAGCTTGCGTAGATCCATTGAATTACTCCTCCATCGCATTGAGGGCATAGCCCAGGGCGAACAGATAGCCCATGGCGCCCAGACCGCTGATCACGCCGACCGCCAGATCGGAAAAATAGGAATGGTGGCGGAAGGTCTCGCGGGCATGGACATTGGACAGATGCACCTCGATAAACGGGATCGCCACCCCGGCCAGGGCGTCGCGCAGGGCGACGCTGGTATGGGTGTAGGCGGCGGGATTGATGATGATGAAACCCACACCCTCGGTGCGGGCCTGATGAATACGGTCGACCAGATCGCTCTCGGCGTTGCTCTGGAAGGTCTCGACCACGACGCCGCTGGCGGCCCCCTGTTCCTTCAGGGCCTGGTCGATATCGGCCAGGGTCTGGTGGCCATAGTGCTCCGGCTCACGGCTGCCAAGCAGGTTGAGATTGGGGCCGTGAAGGACTAGGATTTTGCTCTTGGCCGCCGAGGCGGCGGCCGACGGCGGCGAACGCTTGGAAGGCATGACAGCGGGTGCCGGCTGGTTGAAAGTGGCGGCAAGTTTGCCGCAATTAGCCGCCAGTTGTCTAGAACTTACCGGAAATTGCCGTTTTTTTGACCAGCCGCCTCCAATATCTATTTATACTCAGGGCCTTATGCGGTTTTCCTCGGCATCCCCACTGAATATTTGGCGCCTGATCGACGGCAAAGCCGGCCATGAAAAGCAGACCTTGGGCCTGGCTCAGGCACTAAGCCGGCACGTTGCCGTCAAAATCCACGACGTTCGCGTCGATTCGAGCCCTTCAGGCCCGCTGGACTGGCTCTTGGGCCGCTTCCCCGCCGGCGCCGGCCTGCCCGACCCGCATATATTAATAGGCGCGGGCCACCGCACCCATTTCGCCCTGCTCGCCGCCCGCCGGGCCCGTGGCGGCCGAACCGTGGTGCTGATGCGGCCCAGCCTGCCCACGCGCCTGTTCGACCTTTGCCTGATCCCGGAACACGACGGGCCGGCCGCCCGCCCCAACATCGTCACCACCCGTGGCGCCCTCAACGCGGTCACACCCAGCCGGCAGCACCGGCCCGAACTCGGCCTGATCCTGATCGGCGGCCCCTCCGGCCACACCGCCTGGGATAGCCGGCACATCGTCGAGCAGATCGAACGCCTGCTCGGCATGACCCCGGATGTCCGCTGGCGCTTGACCAGCTCGCGCCGCACCCCGCCCGACTTCCTGGCCCAACTGCCGCAGGCGGCCAGGCTGGAGATTTTCCCGGTCGAGACCACCCCGCCCGGCTGGCTCGAGACCGAACTGGCCCAAGCCGGCCAGACCTGGGTGAGCGAGGACAGCGTGTCCATGGTCTACGAGGCGCTGACCGCCGGCTGCGCGGTCGGCTTGCTGCGCTTGCCGCCAGGCGAGGCCAATCGGGTGGCGCGCGGCGTCGAGCAACTGATCCGCGCGGGCTGGGTCGTGCCGTTCGAGACCTGGCAGGCCGACCAGCCCATGCTGTCGGCGCCGGAAGGTTTCGACGAGGCCGACCGCTGCGCCCGCTTGATCCTGGCCGATTGGTTCCAGATCGAGACCCGACCGCCAGGCAGATAAACGCAAGATTGCCGCCGTGCAGGGCCTGACGGTATGCTCTGCCCTTCGCAAAAAGGCCCACAACACCGATTCCCATCTGCATGGAAGCCTCGCACCGCACCCTCGCCCCCCCGAAACAAGGCTCGTCCGACCGCGCATTCGGCTGGGTCATGGCCGTCTTTTTCGGCCTGATCGGCCTATGGCCGCTGTTGTCCGCGCAGGCCACGCGCGACTGGGCATTGGGCCTGGCGGCGGCCTTCGCCTTGGCCGCCCTGCTGGCGCCGCGCCGGCTCGCGCCGCTGAACCGGGCCTGGATGCAACTGGGCCTTCTATTACACAAGATCACCAATCCCATCGTGCTCGGCGTGGCCTTTTATCTGGTGATCGCGCCCATCGGCCTGCTGATGCGCCTGGCCGGCCACGACCCGCTGCGGCTCAAGCGCGACGACTCGGCCGCCAGCTACTGGATCGCGCGCCAGCCGCCCGGCCCGCCGCCGGCCAGCTTTCCGCGCCAATTTTAAAGGGCCATCCCCATGTCTTTCCTGAAGGAACTCTGGCTGTTCATGCGCGAGCGCAAGAAATTCTGGCTGCTGCCGATCATCCTGGTCATGCTGCTGCTCGGCGGGTTGCTGGTGCTGGCGCAGGGCTCGGCGGTCGCGCCCTTCATCTACACCCTGTTCTGATCGATGCCTATCTTAGGCATCTCGGCCTATTACCACGACAGCGCCGCCGCCCTGTTGCGTGACGGCGAGATCGTCGCCGCCGCGCAAGAGGAACGCTTCACCCGCAAAAAGCATGACGCCGACTTCCCGGCCCGGGCCGTCGCGTATTGCCTACAGGCCGGCGGCATCACGATGGCCGAGGTCGACCGCGTGGTGTTCTACGACAAGCCGCTGCTGAAATTCGAGCGCCTGTTGGAGACCTATCTCGCCTTCGCGCCCAAGGGCTTTCGCTCCTTCCGCATGGCGATGCCGGTCTGGCTGCGCGAGAAGCTGTTCCTGAAAGACCTCTTGAAGACGGAACTCCAGGCCTTCGCCCCCGGCTTCGATGTCGAAGGCCAATTGCTGTTCTCCGAGCACCACCTGAGCCACGCCGCCAGCGCCTTCTTCCCCTCGCCGTTCGACGAGGCCGTGGTGCTGACCATGGACGGCGTCGGCGAATGGACCACGACCTCGCTCGCGGTCGGCCGCGGCAACAAACTGGAAATCCAGAAAGAGATCCAGTTCCCGCATTCGCTCGGCCTGCTCTATTCCGCCTTCACCTATTACACCGGGTTCAAGGTCAACTCCGGCGAATACAAGGTCATGGGCCTCGCGCCCTACGGCCAGCCTAAATACGCGCAGACCATCCTCGATCACCTGATCGACCTCAAGCCGGACGGCAGCTTCCGCCTGGACATGGCGTACTTCGACTATTGCACCGGCCTGACCATGACCAACCGTAAGTTCCACGACCTGTTCGGCGCACCGCCGCGCCGGCCGGAACAGGCGCTGACCCAGCGCGAGATGGACCTGGCCGCCTCGGTGCAGGCGGTGACCGAAGAGGCGATGCTGCGCCTGGTCCGCTCGGCGGTGAAAGAGACCGGCATCGCCAACGTCTGCCTGGCCGGCGGCGTGGCCTTGAACTGCGTCGGTAACGGCAAGGTCCTGCGCGACGGCGCGGCGAAAAACATTTGGATCCAACCGGCGGCCGGCGATGCCGGCGGCGCCTTGGGCGCGGCGCTGGCCGGCTATCACCTGCACCTGGATCAGCCCCGCCGGGTGCAAACGCCCGATGCGATGCACGGCGCCTATCTCGGCCCGGCCTACGACCAGGCCGAGATCGAACGGCAATTGACCGAGGCCGGCGCCAAGTTCAGCGTGCTCGACGACGCAGCCCTGCTCGACGCCTGCGCCCACGGCCTGGCCGAGGAGAAAGCCCTGGGCTGGTTCCAGGGCCGCATGGAGTTCGGCCCGCGTTCGCTCGGCGGCCGCTCCATCCTGGGCGATGCGCGTTCGCCCAGCATGCAGTCGGTGCTCAATCTCAAAGTGAAATACCGCGAATCGTTCCGCCCGTTCGCGCCGGCCGTGTTGCGCGAACACGTGGCCGACTGGTTCGAGCTCGACGGCGACAGCCCCTATATGCTGCTGGTCGCCGACGTCGCCGAGCGGCATCGCAAGGCGATGAGCGCGGCGGAACAACACCTGTTCGGCATCGAAAAGCTCAAGGTGCCGCGCTCGGACATCCCGGCCGTCACCCATGTCGATTACTCGGCCCGCATCCAGACCGTGCATAGCGAGACCAATACGCGCTTCCACGGCCTGCTCTCGCGCTTCCACCAGATCACCGGCTGCCCGGTCGTGGTCAACACCAGCTTCAACGTGCGCGGCGAACCCATCGTCTGCACGCCGGCCGATGCCTTCCGCTGCTTCATGGGCACCGAGATCGAACTGCTCGCGGTCGGCAATTGCCTGCTGCGCAAGGAAGACCAGGACCCGGGCCTGAAGCTCGATTACAAGAACCACTTCGAGCTGGATTGATGAAGCCGCGCGGACGCCTCGGCATCGTCATCGCCCTATTGGCGTCGCTGCACCTGCTGTTGTTCTACGGCCTGCCGGCCTCGGTGTTGGTCGCGGTGCTGGCCGTGCTGGCCGTGGTTTATTTCCGCTCCGGCGCCGTGGCCGCCACCGCGATCACGCTGTCGCTCGCGCTGGCCACCGGCCTCGGCGCCGTCGCGATCCACCTGCTCGGCCTCGACCGCGCCATGTATTACCGGCCGCACGAACAACTGGCGATGCAGGACTACGGCAAGGGCCACCGCGCCTACCGGCCCAATACCGAGATTCGCATGCAGGTGCCGCACGGCGACCTGCAAGCCTTGACCGGCGCCAGTTTGGCGCAGCCGCGCGAGGTGCTGTTCCGCACCGACTGCGAAGGCTTTCGTAACGATGCCGATTACCGAGCCGGCGAGCCGGTGCTGCTGGGCGACTCCTTCGTGGTCGGCATGGCCGACAGCCAGCAGGATACGCTGAGCGCGCAACTCGCCGCCCGGCACGGCATTCATGCCTACAACCTCGGCCAGCCGGGCGACGTGGCCGACTATCTGATCTATTACCGCGCCTTCCGCCAGCGCCACCCCGAGGCCGGGCCGGCCGCGCTGTTCCTGTTCGAGGGCAACGACTTTCCCGAAGGCAAATACGAAGACGCAGCGGCACGCACGCTCGGCCCGGCATCGCGCTGGCTCGGCCGCTATTACGGCCTGTTCACCGACACCGCGTTCTATCGCGTGACCAAATCGCTGTGGAAGCGGGCGAGCTTCTCCAGCGACATCGCCGCATCGAGCCATGTCCGGATCGAGACCGTGGCCGGGCAAGCGATGGGTTTGTATACGCCCTATGTCGAAGTCACGCAGCGCAGCGATTACGCCATGCCGGACGCCATGCGGCAGGACCTGATCGAACTCGGGCGGCAGATGGCGGCGATCTATTTCATCCCGAGCAATTACCGGGTCTATGCCCAGCCGCTGGGCGTGGCCGCCTTGCCCAATGCGCAATGGCAATCGCTGTCCAAGTTGTGCGCCGAGCAGGGTTGGCGCTGCATCGACCTGAGCCCGGCCCTGGCCGAGGCCGCTACGCGCGGGCTGGAGCGTGGCGAGTTTGTCTGGTGGCGCGACGACACCCATTGGAACCGGGCCGGCATCGCCGTGGCCGCGCGCGTGGTTGCGCAAACCTTGGGACAAGGTGCGGCCAAGTGACAACGCAGCGTCTCACCGTGGTGCAAATCCTGCCCGCGCTCGATGCCGGCGGGGTCGAGCGCGGCACGCTGGAGGTCGGCAAGCATCTGGTCGAGCACGGCCACCGCTCCATCGTGATCTCGGCCGGCGGCCGCCTGGTCGAACAGCTCACGCGCGAAGGCAGCGAGCACGTGCAATGGGACATCGGCCGCAAGAATTTGTGGACCCTGCGCCTGATCCCGCGCCTGCGCCGCTTCCTGCGCGACAACCGGGTCGACATCCTGCACTTGCGCTCGCGCATGCCGGCCTGGGTGGCCTATCTGGCCTGGCGCGGCATGCCGCACAATGCGCGGCCGCATCTGGTCACTACCGTGCACGGCCCCTATTCGGTCAGCCCCTACAGCGCAGTGATGAGCAAGGGCGAACGGGTGATCGTGATCTCGGAGATGATCCGCGACTATGTGCTGAAGAACTACCCGGCCTGCGACCCCGACAAACTGCGCCTGATCTATCGCGGCGTCGATCCTCGGGTCTTCCCGCACGGCCACCGGCCGACGGCGGAATGGCTGGCCGATTGGCAGCGGCAATTCCCGCAGACCGTGGGTAAGCAACTCGTCACCTTGCCCGCGCGCATCACGCGCTGGAAGGGGCAGGAAGATATGATCGAGATCATGCAGAGGTTGAAGGCCAGCCACCCGAACGCGCACGGCCTGATCGTCGGCGAGCCGCATCCGCGCCGGCGGGCCTTCCTCGACGAGTTGCGCGCCAAGGTGCGGGCCGCCGGCCTCGACCATGCGATCAGCTTCGTCGGCCACCGCGCGGACCTGCGCGAGATCATGGCGATCTCCAATATCGTGTTGTCGCTGTCGCGCGAACCGGAGGCCTTCGGTCGCACCACGGTCGAGGCCCTGAGCCTGGGCGTGCCGGTGGTCGGCTACAATCACGGCGGGGTCGGCGAACAGTTGGCGGCGATCCTACCCGAGGGCGCCGTCGCGCCGGGCGACATCGGCGCCGCCGCCGAGCGCATCGCGCAATGGCTGGACAAGCCGCCGCCTGTCCCCGAAACTCAGCCGTTCACGCTGCAACGCATGCTGGAATCCACGCTCGATGTCTATCTCGAACTCGCTCGCAACCCGACTCTCGGCTGAAACGCTGGTCCGTTTCTTCGGCCTGATGCTGATCGCCTGGCAGCCGTTTTGGAGCGGCGCCCGCCTGCCCACCTTCCTGCTGCTGCTGAGCGGCCTCTGGTTGCTTGGGCGCAAGCGCATCGATTTCTCGGCGACGCCGGCACGCCGCCTGGGCACGATCTTCCTGCTGCTCGGTATCCCGGTGCTGCTCTCGGTGCCGACCTCGTTCGAGCCCGTCCGCAGCCTCTTTGTCCTGGCCGTGCTCGGCATCTTCTATCTGTGCGGCCTCGCGCTGCTGCAAGGCCTGCGCCAGGATGCGGACCGCGACTGGTTGCAGCGCTGGCTGCTCATCCTGATCGTGGCCTGGAGCCTGGACGGCTATATCCAATTTTTGTTCGGCCGCGACCTGCTGGGCCACCCGATAGACAGCGGCCGCATCCTCGGGCCGTTCGTCGGCAACCTGCACCTCGGCCTGTTCATCGCCGTGCTGTTGCCGGTCGCCGCTTGGGGCCTGGCCAAGACGCGCCCGCTGCTGCTGCTCGGCCTGATCGCGTTCGCCGGCTTCATCGTCGCGATGAGCGGCTCGCGCTCCAGCATCCTGCTGCTGCTACTCGCGGTGGCCACGCTGCTGATCCACCTGAACAAGCGCCAGCGGCTTTTGGCCCTGCTCGCGGTGCTGTCGATCAGCGCCAGCACGGCCTATCTGTCGCCGGCCATCTCGCAGCGCATCCAGGCCGTCATGCAGACCCCGCGGGATGCCGGCCTGTACGACCGGCTCAATATCGCGTTGAGCCACCGGCTGACGATCTGGCACAACGCCGCCGCGATGATCGCGGATCGCCCGCTCACCGGCGTCGGCGCCAGCGCCTTCAGCGAGGCCTACAAACACTACGCCCCGCCCGACGATATGTTCCTGACCCAGCAAAAGGTCTATCACGCCGAGCAGATGTACGTGTCGGTCACCGCCGAATCGGGCATCCCCGGCCTGGCCGGCCTGCTCGCCGCCGTCGCGTTCTGCCTCCGCTGGTTCCGCCGCGCCGCGCCGGAACGGCGCCGGCAGGCGGCGCCGTTCGCCGCCGCGCTGGCGATCATCGCGTTTCCGCTACAATCGCAACCCGTGCTCTATACGATCTGGTGGTTCCCCGTCGTGCTGCTGCTGCTCTGCGGCCTGCTGGCGGCGCTAGGCGAGCCCTCCAAAGACAACCCGACCGCAAGCCAATCATGAATCGACCGTTCAAACACCTGTCCCGCTGGCTACGCCTGCCCTTGCACCGCTGGCGGGCCAAACGCCGCCTGGCCGAATACCATGCGCAAACGCGCAGCCTGGAAGAGGTGATCGACTGGGCCATGCACTTCGGCGGCCAGGGCCATATGAAGGTGCAGACCCTGCAAGTGCCGTGGGAGATCACGCAACTGGCCAAGGCCGTGCAGGCGCTGGAACCCAAGGTCATCCTCGAGATCGGCACCGCGCGCGGCGGCACCCTGCTGCTCTGGTCCTACCTCGCGACCGAAGAAGTGATCGCCTGCGACCTGAACGACATGTCGCGCCAAGCGCCGATCTTCACCCGCTTCCCGCCGCCCAGCTCGCGCTGCCGCGTCAGCCTGCTCTCGGGCGACTCGCACCAGGCCGCGTTCAAGCAGCGCGTCGCCGCCGCCCTGGCCGGGCGCAAGGCCGACTTCCTGTTCATCGACGGTGACCACACCGTCGACGGCGTCGCCGCCGATTACCGCGACTATCGCGAGTTCGTCCGCCCCGGCGGCATCATCGCCTTCCACGACATCGTCGAGAAGCAGCCGCTGCCGACCAACCAAGTCGCCCGGTTCTGGCAAAAGTTGAAGCAGGAGACCCCGGTCGAGGAATTCATCCACGACGCCGGGCAATGCGGCTTCGGCATCGGCATCGTGCGCGTGCCGGGCTGATCGCTTCAGACATGTCGCTGCGCGCGCTGTTCGCCAAGCTCAAACGCCGCAAGCGGCGCGACCCGGACGATCCCAAAGGCCTGCGCCAGCGCTATCCGCAACACCGCATCGGCAAGGGCAGCTACGGCAACCCCGCGATCCACGCCTGGGACGACACGACCCGGCTGACAATCGGCGCCTACTGCTCCCTCGCCGACGGCGTGCAAATATTCCTCGGCGGCGAGCACCGCCTCGACTGGGTGAGCACCTACCCGTTCAACGTGTTCTGGCCCGCCGCGCGCGACATCGCCGGCCACCCCGCATCGAAGGGCGACGTGACCATCGGCAACGACGTCTGGATCGGCGCCGAGGCCGTCATCCTGTCCGGCGTCACCATCGGCGACGGCGCGGTAATCGGCGCCCGCGCCGTGGTGAGCAAGGACGTGCCGCCCTACGCCATCGCCGCCGGCAACCCCGCGCGCGTGGTCAAGCAGCGCTTCGACGACGCGACCGTCGCCCGCCTGCTCGCGGTGCGCTGGTGGGAGTGGGACAACAGCAGGATAGAGCAGGCGCTGCCGCTGATCATGGGCTCGGATGTAACGGCCTTTCTACGGGCTGCGGAGTCAGGCGAGATATAGCCTTGCAGCCGCATCTCGCGCAGCCTGCAACGACCGCCATTTCGGCAGTTTCTAAAGCAAATCTACCGGCAACCAAACTGTAAACCCGACAGGTCTGTCGAATTTTCGCTGACAGGTACCATCCCACCGGCATACACTAGTCCGGCGCGATTCACGATTCCACCCGGAATCGCCGGGCCGCGCGAATAACAACAAAATCGCTCAGGGAGTGGAATACCAAGGTGGGTGGGTTCCAAATCAATTGCTATTTCTTTTGCGTGGCGCCTCGGCGCCGGCGCGCGCTCGCCTTTTCGTCTCCAATCCTTGCACTGTGGCTTTGTTGTCCATCGACACCAACCTCAACGATTGGAGTTAGACATGAGAATTTTTACAGAACGTGGGTTACTCGGTGCCTTGGGGCGGCCATGGATAAACGTACCGAGTCCGTCCAACTGTGGCGTAATTTTTAATACACTGACTCTCAGCAACGCAGTTATAGTGGCACTGTTCAGCATACTGGCCGGGATAGGAGTGTTGCATGCCTCAACGAGTTTGGCAGCCAATCTACAGATAGCGGGTGGTGCGTTCCACACAGTGGCGCTTAAGCCTGATGGCAGTCTGTGGACTTGGGGGGGCCATGGCAACGGCCAGCTTGGCGACCCATCTAAGAGCCCCCTCCTCAATTTTCCCAATCCAGCTCAAATAGCGATTGGCACTTTCTATAGTTCCGTAGCAGCAGGCCAACAGCATACCCTCGCCCTCAAATCTGACGGCAGCCTTTGGGCTTGGGGCCGAAATAACTATTACCAGCTAGGTATCAACAGCAATCTTTTCGATCAGCAAGCCCCGATACAAGTCCCAAGCAGCACACCATATGCTTATAATGCAGTAAGCGCCGGTTATAATCATAGTATCGCGCTTCAGACCGATGGCACCCTATGGGCCTGGGGGGATAACACCTACGGACAAGTTGGTAACAACTCCACAGCAACTTTACAACCAAGTCCAATTTTTATTGGTTTCGGCTACAGCGCCATCTCCGCAGGGTTTTATCACAACGTCGCCCTCAAACCCGATGGCAGCCTGTGGATTTGGGGATTCAATGGCAATGGCCAGCTTGGTGACCCAACTTTGACACAGCAGCGCACCCCAAAACAAATAATGGTTGGCACCACATTTAGCGCCATAGCCGCCGGTGGCAACCATACTATTGCCCTCCAAGCTGATGGCAGCCTTTGGGCCTGGGGCGACAATACACATGGACAAGTTGGTAACAACACCACGATCAACCAGGCCACACCTGTAGTGATCGGAACGGGATATGTCGCTATAGCGGCAGCTGCCACTCATACCCTTGCCCTAAAAGCAGACGGTAGCCTGTGGGCTTGGGGTTCGAACAGTTATGGACAGCTCGGCATCAATGACAATACAGTCGTCAACAAGCTGACCCCCACTCGGGTTGGCCTCGACATCTATAGCCTTATCGGGGCCGGCCACTCATCGTCCTATGCCTCCTATGCGGCCAAGGCAGACGGCAGTGTATATGTGTGGGGTTGGAATGGTTATGGCCAACTTGGGCTAGGCGACGCAAGCAATCGCTCCAGTCCTACGATTCTCTCGGGTTTCACTGTCGTTGTGCCCGATATCATCACTCCGACACCTCCCGCTGGTCTGACCACAACAGTCGTGGGTTCCACCCAAGTCACCTTAACCTGGGCCGCCGCCACCGATGCCGTCGGCGTCACTACTTACAAGGTCTACCGCGACGGCATCCTGATCGCAACTCTAGGCAACGTGACCAGCTATACCGACACCGGCCTCACCGCCGGTACAAGCTATAGCTACACGATCTCCGCCTGCGATGCAGCAGGCAACTGCTCCTCGGCTCAAAGCGCAGCGGCAGCACCGGTTACAACCGGGCCTGCACCCGATACGGTCGCCCCGACGGCGCCCACCGCTTTGACCGCCACCGCCTCAGGTGCTACTGCCGTCAACCTGACCTGGACCGCTGCCACCGACAACGTCGGCATCGCCACCTACAAGGTCTACCGCAACGGCGATTTGGTACCGATCAACACCACCCCAGGCAACGTCACCAGCTACAGCGACACCGGCCTCACCGCCAGCACGACCTATAGCTACACCGTGTCTGCCTGCGATGCGGCGGGTCTGTGCACCGGCAGTACTGCGGCCTCGGCCACCACCACAGCCGCCACCGCAACGCTGACCAGCCTGGCAATCACCTGCCCGACCACCATCACCTCCGGCCAGACGGGCACCTGTACGGCGAACGCCAGCTACAGCAGCGGCCCGAGCAAGGCGGTGACGCCGATCTGGTCAACGGTACTGGGCGCCGCCGCCACGATCGATGCCACCGGCACGATCACGGCCAGCACGGTGACGGTGGATACGGCGGTGGTGATCAATGCCTCGTATGTCGAGGGCGGCGTGACCAAAACGGCCTCCGCCACGGTGACGATCACGGCAGCGGCGGCGCCCGTCCCTGCGCCGGGCGCCACGGCCTGTACCGGCACGGCGAAGAATACGGCGGCGATCTCGATCGACGGCGGTATTTTCAAGCAGGTGGGCGAGTCTTTG
>JACRAU010000016.1 GCA_016234655.1 Betaproteobacteria bacterium
CCGGCAGCAGCCGGGGGCTGCGATCTATCGTTTTGTATCTCGCCATGCGCATCGCTCCGGGCTATTTGGGCAATGGCTTGTTGGAGGTGGGGGTGGGGATTTTGTTCCGGTGGGTTGGGGGTTTTTGTACAGCCTCAACGTCGGTAATCACCAGCCTGTGCGGCTTCTTGCGCAGGTCCGGTGGATTGATCTGTTAGGTGCTATTTCACCGAACCGTAGCTTTCCTCGACCCACGGATATTCGCCTGTAACTGAGTAAAGATATATCCGCATCTTGTTGCTAGTCTTGATTGCAAGATTAAATAGATGGATTCCGTACCGGTTAGCTAATGCACTGGTCACCTTTTGCGATGCCTGGACACGGTGGGCAATTGAGCCACGAAGCGTAATAGCCTCGCTAAGTACATCTTTCGCATGCTGGTTAGACATTCCTTTCCAGACCCAACATGACGACAGTTTTTCAATAGCTAGTACGGCGTGGAAAAGATTGTCGATATTCCCTGCCCGAGGTGTATTGAAAGGCCCCAAATGTTTGCTGAGCATGGCTTTGTAGTGGGTCTGTACTACGTTCTTCCAGCCCTCACCGGCAAGTTCCCAAACTGCTTGGTCATTCTTACTGTTCTTCAGCTCTGTCGAGATAAACCGTAGCAACTCCTTCGGAAGATCCTTTGGTGAGGCTGTATGTGACACTAGGAAGGCGACAGCTGCCTCGGCTGTGTCTTCGATAAAGGCTTCCCAACATGCAACAAGTAGCACGAGACATGATTTAGTAAGTATCTCGTGTGTATGGTGAGTCTTCTTGTCCGCATTTTTTTCAGCGTGTAGCTTGAGCAGTTCGACGACATGCTCGCCGTTATCTAGAAATCGTTCAAATGGAGTGCTCATAGACACCTAACAGGTGTTAGACGAATGCATCGGCCCGAACATCCTTAATAATAAGGACGCGTCTGAAAACACCCTAACCTCATGTTCTTTCATACGCTTTCCATCCCTGGGTCCGCCTATTGGTCTATGCAAAGGCTGATGGTTGTTGTTTGGACGGATTATGGTCCAACTTTTTTGTCGATGCCATAGGAGCTAACACCATGGGGGCACCCAGCACCCCGCCCCCGTCTGATGGATCTCGTGTCCATCGTTTGCCGCCGCCGCCATTTCAGTCCTCGCATTAAAGACCGCTACTGTTACTGGATTCCAGCACATCCACTTTCATGGCAAGCGGCACCCAGACACACTGGCCAATGGCTGTTGACCGATCCGGTTCCAGTCATCGAGACATGGAAATAAGGTACTGCTAGTGCCTTGCAATCACTTCGATGAGTGGCTTTCCTCTGAACCGGCAACAGCGAAACGATTGTCGGCTACGACCTCGTGCTCGCGCACCGCTTCCAGCCAGCCGCAACGTACGTCGCCCGGCTGGTCGAACTCGCCGAAGTAGGGTTTGATGTCGAGTAGCGGCGTGCCGTCGAGCAGGTCCAGCCCTTCCACCGTCAGCACATTGCCGGCGATGCCGAGCAGACGGACGATGGACAGGCCGATGGGGTTGGGCCGGCTCGGCGCCCGCGTGGCGAACAGGCCGCGCGGCACCGTGTCGAGATAGGGGACGACCTTCAGGCTAAAGGGCTTGGCCCGATGCAGATAGGTCAACAGGATGATGTGGGAGAAGCCGGCGAGATCGGCCAGGCCGTCGACGTAGCGGGCATCGAGCTCGACCGTGCCGACCGAGCCCGCCGCCCGCGCGGGCTGGATCGGCGTGCCCTCGGCCTGTTGGAACGGACTATGGACGACGCCGATAGTCTCGCACTCGATCTTCACGGCTGTCAGACCGCGCCGCGCGACTCCCGCTTGGCGTCGGTGACCGCGGCCAGCGCGGCGTCCAGGCCGACCGCCTCGTACTTGGGCTTGTAGTCCTTGAACGCCTCGTACACGGTGACCACCTTGTCGGCGCTGGACTGGCCCTTGAAGTCGCTCTTTTCCAGCGCCAGTTCGTCGACCAGCTCGTTCCACACCATGCCGTCGGTCATCGGGATCAGCACGATCTCGGCGCCGTCGATCTCCACCTTCACCGGCTTGGCGATGTTGACGACATAGAGCACGGCGCGCATGCCGGGCGCGAAATCGGCGTGGTATTTCTCCAGCAGCGGCTTGATCTGGGCCAGCTCGTCGAGCGAGCCGGCCAGCAGCTTGATCTTGTCGGCATCGGCCAGCACCACGCCGCCGATCAGGCCGACCACCGGCGGCTTGCGCCGGCCCTGGGCGTCGGCGATCTCGCCCTCGACCACCACCAGGTCGCCGCGATAGGCGGCGAGCCCGCCGGAGGTCGCGGCCTCCTTGAAGTTGGCGTTGTACAACAGACCGTTCTTTTCGTAGCTATCCAGCAGCATGACTATCTCCAAACAAAAAAAGAGGACACTGGAGTCCTCTTCGCAATATCCGTACCAGGCCGTCGCAGGCGCCGAGGAAACTCTGCAAAAAATGTCATCGCGAGACCCAAAGGGTCGTGGCGATCCAGAAAACCCAGCAAAATCAAAGACTGGATTGCTTCGCAAACTTGTCCTCGCGAAGCGGGGGCTCGCAATGACGGCATGAATAATTTCTCGGCACCTGCCTGACTCCATGAGCCGCCATCGCTATCGGGTTCAGGCCCACATCGCACTTTGTCGGATAACCCGACAATCGGCCCGGTCTTGGCGAAAACGCGACAATGGCCATTGGCCGCAATCCCGCTTCCCTGCTCGCTCCGCTGCCTGGCCCGCTTCTTGCGAAATAGCTGGTGATGTCAGACAAGGAGCAAGCCATGCACGATGCGTTTCCCGCCATCCTGGCCGGCCTGGGCGAAGACACGGTCGTCCCCTACCTCGGCGCCGGCGCCCTGGCCGGCGTGGTCGACACCCAGTCCGGCCGGGCCATGCCGGCGGACAGCGAGAGCCTGATCCTGGCCATGAACAACGGCCAGCCGATGGCGCCCAAGCTGATGTACGAATTCCCGCGCGCGGCGATGCACGTGGAACTCAAGCGCGGCCGTTCGACCTTGATGAAGTTCCTCAACGCGACCTATGGCAATACCGACTGGAGCCAATCGGCCCTACACAACTGGCTGGCCGAGCAGAAGCTGCCCTACATCGTGGACACCAATCGCGACCTGCTGTTACAGAAGGCCTGGGCAACCACGCCGCACACCCTGATCGTCGGCGTCGCCCGCATCGGCGGCACCGATTTCCGCTTCAAGCTGTTCCAGCACGATGGCACGAGTTATCGGGCCATCGACCAGGAAGCGGTGAATGCCAGCCTGCCCGTGCTGTTCAAACCGCTGGGCACGCCACAGCCGGAGCCCAACTACATCGCCTCGGATGCCGACTTCGTCGACTACCTCACCGAACTGATGGGCGGCTTCGGCATCCCCGCTTTCGTCAAGCGCATGCGCCAGGGCAAGCGCTACCTGTTGCTCGGCATGCGGCTGACCCGCGACACCGAGCGCATGGTGCTGTCCGACATCGTGTTCGGTGCGGACAAGCCCTCCGGCTGGGCGCTGATACCCAATGCGAACGACAAGGAAAAGCGCTATCTGGATAAGATCGGCTTCGAGCTGGTCGAGGCCGACGTCGCCGACTTCCTCACTGCGGCCGAAGCCTGGCAAGGCGAGCCGCTGGCAACCGGTACCGCAGGCTGATCGAGACGACAACATGGACTGGGACGAATCGCAATACAGCCTTGGCCTGGAGGAAATGGACGCCACGCACCGCGAGTTCCTCGCGCTGGTGCGTGAGCTGCAAACGGCCGACCACGATACCTTCATGTTTCTGTTCCAAAAGCTGGTGGAACACACCAAGCTGCACTTCGTCGAGGAAGGCCGGCTGATGCGGCTGTACAAGTTCCCGGCCCTGGGCGAACACGAGGGCGAACACCATCGCGTCTACGGCGACCTGCTTCAGTTCAACCGCAATGTGAAGAACGGCCGCTTGGCCCTGGCTCGGGCCTATGTGAAGGAAGGGCTGACCGACTGGTTCAAGCTGCATATCGGCAGCATGGACTCGGCGCTGGCCGCGCATATCCTGCGTTGCCAGGAGAGCGAGTTCGAAATCGAAGGCTTGGTTCAGATCGGGACGTAGGTCGGCAATACCTTGCCGACGCACTCACTGCGGAAGTCGGCAAGGTATTGCCGACCGACTACACCTTTGCCGGGGCCGGCTCCGCCATGCCGCTCATCGCCACCAAGGCCAGCGCCTGCCGCGCGCAGGCCAGGCGAATCGCCGGGTCCAGCGCCTTGAGCCAGGCACCCGGGATCGCGGCCGTGCCGTACAGCGCGCCGGCCAGCATGCCGGCGATGGCGCCGGTGGTGTCGGCATCGCCGCCGCGATTGACCGCGTCGACCAGGCAGCCGCGAAAACTGTCGCTATCGAACAAGGCCTGGAACACGGCCTGCACGGTCTCGACGATGTAACCGCTGGGATTGCTGCGCCGCTGCTTGGTGCGGAAGACGAAGGCCGGATGCTCGCCCGCCAGCGGATAGGCATAGCGATGCAGCAGTTGGGCCAGGTCGGCACCCTGCACTGCGGCCTGGACCATAAGCGCCAGGCATTCGGTCGCTGCATCCGACAAGGGATGATGGTGGGTGACATGGGCCTGGATGCGGCAGGCCTCGCGCACGCCTTGTTCGCTTTGGCCCAAGGTGGCCAGCGCCACCGGCAGCACGCGCATGGCCGCGCCGTTGCCGGCATCGTGCTCGCTCAAGGGCACCGCCGGCACGCCGGTGCTGCGAAAGGCCAATAGCCCCCGACGCACGGTGTTGCCGATATCGACCGGCTTGGCCCGCATCCAGGCATCGAAGGCCTCGGCGATAGACCGGGCATCGATGCCGCCGGAATTGAGGATGGATTCACCCAAGGCCAAGGCCATGGTGGTGTCGTCGGTGACTTGGCCGGGCTTGAGCTTGAGCCAACCGCCGCCGACCATGCGCTCGTGCACGCCGTATTCGCTTTCGATCTCGCGCGTCGACATGAACTCGACTGTCGCGCCGAGGGCGTCGCCGATGGCCAAACCCAGATAGGCGGCGACGGCGCGGTCTTGGAGTAAGGCGTGAGGCGCTAGGCGTGAGGCGGCACCGCTCATGGGCTGCGCTGAAGCCATGCCCTCACCAGCATGCTGCACGTTTACGCCTCACACCTGACTCCTCACCCCTCACTGCCAAAGCACTTGGCGTAATCGGCGCAGGCCTGGCAGGACGGCGCCGGACAGACGTGGATACCCTCGCGCTCGCATAGCTGGCGGTAGAGGAACTTCTTCCACTTCATGTCGCGGTCGTTCTTCTGGGCCAGCGCCGGGAAGTTAATGTTCATCAAGCGGCTTAGGTCGGCGCGCGACCACAAGCCCAGGTCCTGCCACAAGTGATCGCCGCCCATGCAGGCGGCAGCCGCGATCTGCGCCAGCCACAACTCGGACAGGTCGATACCGGCCCGATGCTCGAGCAGCAGGTCGATCAGGTCCTGGCGCTCCAGCAGGCGGTCGCTGCCGTCGGCAACTGCGGCCGGCGCGCTATCCGGCGCGTAGCCTGGAAAATGCCGGGCTAGCAAAAAGGCCCAGTCGGCGGCATCCAACCCGAGCCTAGGCGGCAACACGCCGACGCCATGCATTTGGCTGACGAACATGCGAGCAAGCAAATCATCGTTCGGCAGACCCAGCGTATGCGCCATCAGCCGTGCATACAGCGCGCTGCCCGCATCCAGTTTCTCGATGACGGCTTGCTGCATGGCGACCTTCATCCTGATCATCTCCATTCGGCGGCCTGCCTGCTCAGCCCGGCCGCACGACGACGTCGCCGCCCAGCACTTGGGCCTGGCAGGCCAAGCGTTCTTGGCCGCCGGCCATGTTCTCCTGCAAGACCTTGTCCTCCAGCACCGAGCGTTCGGACAGGTTGTCCATGCCCGCGACGATCTTCATGATGCAGGTGCCGCACTCGCCCTCGCGGCAGCTATAGGTGATGCCGGCGCCGACCTTCTCCGATATCTCGATCAGGCGGGTGCCGGCCGGCACCGTGACGGTGACGCCGATGTCTTCGAAGGTGACGTTGGCCTTGGGCATGTTTCGCTTTCAATGTGCTGCCGGCACGGGGCACGGTTGCGCGACATGGCCCTTGCGGCAACTCTCCAAATTTTCATCGTTCAGGGCCGAGCTTTGCAGGCCGATCCAGGCATCCACGGCCGCCGCGTCGAAGCCCACGCGGCGCTCGCCGTCCACCTCCATCAGCGGCCGGCGGATCAACAGCGGGTCGGCCAGCATCAGGTTCAAGGCGGTCTCGGCATCGAGTTGCGCCGGCTGCACCTCGCCGCTCTTGATGCGCGGCGCGCTGGGGTTGAACCACTGCGCCACCGGCAGGTCGCCGAAGAAGGCGCGCAGCCGTTCGGCGCACCAGGGCTCGGTCAACAGGCTCTTGGCCTGCACGGTGTGACCGGCCGCCGCCAACAAGGCCTTCTGCCGCGTGTTGTTGGCGCAGCCGGGTTTTTCGTAGAAGACGACGACCATGCTGGCTGAGCTCTCCGGCATCAGGCGGTCTTCGCCGCCAGCGCGGCCTGGTAGGTGGCCTCCACGGCGGCCTGGTACTTGGCCAGCATCTCGGTCGAGATGCCGGTGAGCGAACCGGGCAAGTTCAGCGCCACCCCGGTCTCGTCCAGGATCGCGCCCTCGATCGGACAGATGCTGGCGCACTGGGCATCGTCGAAATCGCCCAGGCATTCCGTGCACTTGTCCGGGTCGATCAGGAAGTGCGGGCTCGCCTGGTAGATCGCATCGTTGGGGCACAGCGGCTCGCAGGCATAACAGTTGACGCAGGATTCGATGATTTCCAGGGCCATGTTCTTCTCCTAATCGCTCAAGCGACCTTCTGCGCGGTAGCCGACTTCGGCGCCAATTTTCCGGCGGCGCGCATCTCCTCATACACCGCCAATACCGCATCCTCGATGGGCTCCATCGCATGCTCGCCGTTGGGCTGTATGCCGGCCGCCTCCAAGGGTTGCCAGGGCTCGTAGCCGACCTTGGAACACAGCACCACCTCGCAGCCGGCCAGCTCGCGTATGGTCACGTCCAGCGCGCTCTCGCCGTCGCCGCAGGTGGCGCCGCCCTCGCAGTAGGGCATGGTCTTGCGGTGGCCGATGAAGCGCACGCCGCTCGGCGAGGCCTCGTAGATCAGGAATTCGCTGGCATGGCCGAAGTGCTGGTTGATCACGCCGCCGCCCTTGGTCGCCACGGCCATGAGCACTGGGCGTAAGGCGTGAGGCGTGAGGCGTGAGGCGCCTTCGATGGCGACCAGCTTGGCCTTGATCTCGGCGCTGGCGGCCTTGGCCTTGTCTTTCTCTTCCAGTTCCTTGGCGATCTGGGCATGGACCTCGGCCCGCTTGACCATGGCGACGGCGTAGTCGATCTCCATGTCCTCGATCTTGTCCAGGGTGAACTCCTGGCCGCGATCCTCGCCCAGCAGGCCCACCGCATCGGCGCGGCACTGGCGACAATGGCGCATCATGTTCATGTCGCCGGCGCAGGCGTCTTGCAGCTTCTGTAGCTCGTCGTGGCTGGGGCTGGGCTGGCCCATCAGTCCGTAGAAGGTGCCGTGCTCGGGCTCGGCGATCAGCGGCATGACGTTGTGCAGGAAGGCGCCCTTGGCCTTGACCACCTTGGACACTTCGACCAGGTGCTCGTCGTTGACGCCGGGGATCATCACCGAGTTGACCTTCACCAGGATGCCGCGCGCGGTCAGCATCTCCAGGCCCTTCTGCTGCTGCTCGATCAGGATGGCGGCGCCCTCGCGGCCCATGATGCGTTTGTTCTTCCAGAACACCCAGGGGTAAATCTTCGCGCCGATGTCCGGGTCGACGCAGTTGATGGTGATGGTGACGTGGTCGATGTTGGCCTTGGACAGTTCTTCCACCGACTCGGGCAGGGCCAGGCCGTTGGTCGACACGCACAGCTTGATATCCGGCGCCTTTTCGGTGAGCTCGCGGAAAGTGGCGAAGGTGCGCTCCGGGTTGGCCAGCGGGTCGCCGGGGCCGGCGATACCGAGCACCGTCATCTGCGGGATGTTGGCCGCCACCGCCATCACCTTCTTCACTGCCTGGTCCGGCGTCAGCACCTCGGACACCACGCCGGGGCGCGACTCGTTCGAGCAGTCGTACTTGCGGTTGCAGTAGTGGCACTGGATGTTGCAGGCCGGCGCCACCGCCACGTGCATGCGGGCGAAATAATGGTGGGCCTGTTCGGAATAACACGGGTGGTTGTGCACCTTGGCCCGGATGTGCTCGGGCAGATGGCCGAGCTGGTCATCGGTGGAGCCGCAGGAGTGGGCAGCACAACCGCCCGAGGTGGCGGCGCTTTCTTGGTTGCTGTTGAGTACGGGCAGGTCCACGGTCGTCCTCCGAAAGGTTACGGCCTTACCTTTGCAAGCCGTATGCCTGCCCGCCCATCACCATTAAGTCATTGTTTTGTTTTTCTATTACGCTTAACCCCACCGACAAAGGCTGTAACAAAGGTCACACGCCAAGGGCTTGGGCTTGTGGTGAAGTCGACAATTCGCGCGCTTCGGGTATATCGCAACGGACCGGTTACCGGATGGCTTTGCCTGGACAATGTGGCGGGATATTCATATCCCCGTAATGGCGGGTTGATTCGAGTTTCGTATTGATGAGGCCACTTGGTGCCGACAGTCTGATTCGAACAGACGACCTACCGCTTACAAGGCGGTTGCTCTACCAACTGAGCTATGCCGGCGTGGGGCGCCGATTATAACCGGGCTTTATCGGGGCGCGCATCGACCCTGGCCGGCAGGGTGAATTGGAAAATCGCGCCACCGCCCGGCGCCGGCTCATACCAGATACGGCCGCCATAGGCCTCGACGATGCGCTTGGCGATGGCCAGGCCCAGACCGATGCCCTGGTGCACGCGGGTCAGGCTGTCCGCGCCTTGGCGGAAGGCCTCGAACACGGATTCTTCGTGGCCCGGCAACACGCCCGGCCCGGTATCGCGCACGCTGATCTGCCAATAGGCCTTGGCCTCGTCGCCCTCGTCCCGCGCGAGCGCTTGGCAATTCAAGGTCACCTCGCCCGCGTCGGTGATTTCGATCGCGTTGCAAACGAGGACCTTGATGACTTCATATATCCGGCTCGGGTTGGCCGATACTTGGCCGCAATGGATTTCCGGGGCGGTCTTGAGCCGCAACCCCTTGTGCCTGGCCTTGGCCTCGTAGGCGTCGCGCACATCCGACATCAGGCTGGCGAGATCGCACGATTCGTCGTTGTCCACCCAGTCGGCATCTTCCAGCTCGATGTACTCGAAGATGCTGCTGACCATGGACAGCAAACTCTGGCCGGCGTCGTGGATCAGCTTGGCCTCTTGCGCGTATTCCCAATCCGGCTCGGGGTGTTCGGCCAGCATGATCTCGCTGAATCCCATCACGGCATTGATCGGTGTGCGGAATTCGTGCGACATGACGCTGAGGAATTCCGACTTCGCTTCGTTGGCGCGTTGCGCGGCCTCGCGCGCCTCGATGGCATCGCGCGTGGTCAGCATCAGGTCGGTATTGGCCCGCGCCAGGTCGGATTCGACTTCTTTCAGGCGAGTGATGTCGGTTCGTATGCCGACGTACTGATAGGGCCGGCCTGCCCTATCCAGGAAGGGCACGATGGTCGTCGTCACCCAATAGAAACTGCCGTCCTTGCGCCGATTGCGGATCACGCCGCGCCAGACCTTGCCGCTGCCTATGGTCTGCCATAGCTCGCGGAAGAATTCCGGGCCGTGATAGCCGGAATTGACGATGCTATGCGGCTGGCCGAGCAGCTCTTCTTCGCTGTAACCGGAGACCTCGCAGAACTTCTTGTTGGCATAGGTGATGTTGCCGGCCGGGTCGGCGATGCTGACGATGGCATGCTCGTCGAGCGCGAGTTTTTGATATTCCAGTCTGTGCAGCAAGGCCTCGCGCTCTTCGGCCGAGCGCGACAGGTCGTCCAGAAACTTATTTTGGCCGCGCTGCGCACTATGTTTGACGATAAACAGTCCCCACCAGGCAAGCACGCCGGACAGCCCGATGAAGATCGCATAATAAAGCAGGCGCTTGCCCATCTTGTCGGCCGCCTGGCTTATCTCGGCTCGGTTGTAATCCGCGATCCGCTGCAAACGGTCGAGCAATACCCGTTGCCTGGGCACGGACTGCACGGCCAGCAGATGTGCGGCCCGAGACTTCTCGCCCTGGCGCGCCAACTCCTTGATCGATTCCTGGATCGGATACAGCCGGGCCGTCTGCTCGGCCACCTCATCCAGCAAGACACGCTCCATCGAGGTCAATTCCTGGGCGGCCAGTGCCTGGCGGGCGGTATAAAAATCGGTAGCGGCCTGGTTATGCGCCAGCATGCGTTCATCCACCGCGAACGGGTCGTCCAATTCGACAATCTCGTTCAGCAAGGTCGTGCGCAGCAGCGCCATGTTCTGCATGCGGTTCACCAGTTCGATATGCTGGGTATGCCTGTGCGCGACCTCCTCGATATCCCAGCGGAAGCTGAGCAGGGCCGTCAACGACGCCGCCATGAGCGCCAGGATCAACACCGAGTCGACCAATAGCAGCTTGTTCAGCGAGCCTTCCTTGCGAAGCGCCTCGATCGATCGGCCGGTTGAATTCGTCATTGCTCTCTGGGCAAACGAAGCCTGATTGATATTTCCGATTGAATACTAGCAGAAGGCGAAAAGCCCTAGGCGCCGTGCCCGGAGCCTATTTGACCAAGCGCAGGTGGCTACGGCCCTTGGGCGAGGGGTTGGAAGGCGCGGGGGTTTGTTGGGCGATCTCGGCACCGGTGCTGGCGGATGCCTCGGACGCCTCGGCCACGGCATCTTCGGCGCCGCCGAAGGCCATGCCCTCGCCGGTTTCGCGGGCGTAGATCGCCATCACGTTGGCGATCGGCACTTGTATTTCTTGGGAAACGCCGCCGAAGCGGGCGGAGAAGCTGACCCACACGTTGTCGATCAGCAGATTGCGCACGGCGTTCGGGCCGATATTCAAGACGATCTGGCCGTCTTGCACGTAAGCCACAGGCACCCTGGTACCGCCATCGACCCGCACGGTGATATGCGGCGTGTAGCCGCTATCGACGCACCATTCGTACAGGGCGCGCAGAAAATAGGGCTGTTGCGGCAGCGTGTTCACTTACGCATGGCTTTTTCGACTGGCGTCAACGCTTCGATGAAGGCCGGGCGGCTGAAGATGCGCTCGGCATATTTCAACAGCGGTGCCGCCTGCTTGGGCAGCTTGATGTCGTAATGGTCCAAGCGCCACAGCAAGGGGGCGATGGCGACATCGAGCATGGAATATTCCTCGCCCAGCATGTGCTTTTGCTTGGTGAAAATCGGCGCGATCTGGCTCAGGTTGTCGCGGATGATCTGGCGCGATTTCTCGGCCGTTTTCTGGTTGCCGTGTTCGAGCACGGTGACGTGGGTGAACAGGTCCTGTTCGAAGTTGAACAGGAACAGCCGCGCCCGCGCCCGCATGACCGGGTCGGCCGGCATCAGTTGCGGGTGGGGAAAACGCTCGTCGATGTACTCGTTGATGATGTTCGACTCGTACAGCACCAGATCGCGCTCGACCAGAACCGGCACCCGGCCATAGGGATTCATCACCGCAATCTCGGACGGTTTCTCATGCAGATCCACGTCGCGAATCTCGAAATCCATGCCCTTCTCGTGCAGCACGATGCGGCAGCGGTGGCTGAATGGGCAGGACGTTCCGGAGTAAAGAATCATCATAAGCGTGTTGTCCGCACTAATTGATTAGTGCACGTCCTTCCAGAATTCCTTCTTCAGATAGAAGGCAATGACGAAGAAGATGCCAAGAAATAGCAGCACCGCGATACCGATATTCAGGCGCTCGCCCTTGGCGGGCTCGCCCATCCAGTTCATGTAGTTGACCAGATCGGCGACCAGGCCATCGTACTCGGCCAGGGTCATCTTGCCGGGCTGGGCCAGCTCCAGGCGCTCGATCAGCTGATGGGTCTTGCCCTCGTGGTCGGTCTCGGTCTTGTACACCGGCACCATCTGGCCCTGCAAATCATGCAGGACATGGGGCATGCCGACCTTGTCGAACACGGTGTTATTCCAGCCGGTCGGGCGCGAATCGTCGCGGTAGAAACCACGCAGGTAGGTATAGACCCAGTCGGCGCCGCGCGAGCGGGTGATCACCGACAGGTCGGGCGGCGTGGCGCCGAACCAGGCCTTCGCCTCCTTGGTGCGCATGGCGATGGCCATGGTACTACCCGGCTTCTCGGCGGCGTAGAGCAGGTTTTCCTTGATCTGCGGTTCGGTCAGGCCGATGTCGGTCATGCGCGAATAGCGCATGGAGCCGGCCGAATGGCAGGACAGGCAGTAGTTCACGAACACCGCCGCGCCGCGTTGCAGCGACTCGTTATCCTGGTGGTTGACCGGGGCGCGGTCCAGGTGGATCGCCGCGCCGGAAGCGAAAGCGGTCAGCGGCAACATCAGCAGGGCCTGCAACAGGCCCTTGGCAAAGCTCACTTTTTTCATTTGTCGGTCACCCTTTGCGGTTCGGGTTTGGTCTGGTCGCCCTTGAGGTACATCGGCATCAGCACGAAGCAGGCCAGATGCACGAAGAACAGCAGCTCGGTCACATAGGGCAGCGGCTTGGCCTGGGCCGCGTTCAGCACGACGCCGATGGCGGGCACGACCAGGGCGACGATGAACCATTTGGCGTTCGGCTTGCCCACGCGGCTGCTGTCGGTATACCAAGGCATCAGCAGGAAGAAGGCGAAGTAGACCACGCTCAGCACGCGGGCGATCCAGGTGTACAGCGGGGTCGCCGGCAGGATGCCCAGCCAGCCCAGGCCGATGAACGACACCACGAAGGCGGCCAGGAACCACTTGTAGGTGGCGCCGCGATAGCGGATCGACTTGACCTTGGCCTTGTCCAGCCAGGGCAGCGCGAAGAAGATCAGCACGGCGAGGCCCATGGCGGCCACGCCCGGGAACTGCGAGCCCAGCACCGGCGGCACGGCGCGCAGCACGGCGTAGTACGGCGTGAAGTACCAGACCGGGGCGATGTGCTCGGGCGTCTTCAGCGGATCGGCCGGGATGAAGTTGTTGGCCTCGATGAAGTAGCCGCCCATCTCGGGCGCGAAGAACACGATGGCCGAGAACGCGATCAGGAAGACGACCGCGCCGAGGATGTCCTTCACCGAGTAATACGGGTGGAAGGGAATGCCATCCAAGGGCACGCCCTTCTCGTCCTTCAGCTTCTTGATCTCGACGCCGTCCGGGTTGTTGGAACCGACCTCGTGCAGCGCGAGGATGTGCACCGTGACCAGGCCGATCAGGACCAGCGGGAAGGCGATGACATGGAAGGCGAAGAAACGGTTCAGGGTGGCGTCCGACACCACGAAGTCGCCGCGGATCAGGATCGACAGTTCCTCGCCGATGAAAGGCACGGTGGCGAACAGGTTGACGATCACCTGGGCGCCCCAGAACGACATCTGGCCCCAGGGCAGCAGGTAGCCGAAGAAGGCCTCGCCCATCAGCACCAGGAAGATCAGCACGCCGAAGATCCAGATCAGCTCGCGCGGCCCGCGGTAAGAGCCGTACATCAAGCCGCGGAACATGTGCAGATAGACCACGATGAAGAAGGCGGAAGCGCCGGTGGAATGGATGTAGCGGATCAACCAGCCCCATTCGACGTCGCGCATGATGTACTCGACGGAGGCGAAGGCCAACTCGGCGTCCGGCTTGTAATGCATGGTCAGGAAGATGCCGGAAACGACTTGGATCACCAGGACCAGCATGGCCAGCGAACCGAAGAAGTACCAGAAGTTGAAGTTCTTCGGCGCGTAGTACTCGGACAGGTGGGCGGTCCAGTGCGCGGTGAGCGGGAAGCGCGCGTCCACCCAGGCTAACAGCTTATTCATCGTTCAAATCCCCTTTGAATTAGGCCTTGGCGTCTTCGCCGATCAGCACCTTGGTCTCGCTCAGGTACTTGTGCGGCGGAATCACCAGATTGGTCGGCGCCGGCGAGCCGTTGAACACGCGCGCGGCCAGGTCGAAGCGGGAGCCGTGGCAGGGGCAGAAGAAGCCGCCAGGCCAATCGTTGCCCAGGTCGGCCGCGCCGATCTCCTTGCGGAAGGTCGGCGAGCAGCCCAAGTGGGTACAGATGCCGACGGCGATCAGGTATTCGGGTTTGATCGAACGGGTGGGGTTCTTGCAGTACTCGGGCTGCTGATTCGAGTTATCCGAGGCGGGGTCGCTCAGCTTGTCCTCGTGCTTGGCCAACAAATCCAGCATTTCCTTGTTGCGGTTGACGATCCAGACCGGCTTGCCGCGCCATTCCACGGTCAGGATCGCGCCCGGTTCGAGCTTCGACAGATCGACCTCGACCGGCGCGCCGGCGGCCAGGGCTCGCGCCGAGGGCATCATGCTGACCACGAAGGGGATCGCGACCCCTGCGGCGGCCACGCCCCCGACGGCGGAACTCGCCATCACCAGGAAGCGGCGTTTGGATTTATCCACATTCAAATCGCTCATACTTTTTCGTTCCTACCAGAGATTCAGCGGGTGGCCCCAAATTCGTGTTGCAGCAGCGACGACCGATACGATAGCCACGGCCCATGCCCGGACTTGCAAACCGCGAGATTGTACAGGAAACCTAGTACGAATTTAATCCCCCCAATCACAAGCCAATCCCTCGCGCGTAGCCAAAACAGGCCTTGGAGTACAATCCAGCACCCCAATATAAATAGCCATCATGCGGAAACATTGGCTGATCTTTTCCCAGATCGTCGCGGCGATGGTCTTGGTCCTGGCCGCGCTGGCCGCGCTTGGCTGGCTGTTTCCCGGCCTGCTGCCGAGCGGCGCGAACGTCAGCGTGCGCGAGGTCAGCCAAGCCGGCCAGGCGCAACCAAGCACCGGCGGCTATGCCGACGCGGCCCAGCGCGCCCTGCCCTCGGTGGTCAATATCTTCACCAGCAAACAGGTCCGCGCGCCCCGCTCGCCGGTCTTGGACGACCCGTTGTTCCAGCGCTTTTTCGGGTTCCGGCCGGAGGCGCAGGCACAGCGCGTCACCAACCTGGGCTCCGGCGTGATCGTCAGCGACCAGGGCTATATCCTGACCAATCATCACGTGGTCGAGGCGGCCGACGAGATCCAGGTCGCGCTGGCCGATGGCCGCAGCCTGCCGGCCAAGATCGTCGGCGCCGACCCCGATACCGATCTGGCCGTGCTCAAGGTCGACCAGGGCGGCCTGCCGGCGATCACCTTCGCCAAGCCCGACAGCCTGCGGGTCGGCGACGTGGTACTGGCCATCGGCAACCCCTTCGGCGTCGGCCAGGGCGTGACCATGGGCATCGTCTCGGCCTTGGGCCGCAGCCACCTGGGCATCAACACCTTCGAGAACTTCATCCAAACCGACGCCGCGATCAATCCGGGCAACTCCGGCGGCGCCCTGATCGACAACGCCGGCAATCTGGTCGGCATCAACAGCGCGATCTACTCCCGCTCCGGCGGCAATATGGGGATCGGCTTCGCGATCCCGGTCTCCATCGCCCGCCAGGTTATGGAACAGATCATTACCAAGGGCGGGGTCACGCGCGGCTGGATCGGCATCGAGGTGCAGGATGTCACGCCGGAAGTGGCCGAATCCCTGGGCTTGAGCAATACCGACGGCGTGTTGATCGCCGGCGTGCTGCGTGGCGGGCCGGCCCATCGGGCCGGCATCAGGCCAGGCGACGTGCTGCTCAAGGTCGACGGCAAGGCCGTCGGCGACTCCGCCTCGCTACTCGGCCTGATCGCGGCGCTGGCCCCCGGCCAGACCGCCCAACTCGATCTCGTGCGCCAGCAAAAACCCGTGCAAATCAACGCCCCGATCGAGAAGCGTCCGCTGATGCGCCGGGCCGGGCAAGAATAGCCACCAGGCTGGCCCGCCAGAAGGGATCGCCGCTCGGCATGCCGCGCGCGCGGGCCAGAGCCTTCGAGGCCATGGCCGCCAAGCCGGCATCGCCCGATTGCAGCCCCAGTCCGACCAGCACCGGCGCCGGCGCGGGGAGGTAACCGTCCTCCCAGGCATCGGCCCCGGCCGCCAGCAGGCGCCGAGCCTCCAAATGGAAAACGCCCTGCCTGTGGAAACGCCGCCAAGCGGCGCGTTGCAGTTCCAAGGCGAAGCGGCGCGCCTCTTCGTCGCCCCTGGCCAGGGCGTAATGCCATACCCCGAAGGCCGCATAGGCATAGTCTTCCAGCTCCGCGCCGGGCAGGACCTGCCCGCCCGACACCCCCTTATGCAAAGCCTGGCCGGTCCATAGCCGGGATCGAATAAAGCGGTATAAGCGTTCGGCCGCGACGGCATGCGTCTTCTCCGCCGATTCCGCCAGGGCCGCCAGCAGCAGGCCGTTCCAGCCGGCCACGATCTTCTCGTCGCGCGGCGCTTGGCTCCCGGTTCGGGCCTTGGCGAGCTTGGCCCAGGCGGATTGCTGCAAGCCCGCCTCGGCCGCCGAGGCCTCGCGTTGCGGCGCCGGCAAAAAACCGGCCTCGAACGGGGGCGCCGAGTCGAGCGCCCACAGCGCGCGCACCGCCCGCCACTCCTCCGCGTCGAGCAAGGCCTCGATCCGGCCGGCCGGCCAGAGGTAGCTGCCGCCTTCCACCCCCGCCGCGTCGAGCGCCGACAGGCTGGCGACGAAGGCGCCATCCCGTTCCATGCGCGCCATGAGGAAATCCAAGGTTCGCCGCGCGGCCGCCGCATGGCGCTCGTCGCCCAGCAACCGCGCCGCCCGGCCGTAGATCAGCGCCAATTGCGCATTGTCGTAGAGCATCTTTTCGAAATGCGGCTGTTGCCAATCGGGGTCCACCGTGTAGCGGAAAAAGCCGCCGGACAAGTGATCTTGCAGGCCGCGCCCGGCCATGCGGTCGAGCGTCAGGCGCAGCAATTCGGCCAGCTTGGCATCGGGCCGGGCCGCATGCAGCTCGAGCAAGGCCATCAGTTGCGGCGCCTGCGGAAACTTCGCGACGGCGCCGAAACCGCCGCGCAGCCAATCGGCCTCCTCGAACGCCCGCGCCAGATAGGCCGCGCGCGAATCCGCCGGCATCGGCGGCTGGCTAACCGGCGCCGAGGCGGCCCGCGCCGCCGCTTCGAGCCCGGCCCTATCCTTGCGCCAACGCTCGGCCAGGGCGGCGGCGATGCGCAGGAATTCGTCGCGCGGCGCATACTGCATCGCGAACAAGGGCTGGCCGTCGGGCGTGACGAACACGTTCAAGGGCCAGCCCGCGCGGCCGCGCGTGCGTTCGGAAAAGGCCTGTAGCGTGGCATCCAGCCCCGCATTCAACTCCTTGTCCACCTTGACCGGGATGAACTGGCCGTTGAGCAAGCGCGCCACCTCGGCATCGCGATAACTCTCGCGCTGCATGACATGGCACCAATGGCAGGCGAAATAGCCGACCGACACCAACAGCAGACGGCCATGCCGGCGCGCCTCGGCCAAGGCCGCCGCGTTCCATTCCCGCCAGTCGACCGGGTCTTCGGCGTGCATGGCCAGGTAAGGCGAGGCATTGCCGGCCAGGCGCGAGGCCGCATCGGCTTGCGGCGGCTGCCACGTCGACAAGATTACAAAGACAAGCACCACGCCCCGCAATAGAATTGACTTCATCATCGACTACCCTCTCCACCACCCCCACACGGGAGCCACCTGCATGAGAACGCCGCAAGCTGCCTTTTTATTCCATGCCCAGGCCAAGGCAGGCCGGCGCCCGCCCGAGCACGCTCGCCCCACGAACCGCCAAGCCGCCTCGCCATGAACGCCCCCGCCCCATCCCGCCTCAACATCCTGCTGGCGGAAGACAACCCGGTCAACCAGAAGGTCGCGCTGCTCATGCTGGAGAAGGGCGGACACACGGCCACCGTCGTCGAAGACGGCGAACAGGCCGTCGAGGCCTGGCAAACGGGGCGCTTCGACATGATCTTGATGGACATCATGATGCCCAGGCTCAACGGCATCGAGGCGACCCGGCACATCCGTCGGGAAGAATGCCGCCTGGGCGGCCATATCCCCATCCTCGCCATCACCGCCAACGCGATGCAAAACGACCAGGAGCAGTGCCTGGCCGCCGGCATGGACGGCTATCTGGCCAAACCGCTCGACCCCAATCGCCTGAACGAAGAAATCGAGCGTATCTGGCTGGCCAATAGCGAATGCCGGCCCGTCGTCCCCGCCGGACAAACCGGCGACCTGCCCATTCTCGACCGGGCCGACGCCATCGAGCGCATGGGGGGCAGCGAGGCCCTGCTGCGCTCGCTGTTCGATCTATTTCTGGACGAATACGACAACTACCTGGGCAACATCGACAAGGCCGAAGCGGCCGGTAGCCAGACCGACCTGATCCGGGCCGCGCACACCCTGAAGGGCGCGCTGGCCACGCTGTCGGCCAGCCGCGCGCGCAAGAAGGCGGAAGAGCTGGAAAACGCCGCCAAGGCCGGCGAGCAGGCGCGCTACCGGCCGCTGATCCAGGAACTCAAGCAGCAACTGATCGCATTCAAGGCGCTGATCGCGCGCGGCTAGGCGCTACTGGAAATGCTTTGGAGCGGTCTTGTGGGAGCGGCCTCCCGGCTGCGAACCTCCGAGCCGCGATGCAGGCAGTTTCGCGGCCCGGAGGCCGCTCCCACAGGAGGCCGCCCCCACAGGAAGGCGGCATTAAAAACAGCCGCTTAAACCGCGTTGCGCCACTCGGTCTCCTCCGAGTCGAACAAGCGGTTCGATTCGTGCGGCCCCCAGGTGCCGGCCGGATAGCTGTGGATGAAATCCCGCTCCTGGGCCCAGTACTTCAGGATCGGATCCACCACCTTCCAGGCCCATTCCACCTCGTCGAAGCGGATGAACAAGGTATGGTCGCCCTCGATCACGTCGAGCAACAAGGCGGCATAGGCATCGAGCGGGTTCTCGTCCGGATTGCGGTAGCTGGCGTTGAGCCGCACCACCCGCGTATTCATGTCGAGGCCGGGCTGCTTGGAGTGTATCTCCATGTGCATGCTTTCCTCGGGCTGGATGGACAGCACGATCCAGTTCGGCTCCAGGGTCTCCAACGGCGTTTCGCGGAACAGCTGCTGCGGCGGGTGGCGCAGCCGAATCGCGATCATCGACAACTGGTCCTTCAGCCGCTTGCCGGTGCGCAGGTAGAACGGCACGTCGCGCCAACGCCAATTGTCGATATAGAACTTGGCGGCGACGAAGGACTCGGTCACCGAGTCCTTCTCGACGCCGGGCTCGTCCTGATAGCCCTGCACCTGCTGGCCTTGCACGATGCCGGACTTGTATTGGGCGCGGAAGGCATGGGCATGCACCGAGCGCTTGGAGATCGGCCGGATCGAGCGCAGCACCTTCACCTTCTCGTCGCGTAGCGCATCCGCCTCCAGCGCCGGCGGCGGTTCCATCGCCACCAGGGTCAAGAGTTGCATCAAATGGTTTTGCAGCATGTCGCGCAAGGCGCCGGCCTTGTCGTAGTAGTCGGCGCGCTGCTCGATACCGACCGACTCGGCCACCGTGATCTGCACGTGGTCGATGAAGTTGCGGTTCCACAAGGGCTCGATCAATGTGTTGGCGAAACGGAAGACCAGGAGGTTCTGCACCGTCTCCTTGCCCATGTAGTGGTCGATGCGGAAGATCTGCTGCTCGTCGAAATAACGGTGCAGCAACTCGTTCAGCACCTGGGCCGATTCGATGTCCTCGCCGAAGGGCTTTTCCACCACGATGCGGTGCAGGCCGCGCGGCTTGTTCAGGCCGCAAGCATCGAGGTTCTTGATCACCGACGGGAAGTCGGTCGGCTTGATCGCCAGGTAGAACACCACGTGCGAACACACGCCCATCTTGGGCTTGGCCAGCACCTCTTTCAAGCGCGCGTAGGACTCCGGTTCATTCAGTTCGCCGCGCAGATAATCGAAGCGGGCGGTAAAACGCTCCAGTACCGCCTCGTCGACCCGTTGCTTGGCCCGGACCAGTTCCGCGACATGGCTACGCCAGGCGGCATCGTCCCAATCGCGCCGGGCGAAGGCGGTGAAGCTCAAGGCCTCGGGCAACTTGCCGGCCAGCTCCAGATGCAACAGGGCCGGAATCAGCTTCTTCGTGGCCAGATTGCCGGTGGCCCCGAAGATCACGAAATTGCACGGCGGCAGCGACGGCTCTTGTTCCATCATGTTCACTCTCCCTTGCCTTGCACGGCGTGGCCGCCGAAGCCCTTGCGCATCATCGACAGCATCTTGGCGGCGTAGTCGTTCTTGCCCTGGCTGGCGAAGCGCATCATCAGGGCGAGCGACATCACCGGCGTCGGCACGCCCTGCTCCACCGCTTCCAGCGCGGTCCAGCGGCCCTCGCCGGAATCGGCGACGAAGGTACCGATCGCATCGAGCTTCTGGTCGTTCTTCAAGAAATCGGCGGTCAGGTCGAGCAGCCAGGAGCGCACCACCGAGCTGTGGCGCCAGAGTTCGGCGATGGCCGCCATGTCGAGATCGAACTCGTCCTTGGCCTTCATCAAGGCGAAGCCCTCGGCGAAGGCCTGCATCATGCCGTACTCGATGCCGTTGTGGACCATCTTGGTGAAATGGCCGGAACCGACCGGCCCGGCGTGCAGCCAGCCGCGATCCAGCGCCGGCGCCAACACCTCGAGGAAAGGGATCACCGACGCCAGCGCGGCATCGTCGCCGCCGGCCATCAGGCAATAGCCGTTGTCGAGCCCCCAAATGCCGCCGGACACGCCGACATCGACGAAGCGGATGCCCTGGCCCGAAAGCTGCCCCGAGCGGGCGATGGCCTCCTTGTAATAGCCGTTGGCGCCGTCGACCAGGATGTCGCCGGGCGCGAGCAAGGCGGCCGCTTGCAAGATCGCCGCCTCGGTCGCCTGGCCGGACGGCAGCATCAGCCACAGCACGCGCGGCGCGGCCAGGCCGGCCACCGCCTCTTCCAGGCTGCGACAGGCCTGGATGTTAGGCTCCTCGCCGGCCAGCTTTTGCGTCACCTCGAAACTGCGGTTATGGGCCAGCACCCGCACCCCGCCACGCGCCAGGCGTTTGGCCATATTGCCGCCCATGCGGCCCAAGCCGTACATCCCTATCTGCAATTGCGTCATCCCGATCTCCCGGACTATTGAATCAATGTTCCCTTCGCGGCCTTGTCGTTCGGGCGGCTATCCGCCCGAGCGGAACTTTGCCGCCGTTCCAGCCATTTGAGCAGATCGGGCAAGGCCATCGGCCGCGCGACCAGAAAACCCTGCACCAGATCGCAGCCCAGGCCGCGCACGATCTCGAGGTCCTCCTCGGTCTCCACGCCCTCGGCCACGGTCACCAGATTCAGCTTGCGCGCCATGTCGACGCTGGATTCCAGGATCGAACGCGCCATCGGGTCGTGCGCCGCGCCGCGCACGAAGTCCTGGTCGATCTTCAACTCGCTGAACGGGATGCGCCGCAACTGGTCCATGGAAGAATAACCCGTGCCGAAGTCGTCGATCGACAGGCTCACGCCCTTGAGCCGCAGCCGGCTCAGCACCTCCAGCGCGACGGTCAGATCGCTCATCAGGCCGGACTCGGTGACCTCGATGATCAGGCACTTCGGGTCCAATCCCGCCGCCCTGGCCGAGTCCACCACGAACTCCGGCAGCGCCAGGCTACCAAAGGATTGTGCAGAATAGTTGACAGCGATCTTGAGTTTATAACCCTGCCTGTGCAATTCACCGCCGGCCTCGAGCGCGCGCCGGAACACGGACATGGTCAAGGCCTCGATCAGGCCATTGGCCTCGGCCAGGGGGATGAACAGCCCGGGCGGGATCAGGCCATGCACCGGGTGCCGCCAACGCGCCAGCGCCTCGAGCCCGACCACCTCCAAGCTATCGGCCTTGACCTTGGGCTGGAAAAAGGCCGTGAATTGCTTGTTCTCGATACCGGCCGCGATGTCGGCCACGCCGATCTCGGGCCCGCCGGCCTTGGTCACGCGGCGCGCATCCTGCCAGCCATGGCGGCCGAGGATGCCATAAAGGGCGGTACCGCCAATCGGCTTGACCGCTACCCCCAAGACATGAAGGCCTTGCGCCCGGGCCAACTCCTGCGCGCTGGCCAGCATCCGGCTGTCCTCGCCGCTGATGAAGGCAATGCCGATCTTGTCCTTGCGCGCGGCGAAGTGGCGGATGAACTCCAGGCCGTCCATGCCCGGCATATTGAGGTCGCACAGCACGATGTCGATCTCGCCGGCATGAGCCGCCAGGTCGGCCAGGGCCTCGGCCCCGTCGCCGGCCTGGCGCACCCGCCCCACCCCCAAGCGGCGCAACATATTGCCGACTTGTTCGCGCACGAAGGCATCGTCGTCGACCACCAGCACGCCAAGCTTGGCCCAATCGTCGCCCGCCGGAGCGGCGATCGGGCCAAGCTCATCCGCCGCCGAACCGCTCAGATCGCGCAGTTCCACGCGAATCGCCTCGATCGCCTTGAACGCCCCATCCAGCAGGCCCGGCAGCTCGCTTCGGGTCGTGGGCCAATCGTTCTCCTTCGCGGCGAACTCGATCGCGGCGAGCCGGGCCAGCAATGCCTCCTCGCCTATCGTGCGTAGCGACGCTTTCAGCTTGTGCGCGGCCCGGGCCAGACAGGGCATGTCGTCCGCGCGATCGCAGGCGCCCATGACGGCCAAGACCTCCTGCAAGGCGGCGATGAATATCTCGGCCAAGCGGGATAGCTCGCTCGGTTCCACGGCGCCCGACAGGCCGGCCAAAAGCCGCAGGCGCGCGCCGGCCACGAGCGGGGGCGGCGCTTCGGGCTGATCGGTGGGCGCGGGCATCGCCTCCGGCGGCCGCGCGAATTTCGCGCATACCTGCTCCAATTCATCCAGCTTCACCGGCTTGGCCAGATAGGCATCCATGCCGGCATTCAGGCACTTGTCGATTTCCTCCTGGGTGGTGTTGGCGGAGACCGCGACGATGGGCACATGCCCCCCCAAACCGCGTTCGATATCGCGGATGCGGGCGGTCAGCTCCAGGCCGTCCATCACCGGCATATTGCAATCGGTCAGGATCAAGGCATAAGGCTCGGCCTGCCACAGCTTCAAGGCCTCGGCACCGTCGCCGGCGACGGCCGATTCATAGCCCAGGCGCATCAACTGGCGGGCGATCAGCTGGCGATTGGGTTCGTAGTCCTCCACCACCAGGATGCGGCCACGCGGCGCCGGCGCCGGTTCACGACCCGGCCGGGATGGCGCCTCGGACGGCACGGCGGTGCCGATCAACTGCTTGATCATGTCGAGCATCTGGCCGCACGCCGCCTTGATCTCGGCCACGTGCGACAACTCGCGCTCGGCCAGGGTCTCGTCGATCTCGAGCAACTGGGCATGGCCCATCGCCACGTTCAAGGGCGAATACAGTTCGCGGGCGATATGGGCGACGAGCTGGGATTTCTCCGCATTGGCCCGCTCGATGTCCTCCTTCGCCCGCAGCACCGCCTGCTCCAGCTCGCGCCGCTGGCTCAGGTCGATCACCGTGGCCAGCATCAAATCGCCGACGAAGGCCGCGCGCATCTCGATGTATTTCAGCGCGCCGCCCTTGCAGCGGGCCGTGCCGGAGAGGGGCTCCGGCTCGGTCTGGTAAAACTTGGCGGCGGTCACCGTCGATTGCCAGCGTTCGAGCAGCATGGTGAAACTCTCCGCGTCGGGCGCGGCCTGCCGCCACCAGTCGTTGAGCGTCGGCGCCTGGGCCTTGTCGTAGCCGAACAGCTCGATGAATTTGGCGTTGACGTATTGCGTGCGGCCATCCCGATCGAAGGCGGCGATCGCCAAGGGCAAGAACTCCAGCATCGCCCACCATTGCCGCTGCTGTTCCTTCAAGCGCGCCAGGGCCTGTTCTTGCCGGATATCCATCATGTCCGCTCGCGGGCCAAGGCTGGCCAGGGCAAGCCGACCAAGGTGGCATTGTCCGGTTGGCGCAGATAGGCCCACCGGCAAGCCGCCGCGCCCGCCATCTCAGGTCGCCTCATCGCTCGACAATTCATCGAGCAAGCGATAGACCGCATCGACCCCGAACGGCTTGGTCAGATAGGCGCGGAACCCGGCGGCCAAACCGCGTTCCTCGTCGCCGCGCATCGCGTTGGCGGTGACCGCCACCACCGGGATATCCCGCAGTCGCGGGCTGAGTTTGATCTTCTCCAAGGCTTGATAACCGTCCATGCCGGGTAGGTTGATGTCCATGAGAATCAAGTCCGGCAGCACCGCGTCGGCCAAATCCAAGCCCATCTCGGCGGTCTCCGCCTCGATCAGCTTGATCTCGGGCCGGCGCGCCATGATGCCCTGCATCAGGCGCCGGTTGAAATGATTGTCTTCCACGTACAGTACGGTATAGCCCGTTTCGGCCGAATTGGCTGGCATTTCCGCTGGCAACTCGGCATCGGCCGCTTCCGCCGCCGATCCCCGGTTGGCCGCGTCCCGTGCCGGCGGCATTTCGATCCAGAATTCGCTGCCCTCGCCCGGCACGCTATGCACGCCGATCGCGCCGCCCATGATCTCGACCAGATGGCGGGTGATCGCCAGGCCGATGCCGGTGCCTTGGACATGACCGCGCTCCGCGCCCAGGCGGTCGAACGGCAGGAACAGCCGCCCCTGCTTTTCGATCGGGATGCCCGGCCCCGTGTCGCGCACGGCGATGCGCACGTTGCCGTTTGGCAGCGGCCGGCACGACATCGTGACCGAACCGCTCGGCCGATTGTATTTGACCGCGTTCGAGATCAGGTTGAGCACGGCCTGCTTGAGCCTGAGGGCATCGGCCTCGATCGCCGCGTCATCCGGCACCGCGAGGTCGAAATCGAGCGCGATGCCGTGCTGCTCGGCCAGCCCTTGCGCGATGGCCCGACACTCCTTCAGCACCCCGGCCGGCTTCACAGCGCCGATCTTCAATTCCATCTTGCCCGATTCGATGCGCGCCAAGTCGAGCAGGTCGTTGATGATGTTGAGCAGGTGGTTACCGGCCTGGTATATCTCCCGCGCGCCGTATGCGGATTCATGGCCGGCCTTGGCGTCGCTGCCCAACATCAATTGCGAGAAGCCGAGGATGGCATTCAGCGGCGTGCGCAGCTCGTGGCTCATGCTGGCGAGAAAGCCCGACTTCGCCTCGCTCGCCGCCTCGGCCCGCTCCTTGGCCTGCAATAGGTCGTCGAGCATATGTTCCTGCCGCACCGCAGAACGATGGGCCTCGATCATCGCGGCATAGGTGGCGTTGAACGGCGCCAGCAAATCGAGCAAGGCCCGGTCGTAACCGCCCGGCCGGTTGGCGATGCCGTACATGCCGACCAACTCCTCGCCGTAATAGATCGGCACGCCGAGAAAGGCACGCACGGGCGGGTGGCCTTCGGGCAGGCCACCGCTGCGCGGGTCGTGCGCCGGGTCGTTGCTGATCACCGGCTCGCCCGACGAGAGCGCGGCGCCGAACAGGGTGTCCGGATTGCGAAACTCCAGGCCCCGCTTGGCGTGCTCGTCGTAAAAACGCCGAGTCTCCTCGTCCCAGGCAATGTTGCTGATCGCATGCGTGCGCAAATAGGGCGCGCCCCGCCCGTCGTACAAGACCTCGCCGATAAAACCGTATTGCCCCTGGCTCAGGTCGAGCAGGCCCTGCAACAGGAAATCGGTGCTGGCCGGCAAGTCGCGGGTCGCGACGTAGGCGCCCATGCCCTCGCGCAGCAGCTCCAGCAGGCGCGATTGCAACTTGGCCTCGGTCAGCTCGGTGCGGATCGCGACATAACTCTCCGGCATGCCCCGCTCGTCCAGGAAGGGCACGATGGTCGATTTCACCCAATAGGCGCTGCCGTCCTTGCGCCGGTTCTCGATCTCGCCCTGCCAGATACGGCCGTGGCTCAGGGTATGCCACATATCTTGGTAGAAATCCGGCGTGTGGCGCTCGGATTTGACGATGCGGTGGTTCTGCCCCAGCAACTCGTTGCGGCCATAACCGCTGATCTCGCAGAACTTGGCGTTGGCGTAGACGATGCGCCCGTCGGGATCGGTGGCGCTGACCAGGGCATGCTGGTCCAGCGCGTAGCGCAGGCGTTCGAACTGGCGCCAACTGTTGCGGCCCCGCCGTTCCAACGCGGCCAGATGCCGTGCCCGACGCGCCCGGGCGCCGACCGCCATGACCAGCATCTCCGGCTCGACCGGCTTGATCAGGTAGTCTTCGCTCGCCGTCATGCGCGCCGCCATCTGGCGGTCTTCGTCTACCCAAGCGGTGAGATAGATCACCGGGATGTGCGCGAAGCTGTCCTTCTGCCGCATCAAGGCCGCCAGCTCCGTGCCCTTGCATGCCGGCATCTCGATATCGAGCACGATCACGTCCGGCGCGAATTCCTCGACGAATTCCAAGGCCATCACCGGATCGGCGATCTCGGTCACGGCCATGCCGCGATCGCGCAAGATCGCGGCACCATGCGCCAAGGCGGCCGCATCGTCGTCCACCAGCATGACCCGATAGGGTTCTTGCGGCGGCCAGGCCACCCCATCCAGCATTTCCAGCAGGCGTTCCGAACTCACGGGCCGTTCGATGAACAGGCGCACGCCGCTGCGCAGGATGGCCAACTGGTTGGCGAAGCCCTTGCCCTCGGTCACCGCCACGAAGACCGCCTGGCCGCCCGCAGCCAGGCGCGCGATCTCGGCCAGGGCCTCGCCATGGCCGGCCACCCATTCGACATCGAGCAGCACCACGGCCCGCGCCTCCGGCGGCAATTGCGCCACCAGCGCCGACGCCGAATCGAACATCCGCTCGATCTCCAGATCGCGGCCACCCACGCGTCGAAGCAAGGCCGCCGCATCCTCGCCCAGCCCGAACAGCCGATAGCCGGACGGCAAATGCGCGGCCGGCATGCCGAGCCCACCCCAATCGATGGTATGGGTGCCCTCGTCGGTCAGGGCCAGCGCCGCCACCTCGGAGACCTGGCCGAGCAACTCATGCAATGGTGCCGTCTCGGGCACGATCCGCTCGACCAAGACGCTTTCCAACCGAGCCAAGGCCTCGCGCGCGGCATGGCCGATACCGTGCCGCTCGGCCACGGCCGCGTCGATCGCCAGGTTCTGCAAGCCATGCGCCAAGCGCAAGGCCCGCATGCGGTCCCAGCCTTCGACCGAGAGCAAGCCGACCAGCGCGTGTAAATCGCGGGCACGGTTCGCCCATGCCGAATAACCATCCTTGCCGGGGATACCGGACATCGCGCCCTCTCCTCTCGTCATACTGATTTATTGTCGTCGTGCGATTATCGGCTTGGTTGATGAATTTACTCAAGATCGCGAGCGCGGCGAAGCGCAGACCCTACAATAGCGATCTACCCGCAACGGAGCCCTTGCCCTAGATGAGAGTCCTATTCGCCACCTCGGAGGCCCGCCCCCTGGCCAAGACCGGCGGGCTGGCCGATGTCAGCGGCGCCTTGCCGGCCGCGCTGCGCGATACCGGCATCGATTGCCGGCTGCTGCTGCCGGCCTATCCCGGCACGCTCGATGGCGTGCGCGGGGCGCGCGAATGCCTGCGCCTCGAAGCCATCCCGTTATTCGGCGGCGTTCGGCTACTGCAAGCCGAGATGCCGGATGCCGACACCCCGGTCTACCTCGTCGACGCCCCGGATTTTTATGCGCGCGCGGGTGGCCCATACCAAGACATCGACGGCTACGATTACCCGGACAACGCCTTGCGTTTCGGCCTCTTGTCCTGGCTCGCCGCCCATCTCGCCACCGACGCAACGGCGCTCGGCTGGCGGCCGGACATCCTGCATTGCAACGATTGGCAGACCGGCCTGGCGCCGGCCTGGCTGCGCTTCATGGGCGGCGGCGCGCGCAGCCTGATGACCGTGCACAACCTGGCCTACCAGGGCATCTTTCCCGCCGATACGGTCGTGCAACTTGGCCTGCCGGCCGAGCACTTCCAGATGGAAGGCATGGAGTATTACGGCAATCTCTCCTTCCTCAAGACCGGCCTGTTCTATGCCGACCGCATCAACACGGTCAGCCCTTCCTACGCCGAGGAGATCCAGCACGAACCCCTGGGCATGGGCCTGCAAGGCCTGCTGGCCGCGCGCCGCGACCTATTGAGCGGCATCGTCAACGGCATCGACACCGCCTTTTGGAACCCGGCCGGCGACCCGCACCTGCCCGCCGCCTACGCCGCCGACGACCTGGCCGGCAAGCAGGCGTGCAAGCGCGCCTTGCAGGGCGACCTAAACCTCGTCGCCGATGCGCATGCCCCGCTATTCGGCATCGTCTCTCGCCTGACCTACCAGAAGGGCATCGACTTGGTGCTGGCTATCGCCGACTGGCTGATCGCGCGCGGCGGCCAACTGGTGCTGCTGGGCAGCGGCGAGGCCGTCTTGGAGCAGGCAGTGCACGGCCTGGCCGCGCGCCATCCGGGCAAGGTGGCCGCCATCATCGGCTACGACGAAGGCCTGGCCCACCGCATCGAGGCCGGTGTCGATTGCTTCTTGATGCCGTCGCGTTTCGAACCCTGCGGCCTGAACCAGATGTACAGCCAGCGCTATGGCACGCCGCCCATCGTCCACGCCACCGGCGGCCTCAAGGACACCGTGGTCGACGCGACGCCACAAACCTTGGCACGGGGCGAAGCAAGCGGCTTCGTGTTCGACGGCGAGACCCCGGCCGCCTTGCAAGCGGCGGTAGAACGCATGCTCGCCTTGTTCGCCGATGCCAAGGCCTGGCGCCGGCTGCAAACCACCGGCATGCGGCGCGACTTCAGTTGGGAAGGCAGCGCCCGGCAATATGCCGAGCTATATCGGGCGATGCTTGGCGCGGGGCCAGGGGCGCGGGGCTAGGGGCAAAGACGCCTCTCGCCTCTCGCCTCTCGCCTCTCGCCTCTCGCCTCTCGCCTCTCGCCTCTCGCCTCTCGCCTCTCGCCTCTCGCCTCTCGCCTCTCGCCTCTCGCCTCTCGCCTCTCGCCTCTCGCCTCTCGCCTCACA
>JACRAU010000015.1 GCA_016234655.1 Betaproteobacteria bacterium
ATCCAGCGCGAACTCGAAGGTGCCGGGTTGGATTTGTTCGCTCAACACCACCGGCAGCAGCCGGGGGCTGCGATCTATCGTTTTGTATCTCGCCATGCGCATCGCTCCGGGCTATTTGGGCAATGGCTTGTTGGAGGTGGGAGTGGGGATTTTGTTCCGGGGATTGGGGGTTTTTGTACAGCCTCAACGTAGAAGTAACCGGCCTTGCGCGGCTTTATGCGCAAGGTCCGGTTGACTGCCGGGTTGGGGGTCGCGGCTCATGAGCAGAGGTGTGTTCATAGATGAGCGTGACGTGACGGCTTACGTTTTGCGGGTAAGGGTTGCAGTTGCGCCAGAGTTTGTTTGTGGGTGTCGACGACAACTGCCAGAAGCTCAACGCCAACATCTGATATGCGCCGGAGAGACTGGTAATCGACCGGTGCAGCAGCGGGAACAATTTTTCTATCAACTTTCCGATGCATCCCTCTTGGTTGCCATGTTCCCCGCGATATTTCGAGGCGAAAAACTTTCCCGTCCTTCGACCAAACACCGTGCGCAACCCAATCTCGCAACTCTTCGAGTTCTTCAATTTCGGCTGCAAGAGCTTTCAGGTTGTGCGTTATTGATACGTTGTTGGCGCCAAGGAGAAGCGTGATGAGATGGAAGCGACTACGGACATTTTGGCGCGCCAGCGCAAGTCGACCTTCTGCCGGAGAGAGTCGCAGCAGCGAGAAGGTAAGCAAGTTCATTTCGTGCTCAATGCACGAGAATATCGTGATGACACGCCCGATCTCACGCAGCAGAAGCGCCGGCAATCTATGAGTACGCCTAGCGACGGCAACCGAAGGAAACGTCACTGTGAAGACCCCCAACGTTTGAATTCACCGGACTGCGTGGCTTTTCGCGCAGGTCCGGTGGAATTATGGGTTGGACGGCAACTACTCATTTGGTCGAAACAGGAATTGTCGATGGTACGAGAGATATTTCTGGTGAAGAAAATTCAGCTCTCTGATGCGCTCGTCACCGGTAATTCCAAGAAGGGCTGCGTCTTGGATGAGATGCTTGGAGATGAGGATTCGCCCTTCGTCGTCGAAGGAAATCAGCCCCGCATCAAATGCTTTGTCATAGACCGGCGAAAGCGCCAACCCGTTAAATGGATCTAGTCGCTCGGAGTTGTCCGATGCGCTCCACGGTTTGATGTGAGAGGCTGTGATGAACTGCCCAGCGCCCGTAATTGCGCACTTGTGGCGCCACATGTCGAGAACCAATTTACGGAAACGCTGCTGACCTATCCGGACATTGAGCATTTCCTGTTTGGTGGTGGATGAAAGTAACGGGTTGTTGATCGTTCCTAGAAAGAAGAACACATCCGCGTCTTCTTGAAGGGCGGTGATGTACTCCAATAGGGCATTGAGTTCGTGAAGGTGCTTTTCGATTTGCTCGCGTTTGATGGTACTTGCTGTCTTCTCCGCAACACGCAGAACAAAATCTCGACGGAATGTAACCGCTCGGTATAAGGCCTCTTTTTCACCAAGCCTTGTTATAGGAAACGACTTCTGCTTGTTTTTCCCGGCATCGTCCTGATAGTTGGTCACCCAATTTATTTCAGGGCTCTTTCGGTCTTTTCTTTCGCGATGCTCGCGAGAGACGCCTACGATGCCAGATGTATTGCGAGGAGAGAGGGCAAGAACGAGCGGTATTGAATATCGGAGAGATGGATCATCGGGATCAAGAATGCCAAGTTCAAAGGCGCTCTGTAAGAATTTGTCGCGATGGTCTTTGGCTGCTTGGTACGAGAGGGCCTTTGATCCGTATGTGCTGTCACTGAAGTTCTTGGACTCCTTGATCGGGTCACGTTCAAATTGAAACTGCCAGCGATGTTCATTGCCGCGATCAAGGCGTTTTAGATACTTGCGGTCAGGGAACTCTTCGGTATCCATTGCCGTTCAACGTAATGTAGACACCAAATGTCCGAATAAAAGTTTTATTGGACATGTCCGATAATCTTGGTGCATTTTGTAACCCCCTGATTTTTATACTATGGGGTGTCTTGTATTCTGCCCATAGGTCAAGCCATGTCAAATAGTGAAACGTCTTCGCATTCTCAGCCCAAGTTGCTGGACCAAGTGCGGGATCGCCTGCGATTAAAGCATTACAGCAAGCGCACCGAGGCGGCCTATGTACAGTGGATCAAACGATACATCTTTTTTCACGACAAGCGCCACCCCCTGGAGATGGGCAAGGCCGAGGTGGAGGCTTTTCCGACTTCGCTGGCGGTGGAGCGCAATGTCAGCGCGTCCACCCAGTCGCAGGCGCTGTCGGCCATATTGTTTCTATATTAAAGAGGTGCTGGATCAGCCCTTGCCCTGGCTCGACGAGGTGACGCGGGCCAAGAAGTCGGCGCGCCTGCCCACGGTGTTGACTCGGGATGAAGTGGGGCGGCTGCTTAAATACGTGGATGACCCGCTGATGGATCTGGTCGTGCGTCTGTTCTATGGCACGGGCATGCGTTTGCTGGAGTGCCTGCGCCTGCGGGTAAAGGATGTCGACTTTGCCCGACACGAGATTGTGGTGCGCGAGGGCAAGGGTGCCAAGGACAGGGTGACCATGTTGCCCGATACGCTGGCTGAGCGACTCAAGGCGCATCTGGCTCAGGTGAAGGCGCAGCATGTGGCCGATCTGGCGATGGGCAAGGGCGAAGCCTGGCTGCCGGATGCGCTGGCGGCCAAATACCCCAATGCCGGCAAGACCTGGGCATGGCAGTATGTGTTTCCCGCCGCGAGTTTTTCGCCCGACCCGCGCTCAGGCGCCGTGCGCCGCCACCATATCGACGAGAAGCGGGTTCAGCGGGCGGTGCGCCGGGCGGCCGAGCGGGCCGAGGTTGCCAAGCCGGTGAGCCCGCACACCTTGCGCCATTCCTTTGCTACGCACTTGCTCGAAGGCGGCTACGATATCCGCACCGTGCAGGAGTTGCTGGGCCATTCGGACGTGTCCACTACCATGATTTACACTCATGTCCTGAACAAGGGCGGGCGCGGTGTGGTCAGCCCGCTTGATCGCTAGGATTTCAATGCGCTTCTCCATCTACCGTTACGACCCCGAAACCAACGCCGCGCCGCGCATGCAGAGCTATGAGCTCGACATCGACCCGCGCGGCAAGATGGTGCTCGACGCCTTGCTCGCGCTGAAGGAGCAGGACGACAGCCTGGGCTTTCGCCGCTCCTGCCGCGAGGGGGTGTGCGGCTCGGACGGGGTGAACGTCAACGGCAAGAACGTGCTGGCCTGCATTACGCCGCTGGACGGATTGAAGCAGCCGGTCGAGATTCGGCCCTTGCCTCGGCTGCCGGTGGTGCGCGACCTGATCGTGGACATGGCCGAGTTCATGCGCCATTACCGGGCGGTGAAGCCCTATCTGATCAACCTGGAGCCGGAGCCGGAGAACGAGCGGCTGCAAAGCCCGGCCGAGCGGGCCGAGCTGGACGGTCTGTACGAGTGCATCCTGTGCGGTTGCTGCACCACGGCTTGCCCGTCGTTCTGGTGGAACCCGGACAAGTTTCTCGGGCCGGCCGCCTTGTTGCAGGCCTATCGCTTCGTCGCCGATTCGCGCGACCAGGCCACGGCCGAGCGGCTGGACTTTTTGGAAGACCCGTACCGGCTGTTCCGCTGCCACGGCATCATGAATTGCGTGGAAGTTTGCCCGAAAGGCTTGAACCCCACGGCTGCGGCCGGCAAAATCAAGACCCTTCTGGTGAAGCGCGCGTTTTGACCGAGGGACTCAACCGCCTGCGCTGGCGTTGCCGGCGCGGCATGCTGGAGCTGGATGCCTGGCTGGGCGGGTTTCTCGACGCGGGTTTTTCCGGGCTCGACCAAGGGGAACAGGCCGTCTTCGGCCGGCTGATCGAGCAGGAAGATATGGACCTGTATGCCTGGCTGTCGGGCCAGGTGCCGGCCCCGGCCGAATTTAGGCCCGTGATTGAAAAGATTAGAAAAGTGACGCCGAAATGAGCAAACGCACCGCCACCCTCCAATTCAGCGACAAGGACAAGACCATCGAGCTGCCGGTGCTCGACGGCAGTATCGGGCCTTCGGTCATCGACACGCGCGGCCTGGGCCAGCATCACGTGTTCGCCTACGACCCCGGTTTCCTGTCGACGGCGAGCTGCGCGTCCAGCATCACCTATATCGACGGCGACAAGGGCCTGCTCTATTACCGGGGCTACCCCATCGAGCAATTGGCCGAGCACTCCGATTTTTTGGAGGTGGCCTATCTTTTGATCAACGGCGAGCTGCCGACGGCCGGGCAGAAGGCGCATTTCGTCGGCACGGTGAAAGAGCACACCATGCTGCACGACCTGATGGCCAACTTCTATCGCGGCTTTAGGCGCGACGCGCACCCGATGGCGGTGATGGTCGGCGTGGTCGGCGCGATGTCGGCCTTCTATCAGGATTCGTCCGACGCCTTCGACCCCGCGCAGCGCGAGATCGCGGCCTTCCGCCTGCTGGCCAAGGTGCCCACCATTGCGGCCTGGAGCTACAAGTACAACATCGGCCAGCCCTTCATGTATCCGCAAAACCGCTTCAGCTATGCGGAGAATTTCCTGTCCATGATGTTCGCCACGCCCTGCGACGACTACGTGCCGAACCCGGTGCTGGCCCGGGCGTTGGAGCGCATCTTCATCTTGCATGCCGACCACGAACAGAACGCCTCGTCGTCGACGGTGCGGGTGGCCGGATCGAGCGGCGCCAACCCCTTCGCCTGCATCGCGGCCGGCATCGCCTCGCTCTGGGGGCCGCTGCACGGCGGCGCCAACGAGGCGACGCTGACCATGCTGGAAGAGATCGGCGACGAGAAGCACATCGGCAAATTCATCGAGCGGGCCAAGGACAAGGCCGACTCCTTCCGCTTGATGGGCTTCGGCCACCGGGTCTACAAGAACATGGACCCGCGCGCGGCGATCATGCGCGAGACCTGCCACGAGGTGCTGAACGAGCTGGGCCTGCACAACGACCCGCTGTTCAAGCTGGCGCTCAAGCTGGAGCAGATCGCGCTGGAGGACGAGTACTTCGTGAAGAAGAAGCTCTATCCCAACGTCGATTTCTATTCCGGCATCGTCATGCGCGCGATGGGCATCCCCAATTCCATGTTCACCGCGATCTTCGCGCTGGCCCGCACCGCCGGCTGGACCGCGCAATGGATGGAGATGATCTCCGGCGGCGAGCACAAGATCGCCCGGCCCCGGCAGCTCTATGTCGGCGCCGAGCGGCGCGATTACCTGCCGGTCGATAAGCGGAAGTAATCATGACAGGGCGCGGCGAGGCCTACTACTCGGGCAGCGCCGAGTACCTGGCGGCCCTGGAGGCGCGCGAGCGGGCGCCGGCCGTTGCCGCAAAACCCGCCGCCGGCCCGGCCGTCACCGATTGGGCCTTGCTGCAATGCAACACCGGCCAGGTCGGCGTGTTGCAGCTCATCAACGCCTATCGCTTCCACGGCTTTCGCGCCGCCGATCTCGACCCGCTCAAGCGCCTGAACCAAGACGCGCTGCCCGAGCTGGACCCGGCCAATTACGGCTTGACCCCGGCCGACCTCGAACTCGAATTCGACACCGGCTCGCTCGCCGGCCCGCCGCGCGACAGCCTGCGCGGCATCCTGGCTCGGCTGCGCCGCGCCTATTGCGGCACGCTGTCGGCCGAGTACATGCATATCCGCGACACTCCGCAGAAGCGTTGGCTACAGGCCCGGCTGGAGTCGGACGAACTGGAGCGGGAGGTCTCCGACGAGCGGCGGCACTGGCTGCTCAAGCAGCTCACCTTGGCCGAGACGGTCGAGAAGCTGATCCACGCCCGCTTCGTCGGCCAGAAGCGGTTCTCGCTGGAAGGCGCGGAATCGCTGATTCCCCTGCTGAACTTTTTGGCCGAGCGCGCCATCGGCGGCGGCATCAAGGAAATCGGCCTGGGTATGGCCCATCGCGGCCGGCTCAACGTGCTGCACAACGTGCTCGGCCGTTCGGCCCTGGCCTTGTTCGCGGAAGAGGCCAACCTCGTGTCGGAAGGCGCCTCGACCGGCGACGTGAAATACCACCTGGGCTATGCCCGCGAGGTGGAGACGGCGGCCGGCGGCATCCGCATCGCGCTGGCTTTCAATCCCTCGCACCTGGAGATCGTCAACCCGGCGGTGCAGGGCTGGGTGCGGGCGCAGCAGCAAAAGCGTGGCGACCTGGACGGCAGCCAGGTCGTGCCGGTGCTGATCCACGGCGACGCGGCCTTCGCCGGCCAGGGCGTGGTGATGGAGAGCCTGGCCATGTCGGCCACGCGCGGCTTCACCACCGGCGGCACGCTGCATATCATCGTCAACAACCAGATCGGCTTCACCACCTCGGACCCGCGCGACACCCGCTCCAGCCTGTATTGCACCGACGTGATGAAGATGGTCGAGGCGCCGGTGCTGCACGTGAACGGCGACGACCCCGAGGCGGTGCTCAAGGCCGTGCGCATCGCGCTCGACTACCGCATGACCTTCCGCCACGACATCGCCATCGACCTGATCTGCTACCGCCGCCTGGGCCACAACGAGCAGGACGAGCCGATGGTGACCCAACCGCTGATGTACCGGCGGATCCGCGATCTGGCCGGCACCCGCGCGCTCTACGCCCAGAGCCTGCAAGACCGGGGCTTGCTGGGGGAGGGCGCGGCGGACGCGCTGGTCGAGGCCTGCAAGCAGGAGATCGAGGCCCTGCCGGCCGCGCCGGAGCGGCCCTATACGCCTTATGTCGCCGACTGGCGGCCTTATCGCGGCAACGATTGGCGCGCGCCGGCCGACACCGCCGTGCCGGCGGCGCGGCTGCGCGAGCTGGGCCAGCGCATCGCCCACGAGCCGGCGGGGTTTAGCCTGCATCCGCGCGTGATCATGGTCATGCAGAGCCGGCGCCAGATGGCCGAGGGCGCGTTGCCGCTCGATTGGGGCATGGCCGAGGCGCTGGCCTTCGCCAGCCTGCTGACCGAGGGCCACGGCATCCGCCTGAGCGGCCAGGACTCCGGGCGCGGCACCTTCTTCCATCGCCATGCCGTGCTGCACGACCAGCAGCGCGAACGCTGGGATGCCGGCGTGCATATCCCGCTGCAAAACCTCGGCGCCGAGCAGGCCCACTTCCTGGTGGTCGATTCGCTGTTGTCGGAAGAGGCGGTGCTCAGTTTCGAATACGGCTATGCCAGCGCGGCGCCGAACGAGCTGGCGATCTGGGAGGCGCAGTTCGGCGACTTCGCCAACGGCGCCCAGGTGGTGATCGACCAGTTCATCGCGGCCGGCGAGGCCAAATGGGGCCGGCTCAACGGCCTGGTGTTGTATCTGCCGCACGGCTATGAGGGCCAGGGGCCGGAGCATTCCTCCGCGCGCATCGAGCGCTATCTGCAACTCGCGGCCGAGGACAACATCCAGGTCGTGCAGCCCAGCCTGCCTGGGCAATTGTTCCATTTGCTGCGCCGGCAGATACGCCGGCCTTATCGCAAACCGCTGATCTGCTTTACGCCGAAGAGCCTGTTGCGCCACCCCGATTCCAGTTCAAGCCTGGAAGATTTGGCGAGCGGCGCTTTTCAGCCGGTGCTCGGCGAGGCCGATGACGGCATTGAGCCGGCCAAGGTGGCGCGCTTGGTCTTCTGTAGCGGCCGGGTCTATTTCGATCTGGCGCAGGCCCGTAAGGCGCGCGGGCTGGATCATGTCGCCATCCTGCGCGTCGAACAGTACTACCCGCTGCCGGATGCGGAGCTCCGGGCCGAGCTGGCGCGGTATCCCAATGCGGCCGAGATCGTCTGGGCCCAGGACGAGCCGCAAAACCAGGGGGCCTGGCGCTACATGGCCTATCACCTGCGGGCTTTGAGCGGCCAATCGGTGCGCTACGCCGGCCGGCCCGCCTCGGCCTCGCCGGCCACCGGCTATCACGGCGTGCATAAGAAGCAGCTGGACGAGCTGATCGCCGCCGCTCTCGGCGCCGCCTGATTCCCGGTAGGGTGCGCGGGTGGTGCGCAGGCGCACCCTACGATTTGTTGAACACGATTCCCGCCTTCAAGCCCCGTCCGTCGTCGCCGGCCGGCGGGCCCGGTTCTTTTCATGGCGGCAATCTGCGTTAATATGCCGTCGCAAAAGAAAAACGGAGAGAGCCATGCAAACTACCCCGCAACGCACACCGCACAAGGACGCGAAAACCTGTCTCGGCATGATCGCCATGGTGCTGGTGCCCACCCTGCTCACGCTTTCGACGGTGAGGTTTCCTCGAACCGTGGTGGATGTGGCGGAGAATCCGTCCCCCTATGGCTACACCGTCAGCCTGCTGCTTTGGATTATTCCGATCGTTGTGCTGGGGTTCTGGTTTTTACGCCACCCGAAGTATCCGATCCAGCGCAAGGCGTTCTGGCGGACCATGGCGGTGTTGATTCCCGCCGGCTTCGCCCTCGATATCTTCTTCGCGCATAGCTTCTTCACCTTCGTCAACCGCGACGCCACGCTGGGCATCATGGTGCCGGTGGTCGGCGGCGCGGTGCCGGTGGAGGAGTTCTTGTTCTACGCGCTCGGGTTCATCGTGATTCTGCTGCTGTACGTATGGGGCGACGAATATTGGTTCGGCGCCTATAACGTGCCGGACTACCAGGAAGAGGCGGCCAATTGCGGGGTGTCCCGGGTCATCAATATCCACTGGGGCTCGATCTGGCTGGGGCTGGCCCTGATCCTCGCGGCCTATGTCTACAAGAAATATTTCTCGCAAGTGCCCGACGGCTTTCCGGGCTATATGGCCTTCGTGATCATGGTCGCCGTCCTGCCCAGCCTGCTGCTGTTCCGTGCCGTGGTGTGGTTCATCAACTGGCGCGCCCTGAGCATGACCTTCTTCATGATCGTGCTGATCGCGCTGATCTGGGAGGCGACGCTCGCGGCCCCCTACCAGTGGTGGTTCTATCGGCCGGAGCAAATGATGGGCATTTTCGTCGATGCCTGGTGCGATCTGCCGGTGGAAGCGGTGATCGTGTGGATGAGCGTGTCCTTCACCACGGTCAGCGTCTACGAGGCGATCAAGATTCTTGCCTACATGGACAAACCGACCAAGGCCGCCCTGTTCGGTAACGGTACGTCGGCTACGCAAGGCCAGGCGAGCTGATCTTCCCGCGCGCCTGCACCGTGCTTTCGGCACGATGCAGGCCGGCGATCAAACCTGGATCAGGCTGGTGAAGCCGTTGAGTTCGACATAGGCCTTGCCGTTGACCGGGCCGCTCACGCTGCATGCGCCTTCCCAGTACACGCCGGCCCACGGTATGCCCTTTTTGGGGTCGCCGTGGAGTTCCTGGTCCTTCACCAGCGGCTCGACGATAAGTGTCTGGCCGTCCACCGTGACTTCCCAGCCCGAGGGATAGTCAGCCCCGGTATGCGGGCTCTTCCAATGGCCGAGGACCTTCACCTCGAATTCATGCGCGGCCAGGGTGCGTGTCTGCCCGGCGGCGTTGGTGATCGAGCCGGATTTCTCCACTGCGGCATCCACCCCGTCGCCGAGGAAGTCGAACAGCATGTATTGGCGGTTGTCGTCCAATTCGATGGCGAACCACTGCCAGCCTTTGAGCATCGCCGGCTCCAGTTCGCCGTATTGGCGGTCGAACCAGGTCACGCCGGTCACCTTGTGCGGCGCCCCGTCTATCGTGAGCGTGCCTTGGGTCTCCATGTGGGTGCGGGAGTAGTAATAGGTATAGCCGCCGAAGCGGTAGGGGTGGGCGTTGCCGCCGTAATGCATGGCAACCGGCTTGGTGGAGGTGAGTTCCAGGTCGAGTACATATTTCCCGATCTGGCAGTGGATGGCATCCTTTCCATCGCCGCCCTTGGCGGTGATCATATTGTTGGGGCCGGAGTCGAGCTCGAAGCGGTCCTTGAGCTTTTTCGGCGCATGGAGCCGAACGTATTCCTCGAATGTGAAGCTATCGGCCTCGATGTCGGTGATGGCGGCCTGGATCAATTGGCTGCGGAGTATCTTGAAGTTGTCGGTGGCGAAGAACACGACTTCAAAACCGAAACGCCTGCCATCCTCGATTTGCAGGTGCCCGGTCCAGTACCACCACTGCAAGGACTCCTCGGGTAGGTAGGCATCGTGGGCGGGCAAATCCACCGGGCCGATCAAACCGTGGCGCGGCTTGAAATAGCAGGCCACGGTTGCCGCCGTCGCCACCAGCCAGGGGAATACCGCCGGCCAGATCGTGCCGACGATGGCGATGATCGAGGCCACCAACGCAATCAGCCAAGAAAACTTCTTCAATATTGCGCGCAAATTCATGACGATATCTCCATCCTGTTTGGTGTTATGAGCCGTCGTCCGCATGCCTTGCAAGCGGCGGAAGCGGGGGTATTCTTGCATGCGATATGCGTTTGGGGAATGCCCGGCGGCCGTTCCGGCCCATGGCCATGCCGGGGGAGCTTTCCGGCGTGCTTTGGTTTATGATCCGCCGACGGAAGGTTGCGGCAAGGTCTGCGTATGCCGCGCTAACCCAGAAGGTGGAGATCGAGTATGTTCGTCTATCCAGGTTCTTTGTGCCGCCGTGCCGTGCTGCCGTTCGCCATCGCCCTGTCCGCGATGCCCGCGCATGCGCTGGGCCAGGAGGCACAAGGGGCGGGCGCGGACCTCGGCAATTTCAGCCTGGAGGAGTTGGGTAATCTTCAGGTGACCTCGGTCTCGCGCAAGGAGCAGCGCTTCAACGACACCGCCGCCGCTCTGTTCGTCATTACCAACGAAGATATTCGGCGTTCCGGGGCGACAAGCTTGCCGGATGTCCTGCGCATGGTGCCGGGCCTGCAAGTCGGGCGCATCGGCAACGACCGCTGGGCGGTTTCGGCGCGGGGTTTCGCCGGCCGTTTCGCCAACAAGCTGCTGGTCCAGGTGGACGGCCGCAGCGTCTATTCGCCCTTATTCTCCGGCGTGTTCTGGGAAGTGCAGGACATGGTGCTGGATGACATCGAGCGCATCGAGGTGATTCGCGGTCCCGGCGCGGCGCTGTGGGGCGCCAATGCGGTCAACGGCATCATCAATATCATCACCAAACGTAGCGAAGACACCCAGGGCGTTTTGGCCCAGGTCGGCGCCGGCACCCTGGAGACCGGGTTCGCGACGCTGCGTTATGGCGGCCAAGTCGACGCCGATACGCAGTACCGCGTCTATGCCCGGGGCTATGACCGAGGCGACACGGTGGACGTGAGAGGCACGCGCGTCGACAACGAGTCCGTCTCGCGGCACGCCGGTTTTCGCCTGGACCGGCGCTTGGATTCGGACAACCGCTTCACGTTCAGCGGCGACCTCCACGAGGTGAATTCGCGCGATCCGATCATCCAGCCTAGTTTGACCCCGCCGTACTGGACCACATTGGTGGATTCCGCCTCGAATCGCGGCGGCCATCTGCTTACGCGCTATGACCGCACGCTGGGGGACGGCTCGCAGGCGACCCTGCGGGCTTATGTCGAAGGCAGCGAGATCGAGTCGATCACGGGCACCGAGCGGCGCGACACCTTCGACATCGACTTCCAGCACCGGGTGCTGTTGAGTTCGCGCCATGACCTGGTGTGGGGGCTCAACTATCGCTACTCGCGCGATGAAATCACCGTCCCGGCGTCGGCGGCGGTCAAATTCACGCCGCGCAATGGCCACTACCGCATCGCCAGCGCATTCGTTCATGACGAAATCACCCTCGTGCCCGAGCGGCTGCGCTTGATCGCCGGGGCGAAACTCGAACACAACTCCTATACCGGCATGGAGCCGCAGCCCAACCTGCGGCTGCTGTGGACGCCGACATCGACGAGCACGGTTTGGGGGGCATGGTCGCGCGCGGTGCGCACGCCGGCGCGAAACTCGTACGGGACGAGCGTCGATGTGAATGTGTTGCCGCCGAACTCCGCCGTCAATCCGACGCCGCTGCCGGCTCTGCTGCGCTATAGCAACGTCGGCTCCGCGCTCGTCTCGGAGAAGATCGAGGCATTGGAGATCGGCTACCGCGCTCAGCTTGGCGCGCGCCTGGCCATGGATCTGACCGCGTTCGCCAACCGTTACTCCGATTTGGCCACCGGCGGCACCGACCAATCGGTACCGCAGGTGGCGATGGACCCGGCCCCGCACCTGCTGGTGCTTATTCCGGGGGACAACAATCTATCGGCGCGGACCAAGGGGGTCGAGGCGTCGCTCGACTGGCGCCCGCTCGACCGGTGGCGTCTACAGGCGAGCTATGCGCTGCTGCATTCCGAGTTCTCGCTGGCGAGCATGGACCCGATCCGCATCTCGGACGCGCAAGGACAAAAAGGCCGGGCGCCGGAGAATCAATTCTCCCTGCGCTCGCAGTTCGATCTCTCGCCCAAGCACCAATTCGACTTGTGGCTACGCCATGTCTCGCGCGTGAGCTATGGCGATATTCCCGCCTACACGACGCTTGACGCTCGCTACGGCTGGCGGCCGAGCAAGAACTTCGATCTCTCGCTCGTCGGCCAGAATCTGCTCGATGAGCGGCATCCCGAATTCGCCATGGATTTCAATCTCGGACAGTTGATCGAGGTGCCGCGCGGCGTATTCCTGCGCGCGACATGGAAGATGTAGCGCCAGAGCGGCTTTGTGAAAGTCGCCATTAGGGCACGGAGCGGGTCCTGGCGGTCGAGGGAAGGCTCGGCCGGATAATAAACGCATGCATCCCGATACGGTGAGCATGCGGCTCGGAGGGGCAAGGGAATTGGCTTGGGACGGTATGGGCCGGGGCTATCGCCATCGACCTGCCGTTCGGACCATGTTCGTTTGTGTTGTGCAAATTAAAAAAAGGGAGTTCGTGTATGTCGGCTGGTTTAGCTTCCCGCCATCGGCGCATCGCCGTCGGCGAGGCCCATCGAACCGTGCATGGCGCCGTGTGCCGGGCTGAACCTGTCGCATGGCCGACTCGGGCGCACGTCGCGCGCTTTCTGCTCGTCGGCGATATCGAGGCCGTGGCCGAATGGCGGCCGGAGCGGGCTTGATTCCGATGCTGCGCCGGTTCGCGCTAGGCATCCTGCTGGGCGCTTGTCCGCTGCTTGCGCTCGGCGACAACGCCATCACCGAGTATGAAGTCAAGGCCGCGTACTTGTTCAACTTCGCGAAATATCTGGAATGGCCGGCCGATGCCTTCGCCAGCCGCGAGGCGCCGTTGACGCTGTGTTTGTCGGGACGCGATCCGTTCGGCGGCGCGCTGGCCCCCTATGAACGGCGCATGGTGCAGGGACACGAATTTCGTGTGCGGCGCGGCGTCGGGCTGGACGATGTTCGAGGCTGCCATATGCTGTTCCTGGCAGAGACCGAGGAGCCGCACGTACAACAATTCCTGCGCGCCGCCGCGCGCCAGCCGATCGTGACGGTGAGCGACATCAAGGGCTTCATTCGCGGCGGGGGCACGATCGGCCTGGTGGAAGACGAGCAGCGCATTCAGTTCGAAGTGAATCTGGCCAGCGCCGAGCGTGCCGGGGTCAGGGTGAATTCGCAGTTGTTGCGGATCGCGCGCAATACCAGGGAGAAGGCGCAATGAGATCACGTCCATCCTCGGCCGGCGCCAATTGCGCAAATCGTGGCGGTATACTTACTGCGATTTCCATGCCCGAATAGCACCATGCAGCCAAGCGCAGTGCCGCAGCCGCTCGTCCCTCGCGGCGGAGGCAAGACCGAGTGAGCCGATTCCGCGATCTTCCGCTCAGGCGCAAGCTGGCGCTCATCATCACGGCCTCCACCGTCATCGTGTTGCTGATCAGTTACGCGATTTTTGCCGCGAACCAATTGATCCAGGAAGAGCGCAGGGCCCGGATGCAACTCGGCAACTACGCCGAGATCGTCGGCGCCAACAGCGCGGTGGCCATTGCCTTCAACGACCATAAAGGCGCGCAAGCGACGATCGAGGCGCTTAAATCTCGGCCCGAGATCACCGCCGCCTGGATCGTGTTGCCGAACGGGATGACGTTCGCCGCCTATGGCCCGTTTCAATCCCACACGGACGGTGTGCGCATCCCGCCGAGGGATAGCGCCGAGAGTGTCTGGGGCAGCCTAAGCCAAGGCCTGGTCCTGAGCCGGCCCATCGTATTCGATCGCGAGCGCGTCGGCACGATCATCCTCGAGGCGGACCTCGCCGGCGCCTGGGCCGAGCTTGTCGAGAACCTCCTGATCGCGGGGGTCGGCACGCTGGCGGCGTTCGCGATCGGCCTGTTGCTTTCCGCCCGGCTGTCGGAAATCGTGGCCAAGCCGATCCTGGAGCTCGCCGGCGCGGCCCGGCGTATCGGTGCCGAGCAGGATTACGCTACGCGCCTGAGTCGCCAGGCCGACGATGAGATCGGCGTATTGGTCGACGGTTTCAACGAGATGCTGGCTCGGATCGAGGCACGCGAACGCGAACTGGAAGGGCATCGCCATCACCTGGAAATGCTGGTCGGGCAGCGCACCACGGAGTTGCGCCAGGCCAAGGAAGAAGCGGAGGCCGCCAACCTCGCCAAGTCGCAATTTCTCGCCAACATGAGCCACGAGATACGGACCCCCATGAACGGGGTGCTCGGCATGGCCCAGCTGTTGCTCGATACCGACCTGGATGATGAGCAGCGCCGGTTCGTCGGGGTCGTGCAGAGATCGGGCGAAGAGTTGCTGCACATCATCAACGACATCCTGGACTTCTCCAAGATCGAGGCGGGCAAGTTGGAGCTGGAGCATATTGCCTACAACCCGAGAGAGCTGGTCGAGGACGTTCTGGACTTGTTCGCGGAAAGTGCCTATGGCAAGGGGTTGGAGCTTATCGCGCGCGTGGCCTCGGAGATGCCGCGGGCCGTCATGGGCGATCCGCACCGGGTGCGCCAAGTGCTATGCAACTTGATCGGCAATGCGATCAAATTCACCGAAAAAGGCGAGGTCGTCGTCGATCTCGGCGTGCGGGCCGGATCGGCGGGGCGCGGTGAAGTGATGTTCGGGGTACGCGACACCGGCATCGGGATACCGGAAGAGATACAGGGGCGCTTGTTCCAAAAGTTCAACCAGGCGGACAACTCCATGACCCGGCGCTATGGCGGTACCGGACTGGGGTTGGCGATCAACAAACAGCTCGTCGAGTTGATGGGCGGCACGATCGGCATGAGCAGCACGCCGGGGCACGGCTCGACCTTCTGGTTCACGGTCGGCCTGGAAGATACGGGCATGCCGGTCGAGGCCGGGACGGCGCGCCGACCGCCACCCGCCGGCCTGCGCGTGCTGATCGTCGAGGACAACGACGCCAGCCGCCTCATGCTTGAAGATGCGATTCGCAAGGCCGGCTCGCGCTGCGAATCGGTGGCGTCGGCCTCGGCGGCCTTGGCCATGTTGCGCGGAGCGGGCGCGAACGAACGGTTCGACGTGGTCTTGCTGGACGGCGGCCTGTCCGATCGGAGCGGCGTTGAACTGGCGCGTGCGGTCCGGGACGACCCCGCGATTGCCTCCGTGCCGACGATCCTGCTCTCGCCGCCCATTGCCCGCTGCGGCAAGACAGATACGATGCGGTCAAGCGCGACGGCGATGCTCACCAAGCCCGTGCGCGAGGCCGAGCTTTACCGCGTGCTCGCCGAGGTCGTGGGCAATCCGGTGCGATCCGCGCCGCCCTTGGCCGAGGCGGCGCCGGAACGGATGCGCTGGGGAACCGGCAAGCACGTGTTGCTGGCCGAAGATAACGCGGTAAACCGGGAAATCACGATGACGCTGCTCGTGGAGCAGGGATTTCGGGTGACTGCGGTCGAGAATGGCGTCGAGGCGTTAAGCGCGTTTCGGGCGCAGCGCTTCGATATCGTGCTGATGGACGGCCAGATGCCCGAGATGGATGGTTATCAAGCGACCGGGTTGATCCGGGCGTTCGAGCGCGAGCGCGGGTCGCAGGTGGGAACGCCGATCATCGCTTTCACCGCGCACGTCTTCGACGAGGAGCGCGAGCGCTGCCTGAATGCGGGCATGGACGACTTTCTCGCCAAGCCCTTCGATCGGAACGCCCTGCGCCGTTGCCTGGAGTGCTGGCTGGGCGGTGCCGTGGCGACGGAGCCCGCGCCGCTGCCGCGAGAAGAGGCCCCGGCGCCTGCCATGCGGATCGAAGCGGAGCCGGCGATCGATCTTGCGGTGCTCGATGACCTGCGAAAGGCCGGCGGCAACACGGACCCGGACTTGCTGTGGCGTTGGGTCGAGATGTACCTGACGGAATCCGAGCCGCTGTTCGAAGCCATCGATGGCGTGCTGCGCTCGGACGACTTGATGACATTGAGAAAGGCCGCGCATACGCTCAAGACGAGCAGCGGCATGATCGGGGCATCCTCCCTGGCCCGCTTGAGCAGGGAGATCGAGGAGCTGGCCAGCAGGGCGCAACGCTATGTAGAGCAGTTGCAGGGCGAATACGCGCGCGTGCGCGAGGCGCTGGAACGGAGCGAAGGCCGGAATAGGGGCTAAGAGGTCTTCTTACGGCCTTGCCGGCGACAAAGCGGAATTGGCGACCTTGCTGGCGGAGGGGGCGAGACGCTAGCCGCCCATCGGCCACCGCACACCACAAACAACAAAGCCGGCCACAGGGGCCGGCTTTGTTGTTTGGCGGAGAGGGTGGGATTGCTCGGGCTGCGCTTGGGCGCATCCCTCGTCCCTGCGCTTCGCTCCGGGACCGCACCTTCGGCGCGTCCCACGATGCGGTGCATCGTGGTCGAACCCGGGTGGGTTCTCATACCACCGCACACCACAAATAACAAAGCCGGCCACAAGGGCCGGCTTTGTTATTTGGCGGAGAGGGTGGGATTCGAACCCACGGTACGGAGAACCGTACACCGGATTTCGAGTCCGGCGCTTTCGACCACTCAGCCACCTCTCCAGATGACTTTTCACTACAGTTCAAGCTACGCCGTTGCCGGCGCTTTAGTTCCGGCCGCGCGCAAGCGCGCTTAACTTGGTTTCACCAAGTTAGCCTTCACTGAAATGGGCTGTGCAGCCCATTTTCGACCACTCAGCCACCTCTCCAGATGACCTTTCACTGCTGTTCAAGCTACGCCGCTGCCGGCGCTTTAGGTCCGGCCGCGCATTACGTGCGCTTAGCTCGCGTTGGCTTGCTCGGTGGCCGGCTATCCCGACCACGAAAAGTCCGGCAGTATAGAGGCCACGGGCGGCTTGTTCAAGCCGCGCTCTTGGCCGAACCCAGGGAATAATGGGTAGGCGCGAGGCGGTGCCCGCTTGTTGCGGTAGTTGGAGGAGCCAATCCATGGAGTCGAGTCCTATGAAAGGCGTCCTTGTTCGGTGCCGGGCGGGCATGGTTTTTCTGGCCATGTGGCTGCCGTTTTCGTCGTCGGCGGCGATTTTGCCGGTCACGCGCGATCAAGCCCAGGCAGAGGTCGTGCAATACGATCGTTTGATTCGCTTGCATCGCCAGTCCCCCAGTCTTTATCTCCAGCGCGGCATGTGTTACTTCGCGCTACTGGATTTCGAGCGTGCCATCGCGGATTTCAACCGTGCGCTCAAGCTCGACCCTCGGCTGGACGAGGCCCTGTACCAGCGCGGTTTGGCGCTCGGCCGCGCCGGCCGAATAGAAGCAGGCATTGCCGATCTGGATGAATATATTCGCCGGCGGCCCGATAGTTCGGCCGCTCATACCAAGCGTGGGGTGCGTTATATCTGGCTGCATCGATTCGACGCAGCCGAGCGGGATTTGCAGCGGGCGGTGGAGTTGGACCCGGACAATGCCGAGGCGCATGACGATCTGGGCGTGGTGCTGGCCCGACGCGGCGAGGTGAGGCGTGCGGTTCGCCATTTCAGTGCTTGCATCCGTTTGGATCCGACTTACCGGAAGGCCTATCATAATCTGGCTATGGCGCATTTCATGTTGGGCGATAATCCCCGCGCCTTGGCGGCGGTCGAGGCCGGCCTGGCGCTCGATGCGGAGCATCGGGCATCGCTGCTGATGAAGGCCTTGATCCTGGAGGCGATGGGCGAGGCCGAAGAGGCCGGGGCATTGCGTCGGCAGGCGGAGTTTCTGCCGGAGAATAACTGGTCGGAACGCTTGGAAGTTGAATAAGGAGGCAGAGATGGCACGCGCATATTCGCTCGCCAAATACTTGGTCTTGTTGGTGGTTTCATGTTGGGCCCAGTCGGCGTGGGCCGGGAACGCTTGGGTGGATTTTCGCGAGGACGTGATCGCCCTGCATGAGAAGTCGATCAAGGGCAAGCCGATCCGGGTGGAAACGGGCGATGTCCAGGCCTTTGCCGGCGCGGCGGCGAAGGATTATTACTTCCGGGATTATCACTATTACGACCGGGCCAGCGGACGCCTGATCAGCCACGTGCGCCGCGCGCCGGATGCGCCCGAGGCCATCTACGAGGCCGAGGTTTATATCTATGACGAAACGGGTCGGCTGGTGCGCGATTATGCGGTGATCATGCTGCCTTGGCAGTTGAAGTTGCCGACGCGCACTTTCATCAACCTGCACGATTATCCGGGCGATTTGCATGTCTTTCGTCAATTCGACGCGTCGGGCGATTTTTTCTACGAATCGTGCGAGGGTCGATTGGATGGCAAAAAGGTGGCTTGGCATCTGGATTCGATCGATGTCGGCCCGAAATTGCGCGAAACACCGCTCTACCAGGCCTGTTTCGGCCGCTTGCCGATGAAGCCGGGGCCATATCTCAAGCCGCAATAAAAGGCGTGCGGAAGTCGTGTGCTCGCCTTCCGCCTATAATTCGAACTCGCATAACCGCTTTTTTAGTCCGCACTCGATTCGATACGAAGCACCCGCCCAGCGAGCCATGGAGTGAGCCGAAAAAGCCATCTCTTTCCCCTTTTGCGCGTGTTTGGCCTGTTGCTGCTAGGCAGCGTGCTGGCCGGCTGCGGTCCGTCGCCGCTCGCGCCGCCGGAACAGGCCGGCACCTTGGTCGTGGCCACGCGCGCCAGCCCCGGCACTTACTACATCAACCCGGCGGGCGAACCCAGCGGTTTCGAATACGACCTGGTCAGCCGTTTCGCCGAGGAGAACGGCTGGAAGGTGCGCTTCGAGGTGGTGCCCAATCTCGATGAATTGTTCCGCCGCGTCGACGAGGGCACCGTGCATCTCGCTGCCGCCGGCCTGTCCGCCACCCAGGCCCGTGACCTGCGTTTCGCGCTGGGGCCGTCCTATGCCGAGGTCAAGGAGCAAGTGATCTGCCGCTCGGGCAAGGACGTGCCGGAAAAGGCCAAGGACCTGGCGGGCAAGCGGATCGAGGTGGTGGCGGGCAGTAGTCATATCGATGCGCTGTGGTGGGTCAAGCTGCGCCATCCGAGTCTGAAGTGGTCGGAGATCGAAACGACCGGCGAGGAGGATCTGCTGGAACGCGTGCAAAGCGGTTTGTCGGATTGCACGGTGGCCGACTCGACGGTGTACAGCATCGCGCGGAATTATTACCCCGACATCGAGGTGGCCATGGACCTGGACAAGTCGCGCCAGATCGTTTGGGTCATGCCCAAGCAGACGCAGCGCGATTTCATGGACAAGCTTGATGGCTTTTTCGGCGCGATCAAGAAACGCGGCGAGCTCAAACGGTTGCAGGAGCGCTATTTCGGCCACATCGCGCGCTTGGCCGAGGCCGACGTGCGCGGCGTGCTGGAACGGCGCACCAGCCTGCTCGGCAAATACAAGCGCCTGTTCTATCAGGCCGAGATCGCCACCGGGCTCGATTGGCGCTTCCTCGCCGCCTTGGCCTACCAGGAATCGCAATGGAATCCGAGCGCGACCTCGCCGACCGGCGTGCGCGGCATGATGATGTTGACCGGCGAGACGGCGGACCGCCTGGGCGTGAAGAACCGCTTGGACCCGCTGGAAAGCATATTGGGCGGCGCGCGCTATGTGGTGATGCTGAAAGAGTCCCTGCCGCCCCGTATCGCCGAACCCGACCGTACTTGGCTGGCCTTGGCGGCCTATAACATCGGCTCGGGCCATATGGAGGATGCGCGCCGCTTGACGCAGGCCTTGGGCAAGAACCCGGATGCCTGGAAGGACGTGAAGGATGTCTTGCCCTTGCTGGCGCAGCCGGCCTATCAGGAGCAACTGCGTTTCGGCTATGCGCGCGGCGGCGAGGCGCGCATTTTGACCGAAAACGTGCGCATCTATTACGACATCTTGCTGAAGCACGAGCCGGCCTATAAGACGCGGCTCGCCCTCGATTAGCCGGTCTGCACGGTCGAGAGGATTTCCATGCCGCCCATGTAGGGGCGCAGTACCTCGGGGATGGTTACGCTGCCATCCGCGTTCTGGTAGTTCTCCAAAATCGCGACCAGGGTGCGGCCGACGGCGAGGCCGGAGCCGTTGATGGTATGCAGCAGCTCGGGCTTGCCCTTGTCGGCGCGGAAGCGCGCCTGCATGCGGCGGGCCTGGAAGGCCTCGAAGTTGGAGCAGGAAGAGATTTCGCGGTAGGTGTTCTGCGCCGGCAGCCAGACCTCCAGGTCATAGGTCTTGCTCGACGCGAAGCCCATGTCGCCGGTGCACAGCAGCATCACCCGATAGGGCAGGCCGAGCCTTTGCAAGATGACCTCGGCATGGCCGGTCAGTTCTTCCAGCGCGGCATTGGAGTCTTCCGGCCGCACCAATTGCACCAGCTCGACCTTGTCGAATTGGTGCTGGCGGATCATGCCGCGGGTGTCGCGGCCGTAGGAGCCGGCCTCGGAGCGGAAGCAGGGCGTATGCGAGACCAGCCGGATCGGCAGGTTCTCGGCCGGGATAATTTCGTCGCGCACGATGTTGGTCACCGGCACCTCGGCGGTCGGAATCAGGTACAGGCCGTTGTCCAGCTTGAACAGGTCTTCCTCGAACTTGGGCAGTTGGCCGGTGCCGCGCAAGGAGTCGGCGTTGACCAGATAGGGCACGTAGACCTCTTCATAGCCGTGCTCTTGCGTGTGCATGTCGAGCATGAACTGCGCCAAGGCTCGATGCAGGCGGGCCAGCGCCCCGCGCATCAAGGCGAAACGGCTGCTGGCGATCTTGGCGGCGGTGGCGAGGTCGAGCAGTTCCAGGCCCTCGCCCAGGTCGACGTGGTCCTTGGGCGCAAAATCGAACTGGCGCGGCGTGCCGACCCGGCGAACCTCCACATTGGCCTCGGCATCGGCCCCCGCCGGCACGTCGGCCCGTGGCAGGTTGGGGATGGCGGCCAGCAGTTCGTTGAGTTCGCCCTGGATGCCGTCCAGGCGTTCTTCCAGCGATTTGAGCGTATCGCCCAGGCCGCCGACCTCGGCCATCAGGGCGGAGACATCCTCGCCCTTGCCTTTCGCCGCGCCGATCTGCTTGGACAGCGCATTGCGCTTGGCTTGCAGCTCTTGGGTGCGGGTCTGGATGTCCTTGCGTTCGGCCTCCAGGGCCTCGAAACGGGCGGTGTCCAACTGGAAGTTGCGGGTGGCCAGGCGCTGGGCCACGGCGGCGAGGTCTTTGCGGAAGAGTTGTATGTCGAGCATGAAACGCAGTTCTGGAAAAAGGGTGACGCGGAGTGCGAATTTTAACCCGGCCGGCCGGCCGATTTCGACCGTGGCACGCGCGCCGGCTGGGTTTTGCCTCCGAAATTAGGCCGACTGTTGCATGGAACCCGCTTCGATTTGCTCGATTTGGCGGTTCAAGCGTCCGACGGCCTGTTCCAGCTCCTGGAGCTGGCCGTCGGCTGCATCCCAGTCCTGGCGGTTGGCCAGGTCCTCCAGGCGCGCGGCCAGCGGCAGTAATTCGTGGGCGCCGGTGAAGGCGGCCGCGCCCTTGAGTTGGTGCGCCTCGCGCGCGAGGCGGCCTTGGTCGCGCGCCATCAAGGCTAGGTGCAAGACCTCCAGCGAGGTGGCGGTGCTGTCGACGAAGAGCGTCAGCATGTCGCGAATCTTGTCGGGATTGTCTTGGCAGGTGCGCCGTATCTTCGCCAAATCGAATAAAAGCTCCGGCTCGTCCATCGTTTCGGCTATCGAATTGTCCGGTCCGCCTTCTTCGATCTCGTCCACCTTGTCGGGCAACCAGCGCGTGATGACGCTCGCCAACACGCTGTCCAAAATGGGTTTGGTGACGTAGTCGTTCATGCCGGCGGCGCGGCAGGCCTGCTCGAAGCCCTCCATCGCGTTGGCGGTGAGCGCGACGATGGGGACTTGGCGGCGGCCTTGCTTCGATTCCCACGCGCGTATCGCCCGGGCTGCGGTCATGCCGTCCCACTCCGGCATTTGGCAATCCATCAAGACCAGATCGATTTGCTTGTCTTGCAGCTTGGCAAAGGCCTCCTTGCCGTTATTGGCCAGTTCGACCTCGATGCCCAGGTTTTCCAGCATGTATTGCACGAGTTTCTGGTTGACGGGGTTGTCCTCCGCCAACAGCACGCGAACGTGGGTGAATTCGAGCTGGGGCGGGTTCGGCGCGGCGTGATCGGCGTCATCCTCGCCGGCGATGGCCATGGGCAGGTCGAGATGAAAGGCGCTGCCCTGGCCGACTTGGCTTTCCACGGTCAGCGTGCCGCCCATCAGTTCTGCCAATTGCCGGCAGATGGTGAGGCCCAGGCCGGTGCCGCCGTATTTCCGGCTGGTCGAACCGTCGGCTTGGGCGAAGGCGTCGAAGATACGGTTGAGGGCCGGCTTGGGTATGCCGATGCCGGTATCGCATACGCTGAAACGGAAGCCGCTGCGTTGGCCGGCATCGCCGGTGGCCTGGGCCTTCAAGGCGATCTCGCCCCGGTCGGTGAATTTGAGCGCGTTGTCGAGCAGGTTGAGCAGTATCTGCCGAATGCGCAGCGGGTCGCAGACGACCCGGTTCGGCAGCGAATCGGCGCCTTCGATCTTGAAGGCCAGGTCTTTTTCTTCGGCCCGGTGCGCATACAGCTCCATCACGTCCTTCAGCAGTTCCCTGGGGTCGAACGCGATCTGTTCGATGGTGAGCCGGCCGGCCTCGATCTTCGAGAAGTCGAGGATGTCGTTGATGATGCGCATCAAGGCGCTGGCCGAGCGCGAGATCGATTCGGTGAATTCATGCTGCCGCCCGTCGAGCGGCGTGTTGAGCAAGAGGCGCGTCATGCCGATGATGCCGTTCATCGGCGTGCGGATCTCGTGGCTGACGTTGGCGACGAATTGCGATTTCATCTCGGCCGTGGCCAACGCGGCCTCGTGCGCCGTGCGCTGGGCGGCCTCGGCCGCCTTTTGGCTAGTCACGTCGCGCATGATGGCCTGGATGTAGGGCTTCTTGTCCAACTCGATCGCGTTGAGCGTGATTTGCAAGGGGAATTGGCTGCCGTCGGTGCGCTTGCCCGCCCACTCGAACGTGGCATGGCCGAAGTCGATGGCCCGCTGGATATGGCGCCGGGCCATGGTGCGCGCCGCTTCGCCGTTGGGCTGCGGGTCGATGCCCAGGTCGCCCGGACGTTGGGTCCTGAAGGTCTCGACCGAGTCGAACTTGAACATGCTCAAGGTGGCCGGGTTGCAATCGATGAAGCCCTCGCCGTCCAGGATCACGATGCCGTCGGTATTGGCCTCGAACAGGGTCAGGTATTTGGTGCGCTCGCGGTCGGTCAGGGCCGCCTGCGAGGCGGTGCGCTGGATGACCAGTACCGCGACCAGGCCGCTCACGACGGCGGCGGCCAGGCCGAGCAGGATCAGCAGCAGCCGCGTGTTGTTGTACGCGGCCGCCGCCTCGTTGGCGGCTTTTTGCGTCATGCTGCGCTGGATGTTGATCAAGGTGTCGATCTGCTGCACCAGTTGGCGCTGGATCGGGATGGACTCGTTTTGCAACAGCTCGAAGGCCAGGAAGGTGTAGCCGTCCATGCCCAGGTTGACCAGCCGGACCAGGATGGGCCGGTTGATCCGAGTTAGCGCGTCGATGCGCTCGAGCGCGGCCTTTTCGTCCGGCTCGGTCAGCATCCCGGCCAATTGGATGCGGGCCTTGGAGTAGTCCTCGGCATAGCTGTAGAAGCGGAGCATCTCCGCCTCCTTCTCGAACTCGTCGCCGATGACCAGGATGGAGTGCATGGACACGGCGCGGTTGCGCAGGTTTTCGCGCATCTCGTTGGCTAGCCGGGTCTTGATGTTGTTTTCGTTGACGATGCGTTCGAGCCGGGCGTTGATGCCCGACATCTCGCGCAAGGCGACGTAGGTGATCGCGCCCATCAGCAAGAGGGCGAGCGCGAAGCCGGCCCCGACCGTGAAGATCAGGCGGCGGGCGAGGAGGACCTGGCTGGAAAACATGCGCGCAGTTTAGAGCCTATTTCAGTAGGAAACACACCCCGCGTTGAGATCAGGATCGGATGGATACAAGGCGCGGCGCGCGGTCGATGGTCATTCCATCGACAAGCGGCGCAACGCGGCAGACGCCGATCCTGACCTCAACCCGAAGGGCCGGTTGCCTGCGGGCGCATTGCCGCGTTGCGGGTGGCTCGTGGAGAATAACTACACTTCGCCCCCCGCGCCTTGCACTGCATCCCGCAGGCAACCGGCGCGGGGTGTGTTTCCTACTGAAATAGGCTCTTAGCGCAGTCGGTCAGAATCCCAGCGCGCGTGCGCCTTGATAGAAGGCGAAGCTGACCAGCCAGGCCAGCAGCAGCGGCCAAAACACGGCCAGCAGCGTGAAGCGCCAGCTCTTCGATTCCTGCCGGATCGTCGACAGCGTGGCCAGGCAGGGCGTGTAGATCAGCGTGAACAGCAGGAAGCTATAGGCCTGCACCCAGTCCAGCTTCTGCGCCAGTAATCGAGCAAGCTCGTCGCCGCCCATGCCGTAAATCACGGCCAGCGCGCCGATCACGATCTCCTTGGCGACGAAACCGAAGATCAAGGCGATGGACAGCAGGCTGTCCAGTCCCAGCGGCGACATGACCGGCGCGGCCAAGTCGGCCAGACGCCCGGCCAGCGTCGCGGCGCTGGCGGGCTCGGCCTCGAACGGGTAATGGGTGAGGAACCAGACCAGCACCACGCCGGCGACGATGAACCCGCCGGCGGCCTTGAGGAAATGGCCGGCGCTGCGCCAGCCTTCGAGCAGCAGGAAGCGGAAGGTGGGCAGGCGATAGGGCGGCAGCTCCAGCATCAGCGGCTCATGGCTGCGATAGCGGCCGCGCCAGACCAGGGCGGTCAAAAACACCAGCGCGAAGCTCATCAAATACAGCGAGAACAGCACCAATGGCGCTTGGCTCGGCGCGAACACGGCGCCGATGAAGAACAGAAAGACCTGTAGCCGCGCCGAGCAAAGCGATAGGGGGATCGCCAGCATGGTCAGCCGGCGCAGGGCCTGCGAGCGCATCACCCGGGTGCCGAGGATGGCCGGCACGTTGCAGCCGAAGCCCATGATCTGCATGACGAAGGCCCGGCCGTCGAGGCCCAGGCGGCTCATCAAGGCGTCCATCAGGAAGGCGGCGCGCGACAGGTAACCGCTGTCTTCCACCACGGCCATGACCATGAAGAAGATCACGATGATGGGCAGGAAGCTGGCGACGGTGCCGAGGCCGTCGTACAGGCCGTTGACCAGGAAGCTGCGCCAGCCCGGCGTCAGATGCGCGGCGGCGGGCGCCAGCCAGCCGTCTTTCAGGTAGCCGAGCAGCCAGTCGAGCCCATCTTGCAGCGGCACCCCGATCGTGTAGATGGCCTGGAAGGCGAGATACATGATGCCGAAGAACAGCGGTAGGCCGAGCCAGGGGTGCAGCATCAAGCGGTCGATGCGGTCGGTGACCGTGGCCGGCATCTGGATCGGCGTGGCGATGCTCTGGCCGACCAGCGTGGTGAGCTCGTGCTCGATGGAGTCGTCTTGCTGGAAGGCGGCCTGGTCGGCCAGTTGCAGCTTGGGATGCAGCCTGAGTTGTTCGGCCAAGGCTTGCTTGGCGCTGTCGAAACCGCCGCCGAATTTAGCGGAAAGCAGGTGGACCGGCGCGGCCAGGGCTAGCGACAATCGCTCGCCATCGATACGAATCCCCAGCTTCTTGGCCTCGTCCGCCATATTCAGCAGGACCAGCATGGGCAGGCCCAAGGCCTTCAATTGCAAGGGCAGGGCGAGCTGGCGGTCGAGCTGGCAGGCGTTGAGCACCACGACGAACAGGTTGACCGGCTGCGTTTCCAGAAAGCGCCGGACGACCAGCTCGTCCTCGGAAAAGCCGTGCATGTTGTAGATGCCGGGCAGGTCGACCACCTCGACCATCGCATCGTTCAGCAATATCTTGGCCGACAAGAGATCGACCGTGATGCCCGGCCAGTTGCCGATGCGCGCGCCGGCGCCGGTGAGCCGGTTGAAGAAGGTGGATTTGCCCGTGTTGGGCATGCCCAGCAGGGCAACGCGCTTCATGCGGCGAGGCAGACGGAGATGTGGGCCGCCTCGGTGCGGCGCAGCATCAGATCGGTGTGGCCGACGCGTATCTGCATCGGGCCGTTGAACGGCGCGAGCCGGATCACCTCGATGGTGTTGCCCGGCCTCAGGCCCAGGCCGGCCATGCGGCGCGACAAATCCTTGCCGGCGCGAAGGTCTTGTATCGTGCCGCGCATCGCTGGTTTCAGTTGATCGAGAGGCGTCATGGCTTAAGACTTCATGAGAATGATTCTCACGATACTAAATAAGCCAGAGGATGTATAGGTCTTTTTATAGGCCCTGTGCGGGCAGGGTTCAGCGGCTTAGCCGTGCGGCGAGGCCCGGCCAATCGATGGCCAAGCCTGCTTGGCATGGAATGAGGTATGCCGTCTCGGCCGCGCTGAACGGTTCGATCGTTTGCAACTGCATATCGAGCACGGCGAGATCGGCCTCGGAGGCGTCGGCCCCGCGCGCACTGCGCGCGCGAATGCGTTGCCGGAGCAGGGTCTCGTCCGCGTGCAGCGCCAGGATATGAAGCGGGGCCGACAGGGTCTCGGCCAGCTGGATGAATGGCGCGCGGTGCGCCTGCTTGAGGAAGGTCGCATCGACGATGACGGTGTAGCCCGCCGCGAGCAGGCCCTGTGCCAGGTCGCGCAGGCGTTGGAAGGTGCGCGCGCCGGCCGCCTCGGTATAGATGCCGCCGGCGATGCGGCGGCTGTCCTCCAGGGCGTCCAGGCCGAACAGGCGCTTGCGTTCGACATCCGAGCGCAGGCGCACGGCGCCGATGCGCTCGAGCAGTTGTTGCGACAGCCAGGTTTTGCCCGAGCCGGAGGCGCCGTGCATCAGCAGCAGCCGCGCTTGCGCGGGGCGAGAGAGGGAATCGGCCAGACGCAGATAGTCGGACATTTCGCCGGCGGCCGCCATGTCACCTTGCCGGGCACGAATCGCCGCCACCTTGGCCCGTACCATGGCGCGGTAGGCCAGATAGAAGCGGAACACCGAAAGCCCGGCGTAATCGCCGGTGTGCTCCAAATAGCGGTTGAGCAGTCGCCAGGCCAAGGCCTCGTGTTCGCGATGGACGAGGTCCATGAACAGAAAGGCCAGTTCGCTCAAGACATCGATCCAGCGCAAGGCCGGGTTGAACTCGATGCAGTCGAAGATGAGCGGGGCCTCGGCCACCCAGGCGATATTGCCCAGGTGCAGGTCGCCATGGCATTCGCGGATGCAGCCGTCGCTTTGGCGTTTGGCGAAGGCGGTGGCCAGATACCGGCCCTGGCCCTGGGTCCAGGTCTCCAGCCTATCGAGCAGCGTCAGGGCCTCGGCCGAAGGGGACAGGCCCCGAATCTGGCGGAAGTTGTCGAGGGCCGGTGCCAGCACTGCGGCCGGTTCGCCATCGGCGGGCGGCAGACTGCCGTGGAAGCGGGCGACGACATCGGCAATGGCGTCGATCTGTTCCGGCGTGATTGTCGATGCACGGTCCAGCGTGGCATCGGCCGGGAAGGCACGCATGCGCACGGCCCATTCCAGCGCCGGGCCGTCGCCGCCGATCCTCGGCGCGGCTTCGCTGCCGGTGATCGCGATGGTGTCGAGGTAGATATCCGGCGCCAGCCGGCGGTTGAGCCGTATCTCTTCATCGCAAAAATGCCGGCGCTTATCCAGCGTGCTGAAATCGAGAAAGCCGAGATCGAGCGGTTTCTTGATCTTGTAGGCGAAGTCGCCGGCGATCAAAACCCAGGAGATATGGGTTTCGATCAGGCGGATGTTCGGAGCCGGGTGAGGGTAGGGCGCTGCCTCCAGGAGTACCGTGATCAGGCGAGGCAGCGCGTGTTCGGTCATTGTCGAAAGGCGACGACGTGGTCGATGTCGAGCCGGATGCCGATCTTCTCGCCGATGGCGTGGTTGTGGTGCGAGGGCACCAGCGTGAGCAGGCGGTTGCCGGAGGGCAGGCGCAGGGTGTAGAGGAATTCGGCGCCGCGAAAGGCCTTGCGCTCGACCTCGGCCTGCATGGCGCTGTCGTCGTCGTGGATGATGTCGTCCGGCCGGACCAGCACGTCGACCTTGCAGCTTTTGGCGCAGGCGCCGCAGCCGCCCGAGTCGGCGCAATCGCTTGGGATATGGCCGTCGAGCACGCCGAGTTCGATCTCCACTTGTTTGTCGTTGAGCACCGTGCCGGGCAGGAACACGCCTTGGCCGATGAAGTCGGCGACGAAGCGGTTGGCCGGTTCGTGATACAGGGTGTAGGGCGCGGCCCACTGCTGGATCGCCCCCTCGTTCATCACCCCCACCACGTCGGCCATGGCGAAGGCCTCATTCTGGTCGTGCGTCACCAGCAAGGCGGTGATCGCCTCGTGCTTGAGGATGTCGCGCACTTCGAGCGAGAGCTTTTCGCGCAATTCCACGTCGAGGTTGGAGAAGGGTTCGTCCAGCAACAGCAGCCGGGGCCGCGGCGCCAGGGCTCGGGCCAGGGCCACGCGCTGCTGCTGGCCGCCGGAGAGTTGGTGCGGATAGGACTCGGCCTCGCGGGCCAGGCCGACCAGGTCGAGCATCTCGTGGATGCGGTTGTTGCGATCGGCGGTGGGCAGATGCGACAGGCCGAAACTCACGTTGGCGGCGACAGAAAGGTGGGGGAACAGGGCGTAGTCCTGGAACACCAGGCCCACCCGGCGTTGTTCCGCCGGCATGCAATGGCCCGGCCGGGCGATGACTTGGCCGCCCAGATAGATGGCGCCGCCGGCCAGGCGCTCGAAGCCGGCGATCAGGCGCAGCGCGGTGGTCTTGCCGCAGCCGGACGGCCCGAGCAGGCAGCCGATCTGGCCGGCCTTGAGCTGGAAGCTGACGTCCTTGAGGACGGGTTTGGCGCCGTAGGATTGGGCGACGTGTTCAAGTGTGAGCATGTTCGGTGTGTTTGATCAGCCAGTAGGTCGGCAGCAGGCCGACGATGACGATGACGCTGGCCGGCAAGGCGGCGCGTTCCCATTCCCCTTCCGAGGTCATCTCGAACACCCGCACCGCCAGAGTATCCCAGCCGAAGGGCCGGGTCATCAGGGTAATCGGCAGTTCCTTCATGATGTCGACGAAGCTCATGGCCAGGGCGGTGAGCAGGCTGACCCGCAGCATGGGCAGGTGGATGCGGGTCAGCCGCCGGCCGCCGATGACGCCCAGGCTTTGCGCGGCCTCGTCGACCGAGCGGGTGATGCGGCCGAGGCCCGCTTCGATCGAGCCGAAACCGACGGCGAGGAAGCGGGCGCAATAGGCCAGCAGCATGACGATCAGCGTGCCGCCGAGGATCTGGCCGTCCAGGCCGAACAGCTCGATCAGTCGATTATCCAGCCAGGCGATGGGGATGAAGATGCCGACCGCCAGCACCGTGCCGGGCAAGGCATAGCCCAGGGTGGCCAGGCGGGCGGTGAGGCGCATGGTCGGGGTAGGCTGCAACCTTTGCGCATAGCCCAGGATCAGGGCCAGGCCGACCACTAGCAGCGCGCCTAGGCCGGACAGCAATAGCGAATGCCAGGCGAATTCCAGATAGCGGCTATCGAGGTCTTGGCCATAGACATTCAGCGCCCAGTGGCCGATCTGGCCGATGGGGATGGCGAAGGCGAGGATGAAGACGACAGCGGACCACAGCAAGGCCAGCCAGGCGGAGGCGCCCTTGAGCGCGATGCGCCGGGGCGTTTGCGCCGAGCGGGTGGAGGCGGCGTAGCTGCGCCGGCTGCGCGCCACGCTCTCCAGCACGGCGAAGACGAAGACGAAGAAGATCAGGATGGAGGCGAGCTGGGCGGCGGCCGGCAGCGAGAACAGCGAGAACCAGGACTTGTAGATCGCCGTGGTGAAGGTGTTGTAGTTGAACACCGAGACCGTGCCGAAGTCGGCCAGGCTCTCCATCAGCGCCAGCATCAGGCCGGCCATGATGCCGGGCCGGGCCATGGGTAGGGCAACGCGGAAGAAGGCACGCCAGCGCGGCAGGCCGAGCGATTGCGCGGCCTCGGTCAGCCGTGGGCCCATGCCCTGGAAGGCGGCGCGGGCGGTGAGGTAGACGTAGGGGTAGAGCGCCAGCACCATGACCAGGATGACGCCGCCGCGCGAGCGGATCGGCGGCAGCCAGGTCATGCCCCAGGTCTCGCGCAGCCAGCCGGCGACCGGCCCGGTGAAGTCGAGCAGGCCGAGCCAGACGAAGGCGGTGACATAGGCGGGCAGGGCCAGCGGCAAGAGCAGGGCCCAGGCGAAAAAGCGGCGGCCGGGGTAATCGCAGGCGGCGGTAAGCCAGGCCAGGCTGACGCCCAGCAAGGTGACGCCGACCCCGACGCCAAGGACGAGCCAGAGGGTGTTGATCAAGAGTTCGGGCAGCACGTATTGCCAAAGGTGCTGCCAGATTTCCTGATCAGGGTGCAACAGGTGTGCGAGCAAGACCATGATCGGCACGGCCGTGATCAGCGCGATCGGCAGGGCTGCGGGCCAGGCCGAGGCGGGCAATGAAAAAACCCGAGCGCCGGATGAGGGCGCTCGGGTCGGGATGGCGGAGGGGGTCACGTCATGTTCGGGCATCGGGCTCCAATTCTACCCTGTGCCAATAGCGGCATCACTTGTAGCCGGCGCGATCCATCAGCATCACGGCGCGGGTTTGCAGCTTGCCGGCCTCGGCGACGTTGATCAGGTTCTGCTTGAACGGACCCCAGGCGGCCACGGTCGGATCGGCCTTGATTTTGGCGTTGACCGGGTACTCCAGGTTGACGTCGGCATAGAGGTTCTGCGCCTTCTCGGACGACAGCCACTCGAGTAGGCGCACAGCCTCCTGCTTGTGCTTGGCGTGCTTGGTCACGCCGGCGCCGGAGACGTTGACGTGGACGCCGGCATTTATGTTCTTCAGATTTTGGTTGGGCCAGAAAATGGCCAAGGGCAGATTGGGCTTCTTCTCCATCAGCCGGCCGAAGTAATAGGTGTTGACCAGGGTCACGTCGCACAGGCCGGCGGCCACGGCCTCCATGGCCTTGGTGTCGTCGGGCAGCGGGTCGGTCGCCAGGTTGGCCACCCAGCCGCGCACCCTCTCTTCGGTCTTCTGCTCGCCGTGCTCGTGGATCATCATCGCCACCAGCGACTGGTTATAGACCTTCTTCGAGGTGCGCAGGCAAAGCCGGCCCTTCCATTTCGGATTGGCCAGGTCTTCGTAAGTGGTCAGCTCGCCCGGTTTTACCTTGTTCGGGTTGTAGACCATGGTCCGCGCCCGAATGGACAAGCCGAACCACTCGCTGCCCGGGTCGCGCAGGTGGGCGGGGATGTTGGCCTTGAGCGGCTTGGAATCGACCGGCTGTAACAAGCCTTCCTCGGCGGCCTGCCAAAGGTTGCCGGCATCGACCGTCATGAACAGGTCGGCCGGGGTGTTTGGACCCTCGGCCTTCAGCCGCGCCATCAACGGGCCTTCCTTGTCGGTGACGAATTTCACCTCGACCCCGGTCTCCTTCGTGTAGGCATCGAACAGGGGTTTGATCAACTGCTCGTTGCGGGCGGAATAGACCACGACCTCGGCGGCAAAGGTGATGGTGGCGGTCAGGCCGAGTGTCAGGACGGCCAGGGTGGTGTGGATCAGGCGCATGGGGTTCTCCAGTTAAAAGCGATACAGAAACAGGGTGAGGCGATTAAACCATTAACGAGAATAGCTATCAATACTGTTGCAAACAAGAATTATTCTCATTATTATACGGCCCCATGGAGATCAGCAAACCTATGACCGGCCGTACGGCCAGCCCTGAAGCCCAGTCCGCCCCAGGTCGGGCCATCGATGCCCGGACACTGTTCGGCCAGTCGAATGTGGTGGTCATCGAATATCGGGGCGAGCGCTATCAGTTGCGGCAGACCCGCAACGGCAAGCTGATCCTGACCAAATAAGCCATCAGTTTTATTTCAGCCAGCCAGCCTCAGTAGCCAGCCAGCGTGACAACCATGGAGAACATCGAGCATGAGGCAATACACGAGCTTACTACTGGGCATGGCTGCCTTTTGCGCAGTCCCTGCCGTGGCGGATGAAAGCCTGTGGGCTACACCACGGGGACGGAAACGCTGCCCAAGGGGGCCAAGGAGCTGTATCAGTACGTCACCTGCGCCAGGACAAGAGCGTGGGCAACTACGAGGCCTTGGACTACAAGACCGAATTCGAGTACGGCCTGACCTGAAACTGACCGAGCGCGAGGTCGACGGCATCGTCGCCTGCCTGCAGACCATGACCGACGGCCGGCAGCCCATTAAAGCGGGCCGCCGACGGTTGGCCTCTAATCCTGAGGAGTACCTAATGCAAACGGAACAAAGAGAAATCCTGGCGGCTGCTCTCGACAATCTGGTGCGCTATTCAGTCAGCGGTTGCGGCCAGGCCGCTCGCCGCGCGGCCGATCTGCTCGAACGCCTATCGGAGGTGGGCGAGATCGACGGCGACATGCGACAGATGTATGGCCATTTGAGCGAGGTGCTGGCATCGGAGGTGGATGAATCTGAGGCGCCTATGCGGCAACCGACAGAAAAACTGGCAGCGTCTCGTGCTTGGTTAACCTGGGAATGGGCGGATGGACTGAGCCGCTTGCGGGGGCTAGCCGGATGAATGCAAGTACACCGCTCGAACGGGCCGCCCTGGCTGCGGCAATGGTGCCCCATGCGCACGATATCCTGGATATCGCCGTCGCCCGCCGCTTCGGCGTCGAGTATCAGCCATTGGTGGATACGGCCTCCGGCGAGATCGTCGGCTATGAGGCGTTGGCGCGTTTTTATCGCGCTAACGGCGAGGCGGTGCCGCCGAATCTGGTGTTCGAGGCCCTGCACGAGAGCCCCTTGCTCTTGCTGCATGTCGAGCTGGAGATGAAGCGTCTGCAGTTGGCCCATGCCCCGCCGGTAGCCAACCTCTTTCTCAACCTGGACCCGGACAGTTTCCATCTGGGCGAGGGGCTTCGGCACAACCTGTTCGTCGAGTTATTCCGCCAGCACTGGCAGGCCGGTCGGCAGATCACGGTGGAGGTGATCGAGAACCTATCGATCCAGGATGTCGAGCGTTCGCGGGAGATGATCAGCGTGCTCAAGGGCGCCGGCTTTGGCGTGGCCCTGGACGACATGGGCGTGGCCGGCACGGTGGTGAGTTACGATACCCTGAGTGAATCCTCGGTGGTGAAGTTCGACCGCTCCTGGCTGGAACGGCGCAGTTTCCGCCGCGAGGCGGCCCTGCGCTGGTTCATTGGCCTGAGCCGGGAGTTGGGAGTGAAGATGGTGCTCGAAGGGGTGGAAGATACTGAACAGCTGGCCTTCGCCCGTTCGGCCGGCTTCGACTGGGTGCAGGGCCGGCATTTCAGCGATCGGTTTATCCATATGAGCTAATTCATATCGCAATCGTCTAGACATCGCAATTAGGACGAAACCATGGATGCATTCACGCTGAACCGTACCGATTGGCGCCTGCTTGCCGCGATCGCGGCCTTGCATGGCCTGGCCGCTTTCGCCTTGTTCGGCAGGAATCCGGCCATTCCGGCCATGGGGCCGCGTCCCCTGATAGTGAGCCTGATCGAACCTGCGCCGCCGGCATCGGTGCAGGCCGTCGAGTCGCCCAGGCCCATGCAGCGGCGAGCACCCATGGATGCGGAACAGTCGCCTGTCCTAGCCGCGCCGGCCGATCCTTCCGTGGCCATGGCAGCGATCGTGCCACAGAAAACGGCCGAGCTAACGACCAAGCCAGCGGCCGCGCCGGCAACCGAGGCGGCGGCGCCGGCTCGCTTCGATGCCGACTATCTGAACAACCCGGCACCGGCCTATCCGTCGCTGTCTCGCCGGCTACGCGAGCAGGGGAGGGTGCTGCTGCGGGTATATGTCGAGCCCGACGGCACCACAGCGCGGGTCGAGATCAAGTCGAGCAGTGGCTTCGAACGGCTCGACAGCGCGGCCTTGAATGCCGTGCGTGAATGGCGCTTTGTTCCAGCCCGCCAAGGCAGCACCGCTGTCGGCGCGTGGATCGTGGTTCCGATCGCTTTTTCCTTGAGGAGTTGAATATGCAGCAAGACCTGGGTTTTGCCCATTTCCTTGACCATGCAGACGGGGTCGGTCTGTTTCTGCTGGCGGTGTTGGCGGCGATGTCGGTCGCCACCTGGTATCTCATCATCGCGAAATCCATTGCGCAATGGCACACTCGCCAATGCGCCCGGGCATTCCTCGCCCAGTTTTGGAACGCGGCTGATATGGATGAGGTGGCCACTTATATCCATCAGCGGGGGGTGGGCGATCCCTTTTCCCACCTGACCCATCACGGCTTGCGGGCGGCCGAGCAATACCGCAACCGCAGCAGCCATCGCCTGGTCGAGGCGGGCTCGGCCGACGAGTTTCTCACCCGTGCCCTGCGACGGGCCATGGAGCAGGACATGGCGCGCCTGGAATACGGCCACACCGCGTTTGCCTCGGTGGCCTCCAGCGCGCCCTTCGTCGGCCTATTCGGCACCGTCTGGGGCATCTATCATGCCCTGCTCAATATCGGCATGAGCGGTCAGGGCAGCCTGGATCAGGTGGCTGGCCCGGTGGGCGAGGCCCTGATCATGACCGCCCTGGGCTTGGCCGTGGCCATCCCGGCCGTGCTGGCCTATAACGCCTTTGCCCGCGCCAACCGGTTGCTGTTGGCGGAACTCGACGGTTTCGCACATGACTTGTTCGCCTTCATGTCGACCGGCATCCGCGCCGAAGGGCAAGGGTCGGTGGCTCTACCGAAAGTCTTGGCGAGGGGCGCGTGATGGCCTTCGGCGGATTTTCCCAGAACCACGGCAGCCAACCGGTGGCGGAGATCAACATGATCCCGCTGATCGACGTGATGCTGGTGCTGCTGGCGATTTTCATCGTCACCACGCCGCTCTTGACCCACGCGGTCAAGGTGGACTTGCCGCGGGTCGCGAGCCAGGTCGATCTATCCCCACAAGAGCCGGTGCGGGTCGCCATCGGTCCGGACGGCGAACTCAACTGGAACGGCGAGCCGGCCTCCCGCGCGGAGCTGAGCCTGCAACTGCGCAACGCCGCTCGCCGCTCGCCCCAACCCGAGGTACACATCTTGGCCGACGAGGGGGTGCCTTACCGCCACGTCGCTAGAGTAATGGCTGAGACCAGCCATCTCGGCCTGACTAAGATCGGCTTCATCACCGATCCGAGACCAGCCCATTGACCATTTTTCACCCAACTAACGAGTCCAGCCAGCCAGTCGCATGCCTTATGTCTTGCGTCAAGCCAGCCAGAGTTTTTGACGCAAGGAGCATTTGATGAATAGCAAAACCCACAAGCAATACCGCCGTGCCAAGGCTGTGATCAAGACTAGGCTGGCCCTCGCCGTTGTGGCGGCCCTGCATATCCCGATTCAGACGCTGGCCGCGGAGGTTGAGCTGCCACGTATCGACGTGGTCGGCGAAGGCGAGCAGGCGATCGCCAAGCAGCCCGGCGCCGTCGTGATTATGGACAAGGACGCGCTGGAGCTCAGGCAACCGTTGTCCACCCAGGATGCGCTCAGGGCCATGCCGGGCGTGGTCATACGCGAAGAGGAAGGCTACGGCTTCATTCCCAACATCGGTATGCGCGGCCTCAATCCCAATCGCAGCCAGAAACTGCTAGTGCTCGAAGACGGCGTGCCCATCGCCCCCGGCCTGTTCCTGGCCAACGACTCCTATTACAGCCCGCGTATCGAACGCATGGAGAGCATCGAGGTGCTCAAGGGCGCGGCGGGTCTGCGTTATGGTCCGACGACGATCGGCGGTGTGATCAACTACAAGACCAAAAAACCCGAAGAGGGCATCAGAGTTACCGCAAAGGCAGGCTCCCACGACTACCAACTGCTGGGCCTGGATGGCGGCGGCACCAGTTCCTCGGGCGAGGCCATCGGCGGGGTCAGTCTGGTGACCTCCCGGGGCGACGGCTTTCGCAACAACGGCTTCGACATGAACGATGCCGTGCTCAAGGGGGGTATGGCGTTGGGTGACAAGCAATGGGTCAGCGCCAAATTCACCCATTACGACAATGAAGTGAACACATCCTATGTAGGTCTGCGGCCAAATGAATACAAGACCGATCCGACCAAGAATCCGGCGCCGAACGATTTTTTTCTGACGGACCGGAATTCGTTCGACATCAACCATGAACTCGAGATCAACGACTCCGTGAAGATCGCTACCTTGCTGTATTGGAGCCAGTTGACGCGTGATTATTGGCGCAGAGAAGTGAAAGCTCGTGGCGCCGATGGCACGACCTTCGTTGCCTGTGGCGGTAGTGCCTACTGCATGAACGGCAACAATCGCGACTTCGAGATGATGGGTTTGGATAGCCGCCTGCATATTGGCTTCGACGGTTTTGGCATCAAGAACGAAGCCGAAATCGGTATTCGCCTGCACAGCGACAAGCTGAATAACCGGAGTGTTCGCTCCAAGACCGACCCCAACGCGCGTTCCGGCGACCTGGTCACGGACGACACCCAAAAGGCGCGCGGCATCGCCTTTTACGGCCAGAACCGATTCATCTTCAGCGACCGATTCGCGGTCACTCCCGGCCTGCGCATTGAGTCATACACTCAGAACAGAAAGAACGAACGGAATGGCGTTTCCGGTGAGTCGGACAACATCGAAGTGATGCCCGGAATCGGTGCGACCTGGCAGGTGGCCCAGCAGGCCCAGTTGTTCGCCGGAACCTACAAAGGGTTTTCTCCGGCCATGGTGGCGACGGCGATCAGCGCCTCTGGAGTCGATCAGCAACTGGATGCCGAGCGTTCGACCAACTTCGAAATCGGCGTGCGCGGGACGGTGCGGCGCTTGAGCTACGAAGCCACTGCCTTCTATATGGACTTTTCCAACCAGATCATTCCACAGTCCGAATCGGGCGGCGTCGGCGCGACTGTGACCAATGCCGGTGAGACCTTGAACCAGGGATTGGAAGGTGCCATGGGCTATGACCTCGGCGCGGGTTGGAGCGTGGATGCCAACGCCACCTGGGTGCCGACGGCCAAATTCAACAGCACCAAGATCGTCGGCGGCATTGACCGCAATGGCAACCGTTTGCCCTATGCGCCCGAACTGACCGCGAACTTGGCACTGACCTACAAAGCGGGCGGTCTCAAGACCAGCCTGAGCGCCACTCATACATCCAGCCAGTTCGTCGATCCGGAGAATACCAAGCCCGAAAGCATTGACGGGCGTCGTGGCGAGATTCCCGCCTACACGACCTTGAATCTGAATACGCGTTACAGCGTAAGCAAGCAACTGAGCGTTTTCGGCACCGTGCGTAATGTTCTGGACAAGAATTACATTGCCAGCCGCAATCCGGATGGCATTTTTCCTGGTGCCGGGCGCAACTTCGAAATCGGTATGAGCTACAAGTTCTGATGCGCTGGGCAATAGGCCGGGCGCGGTATTCCCGCGCTGGCGCCGGGGGTCAAGGCGAATGTCAATCGAGACGGGTTGGGCGATTTGAGGCTGAGCGACACTGAGATCGACGACATCGTCGCCTTCACGAAGCCCCCGGCCGACTGCCATGGGAGTGGGGCATCTGGCGTGGCGGAATGATGGCCTGTCCAGTCCGGCGTCTATTCGGGCTGGCTAAGTCGACGGGCGCCGTTGAAGCGCTTGGCCCAATAGTTGTCGCTCATGTTGGAGACGGTGACTTCTTTCTCGCTCCGGCTGCTGGCATGCACGAACTTGCCGTCGCCGGTGTAGATGCCGACATGCGAGAACGGCCGCTTCAATGTGTTGAAGAACACCAGATCGCCCGGCTTAAGCTCTTCTTTTTTGACGGTCTCGCCGTTTTGGCTGATGGCCTTGGCGCTGTGGGGCAGGCTGACGTTGGCCGACTGTTTATAGACATGGCTGACGAAACCGCTGCAATCCAGGCCTTTTTCCGGGTTGTTGCCGCCAAATTTATAGGGCGTGCCGAGCAGGCTGAGGGCATAGAGCAGCGGCTTGGCTTTTTCCTTGATGCCATCGGCGACGCTATCTTCTGCTAGGCTTGGGGCCGTAAGCAGCAGGGCGGTACACGATAGGATGACAGGCGCGATGCGTCGCATGGCAGTCCGATGGCTGGAAACGGGCACATTAGGCCAGCGCTCGCGTGGCTTGTCTACTATTGAATAGCGACATGCGATCACAGCCAGAGTGGGAAAGGAGCCGATCATGACCACGGAAAACCCGCAAGACATCATGGAACCGGTACGCGAGGCGGCCAGCCGCGACGACGATCTAAGAAGCAAGGTGAGGCAATTGGTGACGGATGCCATCCTCAAGCGCGAGGCCGACCCGAAGGCGATCCGTTCGGTCATGCAGGCGGCGGTGGAGGGCCTGGGCACCGGCCTGGCCCAACGCGCCGGACAGACCGGCGAGGCGTTGAAGGAAGCCGTCGGCGGTCTGGATCAGGCCATCGCCAAATCGACCTATGCGATGCGCATGGCGATCGAGGAGGCGGCGGGCCAGGGCCGGCAGTTTTCCGAGCAGGACTTGACCGAGGCCTTGGAAAGCCTGCGCCGCATGGAGGCCGACCTGATGGACCTGCTCAAGCAGACCGGCGACAAGACGCAGGGCACGCTGAAGAGCGAATTCGAGCACCTGCGCGAGCACTTGACGCGCAATGGCACCGATACCGGGGTGCAGGTGCGCGACATGCTGGCCGTGCTCAAGGGTAAGCTGGCCATTGCCGGGGCGGGCGCCGTCGGCGAGGCGGGGCAAACGGCGCTGGAGGCCAGAGGCCGCCTGGCGGCGGTCAGTTCCGGCATCTTGCGCGGCCTGGCCGACGTGATCGACGCCAAGACCCGCTAGGCTTCGCATGCTGCGCGAGACGCTCTCCGTGGTGCGGGACCTGCCGCGCCTGCACGATATCGCCACCGTCCTGATCCGTTACGGCTGGGGCGACATGGTGCGCATCCTCGGCCTGAGCCATATCCTGGAGCGGGCCGGGCGCCTGTTGCATTGGCAGGTGGCCAGCGATACCGGCCATCTCGATTTGCCGGTGCGCATTCGCTTGGCGCTGACGGAACTCGGGCCGACCTTCGTCAAGCTGGGGCAGGTTCTGGCGACCCGGGTCGATATGTTCCCGCCGTCCTGGATCGCCGAATTCGAGCAATTGCATAGCCGAGTGCCGGCGGTGCCGTTCGCCGATATCCAGCCGGTCTTGGAACAGGCCCTGGGCGCGCCCTTGGCCGAGGTGTTCGAATCCTTCGAGCAGGAGGCCTTTGCCGCCGCCTCGATCGCGCAAGTGCATCGGGCCGTGCTCAAGGACGGCAGTCGGGTCGTGGTCAAGGTGCGCCGGCCGGGCATCGTGCCCAAGATCGAGGCCGATCTGCGCATCCTGGGCCACTTCGCGCGCTTGATCGAGTTGGAGATGCCCGATGCGCGCCGCTACCACCCGCTCGACATCGTGTTCCAGTTGCGCCGTTCCTTGATGCGCGAGCTGGACTTGGTGAAAGAGGCGCGCAACATCGACAAGTTCGCGCACAACTTCGCGGCCGATCCGACCGTGCGCATCCCGCGCGTCTACTGGGACTATTGCAGCGAGTCGGTCAACGTGCAGGAGGAGCTGATCGGTGTCCCGGCCAACCGCCTGGCCGAGGCGGGCGCGGCCGGCCTGGATTTGGCCTTGCTGGCCGAGCGCGGCGGCAACGCCGTGCTCAAGATGATCCTGCTCGACGGTTATTTCCATGCCGATCCGCACCCCGGCAACGTGGTGTTCATGCCGGACAACGTGGTCGGCATGATCGATTTCGGCATGGTCGGTCGCCTGACCGATAGGCGGCGCGAGCAACTGGTCGACTTCCTCAAGGCCCTGGTGTTCAAGGACGAGGAAGGCCTGGTCAACGTGCTGGGCCTATGGGCCGGCGATGTCGACATCGACGAGGAGAGATTGGGCTACGACGTTTCCGAACTGATGTTCGGCTACGACAACCTCTCGCTCAAGGACATCCAGATCGGCCCGCTGCTGTCCGAGGTTACCGCGCTGATGCGCGAGAACAATTTGTCCTTGCCGCCCGACCTGACCTTGATGTTCAAGGCATTGATCACGCTGGAAGGCCTGGGCCGCCAGTTGGACCCGGATTTCCACATGGTCGATAGGCTGGAGCCCTTCCTGCAAGCCATGGTCGAGCGGCGCTATACGCCGGAGGCCTTGCTGGGCCGCGCGCGGCACGGCCTGCGCGAGCTGACCGAGATCGTGACCGGCCTGCCCCGTGATTTGGCGCACCTGTTCCGCAAGGCCAGGCGCGGCCATTTCCGGGTCGACCTCGATCTCAAGCGCCTGGACCATTTCGGGGTGCAGCTCAATCAGGCGGCCAACCGGCTGACCATGGGCATCTTGACCGCCTCGCTGGTGATCGGCTCCAGCATCATCATGACCGTGCCCGATGCGCCGTCCAGCCTGAGCTTTCTCGGCCAGTTGGGCTTCTTCCTGGCCTTCGCCAACAGCGTCTGGATACTGTATTCCATTTGGCGTTCCGGTAAAGATTAGACGCCGACGGCCCATCCCGCGCCGTTTTGGTTAAAATGCCCCCTCCTGCGAATAGGCTTGCCATGGGCCGGAAAGGGCAGCGAATGAAAAAGGGAATGGCTGTACTGTCGATGTTGTTGCTGGGCGCCCACGCCTTCGCGGCGGACATGCCCGCCAAGGCCGATGCCGACAAAGAGCGCATCCGCTCGATGGTCAAGGAAGTGCTGCGCGAATATGCGTCCAGCCTTAGCCCCAAACACCTCAATGCCGACGCCAAGGGCCTGATGCAGAACATCGGCCAGGACAACCGCAACTTCATGCGCACGCACAAGGCGGGCTACTTCAAGCCCTTCGCCGACGGCCAGCACCCGCGCGCGACGGTGATCACCTGCGCCGATTCCCGCGTGCATACCCATGCCTTCGATGCCTCGCCCGACGGCGACCTGTTCCTGGTGCGCAACATCGGCAACCAGATCGCGACGGCGGAGGGCTCGGTCGAATACGGCGTCGACCACCTGCATACCCCGGTGTTGCTGATCGTCGGCCATTCGGCCTGCGGCGCGATCAAGGCGGCCTCGGGCGACTATAGCGGCGAGTCCGGCCCGATCAAGAACGAACTGGACACCATCCAGATACCCAAGGGCGAGGGCGGTATCGGCAGCGTCGTGCTGAACGTGCACAACCAAGTCAAATACGCGATGGGCAAGTTCGAGCAGAAGGTGATCAGCGGCGAGTTGACCATCGTCGGCGCGGTCTACGACTTCCGCGACGAGTTGAAGCAAGGCCAGGGCAAGCTGGCCATCGTCAACGTCAACGGCGAGAGCGATGCCAAGAAGCTCGCCCAGTTGGAAATTGTGCAGGCCACCGAGCAAGCCCCGGCCCGCGGCCGGCGTAGCCCCTATTAACCGTTAACCGACCAGGAAGAAAACGCATCATGGAACGCATCTACAACTTCAGTGCCGGCCCCGCCGTGCTGCCCCGCGAAGTGTTGGAACAGGCCCAGGAAGAGTTGGTCAACTGGCAGGGTTGCGGCATGTCGGTGATGGAGATGAGCCATCGCGGCAAGGAGTTCATGGGCATCGCCGCCCAGGCCGAGGCCGATCTGCGCGAGTTGATGGGCATCCCGGCCAACTACAAGGTGCTGTTCCTGCAAGGCGGCGCCTCCAGCCAGTTCGCCATGGTGCCGATGAACCTGCTGCGCGGCAAGAAGAGCGCCGACTACCTGAACACCGGCGAATGGTCGAAGAAGGCGATCAAGGAGGCCAAGCGCTACGGCGCGGTCAACGTGGTCGCCTCCAGCGAAGACAAGAACTTCAGCTACGCCCCGACCCAGGATCAGTGGAAGCTGGATAAAGACGCGGCCTACGTCCACTACACCCCGAACGAGACCATCGGCGGCGTCGAAATCTTCTGGACCCCACAGACCGGCAACGTGCCGCTGGTGGCCGACATGTCGTCCAACATTCTGTCGCGGCCGATGGATGTGTCGAAATACGGCCTGATCTACGCCGGCGCGCAAAAGAACATCGGCCCGGCCGGCCTGACCATCGTCATCGTGCGCGAAGACCTGGTCGGCGAGACCCTGCCCGGCACGCCGACCATGTACGACTACAAGATACACGTCGACAACGAGTCGATGTACAACACGCCGCCGACCTACGGCATCTACATGGCCGGCTTGGTGTTCAAATGGCTCAAGGACAAAGGCGGTCTGAAGGCGATGGAGCAGCACAACATCGCCAAGGCCTCCGTGCTGTACGACTACCTCGACAGCACCGGTTTCTACAGCTGTCCAACGGCGAAGGACAACCGTTCGCGCATGAACGTGCCGTTCACCTTGAAAGATGCCGCGCTCGACGAGGAATTCCTCAAGGGCGCCAAGGCCCACGGCCTACTCCAACTCAAGGGCCACCGCTCGGTCGGCGGCATGCGCGCCTCGATCTACAACGCCATGCCGATCGAAGGCTTGCAGTTGCTGGTCGAGCACATGAAGAACTTCGAGAAGAGCCATGGTTAAATCCATCGTCGCGCAGCGACACCCCGTCCCCCTCTCCCGCAAGCGGGAGAGGGCAGGGGAGAGGGAGCGCTCATGACTAACCGTAATGACCAGAATTCGAATGGAGTGCCGTCATGAGCGCCAAGGTCCTCACCCTCAACGCTATCTCCAAGAAAGGCCTGGCCCGGCTACCCGAGGGCTATAGCGTCGGTAACGACGTGGCCGAGCCGGACGGCATCCTGGTCCGTTCGCAGAACATGCACGAGATGGCGATCCCGGCCTCCGTGCTGGCCATCGGCCGTGCCGGCGCCGGGACCAACAACATCCCGGTCAAGCAGATGTCCGAGCGCGGCGTGGTGGTGTTCAACGCGCCGGGCGCCAACGCCAATGCGGTGAAGGAACTGGTGATCGCCGGCATGTTGCTGGGCACGCGCAACTTGATCCCGGCCCTGCGCTTCGTCGATGGCCTGGAGGGCGACGACGAGTCGCTGCACAAGCAGGTCGAGGCGGGCAAGAAGCACTTCGTCGGCAACGAACTACCGGGCCGCACCCTGGGCGTGATCGGCCTGGGCGCCATCGGCTCGCTGGTGGCCGATGCCGCGATTCGCCTGGGCATGAACGTGATCGGCTTCGATCCCGAGATCACGGTCGAGGCGGCCTGGCGCTTGCCCGCGCAGGTGAAGAAGGCGGGCAGCGTCGAAGAGGTGGTCAAGCACGCCGACTTCATCAGCCTGCACGTGCCCTTCCTGCCGGCGACCAAGGACTTGATCAACGCCGAGCGCATCAAGCTGATGAAGAAGGGCACGGTGCTGCTCAACTTCGCGCGCGACGGCATCGTCAACGAGCCGGCGGTGCTCGACGGCCTGAACGAGGGCAAGCTGCACGCCTATATCTGCGACTTTCCGAGCAATCTGCTCAGGCAGCATCCCAACTTTGTCGCCTTGCCGCACTTGGGCGCATCGACCGAGGAGGCCGAGGAGAACTGCGCGATGATGGTGGCCGAGCAACTGGCCGACTATCTGGAAAACGGCAACATCCTGAACTCGGTCAATTTCCCCAACATCGGCATGCCGCGCGAGTCGCAGTGGCGCCTGGCCATTGCCAATGCCAACGTGCCCAATATGCTGGGCCAGATATCCACAGTATTGGCCGGGGCCGGCATCAACATCCACAATATGCTGAACAAGTCCAAGGGCGACCTGGCCTTCACCCTGGTCGATGTCGACAGCACGGTGTCGGATGCCGCGCTGAAGAGCTTGGCCGGTATCGAGGGCGTGCTGCGGGTGCGCTATCTGCCGGCGGTCTGAATCTGAATGGAAAAAGAACTCGAACAACTGCGAGTCCAGATCGACGCGCTGGACGAGCGCCTGCTGGAACTGCTGAACGAGCGGGCCAAGCTGGCCCAGGCGGTCGGCCATGTGAAAGGCGGCTCGCCGGTCTACCGGCCCGAGCGTGAGGCCCAGGTGCTGCGCCGCCTGGCCGAGGCCAATCCCGGCCCCTTGCCCAAGGAGGCGGTACGCCTCTTGTTCCAGGAGGTGATGTCGGCCTGTCGCGCCCTGGAGAGCAGCCTGACCGTGGCCTTCCTCGGTCCCGAGGGCACCTTCTCCGAAGCGGCGGCGATCAAGCAGTTCGGCCATGCCGTCGACCGCCTGCCGGCCGAATCCATCGACGAGGTCTTTCGCCAGGTGGAGCGGGGCGAGGCCGGTTACGGCGTGGTGCCGGTGGAGAACTCGACCGAGGGCGCCGTCAGTCGGACGCTCGATCTCTTGACCCAGACGCCGCTCAAGGTCTGCGGCGAGGTGATGCTGCGCGTGCGCCAGCAGTTGATGCGCCGGGTTGATGAGCAAGGCGGGGGCCAAGGACTGGATGGCATCGAGCGCGTGTATTCCCATGCCCAATCCTTGGCCCAGTGCCACGAATGGCTGGATCGCCATCTGCCCAAGGCGGAACGCATTCCCGTGGTCAGCAATGCCGAGGCCGCTCGCCTGGCGGCGCAGGACCCCAAGGCCGCAGCGGTGGCGGGCGAGGTGGCGGCCGAACGCCACGGCCTCGACATCGTGATGCGCGACATCGAGGATGAGCCGACCAATACCACCCGCTTCCTGGTGCTGGGCCGCGAGGATGCCGGCGCCTCCGGCCGGGACAAGACCTCGCTGGTGCTGTCGGCGCAGAACCGGCCGGGCGCGCTGCTCGACCTGATCGCGCCGTTCTCGGCCATGGGCATCGGCCTCAACCGCCTGGAGTCGCGCCCGGCTCGGAGCGGCGCCTGGGAATACGTGTTCTTCATCGACATCGACGGCCATCGCAGCGACGAGCGCGTCGCCACCGCACTGGCCAAGGTGCAAGAGAACGCCACGCTGTTCAAGGTGCTCGGTTCCTACCCGGTCGCCGTCTAAGCTATTTCTGCATTCATGATCGCACCCGACCATATCCGTGCCATTGCCCCCTATCAGCCGGGCAAGCCGATCGCCGAACTCGCCCGCGAGATGGGCCTCGCCGAGACCGACATCGTCAAGCTGGCCTCCAACGAAAACCCGCTCGGCATCTCGCCCAAGGCGCGGGTCGCCATCGCCGGCTGTCTCGACGAACTCGCGCTCTATCCGGACGGCAACGGCTTCGAGTTGAAGAGCGCCATCGCCCGCAAGTACGGCGTCGGCCTCGACCAGATCGTGCTCGGCAACGGCTCCAACGACGTGCTGGAACTGGCCGCGCGCGCCTTGCTCACGCCGGACGGCAGCGCGGTTTATGCCCAGCACGCCTTCGCCGTGTATCCCTTGGTCACCCAGGCCTGCGGGGCCGCCGGTATCGAGGCCAAGGCAAAAAATTATGGCCACGACCTGAACGCGATGCTGGCGGCGATCCGGCCCGACACCCGCATCGTGTTCATCGCCAACCCGAACAACCCGACCGGCACCTTGCTGGCTGCCGATGAGTTGCATGGTTTTCTCGAGCAGGTGTCGCCCGAGGTGCTGGTGGTGCTGGACGAGGCCTATGTCGAGTTCCTACCGGAAGAACAGCGCACACCCTCGGTCGATTGGCTGAAAGAATTTCCGAACTTGTTGATCAGCCGCACCTTCTCCAAGGCCTATGGCCTGGCCGGTCTGCGCGTCGGTTTTGCCTTGGCCCGGCCCGAGGTGGCCGATTTGCTGAATCGCGTGCGCCAGCCGTTCAACGTCAACAGCCTGGCCCTGAAGGCGGCCGCCGCCGCGCTGGACGATCACGCCTTCCTGGCCGAATCGAAGCGGGTGAACGACGCCGGCATGGCGCAGTTCATCGAAGGCTTCAAGCGCCTCGGTCTGGACTACATCCCGTCCTGGGGCAATTTCGTCGCGGTCAAGGTCGGCGAGGCCGGCCGGGTGTTTCAAGGACTGCTGAAAAAAGGCGTCATCGTGCGCCCCGTGGCCAACTACGGCATGCCGGAATACCTGCGCATCTCCATCGGCCTGTCCGAGCAGAACGCGCGCTGCCTGGCGGCGCTGCACGAGGTGTTGAACAAGTGATCGAACGTCTGGTCATCGTCGGCGTCGGCCTGATCGGCGGCTCGTTCGCGCTGGCCCTGCGCCAGGCCGGCCAGGTGCGCCATATCGTCGGCGTCGGCCGCAGCCAGGCTAATCTGCGCGAGGCCTTGAGCCGTGGCGTGATCGACGAGATCGCCGATTCCGCCGCCTCGGCGGTGCGCGGCGCCGACTTGGTGCTGCTGGCGCTGCCGGTCGGCGCGATGCCGGCGCTATTCCGCGAGATCGCTCCGCATCTGCCGGCCGATTGCATCGTCACCGATGCCGGCAGCACCAAGCAGGACGTGGTGGCCGCGGCCAAGGCCGGCCTGGCGGACAAGTTCAAGCAATTCGTGCCCGGCCACCCGATTGCCGGTGCGGAGAACAGCGGCGTGGCGGCGGCACGCACCGATCTCTACCAAGGCCGCCAAGTCGTGCTCACGCCCCTGGTCGAGAATGCGCTCGCCGGCGTGGAGCGCGTGGCGGCGCTATGGCAGACCTGCGGCGCCGAGGTGGCGCGCATGAATCCCGAGGCGCACGACCGCATCTTCGCGGCGGTGAGCCACCTGCCGCACTTGGCCGCCTTCGCCCTGGTCGACGATCTGGCCGGGCGGACCGAGGCCGATACCTATTTTCGTTATGCCGGCAGCGGTTTTCGCGACTTCACCCGCATCGCCGGCAGCCATCCCGAGATGTGGCGCGACATCGCCCTGGCCAACCGCGAGGCCTTGCTGTCGGAACTCGAAGCCTATATCGCCGAACTGGAACAGATTCGCGGTCTGCTTGCCCGTGGCGACGCAGCCGGGCTGGAGGCCATCTTCCAGCGTGCGAGCCAGGCCCGTAAAGATTGGAACCCGAACGCATCATGACTGAATTTCTCGACCTCGCCGCCGCGCGCGGCGCCCGTGGCACGGTAAAACTACCCGGCTCGAAAAGCATCTCCAACCGCGTCCTGCTGCTCGCCGCCTTGGCTCAAGGCACGACCGAGGTGAAGGCCCTGCTCGACTCCGACGACACCCAGGTCATGTTGGAGGCGCTCAAGCGCCTGGGCGTGAACTGGACCCGGTATCCGAACAGCGACGACTACCGGGTCGAAGGCGTGGGCGGCGTGTTCCCGAACAAGGAGGCCGACCTCTTCCTCGGCAACGCCGGCACCGCCTTTCGCAGCCTGACCGCCGCCTGCGCCCTGGCCGACGGCCATTACACCCTGACCGGCGTGCCGCGCATGCACGAGCGGCCGATCGGCGATCTGGTCGATGCCTTGCGCCAGATCGGTGCCGATATCCGTTATCTCGGCAGTTCCGGCTTTCCGCCGCTGGAGATTCGTCCGCCGTCGAAGGGTTCGGGCAATGTGGTCAAGGTGCGCGGCAACGTCTCCAGCCAGTACCTGACCGGCCTGCTGCTGTCGGCGCCGTTGTTGGGCCGCGAGGTGGTGATCGAGGTCGAGGGCGAGCTGATATCCAAGCCCTATGTCGAGATCACCCTGAACCTGATGAAACGCTTTGGCATCGAGGTCAAGCGCGAGGGCTGGCAGCGCTTCACCGTGCCGGCCGCGACCTACCAGAGCCCCGGCGGCATCGAGGTCGAGGGCGATGCCTCGTCCGCCTCGTATTTTCTCGCGGCAGGGGCCATCGGCCACGGTCCGGTGCGAGTGGAGGGTGTCGGCCGCAACAGCATCCAGGGCGATGTCCGCTTCGCCGAAGCGCTGGCCCGCATGGGCGCCGAGGTCGGTTTCGGCCCGAACTGGGTCGAGTGCCGCCTGGGCTGCGCCGACAAGCTGCACGCGCTGGAACTCGACTGCAACCATATCCCCGACGCCGCGATGACCCTGGCCATCCTCGCCCTGTTCGCCGACGGCACCACGACGCTGACCAACATCGCCTCCTGGCGGGTGAAGGAGACCGACCGCATCGCCGCCATGGCCACCGAACTGCGCAAGCTCGGCGCCACGGTGGAGGAGGGGCCGGATTACATCCGCATTACCCCGCCTCACGCCTCACGCCTCACGCCTCACGCCTCGATCGACACCTACGACGACCACCGCATGGCCATGTGCTTCTCGCTGCTCAGCATCGCCGGTGTGCCCATTCGCATCAACGACCCCAAGTGCGTGAACAAGACCTTCCCGGGTTATTGGGATGCTCTGGCCTCGGTCGCCGCCTGAATTATTCAGAAAGTACGTATGTCCATTCCCGTCATCGCCATCGATGGCCCGTCCGCCTCGGGCAAGGGCACCATCGCCGCCATCGTCGCCCAGCGCTTGGGCTTTGCTTATCTCGATAGCGGCGCGATCTATCGGGTCGCGGCCTATGCGGCCTTGCAACAAGGTGTCGATCTGAGCGACGAGCCGGCCCTGGTCGAGCTGGCCGGCCGGCTCGACCTGCGCTTCGACGGCGCCGAGGTCTATCTCGACGGCCAGCCGGTGGGCGATGCCATTCGCACCGAGGAGGCCGGCCGCGCCGCCTCGACCATCGCCGTGCTGCCCCGGCTGCGCGAGGCCCTGCTGGCTCGCCAGCGTGCCTTCCGCCAGGCGCCGGGCTTGGCCGCCGATGGCCGAGACATGGGGACCGTGGTGTTCCCGGATGCATCGGTCAAGGTGTTCCTGACCGCCAGCGCCGAAGAGCGGGCCAATCGCCGCTATAAACAGTTGATTGAAAAAGGATTAAATGCTAATCTTTCGCGGATTTTGCAGGATTTGCAGGAACGGGACGCGCGCGATGCCGCCCGAACCGCAGCGCCCATGCAGCATGCGCCGGACGCGGTATTGATCGACACCACCGGCATGACCATCGAAGCGGTCGTGCAACAAGTGCTCGGTTTATACCGCCAAGCGCTGGGCAACGAGGCCCCGAAGGCCCAGCGGGAATAGCTCCCGGTCCTTCGGGTTTTGTTTTTAATCTGACCCGTGGCAACACGGTTATTTCGTTTAGGTCCCTTTCCATGTCTACAGCCATTGCAACGCCCACCACCCAAGCCCCCATCGAAAGCTTTGCCGCTCTGTTCGAAGAGAGCATTGCTCGCCAGGAAATGCGCATCGGCGAGGTCATCACCGCCGAAGTCGTGGGCATCGACGACAACTTCGTCACCGTCAACGCCGGCCTCAAGTCCGAGAGCCTGATCCCCGTTGAAGAATTCAAGAGCGACCGCGGCGAGTTGGAAGTCAACATCGGTGACTTCGTACCCGTCGCGATCGAATCGCTGGAAGACGGCTATGGCTCGACCAAGCTGTCGCGCGACCGCGCCAAGCGCCTGGCCGCCTGGCTGGACCTCGAGTCCGCCATGCAGGAAGGCCGCGTGGTCAAGGGCCTGATCCAGGGCAAGGTCAAGGGCGGCCTGACCGTCATGTGCAACGGCATCCGCGCCTTCCTGCCGGGTTCGCTGGTCGACGTGCGTCCGGTCAAGGACACCAGCCCGTACGAGGGCAAAGAGGGCGACTTCAAGGTCATCAAGCTCGACCGCAAGCGCAACAACGTCGTGGTGTCGCGCAAGGCCGTATTGGAGCAGAGCATGGGCGCCGAGCGTCAGGCCCTGCTGGAGAACCTGAAAGAGGGCGCCACGGTCAAGGGCATCGTCAAGAACATCACCGAGTACGGCGCCTTCGTCGACTTGGGCGGCATCGACGGCCTGCTGCACATCACCGACCTGGCCTGGCGCCGGGTCAAGCACCCGTCCGAGGTGGTCAACGTCGGTGACGAGGTCACCGCCGTGGTGCTGAAGTTCGACCAAGAGAAGAACCGCGTCTCCCTGGGCATGAAGCAGCTGGGCGAAGACCCGTGGGTGGGTCTGTCCCGTCGTTACCCCACCGGCACCCGCATGTTCGGCAAGGTCGCCAACCTCACCGAGTACGGCGCCTTCGTCGAGATCGAGCCGGGCATCGAAGGCCTGGTGCACGTGTCCGAGATGGACTGGACCAACAAGAACGTCAACCCGTCCAAGGTCGTGGCCCTGGGCGACGAGGTCGAGGTCATGGTGCTGGAGATCGACGAAGATCGCCGCCGCATCTCCCTGGGCATGAAGCAGTGCAAGGCCAACCCGTGGGACGATTTCTCGATCAACCACAAGAAGGGCGACAAGGTCTCCGGCCAGATCAAGTCGATCACCGACTTCGGCGTGTTCATCGGCCTGCCCGGCGGTATCGACGGCCTGGTCCATCTGTCCGACCTGTCTTGGAACAAGACCGGCGAAGAGGCCCTGCGCGACTACAAGAAGGGCGAAGAGATCGAGGCCGTGGTGCTGGCCATCGATGTCGAGAAAGAGCGTATCTCCCTGGGCGTCAAGCAGCTCGAGGGCGACCCGTTCAACTCCTACATGTCCACCCATGACAAGGGCAGCATCGTCAACGGTACGGTCAAGTCGATGGATGCCAAGGGCGCCGTGATCCAGTTGGCCGACGATGTCGAAGGCTACCTGCGCGCCTCCGAAGTGTCGCGCGACCGGGTCGAGGACATCCGCACCCACATGAAGGAAGGCGATTCGGTCGAGGTGATGATCATCAACGTCGACCGCAAGAACCGTCAGATCAACCTCTCGATCAAGGCCAAGGACGCTGCCGATCAAGCCGATGCGCTGTCGCGCATGGCGACCGAGCAAGCGGCCAGCACCGGCACCACCAATCTGGGTGCCCTGCTGAAGGCTAAGCTCGACAACAAGAACAGCGAGTCTTGATTCAAGGTGCTGTCATGACCAAGTCGGAGTTGATCTCCCGGCTGGCGGATCGTCATCCCCATTTGGTGGCGACGGACGCCGAGCTGGCGGTCAAGGCGATTATCGATGCCATGGTCGAGAGCCTGGTGGCCGGCGAGCGCATCGAGATTCGCGGGTTCGGTAGCTTCAGCTTGAACTACCGGCCACCGCGTCTCGGGCGCAATCCCAAGACCGGCGAAAAGGTGCAGGTGGAAGGCAAGTACGTGCCCCATTTCAAGGCCGGCAAGGAATTGCGCGACCGGGTCGATTACAAGCAACCCTGAAGTGGCTGTTCAAACGAAAAAGCGGCGCCGTTCATGCGGCGCCGCTTTTTTTTGTACATAGCGACCCGCTACAATGCGAGGCATGCGCTATTTCGAGCTGGCCATCAAGATCATCCTGTTTCTGCTACTTCTAAGCTTCGCGGCGATGAACAGCGATACGGTGGTCCTGCGCTATTTTCTCGGCACCGAGTGGCGCGCGCCGCTGGTCTTGGTGCTGTTCGCGTTTTTCGCGGCCGGGCTGCTGCTCGGCTTGTTGATCGGCGTCGGCCGGCGTTGGCGCCAAGGCCGGGAACTGGCGGCCCTGCGCCGCGTGCAGCAGACAACCGACAAGGAATAAGATGGAACTCGAGGCCTGGCACCTCCTGGTATTGCCGCTGTTTTTCGCCTTGGGCTGGGCGGCCGCCCGGGTCGACATCCGCCATCTGCTGCGCGAATCGCGCGCGGTGCCCGCCTCGTATTTTCAGGGCCTCAACTACCTGCTCAACGAGCAACCCGATCGCGCCATCGAGGCCTTCGTCGAAGTGGCCAAGGTCAATGCCGATACCCTGGAACTGCACTATGCCCTAGGCGCCTTGTTCCGCAAACGCGGCGAGATCGACCGCGCCATCCGCATGCACCAGAACCTGGTCGATCGGGCCGACCTGAACCAGGAACAAAGCCTGCGCGCGCTGTACGAGCTGGGCCTGGACTATATGAAGGCCGGGCTGCTGGACCGCGCCGAGGACATCTTCAAGCGCTTGCAGGACGGCGCGCACGGCCTCGATGCCCGGCGCAACCTGCTCGACATCTACGTGCTGGAAAAGGAATGGGAGCAGGCCATCGCGATGGCCGAACAGTTGGAACGCAGCGGCCTGCCCGCGCAGAACGCCGAGACCGCGCATTACCACTGCGAGCTGGCCTTGAATGCCGGCCTGCGCCAGGACACCGCCGCCGCGCGCGATCATTTGCAGGCGGCCCTGGCCAAACATCGAAAATCGGTGCGCGCGGCCATGCAATTGGGCGATCTGGAAGCGGCGGCCGGCAACGATCAAGCCGCCATCGAGGCCTGGCGTCAGGTCGAGTCGCAGAACCCGGCCTATCTGCCCGTGGTCGCATCGCGCCTGTTCCAGGCCTGCAAGCGCCGTGGCCGGGCCGACGAGGGCATCGGCCTGCTCCAGGCCTATCTGGAGCGCTACCCGAGCGCCGACCTGTTCCACATCGTGTTCGGCATCCTGGTCGAGAGCCGGGGCTGGGGCGAGGCGCGGGCCGTCGCGGCCGAGGCGCTCAAGCGCATGCCCAGCCTGCGCGTGTTGGACGATTACCTACAGGCGCGCAGCGCCGAGAGCGAGCCGGGCGATCTGGAAACGCGCCTGGCCCAGGACCTGGTGCATCGCCAGGTCGGCCGCACCTCGCACTATCAATGCGGCCGTTGCGGCTTCAAGGCGCGCCAGTTCTTCTGGCAGTGCCCGGCCTGCGCGGCTTGGGATAGCATCCCGCCGGAGAAAATAGAACATGAGCACTGAACCGCGCGTCATCGTCGCGCTGGATTACGCCACGGCCCAGCCGGCGCTGGCGTTTGCCGACCGGGTCGAGCCCAAGCTGTGCAAGCTCAAGGTCGGCAAAGAGCTGTTCGTGGCCGAAGGCCCGCGCCTGGTCGAGCAATTGGTCGGTCGCGGTTTCGATGTCTTCCTCGACCTCAAATTCCACGACATCCCCAACACCGTGGCCCAGGCCTGCAAGACGGCGGCGGCGCTCGGCGTGTGGCTGACCAACGTCCATGCCTCGGGCGGCCTGAAGATGATGGCCGCCGCGCGCGAGGCCTTGGAGGGCCTGTCCCGCCGGCCCAAGCTGATCGCGGTGACCGTGCTGACCAGCATGGATGCCGAGCAGTTGCGCGGCATCGGCATCCAGGCCTCGCCGCGCGATCAGGTCAGCCGCTTGGCGCATTTGACCAAGGAGGCCGGCCTCGACGGCGTGGTCTGTTCGGCGCAAGAGGCCGCGATGCTGCGCGGTGATTTGGGCCGCGACTTCATGCTGGTGACGCCGGGCATCCGCCCCGCCGGCAGCAACAGCGACGACCAGAGCCGCATCATGACCCCCGCCAGCGCCATGCAGGCCGGGGCCGATTATCTGGTGATCGGCCGGCCGATCACCCAGGCCGCCGACCCGGTTGCGGTGCTGAACGCCCTTGCCACCGAAATTTCCGGAGTGAATGTTTAAATGAAGATCGCCATCGCCGGCACCGGCTACGTCGGCCTGTCCAACGCCATCCTGTTGGCGCAACACAACGAGGTGGTCGCGCTCGACATCGTGCCCGAGAAGGTGGCGATGCTGAACCGCAAGGAATCGCCCATCGTCGATACCGAGATCGAGCACTACCTCAAGCACCAGCCGCTCAACTTCCGGGCCACGCTGGACAAGCACGACGCCTATGAGGGCGCCGAGTTCGTCATCATCGCCACGCCGACCGACTACGACCCCGAGACCAACTACTTCAACACCGGTTCGGTCGAGGCCGTGATCAAGGATGTGATGGCGATCAACCCGAAGGCGACGATGGTGGTCAAGTCCACCGTGCCGGTCGGTTTCACCGCCAAGGCGAAGGCGCAATACCGCTGCGACAACATCATCTTCTCGCCGGAGTTCCTGCGCGAGGGCCGCGCCCTGCACGACAACCTCTATCCCTCGCGCATCGTCATCGGCGAGCGCTCGAAGCGGGCGGAGGTCTTCGCCGGTCTGCTCAAGCAGGGCGCGTTGAAGCAGGACATCGCCGTGCTGTTCACCGATGCGACCGAGGCCGAGGCGATCAAGCTGTTCGCCAACACCTATCTCGCCATGCGCGTGGCCTACTTCAACGAACTCGACACCTACGCCGCCACCCATGGCCTGGATTCGCGCCAGATCATCGACGGCGTCTGCCTCGATCCGCGCATCGGCAGCCACTACAACAACCCGTCCTTCGGCTACGGCGGTTACTGCCTGCCCAAGGACACCAAGCAACTGCTGGCCAACTACCGCGACGTGCCGCAGAACATGATCCACGCCATCGTCGAGGCCAACACCACGCGCAAGGACTTCATCGCGGACGAGATCATCCGGCGCAATCCCAAGGTGGTCGGCGTCTACCGGCTGATCATGAAGGCCGGTTCGGACAACTTCCGCGCCTCCAGCATCCAGGGCATCATGAAGCGGATCAAGGCCAAGGGCATCGAGGTCATCGTCTACGAGCCGGTGCTGACCGAGGCCGAGTTCTATCACTCCAGGGTGATCAACGACCTGGCCGAGTTCAAGCGCCAGTCCGATGTCATCGTCGCCAACCGGATCACCGACGATATCCGCGATGTGGTCGGCAAGGTCTATAGCCGCGATTTGTTCGGACAAGACTGAGCGCCATGTATAAGACTATCGAGGACCTCGTCGGCAACACCCCGCTGGTGCGCTTGAAGAAACTGCCGGGCGAGACCTCCAACGTCGTGCTGCTCAAGCTCGAGGGCAACAACCCGGCCGGCTCGGTGAAGGACCGGCCGGCGTTGTCCATGATCATGAAGGCCGAGGCGCGCGGCGAGATCAAGCCGGGCGACACCCTGATCGAGGCGACCTCGGGCAACACCGGCATCGCGCTGGCCATGGCCGCCGCGATTCGCGGCTACAAGATGGTCTTGATCATGCCCGAGCACCTGTCCATCGAGCGGCGGCAGACCATGCGCGCCTACGGCGCCGAGATCGCGCTGACGCCGAAGGCGGGCGGCATGGAGGCGGCGCGCGATCTGGCCGACCGGATGGTGGCCGAGGGTCGCGGCGTCATGCTCGACCAGTTCTCCAATCCCGATAACCCCATCGCCCACTACGAAGCTACCGGCCCCGAGATTTGGCGCGACACCGAGGGTAAGGTCACCCACTTCGTCTCCAGCATGGGCACCACCGGCACCATCATGGGCTGCTCCATGTATCTGAAGGAACAGAACCCCAAGATCCAGATCGTCGGCGTGCAGCCGGAAGAGGGCGCGCAAATCCCCGGCATCCGCAAATGGCCGGAGGAATACCTGCCCAGCATCTGCGACTTCTCGCGGGTCGACCGGATGATCTACGTCGGCCAGCAGGACGCCGAGGAGACCACTCGAAGGCTGGCGCGCGAGGAAGGCATCTTCGCTGGCATCTCCTCCGGCGGCGCGCTATGGGCGGCCTTGCAATTGAGCAAAGAGGTAGAGAACGCGGTCATCGTCTCCATCGTCTGCGACCGCGGCGACCGCTATCTGTCGACCGGGGTGTTTCCGGCCTAGCCAGGCTTGGCAGGCGAATTCCGCCCCAGGCCGATTACCGATTCGCGACCTGCTTGATCCACTGAACGATCTCACCGGCGGCTGCCGACGGCGCATTCAGATGATTCGAGTCGGGTTCGTATAGACGGGTTAGCGGGTGCTGAGGCAGGCTGCCGAAATTCGCGCGCTTGCTGCTGATCAGGCCAGGGTAGTCTTGCTTCGGCCCGACATAAAGGACCGGTATGCCTGTCTTCACGTTTTTAAAGGCGCGCGTGGTGTGCGCCCCATTGGGATCGAACCAGTTCAAATAGATGGCTGCTGTGGTGGCGACAGAGTTGGTGCCTCGTGAGCCTTCGAAATCGCCGAAGCTGGCAGTCTCGTCGCCTCGTCCGGCATCGACCATGGCTTTTGCCGCGCTGACATGCTGACCGAGCGCCTGGACGAAGGCATCGGCATCCACCTGCCCCCCGGGCGCGATTGCAATCAAGCCGTCAACCGCGTGCCGTCCGCCAAAATACAAAGCGAACAAGCCGCCCTGGCTGTGCCCGGCCACGAATACCTTTTGCGCCCCCTGCGCGCGCATGGCAGCCAAAGCCGCGGTAATTTCGTTCGCCGCGCCATTCATGTCCACATCGTAATGGCGCCTGGCCGACCAGGGCATTTCCAGGTTGGCAACCAGAAAGCCCGCTTGTTCAAGCTCGTTTGCCAGGCCGTTGACATATTTCCCCGGGTTGCCGCCTTTGCCATGCATGACGACCACCCCAAGCTGGGCGGCACCGGCTTGCAAGGGGAATAGCGATACAGACAGGGTCAATGCTAGGAAAAAGATGAAGTTCAGTCCACGAATCATGTGGCCCCCTCGAAGGCATGGTATTGGTGGAAGGCGGTCATTTCTGGCGCCAGATCAGGAACACGCAGGGCCGCCGCTCGATCTCCGGCAGATCGCCGCGCCAGTCGGCCACGCGCCGGCTCACCACTAATTCGCTGTCCAGCGTCAGGTCGCAAGCCACGCACAGCCAGGTGTCGTCGCGGCAACTGGCGAGAATCGTCTCCAGCATCGCCGTGTTGCGATACGGCGTCTCGATGAAGGTCTGGGCCGCGTCGTCCTTTTCCGCCCGTTTCTCCAAATCCTTTAGCGCCTTGCTGCGCTCTTCCGGCTTGGCCGGCAAATAGCCGTGGAAGGCGAAGCGCTGGCCGACCAGGCCGGAGCCCATCAATGCGAGCAGGATGGAGGAGGGGCCGGTGAGCGGTTTGACCCGGATGCCGTGTCGATGGGCGAGGCGCACCAGATCGGCGCCGGGGTCGGCCACCGCCGGGCAGCCGGCCTCGGAGATCAGGCCGACATCGGTGCCTGCGAGCAGGGGCGCGAGCAGGGCCTTCAGTTCCGCCGGCTTGGTGTGTTCGTTCAGTTCCAGCAGGGTGAGTTGCTGGATCGGCAGCGCGGTGCCGACCTGCTTCAAAAAAGCACGTGCAGTCTTGGGGTGTTCGACGACGAAGGTGGCGAGCCCGGCCGCGATGCGGCGAGTGGCTTCGGGCAGCACTTGTTCCAGCGCTGTGCTGCCTAAAGGCGTGGGAATGAGATACAGCGTGCCGGTCATGGCGCGATATTCCCCTCTCCCTCCGGGAGAGGGGCTAGGGGTGAGGGAAAAGAACTCTGCGAGGGGAACAAGGCAGTGGGAATAACTAACTCCCTCCCTCACCCCCAGCCCCTCCCCCGGAGGGGGAGGGGAGGTAGGTCAGCACGTCCAGGCCCTCGTTGGCCAGCATCTCGGTCAGCCGGATCAGCGGCAGGCCGACCAGGGCGGTCGGGTCTTCGGTCTCGAACCGCGCGATCAAGGCGATGCCGAGCGACTCGCTCTTGGCGCTGCCGCAGCAGTTGTAGGGCTGGTCCTTGCGCAGATAGGCCTCGATCTGCGCGTCGCTGTACTCGCGCATCACCAGGCACACCGGCACGTTGGCGGTCTGCGTGCTGCCGGTCCGGGCATTGAGCAGGGTCAGCGCGGTGTGGAACTCCAGGGCCTTGCCGCGCATGCGCTTCAGTTGCGCCACCGCCTTGTCGTGCGTGCCCGGCTTGCCCAGTTGCTCGCCTTCCAGCAGTGCGACCTGGTCCGAGCCGACGATCAGCGCATCGGGGAATTTCGTGGCCACGGCCTTGGCCTTCAGCACGGACAGACGCTGCGCGGTGTCATCCGGTTTCTCATTGGGCAGCGGCGTCTCGTCGACCTCCGGCGCGGCGACCTCGAACGGCACGCCTAGACGGCCGAGCAGTTCGCGGCGGAAGGGGGAGGTGGAGGCGAGGACGAGGATCATGACGGTAAAACAGAGAGGTGAGTAGGGGAGTAAGTCATGTCATTCGACAACTTTACTAAAGGTGATATGCATTGATATACCGGCATGCAAATGCAGCAATAAGAGACACCATTCCTAAAGCTGCAATCGACCCCTTTGAACTGTACAAAAGGAAAGAAATGAGGAGTTTTGCGATGACCTTAGTGGTTAGTGGGATCAGTGCGTAGCTGAATGCTGCTGATAAATGGTTGGAAGCGCGGATACCAAATATGGCAAAACCAATAAGAAGTATTAGTGAAGGTAGTAGCAGTAATGGTGAGGCAAACGATTTCAGAAGAAGTTGTATTGCTATGTAAATAACGACGCAGGCCAATGCGTAAAAAGCACCTGTTAATAGACGTGGTAGCCACGCTTTGAATATGCTGGCCTTCTCAGCAATCTCTATGTCGAGTTGATTCTTGTAGGTACCGACGAAGTCGTTGGCAATGGCATTTAGCTTATTTTTAACAGCCTCTGAGACGAAGTAGTCGTAACCCATGAGAATTGCTGCGGCAGTTTGTAAATGCAGTATGTAAGTGTCTGGGATCATCTCTACCGGAATCTAGTGGTGTTGGCGCTGCTGGTTACTCTGGCTGAATCTCAATCAACACCTGATCCGGTGTCACCGCCTCGCCCTTGGCAACGTGGATGGCGACCACGGTGCCGGAGACCGGGGCCTGGATCTCGTTCTCCATCTTCATCGCCTCGATCACCAGCACGCCGTCGCCGGCGTTGACCTTCTGGCCGGTCTTGACCAGGACGTCGACGATGGTGCCGGGCATGGCGGTGGTGACGTGGCCGGGGTGTGTGGGCTTGGGCCGGTCCTTGGCGGTGGCGGCCTGGGCCTTTTTGTTGTTCTTGCGCGTGGCGCCGCTGGCGGGGCCGACCTCGATCTCATTCAGGGTTTCGATCAGCACCTCTTCCGGCACGCCGTCGACGTGGACGTAGAACGGCCGCTCGGCCTCGGCGCCCTGGCCGGTGCCGGTGATGCGGATGTGATAGGTCTCGCCGTGCAGGGTGACCTTGAACTCGTTGGGCGCGAATTGGGTGTCGCCGGTCGGGGCGTTCTTGGCCTCGACCGGCAGCAGGGCCTCGGGCGCCAGGGTGCCGGCGGCGCGCTCTTGCAGGAAGGTGCGGCCGAGGTCGGGGAACATGGCGTAGGTGAGCACGTCTTCGTCGGACTTGGCCAGGCCTTCGGCCTCGGTGCGCAGCTTGTCCAGTTCTTCGGTCAGCAGGTCGGCCGGGCGGCAGGCGATGACTTCCTGGTTGCCGACCGCGTGCCGCTTGACCTCTTCGTTGACTTGGCCGGGCGCGGCGCCGTAGTGGCCGAGCAGGTAGTTCTTGACCTCGTTGGTCACCGATTTGTAGCGCTCGCCGGTCAGCACGTTGAGCACGGCCTGGGTGCCGACGATCTGCGAGGTGGGCGTGACCAGCGGCGGGAAGCCGAGGTCTTCGCGCACCCGGGGAATCTCGGCGAACACCTCGTCCATGCGATTCAGCGCGCCCTGTTCCTTCAACTGGTTGGACAGGTTGGAGATCATGCCGCCCGGGATTTGCGAGGTGAGGATGCGGGTGTCGACGTTGTTCGAGTCCATCTCGAACTGCCAGTATTTCTTGCGTACCTCGCGGAAGTAGGCGGCGATCTCCTGCAGCTTGCCGAGGTCGAGGCCGGTGTCGAACGCGCTGCCCTGGAAGGCGGCGACCAGGCTCTCGGTGGTGGGGTGGCTGGCACCCTCGGAGAAGGCGGACAGGCAGGTGTCGATCATCGTGGCGCCGGTTTCGACCCCCTTCATGTGCACCATGCTGGACAGACCGGAGGTGGCGTGGCTGTGGATGTGGATGGGCAGCTTGATCGCGGCCTTGAGCGCCTTGACCAGTTCGACCGTGCTGTAGGGCGTGAGCAGGCCGGCCATGTCCTTGACCGCCAGGGTGTCGCAACCCATGGCCTCCAGCTCCTTCGCCATCGCGACGAAGTAGGCGATGTCGTGCACCGGGCTGGTGGTGTAGGAGATGGCGCCCTCGGCGTGCTTGCCGGCGGCCTTCACCGCCTCGACCGACACGCGCATATTGCGCACGTCGTTCATCGCGTCGAACACGCGGAACACATCGACGCCGTTGTCGGCGCATTTCTGCACGAAGGCGCGCACCACGTCGTCCGGGTAATGGCGGTAGCCGAGCAGGTTCTGGCCGCGCAGCAGCATCTGGATACGGCTGTTGGGCAGGGCCTTACGTAGCTTGCGCAGGCGCTCCCACGGGTCTTCTTTCAAGAAACGGACGCAGGCATCGAAGGTGGCGCCGCCCCAGGCCTCGAGCGACCAATAGCCCACGCTGTCGAGTTGGCCGCAGATCGGCAGCATGTCGTCGGTGCGCATGCGGGTGGCGATCAGGGATTGGTGGCCGTCGCGCAGGACCAGTTCGGTGATGTGTACTTTCGCCATGTGTCGTCTTACCGTTAAAACGCGCTCGTAGAGCGCTCTGCGTTCCCCTCGCCCGCAAGCGGGAGAGGGCTAAGGGAGAGGGAAGCCGGCCGCGATGCATCGGCTAGGCACACAAGCTGTTTCATTATCCAGCGGGACGTGGTCGGAGTCATGGCCGGCTACCTATTACATGCCCAGGTGGGCGGCAATCGCTGCGGAAATGGTGGCCGCCACCAGTTCCGGCGGCGGTTTCACGGAGTAGTTGGTCAACTCGGGGTGCGCTTCGACGAAGCCGGTATTGAAGCGGCCGCTGCGGAACTCCGGGTTCTTCAGGATTTCCTGGTAGTAGGGGATGGTGGTCTTCACGCCGTAGACCACCATGTCGTCCAGGGCGCGGCGGCCGCGCTCGATCACGCTCTCCCAGTTCAGGTTCCACACCGTGAGCTTGGCGCACATCGAATCGAAATAGGGCGGGATGACATAGCCGGTGTACATCGCTGCGTCGGTGCGCACGCCGGGGCCGCCCGGCGCGTAGTAGCGGGTGATCTTGCCGAAGCTCGGCAGGAAGCTGTTCTTCGGGTCTTCGGCGTTGATGCGGAACTCCATGGCGAAGCCGCGGTGCTCGATGTCGTCCTGCTTGTATTGCAGGGGCAGGCCGTCGGCGATGCGAATCTGCTCCTGCACGATGTCGATGCCGGTGATCTGCTCGGTGATGGTGTGCTCGACCTGGAGCCGGGTGTTCATCTCCATGAAGTAGAACTGGTTGTCCTGGTCGAGCAGGAACTCGACCGTGCCGGCGTTGACGTAGCCCACCGCCTTGGCCGCGCGCACCGCCAGTTTGCCGATGTATTCGCGCTGGGCTTCGGTGAGCTGGGGCGAGGGGGCGATCTCGATCAGCTTCTGATTGCGGCGCTGGATGGAGCAGTCGCGCTCATAAAGATGGATGGTGTTGCCGTGGCTGTCGCCGATGACCTGCACCTCGATGTGCTTGGGCGTGATCACGCATTTCTCGATGAACACCTCGGGCTTGCCGAAGGCCTTGCTCGCCTCGGACACCACGCGCTCGTAGTTCTTCAGCAGATCGTCCTCGGAGTCGCAGCGGCGGATGCCGCGGCCGCCGCCGCCGTTGGTGGCCTTGAGCATGACCGGGTAGCCGATCTGCTTGGCCAGGTCGCGGGCCTCCTCGACGCTCTCCAGGTTGTGGTCGGAGCCGGGTATCACCGGGATGCCGGCCTTGATCATGGCCTTGCGCGCCTCGATCTTGTCGCCCATCTGGCGGATGACCTCGGGCGAGGGGCCGATGAACTTCACCCCCCGGCGGGCACAAACTTCGGCCAGTAGGGGGTTTTCCGACAGGAAGCCATAACCGGGGTGCAGGGCGTCGCAACCCGAAGCGACGGCCAGATTGACGATGTTATGGGCGTTCAGATAGCCCAAAACCGGGTCGGAACCGATGTTGAAGGCCTGGTCCGCCTTTTTCACGTGCAGGGCATGGCGGTCGGCGTCGGTATAAATGGCCGCCGACTTGATGCCGAGTTCCTTGCATGCGCGCACGATGCGCACGGCAATTTCTCCCCGGTTCGCGACAAGAATCTTCTTAATCATCGGTTGGCGGCTGATTTCGACGTAACTTTAGGTTTTGACAAGGAAAGCGCCGCAGAATATCATTAACGGCTTATGTCTGAACAGGCAGTGATCGATCCGCTACGTTTTGCGCGCGATGGCGAGAGTCAGGAGCGTAGCGTGGCCGTGGCGAACATGCCGCGTCTGCACGACAGGTTGGCAAGCACCGAGGGCGAAATCCGTTTTCGGCTGGCCGGCCGGAGCGGCGGGGCCGGCAAGCGGCCGGCCTTGGATTTGCGGATCGATGGCGAATTATCGCTGCCCTGCCAGCGATGTTTGGAAGGTTTTGCGTTTCCGCTGAGCGTGGATGAAACCCTGCTCTTGGCGCGAAACGAGGCCGAATTGGCGGCCTGGGAAGATGCCGATCCCCTGTGCGAAGGCCTGGTGGCCGAGCCGCAGATGGATGTGCTGGGGTTGGTGGAAGATACGATTCTGCTCGCCTTGCCCATGGTGCCTAGGCACCCCGAAGGCGAATGCCCGGTCGAATAATTTGGCCGGTGTGACTGTAAAGCGTTTTTTGTAGGAGAAACGGAAATGGCCGTTCAACAGAATAAAAAGTCCCCGTCCAAGCGGGGCATGCACCGCGCCCATGATGCCCTGGGCAACCCGCCCACCGCAGTCGAGCAGACCACGGGCGAAGTGCATCTGCGTCACCATATTAGCCCCAGCGGCTACTACCGCGGCCGTAAGGTCGGCACCCCCAAGAGCGGCGCCTGATCTCTCTTTGCGCGCGGGCTCGCCTGGCGGGCCTGCCTGCTCACGCCCATGCGTGAAGTCACAATCGCTATCGATGCCATGGGGGGCGATCACGGCCCCCATGTGACCGTCAAAGCCGCGCTCGAATTCCTCAAGCAGCACGGCGATGTCAATATCATCCTGGTCGGCCTGAAAGAGGCCATCGAGGCCGAACTCAAGGCATTGCGGGCCCAGCCCGACAACCGCCTGCGCATCCATCACGCCTCCGAGGTCGTCACCATGGACGACCCCTTGACCATCGCCCTGCGCGGCAAGAAAGACTCGTCCATGCGGGTTTCCGCCGAGCTGGTCAAGCGCGGCGAGGCCGATGCCGCCGTCTCCGCCGGCAATACCGGGGCCTTGATGGCCGTCTCCCGTTTCGTGTTGAAGACCCTGCCCGGCATCGAGCGGCCGGCCATCGCCACCACCTTGCCCAACCGCAACGACGGTTGGACCCATGTGCTGGACCTGGGCGCCAACGTCGATTGCACGGCCGAGCACCTGCGCCAGTTCGGCATCATGGGCGCGGCCCTGGTCGCGGCGGTGGAGCACAAGGAGCGCCCGCTGGTCGGCCTGCTCAACATCGGCGAAGAGGACATCAAGGGCAACGAGGTGGTGAAGCAGGCCGCAGAATTGCTCAAGGCCAGCGGCCTCAATTTCCACGGCAACGTCGAGGGCGACGACATCTACAAGGGCACGGTCGATGTCGTGGTCTGCGACGGTTTCGTCGGCAACGTGGCGCTCAAGGCCTCGGAGGGCCTGGCCAAGATGATCGGCGACGAACTCAAGCGCGAATTCACCCGCGGACCCTTGTCCAAGCTGTCGGCGCTGATCGCCATGCCGGTGATCAAGCGCTTCAAGAAGCGCTTCGATCCGCGCCGCTACAACGGCGCCAGCCTGCTGGGACTGCGCGGCATCGTGATCAAGAGCCACGGCTCGGCCGATGCCTATGCCTTCCGCAAGGCCATCGAGCGCGCGGCGGAAGAGGTGCGCGGCGGCCTGCTGCGGCGCATCACCGAGCAGGTAGGCGCATTCCATAACGGCGACGAACAAGAAGAAGGAGAGGCGGTTTGACCCACGCCCGTATCGTTGGCACCGGTAGCTATCTGCCGGACCGTATCCTGAGCAATGCCGACCTGGAAAAGATGGTCGAGACCACGGACCAGTGGATCGTCGAGCGCACCGGTATCCGCGAGCGCCATATCGCCGCGCCCGAGCAACTGACCAGCGACCTGGCCTTCGAGGCCGCGAAGCAGGCGATCGAGGCCGCCGGCATCGACGCCCAGGCGATCGACCTGATTATCGTCGCCACCACCACGCCGGATCGCATCTTCCCCAGCACGGCTTGCGTCTTGCAGGCCAAGCTCGGCGTCGACAACGGCGCCCCGGCCTTCGACGTGCAGGCGGTGTGCAGCGGCTTCGTCTACGGCCTGACCGTGGCCAATAGCTTCATCAAGAGCGGCCAGGCCAAGTGCGCCCTGGTGGTCGGCGCCGAGACCCTGTCGCGCATCACCGACTACACCGACCGCGGCAACTGCATCCTGTGGGGCGACGGCGCCGGCGCCGTGGTGCTGCAAGCGAGCGAGCAGCCGGGCATCGTCTCCACCCATATCCACGCCGACGGCCGCTATCAGCAATTACTCTACGTCGACGGCGGCGTGTCGCTGAAGAAAGAGGGCCAGGCCTATATGCGCATGGAGGGTAACGCCGTGTTCAAGATGGCGGTCAACACCCTCGATGCCATCGTCGACGAAACGCTGGCGGCCAACGGCCTCTCGAAATCCGACATCCACTGGCTGGTGCCGCACCAGGCCAATATCCGCATCATCCAGGCCACGGCCAAGAAGCTGGGCATGAGCATGGATCACGTCGTGCTCACCGTCGAGGGCCACGGCAACACCTCGGCCGCGTCGATCCCGTTGGCGCTGGACACCGCCGTGCGCGACGGCCGGATCAAGGCCGGCGAGATGGTGCTGATGGAGGCCTTCGGCGGCGGTTTCACCTGGGGTTCGGTGTTAGTTAAGTTTTAAGTTTGTAGTCGGCAGTGGGCAGTTTTTTCTGACGACTGCCGACTGATGACTGCAAGCTCATACGGAGTATGTAATGAAATTTGCGTTCGTATTTCCCGGTCAAGGTTCTCAATCCGTCGGCATGATGGCGGCCTACGGCGAGCACGCCGTCGTGCGCGACACCTTCGCCGAGGCCGCCGAGACCCTAGGCCAGGACCTCTGGGCCCTGGTCCAGGACGGCCCGGCCGAGCAACTCAATCTCACCGTCAACACCCAGCCGGCCATGCTGGCTGCGGGCGTCGCGGTCTATCGCCTGTGGCAGGCCCAGGGCGGCCCGGCGGCCAGCCTGATGGCCGGCCATAGTCTGGGCGAATACACCGCGCTGACCTGTGCCGGCGCCATTGCCTTCCAGGATGCGATCAAGCTGGTCCGCCTGCGGGCCGAGGCCATGCAGGGTGCCGTGGCCGAGGGTGTCGGCGCCATGGCCGCCGTGCTCGGCCTGGACGACGACACCGTGCGTGCCGTCTGTAGCGAAGCGGCCCAGGGCGAGGTGCTGGAGGCGGTTAATTTCAATTCGCCCGGCCAGGTGGTGATCGCCGGCAACAAGGCGGCGGTCGAGCGCGGCATGGCCTTGGCCAAGGAGCGCGGGGCCAAGCGCGCGCTGCCCTTGCCGGTGTCGGTGCCCTCGCACTGTGCCCTGATGAAGCCGGCGGCCGAGAAGTTGCTGGCTGCCATGCAGGCGATCGAGATCAAGGCCCCCTCGGTACCGGTGATCCAGAATGCCGACGTTGCCGCATTTACCAATGCCGAACAGATTCGCGACGCCCTGGCCCGCCAGCTCTACAGCCCGGTGCGCTGGGTGGAGAGCGTGCAGCACATCGCCGGCCAAGGCGCGGAACTGATTTTGGAGGCCGGCCCCGGCAAGGTGCTGGCCGGCCTGAACAAGCGCATCGTGGAAGTGCCGACCCTGGCCATGGCGGACGCCGCCGGCTTCGCCGAGGCTTTGGTCAAGGTCAACGGATAACAAGGAGAGAAGGATGGACGGACGTGTAGCCCTGGTCACTGGCGCCTCGCGCGGCATCGGTCAGGCCATTTTGTTGGAACTGGGGCGCCGCGGCGCCACGGTGATCGGTACCGCCACCAGCGAGAGCGGCGCCGCCGCCATCGGCGAGGCGATCAAGGCCGCCGGCCTCAGGGGCGAGGGCCGCGTGCTCAACGTCACCGACCCGGCCCAGGTCGACGGCCTGATCGAGGACATTCTCAAGTCTCATGGCAGCCTGGATGTGCTGGTCAACAACGCCGGCATCACCCGCGACAACCTGTTGATGCGGATGAAGGACGAGGAGTGGGACGACATCATCGCCACCAACCTGACCTCGGTCTTCCGCCTGTCCCGCGCCGTGCTGCGGCCGATGATGAAGGCCCGGCGCGGCCGCATCGTCAGCATCGCCTCGGTGGTCGGCGTCATGGGCAATGCCGGGCAGACCAACTACGGCGCGGCCAAGGCCGGCATGATCGGCTTTTCCAAGTCCTTGGCGCGCGAGGTGGGCAGCCGCAATATCACGGTCAACTGCGTCGCCCCCGGCTTCATCGACACCGACATGACCCGGGCCTTGCCCGAGGCCCAGCGCCAGGCCTTGTTGCAGCATATCCCGCTGGGCCGCCTGGGCGGCGCCGAGGACATCGCCCATGCCGTGGCCTTCCTGGCCTCGGAAGAAGCGGGCTATGTGACCGGCACCACCCTGCATGTCAACGGCGGCATGTACATGGATTGATGGGGGCGGATTCTGCTAGAATCCACCCGCTTTTGACGCCCTGGTCGGCCTTATGGCATCGGGGCAATGTTTTCACCCTTAGGGAGCTTTAGAGCAATGAGCGATATTGAACAGCGCGTGAAAAAGATCGTCGCCGAGCAGTTGGGCGTGGACGAGGCCGGCGTCAAGCTGGAGTCCTCCTTCGTGAACGACCTGGGTGCCGATTCCCTGGACACGGTCGAGCTGGTCATGGCCCTGGAAGAGGAATTCGATTGCGAAATCCCCGACGAGGAAGCCGAGAAGATCACCACAGTGCAGCAGGCCGTCGATTACATCAACGCGCACAAGTAATTCGCAGCAAATCACCAAGGGAATCCCGTTGTCCAAGCGCAGAATCGTCGTTACGGGCCTCGGTATCATTTCGCCGGTGGGTAACACCGTCGAGGAGGCCTGGCAGAACCTGATGGCCGGCAAGTCCGGCATCGGGCGTATCACCCGCTTCGATCCCGCCCCGTTCGCCTCGCAAGTGGCGGGCGAGGTCAAGGGCTTCGACGTGACGCAGTACATCACCGCCAAGGATGCCCGCCGCATGGATGTCTTCATCCATTACGGCCTAGCGGCGGCGGTCGATGCACTGAAGGACTCGGGTCTCGAAGTGACCGACGCCAACCGTGAGCGGATCGGCGTCAACATCGGCTCCGGCATCGGCGGTCTGCCGATGATCGAGGAGACCCACAAGACCTATCTGGAGGAGGGGCCGCGCAAGATATCCCCCTTCTTCATCCCCGCGACCATCATCAACATGATCTCCGGTCATCTATCGATCATGTACGGCCTGCAAGGCCCGAACGTGGCCATGGTCACCGCCTGCACCACCGGCACCCATGCCATCGGCGAGGCGGCCCGGATGATCGAATACGGCGAGGCCGACATCATGGTCGCCGGCGGTGCCGAATCGACCATCTGCCCGCTGGCGGTCGGCGGTTTCGCCGCAGCCCGCGCGCTGTCCACCCGCAACGACGACCCGGCCACGGCCAGCCGTCCCTGGGACAAGGACCGCGACGGCTTCGTGCTGGGCGAGGGTGCCGGCATCCTGGTGCTGGAGGAATACGAGCACGCCAAGGCGCGCGGTGCCCGTATCTATTGCGAGCTGGCCGGCTACGGCAAGAGCGCCGACGCCAACCACATGACCGCGCCGTGCGAGGACGGTTCCGGCGCCGCGCGCTGCATGAACAATGCGCTGAAGAACGCCGGGCTGAATGCCGACCAGATCGATTACATCAACGCCCACGGCACCTCGACCCCGCTCGGCGACCTGGCCGAGACCAAGGCGGTCAAGCTGACCCTGGGCGGCCATGCCGGCAAGGTCATGGTCAGTTCGACCAAGTCGATGACCGGCCACCTGCTCGGTGCCGCCGGCGGTGTCGAGGCGGTGTTCTCGGCCCTGGCCATTGCCCGCCAGGCCGTGCCGCCGACCATCAACCTGTTCGAGGCCGGCGCCGAGTGCGACCTCGACTACGTGCCCAACACGGCCCGCCAGGCCAAGATCGACGTGGCGCTGTCCAACTCCTTCGGTTTTGGCGGCACCAACGGCACCGTGATTTTCAAGAAGGTCTGAGGCGACAGCCTAGGGCTTTATGCCGCTCTCCAAGCTCCCCGGTGCAGTCGACCTGCTGGCACTGCACCGGCGGCAGCCGCAACGCTATCCCGCGCTGCTGCAAACCCTAGGCCGCGAAGGCTGGGATTGCCTATTCGCCTTCCCCGAGCAGATCGAAACCGGTTCCAGCCTGGCCGAGGGCCGAGGCTTTTTCGACCGGCTGGACAGGCTTTGGCAGGCCGAGCGCCAAGTGCTGGAGGCGGACACGGCCGGTTTGCCCTTTCGCGGCGGCTGGTTCGCCTATCTGGGCTATGAACTGCTGCACGGTGTCGAGCCCAGCGTGCCCGCGCGCGAGTTGTCTGGCGCCTTGCCGCTCTACTGGCTGGCCCGGGTGCCGGCGGCGATCCTGATCGCGCCGGATAGGCAGACCAGCTGGCTATTCGCCGAGCCGGGCAAGCAAGCCTTGCTCGATGCGATGCGCCAAGACCTGGCGCAAGGCGAGCCGACGCCCGTGCCGAGCCTGGGCACGCTCGGCGAGTTGCAGGAAGAACCGCCCGAGCGCTTTCTCGATGGCGTGCAACGCATTCAGGACTATATCCGCGCAGGCGACGTATTCCAGGTCAATTTGTCGCGCCGCTGGCGTCTGCCGGACCGGGCCGATGCCGCCGAGCTCTACGCGGCCTTGTGCCGGGCCAATCCGGCGCCGTTCGCCGGCCTGCTGGACATGGGGTTCGCGGCCATCGTCAGCTCCTCGCCCGAGCGCCTGGTCAGCGTGCGCGAGGGCTGGGCCGAGACCTGGCCGATTGCCGGCACCTTTCCGCGCTCGCCCGATGCCGCCGAGGACGCCCGCCTGCGCGAGGCCTTGCTGGCCCATCCGAAGGAGCGGGCCGAACACGTGATGCTGGTCGATCTCGAGCGCAACGATCTGGGCCGGGTGTGCGAGCCAGGCAGCGTGCGGGTGGACGAGTTGGCCCAGGTCTATAGCTATGCCTATGTCCATCACATCGAATCGCGCGTGCGCGGCCGGGTGCGGCCCGAGATCGGGCCTGGGCAGTTGCTGGCGGCCTTGTTCCCCGGCGGCACCATCACCGGCTGCCCCAAGGTGCGCACCATGCAGATCATCCGCGAGTTGGAGGCCACGCCGCGCTTGGCCTATACCGGCAGCATGGGCTACATCAATCACGACGGCAGCCTCGACTTCAATATCCTGATCCGCACCTTGTTGTCTTCGGCCAATGGCATCGAATTCAGCACAGGCGCCGGCATCGTCGCCGACTCGGAGCCGGAGCGCGAACTGGCCGAGACCCGGGCCAAGGCGCGCGGCCTGCTGCGGGCCTTGGGGCTGGCATGACGGCGGACAGCTTCATCCTGGTCGACGGCAGGCCGGCCGATACCGTCTCGGCCTTGGATCGCGGCCTGATGTACGGCGACGGCGTGTTCCGCACCATTCGGCTGGAGGCCGGCCAGCCGCTTTGGTGGCCCGAGCAGTTGGCCAAGCTGGCGGCCGACGCGGCTCGCCTGGGGGTCGCTTGTCCGCCGGCCGAGCTGTGGCGGCAGGACGTGGCGCAAGCCGCCGCGCACTGGCCGACGGCCGCGCTCAAGCTGGTGTTGACGCGCGGCACGGGCAAGCGCGGCTATGCACCGCCCAAGCCGCCGGAGCCGACCCGCGTGGTCGTGGCCGGGCCGCTGCCGGCTTGGCCCGCAGCATTGTGGGAGGAGGGGGTCAACGTGCGGCTATGCAATTTGCGCCTGGCGTCGCAGCCTCTGTTGGCCGGGGTCAAACACTTGAACCGGCTGGAGAACGTGTTGGCCCGCGCCGAGTGGGACGATCCGGCCATCCAGGAAGGGCTGCTGCTGGACCAGGCGGGCCATGTGATCTGCGGCGTCAGCAGCAACGTCTTCATCTATCGCGAAAACGAACTGCTCACGCCGCGCCTGGACCGGTGCGGCGTCGCCGGTGTCGCGCGCGCGCGCCTGATCGAACGCGCGGCGGCCAGTGGGCTATCCGTGCGCGAGGCCGAGTTCGATCTGGCGGCCCTGCTCGCCGCCGACGAGGTGATGCTGAGCAACAGCCTGATCGGGCTCTGGCGCGTGGCCAGGCTGGGCCAGCGCGTCTGGCCGGAACCCGCGATCTACCCAGTTGTGAGAGAATTTTTGCATGCGTAAATCGAACTCGGGCCGTGGCCTGATTCTGTGGGTTTTGCTATTGCTCGGCCCGGCCGTCTGGCTGGCCTATTTTGCCTATCGGCCGCTCGATCTGCCGGCCGAGCCGGTGGAGTTCGCGGTCAAGTCCGGGCAATCGACACGCATGGTGGCGCGGCAACTGGAGGCGGCGGCGATCCTGCCGCGCCAGTACGAGTTTCTCGCCTTGGCCATCCTGCTCAACAAGACCGGGCAGATCAAGGCCGGTCAATATAGCTTCAAGGCGCCGTTGACGCCCATGGCCTTGCTGGAAAAACTCACGCGCGGCGATACCGTGTTGAGCAAACTCACCGTGGTGGAGGGCTGGTCTTTCCGCCAGATGCGCGAAGCGGTGAACAAGAACCCCGACCTGCGGCACGAAGGCGCGGAGCTGAACGACGCGGCCTTGCTGGCGGCGATCGGTGCGCCGGAACGCTGGCCCGAAGGGCTGTTCTTTCCCGATACCTATTATTTCGATGCGGGCAGTTCCGACATCAAGCTGTATCGCCGTGCCTATCACGCCATGCGCGACCGACTGGGCGAGGCCTGGCCGCAACGCGCCGACGGCCTGCCGTATAAGACGCCGTATGAGGCCCTGGTCATGGCCTCGATCATCGAGAAGGAGACCGGCGCGCCGGAGGAGCGGCCGCAGATCGCGGCGGTGTTCGTCAATCGCCTGCGCCTGGGCATGCGCTTGCAGACCGACCCGACCGTGATCTACGGCATGGGCGAGCGCTTCGACGGCAATCTGCGCAAGGGCGACCTCAGTACCGACACGCCCTACAATACCTATACTCGGGCCGGCCTGCCGCCGACGCCGATTGCCTTGCCGGGCGAGGCGGCCATTCGCGCCGCGCTGAAGCCGGATACCAGCCGGGCCTTGTATTTCGTCGCCATGGGCGAAGGCAAACACCATTTCTCCGCGAGCTTGGACGAGCACAACCGGGCCGTGAATCGCTACCAAAGGAAAGGGCGCTGATGCGCGGTCTGTTCATCACCCTCGAAGGCGTCGACGGCGCCGGCAAGAGCAGCCACACCGATTGGCTGGCCGAGCATTTTCGCGCGCGCGGCCGGAGCGTGCTGCACACCCGCGAGCCGGGCGGCACCCCGGTCGGCGAGCGCCTGCGCGAGATCGTGCTGCATGAGCCCATGCATGCCGAGACCGAGGCTTTGATCATGTTCGCCGCGCGGCGCGAGCATCTGGAGCAGGTGATCCTGCCGGCCCTGGCGCGGGGCGAGGTGGTGATCTCGGACCGCTTCACCGACGCCAGCTTCGCCTATCAATGCGGCGGCCGCGGCTTGCCCGAGGCACGCCTGGAGATTCTCGAACGCTGGGTGCATGCAGACACGCAGCCCGACCTGACCCTGCTGTTCGACGTGCCCGACGAGGTGGCGCGGGCGCGCTTGGCGGCGGCGCGTTCGCCCGATCGTTTCGAGCGCGAGAGCCGGGCGTTTTTCGAGCGGGTACGCGCCGCCTACCTACGCCGGGCCGAGCGGCATCCCGAGCGCATCCGCGTCATCGACGGCACGCGCACGCTGGGCGAGGTGCGCACCGCCCTGGCCGCGATCCTGGAGACGCTGGGGTGAGCCTCTATCCTTGGCAGGGCGAGTTGTGGCAACGCCTGACGGCCGAGCGCGAGCGCCTGCCTCATGCCCTGTTGCTGCACGGCCCGGCCGGCATCGGCAAACGCGATTTGGCCATGGAACTGGCGCGCTGGCTGCTCTGCCATGCGCCCACGGCCGGCGGTGCTTGTGGCCAATGTCCCTCGTGCCTATGGTTCGGCCAAGGCGGCCATCCCGATTTCCGCTTGATCGAGCCGGCCTCTGAAGCCGAGGGCGCGGAGGAGGGCAAGAAGGGCGGCCGGCGCATCACGGTCGATCAGGTGCGCGAGGTGGTGGAATTCCTGACCCTGACCTCCCACCAAGGCGGCTGGCGGGCCGTGGTGCTTCAGCCGGCCGAAGGCTTGGGCATCGCGGCGGCCAACGCCTTGCTCAAGACACTGGAAGAGCCGCCGCCCAAGACGGTGTTCCTGCTGGTCTCCCATCAGCCGCGCCGTCTATTGCCGACGATACTCAGCCGCTGTCGCAAGTTGGCCGTGCCCGGACCCGAGCAGGCCACCGCCGTTGCTTGGCTGCGCGATCAGGCCGTGGCTAATCCGGAAAGCCTGTTGGCGGAGTCGGGCGGCGCGCCGCTGCTCGCGCTCGACCATGCCGAGCCGGAACGCATGGCCCGGCGCGAGCGGTTCCTGGCGGGTCTGGCCCGACCCGAACGGGAGGACCTGAGCGCCTTGGCCGGGGAATACCAGCAACGCGTCGGCGAGGCCTGGGCTTGGCTGATCCGCTGGTTGTGCGACGTGTTGCTGTGCCGGGCGACCGGGCAGGTGCGTTTTTTCATCGATCATGTCGATGCCATCCGCCAGGCCGCCGACGGTATGGACGAGGCGCGCCTGTGGGCGGCCTACCGGCAGATATTGAGCGACGGCCGCTGGTTGCAGCACCCGCTCAACGGCCAGTTGTTGCTAGAATCATGGCTGATCCGCTATGCCGACCTAGGGGCAAGACGATGAGCGAAGACCCGGACTCGAAACTGCCAAGCCGCGCCGGCATGCTCTCCCTGAGCATCAAGGAGCGGCGGGCGTTGTACGCGGCCTATATGCCGTTCGTGAAGGGCGGCGGCCTGTTCATCCCGACCTCCAAGCCGTACCAGATGGGCGACCAGGTCTATATGGTGCTGACCCTGATGGATGACCCGACCCGCTTGCCGATCTCGGGCAAGGTGGTGTGGCTGACCCCGGCCGGTGCCCAAGGCAACCGGCAGCAGGGCGTCGGCGTGCAGTTCGATAACAACGAGCGCGGGGCCGAGGTGTGCGGCAAGATCGAAAACATCCTCGGCAATGCGATGAAATCCACGCGCACCACCCACACCATGTAAATGCGTTGAACCGCAAAGGCGCAAAGGACACGAAGAAAACCACGCAAGATTTCCAAGCGTTCCCTATCTGGCAACGGCGATGAAATTCAAGATTTGTTTTTTCTCCGCGCCCTTTGCGCCTTTGCGGTCAACACTCAACTGATCAAACCATGCTGGTCGATTCCCACTGTCATATCGATTTCCCCGATTACGCCGATGGCGCCGCGCCCTTGCTCGCCAATATGCGGGTGGCCGGTGTCGGCCATGCCTTGTGCGTGTCGGTCGATCTGGAGCGCTTTCCGAACGTGCTGGCCCTGGCCGAGGCGCACCCGAACATCTTCGCCTCGGTCGGCGTGCACCCGGATCATCAGGATTGCGAAGAGCCCACGGTCGAGCGCCTGCTCGACCTGGCGCGGCACCCCAAGGTCGTCGCCATCGGCGAGACCGGCTTGGACTACTACCGCCTGCCGCGCGAGGCGGTCGACTGGCAGCGCGAACGGTTTCGCACCCACATCCGCGCCGCGCGCCAGGCAGGCAAGCCGCTTATCGTCCACACCCGCAGCGCCGCGGACGACACCCTGGCGATCATGCGCGAGGAGGCCGCCGGCGAGGCGGGCGGCGTGATGCACTGCTTCACCGAGAGTTGGCAAGTGGCGCGCGCGGCCCTGGACCTGGGCTTCTATATCGCCTTCTCCGGCATCGTGACCTTCAAGAGCGCGGCGGCGTTGCGCGAGGTGGCGCGGCAGGTGCCGCTGGATCGGCTGCTGGTGGAGACCGATTCGCCCTATCTGGCGCCGGTGCCCTATCGCGGCAAGCGCAACGAGCCGGCCTATGTCCGCCATGTCGCCGAGTTGATTGCCGACCTGCGGGGCGTGCCGGTCAAGGCCGTCGACGAGGCGACGACGGAGAACTTCTTCCGGCTTTTCGGTTCGGCCAAGCGAACCTGAGAAAAAACTGCGGATAAGCACAGTGCCCGAGCCGCCGGGCTCGGTATGATGATCCCTCGTCAATCCTCGGCTTCGCTCATGGCGCTTACCCTTCGCCAACAGATCGTCCTACCTACCGTCGTCGTGGCCGTATTGGCGTTGGCCTTGCTCGTGGTCTTGATCGGCGCCCTGAGCGACATCCGGCGCGAGAACGAGCTCGTGCGCGAATGGACGCGATCGTGCGAGCGTGCCGAGATTGCGCTGTCGTCGGCGCGCGGCATGCAGGATGCCCTGGCCACGCCAACGCTCTCGCCGAAGCAAATGGAAGAGACCCATTTCAATTTCCTCGAGCAGTACTGGTCGTTCTCGCAGGCGGTTACCAGCCCGGAGTTTGTCGGCCGGGTGCCGGCCGACAAGAGCGCCGAGATCGAGCGCTATCGGCTTGCGCTCGACCGATTCGAAAGCGAGCGGGACATCGGCGCGGCGAGGCAGTCGCTCGACTGGATCGTCCCGCAATTGGCCGCGCAGGACCGCACGTTCAAAACTGAGAAGCGCAACGCCTATGTGCGCTACTACGAGACCGTGAATGAGTTGACGACGCGCTCGTTCTATCTGGCATCGGCTATGGTCGGCCTGATGGCGGTCTTGGGTGGCGTCTTGTCCTTATGGGCAACCCGTAGCGTCAGCCGTCGGATCGAGTCGCTCAGGCGTCAGTGCGGAAGCGATCCGAGCGGCGATACGGGCGCCGCGATCAAGCGCGACGAATTGGATGATTTGGCGCGTTGCGTCACCGATATGCGCCGTCATGTCGTCAGCGGCCTGAACAGCGCCAAGATGCTGGAAGCGGCCGAAGACGAGCGGCGCCGTATCGCGATGGACATTCACGATCAGGTCCTCGCCGACTTGACCCACCTGTCGCGCGACCTCAAGGCGGCCAAGGAGTCGAATGGTCCCCATGTCTTGCAATCGCTGGAAAAGGGCCTGGACGAGATCAAGAGCGGCATCCGCGCCATCATGGACGATCTGCATCCCCAGACGCTCGATATGCTCGGCCTGGAAGTGGCGCTCAGGTCGTACATCGAGCGCAAGCTCGCGCGCCCCGGCTTGCCAGGATTTTTCCTGAATGTCGACGAGGCGGTGGAACCCGCCCTGACGGAGCTTCAGAAGCTGGCGCTCTACCGCATTGCCATCGAGGCCATCAACAATGCCGTGAGCCACGCGCACTGCACGCGCTACGAGGTGGAATGCCGGCTGGGCGACGATGCCATTCTGCTTTCGGTCGAAGACAACGGCATCGGTTTGGCTAATGCCGGCGCGGCGGATACCGGGCGTGGGCTGTTCAACATCGAGCAGCGCGCGAAGATGATAGACGCGACCGTGCGCTGGTTGCCGGCCCGCTTCAGCAGCGGCACGCGATTCGAGCTGGAGCTGCCGTTGGCGGCCGGGCAGAAAGGCCCACGGGCATGACGATGGAATGGGTGATCGCCGAAGACAATCCGAAAGACCGGGCCTTCCTAGCGGGCTTGCTGTCGGACAGGCCGCTACGCTTGGCCGGCAATGGAGAGGAGGCTTTTCATATCGCGAGCGCGATGACCGAGCCCATGGTGATCACCGATTTGCAGATGCCGAGATTGAACGGCATCGAATTCGCGCGCCGTCTATGGCGCCAGGCGCCGCAAGCCCGCATCGTGTTCTGGTCGCAGCATAAGGATGAGATGTACGTGCGCGCCTTGGCCAAGATCATCCCGGCCGAGACGGTCTACGGCTATGTCCTGAAGGACAACGAGCCCGAGGTGCTGCGCAAGGCGATCGAAACCGTGTTCATCGAGGGGCAATGCTGGATCGACCCGCAGTTGCGTCCGATCCAGGCCAGAACCCAATCGCGTAACGAGGCGATCAACGATTTCGAGTACGAGGTGCTGGTGGATATCGCGCTGGGCCTGACCGACCTGATGATCGCGCAACGCCGCTATCTGTCACGGCGCGGCGTGCAGAACCGCTTGCAGTCACTCTACGTCAAGTTGGGGATCGACCAGGAAAAGATCGCCGGCGACATGGGCGAGGCCATCAATATGCGCGCCCGCGCCGTGGCCATGGCCTTGCGGCGCGGCTTGATCAATGCCTATGAGTTGCAAGAGGAAGAACGGAAGTTCAAGCAGTGGCTCGAGCGCCAGGAATCGCGCGCGTCAGACAACCGCCTCTGATTCTTCCTCGAAAACCAGCCGCGTCTTGCCATCCTCGTCGACATCGACCGTGACATCGCCGCCGTTCGACAGGCGGCCAAACAGCAGCTCGTCGGCCAGGGCCTTGCGGATGGTCTCCTGGATCAGGCGCGACATCGGGCGGGCGCCCATCAGCGGATCGTAGCCTTCCTTCGCCAACCAGCCCCGCAGGGTCTCTGTGAAGTGGATGTCGACCTTCTTGGCGTGCAGTTGTTCTTCCAATTGCATCAGGAACTTGTCGACCACGCGCATGATGGTCGTCTCCGATAGCGGCGCGAAGGAGATGGTCGCATCCAGCCGGTTGCGGAACTCGGGCGAGAACAGGCGCTTGATCTCGGCCATCTCGTCGCCCGAGGTTTCCGCCAGGGCGAAGCCGATGCTGGTCTTGTTCAGTGCCTCGGCGCCGGCGTTGGTGGTCATGATAAGAACGACGTTGCGGAAGTCGGCCTTGCGCCCGTTGTTGTCGGTCAGCGTGCCATGGTCCATGACCTGGAGCAAGACGTTGAAGATGTCCGGGTGCGCCTTCTCGATCTCGTCCAAGAGCAGCACGGAATAGGGGTGCTTGGTGATCGCCTCGGTCAACAGGCCGCCTTGCTCGAAGCCGACATAGCCGGGCGGCGCGCCGATCAGCCGGGACACGGCATGGCGCTCCATGTATTCGGACATGTCGAAGCGGATCAGCTCCACGCCCAGGGTATAAGCGAGCTGGCGCGCGACCTCGGTCTTGCCGACGCCGGTGGGGCCGGAGAACAGGAAGGAGCCGATCGGCTTTTGCGGGTTGCCCAGGCCGGAGCGGGACATCTTGATCGCGGTGGCGAGGGCCTCGATGGCCTTGTCCTGGCCGAAGACCACGGCCTTGAGGTCGCGATCCAGGTTCTTCAGGGAATTGCGCTCGTCGCTGGCCACGGTCTTGGCCGGGATGCGGGCGATCTTGGCGACGATGTCCTCGATCTCCTTGTTGGTGATGGTTTTCTTCTGCTTCGATTTCGGCTGGATGCGCTGGGCGGCGCCGGCCTCGTCGATCACGTCGATGGCCTTGTCCGGCAGGTGGCGGTCGTTGATGAAACGCGCCGACAGTTCGGCCGCCGTCGACAAGGCCTGCTGCGTGTACTTGACGCCGTGATGGGCCTCGAACCGCGACTTCAAGCCCTTGAGGATGGCCACGGTCTCCTCGACCGACGGCTCTTTCACGTCGATCTTCTGGAAGCGGCGGGAGAGGGCATGGTCTTTCTCGAAAATGCCGCGATATTCGTTGTAGGTGGTGGCGCCGATGCAGCGGAGCTGGCCCGAGGAGAGGGCGGGCTTGAGCAGGTTGGAGGCATCCAAGGTGCCGCCCGATGCCGCACCGGCACCGATCAGGGTATGGATCTCGTCGATGAACAGGATGCCGTTTTCCTGATTGCTCAACTGCTTGAGCACGGCCTTCAGCCGCTGCTCGAAGTCGCCGCGATATTTGGTGCCGGCGAGCAGGGCGCCCATGTCCAAGGCGTAAACGGTGGCGCCGTTGAGGATGTCGGGCACCTCCTCATGCACGATCTTGCGCGCCAGGCCTTCGGCGATGGCGGTCTTGCCGACGCCGGCCTCGCCGACCAGCAAGGGGTTGTTCTTGCGCCGGCGGCACAGGGTTTGGATGACGCGCTCGAGTTCATAGTCGCGCCCGATCAGCGGGTCGACCTTGCCGGCCAGGGCTTGGCTGTTGAGGTTGATGGTGTAGGCATCGAGCGGAGAGCCGTTGACGCTCTCGCCGTCCTGTTCCTGGGCCGGCTCGGTGCGATTGGTCGCGGGCGCGCTTTCCTGCGGTGCCTTGGTGATGCCGTGCGAGATGTAATTCACCACGTCCAGGCGGGTGACACCCTGCTGGTTGAGATAGTGCAGGGCATGCGAATCCTTCTCGCCGAAGATCGCGACCAGCACATTGGCGCCGGTCACTTCCTTCTTGCCGGAAGACTGGACATGCAGGATGGCGCGCTGGATCACGCGCTGGAAACCGAGCGTGGGTTGGGTGTCGACCTCGCTGCTGCCGGGTACGCGCGGGGTGTGCTTTTCGATGAAGTCGGACAGGCTGCGCCTAAGCTGCTCGATATTGGCCATGCAGGCGCGCAGCACCTCGGTGGCGGAGGGATTGTCGAGCATCGCCAACAGCAGGTGTTCCACGGTAATGAACTCGTGGCGCTTCTGCCTGGCCTCCATGAAGGCCATGTGTAGGCTGACTTCCAACTCCTGGGCAATCATCGATCTTCCTCCATCACGCATTGCAGCGGATGCTGGTGGTTGCGGGCGAAATCAAGGACTTGTTTTACCTTCGTTTCGGCAACATCGCGCGGGAACAAACCGCATATACCGACGCCTTCATTATGCACCTTGAGCATGATAAGTGTGGCCTGTTCCCGCCCCATGTAAAAAAAATTTTCCAAGACCTCGATGACGAATTCCATGGGGGTGAAATCGTCATTCAACAAGAGTACGCGGTAGAAAGGAGGCGGCGGCGCCTTGACCCGCTCAAGCTCCAGTAGTGTTCCATCTTGGTGCCGAACGGCCATGGATACCACGCTCTCTGTATAAGCAAAACATAGTGCATTTTTGGAGGCATATGGATTTTTTTCAAGGGCGATTGACGGCTTTGCCGGCTACCGGTTAAATGCCTGCGTTTGGAGCCGGCGGGCAGTGGGTTCGACATCGCCCATGGCGTCAAGCGCGTTTAATAAAACCGTTGTTTCGAGGGGCACCTGTTTTATGGCTACCGGTATCGTCAAGTGGTTCAATGACACTAAAGGCTATGGTTTCATCACCCCCGATGGCGGCGGCGAAGATTTGTTTGCTCATTTCTCCGCCATCAATATGAGCGGTTTCAAGACCCTGAAAGAGGGTCAGCGCGTCTCGTTCGAGATCGCCGATGGCCCCAAGGGCAAGCAAGCTGCCAATATTCAAGCGGCTTGAAACAAATACGTTCATACCGGGTCGGTTGTACCTACTGGCATTGCCGGTGTCCTGTGCTAGAGTCATTTGAAGTCGATAGCGCGGGAGGAAGGAAGAAATGCGCACAGTGGGAGCATCGGGGCATGGCCTGCCTATAAATAACGAAAACGGCTTTCTCCAGCAGTCCGCCACGGGCCTGTTGCCCTTGCTGCTGGATGGCTTGAATCGCTTGCGTCCCGAGTTGGGGCCGTTGGCGGATGAGCTGATCGGCCTGTTGTCCGGCGACGCCATGCCGGCCGACAATTCAATGCCCGGGACGCAAGACTAGTGGTCTGCTTCCGAAATATCTGAACATAAAACGGCGTCTTTTTCCGCATGGCGACGTTGCTCGTCGCTGCCATAGTCTCGGCTATGGCGCCTCCTCGCGCCTTGCCCTACGAAAAAATCCATCCGTTTTATTTGCCCCTATATTTCGGAAGCAGACCACTAGGTCACATGTGCCGAACGATCTCTTGGCCGAAGGCGGAACAGCCGATCTGCTTGGCGCCGTCCATCAGCCGGGCGAAATCGTAAGTCACCTGCTTGGCGCCGATGGCCTTGCCCATGCCGGAAATAATCAGGTCGGCCGCCTCGGTCCAGCCCATGTGGCGCAGCATCATTTCCCCAGACAAGATGATCGAGCCGGGATTCACATAATCCTGGCCGGCGTATTTCGGCGCGGTACCGTGCGTGGCCTCGAACATGGCCACCGAATCGGACAGGTTGGCGCCGGGGGCGATGCCGATGCCGCCGACTTCCGCCGCCAGGGCATCGGAGATGTAGTCGCCGTTCAGGTTCAAGGTGGCGATGACGTCATAGTCTTCCGGGCGCAGCAGGATTTGCTGTAGGAAGGCATCGGCGATCACGTCTTTCACCACGATACCGTTCGGTAGTTTCACCCAGGGGCCGCCGTCGATCGGCTCGCCGCCGAACTCGCGCATCGCCAGTTCATAACCCCATTTCTTGAAGCCACCCTCGGTGAACTTCATGATGTTGCCCTTGTGCACCAGGGTGACCGACTTGCGGCCGTTGTCGATGGCGTACTGGATGGCCTTGCGGATCAGGCGCTCGGAGCCCTCGACCGAGACCGGCTTGATGCCGATGGCCGAGCTCTCGGGGAAGCGAATCTTCTTGACCCCCATCTCCTTCTGCAGGAACTCGATCACCTTCTTCACCTCGCCGCTGCCGGCCTCCCACTCGACGCCGGCGTAGATGTCCTCGGTGTTTTCGCGGAAGATGACCATGTCCACCTTCTCCGGCGCCTTGACCGGCGAGGGCACGCCCTCGAAGTAACGCACCGGACGCAGGCAGACATAGAGGTCGAGCAGCTGGCGCAGGGCGACGTTGAGCGAGCGGATGCCGCCCGAGGTCGGCGTGGTCAGCGGACCCTTGATCGACACCACATAATCGCGGGCGGCCTGCACGGTCTCGTCCGGCAGCCAGCTGTCGGCGCCGTAGACCTTGACCGCCTTCTCGCCGGCGTAGACCTCCATCCATTCGATCTGGCGGCGGCCAGAATAGGCCTTGGCCACGGCGGCATCGAGCACCGCGCGCATGACGGGGGTGATGTCGACGCCCGTGCCATCGCCCTCGATAAACGGGATAATCGGCCGGTCCGGCACGTTCAGCGAGAAATCGGCGTTGACGGTGATCTTTTCGCCCTGGGTGGGGACCTGGATGTGGCTAGCGGACACGATGACTCCTGAAATCAACAATAAGACGACGCGATGGCTCGCATCATTCTGTTCAACAAACCCTATGGGGTGCTCAGCCAGTTCACTTCGGAGGACGGCCACCCTGGGCTGAAGGAGTTCATCCCCCTGGCGGGGGTGTACGCCGCAGGCCGGCTCGATGCGGACAGCGAAGGCCTGCTCATTTTAACCGATGACGGCCGGCTCCAGCATCGGCTGACCGATCCCAAGCACAAGCTGGCCAAGACCTATTGGGTCCAGGTCGAGGGCGTGCCGGACGAAGAGGCCTTGGAAAAGCTGCGTAAAGGGTTGGACCTGGGCGACTTCGTGACCCGGCCGGCCCAGGCAAAAATCATCGAAAAGCCGGCTGGCCTGTGGCCGCGCACCCCGCCCATCCGTTTTCGCAAGAACGTGCCGACGACTTGGCTGGAACTGATCATTGCCGAGGGCAAGAACCGCCAAGTGCGGCGGATGACCGCCAAGGTGGATTTTCCGACACTGCGCTTAGTACGGGCGCGGATCGGCGACTATGCGCTGGGCGATTTGGCGCCGGGCGAATGGCGCGATATGGAAGCCAAGTCGGCGCCAAGCAAAGGTGGGAACGGTTGGGCTTAGGCCGAGAGTTTTTTTTGCCAGTGGTGGGCGCGGCTTAGGATTTCGCCCTCGTCCAAGGTCAGGCAGGCCTTGTCGCGCACTACCGCCTCGCCAGCCACCCAGACGTGGCTGACCTCCTGCCGGCCGGCGCTGTAGACCAAGTGCGAGATCGGGTTGTAGCAGGGTTGGGTATGCGGGCCGGACAGGTCCACCGCCACTACGTCGGCCTGTTTGCCGACTTCGAGCGAACCGATCCGCTCGTCCAGGCCCAGGGCGCGGGCGCCGTTCAGGGTAGCCATGCGCAAGGCATCGTGCGCCGGCACGATTTCCGGCTTGCCCGACATGCCTTTGGCCAGTAGCGCGGCCAGGCGCATCTCCTGCCAGCAGTCCAGGCGATTGTTGCTGGCCGAGCCGTCGGTGCCGATGCCCACATTGATGCCCTTGGCCAGCAGCGACGCCTTGGGTGCCACGCCGCTGGCCAGTTTCAGGTTGGACGTGGGGCAATGTGCGATATGGCAGTTGTATTCGGCCAGCAGCTCGATCTCCTCGTTCAGCAGGTGCACGGCATGCACGCCGATGAACTCGGGCCCGAGCAGGCCCAGGTGGCGCAGGCGCTCGAGCGGCCGCACGCCGTATTGGCTGACGCTCTGATGGATCTCGTCGTGGGTCTCATGGATGTGGATGTGGATCGGCAGGTCCAATTGTTTGGCATAGGTCAGCACCTTCTCCAGGCTGCGGTCGCTGGTCGAGTAGGGCGCATGCGGCGCGAAGCAGAACGAGACCAGCGGGTGGTCGCGCATGGCATCGCGCAGGGCCAGCCCCTTGTTCAGGTAGCCGTCCAGGTCGGCCGCGTAGTTGGACGGGAAGTCGATCACGATCATGCCCGCCGCGATGCGTTGTCCGGCCTCGGTCGCGGCCTGCACCGCCGCCTCGGGGAAGAAGTACATGTCGTTGAAGCAGGTGATGCCGCCCTTGAGCATCTCCAGGCAGGCCAGGCGGCTGCCGTCGTAGACGAATTCCGGCGACAGCCAGCGCTTTTCCGCCGGCCAGATGTGTTCTTGCAGCCAGGCCATCAGCGGCAGGTCGTCGGCGAAGCCGCGCATCAGGGTCATCGCGGCGTGGGTATGCAGGTTGACCAGGCCCGGGATCAGGACATGGTCGGGCAGGCGGTGATGTCGCTTGGCCTCGAATTCGGCATCGGCCTGGCCATGGGGCAGTAGGGCGACGATGCGGCCGTCCCGAATCAAGAGGCTATGGTCCGGTAGGGCAAGGCCATCGGGCTCCACCGGGACGATCCAGCCCGCGTCGATGCGGGTATCCACTGCTTGTTTATTGGTCATAAGGCCGCATCGTAAGGGGGCTCCGGGGCGGCTGGCAACCGCCCATGCCCGTAAAGCGGCGGGATAGCGGGGACGCCCTTGTCCGGCGCGGCTTTCGGCCGTGGCATGGGGGGTAGGGCGGGCAGGGCGAACATGGTAGAATTCGGCCGCTAAAAACCCGATAACGACTCACGTCCAAGACCCCGCCAATGGAACAGTTCGCCAAAGAAACAATCCCCGTCAGCCTCGAAGAAGAAATGCGCCGTTCCTACCTCGATTACGCCATGAGCGTGATCGTCGGCCGCGCATTGCCCGATGTCCGGGACGGCCTGAAGCCGGTGCACCGGCGCGTCTTGTTCGCCATGCATGAGCTGAACAACGACTGGAACAAGGCCTACAAGAAATCGGCCCGCGTGGTCGGCGACGTCATCGGTAAGTATCACCCGCACGGCGACACCGCGGTGTACGACACCATCGTCCGCATGGCGCAGAATTTCTCGCTACGCTACCCGTTGGTCGACGGCCAGGGCAACTTCGGCTCGGTCGACGGCGACAACGCGGCGGCCATGCGTTACACCGAAATCCGCATGGCCAAGATCGCCCACGAACTCTTGGCCGACATCGACAAGGAGACGGTGGACTTCGGCCCCAACTACGACGGTTCCGAGCACGAGCCGCTGATCCTGCCGGCCAAGTTTCCCAATCTCTTGGTCAACGGCTCGGCCGGTATCGCCGTCGGCATGGCGACCAACATCCCGCCGCACAACCTGAACGAGATCACCGAGGCCTGCCTGGCCGTGCTGCACAACCCGGAGATCACGATCGACGAACTGATCGACATCGTGCCGGCGCCCGACGTCCCCACCGCCGGCATCATATACGGCCTGACCGGGGTCAAGGACGGCTACCGCACCGGCCGCGGCCGCGTGGTCATGCGCGCCAAGTGCCATTTCGAGGACATCGAGAAGGGCGGCGGCCGCCAGGCCATCATCATCGACGAGCTGCCCTACCAGGTGAACAAGGCCAACCTCTGCGCCAAGATCGGCGAATTGGTGCGCGACAAGGCGATCGAGGGCATCAGCGAGATTCGCGACGAGTCGGACAAGTCCGGCATGCGCGTGGTGATCGAGCTGCGCCGGGGCGAGATGGCCGAGGTCATCCTGAACAAGCTGTACAAGCAGACCCCGATGCAGGACACCTTCGGCATGAACATGGTGGCCCTGGTCGACGGCCAGCCGCGCCTGCTCAATATCAAGCAGTTCCTCGAGGCCTTCCTGCGCCACCGGCGCGAGGTGGTCACCCGCCGCACCCAGTTCGAATTGAAGAAGGCGCGCGAGCGCGGCCACATCCTGGAAGGCCTGGCCGTGGCCCTGGCCAACGTCGACGAGATCATCGCGCTGATCAAGGCCTCGCCCACCCCGGCCGAGGCCAAGGTCGGATTGATGGGCAAGGCCTGGCGCTCCGCCCTGGTCGAGGAGATGCTTTCGCGCGCCGAGGGCAATCAATTCAAGCCGGCCGGCCTGGCCCCCGAGTTCGGCCTGCACAAGAAGGGCTACTTCCTGTCCGACGCCCAGGCCCAAGCCATCCTGGAACTGCGCCTGCAACGCTTGACCGGCCTGGAGCAAGACAAGATCGTCGGCGAATACAAAGAGGTGATGACCCGCATCGCCGACCTGCTCGACATCCTGGACAAGCCCGAGCGGGTCACCCAGATCATCGGCGACGAACTCACCGACATCAAGAACGCCTTCGGCGACAAGCGCCGTAGCGAGATCATCGCCGAAGCGCGCGAGATGTCGCTGGAAGACCTGATCGCGCCCGAGGACGTGGTGGTCACGCTGTCGCATACCGGCTACATCAAGTCCCAACCGCTCGACGAATACCGCACCCAGAAGCGCGGTGGCCGTGGCAAGCAGGCGACCACGACCAAGGAAGAAGATTTCATCGAGAAACTCTTCATCGCCAACACCCACGACTACATCCTCTGCTTCACCAACCGTGGCCGCATGTTCTGGCTCAAGGTCTACGAGGTGCCGCAGGGCAGCCGCATCGCGCGCGGCAAGCCCATCGTCAACCTGCTTAAGATGGAGCCGGGCGAAGTGGTCAATGCCATCCTGCCGGTCAAGGAGTTCGACGACCAGCACTTCGTCTTCATGGCCACCGCCAACGGCACCGTGAAGAAGACCCCGCTGTCGGAGTTCTCGCGCCCGCGCACGGCCGGCATCATCGCCGTCAGCCTGGATGATGGCGATCACCTGATCGGCGTCGCCATCACCGACGGCAAGAGCGACGTGATGCTGTTTACCGACGAGGGCAAGGCCAACCGCTTCGAGGAGAGCGATGTGCGCGCCATGGGCCGTGGCGCGCGCGGCGTGCGCGGCATGAAGCTGGGCAAGGGCGCCAAGGTTATCTCGCTCCTGGTCGCCGAGAACGAGCAGCAGGCCGTGCTTACCGCCACCGAGAACGGCTACGGCAAGCGCACCTCGATCATCGAATACACCCGGCACAATCGTGGCGGCCAGGGCCTGATCGCCATCCAGACCACCGCCCGCAACGGCAAGGTTGTGGCCGCGACGCTGGTCGACCCGGACGACGAGATCATGCTCATCACCACCGGCGGCGTGCTCATCCGCACCCGGGTCAAGGAGCTCCGCGCGCTCGGCCGCTCCACCCAGGGCGTCACCCTGATCAGCCTGGGCAAGGGCGAAAAGTTGTCCGGTCTGCAACGGGTGTTGGAGTCGGACGAGGACGAATAAGCCTCCGTCTATAGCGTGCTTTAAACGAACGGGGCGGCCAATTGGCCGCCCCGTTCGTTTTATTGAGTAGGCGAAAGCAGGATTGCACGGAATGCCCGGCATGTTTTATCGTGCAGGCAAATCAAGCGGCGACACAAAACGATCAAGCCGTGGGAGGCTTCCATATGTGTTTGCGTAACTATATTCCGCGTTCGTTAGGGCGATTCTTGCTGCCCTTGCTCGTCCTTTCTTTCGGGGGCTGTACGGCCTGGGCGGGCACGAATGCCTGGACAAAGCAATCGGAGGGATTAGGCCCCGGCGCCGTTCACGCCCTGGCCATCGACATGGCGACGCCGGGCACCCTCTATGCGGGTACGACTTACATATTGGCATCGGTGGACGGCTCATCCCCGACCCTATTCGGCGGCGGCGTGTTCAAAAGCACGGATGGCGGCGCGGCCTGGACCGCGACCAAGCTAACGAACACCTCGGTCTCGGCGTTGGCGATCAATCCGCTGATGCCGGCCAACCTTCATGCGGGAGCGTGGCGTGGCGTTTCCAAGAGCATGGATAGCGGCATGACTTGGGCCACGGTTGGCATGCCGGCGGCCCCTCAAGTCGCTGCCTTGGCCATCGATCCGGCGGTGCCGGACACGCTGTATGTGGGAACGTATCGGAATGGCGTGCTCAAGAGCGTCGATGGCGGCACGAAATGGAATGCGGCCAATTCGGGGCTGACGCATATGGATGTCCGTGCCCTGGCAATCGACCCGTCGGTCCCGAACATCCTTTATGCGGGAACGAGTGAAGGCGGCGTGTTGAAAAGCGTGGATGGCGGCACGAAATGGGCCGCCGTCAATACAGGGCTGATGCCTATGGATGTCCCCGCCCTGGCGATCGATCCATCGGCTCCAAACACCATTTACGCGGGCACGGGGGGTGATGGCATATTCAAGAGTACAGACGGTGGCGCGACCTGGGTTGCGGTCAATGCCGGACTGCCGATGACTCCGACAGGGAAATATAACCACGTCTATACGCTGGCGATCAATCCGGCGACACCGACGACCCTTTATGCAGGCACCAATTTCGATGGCGTATTCAAGAGCACGGATAGTGGCATGACCTGGACCAATATCGGATTGGCGGGCAATCCGGTACTGGCCCTGGCGATCAAGCCGACGACGCAGGCCATCGTCTATGCGGGAACACTGCATGGCGTTTTTCGCTACGACGAGGCAAGCATTCCGGTTCCGGCCGTGAGCGATTCGGACCGCATCTTCAATTACCTTGAAGCCATCTACCCGCAATACCTTTTGCCCGCCAAGACGGCTTCGGCCACCAGCCCCGAGTATTACTACCGTTATTACTCGGGCACCAATGCCTACCTCGCGACAGTTCGGGGAATGGTGTATTACCTTGGCCCGGCATCCGGAAACTCGATTCATCTCGTGGGAACACAAGCGGATCTTCTTGGCGCGGCGGCAAAAGCAGGCTTTTAGAATTCGTAGGATGGCTTCGCGTAGCAAGCCGTCGAATGTACGACGGAATCACTTTTCATCCGGCGCAGCGAAGCGACTGCGCGGACGGCAAAAACAAAAGGGCGACCATGCGGCCGCCCTTTTGTTCGGAGGAGGGAGAGCGTTACTCGGTTTCTTTGTCCGGGCGCGGTGCCGGTGCGCCGGGCAAGGGCAGGTTGATCTGCTTGGACGGCGACACGGTGGAGATGGCGTGCTTGAAGATCGCTTGCACCGCTTGGTCGTGGCCGCGCAGCAGCACCATGTATTGATCGAAGGATTCGATGCGGCCGACCAACTTGATGCCGTTGACCAGGAAGACCGAAACCGTGACGTGTTCTTTGCGCAGGGTGTTGAGGAAAAGGTCCTGCAAGTTCAGACGTTCTTTGTCGCTCATGTTATTTTTGTGAAAACCGGGCATGAAAAAGAGTTTGCATCATAGCATAGGGCTTGCTCGGCGCTTGCAAATCTTGTGGCCGTCCCTATCTTCGCCGTGGACTCATGGAATCTATGCAACATTATGAAATATAAAGACTATTACAAGATACTCGGCGTGGAGCGCGGCGCCCAGACCGATGAGATCAAGAAGGCCTATCGCAAACTGGCCCGCAAATATCACCCCGACGTGTCCAAGGAACCCGAGGCCGAGGAGCGGTTCAAGGAGGTGAACGAGGCCAACGACGTGTTGAGTGATCCGGAGAAGCGGGCGGCCTACGACCAGCTCGGCTATTACCAGAGCGGCCAGGAGTTCCGGCCGCCGCCGGGCTGGGGCGAGCGCTTCGGCGGCGGCTTCGGCGGCGCCGATATGGGGGGCATGGATTTCAGCGATATGTTCGCGCAGATGTTTGGCGGCATGCATGGCGCTCGCAGTTTCGGCGGTGCGCAGGGGTTTCGTGGCGCGGCCAAGGGGCGCGATGTCGAGGCGAGTCTGAATATCGGTCTGGAAGAGGCCTTCCGAGGCTGCGAGCGCAGCCTGAATCTGAGCGCGCCGGGGCAGGCGGCACGGACGGTCAATGTGCGCATCCCGGCCGGCGCCTTGCCGGGCATGCGGCTGCGCGTGCCGGGCAAGGGCGGCCACGGCGCGCACGGCCAGGCCGGCGATCTTTATCTCAACATCGACGTGGCGCCGCACGAGTTGTATCGCTTGGACGGCAAGGACATCGTTCTGGAGACGCCGATCATGCCGTGGGAAGCGGCGCTAGGCACCACCATCACGGTGCCGACGCTGTCCGGCTCGGTGCGGCTGAAGGTGCCGGCCGGCGCGCGTAGCGGGCAGAAATTGAGATTGGCCGGCAAGGGCATGCCGAGCGCGAAAGGGGCGGGGAATTTCTACGTGCTCTTGCAGATCGTGCTGCCGAGCGAGGCGAGCGAGGAAGAAAAGAAACTGTATGAACAGTTGCGGGCGCTGTCGAGCTTCGACCCGCGCCCGCAATTCCCCAAGGACTGAGCCTCGGGGAACTGCGGTGTGGTTGCGCCGAGGTTTACTCGACCTTGGCCTTGGCCCGCAGATCGGCCAGGAACTGGCGAATCTGCGCTTGCTGCATTTGCGCGGCGATGCGCGGCTTGATCTGATCGTACTCGGGGAATTTCAGCTCGCGCATGTCGTCCATTTTGATGATGTGCCAGCCGAATTGGCTCTTCACCGGGGCGCCGGCGGTTTCGCCCTTTTTCAGCTTCATCATCGCATTGCTGAACTCGGGCACCAGATTGCCCGGCGCTTGCCAGCCGAGGTCGCCGCCGTTCTTGGCCGAGCCGCCGTCTTTCGAGTGTTTCTTGGCTAGGTCTTCGAACTTGCCCTTCTTCAGCTTGACCAGGATGTCCTTGGCCTCGGCCTCGGTCGGCACCAGGATGTGGCGCGGGTGGTATTCCTTGCTGCCGGCGCCAGCCTTGAGCTTGTCGTATTCGGCCTTCATCTCTTCTTCCTTGAGCGGATGGCTCTTCAGGTGGTCGTCGATGAGGGCGCGGCCGAGGATGTCCTTACGGTTCAGTTCGGTGGCGGCGACGATTTGCGGCCGCTTGTCGACGCCTTGTTTCACCGCTTCTTGTGCCAGTACCTCCATGGTCACCAGCATCTCGCGGATGGCCTGCTCGTTCAGGGTGTCGGCGGGCTGGCCGCGCGCCAGGCGTTCCTGGCGCAGCAATTCGGCTTGGGCGGCCGGCACGGCGACGCCGTTCACGGTCACGCTGGCGGAGCCGTTCGCGGCCTGGGCCGTTTGGGCCAGCGCCAAGGTCGCGGTGATCACGAGGGTGGCGAGGAGTGTGTTGCGCATGTCGATGTTCCCTTTGCTTGTGGTGTTGAGAGGTTAAAACTCTTCGGGTGTGAAGGCGTTGATGCTCAAGGCATGGATGGTTTTGCCCATCAAGTCGCCTAGGGCCTGGTAGACCACGCGGTGGCGGGCCACCGCATTGAGCCCGGCGAATTGTGCGGAAACGATGGTCATTCGGTAGTGCCCGCCGCCGCCCTTGGCGCCTTCATGCCCGGCGTGGAGGGCGCTTTCGTCTTCGATCTGGAGCGACTCGGGCGCCAGGGCGGCCAGCCGCTCGCGCATCCGGTCGAGCGTGTCGCTCATCAGGGTAGCACCTTCTTGAACGGCTTCACCGTCACCTTGGCATAGACGCCGGCCGCGATGTACGGGTCGGCATCGGCCCAGGCTCGGGCGGCTTCAAGGCTGTCGAACTCGGCCACGATCAGGCTGCCGGTAAAACCGGCCGGGCCGGGGTCGTTGCTGTCGATGGCGGGGAAGGGGCCGCAGACGAGCAGGCGGCCCTCGTTCTTCAGCGCCGTAAGGCGCTCGAGGTGCGCCGGCCGGGCGCCCAGGCGTTTTTCCAGGCTGTCGGCGACATCCTCGCCGACGATGGCATATAGCCGGTTCATGCGTTTTCCTTGAGGTGGCGGGCCAGATACAAGCTCTGGCCCAGGATGAACAAGACCATCAGGCCAAGCGAGCCGAACAGCTTGAAGTCGACCCAGGCATCGGTCGAATAGTTGAAGGCGACAAACAGGTTGGCGCCGCCCATGAAGGTGAAGAAACCACCCCAGGCCTGGTTCAGGCGGACCCAGGCGATGTCCGGCAGGGCGAGTTGCTTTTCCATCATCAAGCGGATCAGGTTGCGCTTGAACAGCAAGGGCGATAGCGCGAGCGCCGACGCGAACAGCCAGTAGAGCACGGTCGGCTTCCACTTGATGAAGGCCTCGTCCTGCAACCACAGGGTGGCGCCGCCGAAGACCACGATCAGCGCCAGGCTGACCCAGAGCATGGCATCCACCTTGCGGTGTTTGGCCCAAACCCAGGCGATCTGGCCGAAGGTGGCGGCGATGGCGACCACGGTGGCGAGCAGCACGCCCGGTTTGGCGGCGCCGTTCAGATGCAGGCCCAGGCCGGTCAGCAAGGCGGAAGCGCTTTCGGGATTGGCGCCGCCCCATTTGTAGGCGACGAAGAACAGGATGATGGGGAACAGGTCGAACAGGAGTTTCACAATGTATCGCTTATATTTCGTTGAAAGCCTTGCGTGGCCGGAAGTTGAGCATTTTGCTATGATTTGCCGCTGATTCTCAAGCGCGTTTCCATGTCGCCCTACGACCTTCATTGCCACTCCAAAGTTTCCGACGGTACTTTATCTCCCCGTGATCTGGTCCAGCGTGCCCATGCCCAGGGCGTCAAGGTGCTGGCCCTGACCGACCACGACGATATGCGCGGCCTGGACGAAGCACGCGCGACGGCGGTGGAGTGCGGCATCGAATTGATCGCCGGCGTCGAGGTGTCGGTCACCTGGGGCGGCAATACCGTGCACATCGTCGGGCTCAGGCTCGACCCCGGCCATGATCAGATCGTCGCCGGCCTGCGGCGCAACCGTGCCGGCCGCACCGAGCGGGCGCAAAAGATGGCCGAGGCCCTGGCCAAGCTGGGCATTCCCGGTGCCTTGGAAGGCGCCTATGCCTTCGCCGACAACAAGGAGTTGATCGGCCGCTCCCACTTCGCCCGCTTCCTGGTCGACAAGGGCCACGTGCGCAATATCAAGGCCGTGTTCAAGAAATACCTGGTCAAGGGCAAGCCCGGCTATGTCCATCACGACTGGGCCACGCTGACCGATGCGGTGGCTTGGATCCGCCAGGCCGGCGGCATGGCGGTGCTGGCCCACCCCGGCCGTTACCTGATGGGCAAGGAAAAACGTCATCTGCTGTTCGAGGAATTCAAGGCGGCCGGCGGCGAGGCGGTCGAGGTGGTCTGCGGCAGCCACACCCCGGACCAGGTGCTGATCTACGCGGATTACGCGCAGACCTTCGGCCTGTATGCCTCGGTCGGTTCCGATTTTCACGCGCCGGGCGAGAACGGCCGCGAGCTAGGCAAGTTGCCCTCCTTGCCGGAGCATTGCCGCCCGATCTGGTCGGCTTGGTAGTCGGTCATGGCCCAGTTTTTTTCCGTCCACCCGGACAACCCCCAAACGCGCCTGATCCGCGAGGCAGTCAAGATACTCAAGGGCGGCGGCGTCATCGTCTATCCGACCGATTCCTGTTACGCCCTGGGCTGCATGCTCGGCAACAAGCAGGGCATGGAGCGCATCCGCGCCATCCGTGGTATCGACGATAGGCATCACTTCACCCTGATCTGCCGCGACCTGTCGGAGATCGCCCACTACGCGCGGGTCGACAACCGGCAATATCGCCTGCTCAAGGGCGCCACGCCGGGCAGTTATACTTTCATCCTCGAAGCGAGCAAGGAAGTGCCCAAGCGCCTGCTGCACGCCAAGCGCAGCACCATCGGCCTGCGCGTGCCGGAACACCCGGTGGTGGCGGCCTTGTTGGCGGAGCTGGGCGAGCCGATCCTGTCGATGACCCTGGCCTTGCCGGGCGACGACTATCCGCTCAACGAGCCGGACGAGATTCGCGAGCGTCTGGAGAAGCGGGTGGATTTGATCCTGGAGTCCGGCTATTGCGGCATCGAGCCGACCACGGTGATCGACCTCACCGGCGAGGACTTCGAGCTGATCCGACAAGGCAAAGGCGATGCCGGCCGACTAGGGCTTGGTTAGCGGTCAAATAACAAAAGGGATACATGGAACTCAACGCCATCCAGAAAATCGCGATCTACGCGCTGCCGGTGATCTTCGCCATCACCCTGCACGAGGCGGCGCACGGCTATGTCGCGCGGATGTTCGGCGACCGCACGGCCGAGCAGATGGGCCGGATCAGCCTGAACCCGCTGCGCCATATCGACCCGGTCGGGACCATCCTGGTGCCGGCCATCACCATCTTCCTCGGCGGTATCCTGTTCGGCTGGGCCAAGCCGGTACCGGTGAATTTCGGCAAGCTGCGCCACCCCAAGCGCGACATGCTCTGGGTGGCGGCGGCCGGGCCCGGCGCCAACCTGGTCATGGCCCTGTTCTGGGCGGCCATGGTCAAGTTCGCCCATCTCATCGTCGGCAGCGATTACGCCCAGCCCTTGGCCCTGATGGGCATGGCCGGGGTGTCGATCAACGCCATCCTGATGGCGCTGAACCTGCTGCCGATCCCGCCGCTGGACGGCGGCCGCATCGCGGTCTCGCTGTTGCCGCCGCGCGCGGCCTATGCCCTGGCCCGGGTCGAGCCCTATGGCCTGTTCATCCTGCTCGGCCTGCTGTTCACCGGCCTGCTCGGCGCCTTGATCGGCCCCTTGTATCAGTTGGTCCAGAGCGCGGCGCTGGCCCTGTTCGGTCTGAATTTTTGAAGAAGAGATGAAACACCATGTACGCTGATCGCGTCCTCTCCGGCATGCGCCCCACCGGCAGCCTGCACCTCGGCCACTATCACGGCGTGCTCAAGAACTGGCTGAAGCTACAGCACGAGTACGAGTGCCTGTTCTTCGTGGCCGACTGGCATGCCCTGACCACGCATTACGACAACCCCTTGGCGCTGGAAGAACACACCTGGCAGATGGTGATCGACTGGCTGGCGGCCGGCGTCGATCCCAAGCGGGCGACGCTGTTCATCCAGTCGCAGGTGATCGAGCACGCCGAGCTGCATTTGCTCTTGTCGATGATGACGCCGCTAGGCTGGCTGGAGCGGGTGCCGACCTACAAGGACCAGCAGGAAAAACTCTCCGACAAGGACCTGTCGACCTACGGCTTTCTCGGCTATCCGCTGCTGCAATCGGCCGACATCCTGATCTACCGGGCCAATCAGGTGCCGGTGGGCGAGGACCAGGTGCCGCACATCGAGTTCTCGCGCGAGATCGCCCGCCGCTTTAACCACCTCTATGGCAAGGAGCCGGGCTACGAGGAGAAGGCCGAGGCCGCCGTGAAGAAGCTGGGCGGCAAGAAGGCCAAGCTCTACTCGGAGCTGCGCAACCGCTACCAGGAGCAGGGCGATGAAGAGGCCCTGGAGTCGGCCCGCGCCATCCTGGCCGAGGCGCAGAACTTGAGCCTGGGTGACAAGGAGCGGCTGTACGGCCACCTGGAGGGCGGCGGCAAGATGATCCTGACCGAGCCGGAGGCGCTGCTGACCGAGGCCTCGAAGATGCCGGGCCTGGACGGGCAGAAGATGTCCAAGTCCTACAACAACACCATCGCCCTGCGCGAAGACCCGGAGACGGTGAGCAAGAAGATACGCACCATGCCGACCGACCCGGCTCGGGTGCGGCGCACCGACGCCGGCGACCCTGGGAAGTGCCCGGTCTGGCAATTCCATCAGGTCTATTCCAACGACGCGGTCCGGGCCTGGGTCACCCAGGGCTGCACCTCGGCCGGCATCGGCTGCATCGAGTGCAAGCAGCCGGTGATCGAGGCGGTGCTGCGCGAGCTGGCGCCGATCCAGGAACGGGCGCGGGCCTATACCGAGGAGCCGGACCTGGTGCGCAACATCATCGCCGACGGCTGCGAGAAGGCGCGCGACCTGGCGCGCGAGACCATGCGCGACGTGCGCGAGGCCATGGGCCTCAACTACGGTTGATGCTCTATTACGCGCTCAAGGTCCTGCTCTCGGCCCTGGTCATCGTGGCCGTGTCCGAGGTGGCCAAGCGCCACAGCGGCTTCGCCGCGCTGATCGCCGCCTTGCCCTTGACCTCGCTCCTGGCCTTCGTCTGGTTGCAGCTGGAAGGCGCGGGCGAGGCGCGCATCGCCGAGCTGTCGCAGCAGATATTCTGGCTGGTGTTGCCGTCCCTGGCCTTCTTCCTGATCCTACCTTGGCTGCTCAAGCTCGGGGCGGGCTTCTGGCTCGGCCTGGCCGGGGCCGGGGCGGCCACGGTCGGGGTCTACTTCGCGGCCCTGCCCTTGCTCCGGAAATTCGGCGTATCGCTTTGATTTACAAGCGATAATCCAGGGCCGTAAAAACCGGGTAATATGGAGCCCGATCTACTGAATTCGCGGTCGTCAGGCCGTCCCGAAGCGAATAAAAACCCCATACCGACGCACCCGCGCGGATGAACGAGATGACCGATAACGAGACCGCCGCCGAGGTCGTTGAGGCCGAGGCCACCCCGGTAACAGCCACGCCCGCCGAAGACGAGACGCACGTCATCGCCCGCGTGCTCGGCCAGCCTTGGCTGGAGATGCCGCAGGACTTGTATATCCCGCCAGATGCGCTGGAGGTCATCCTCGATGCCTTCGAAGGGCCGCTGGACCTGCTGTTGTGGCTGATCCGGCGCAACAACATCGACGTGCTCGACATCCCCATGGCCGACCTGACCCGGCAGTACATCGACTACATCGAGGCCATGCGCCGCACCCGGCTGGACATGGCGGCCGAGTACCTGGTGATGGCGGCCATGCTGATCGAGATCAAGTCGCGCATGCTGTTGCCGCGGCCGGAGAAGCTGGATGAGGGCGAGGAGCTCGACCCGCGCGCCGAACTGGTCCGCCGCCTGCTGGAATACGAGCAGATGAAGAAGGCGGCGCACAATCTCAACGCCGCGCCGCTGATCGGCCGCGACTTCATGCCGGTCCATACCTGGGTCGAGAAGCTGGCGGTGCGGCGCTTGCCCACGGTCGACCCGGACGACCTGCTCAATGCCTGGCGCGACATCCTGAAGCGGGCCTCGCGCCACAAGCATCACCGCATCGGCCGCCAGGAGCTGTCGGTGCGCGAACACATGAGCCGCATCCTGAAACAGTTGCAGGAATCGAACTTCGCCCTGTTCACCGATTTGTTCAAACCCGAAGCCGGCCGCCCGGAGATGGTGGTCACCTTCCTTGCCCTGCTCGAACTCACGCGCGAGCGCTTGATCGAGCTTGTCCAGAACGAACCTTTCGCCCCCATTCATGCCAGACTTGCCTACACCCCCAACGAACAGTGAGGCCGATGTGGCCGATCCGAATAGCGAGGCCGAGATGGCACTCGAGACCGCCGAACTCGTGACCGAACAGCAGACCGAGGCCGCCGAGCCGCCGCAGGCCCTGGCCGAGGACGACGCCATCGCCGGGGTCAACAGCCTGGACGACATCAAGCGCGTGCTCGAGGCCGTGCTGCTCGCCAGCGCCGGCCCCCTGACCGTGGCCGAGTTGAAGAAGGTGTTCGCGGTCGAGCTGACCAGCGATTTCGTCCGCCGTGCGCTGGAGTCGCTGCAAGAGGACTGGCAGGGGCGTGGGGTCGAACTGGTCAGCGTGGCCGAGGGTTGGCGCTTCCAGACCCGGACCGAGATACAGGAGCACCTGGACCGGCTCAACCCGGAGAAGCCGCCGAAGTATTCCCGCGCCGTTCTGGAGACCCTGGCCATCGTCGTCTATCGCCAGCCGGTGACCCGGGGCGACATCGAGGAGATTCGCGGCGTGGCGGTCGGCAGCCAGATCGTCAAGACCTTGGAAGAGCGCGGCTGGATCGAGTCGGTCGGCCACAAGGACGTGCCGGGCCGCCCCGCGCTCTATGCCACGACCAAGCGTTTCCTGAGCGACCTCGGCCTGCGCTCGCTGGCCGAATTGCCGCCGCTACCCGAGGTGGCGCGCGATCTGTTCGAGGATGTGCCGCTCGAACTCGAAGAACCGGCCGTCGATGTCTTGGCGGAAGAGGCGGAGGGCGCGGAAGCAGCCGCGTTCGAGGCCGTGATCGAATCGGCCCAGCCGCGCGAAGGCGGCCAGGGCGAACCGGATGCCCAGCATGCCTAGACCGCCATACCCAAACCGGGGCAACAGCGCGCCTCGGCAACAGCAGAATCAACAGCCCAAGAGCGAAAAACTGCACAAGATGCTGGCCGCCGCCGGCTTGGGCTCGCGCCGCGATATGGAAATGCTGATCGCGACCGGGCGCGTCGCCGTCAACGGCCTGATCGTGCAGGTCGGCGACCGGGTGACCGAGAACGATGTCGTGCGCGTGGACGGCAGGGTCGTGCCCTTGCCCTGGAACGCGCCGCAGGTGAGGGTGCTGATCTATCACAAGCCCGAGGGCGAGATCGTCTCGCGCGACGACCCGAAACAGCGCACGACCGTGTTCGACCAATTGCCGAAGTTGAAGGGCGAGCGCTGGATCGCGGTCGGCCGGCTCGACTACAACACCGAGGGCCTGTTGCTGTTCACCACCAGCGGCGACCTGGCCAACCGCTTGATGCATCCGCGTTTCGATGTCGAGCGGGAATACGCCGTGCGCGTGCTCGGCGACGAGTTGAGCGAGCAGCAAATCCAATCGCTCAAACGCGGTGTGCAGTTGGAAGACGGCCCGGCCCGGGTCGAAGACATCGTCGCCAGCGGCGGCGAGGGCGCCAACAGGTGGTACCACCTGGCGCTCAAGGAAGGCCGCAACCGCGAAGTGCGCCGCTTGTTCGAGGCCTTGGGCCTGACGGTGAGCCGCCTGATCCGCGTGCGCTACGGCCCGGTCAACATGCCGCCTCGCCTGAAGCGCGGGCAACGCCTGGAATTGACGCCGGACGAGGTGGCCAAGCTGCTGTCGTGGTGCGACAAGGCGGCATCGCGCCAGCCCTCGCCGAAGCCGGCGGCCAAACCCCGGCAGCCCAACCCGCAACGAGCCGACTCGCGGCCGAAAGACAAGCCGCAACAGGCCAAGGCCAAGCCGGGCGAAGAGGGCGGCGGCAAGGCCGTGCATCCCTTCCGCCGTCGCCTGGCGACGCGCGGCAGCAAACAGCCCGGCTGAGCCGGGCTGTTTTTTCTGGGATTTATTTCTTCTTATTGATCATCTGCTCGATGGCGCGGGCGGCCATGTCTTTCGAGCCCAGGCCGAAGGCGATGGCGAAGGCCAGGCCCACGGCGCCGAAGGCGATGATGAAGGCGGCGGTCAATAGTTCGTTGGCGATCTGCAATTGCTCCATCGCGATGAAGAAAACGAACACCAGCATCGCGTATTCGGAGAAGGTGGACACCGTCAGCGCACCGGAGAAACCGACGTTGTTGAGCCAGGCGAACACCAGGCGGTTGATGAAGCGGGCCAGGATGGTGCCGAACACCAGGACCAGGATCGCGACGATCACGTTCGGGATGTAGAACACCACCTTGTTGAACAGGTCGGCCACCATCTGCAAGCCCAGGCTGTTGGCGACGGTGACGATCATGACCAGGATGATCAGCCAGTAGACCAGGTTGCCGATGATCGCGGCCACCGATAGCTCCAGTTCGGCGTGTTGCAGGAAGGACTCCAGGCCCGATTTCTCGGAGGCCTTGTCGAAATGCAGCACCTTTAGCAGGCGCATCACCGCCGAGCGGGCGACCTTGGCCAGTATCCAGCCCACCAGCAGCAGGATGGCGGCGGCGATCAGTTGCGGCACGAAGCGGGCGAATTCGGTCCAGAACGAGGTCAAGGACGCGACGAAGATGTCGATCTGCTGCATGGTGTACTCCATGGGTTGTCTCCTCAATGTTCGCGATTATATGGATAGCCGCGTTACAACTGCTCTCTCGTCAGGATAAAAATCGTGTCTTCGCCGCCCTCGACCTCGGGCCAGAAGAACTCGATGTCGGGGAAGGCCGCTTCCAGCGCCGCACGGTTGTGGCCGATCTCCACCGCCAGCAGGCCGCCGGGGTTGAGGTGCTCGGCGGCGCGACCGAGGATCACGCGCACCGCATCCAGGCCGTCGTGACCCGAACCCAGCGCCATCTCCGGTTCGCGCCGGTATTCCGCCGGCAGTTCGGCCATGGCTTGGGCGTCGACATAGGGCGGGTTGGATACGATCAGGTCGTAGTGCCGGCCGTGCAGCTTGTCGAACAGGTCGGAATGGATGAGGTCGATGCGGTCCGCCAATTGATAGTCGTCCACGTTGCGCTGGGCCACCTTCAAGGCATCTTCGGACAGGTCGACCGCATCGATGGCGGCATCGGGGAAGGCCTCGGCCATCAGGATGGCGAGACAGCCCGAGCCGGTGCACAGGTCGAGCGCGCGGGTGACCAGTTCCGGCTCCACCAGCCAGGGCTGGAACTGCTCCTGGATCAGCGGCGCCAGGAAGGAGCGGGGCACGATGACCCGCTCGTCGACATAGAAGCGATAGCCTTGCAGCCAGGCCTCGTGGGTGAGATACGGCGCCGGCACGCGATCGGCCACGCGGCGGTCGAGCACGGCAGCCAAGCGTTGCGCCTCCTCCGGTAGCAGGCGTGCGTCGAGGAAGGGCTCCAGCCGGTCGATCGGCAGGCGCAAGGTATGCAGGATCAGATAGGCCGCCTCGTCATAGGCCTCATCGGTGCCATGACCGAAGAACAGGCCGGCTTCGTTGAAACGCGTCACGGCATGGCGCAGCCAATCGCGCACGGTGCTCAGGTGGCCGACGGCGTCTTTAAACATTCAGCAGCAGCCTCTGCAAGGTGCGTCGATAGATCGCGCTCAAGTTGACCAACTCGTCGACGCCGACGCATTCGTCGATCTTGTGGATGGTCTTATTGATCGGGCCGAACTCGACCACTTCTTGGCTGATGTCGGCGATGAAGCGGCCATCCGAGGTGCCGCCGGTGGTCGACAGGGTAGGGGTGAGGCCCACCGTGTCCTGGATCGCGTCGGACAGCGCCTCGACCAATTGCCCGCGCGGGGTGAGGAAGGGCTTGGCGCCGAGCTCCCATTCCAGCTCGTAGTCCAGTCCATGCTTGTCCAGGATGGCGTGGACCTTGGCTTGCAGGCTCTCGACCGTGCTGGCGGTGGCGAAGCGGAAATTGAACACGAGGTCGGCATGGCCGGGGATCACGTTGGTCGCGCCGGTGCCGCTGTGCATATTGGAGATCTGCCAGGTGGTGGGCGGGAAGTAGTCGTTGCCCCGGTCCCACTCGGTCGCCGCCAGTTCGGCGATGGCCGGCGCGGCGAGGTGGATCGGGTTCTTCGCCAGGTGGGGATAGGCGATGTGGCCTTGCACGCCCTTGATCTTGAGCTTGCCGTGCAGCGAGCCGCGCCGGCCGTTCTTGATGGTGTCGCCGAACTCCTCGGCGCAGGTCGGTTCGCCGACGATGCAGTAATCGAGCCGCTCATTGCGCGCGGCGAGCCTTTCCACCACCTTGATCGTGCCGTCGGTCGCGGGGCCTTCCTCGTCCGAGGTGATCAGCCAGGCGATCGAGCCCAGGTGCGTTGGGTGGGCGGCGACGAAGCCCTCCACCGCATCGAGGAAGGCGGCGATGGAACCTTTCATGTCGGCCGCGCCGCGGCCATAGAGAAAGTCGTCGCTCAGGGTCGGCTGGAACGGGTCGTAGGACCATTTCTCCAGCGGCCCGGTCGGCACCACGTCGGTGTGGCCGGCGAAGCAGACCACCGGGCCCTCGCTACCACGCCGGGCCCAGAGGTTGCTCACGCCGTTGCTGATGATTTTTTCAATGGTGAAGCCGAGCGGGGCGAGTTTTTCGGCGAGCCAGTCCTGGCAGCCGGCATCGTCGGGTGTGATCGAGCGGCGGCTGATCAGTTCGCGGGTGTATTCGAAAGCGGCGTTGGACATTGCGGTTTATTTCTTGAAGAAGGTGGCATAGTGGTCTTCGCTGAAGCCGACCTGATGCTGGCCATCGCGGTCGACGATGGGCCGCTTGATCACGCTGGCGTTCTCCTGCATCACGGTCAGCGCGGTCTTGGCATCCTTGACCTTGGCGCGGGTGGCGTCGGGCAGCTTGCGCCAGGTCGGGCCGTTGCGGTTGACCAGGGCCTCCCAGCCCAGGATGCCCATGAGCCGGGTCAGCAGTTCGGCCGGTACGCCCTGTTTCTTGAAATCGTGGAATTCGTAGGGGATGTCGCGTGCTTCCAGCCAGGCGCGTGCCTTTTTCACCGTCGTACAGTTGGGGATTCCATAGAGTTTCATGGCAAACTCGTATCCATTGTTTTTCGAGTCCCGCTATTTTACGCCTTCCGATGACCGAAGCCGATTCCTTCACTGTCAGCGAGGCCGATTGGCGGCGGGATGAAGCGGGCATTGCCCACGTGCGGCGTCGGGTCTTCATCGAAGAGCAGGCCGTGCCCGAGGCGATGGAATGGGAAGCGCGGGACGCGCAGTGCGATTGGTTTATCGCGCAAGACGCGACTGGCGCGATCGTCGGCATCGCGCGCTTGACGCCGGATGAGCACATCGGCCGCATGGCGGTATTGCCGGCCTGGCGCCGGCGCGGCGTGGGCGCGGCGCTGCTGCGGGCCGCCTTGGCCCAGGCCAGGCAGCGGGGCTTGCGGCGCGTCGGCCTGCATGCCCAGGTGCAGGCCATGCCGTTCTATGCCCGGTTCGGTTTTCAGGCGCGCGGGCCGGTGTTCGACGAGGCCGGCATCCCGCATCGGGAGATGATTTTGGATTTGACGGAGTAGCGCATGGATTTTCGTATCGGCCACGGTTTCGATGTGCACGTCTTCGCCGAGGGGCGAAAGCTGATCGTCGGCGGGGTGGAGATTCCTTATGACAAGGGCCTGGCCGGCCACTCGGATGCGGACGTGCTGCTGCACGCCATTTGCGATGCCTTGCTCGGCGCCGCCGGGCTGGGCGACATCGGCCGCCACTTTCCGGACAGCGATGCGCAGTACAAGGGCATAGACAGCCGCAAGCTGCTGCGCCATGTCGTTAAACTGCTAAACGAGCGCGGTTGGCGCGTCGGCAATCTCGACGCCACCATCATCGCGCAGGCGCCGAAGATGGCGCCGTATATCCCCACGATGCAGGCCCATATCGCCGACGACCTCGGCCTGGCCGAGGCGGCGGTGAACGTGAAGGCCACGACCACGGAGAAGCTGGGCTTCACCGGCCGCGGCGAGGGTATCGCGGTGGAGGCGGTATGTCTCATTCGCAGTGCGAGTGATGAATAGCGAGTGATGAGTGATCTGGCGCGGGTCTTCTTCGCGCTTTGGCCCGACGAGGCGCTGAGGCAGCAACTGCACCAGGCCTCGGGCCTGTTGCATCAGGCCCATGGCGGCCGCCGGATGCCGCCGGATACGGTGCATCTCACCCTTCTGTTCATCGGTTCATTGCCGCGCGAGCGCTTGCCCGAGCTGCAAGCGCCGGCCGATGCCATTCAGGCCCCGAAGTTCGATGTGGCCTTCGATCAAGCCGATTGCTGGCGGCACAACCGCATCGCCTTCCTTACCGCCAGCCAGCCGCCGGCCGGGCTATTCGATCTGGTGCGGTCTTTGGAAACACAGGCCAGCATGGCGGGCATCGCTTTCGACCGCCGGCCTTACAAGCCGCACATCACCCTGGTGCGCAACGCCGACTGTAGAAAAGCAAAGCCCGCGCTGGCGCCCATACTTTGGGCGGCGCGGGATTTCGTCTTGGTGGAATCGAGATCGGATTCGAACGGGGCGAGCTATTCGCAACTCGCCCGGTGGCAGCTGTTATAGAAAGATGTGGCTTTCCAGATGGCCGGACAGTTCTTTGACCGGCAGGCGAGTGTAGTCCTTCTCGATGCTCTCGGTCAGCTTGCCTTTGACCTGGCTGGATAGCCGGCCATTCAACATGCCCAGAAAGGGCGCGGAGGCGGCAATGATCAGGCGCTCATAGGCGTTGCTGGTCCTGCCCTCATCCAATTCGCGCGCCAATTCCAACGCGAATTTGTCGGCCTCGTGTTCTTTCGGGGCGGTGGCCGGTACATAAGAGCCGTGGCCGTTGCCGTGGCCTTGAATATGACCCGGTCGGTCGGTGACGAGGTTGGCGGCTTTTTCCCGGCTTTCCGGGTGATCGAGTTCCTTCAGGAGTTCCAGGCCTTTTTTCGGGCCGTTATTGGCATAGAGCTTGGCTTGACTGGCGTTGGCCACCAGAATCCACGTCGTTGACATAAATTGCTCCTGTCGTGGGTGAGAGAGCTAGAGGATTTCCGTGTCTGGTTTAAGACTAGGCGCAGGTTCCGCCGGCCGTCAAGCGAAATGCTGCAAAGCCTTGTACGACAAGGCTTGGAAGGCGGCAGCCTGGGGCGAGGCCAGGGTCAGGCAGGGACCTTGCGCCGCCTGGGGATAGTTGCGGCCGAGCGAGCGGTTATAGGCGGGGTCGTAATGCTCGACCAGCAATTCGGCCACCAGTTCATCCCATTGCCCGCTTAGGGCCAGTTGCTTCCAACGCTCGATCCGTTCGTGGCCTTGCAGATCGACCAGGCAATCGAGTTGCCGGTTGAGCAGGGCGGGCTCGGCCAGGAAATGGGCGTATTCCTCCTTGAGCAGCGTCACCCGCACCGCGATGTCGGCCTCCAGAGTCAGGCACTCGGCGGCGCGCATGCGGGCGAGCAGCGCGTCCGGCGTGTGCAGCCGGCCGATCTTCTTGCTCTCGGATTCGATGAACACCGGTTTGCTTGGATCGAAGCCGTGCAGCGCGGCCCGGATCAGGCTTTCGAAAAACTTCTGGCCGGGCTGGGGCCGGTCCGGCAGGTTGCCGAGCACCGAGCCCTTGTGCGCGGCCAGGTCTTCCAGGTCGAGCACCTGCGCTCCGGCCTCGCGTAGGGCCAGCAGGAAGCGGCTTTTGCCGCTGCCGGTGCGGCCGCAGACCACGACGAAGCGGATGCGGCCGGGCAGGGCCTCCAGCTCGGCCATGACCGCCTTGCGATAGGCCTTGTAACCGCCCTCCAACTGCGCCGCCGGCCAGCCGATGGCGCGCAGGACATGGGCGAGCGAACCGGAGCGGTTGCCGCCGCGCCAGCAATAGACCAGGGGCCGGTATTTTTTCGGTTTGTCGGCGAAGTGGGTTTCGAGATGCCGGGCGATGTTGCGCGAGACCAGGGCGGCGCCGATCTTTTTGGCGTCGAAGGCGGAGACCTGCTTGTGCTCGGTGCCGACCCGGGCTCGCTCGGCATCGTCCAGCACCGGCAGGTTGATCGCGCCGGGGATGTGGTCCTCGGCGAATTCGCCGGGCGAGCGCGCGTCGATGATCTCGTCGAAGCCGGCGAGGTCGGCCACGCCGGCCAGCTCGATGCGCTTTCCCGGCGGGTCGCACCGCATCAGCGCTTCTCCCGCATCAGCCGAGCCTTCTCGCGATCCCACTCGCGTTCTTTCTCGCTGGCTCTCTTGTCGTGTGCCTTCTTGCCCTTGGCTAGGCCGATCTCCAGCTTGATGCGGCCTTTGGCGTAGTGCAGGTTGAGCGGCACCAGGGTGTAGCCGGCGCGTTCGACCTTGCCGATCAATTTGCTGATCTCGGCGGCATGCAATAGCAGCTTGCGGGTGCGCACCGGGTCGGGCTTGATGTGGGTGGAGGCGGTGGGCAGCGGGCTGATGTGGCTGCCGATCAGCCAGATTTCGCCCCGTTTGATCACCACATAGGCCTCTTTCAACTGCGCCCGGCCGGCGCGGATGGCCTTGACCTCCCAGCCTTCGAGGGCGATACCCGCTTCGTAGCGTTCCTCGATGAAGTAATCGTGGAAGGCCTTTTTGTTGTCGGCGATGGTCATGGCGGGAGTGCTTTTGCGGCTGGGGTCTGATCGGTGTTTCGTGATATTTTAACAGTCTTTGCGCCTTATCCCTGTCGCCTTCCCTATATGTCCGAAGTTATCAAGTCCGTGCTGGTGCCCTATACGGCGGCGGAAATGTTCGAGCTGGTCGACCGGGTCGAAGCCTATGTGGAGTTTCTGCCCTGGTGCGGCGGTACCGACCTGCACCGGCGCGACGAGGCGGTGACCGAGGCCACCATCCACATCAGTTACCTGCACGTGCGGCAGCATTTCACCACGGAAAACCATAAGCAGTTCCCCGAGGCCATGCACCTTACCTTGAAGGATGGGCCGTTCCGCAAGCTGGAAGGCGCCTGGCGCTTCAAGCCTCTGGGCGAGGAAGGCAGCCGGGTGGAACTGCTGCTGCATTACGAATTTTCCAGCCACTTGCTGGAAAAGGTGGTCGGGCCGGTGTTTTCGATGATTGCCAACAACTTGGTGGATGCCTTCGTCCACCGCGCCGAGAAGGTTTACGGAGAGCGATGAGCGGATTGATCCAAGTCGAAGTGGTCTATGCCCTGCACGATGTGCAGAAGGTTATCCATGTCCAGGTCGAGGAAGGCGCGACCATCGCCCAGGCCGTGGCCGAGTCCGGCCTGCTGCGCGATTATCCCGAGATCGACTTGGGCGGCCGCAACAAGGTCGGCGTCTGGAACAAGCTATCGAAGCCGGACACCGCGTTGCGCGACAAGGACCGGGTGGAAATCTACCGGCCGCTGATCGCCGACCCGAAGGAGGTGCGTCGGCAGCGCGCGGCCGAAGGCAAGGTGATGAAGAAGGGCGCGGCGGAGCTCAACGCCGGCGAAGGCGAGGTCTAAGCACAAAATAAAAGAGCGGCCCGCAGGCCGCTCTTGATGCCGAATGACGCGGTTTACTTGGTGCTGGTCAGCGGATAAGCGGCTTGGGCCAGACCCATCTTCACATGGTCGGAGGCCAAGGCGGACTGCTTGAGCACGGCGGCGCTGTCGCCATTCTTGGCGGCGGCCTGGGCATCCTTCAGGGCCTTTTCGGCGGTGGTCCACAGGGCGAACTTGGCCTTGGCTTCTTTCACGTCTTTTTCGGCCTGGGCCAGGGCGGCCTTGGCTTCGGCGCTGATCGCGGGGCCGGCATCGGCCTGGGTGGCGGGGCCACTTGCGCAGGCGGTCAGAAATAGGGCCATCAGGCTAGCCAGAACGGCGGATGCAAGCTGTTTACGCATTTCGATCTCCTCGTTGTTCAGGGTGCGACAGTTAAATCCAGGCACGCTAATGCGGCTGTCGAACCTTAAATCGGGGTGGGTGGGGCGTCAATCCATTTCGCGGCATTTGGTAGATATTGACCAACTCACTCGTGCCGGAATTCCGGAATCTGTATAATGCGCTTTTGTGCGTAGGGCATTTGCAATGCGTATTATCCAGAAAGCACTGACCTTCGACGACGTCCTGCTCGTCCCCGCTTATTCCAACATCCTGCCGCGCGATGTGACCTTGAAAACCAAGCTCACGCGCGACATCGACCTGAACATTCCGGTGCTCGCCGCAGCCATGGACACCGTGTCCGAGGCGCGCATGGCCATCGCCTTGGCGCAGGAAGGCGGCATCGCCATCATCCACAAGAACCTGAGCGTCGAGCAGCAGGCCGCCGAGGTGGCCAAGGCCAAGCGCTACGAGGCCGGGGTGGTGAAAGAACCGATCACCATCCATTCCCAGATGACCGTGCGCGATGTGCTCAACCTCACCCGCCAGCACAAGATATCCGGCCTGCCGGTAGTCGATGGCGGCAAGGTGGTCGGCATCGTCACCAACCGCGACCTGCGTTTCGAAACCAACCTGGATCAGTCCATCGCCAACATCATGACGCCGCGCGAGCGCCTGGTGACGGTGAACGAGGGTGCCAGCCGCGACGACGTGCTGCAACTGCTGCATAAGCACCGCCTGGAGCGGGTGTTGGTGGTGAACGAGAACTTCGAGCTGTCCGGCCTGATCACGGTGAAGGACATCGTCAAGGCCAGCGAATACCCGAATGCCTGCAAGGATGCCCATGGCCGTCTGCGCGTGGGCGCGGCGGTCGGCGTCGGCGGCGACACCGACGACCGCGTGGCCGCCCTGGCCGAGGCCGGCGTCGACGTGATCGTGGTCGACACCGCGCACGGCCATTCCCAGGGCGTGTTGTCGCGCGTGCAATGGGTGAAGAACAAGTATCCGAACATTCAGGTCATCGGCGGCAATATCGCCACGCCCGACGCCGCCCGCGCCCTGGTCGATCATGGCGCCGATGCGGTGAAGGTCGGCATCGGCCCCGGCTCCATCTGCACCACCCGCATCGTCGCCGGTGTCGGCGTGCCGCAGATCAGCGCGGTGTCCAATGTGGCCGACGCGCTGCGCGAGACCGGCGTGCCCTTGATCGCCGACGGCGGCATCCGCTTCTCCGGCGACATCGCCAAGGCCATCGCCGCCGGCGCCCACACCGTGATGCTGGGCGGCCTGCTGGCCGGCACCGAAGAGGCGCCGGGCGAGATCGAGCTGTTCCAAGGCCGTTCCTTCAAGTCCTATCGCGGCATGGGTTCGCTCGGCGCGATGCAGAAGGGCTCGAAGGATCGTTACTTCCAGGACAACGAGGCCAACGTCGAGAAGCTGGTGCCCGAGGGCATCGAAGGTCGCGTGCCATACAAAGGCAGCGTACTCAACGTGCTGCACCAGTTGATGGGTGGCCTGCGCTCGTCGATGGGCTATTTGGGGTCGGCGGACATTGCGCATTTCCACGCCAACGCCCAGTTCGTCGAGATCAGCTCGGCCGGCATCAAGGAATCGCACGTGCACGACGTGCAGATCACCAAGGAAGCGCCGAACTACCATGTGTGAGTGAGGAGTAAGGCGTGAGGAGTGAGGTGTAGCACTCCCACGCTGTCCTCCTAACTCCTAACTCCTAACTCCTCACGCCTCACAGCCCGATATGCACGACAAGATACTCATCCTCGACTTCGGTTCCCAGTTCACCCAGCTGATCGCCCGCCGCGTGCGCGAGCACAACGTCTACTGCGAACTGCATCCCTACGACGTTTCCGAGCAATTCATCCGCGACTTCGCGCCCAAGGGCATCATCCTGTCCGGCGGGCCGGCTTCGGTCACCGAAGAAGAGACGCCGCGCGCGCCGCAGGTCGTGTTCGAGCTGGGCGTGCCGGTGCTGGGCATCTGCTACGGCATGCAGACCATGGCCGCGCAGCTGGGCGGCAAGGTGATCAACGGCAGCCACCACGAATATGGCTATGCCGAGGTGCGCGCCCACGGTCACTCCCGGCTGCTGGCCGACATCCAAGACCGCGCCGATCCGGACGGCAAGTGCTGGCTGGATGTCTGGATGAGCCACGGCGACCAGGTCGAGAGCCTGCCGCCCGGCTTCCAGGTGATGTGCGAAAACGCCTCGACGCCGATCGCCGGCATGTTCGACGGCGAGCGCAACTTCTATGCGGTGCAATTCCATCCCGAGGTCACCCACACCATCCAGGGCAAGGCCATGCTCGGCCGCTTCGTGCACGACATTTGCGCTTGCGGTCAGGATTGGAACATGCCCGACTACATCGCCGAGGCAATTGCCAAGGTGCAGGCGCAGGTCGGCAGCGACGAGGTCATCCTCGGCCTGTCCGGCGGCGTCGATTCCTCCGTGGTCGCCGCCTTGCTGCACCGCGCCATCGGCTCGCAACTCACCTGCGTCTTCGTCGATACCGGTCTGTTGCGTCTGAACGAAGGCGAGATGGTCATGGACATGTTCGCCCGTAACCTGGGCGTCAAGGTCGTCCATGTCGACGCCTCCGAGCGCTTCATGGGTAAGCTGGCCGGCGTCAGCGACCCGGAGAAGAAACGCAAGATCATCGGCGGCGAGTTCGTCGCCGTGTTCCAGGAGGAATCGGCCAAGCTGAAGAACGCCAAGTGGCTGGCCCAGGGCACCATCTACCCGGACGTGATCGAGTCGGCCGGGGCCAAGACCAAGAAGGCGCATGCGATCAAAAGCCACCACAATGTCGGCGGCCTGCCCGAGGACATGCACCTGAAGTTGCTGGAACCCTTGCGCGAACTGTTCAAGGACGAGGTGCGCGAGCTCGGCGTCGCCCTCGGCCTGCCGCATGAGATGGTCTACCGCCACCCCTTCCCCGGTCCCGGCCTGGGCGTGCGCATCCTGGGCGAGATCAAGCGCGAATACGCCGATCTCTTGCGCCGGGCCGATCACATCTTCATCGAGGAACTGCGCGCCGCTGGCTGGTACGACAAGACCTCGCAGGCCTTCGCCGTATTCCTGCCGGTCAAGGCCGTGGGCGTGATGGGCGACGGCCGCACCTACGACTACGTGGTCGCGCTGCGCGCCGTGCAGACCCAGGACTTCATGACCGCGCACTGGGCCGAGCTGCCCTACAGCCTGCTGGCCAAGGTCTCCAACCGCATCATCAACGAGATCCGCGGCATCAACCGGGTGACCTACGACATCACCGGCAAGCCGCCGGGCACCATCGAGTGGGAATGAGGGCTCAAGCCTGAGAGTAGAGCGGCCGGGTCAACCGGCCGTTTTGTTTTGATCGCCTTACTTGCCGCCGGCCGCGACCCAGCCCGGGTGCTGGAAGAAGCGGCCATAGGCGTGCAAGGCCTCGATCACCTTCACCGCGCCGTCGTGGCGCGAGAGCTTGCCCTTGCCCTGCATGGCCTCGGTACCCGCGCTCAACTCGGCAATGACGAGGTGCAGCATGGTGTCGGCCTTGGGTTCCAGTTTGCAGTTGGCCACGGCATAGGCGATCTCCTTGTCCACCGTCGCGCCCAGCTTTTGATAATCCGGGTTCTTGAATTGATTGCGGTGGATGCGTGGTAGCGCCTGTTTCATCGCGCCGTTGATGTTGTCCATGGCCTGGCGGAGCGGGGCGTCGATCGCCCAGGGCTTGCCGGCGTCGAGTTGCAGTTGCTGCGGCGCGGCGCCGTGGTGGTGATGGCCGGGTTCGGCGGCCAACGCCGGCAGGCTGGCGGCCAGCAGGGCGATGAGGCAGAGGCTGCGTTTCATGGTGGTCTCCTTAGTTGGGTTAGAACGCGCGGCCTTCGCCGGCTTCCTCGTAGGTTCGGCCGTCGCGGATGTGATAGATGCGGCGGAAGGTGGGGATGATCTTCTCGTCATGGGTGACCACGATGATGGCGGTGCGGTATTGCTGCGCCATCTGGTTGAGGATGCGCACCACGGTCAGGGCCCGTTCGCTGTCGAGCGGCGCGGTCGGCTCGTCGGCCAGGATCACCGGCGGCTGGTTGGCCAGCGCCCGGGCGATGGCCACCCGTTGCTGTTCGCCGCCGGACAGTTGCGAGACCTGGGCGCGGGCGCGGTGGGCGACGTCCAGGGCGGTGAGCAGGTCGAGGGCACGGGCACGGGCCTCGGCATTGGGCCGGCCGGCCAGCATGGGCAGCAGGGCGACGTTGTCGGTGACGTCGAGGAAGGGGATGAGGTAGGGCGCCTGGAACACGAAGCCGATGCGGTCGCGGCGCAGGGCGCGGATGTCGCCCACCCGCCAGCCGTTGGCATAAACCGTCTCGCCGTTGAAGCGTATCTCGCCGGCCGTGGGTTCGGTCACCGCGCCCAGGCACTTGAGCAGGGTGCTCTTGCCCGAGCCGGAGGGGCCGATTAGGCCGACCACCTCGCCGGGCTGGATGCGCATGTTCACTTCCTTCAGCGCCTCGACCGCAGTGTCACCCTGGCCGTAGACCTTGCGCAGACCGCTGATCTCGATGGCTGCTTGCGGCATGTCCATGCTCAGCCCCCGATGGCCTCGGCCGGGTCGACCTTGAGCGCGGTGCGGATGGCCAGGGTGCTGGCCAGGGCGCAGATCGCCATCACCGCGAAGAAGCCGCGTATGGCGTCGCCTGGCTCCAGTAGCACGTATTTAGGAAAGTGCGGCGCCCACAAAGTCGCCACGGTCTTGCCGACGACGAAGGCGATGAGGCCCAGACCCAGGGCCTGCTGCAGGATCATGCCGGCGATGGTGCGGTTGCGGGTGCCGATCAGCTTGAGCACGGCGATCTCGCGCACCTTGGACAGGGTCATGGTGTAGATGATGAAGGAGACGATGGCCGCGCTGACGATGGCGAGGATGACCAGGAACATGCCGATCTGCCGGGCCGAGGTGGAGATCAGCTTGGACACCAGGATATCCTCCATGTCGGCCACGGTATAGGCCTGCAGGTATTTCCAGCGGCGGATGTTCTCGGCCACTGCGGCGGGCGGCCAGCCCGGCGCCACCTGGACCAGCACGGCGTTGACGCTGCGGCTTTCCGTCTTGCTCGCATCGATGGCCTCGATCAGGCCGGGCACGCCGGGCCGGTTAAGCGCCGGGTTGGCCGCGGTGCGAGCGCGGTCGTTGCGGATCGCCTCGTTGTCCTTGAGGAACTGCGCCGCCTGGGCATCCTTCAGCGGGATGAACAGCATAGGGTCGCCGCTGGAGGAGACCATGCGCCGGGTGAGGCCGACCACAGTGTAGTCGTTGCGCCGGATGCGGACCTTCTCGCCCTGGGCAAGGCCTGCTTTTATGTCGGCGATGGCCTCGTAATGGCTGCGGGTGAGCCGGCGTCCGGCCAGGAGATAGCCGGGTTCGCCCGGTTGGCCCGGTGTGATGCCGACCACCATGACCCGCACGTCCTCATCGCTGCGGCGGACCTGCATGGTGAGATAGGTGGCATTAGCCGCCCGCGCCACGCCGGGCAGGCCGAGCAGGCTGCGGTAAATGTCGTCGTGCAGGCTGGAGGGTTCGGCATAGGGGCCGAGGGTGTCCTTCTGCACCACCCAGATATCGGCGCCGCTGTTGCGCAATAGCACCTTGGCGTCGTCAACCATGCCGCGATAGATGCCGGCCATGGACAGGGTGACGCCGATGAGCAGCCCCAGCCCCAGTCCGGTGAAGACGTACTTGCCCCAGGCGTGGAGGATGTCGCGCCCGGCCAGGCTGATCATCGGCCGTTGCCCTCCAGGCGTTCCACTGGTTTGATGCGCTCACCCTCGCTCAAGGTCTTCTCGCTGTAGATCACCACCCGGTCGCCCTGGGCCAGGCCGCGTAGGATTTGCACCCGTCCATCCAGGGTTTGGGCGCCGGTCGCCACCGGGCTGAAGCGGACCCGGCCATCGCTCACTTGCCAGACGCCGACCCGTCCGCCCTGGCGCTGGATAGCGGCATTGGGCAGGGTGAGCGCTCGGGGTTGGTGGGGCAAGGCAAGGGTCACTTCCGCGAGTTCGCCCAGACTGATGTCGGCGGGCAAGGCATCGAAGGCGACCTGCACCAGGCGTTCTTCGGTGACGCTGTCGCCGGCCAGCTCCAGCCGGGCCAGCCGGCCCGCCAGCGGCACCTGCGGCCGCGAGCGCAGGGCAATGCTGGCCGGCATGCCGATCTTAAGGCCGGCGGCGCGCGCCTGATCGATGCGGGTGGTCACCCAGAGGCTGGCCGGGTCGACCAGTCGGATCACTCCCTGGCCGGCCACCACGGTAGAGCCGGGTTCGGCCTTGCGGGCGGTGACCACGCCGGCGACTGGGCTGCGCAGCACGCTGTTGGCCCGCTGCTCGCCGACTGCGGCCCGCTCGGCCCGCAGCCGGGCCGCGTCCTGGCCGGCGGCAGCGAGGCCGGCCTGGCTGGCCGCATGCGCCGCGCCGGCGGCTTGGGCCTCGTGGCGTTTGGCCTCCACCGCCTCCTGGCTGACGAAGCCCTGCTGGCGCAGTTGCTCGAAGCGCTCGGCATTGGCCGTGGCCAGCGCCTTGCGGCTGGCCGCCTCGTTCGCGGCGGCTGCGGCTGAATCGACGGCATAGGCGGCGCGGCGGTAGGCCGATTCGGCGGCGGCCAGGCGCTGGTCGAGGTCGACTGGGTCCATTTCGGCCAGCACTTGGCCGGCCTCGACCCGGTCGCCGACATCGACCCGCACCCGCAGCACCCGGCTGGCGAAGGTGGGGCCAAGGTCGTAGGCATGGCGTGCCTCGACGGTGCCGATGCCGAATACGGCAGGCCTCAGTTCTTGCGCTTCCACCTGGGCGAGTGTGACCCGGGTGGCGGCCAGTGGCCCATTGCGCAGCACGACGAAGGCGAAAGCGGTGAGCAGGCCGAGCCCGAGCAGGATCAGGCCGAGCCGGCTGGTGAATCGGGTGGGCAGCTTCATGCCGGCCTCCGGATGCCGTCCAGGTAGATGGGAAACAGGTCGCCGGCGATCTTGCGCATGGCCTTGGTGTTGCCCATGAGCAGCGACTGCATGACCAGGCCCTGGATCATGCCGATGAACAGGGTGGCAGCAGCGTCCTCATCCAGGTCTGGCTGCACTTGATCGGCGCGCTTGGCCTCATCGAGCAGGCCGACGAGGCGGCGGCGGTAGGCCGCGAGCAGTGTACGCACGCTTTTCTTGATCAGGCTGTCGCCCGGTTGCTGCAATTCATGGAACAAGAGGCGGGGCACGCCGGGGTGGCGCATGACGAAATCGACATGGGCCTCGAACATAGCCTGCAGGCGATCCAGGGGCTGGGACTTGGCCGTAGCGGCGGCATCGATCGCTTCCAGCAGCGCGTGCTGCACCCAGTCGATGGCGGCCAGCCAGATCGACTGCTTGTTCGGGAAGTGGCGGAACACCGCGCCCTGGCTCAGGCCCACGCTCTTCGCGATATCGGTGGTGGTGATGGTCTCCACGCTCTGCTGTTCGGTCAGCGTCAACACGGCCTGGACCATTTCAGCTTGGCGATGTTCGGTCGGCAGTCGGCTCGACATGATCGTCCCTTGGAAAGTATTCAATTACTAACATAAGGCCGATGCGGCAGAATGGCAAGTCCTGGTGGCCAGGCATGTCCACTAAGGAGCGGTGTTAGGCCTGTTGGCCGAGCAGGCCCAAGGCACTGACGACAACCAGCCCGCCGCCGATCCAGCGCTTGAACAGCAGGTCGTTGCGGGTGATCGCCTCGTGCGCGCGCAGGCCCATGAAATGGCCGACGGCGGCGACCGGGATCAGGCTCAGCGCGGCGAGGAAGTGCAGTTCGACCGAGAGGGCGACGAAGGTGGCCATCTTGATGCTGACCAGGGTGAACCAGAGCACGAACAGGGTGTCGCGCAGCCGGCGCTTGTCGACGTTGCGCATGTAGACCGCGACCATAAGCGGGGCGCCGGTCAGCGAGGTGCCGGCGATATAGCCGCCGAGCACGAGCAGCAGTTTGTCCACCCATTTGGAGTGGCTCTCGATGGCGCGGTTGAGCAGCCAGATGAAGCCGTAGAACAGGGTGATGGCGTAGATGGCGATGTTGAGCCAATCGGTCGGCAGGTTGACCAAGCCGAACACGCCGACGATGGCAGGCGGCACGATGTAGATCGAGGATTGGCCGAGGTAGCGCCAGTCGACGTTGTGCAAGCGGGTGCGCAAGGTCAGGCCGGAGAAGAACAACAGGTGGGTGCCGATGATGGGCAGCCAGAGCAAGGGCTGGGGCTCGACGAACAGTAACAGGGGCAGGCCCAAGGCGGCGCCGCCGAAGCCCAGGCCGGTGCGGACGAAGCCGGTCCAGACGAAGAGCAGGGCGACGGCGAGGGTGTGGGCGAGGTCGAAGTGGAGCAGCATGGCGGATAAAAAAGCCGGCGCAAGGCCGGCTTGATCGTGGCGCGTTCTCGCTTATTCGTCCACCGCCAGACCGGCGGTGCTGTTGAAGCCGGAGTCGACGTAGGTGATCTCGCCGGTGATGCCGGAGGCCAGGTCGGACAGCAGGAAGGCAGCGGTGTTGCCGACCTCTTCGATGGTGACGTTGCGGCGCAGCGGCGAGTTGTTCTCGCCCCAGGCCAGCAGCTTGTTGAAGTCGGCGATGCCGGCGGCGGCCAGGGTCTTGATCGGGCCGGCCGACAGGCCGTTGACCCGGATGCCCTTGGGGCCGAGGCTGGAGGCCAAATAATAAACGCTGGTTTCCAAACTCGCTTTGGCTAGGCCCATCACGTTGTAGTGCGGCACGTAGCGCACGGCGCCCAGGTAGGTCATGGTCAGCAGGGCGGCGTTGCGGCCCTGCATCATGGGCAGGCCGGCCTTGGCCAAGGCGGTGAAGGAGTAGCTGGAGATGTCGTGCGCGATACGGAAGTTCTCGCGGTTGACGTTTTCCAGGTAGTCGCCGGCCAGGGCCTGTTTGGGCACGAAGGCGATGGAGTGGACGATGCCGTCGAGGCCGTCCCAGCGCTGCTTCAGGCCGGCGAACAGCGCCTCGATCTGCTCGTCGCTGCCGACATCGCAATCGAAGGTGAGGTCGGAGCCGAATTCCTTGGCGAATTCGACCACGCGGTCGCGGGCGCGTTCGCCCTGGTAGCTGAAGGCCAGCTCGGCGCCTTCGCGGCGGCAGGCCTGCGCCACGCCGTAGGCGATGGAGCGGTTGCTGATCAGACCGGTAATGAGGATTTTCTTGCCGGCGAGAAAGCCCATGGTTTCAGTTCCCTTATGCTTTGTGGTGACCAATCAAGGCCGGCATTATACCGTGACGTTGCCTTACATCTTATTTACACTCGCCGCCATGCGCGCTTGGCTCATTTTGTTGCTATTGCCGTTGGCTGCCTGCCATGGCCCGGCCAACAGCCCCTATCCGGCGGAGCAGCCCGGCCAAAACATCCTGTATTCGGCCTTTTCCGAGCGGCCCAAGCACCTCGACCCGGCCCGTTCCTACAGCGAGAACGAGGCGGTGTTCACCGGCCAGATTTACGAGCCGCCGCTGCAATACCACTACCTCAAACGGCCCTACGAACTGGAGCCGCTGACCGCCTCGGCCATGCCGCGCGTGACTTACCACGCGGCCGACGGTCGCAGCCTGCCGGAGGCGGCGCCGATCTCGGCCATCGCCTATACGGTCTATGAAATCCGGATCCGGCCGGACATCCGCTATCAGCCGCACCCGTGCTTTGCCCAACGGCCGGACGGCTCGCCGCGCTATGTGCCGCTCGCCCCGACGGAACTGGCGCGAATCGAGCGCTTCGCCGACTTCCAGGAGACCGGCAGTCGCGAGCTCATCGCCGCCGACTACGTCTACCAGATCAAACGCTTGGCCAACCCGCGCCTGAGCTCGCCGATCTTCGGCCTGATGGCGGAGTACATCGTCGGCCTCAAGGACTATGGCGCAACCTTGGCCAAGGCTGCGAAAGGCCTGCCGCGCGAGGCCTATCTCGATCTCGATCGCTACCCCTTGGCCGGGGCCGAGGTGGTGGACCGCTACACCTACCGGGTGAAGATCAAGGGCAAATACCCGCAGTTCGCCTATTGGCTGGCGATGCCGTTCTTCGCGCCGGTGCCGGCCGAGGCCGAGCGCTTCTACAGCCAGCCGGGCATGGCGGAACGCAACTTCTCGCTCGATTGGCAGCCGGTGGGCACCGGGCCGTTCTATCTGGCCGAGAACGATCCCAACCGGGTGATGCGCCTCAAGCGCAATCCCCATTTCCACGAGGAGTTCTACCCGGCCGAGGGCGAGCCCGGCGACCGGGCCGAAGGACTGCTTGAGGACAGCGGCAAACGACTGCCCTTGCTCGACCAGGCGATCTACCGGCTGGAGAAGGAAGACATCCCGTATTGGACCAAATTCCTCCAGGGCTATTACGACAGCTCGGGCATCGGCTCCGACACCTTCGACCAGGCCATCCGCATCGGACCCGACGGACGGCCCGACCTTACGCCCGAGATGCGCGCGCGCGGCATCGAACTGTCCACCGCCGTGCGCACCACGATCTGGTATGTCGGCTTCAATATGCGCGACCCGGCCCTGGGCGGCCTGGGCGATTCCGCGCGTAAGCTGCGCCAGGCGATCTCCGTCGCGCTGGATTACGAGGAGTTCATCTCCATCTTCCTCAATGGCCGCGGCATCCCGGCCCAAGGGCCATTGCCGCCGGGCATCTACGGCCACCGCGAGGGCGAGGCGGGGATCAACCCGGTGGCCTATCGCTGGCAAGACGGCCGGCCGCTGCGGCGCGGCATCGACGAGGCCAAGCGCCTGCTGGCCGAGGCCGGCTATCCCGGCGGCCGCGAGGCGGGCACGGGCCGGCCGCTGACGTTCTATCTCGACACCATGGCCAGCGGGCCGGAGTCGAAATCGCGCCTGGATTGGTACCGCAAGCAGTTTGAGAGGCTCGGCGTGCAGTTGGTGATCCGTTCCACCGACTACAACCGCTTTCAGGACAAGATGCTTAAGGGTAACGCCCAGATCTTCGAGTGGGGCTGGAACGCCGATTACCCGGACCCGGAGAATTTCCTGTTCCTGCTCTATGGGCCGAACCGGAAGGTGGGCCAGAACGGCGAGAACGCGGCCAACTACGCCAATGCGGAATTCGACCGGTTGTTCGTACAGATGAAGGACATGGCCAACGGCCCGGCCCGTCAGGCCCTGATCGACCGCATGGTCGCGATCGCCCGGCACGACGCGCCCTGGGTCTTCGCCTACTTCCCCAAGAGCTTCGGCTTGCGCCATGCCTGGGTGAAGAACGGCAAGCCCAACCTGATGGCGAACAACACCTTGAAATACCGCCGCGTGGAGCCGGCGCGGCGCGTGGACTACCAAGGCCGATGGAACCGTCCCGTGTGGTGGCCGCTGCTCGCGACCTTGTTGCTGCTGCTGGCGACCGCCGTGCCGGCCGTGCGCGCCTATCGGCGCCGGCAGCAGGCCGCCGCCAGGAATTGATGGTTATTGTGCGGCCCGGTTGGCGGCGGCGCGGGCGCGCAGCCAGTCTTGCAGCGACTCATGCTGCCGATACTGGTGGGTGGCCAGGAAGGTCAGCAGGCCGCCGCTGAAATGTTCGGCCGTCAGGTGGTCTTCATAGCGCAGGATTTCCTTGCCGCTGCGATCGAAAAACACGATGGTCGGTGTTTGCTGGATATCGAGACCGAGCGCGAGTTCCGCCTCGCTGGTTTTCTTGCCGGTCAAGTCTTGTAGTGTCTTCTTTCCGGCGGTATCGATGCGCACCACGGCGTAGTGCTCGGTCAACAATTTGACCGTATCGCCGTCCATGAACTTGCGGTCATGCAGCTGCTGGCAGTCCGCGCAATTTTCCTGCTCGAACAACAGGGCGAGGATTTTGTCCTGCGCCCAGGTCTGCTCGGCCAAGGCCTTCAGGTCGTCGGTCTTGGCGAAGAAGGGCTCGTCGATCAGGCCGGCCTTGGCGGTTTTTCGCGCCTGCCGTGCGGCGTAATCCTTGAAGCCCGTCTTCTGGTAGGCCCGGCTGGACAGGTAATCGAGTTCCATCTTGAATTGTTCCTGCGTGTGCAGGCCGGCCATGCGGTAAATCTCCTTGCCCTTGGCATCGTAGAAGGCGATGGTGGGCGAGAACTGCACGCCGATTTTGCGGGCGAACGCCTTTTCGGTCATGGCCTCGCCCGTGAAGCCGGTCACCTCGCGGCCGCCCCAGATGTCGAGTTGGATCACGTCGAAGCCCTTCTTGATGCCGGCGACGATGGCCTTGTCCTTGAAATGGAGTTGATGCAGCTTGGCGCAATAGGGGCAACCTTCTTGCTCGTAGAGCACCATCAAGATGCGGCCGGCCTTGCTTGCTTCGGCCAGGTCGTCTGGCAGGTTGAGGAAGGAATCCTTGATGAACGGTTGCGAGCCCAAGGCCCAGGCCGATCCGTGGCAGAACAGGGCAGCGAGCAGCCAGAACAGGCGCAGCTTACGTAGGACATGCATGGGGAGCTCCATTGTTTTGATTGGGTCGCGATCCATGTTTCCAGCATTGGCGCATGGCCGCAATGTGCATATCGGCAGTGGGCGTCGCGGGGCATGGTGACGGCCGATGTCCGTTGGTATGATGCCTGTCCATGCTGGCCTATATCGTTCGCCGAATCCTCTATGCCATCCCGATCCTGATCGGGGTCAATCTGCTTACCTTCGCCTTGTTTTTCGTGGTCAACACGCCGGACGACATGGCGCGCATCCATCTCGGGGCCAAGCATGTCACGCCGGAGGCGATCGAGCGCTGGAAGACGGAACACGGCTACGACAAGCCGCTGTTCTTCAACACGGCGGCACAGGGCGTGGCCAAGGTCGGCGATACCCTGTTCGTCGACAAGTCGCTCAAGCTGTTCGCCTTTTCTTTCGGCCAGGCCGACGACGGCCGCGACATCGCGCGCGAGATCGGTAGCCGCATGTGGCCCAGCCTGGCCATCGCCCTGCCGACCTTCTTGGTCGGTCTGCTGGCCTACATCGGTTTCGCCCTGGTCATGGTGTTCTTCCGCGCCAGCTATCTCGATTTCGCCGGCGTGGTGCTGTGCGTGGTGTTGATGTCGATCTCCGGCCTGTTCTACATCATCGGCGGCCAGTTCCTGCTGGGAAAATTGTGGCACCTGGTGCCGGTGTCGGGTTTCGAGCCGGGCTGGGCCGGGCTGAAATTCCTGCTGCTGCCGGTGCTGGTCGGCGTGGTCTCCGGCCTGGGCGACTCCAGCCGCTTCTACCGCACCCTGTTCCTGGAGGAAATCCACAAGGATTACGTCCGCACCGCCCGGGCCAAGGGCCTGTCCGAGCGGGTGGTGCTGTTCCGCCACGTGCTCGGCAACGCCATGATCCCCATCCTCACCGGCGCGGTGGTGGTGATCCCCCGCCTGTTCCTCGGCAGCCTGATCGTCGAGTCCTTCTTCGGCATTCCCGGTCTCGGCAGCTACACCATCGATGCCATCCAGGCCCAGGATTTCGCCATCGTTAGGGCCATGGTCTTCCTGGGCTCGGTGCTCTACATCCTGGGCCTGTTGCTGACCGACTTGTCCTATACCGTGGTCGACCCGAGGGTGAGGCTGGAATGAGTTTGCCGTTCCAGCCGGAAATCCTCTGGAGCGATGCGCTGCTGTTCGTGCTGCTGGCGGCGGTGTCGGCCTTCGTGCTGCATGTGCGGCGGCACGAACACCTGTGCGTGCCCTGGCTGCGCGTGGCGCAAAGCCGCATCGGCATGGCGGCGGCGGTGATCCTGGCCGTGTACGCCGCGATTGGCGTGCTCGACTCCTTGCATTTCCGCCCGGCCCTGCCGGCCGAGGCGGGACAGCCGCTGCGCTATGGCAACGAGGTGCGCTCCGTGCTGGATGTCGTTGCCGAGCCCTTGCGCACGCGGGTGGAAAAGACCTATTCGGAACCCTTTGCGCTGCATCTCTATGCCAAGGAAAACCTGACCCTGGCCGATGGCCGCCAGGTGCGCGACTACCCGCGCCTGAAGCACGGCGGCGCCCATTTGGCGGATGAACGCGAGCGGGCAGGGGACATCGCCCGGCGTGCGATAGTCGGTGGCTTGTGGGGCGCGGGGCTGGCGTTCGGCCTATGGTTACTGCTTGGCTTGAGCCAAGTTCGCCGTGGCCGGGGCGTGGCCACGGCCACGGCGCGGATGCTCCATGCCCAAGAGTGGGCGGCCTGGCGCACGGCGCTGATCGCCTTGAGCCTGCTGCTGGTGCTGGGCGGCGTGTTGGTGCAGCTTGCCGGCCACTATCACATCCTGGGCACCGACAAGGTCGGCCAGGACGTGTTCTATCTTTCCTTGAAAAGCATACGCACCGGCCTGTTGATCGGCACGCTGACCACGCTGATCATGCTGCCCTTCGCCTTGTTCCTCGGCGTCGCGGCCGGTTATTACGGCGGCCGGGTCGACGATTTGATCCAGTATGTCTACACGACCCTGAACTCCATCCCCGGCGTGCTGCTGATCGCGGCGGCGGTGCTGGTGGCGCAGGTCTACATCGAAACCCATGCGGAACTGTTCGACACCGCCGCCGCCCGCTCCGATCTGCGTCTGGTCTTCCTCTGCGCCATCCTCGGCGTGACCAGTTGGACCGGCCTGGCCCGGCTGTTGCGCGGCGAGACCCTGAAGCTGCGCGAGCTGGAATACATCCAGGCGGCGCGCGCCTTCGGCGTCACGCATCTGCGCATCCTGTCGCGCCATATCCTGCCCAATGTCGGCCATCTGGTGCTGATCACCGTGGTCATCGATTTCTCCGGCCTGGTGCTGGCCGAGGCGGTGCTGTCCTATGTCGGGGTCGGGGTCGATCCGGCCATGGCGAGCTGGGGCAATATGATCAACGGCGCCCGCCTGGAGCTGGCGCGCGAGCCCATGGTCTGGTGGCAGTTGGCCGCCGCCTTCCTGTTCATGTTCGTGCTGGTGCTGTCGGCCAACCTGTTTGCCGACAGCGTGCGCGAGGCCTTCGATCCGAGAGCGGAACAACGATGACCTCCGGCCTGTTGCTCCGTGATCTGCGGGTGGAGATCGCCGCCGGTGATCGGCGGCTCATGCCGGTGGATGGCGTGTCGCTGGAGATCGGCCCGCACGAATGCGTGGCCCTGCTGGGCGAATCCGGCTGCGGCAAATCGCTCACCGCCTTGGCCCTGATGCGCCTGCTGCCGGATGGCCTGGCCATTACCGGCGGCGAGGCCCGGCTCGACGGCACCGACCTGTTCGCGCTGCCCGAGCGCGCGATGCAGACCGTGCGCGGCGGCCGATTGGCCATGGTCTTCCAAGAGCCGATGCTCAGTCTGAACCCGGTGCTGACCGTCGCCCGGCAGATCGCCGAGGCCTTGGCCGTGCATCGGGGCATGCGGGGCGGCGCGGCCAAGGCCGAGATCGAACGGTTGTTGCTGGCGGTCGGCCTGCCGGCCGAGCTGGCCGCGAGCTACCCCTTCCAACTCTCCGGCGGCCAGCGCCAGCGGGCCTTGATCGCGACCATGCTGGCGGGCGAGCCGCGTTTTCTGATCGCGGACGAGCCGACCACCGCGCTGGATGTCACGGTGCAGGCCCAGATACTGCGCCTGCTCAAGCAGTTGCAGGCCGAGCGCGGCATGGGCCTGTTGCTCATCACGCACGATCTCGACGTGGCGCGGGACATGGCCGACCGCGTGGCCATCATGTATGCCGGCGAGGTGGTCGAGTGGGCCGCGCGCGACGTGCTGTATGGACGGCCTTTCCATCCCTATACGCAGAAGCTGTTCAGCGTCTTGCCGTCGACTCAACGGCGCGGCGAGCGCCTGGACCATATTCCGGGCAGCGTGCCGCCGTTGGGCACGGCGTTTTCCGGTTGCCGCTTCCAGGAGCGCTGCCCGCAAGTTTGGGCGCGCTGCCAGCAAGAGGCGCCGGGCCTGTATGAGCTGCAAGCGGGGCATCGCGTCCGCTGCCACTTGGCCGTCGAGGACCGGCCCGGCGTGGCCCAGGCCAAGCCGTCGATCGTGGCAGGGGCGACGGCGGATCGTGCGCCCTTGTTGCAGGTGCGGGGCCTCGCGCTGCATTTCCCCATTCGCCGGGGCCTATTCCGCCGGAGCGTCGGCGCGGTCAAGGCGGTCGACGGCGTGTCGCTCGAGCTTCGGGCCGGCGAGACCCTGGCGCTGGTCGGCGAGTCGGGCTGCGGCAAGAGCACGCTGGCGCGCGGCATCCTGCGCCTGATCGAGCCGACCGCCGGCAGCGTGCGGCTGGGCGACGAGGAGGTCGGCCGCTTGAGCGGCGAGGCTTTACGTAAAAAACGGGCCGAGATGCAGATCGTGTTCCAAGACCCCTTTGCCTCGCTCAACCCGCGCATGCGCGTGGGCGAGGTCTTGGAGGAGGGCTTGCAGGCCCTGCGGCCGGAAGTCGGCAAGGCCGAGCGCAAAGAGCGGGTCGCGCGCTTGCTGGAACAGGTGGGCCTGGATGCGAGCGCCGCGCTGCGCTATCCGCATGCCTTCTCCGGCGGCCAGCGCCAGCGCATCGCGATCGCGCGGGCCTTGGCGGTGGCGCCCAAGCTGCTGATCTGCGACGAGCCGACCAGCGCGCTCGATGTCTCGGTCCAGGCCCAAATCCTGAACCTGTTGAAGGACCTGCAACGCGAGCATGGCCTGGCCTATCTGTTCATCAGCCACAACCTGGCCGTGGTGGCCTATCTCGCGCACCGGGTGGCGGTGATGTATCGCGGCCGTATCGTCGAGGAGGGCGAAGCGGCGAGCGTCATGGCCCGGCCCTTGCATCCGTATACCCGGCTGTTGTTGGCATCGGCGCCCGGTCAGGGCCTGCCGCGCGATGCGGTATTTTCGGAGAGGTTCGCCCAGGTCGGCTGCCCGTTCGCGCCGCGTTGCGGCGAGGCCAAGCCGATCTGTGCCGAGCGAAACCCTGCCTTGGGCGAATGGCAAGACCGGCGCGTGGCCTGCCATTTGTACGGCTAGCTGTTGGTCGGGATGGTGAGCTTGGTGCCGGGCCGCAAGGGCTCGGTGGTGGCCTGGTTGAATTGGCGGAGGTCCGACACCTTGACCTTGTAGCGCTTGGCCAGGCGTTTCAGCGTATCGCCCTTGCGTACCGTGTGGGTGCGGTGACGGGCCTGCTGCTTGGCGGTTTTTGCGCGCTGTTTGGCCTCGCTGGCGCGGACCGGCGGTGCCGGGTCGAGCCGAGGCGGCTCGCTCATGGCCTGGCTCGGTTTGCCGTTCGCCGCCGGCACCACGAGCGTCTGCGCATTGGCGACCTTGCCGCGCCAGAGCTTGACCGGGTTGTGTTCCTTCAACCATTCGAGCGAGACGCCGAACTTGGCGGCGATGGCGCTCGCCATTTCGCCGCGCTTGGCGCGGTATTCCTGCAATTGGTTGCGCTCGCCCAGGCGTTGCAGGTTGTAATGGAAGGTTTCGACCTTGTCGGCCGGCAGCAGCAGCACGCCCGGCGTGTCGGTGTGGATCACCTTGCGTTGATAGCCGGGGTTCAGCGATATGAAGCCCTCCAGGTCCATCTCGGCCAGCTTGGCCGCATGGCGCGCCTCCATCGGCCGATTCAAGGCGACCTGCATGAAGTAGGGTTCGTTGGCGATGCTCTCGAGCGTGATGCCGAATTGCCGCGGGTCGCGCACGATGTTGCGGACGGCGAGCAGCTTAGGCACGTAGTGTTTGGTCTCGGTCGGCAGGTTCAGGCTGGCGTAATCGGTATCGAGGCCTTTGGCCTTGTTGCGGGCGATGGCGCGGCCGACGCAGCCCTCGCCGCAGTTGTAGGCGGCCAGGGCCAGTTGCCAATCGCCGAACATCGCATGGAGCTGCTGTAGATAATCGAGCGCGGCATCGGTGGCGGCGAGCACGTCCTTGCGACCGTCGTACCAGCCGTTCTGGCGCAAGCCGTAGACGCGGCCGGTGGACGGGATGAATTGCCAGATGCCGGAGGCGTTTTGCGGCGATACGGCCAGCGGGTTGTAGGCCGACTCGATCATCGGCAGCAAGGCGATCTCCATCGGCATGCCGCGCTTTTCCACCTCTTCCACGATATGGAACAGGTAGAGCCGGCTGCGTTCCACGGTGCGGGCGATATAGGCGGGGCGGTCGGCATACCAGGCCTCGTGGACGCGCACGAGGCCGATATTGTTGTCGTCCATGGCCAAGCCGGCGCGAATGCGCTCCCAGAGGTCGACGCGGCTACCGGGTTCGTTGAGGCTGGAGGGATGGGCCAGCGAGTAGCTGATCTTCAGCTCGGAGCCGGTCGTGGCCTGCGGTTTCGATTCCGTGGCGCGGACGGCCTGCGAAAAGGCGAGGCAGCCCGTGAGCAGGCAGAAGGAGAGAATCTGGCATGTTGCCGCTTTTCTTAGCATGTGTTCAAGATCAAGCCGTGCCGGCCATCTCCTTAAATTCGAGATTATCGTTGAATTCGTATATTGCTCACAAACCGATGGTTGCACTGCATTCTTAATTTAGTCCAGACAAATGGACTTGTAATCTATTGTCTGAATTGGTTTTTCATCTCTCTCGCAACAGCAAACACCGCCTCGGGCGTCGTCAACGGACGTTGGGCATAGGCCTCGGCCGCTTGCCGTATCGCGGGTTCGCGGCAGCGAAGAAAGGGATTGGTGGCGAGCTCCAGTGCGATTGTGCTGGGCAAGGTCGGCAGGCCGCGCATGCGCTTGTCTTGTTCTTGCCGCGCCCGCTCGATGAGCTGGGTATTGTCGGGTTCCATGCCGAGCGCGAAGGCGATGTTGCCGAGGGTGTATTCGTGCGTGCAATAGACCTGGGTCTCGCCGGGCAGCGCGGCCAGGCGTTGCAAGGAGTCATGCAGTTGGCTGGCCGTGCCTTCGAAGATGCGGCCGCAACCGCAAGCGAACAGGGTGTCGCCGCAAAACAGCAGGCCGTGGCCGTAATAGGCGATGTGGCCGCGCGTATGCCCCGGCACCGACATCGCGCGGAATTCGGCGTCGATCTCCGGCAGGGCCACGCAACCGCCTTCGTCCAAAGGCTGGCTGACGACGGCAATGCCTTCCAGCGCCGGGCCATAGACCGGCACCTCGTGTCGAGCGAGCAAGTCGGCGATGCCGCCGATATGGTCGTCATGGCGGTGGGTGACGAGGATCGCGCTCAATCGCAACGCGTGTCGCTGCAACCACGATAGAATGGGCGCCGCATCGCCGGGATCGACGACTGCGCAGCAGCCGTTGCCGATGATGGCCCAGATGTAGTTGTCTTGCAGGGCGGGGATGGCCTCGATGCGTAACATGCCGGCATTTTAAGCAGGAATAAGGTCAACGGACATGGAGATATTTTCACCATCACTATGAGCTACGGTGTGTCATGTCCGTTTCCCACTCCCCGACCCTCTCCCGCTTGCGGGAGAGGGGGACGCGGTAACGCTTCGCGATGTCAGGTTTGACCATGCGGGATTGGTTCGAAAGCGAGCAGGGCAACTATGTCTTGGACGGCGAGCGCGCCTGGTTCGACCGGGAGTGCGCCGATATCTTCGGCTTCAATGCCTTGCAGGCGGGGATGTGCTGGGCCGATCTGTTGCGGGCGAATCGCATGCCGAACCGGTATTGCGCGGACCGGACCGAGGGCAGCTTGCACTGCCATCCCGAGGTCTCGCCGCTCGCCAGCCAAAGCCTGGATTTGCTCGCCTTGCCGCATGTCTTGGAATTCAGCGATTACCCGCACCAGGTCTTGCGCGAGGCGGAGCGGATACTGCGTCCGGAGGGCCATTTGCTGATCGCCGGCTTCAATCCCATGAGCCTATGGGGGTTGCGCCGAGTTTTGCGGCGGGGGCAGGGCGCCTATCCCTGGCATGGCCGTTTCTTGCATCTGAGCCGGTTGAAGGATTGGTTGGCGCTGCTCGGTTTTGAATTGCAGGCCGGGCGCATGATCTGTTATGCGCCGCCCTTCGGGCAGGCGAAATGGCTGCGCCGCTTTGCCTGCCTGGAGGCGGCCGGCGACCGCTGGTGGGCCTTGGGCGGCGGCGTCTATCTGCTGCATGCGATCAAGCGCACGCCGGGCATGCGCTTGATGACGCCGAAGTGGCGTGAAGTCTGGCGGCCGGGGGCGAGTATCGTGCGTCCGGTCCCGAAAACAAATTTGCATCGAGGTCACGATGACTGAGGAACAAGGCACGGTAGTCGATCTGTACACCGATGGCGCCTGCAAGGGCAACCCCGGCCCGGGCGGCTGGGGCGCCTTGCTGCGCTTTGGCGACCGCGAGAAGGAATTGTTCGGCGGCGAGGCCGATACCACCAACAACCGGATGGAGTTGACGGCGGTGATCGAGGGTCTGCGCAGCCTGAAGCGGGCCTGCAAGGTGCGGGTGCACACCGATTCGCAATATGTGCAAAAAGGCATTTCCGAATGGCTGGCGAATTGGCGTCGGCGGGGCTGGCGCACCAGCGAGGGCAAGCCGGTGAAGAACCAGGACCTGTGGCAGGCCTTGGACGAATTGGCGCGGGGCCACGAGGTCGAGTGGCACTGGGTCAAGGGCCACGCCGGACATATCGAGAACGAGCGGGCCGATGTCTTGGCCAATCGCGGCGTGTTGAAAGGAATGGAGACGGCCTGATGCGTAAAGTCGTGTTGGATACCGAGACCACGGGTCTCGACCCGGCCCAGGGGCACCGCATCATCGAGGTCGGCGCCTTGGAGATCGTCAACCGCCAAGCTACCGGGCGGAGCTTCCATGTCTATCTCAATCCGGGCCGGGAGATCGATGCGGGCGCGATCGCGGTGCATGGCCTGACCAATGAATTCCTCGCCGACAAGCCGCGCTTTGCCGATGTCGTCGACGATCTCGTTGCCTTCGTCGAGGGGGCCGAGTTGGTGATCCACAACGCGCCGTTCGACATGGGCTTCTTGAATGCCGAGCTGCGTTTGCTCGGCCGGCCCAAGCTGGAAACGCGCTGTGGCGGCGTGCAAGACACCTTGAAGATGGCCAAGGACCTGCATCCGGGCCAAAAGAACAACCTCGATGCCCTATGCCGGCGCTACGAGGTGGACAACTCGGGCCGCAGCTATCACGGCGCCTTGCTCGATGCCCAATTGCTGGCCGAGGTGTATCTGGCGATGACGCGAGGGCAGGAGTCGCTGGGCATCGAGACCATCGGCGGCCATGCCGGGTCGGGGCGCAAGCTCAAGCAGGGATTGGTGCTAAGGGTGCTGGCGCCGAACGAGGAGGAGCGCGCGGCGCATGCCGATTATCTGGCGGCGCTGGCCAAGGAATCGGGCGCGGCGGTCAATTGGTAGAGACGACCTTGTAGCCCGCCGACTCGATCGCCTCGCGTAGCGCCTCCGGCCCGCATTGCGCATCGTGATCGACTTGCACCCGGCCGCTGGACAGGTCGACCTCGACGGTATGCACGCCGGCCAGGCCGGACAGCACACGCTTGACGCCATTGACGCAACCCATGCAGCTCATGCCGTTTACCTGGAAAGTCGTCTTTTGCATGATGATTTCAAGCCTTGTCTATGGTCCGGGTGTAGGCGAGATGGCTATCGGATAGGCCATCCGGCCCGTAAGTGCTGTTCTGGCGCGAGGCGTTCTGCAAGACTTCGATGGCCTTGTTGGTATGCAGCAATTGCAGCCGGATCAAGGCGCCGTTCTGTTCGTTCAATTCCTTCGCTCTTTGGCTCAGGCGGCTGAGAACGCGCCAGGCATCGAGCGTCGCCCGGTCGCCCAGTTCGACCAGCCGGCTTTCCAGTAGGTCATGAGAGGCGTTGGCTAGGCCGGCGGCTTGGCACAGCTCATCCCATTGCCGGCCGAGGGTCGCGGTCATGCGGTTTTTCTCGTCGAGGACATGGCTGAGCGCGTCGGGGTCTTTTCGGGCGAGGCATTCGCCTTCGCGCAGCAATAATGAAACGAAGGCGCCTAGGCTTACCTCGATCGCTTCGATTCGGGCTAGGGCCGGGGTCATTTTCTCGCGTGGCGGCGGAGGTCCTCGACGATATCGCCCACCAACCGTTCGGCGATCACATCCTCGTCGAGGCCATAACGGCCCTCGGCGATGGCCTGGCGCATAGTCTCGACCTTGTCTATGTCGATGCCGTCGAAACCGGACAAATAGGCTTCGAGCGCCTGGAGCCGGGAAGCGATGCCGGTCAGTTCGACATTGCTGTCGGTGTGTTCCGAGCTGCCGGCCTTCGCGGCCGCGCCCTTGCGGCGGCTCTTCGCGTTGTCGAGCCGTTGGCTGCTGGAGCTGGGTGTCAGACCGTCGATCTTCATGGGGAAACCGCCCGTCGGGCCGGCCAAAGTTGGCCTAAATGTACACCAATATCGGCACCGGGCCTATGCAATTTAGAACTGGATGTCGAGCGTGCCGGCTTCCGTCGCGATACCTTGGAGGATGCGGCCGTTGTTCGCCTTGCAGCGCACGAGATCGCCGGCCACGCCGTTCGAAACCGCGGTGCATTCCTGGCTGACCGTATAGCTCGGCGTCTGCACCATGATGCGAACCTTTTGCCCGGCGCGGATCACGAGCGGTTTCGCCAGCATGTCGGGCGTCATGGGTTGTCCGGCCTGAATCGGCCGCTTGCTCAATAGGCCGACGGCCTGCCGGGGCTCGCGCAGGTAGCCGCTTGGCTCGTCGCTCAGATCGAATTCCTTGACCTCGACATCCCGCGGTTTGATGATCTCGCGCGCGGCCAATCGCCTCGTGCCGAGCAAGATATTGCCGCGCAACTTGATCTGATAGCCCAGGGACAAGGCCCATGGCTGCGGCCCTTCGCAGCGGACGCCGAGCGAGCTTGTGCCATACAGCTTGGCGCCGGGGGCGAGTTTGAATTCCAACTGGCCGCATTCGGGCAGGCGCAGGCGCGGATCGGGCGGGCGGATGTCGACTTGCGCTTGAAATTCGGGATAGCTGCGACGCGCCTCCGATTTCAGGTGGTCGGCGGCCATCTGGATCAGTCGTTCGTGCGGCAAGGTCGAGGCGGCGCCTTGGGCAAGGCCGGCATGGCCGAGAAGGAGGAAGAGGCAGGGCAGGAGCCTGCCGGGAGAAAACGTCATGGCGGTCTTGTCGTAGTGTGGCTAGAATTTCAGATCACGAATATGTCCTCTAGGATACGGCGACCTCCATGGATCATCCAAGCCAACCGGCCAATATCGCGCGCGATGCGCTCAAATGGTTGACCCAACGCAAGCTGCCGCCCACGCCGGACAATTACCGGCGTGCCTATGCCGCGGTTTCGGGCGAAGAGGAGGGGGCGGCACCTTGGCCCGAGGCGATCCGTACCTTGCTCAGCCAGTGGGATGTCCGTCATGTGGGCTTGCCGCAAGCCAAAAAGCGGGAGATGGTCGAGCGGGTGTTGATCAATTTTGGCAACAACCCAAGTGAGTTGCACGAGAAGGTCAGCGCGTTGGCGCGTTCCTGGGCCGACACGCAGGCTTCCAGAAAAGTGATGGAGGGCGAGGGGTCGTTGCCGGCGTCGGAAGGCGAAGAACCGGAAGAGGCCGGTGCCGCCGAAGCGGCCGCGGGTGGCGAGCAGGTGACGGACGAACTGGCGCAAGCCATGGTCGACAGCATCAAGGTATTCGCCTCGGGTTGTGCGGCCTTGTGGCCGGACTTGGCCAAGCGGGCAGAGGTCTTGGCCCAGGAGGTCGCATCGACGCGCTTGACGCGGGCCGACCGGCATATCGGCGAACTCGGCCGCCTGTGGCGCGAATTCATCATCCGCGCCGAAGACAATGTGGAACTGCTCGACGGCCTGCGCCGCGTCGTGGCGCTGCTGTTCCGCAACGTCGGCGATATGTTCGCGGACGATCCATGGATACGCCGCCAGATCGAGACCGTGCATGCCATGGTGGGCAATAACCTCAATTACCACGGCATTTTCGATGCCGAACGCACCCTGGAAGAGGTGGTCAATCGGCAAAAGGCCTTGCAGACCAGCCTGAGAGAGGCCAAGACGCGACTCAAGGGTTTGATTTCCACCTTCGTCGATCGGGTGGGCGAGTTGACCGAAACCACCGGCGAGCAGCATGAGCGCATTTTGGTCTATGCCGACAAGATCGCGGCGGCGGAGGATCTGGGCGAATTGAACGAGGTCATGGAGGGCCTGACCTCGGAAATGGGCCGCATGCGCGACCAGATGCGCGAGACCCATGTCGAATTGATCGGGGCGCGCCAACATGTCGAGCAGGCCGAGGGGCGCATCCGCGAACTGGAGAGCGAGCTGCAAGAAGCCGCCAACCTAGTGCGCGAAGACCAATTGACCAGCGCGCTCAATCGGCGCGGCATGGAAGAGGCCATGGAGCGCGAGCTGGCGCGTTGCGATCGCATGGCGGCGCCGCTGAGCCTGGCCCTGCTCGATATCGACCACTTCAAGAAGATCAACGACAGCTACGGCCACCAGGCCGGTGACCAGGCCTTGATCCACCTGTCCAAGGTGACCAAGCATTTGCTGCGCCCGACCGATTCCTTGGGGCGCTGGGGGGGCGAGGAATTCCTGATCATGTTACCCAATACCGATCTGGCCGAGGCGGAGCGGGTGATGCAGCGTTTGCAGCGCGAACTGACCAAGACCTTCTTCCTGCATGACAACCAACGCATTTTGATCACCTTCAGCGCCGGCGTGACCGAGCGGCAAGCGGATGAAGAGAGGGATGTCTGGATCTCGCGCGCGGACAAGGCGATGTATCGCGCGAAGGCGATGGGCCGCAATCGGGTCGAACGCGGCTGAATCCGGCCGGGCGGCAAACTTTGCCGCCGGCAACACCGAGGTTGCCGCCTTGCCGGCGTTTCGAGGTGGTCAGAAAAACCAATAAATACAAAGAGCTATAGATATTCGTCGTCCTGGCACGGGGCTTGCTCTACTTGATGCGAAAGGAGCCGCACCATGCTAGGGAAAATCGATCAAGAGTTGGCCTTCGTGCAGAGCGCGCTGAACCTGCGGGCTCGGCGTCAGGAATTGATCGCGGCGAACATCGCCAATGCCGATACGCCTAACTACAAGGCGCGCGATATCGATTTTCAAACCAGCTTGCGCTCCGCGATGGGGGCGGCCACCGGGCCGCTGGCCATGGCCCGCACTGCGGGCGGGCACCTCGACCGCTTAGGCGGCTCGGGTGCCGGCGCCGTGGCCCAGTACCGCACCGCCATCCAACCCAGCTTGGACGGCAACACGGTCGACAGCGATGTCGAGCGTGCGCATTTCGCCGAAAACGCCCTGCATTACCAGTTCCTGCTCGAGCGCGCGCGCGGCACCTTCCGCACCATCAACTCCGCCTTGGAGGCCGGCCGCTAATGTCCATGCTCAATGTCTTCCAAATCTCGGCCTCGGCGCTCAGCGCGCAGTCCATGCGCCTGAACGCGGTAGCCAGTAACTTGGCCAACGCCGAGTCGGCCACCTCGTCGACGGGCGAGGCCTACAAGGCCAAGCAAGTCGTGTTCGAGGCGATGCCGGTGGCGAAGAATAACCAACTGGCGCAAGGCGTCCGGGTCAAGGAGGTCGTCGACGACACATCGCAGCCGCGCATGGTCTACGACCCCGGCCACCCGCTGGCCGATGCGAAGGGCTATGTGACCTATCCCAACGTCGATGCGGTCGAGGAGATGGTCAACATGATCTCGGCCTCGCGTTCCTACCAAACCAACGCCGAGGTGATGTCCACGGCGAAAGATCTCATGCAGCGCACCTTGGCGCTGCTTCAGCCTTAATGAGGAGTGAAAGATGGCCATCGATACCTCGCTGATCGACACGCTGAACGGTGGGACGGGCGCGAAAACGACCAAGACCAGCGTCCAGGATATGTCCGACCGCTTCATGAAGCTGTTGACCACGCAGTTGAAGAACCAGGACCCGACCAACCCGCTGGACAATGCGCAGATGACCTCGCAGTTGGCGCAGATGTCGACGGTCGAAGGCATCAACAAGCTGAACGACAGCATCAAGACCTTGCTCGACGGCTACAAATCCAGCCAAACCATGCAGGCGGCCTCCTTGATCGGCCGCCAGGTCCTGGTCGACGGCGATGTGATCGGCTTGAACAAGTCGCTCGGCGGCGGTGCCATCGAGTTGAAGGGCACGACCGACAAGACGGTGGTGCGCATATTCGACAGCAACGGCAACGAGGTGCGCACCCTGGACATGGGGCCGCAAAAGGCCGGCGTCCAGGCCTTCATCTGGGATGGCCTGGACAACGGCGGCCAGAAGCTGGCGGATGGCAGCTATACCTTCAAGGTGGATGCCAGCAAGGACGGCAAGGATGTCGGCGTGACCTCGCTGTCCCTCGCGGCGGTGAGCAGCGTGGTGGTCAACGATAGCGGTATCGAATTGCAAACACCTGAACTCGGCTCTCGCCTGATGAGCCAAGTGCGTCAGATTTACTAAGGAGGAAGGCAAATGGGCTTTCAACAAGGTTTGAGCGGACTCAACGGCGCCAGCCGCAACCTGGACGTCATCAGCAACAACATCGCCAACTCCAGCACGGCCGGCTTCAAGACCTCCAAGGTGCAGTTCGCCGACGTGTATGCCTCCTCGGTGTATGGCACGGCCAGCCTGCAGGTGGGTATCGGTACCCAGGTCACGGAAAACGCCCAGCAATTCACCCAGGGCAACATCACCGTGACCAATAACCCGCTGGACATGGGCATCAGCGGCGAGGGTTTCTTCAAGATGACGCCGGCGGGCAGCGATGCCGTGTCCTATACCCGCAACGGCCAGTTCCACTTGGATGGCGACGGCAACATCGTCAATGGCTCCGGCCTGATATTGCAAGGTTGGCTGGCGGATAGCACGGGCACGGTAATCCCAGGCGCGACCAAGTCCATGAAGATATCCTTCGACCCGGCGCCGCCCAAGGCCACGACCACCGCCAACCTGACCGCCAACCTGGATGCCGGCGCCTCCACGATTGCCGCGGCAATCAACCCGAACAGTCCGAGCACTTATAACTGGTCGACTTCGATGACCATCTACGACCAACTGGGCGAGGCGCACGGCTTGGTGTACTACTTCAAGAAGACCGCCTCCAACACCTGGGCCTTCGATATGTATGTCAATAACAACCTGGTCATCGGCCCGCCCGGCGGCGGTGCGACTCCGACCCACACCATGACCTTCAACTCCAATGGCACGGTGAACCAGATCGACGGCGCGGCAGCGGCGGCATTTAGCCCGACGGTGACCACGGCGATGCTCGGCAGCGGCGCCGGCAACCTGACTTTCAGCCTGGATCTGACCAAGTTCAGCCAATACGGCGCCGCGTTCGGTTCGTCCCAGGTGACGCAGGACGGCTATGCCTCGGGCCGTATCGCCGGCCTGAGCGTGTCCAAGGATGGCCTGGTCGAGGGCCGCTACACCAACGGCCAATCGCGCAACCTGGGCCAAGTCGTGCTGACCAGCTTCAATAACCCACGCGGCCTGCTGCCCTTGGGCAACAACCAGTGGGCGCGCACCGAAGGGGCCGGCGATGCCGTGGAAAACACCCCGGGTAGCGGTGTGCTCGGCGTGTTGCAATCGGGCGCGGTCGAGGAATCGAACGTCGACCTGACCGCCGAGCTGGTGAACATGATCGTGGCGCAGCGCCTGTATCAGGCCAACGCCCAATCCGTGCGGGCGCAGGATCAGTTGCTGCAAACCTTGGTCAACCTACGTTAATTGACTGAACGCTAGGAATAACTAATGGATCGCGCGCTTTACATCGCCATGACCGGGGCCAAGCAAGTGACCTTGCAGCATGCCTCGGTCGCGAACAACCTGGCCAACGTGAACACCAATGGCTACAAGGCCCAGGAAGACCTGTTTCGCGCCTTGCCGGTGCAGGGCGATGGCGCCAAGACGCGCGCCTTCGTGGTCGAGACCACGCCGCGCGCGAACTTCAGCGCCGGTCCTCTCCAGCAGACCGGTAGCGCGCTCGATGTCGCCCTGCGCGGCGACGGCTGGCTGGCCGTGCAGGGGGCCGATGGCCAGGAGGCCTACACCCGCCTGGGCAAACTTCAGGTCAGCCCAGATGGCCAGCTTCAGACCGCGAACGGCCTGGCCGTCATGGGCGATGGCGGGCCGATCGCGGTGCCGACCGACCAGATCGTCAGCATAGGCGAAGACGGCACGGTGTCGACGGTGTTGCCGGGGCAGGCGGCGGTGACCGCCGCCGGCCGCTTGAAGCTGGTCAACCCGCCGGCGGCCGATTTGGCCAGGGGCGGCGATGGCCTGTTTCGCTTGCGCTCGGGCGAGCCCGCCCCGGCCGATGCCAATGTCAGGTTGGCCACGGGGGTGCTGGAAGGCAGCAATGTGAATCCGGCCAAATCCCTGGTCAACATGATCGAACTCTCTCGCCAGTTCGATTTGCAAATGCGGGTCATCAGGACCGTGGACGAGAACGACCGAACCAGCAATAAGCTGCTCACGGTCTAAGGAGATTGAACCATGATGCGATCGTTGCATATTGCTCGAACCGGCCTGGATGCCCAGCAGCTTCAGTTGGATACCATCTCCAACAACCTGGCCAACATCAGCACCACCGGCTTCAAGCGTGGCCAGGCCGTATTCGAGGACCTGCTCTATCAGGTCATTCGCCAGCCCGGCGCGCAGTCGTCGCAGCAAACGCAGGTTCCCAGCGGTCTTCAGCTTGGCGTGGGTGTCCGGGCGATCGCGACGCAGAAGCTGTTTTCCCAAGGCGGCATGGAGCAGACCGATAACCCGCTGGATATGTCCATCGACGGCCGGGGCTTCTTCCAGATTCTGATGCCGGACGGCTCGACGGCCTATACGCGGTCAGGCAATTTTCAGATCGATGGCCAGGGCACGCTGGTAACGCCTAACGGCTATCAGCTACAACCCGCGATCACCATTCCCCCGGATCTCCAGACCCTGACCGTCGGCCGCGACGGCGTGGTCAGCGCGACCTTGGAAGATGGCACGATCCAGCAATTGGGCCAGATACAGTTGGCCAACTTCGTCAACCCGACCGGACTGCTCAGCGTCGGCGAAAACTTGTACACCGAAACAGCGGCATCCGGCGCGCCGCAGGTCAATAACCCCGGCACGAACGGCCTGGGTTTCCTTAATCACAAATTCAAGGAAACCTCGAACGTCAACGTGGCGGAAGAACTGGTCAGCATGATCGTCGCGCAACGCGCGTTTGAATTGAATTCGCGGGCGATCACCACTTCGGACCAGATGCTTCAGCGCCTGACCCAGCTCTAATCGGCCTGGCGGCGGGCGGCAAACGGGCGGCAAGATTTGCCGCCCGTTTTTGCGAGCGCTGGCGCGGGCGGTGTCTGTTTATGTGGTTATTGTTCTGTATCAATCGCTTACGCGGTTTTTTTGCGGTTGGCACGTTGGTTGCTTTGATACGAGCGGATACTGCTCGCGAAAGACGATGGATAGGAAAATGAATCGGATACGTTCGGCATTCGGTCTGATAGCGCTACTGGCCTTGCAGGCTTGCAGCAATGTGCCCTCGACCAATATCCGCCAGCCGTTCACGGCGGCGTCGGCGCCCAAGCCGCTGGCCGTCGAAAATGCCGGCGCCATTTTCCAGCCGGGCCGGGGCCTGGCCTTGTTCGAGGACCGCCGGGCGCGCCATGTCGGCGATGTGCTGACCGTGAACCTGATCGAGAGCACCACCGCCTCGCGCAACACCTCGACGACGGAAGACCGCAAGGCCTCGGCCAACATCAACGTGCCGACCCCGAAGCTGTTCGGTAAATCGCCGAACCTCGGCGTCACGGCCTGGGCGCCGGAATCCGATGCCAAGCAGGAATTCAAGGACAACGACAGCAACACCCATAGCTTCAAGGGCTCGATCACCGTGACCGTGGTCGAGGTGTTGCCGAACGGCAATCTGCGCGTGGCCGGCGAGAAGCAGATCGGCATCAACAACGATACCGAGTATGTCCGCCTGACCGGGGTTGTCGCGCCATCGCTGATTACCGGGACGAACACCATCAACTCGACCCAGTTGGCCGACGTGCAGCTCGAGTCGAAGAATTCGCAGGGGCTGGATCAAGCCCAGGTTGCCAGCCTGTTCGCCCGTTTTTTCTTGACCATGTTGCCGTTCTAAGGAGTGGTCATGCGTAAAGCTTTCATCGTTCTCATCGCCTTCGGCCTCGCGGTTTTCGATGCGCAAGCCGAGCGGATCAAGGACATCGCCTCGATCGCCGGGGTGCGCGACAACCAACTGGTCGGCTACGGCTTGGTCGTGGGCCTGGACGGCACCGGCGACCAGACGACCTCGACGCCGTTCACCGTGCAGAGTCTGGCCTCGATGTTGGGGCAATTGGGCGTCAGCCTGCCGGCCGGCATCAGCCTGCAACTGAAGAACGTGGCGGCCGTGATGGTAACCGGCAGCTTGCCGCCTTTCGCCAAGCCGGGACAGGCCATCGACGTGACCGTCTCGTCCATGGGCAATGCCAAGAGCCTGCGTGGCGGCACCTTGCTGATGACGCCGCTCAAGGGCGCGGACGGCCAGGCCTATGCGATCGCCCAGGGCAACTTGCTGGTCGGCGGCGCGGGCGCATCGGCCGGCGGTAGCAGCCAACAGATCAACCATTTGCTGGCCGGCCGCATCCCCGCCGGCGCGACGGTTGAACGCGCCGTGCAGAGCGCCTTGGGGCAGGGTGATTCCATTGCCCTGGAGCTGAAAGAAAGCGATTTCACCACGGCCAGCCGGGTGACCGACGCGGTGGACCGCGTGTTCGGCCGTGGCAGCGCGCAGGCCTTGGATGGCCGCGTGGTGCAGGTCAAGGCGCCGCTGGAGCCGAACAAGCGCGTGGCCTTCTTGTCGCAATTGGAAAACATCCAGCTCAACCCCGGCCTTGCTTCGCCCAAGGTGATCCTGAATGCGCGCACCGGCTCCGTGGTCATGAATCAACTGGTCGCCTTGGATAAATGCGCGGTGGCCCACGGTAATTTGGCCGTCACCATCACCGCCGAACCGCAGGTGAGCCAGCCGGGCGCCTTGTCCGGCGGCCAGACCGTGGTGACCCAGAAGGCCGACATCCAGATCAAGAGCGACAAGGGCGAGATGGTGGTGATGCCGGCGGCCGCGACGCTGGGCGACGTGGTCAAGGCCTTGAATGCGGTCGGCGCCACGCCGCAGGACCTGCTTGCGATCCTACAGGCCATGAAGGCGGCCGGGGCCTTGAAGGCGGAGCTCGAAATCATATGATGCCGGTGACCACCTCGCTTGCCGACAAGCTGGCCTTCGACGTGCAGAGCGCCGATGCCATGCGCGCCAAGGCCAGGGCCGGCGACGCGGAGACCTTGCGTTCCACGGCACGCGAGTTCGAGGCCATGGTGGTCAACATGATGATGAAGACCATGCGCCAGACGCGCTTTGACGACCCGGAAAACGAATTGTTCGGCGGCCAGGCCCTGCAAATGTATCGGGACATGCTCGATCAGCAGTGGTCGCGCAAGGTCACCGAGGGCCGTGGGTTTGGCATGGCCGACATGTTGATGCGCCAGTTCAGCGCCCAGCAGGCCAAGCCCACGGCCGGCGAGGGCGCCGTCCCCCAGGCCGATGCCGAGCCGTCGGCATACCGGCTCGATCAAGTGCCTCGAACCAAGCCCGCCCCCGATATGGCCACCGAGAGCGGTGCCCCCGCGCCAGCGGTCGAGCTGCCGGAGGCGGCGCGGCAATTCATGCAGCGCCTACGCCCGCATGCCGATGCCGCGGCACAGCGTCTGGGCGTGCCGGCCGAATATGTCCTGGCCCATGCCGCCCTGGAGTCGGGTTGGGGCCAGCGCGAAATCAAACGTGCCGATGGCGGCCCGAGCTACAACCTGTTCGGCATCAAGGCCGGCCAGGGTTGGCAAGGCGAGGCCGCGCAAGTGCAGACCACCGAGTACCAATATGGCCTGCCGGTGAAGAAGCAGGAAGCGTTTCGCGCATACGGCGGCTATGCCGAGGCATTCGATGACTACGCGCGTTTGCTGGAGCGGCGTTATGCCGGCGCGATCGGGCAAGCCGACGCCCTGGCATTCTCAAATGGGCTGCAACAGGCCGGCTATGCCAGCGATCCCCGATATGGCGAGAAGCTGAGCCGTCTGATCGGGCAGTTGACTTAAGCCGTCGGATTATTTGCCGATAACAAGGCATCGAGGAGAGAGAGATGGGTGTGTTCAACGTAGGACTGACAGGGCTCGACGCGGCGCGCGCGGGACTCCTATCCACGCAGAGCAATATCTCCAACGTCAATACGCAGGGCTATCATCGCCGCGATGTGGTATTCGGCACCAATATCCCGACCTATTCGGGCATCGGCTTTCTGGGCGCGGGGGTTCAAGTCGACGAGGTACGCCGGATATACAGCCAGTTTCTCGATTCGGAAGTGCTCACCACCCAGTCCTTGAACGAGCGCTACGGCAATTATTCCACGCATGCCCGCACGCTGGATAAATTGCTGGGCGATACAAACTCCGGCCTGAGCGGCCCGATCAATAATTTCTTTTCCGCCGCGAACGAGGTGGCGAATTCACCGACCTCGACGGCGGCACGCCAGTCATTGATCTCCGCCGGTAACGGCCTGGCCACCCGCTTTCACAGCGTGCAGTCGCATCTGGCATCGGTGCAAAATGCGATCAACGACGAGGTGACCGTGACGGTCACCCAGATCAACAATATCTCGTCGCGGATCGCCACGCTGAACCGGCAAATATCGGAATTCGAGGCGATCAGCCAGCAGCCGGCCAACGACCTGATCGATACGCGCTCCAAGCTGCTGGAGGATCTGAGCAAGTTGGTCAATGTCCAGGTGCTGGATCAGGGGGGGCAGTTCAATTTGCTGATCGGCACCGGCCAGGCCTTGATTCTGGGGGCAGCGGCCACCACGATGACCACGGTCAAGGATCCGAATGACCCTCAGAATCTGTTGCCGGCGCTTAAGACCGGCTCGGTGACCTTGCCCGCGATGGATGAAAACGTCATCTCCGGCGGCGTCCTGGGCGGCTTGCTGGCATTCCGGGAAGAGGTGTTGAAGCCGGCGCAAACCGCCGTCGACCGCATGGCCTATGTCCTGGCTTCGCAGTTCAACGAAATCCATAATGCGGGCGCCGATTTGAACGGCAACCTGAACGTCAACTTCTTCTCGTTCTCGGTCAACCAAGCGGCCTTGAATGCCAGCAATACGACCGGAGTGGTCAACGTCACCATCCCGAGCGCCAACTACACCTTGTTGACCGATAGCGCCTACGTCCTCAGCTACGATGGCGCCAATTACACCTTGACCCGGCAGTCCGACGGCGCGAGTGCGACGGGCGCCATCGGCGCGGTCACGACGATCGGCGGCGTCAACCAGGGCTTTACCTTGGCGGCGGGCGTGCCGGCGCCGGCGGCGGGCGATCGCTGGCTGGTCCGGCCGATGAACGATGCCGCGCGCACGCTCGATGTCGCGATCACCCAGCCGAGCCGGGTGGCGGCGGGGAGCTTGGGCACTTCGGCCAATTCGGCGAATACCGGGACGGGCAGCATCGGCAACATCAGCTTCAGCGGCCCCCCGTATAACACCAACCTGTCGCAGACGGTGACCCTGACCTTCACTGCGCCGGGCGCGTTCAACGTCACCGGCACCGGCACCGGCAACCCGGTGGGCGTGGTGTACACGGCGCCGGGGCCGCAGACCATCAGTTACAACGGCTGGTCGGTGACGCTATCCGGCGCGCCGGCCGCGGGCGATGTCTTCACGCTGGCGCCGGGCATCGGCGACAACAGCATCGCGTCCAAATTCGCCAATCTGCAAACCAGCACGAGCAATATCGAGGGCACCATGAGTTATGGCGGCGCCTACAACAAGCTGGTCAACTACGTGGCCAGCCTGGCGAGCGATGCGCAGATTTCATTCGATTCGCAGACCAGCCTGCTGAACGATGTCAGGGCCCAGCGCGATAGCGTTTCCGGGGTCAATATGGACGAAGAGGCCGCCAAGTTGGTTCAGTACCAACAGGCCTACCAGGCGGCGGCGAAGAGTATTCAGATGGCCAATAGCCTGTTCGACGAACTGCTGAACGTCTTGCGCTAAGGGGATAGACGATGCGTATCGGTAGCCTGACCTTCTATGAATCCAGCCTGTTGGGCATGCAGCAACAGCAATCGAACATCAGCCGGCTTAGCCAGCAGATATCGACCAACCAGCGCATGCTCCAACCGTCCGACGACCCGGTCGACGCGGTTCGGGCGCTGAGCCTGTCGGACAGCGTGGCGCAGCGCAGCCAGTTTATCGAGAACCAGCTCAAGGCCGAAATTACCTTGAAGTACGAAAAGGCCACCTTGGACGAGATCAACCAGGCCATGCTGGATGTGCGCCAGATCATGGTGCAGCTCTCGCCGAGCATGGACAACGCCAGTCGAGTCAACCTCTCCAGCCAGATCGGGGCGGCCTTCAACCGGCTCTATGCCCTGGCCAACACCCAGGACTCGGACGGAAATTACATCTTCTCCGGCGACAAGGCGAAGACGCAGACCTATGCGACCGTAACGCCGGTCGGCGTCGGGCCGAACTACACCAAGGTGGTGGGCTTCCAAGGCACTCAGGGCATCAACACGGTGACTATCGAGGCCGGGCGTACCGTGCAGGTCAACGATGCCGGTCCGGCGGTATTCGGCAACATCTTCGAGACCTTGTACAACATCAAGCAAATCGTCGACGTATCCGGTTCCGACCCGGAGAGCGACGCCAATTTCGCGGGCGATGTGGGCGATAGCTTCAACTTCACCCAGGCCGACATCACCACGGCCTTGAACGGGCTCGACAGTGCAATTCAAAGAGTGAGCGTGGTGAGCAACCGCGTGGTCGGCGCCTTGATCGACGTAGGTTCGGCCAAAACCACCACGACGAGCTATCTGAACCTGGACAAGGATTCGCTATCCGACATCAACGGCCTGGACCAGGCGGCGGCGATCATCGAGTTGCAAAGCCGGCAAACCAGCCTCGAAGCCGCGCAGCGCGCCTTCGCCCGAGTCAGCGGCTCCAACCTGTTCGATTTCCTATAACTAGTCAGAGACCGGTCTCGCTCCGGACCCTTGCGCCTGAGCCGTTCGCGGCTCAGGCGATTTCGTTTATGAAGCCGCGCAGCAGGGTCAGCCGCTCATCCAGATTGGTCGAGGCCTTTTCCAGTTTGATCCGATCCTGGCCGGCCAGTTTGTATTCCCGTTTGGTCTGGATCAGCTTGATCAGCTTCATCGGGTCGATCGGCGGATTAGCCACGAACTGCACGGCGATGCCGTCGGGCCCGGCATCGAGCTTGCGGATGCCATAGGGCGCGGTCTCGATTCGCAGCCGGTGCGTTTCCATTAGGGCGCGGGCCGGTTCCGGCAGCAGGCCGAAGCGGTCGATCAGCTCCTCGTGCAGGCTGTCCAGTTCCTCGGCATTGGCGCAGTTAGCCAGCCGTTTGTACAGCACTAGCCGTTCGTGCACGTCGGCGCAGTAGCTCTCCGGCAGCAGGGCCGGGATGTGCAGATTGATCTCGGCGGTGGCCGCCAGCGGCGCTGCCACGTCCGGCTCCTTGCCCGATTTCAGGGACTTCACCGCCTGGTTGAGCATGTCGTTGAACAGAGAGAAGCCGACCTCCTGCATCTCGCCGCTTTGCCCTTCGCCCAGCACCTCGCCGGCGCCGCGAATCTCCAGGTCGTGCATGGCGAGATAAAAGCCCGAGCCGAGCTCTTCCATGGACTGGATCGCCTCCAGCCGTTTCTTCGCGGCCGGCGTGATCGCGGCCTTGTCGCCGGTGCCGCTGCCGGGCGGGGTCAAGAGATAGGCATAGGCCTGGTGGTGCGAGCGGCCGACCCGGCCGCGCAACTGGTGCAACTGGGCGAGGCCGAACTTATCGGCCCGGTGCATCAGGATGGTGTTGGCCGTCGGTACGTTGATGCCGGTCTCGATGATGGTGGTGCACAAGAGCAGGTTGAAGCGCCGGTGGTAGAAGTCGCGCATCACGTGCTCCAGCTCGCGCTCCGGCATTTGGCCGTGGGCCACCCCGATGCGCGCCTCCGGCAGCAGCTTGGCCAGCCGCTCGCGCATGGCCTCGATCGTCTCCACCTCGTTGTGCAGGAAATAGATCTGGCCGCCGCGCTTCAACTCGCGCAACGCCGCCTCGCGGATCAGGCCGTCGGAGAAGGGTTGGACGAAGGTCTTGATCGCCAGCCGTTTTTGCGGCGCGGTGGCGATCACCGAGAAATCGCGGATGCCTTCGAGCGACATCGCCAGTGTGCGCGGGATCGGCGTCGCGGTCAGGGTGAGCACATCGACCTCGGCGCGCAGGGCCTTCAATCGCTCCTTCTGGCGTACGCCGAAGCGGTGTTCCTCGTCGATGATCACTAGGCCCAGATTCTTGAACTTCACGTCTTCCGACAGCAGCTTGTGGGTGCCGATCACGATGTCGATGCGGCCGGCCGCTATCCCCTCCAGCGCCGCGCTGACCTCCTTGGCCGAACGAAAGCGCGACAGCTCGGCCAGCTTGACCGGAAAATCGGCGAAGCGGTCGGCGAAGCTCTGGAAGTGCTGCTCGGCCAAGAGCGTGGTGGGGCAGAGCACCGCCACCTGGGCGCCGTCGGTCACGGCGACGAAGGCGGCGCGCAGGGCGACCTCGGTCTTGCCGAAGCCGACATCGCCGCAGACCAGGCGGTCCATGGGCTTGCCCGATTTCATGTCGGCCACCACGGCGTCGATGGCGGCGAGTTGGTCCGGCGTCTCCTCGAAGCCGAAGCCCTCGGCGAAGGCGTCGAGGTCGTGGCCTTTGACCAGGAACGAGCGCCCCTGGCGCGCGGCGCGCTGGGCGTAGAGGTTCAACAGCTCGGCCGCGGTGTCGCGCGCCTTCTCCATGGCGCGGCGCTTGGCCTTCTCCCACTGGCCGCTGCCTAGCTTGTGCAGCGGCGTGGTGTCCGGGTCGCCGCCCATGTAGCGGGCGATCAGCTGCAACTGCGCCACCGGCACGTAGAGCTTGTCGCCGCCGGCATATTCCAGGGTGAGGAACTCGGTATCGCCGTCGCCGTAGTCCATGCTGATGAGGCCGAGATAGCGGCCGATGCCGTGCTCGACATGGACCACCGGGTCGCCGATCTTCAGCTCCGACAGGTCGCGCAGCAGGCCCTCGACTTGGGTCGGCTTGCCGGCGCGCTGGCGGCGCGTGACCGGGCTACGGGCATAGAGCTCGGTTTCGGTGAGGACGGTGAGATTGTGCGTGCTGTCGATGAAGCCGACGGCGAGTGGGCCGGTGGTGATGAGAAAGGCGTGAGGCGTGAGGTGTGAGGCGTCGGACAGCCAGCCCTCCAGCAACGCCGGTTTCAGGCCGTATTCGGCCATGGCGTTGACCATGGTCTCGCGCCGGCCCAGGCTTTCGGCCACCAGCAGGGTGGCGCCGGAATGCGCGGCAAGATGCGCCTTCAGCCGCTGGAACGGGTCTTCGGCCCGGCGCTCCACCTCCACCGCCGGCGCGGCGGCGTAGGGCAATTGGTCCCCCTCCCCCGCAAGCGGGGGAGGGGTTAGGGGAGAGGGCACATTGCGCCCGCCGATCTCCACCCGCGCGAACGGCCGGATGCTGCCGAAGAAGGTATCCGGCGGCAGGAACAGCGCATCGGGCGAGAGCAGCGGCCGGTGCTTGTCGCCCTGCAGCAGGCGGTGGCGGCTCTGGGTGTCGCGCCAGAAGTTTTCCACCGCGGCTTGGATATCGCCTTGCAAAACGAGTGTGGTATCCGCCGGCAGGTAGTCGAACAGGGTGGCGGTATCGTCGAAGAACAGCGGCAGGTAATACTCCACGCCGCCCGGCGCCAGGGCGTTGGAGACATCCTTGTATATCTGGCTCTTCGACGGGTCGCCCTCGAAGCGGTCGCGGAAGCCCTGGCGGAAGTGGGTGATGCCGGCCTCGTCCAGCGGGAATTCGCGCGCCGGCAGCAGGCGAATCTCGGCCAGTTTATACAGCGTGCGCTGGCTGTCCGGGTCGAAGGTGCGGATCGACTCCACCTCCTCGTCGAACAGGTCCAGGCGGAAGGGCAGTTGCACGCCCATGGGAAAGATGTCGATCAGGCCGCCGCGCACCGCGAACTCGCCGGGCGACAGCACCTGGTTCACGTGGCTGTAGCCGGCATTGGCCAGGCGCGCGCGCAGGGCCTCGACATCCACCTTGTCGCCCTGCTTGAGCAGAAAGGCGTGGGCGGCCAGGAAGGCGGGCGGCGCCAGGCGCTGGGTCGCCGTCGCCGCCGGCGCGATCAGCACGTCGAGCTTGGCCTCGCTCGCCTGCCACAGCGCGGCCAAGCGTTCCGACACCAGGTCGGGGTGGGGCGAGGTCGGGTCGTAGGGCAGGGTCTCCCAGTCTGGAAACAGGCTCACCGCCAATTGCGGCGCGAACCAGGCGATCTCCTCGGCCAGTCGGGCGGCGTCTTGCGCGGTCTCGGTCAACACCAAGAGGCGTGCCTTGCCGGCATAGCCGGCCAATACGTAGGCATCGGCCGAGCCGGGCAGGCGCGGCAGCTTGAGTCGTTGAGCGGGGGCGGGCAAGGGCGGCAGGGCGGACATCGATAAATATTCGGCAAAAGAAAAACCTCGGCAGGGCGCAAGCGCTGCCGCAACGAAGGCGGGATTATCTCAGATTGGCGGGGAGTAAGCCGTGAGCAGTGCGCGGGAAAGGCAGCCGAACCTTGCGGCCCGGCTGTTGGGATCGTCGAAGGTCAGTAACCGCGTTGGCCTGGCCCCATGCCGCCGCCGCCGGGGCCGGCGCCTGGCCCCATGCCGCCACCGCGCGGCGGCGGCTCGGCCGGCAGGCTCTTGCCCTGGGCCTTGGCCCGCGCCTGCATGGCGTCGTGGTGTTCCTGGCGCAGCTTGTCGCGTTCTGCCTGCGTCCTGGCCGCGCGCATCTTGTTGTGGTACTCGCTACGCTCTTGCGCCGTCATCAACTGGCTGCCGTAAATCTGTTCCTCGGATACAGCCAGGCCGCTGGCCAGCAACAGGCCGAGCGCGAGGCCACCCACCGCTAATAGTCTGGTTTTCATCATCGACTCCTTTCAAAACACGGGCTAAAGACGGGGCTGCCGCGCTTCGGGCGGCGGCTCGTCTTCCCTCACTGTAGACAGTGTGTCCGGATGCGAAAGCCATGATCGCGGCATGGTTTGACGCGCCCCTCGTCTTACCGGGCCTGTACGTCCCATGTCGATAACAATCAATCACATAGGGCCGCGTTAGTCCCCCGTCGCCTGATTCATCAACTTCAAGCGCTGGCACAAGCTGCCGACGATGCGGCGCGACAGCGGCGCCGAGTAGCGCATCAATTCTTCCAATATCTGCGGTGGCAGGGCCAGGACGGTGATGTCGGTTTCGGCGACCACGGTGGCGGTGCGCGGCTCTTTCAATAGGTAGGCCATTTCGCCGAACAGTTCGCCTTGTTCGATCTGGCCGAGCCGTTTGCCGTCGATACCGCCCTTGTACAGCGCGACCCGGCCGCTGTGCAGGTAGTAGCTCGATTCGCCAGTGTCGCCTTCGCGCAGGAGCACGCTGCCGGCGGGTAGGGTTTGGCCGTATTTCTCGAACAGGCGATGGTCGCGGGCGAAGGCGAGTTTTTCCAAGCGGCTGCCGTTCGGCGCTTCGCTGCCGGGGAATAGCCTTGCCAGCGCGGCGACGTCGACTTGGGTGACGGCGTGCAGGCATTGCGCCCAGGCGAAGAAGGCGATGCTGACGAGGTAGACGCCGATCAGCACGAACACCACGCCGCCGAGCGAGCCGTACAGGGCACGGTACTGCTTGGCCTCGACGAAGTGGCCGAAGGCCCAGCCCAGGCCGTAGATGCTCAGGGTAGCGAGTAGGCTGATCGCGAACGTGGGCCGTAGCGGCGGCCGACGCAGGGGCAAACGCCAGTAGGCGAGGAAGACCAGGCCCCAGACCATGAGTAGGCCGACGAGCCCGCTCGCGATGCGCAGGATGTCGGCCCGCCATGCGCCGATCAGCGAGGGCTGCGCCAGGAATTCGACGATCTCGCGCGCGGCGACGGAGAGCGCGACCAGCATGAAGGCCAGCGGCACGATGAGCAGCGGGCTGATCCACGAGACGACGAAGCGGCGGCGGGCCTCGGCCGGAAAGATCACCCGGAAGGCGCTTTGCAGGGCGTTGACCAGGCCGCGCGAGGCGATCAACAGGGCCAGGATGCCGATGCCGCTGGCGGCCAGGCGGGCCTTGGCCGGCAACAGGCCGAAGCCGCGCAGGGCGTCGAGATGGAATTGCTCGTGCAGGGCGGCCAGCAGGATCGTGCCCACGACCGAACCCTCGGCCCATTGCTCGACCAGCCGGGTGGCGTAGAGCAAGAGCAGCACCAGCGGCGCGGTGGAGAGCAGGAAATAGAGCGAAACGGCCGCCGCATGGTTGAGCAGTTCGTTCTTGCTGAACAGGCGCCAGGTGGTGGCGGCCAGTTGGGCGATCCAGTCCAGACGGTCGCGCCGGGCGGGAGAGAGATAGGCCTTCATGAAGCGATTTCTAGCCGATTCCGTAAGAAAGGTAAAATACGGGAATTCTTATGCAAGGAAAGACCACGATGTCGCTGATTCGTCCCTTCCCCGCCCTGCGTCCCGCCCCCGGCCGTGCCCAGGAGGTCATCGCCCCGCCGTACGATGTGCTCAACACCGAGGAGGCCCGCGCCCTGGCCGAAGGCCGGCCCTGGAGCTTCCTGCACATCTCCAAACCGGAGATCGACCTGCCGCCCGACACCGACCCCTATGCCACCGTCGTCTACGCCAAGGCGGCCGAGAACCTGAAGAAGATGCTGGATGCCGGCGTGCTCGCGCAGGACGAGCAGGCCTGCTATTACGCCTATCGCATCATCATGGGCGAGCATGTGCAGACCGGCCTGGTCGCCGCCGCCAGCGTGGCCGACTACGACGTGAATCGCATCCGCAAGCACGAGTTCACCCGGCCGGACAAGGAAGACGACCGCGTGCGCCAGGTCGAGGCGCTGAACGCCCAGACCGGCCCGGTGCTCTTGGCCTATCCGAGCCAGCCCGAGGTGGACAGCATCATCGCCGCCGCGACCCAGCACCACCCGGATGCCGACGCCACCTCCGAGGCCGGCGTGCGCCACACCTTGTGGGTGATCCGCGACGCCAAGGCCATCGCCCGGCTGACCGAGTTGTTCGACGGCATGCCCGCCATCTACATCGCCGACGGCCATCACCGCTCGGCCGCCGCCAGCCGCGTCTGCGCCGCACGCCGCGCGGCCAACCCGAGCCATACCGGCGACGAGGCCTACAACTATTTCCTGTCGGTGATCTTCCCCCACCACCAGATGAAGATCTTCGATTACAACCGGGTGATCAAGGACCTGAACGGTCTGTCCGAGGCCGACTTCCTGGCCAAGGTGGCGGCGAGCTTCCAGGTGGAGTACGCTGCCGCGCCGGTGAAGCCGAGCAAGCCGGGCGAGTTCGGCCTGTATCTGGCCGGCAAGTGGCGCAAGCTGACGATCAAGCCCGAGCTGATCCCGGCCGACCCGGTCGGCCGCTTGGACGTGAGCCTGCTGCAGAACAATCTGATCGCGCCGATTCTCGGTATCGACGATCCACGGCGCGACAAGCGCATCGACTTCGTCGGCGGCATCCGCGGTCTGGCCGGTCTGGAGAAGCGGGTGAACTCCGGAGAGATGAAGCTGGCCTTCTCGCTGCACGCCACCGGCATGGAAGACCTGATGGCCGTGGCCGACGCCAACGAGGTGATGCCGCCGAAGTCGACCTGGTTCGAGCCGAAGCTGGCCGACGGCATGGCCTCGCATCTTTTGTAGGAGCGGCCTCCCGGCCGCGAACCTGCCAGGCTCAGGCCAGGTGCATGGCCACCGGGATGCGCCGGGCGCCGAAGGGCCGCTCGAACTTCTGGAAGCGGCCGGCGATGGCGGTGTGGCACTTGGGGCAGTGGCCGTCGTCGCTCAGGTGGTATTCGGGGATATCGTACCAGTCGCGCACGATCAGCGGCGTCTTGCACGAGGGGCAGAAGGTGGTGCCGCCCTCGCGGTCATGCACATTGCCGGTGTAGACATAATGCAGGCCGGCCTGCATGGCGGTTTGCCGGGCGCGGCTCAAGGTCTCGCTCGGCGTTGGCGGCAGGTGCATCAGCTTGTAGTCCGGGTGGAAGGCGGTGAAGTGCAGCGGCACGTCCGGCCCCAGTTCTTTCAGTACCCAATCGGACAGGCGCTTGATCTCGTCGTCGGCGTCGTTCAGCGTCGGAATAATCAGCGTGGTGATCTCGAACCAGACCTCGGTTTCGCGCTTGAGATAGATCAGCGTATCGAGGATGGGTTGCAGACGGCCGCCGCAATAGTGCACATAGAAGTCGTCGGTGAAGCCCTTGAGGTCGACGTTGGCGGCATCCATCTTGGCGTAGAACTCGCGCCGAGGCGCATCGTGGATGAAGCCGGCGGTGACGGCCACGCTCTTGATATCCAGCTTGCGGCAGGCGTCGGCGGTGTCCATGGCGTATTCGGCGAAGGGCACCGGGTCGTTGTAGGTGTAGGCCACGCTCTTGCAACCTAGCTTCTGTGCGGTCTGGGCGATCTCGTCGGGGCCGGCGGCATCGGCCAGACGGTCGAAGTCTTTCGATTTGGAAATGTCCCAGTTCTGGCAAAACTTGCAGGCCAGGTTGCAGCCGGCGGTGCCGAAGGAGAACACCGAGCTGCCTGGGTAGAAATGATTGAGCGGTTTTTTCTCGATCGGGTCGACGCAGAAACCGGAACTGCGGCCATAGGTAGTGAGAATCATCTGGCCGCCTTCCATGCGCCGGACGAAGCAGGCGCCGCGCTGGCCCTCGTGCAGCTTGCAGTCGCGCGGGCAAAGGTCGCACTGGATACGGCCATCGTCCAGTTTGTGCCACCAGCGCCCGGGGTAATTGGATTCGGCGACGGTCATGGCGTGTCCTCTTTGAATTTTTCCACGGTATAGCGATAGAGCCGGATGCCATCGCTCCAGTAATAGGCGGGCAAGCCGGCCTTGATCATCAGATGCGCGAGGAACTGTTCGGGTTCCGGCAACTGCTCCCAAACCTGGGGCAGGAAGGTGGCGCGGTGCGAACCGTATTCGAGGATGATGCCGTCCACGCCGGGCCGGACTTGGCGCAGGGCGTCTTCCCGGTCGGTGAACCGGATCGGCTCGGCCTCGGACAGGATGGAAACCTCGATGCGGGTGTCGGCCAGTTCGGCCGGCGTCAGCGGGGGGAAGCGCGGGTCGTGGAAGGCGGCGGCGCGCGCATTGGTCTCGACATCCTCGCCTAAGGGGCGGCGGGCTTCCAGCGAGCCGATGCAGCCGCGCAGCTTGCCGCGCTGGGTCAAGGTAACGAAGGTGGCACCGGGCAGGTCCAGCCAGTCCGGCCTGCCCGGATCGGCCGCTGTTTGGCCGAACTCGCGCGCGATCGCGGCGCGCGCCAGGCGCAGCAGGGCGTCGCCTCGTGCCTTGGTATTAGCCGGCATCGCCTGGCTCCAGCATCGCGATGGCGGCGTAGCCGACGACCCGGTCCTTGTCGCCGGCGGTGTCGCCGGAATTGCGCAGGTCGAGCAGTTTGGCCGTCAGCCCCCTGTGCCGCGCCGCCAGCAGTAGGCCGTTCAGCGCGTGGGCGCCGCAGGCCTGTTCGCCGACCAGATTGGTATCGAACTCGAGGATGTGCTGCACGGTTTGCCGGTCGATGTCTTGCGCGGTGGCATAGGGCAGGTAGTGCGACAGGTCGGAGCTGATGACGATCAGAGTCTCGTCGCCACCCCACAGCCTTTCCAGTACCTCGGCCACTTCCTCGGCACTGGCGCCGCCGACCGCCAGCGGCACCAGGCTGAAGTCGTCGAGCACGGCTTGCAGGAAGGGTAGGTGCACCTCGAGCGAATGCTCCAGCGCATGCGCGGCCGGGTTGACCTCGACCTGATATAGGCCGCGCAGGGCCTGCATGGCCGTCTGGTCGAGTGGAATCTGGCCGAGCGGGGTCTCGAAGTTGTCCGCGCCCGGCAGGGCCAGGCCCTGCACCCACACCCGGTGCACCGGACCCAAGAGTACGACCCGGCGTATCAGCGCATGGAGCGGCATGATCGAGGCATAGGCCGAGGCGGCAATGGGGCCGGAATAGATATAGCCGGCATGCGGCGCGATCAGCGCCTTGGGCCGCAGCGCCATGGGGCGTGCCTCGCCGAGCAGGCGCCGGACATCGCGCAAGAGCACGGTGGCATCGCCAGGGTAGAAGGTGCCGGCGACTGCGGCATGTCGAACAAGCTGCATTTTTTACTCCCACCTGCGAGCAGGCTGGACTCATGGCTTAAACTTAGCGCAATTCAGCGACAACCACTACCGAAGATGTCACGCAATTTCGCCTTGCTCCCCGCCGCCGGGGTCGGTGCCAGAATGGGCGCGAACGGCCCGAAACAGTATCTCGATATCGCCGGCAGGCCGATGATTTGGCACGCGATCCAGGCCTTCGAACGGCATGCCGCGATCGATCGCGTCTACGTCGTGCTATCGGCCGCCGACGGGCAATGGCAGGCCCACGACTGGCGTGGTTTTAGCAAACTGACGGTGTTGCGTTGCGGCGGCGCGACGCGGGCCGAGAGCGTGCTGAACGGCCTGGAAGCGATGGCCGGCGAGGTGGCCGAACAGGATTGGGTGTTGGTGCACGACGCGGCCCGGCCCTGCCTGTCTCAAGCCTTGTTGGACAAGCTATTGGCCGAATTGGCCGAGGACGCGGTGGGCGGCATTCTGGCCGCGCCGGTGGCCGATACGCTCAAGCGCGAAGGGCAGGGCCGGCGCATCCACGAAACCGTGCCGCGTGCCGGGTTGTGGGGCGCGCAGACGCCGCAGATGTTCCGCCATGGCATGCTGCGCGAGGCGCTGCGCCGGGCCGGCCCCGAGGTGACCGACGAGGCCTCGGCGGTCGAAAGCCTGGGCCTGTCGCCGCTGCTGGTGGAGAGCGATGCCAGCAACCTGAAGGTGACGTTTCCGCACGATCTGGAAGTGGCCGATTGGTGGCTGGGGTGCGGCATTCCCCGATAGTCCAATGAGCTTGCAATAAAAGCTGCCCTCTCCCCCAGCCCCTCCCCCGCATGCGGGGGAGGGGTGCGCGGCAGCGCGGGAGAGGGAAAATAATCGGCCACTGTTGGAGTTGTTACTTTCTTCGGGCCTGAAACACCCCACGCACGTGGGCGAGCCGGCCCAGGCAGCGCGAGAGCTGGCCGATGTCGCGCACCTCGCCGGTGAATTCCATGCGCGCCCCGCCGTCGTGCGACAGGGTATTCACCCGCACCACATTGACCTTTTCCTGAACGAAGACCTCGGTAATGTCTTTCAGCAAGCCGGCGCGGTCGTGCGCCAGTACCTCGATGTCGATCGCGAATACCTGATTGTCGGCCTTGCCCCAAGCGGCGTGCATTAGCCGCGTTTGGCGCGCATCGGGCAGACGGGCGACGACCTTGCAGTCGGCCCGGTGGATGCTGACGCCGCGCCCTTGCGTGGTATAGCCGACGATGGGCTCGGGCGGCGCCGGTTTGCAGCAGCCGGCCAGGGTGGTCAGCATGCCGGCCTCGCCCTCGATCAGCACGCCGGACGGCGAGGTCTTGCTCTTGCGCCGGCCGAGCAGAGGTTTGGCCGGGGCCGGCTGGAATTCGTCCTGCAAGGCCTTGGCCAGGCCGCCGCTGCCGAGGTCGCCGCGGCCTAGCGCGGCGAACAGCTCGTCGAGCTTGGCGAACTTCAGGCGCGCGGCGAGCTTTTCCAGATTGACGTTGTGCAGGCCCAGGCGATGGATCTCGCGCTCCAACAGGTCGCGCCCTTCCTGGATGTGGGTGTCGATGTCCTGCTGGCGGAACCATTGGCGCACCTTGGCCTGCGCGCGCGAGGTCTTCAGGAAACCGACCGCCGGGTTGAGCCAGTCGCGGCTGGGGCCGCCTTCCTTGACCGTCAGTATTTCCACCCGCTGGCCGCTTTTGAGCGCGGTGTCCAGCGGCATCAGCACGCCGTCGACCTTGGCGCCACGGCAGCGGTGGCCGAGCTCGGTGTGCACGGCATAAGCGAAGTCGACCGGCGTCGCGCCGGCGGCCAACGCGACCACGCGGCCCTGCGGCGTCAGCGCGAATACCTCGTCGTGGAACAGCTCGTTCTTGAACTGTTCGGCCAGTTCCGCGCTGTCGGCCAGCTCGTTCTTCCAGGCCAGCACCTGGCGCAGCCAGGCGATCTTCTCTTGCAGCTTCTCGCCGCTGCCGCCGCCCTCCTTGTAGCGCCAGTGCGCGGCCATGCCCAGCTCGGCCTCCTGGTGCATGTCGGCGGTGCGGATCTGCACCTCCAGCGCCTTGTCGTCCGGGCCGATCACCGCCGTGTGCAGCGAGCGGTAGCCGTTGCCCTTGGGCCGCGAGATGTAGTCGTCGAACTGGCCGGGGATCGGCTGCCACAACTGATGCACCAGGCCGAGCACGTGGTAGCAGTCCTTCACGTCACGCACCAGCACGCGCACCGCGCGTACGTCGTAGACCTCGTCGAAGGACAGGTGCTTCTTGCGCATCTTGTTCAGGATGCTGGCGATGTGCTTGGGTCGGCCGGAGATGGCGGCGCCCTTGATGCCGGCCTTGTCCAGTTCGGCGCCGAGGCTCCGGATGACCTGCTCGATATAGCCCTCGCGCTCGATGCGCTTCTCGTCCAGGTGTTGGGCGATCTCTTTGTAGGTGTCGGGTTCCAGATAGCGGCAGGCCAGGTCCTCCAGTTCCCACTTCAGCTGCCAGACGCCGAGCCGGTTGGCGAGCGGGGCGTAGAGCTCGCGCGTTTCCAAGGCGGCCTTGCGCCGTTTTTCTTCGTTGTCTTTGGCCAGCTCGCGCAGGGCACAGGCCCGGTCGGCCAGCTTGATCAGCACGACGCGGATGTCGTCGGTCATGGCCAGCAGCATCTGGCGCAGGGCCTCGCTCTGGCCGCCCTCGACCGGGCTGTCGGACAGCAGGCGGTCCATGCGCGCGAGGCTCAGGCAGCCTTGGGTCAGCCGGTTGACGGCGGGGCCGAAGGCGGGGGTCAGTTGCTCGGGTTTGAGTTGCGCCTCGGGCAGGCCCCGGATCAGCGCGGCGACGACGGTGTCGGCATCGAGGCCCATGCCGGCCAATTGCATGGCGCTGGCCAGGGCGTGATCGCTCAGCGCTATGCCGCTGTCCGCAGTCAATGCGTCTTCGTGTTCGAGCAGGAAATCCAGGGCGCGTCGTATACGCGCGGTTTGATCCGCGCCGTAGCGTTCGGCGATCTGGCCGAGCCAGCCTTCCGCATCGCGGGCCGCGTGGCTGAGGGCGTGGGTGACCATTTCAAAGCGCCGAGTGATTGGTACCGCGTATCGAGTTGAGCATCATCGTTAACGCATCACTCGGTACTCGGTGCTGCTACCAGAACTTCCACCAGGCCTTTTCTTCTTGCTTGGCCTTGCCCGTCAGATAGGCGCTGTTCGGGAAGTTTTGCTTGAGCACGCGCAAGGCATCCTGGCTCAAATCGCCCAGGTTCATGGCGGCGTAGCCCTTGGCCATGAGGTAGAGCGCCTCTTCCAGCGCGGGGGCCTGCGGGTAATGCTCCAGCACATATTTGGCCCGGTTGACGGCGGCGACATGGGCGCCGCGCTTTTGGTAGTAGCGCGCGACATGGACTTCGTACATGGCCAGCGCGTTGACCAGGTACTTCATGCGCGCGACGGCATCCGGCGTGTATTTGCTGTTCGGATAGCGGGTGACCAATTCCTTGAAGGTCTCGAAGGCCTCGCGCGCGGCGCGCGGGTCGCGCTCGCTCATGTCCTGCTCGCCCAGGTTGGCGAGTAGGCTTTTGTCCTCGATGAAGTTGGCCAGGCCTTTCAGGTAGTAAGCGTAATCGACGTGCGCATGGTTGGGGTGCAGCTTGATGAAGCGGTCGCAGGCGGCGATGGCCGACACCGCTTCGTTGTCCTTGTAATAGGCATAGGCCACTTCGAGTTGGGCCTGCTGCGCATAGGGGCCGTAAGGGTAGCGCGCCTCCAGTTTCTCGAACAGCTCGATGGCCTTGGTGTAGTTGGCTTCCTGCAATTCGCCCTTGGCCGTGTTGTACAGCTTCGAGGCCGACCAGCCCTTGGTTTCGTCGATCTGATCGGGCAGCAGGCTGCAACCGGCGAGGAGGGCAAGGAGTAATGCGGCTAAAATGCGTTTCATTTGAAGACACCTTGATGTGTTCGCCGGATTATAACCGGCCTAGTCATGAGCCAAAGCCTGAACCTGACCATCCCCATCGAACATGCCGGCCGGCGTCTGGACCAAAGCCTGGCCGAGCTGTTGCCCGACTATTCGCGCAGCCGCATCCAGGCCTGGTGCGACGAGGGCCTGGTGCTGATGGACGGCCGCGCCGTCGGCCGCAAGCACAAGGTCTGGGGCGGCGAGACGGTGTTGCTGCAACCCCAGGCTCACCCGTCGGAGCAGCCCTATCAGGCCGAAGATATCGCGCTCGACATCGTCTACGAAGATGCCGACGTGCTGGTGCTGAACAAGCCGGTGGGGCTGGTCACCCACCCCGGCGCCGGCAACTGGGCGGGCACCTTGCTCAATGCGCTGCTGCACCACGCGCCGCAACTGGCCGAGGTGCCGCGTGCCGGCATCGTGCACCGGCTGGACAAGGACACCTCGGGCCTGATGGTGGTGGCCAAGACCCTCACCGCGCAAACCCGGCTGGTGCGCGAGTTGCAGGCGCGCACGGTCAAACGCACCTATTGGGCAGTGGCCATCGGCGAATTGGAGAAGGACGCGGGCGAGGTCGAGGCGCCGATCGGCCGTCACCCGACCCAGCGTACCCGGATGGCGGTGGTCGAATCGGGCAAGCCAGCCTTGACCCGCTACCGGGTGCTCAAACGCTACCCCGGCGCGACCTGGGTCGAGTGCCAACTCGCCACCGGCCGCACCCACCAGATTCGGGTGCATCTGGCCCACCTGGGCCATCCGCTGCTGGGCGATGCGGTCTACGCCGGGCACAAGCGCTGCCGCTGGGATTTCCACCGCCAGGCCCTGCACGCGGTGCGCCTGGGTTTCGTGCATCCGGCGACCGGCGAGGCCATGGCGTTCGAGGCGCTGCCGCCGGATGACTTCAAGCAACTCTTGGAGGCACTCGATGCTGCCGAATGACTGGCTGAAGCCGGATTGGCCGGCACCGGAACGTGTGCGCGGTTTCATGACCACGCGCCATGGCGGCGTCAGCCAGCCGCCGTACGACAGCCTGAACCCGGCCAGCCACGTCGGCGACGATCTGCTCGACGTGGCCGAGAACCGAGCCATCCTGCGCCGCCATCTGCCGGCCGAGCCGCTCTGGCTCAACCAGGTGCATGGAGATCGGGTGGCCGAGGCGGGGCTCGATGCCGAGGGCAGCGAGGCCGATGCCTGCGTAGCCCGAGCGCCGGGCCGGGTCTGCGCGGTGCTGACCGCCGATTGCCTGCCGGTATTGTTCTGCGATGCGGCCGGCACGGTGGTCGCCGCCGCCCATGCCGGCTGGCGCGGCCTGGCCGGCGGTGTGCTGGAGCGCACGGTCGAGGCGATGCGGGTGCCGCCGGAAACTATCATGGCCTGGCTGGGCGCGGCCATTGGGCCGGATAGCTTCGAGGTCGGCCCCGAGGTGCGCGAGGCCTTCATCGCCCACGACCCCTTGGCGGGCACCGCCTTTCGGCCGGCCTTGCCCGGCACGCTGGACGAAGTGCCGCACAAGTGGCTTTGCGACATCTACGCCCTGGCCCGTATTCGGCTCGCCCGCATCGGCGTCAGCCAAGTCTATGGCGGCGGCCTTTGCACGCTACGCGATGCCGGGCGTTTCTATTCCTACCGGCGCGAGCAGAAGACCGGGCGCATGGCCAGCCTGATCTGGCTGGCGGAATAGGCCGGGCTGCCGCTCTTCGGTAGAATCCCTTCCTTTGGCCTTGCCCATACGCAGATAACGCCTCGATGACTACCTTAGCCTGGATTCTGATAGCCGGTACCGCCGGCGGTGTGCTGTCCGTGCTGTTCGCCATGCTCGCCCTGAGGGCGCGGGTGGAGTGGGTGCCGGTGATGGTGAGCTATGCCATCGGCGCCTTGCTTGGCGCGGCCTTCCTGGAGGTGCTGCCGCATGCGCTGGAGTTGACCGGCGATTTCCAGCGGATCGGCATGAGCGTGCTGGGCGGCATCATGCTGTTCTTCCTGCTGGAAAAGCTGGTGCTCTGGCGCCATTGCCATGTCGAGGCCTGCGAGGCCCATGGCGCCCATGCCTCGGCTCACGATCATGGCCGCTCGGGCCTGATGATCACCGTGGGCGACACCATGCACAACTTCGTCGACGGCGTGATCATCGCCGCCGCCTTTCTGGTCGACCTCAAGCTCGGCGTGGTGACGACGGTGGCCATCATCGCCCACGAAATTCCGCAGGAGATGGGCGATTTCCTGATCTTGCTGCACTCGGGTTACAGCCGGCGCAAGGCGCTCATGCTCAACCTGGTCAGCAGCCTGGCCACCCTGGTCGGCGGCGTGCTCGGCTATTACGCCCTGGCCCCGGTGCAGCAGGCCATGCCCTACATGCTGGCCCTGGCCGCCTCGGGCATGATCTACGTCGCGGTGGCCGACCTGATCCCCGGCCTGCACAAGCGGGTGGAGTTGTCCCACACCGGCGCGCAGATCGCGTTAATTCTCTGCGGCGTGTTGACGGTCTGGCTGGTCGGCGACCTGGCCGAGACTTGGTTTGGCGCGGCGGCGGAGCAGCTTGGCCATGAGGTACAGGGGCACTAAACCCAGGCCGAGGAACACGGCCAGGCCCGACCAAATGCTGTCCGCCGTGATGGTCATCATCAGGATGATGTAACCGTAGCCGATGGCGATAATGAGTGCGTACATGGCTGCTCCCGAAAATACGGCGCGAAATGTAGCAGTTTTTCCGGACGAATGAACTTTCCAGCGGGGACAGGCTCGATGCCGCTCCCGAAAACGATCGAATGACCATGCAGACCCTGCCAAAAATCGGCTTTGTTTCCCTCGGTTGCCCGAAGAACACCTTCGATTCCGAACGCATCTTGACCCAGTTGCGGGCCGAGGGCTATCTCATCGTGCCGACCTACGACGATGCCGATCTGGTGGTGGTCAATACCTGCGGCTTCATCGATGCGGCGGTGGAGGAGAGCCTGGACGCCATCGGCGAGGCCTTGCGCGAGAACGGCAAGGTCATCGTCACCGGCTGCCTGGGGGCGCGCGAGGGTGTGGTCGAGACCGCCCACCCGCAGGTGCTGGCGGTGACCGGGCCGCATGCGACCGAGGCGGTGATGGCGGTGGTGCACGAGCATCTGCCCAAGCCGCACGACCCTTACACCGATCTCATTCCGCCTGGCGGCCTCAAGCTCACGCCGCGGCATTACGCCTATCTGAAGATATCCGAGGGCTGCAACCACCGCTGCACCTTCTGCATCATCCCGTCCTTGCGCGGCGACCTGGTCAGCCGGCCGGTGGGCGAGGTGCTGGCCGAGGCCGAGGCCCTGGCCAAGGCCGGGGTGAAGGAACTGTTGATCGTGTCGCAGGACACCTCGGCTTATGGCGTCGACCTGAAATACCGCACCGGTTTCTGGGGCGGCCGGCCGGTGAAGACGCGCCTATCGGAATTGGCCCAGGCCCTGGGCGAGATGGGCATCTGGGTGCGGCTGCATTATGTCTACCCGTATCCCAGCGTCGACGACATCATTCCGCTGATGGCGGAGGGGAAAATTCTTCCCTATCTGGACATCCCGTTCCAGCACGCCAGCCCGCGCATCTTGAAGGCGATGAAGCGGCCGGCGGCGGCAGAGAACACCCTGCGCCGGATCGAGAAGTGGCGCGAGATTTGCCCTGAACTGGTGATTCGCAGCACCTTTATCGCGGGCTTTCCGGGCGAGACAGAAGACGACTTCGACCAGTTGCTGGATTTCCTCGAGGCTGCGCAACTCGATCGCGTCGGCTGCTTCACCTATTCGGCGGTGGAGGGTGCGGCGGCCAATGCCTTGCCCGATCCGGTCGACGAGGATGTGAAGATGGATCGTCTGGCGCGCTTGATGGATGTGCAGGCTGACATCAGCGCTGCGCGGCTGCGTGCCCGTCGGGGTCAGGAACTGACCGTGCTGATCGATGAGGTGGCCGGCGGCCGCGCCGTGGGCCGCAGTTATGCCGATGCGCCCGAGATCGATGGCGTGGTCCACATCGCCCAGGGCGCTGGGCTCAAGGTCGGCGATTTCGTCCGAGTGAAGATCACCCGCACCGACGATTACGATCTGTGGGGCAAGCCGCTATGAGCGAGGCCATCTGGAAACCGCATGTGGTGGTGGCCGCCATCGTCGAGCGCGACGGCCGCTTCCTGCTGGTCGAGGAAGAGACCGACGAGGGCGTGCGTTTCAACCAGCCGGCCGGCCATTTGGAGGAGGGCGAGACCCTGCTCGATGCCGTTCGCCGCGAGGTGATGGAGGAGACTGCGCATCGCTTTGAACCGCAGGCCTTGCTTGGCGTCTATCGTTGGCGGCATCCGGCGAAGGGTCGCACCTATCTGCGCTTCGCCTTCACCGGCGAGGTGCACGGCCATGAGCCGGAGCGCGCTTTGGATACCGGTATTTTGCGCGCGGTCTGGCTGACCCCGGCCGAGATCGAGGTGGTGCGCGCGCGTCACCGCAGCCCGCTGATCCAGCGCTGCATCGAGGACTATCGACGCGGCCAGCGCTTCCCGCTTGATCTGATCAACGAATTGGGCGCCGAGCCATGATGGTCTGTCTCCTCACGCCTGACTTCTCACACCTCACACCAATATGAGCCGCATCGTGGTCGGCCTCTCCGGCGGCGTCGATTCCGCCGTCACCGCCTGGCTCCTGAAGCAGCAGGGGCACGAGGTGGTCGGCGTGTTCATGAAAAACTGGGAGGCCGACGACCTCGAGGCCGACTGCCCGATCGAGCAGGACTTCAAGGACGTGCTGGCGGTGGGCGAGGTGCTCGGCATCGAGATCGAGCTGGTGAACTTCAGCCGCGAGTACCAGGACCGGGTCTTCGCCTACTTTCTCCAGGAATACCAAGCGGGCCGCACGCCCAACCCGGACGTACTGTGCAATGCCGAGATCAAGTTCAAGGCTTTTCTCGATCACGCGATGACCTTGAAGGCGGACTTCATCGCCACCGGCCACTATGCGCGCTTGGAGGGCGAAGCGCCCAAGCGCAAGCTCATGAAGGCGGTCGATCTCAACAAGGACCAGAGCTACTTCCTCTACCGCCTGCAACAGCACCAGATCGCCCGTGCCTTGTTCCCCTTGGGCGGCCTGCCCAAGCCCGAGGTGCGTGCGCTGGCGCAGAAGGCGGGGCTACCCAATTACGCCAAGAAGGATTCGACCGGCATCTGTTTCATCGGCGAACGGCCGTTCCGGGATTTTTTACAGCGCTTCCTGCCGACCCAGCCGGGTGTCATGCGCACGCCGGAGGGCCGGGTGATCGGTGAGCACCTCGGCCTGATGTATTACACCTTGGGCCAGCGCCAGGGCTTAGGAATAGGTGGGGTGAAGGGGGCGGAGGAGGGCGTGCCTTGGTTCGTCGCCGGCAAGGACATGGCCAAGAACGAGCTCATCGTGGTGCAGGGCCACGAGCACCCGCTGCTGTTGAGTACGGAATTACAGGCGCACGATTTGAGTTGGGTTGGCCCGGTGCCCGAAATCGGCCGACGCTACGGTGCCAAGACCCGATACCGGCAGCAGGATGCCGCCTGCACGGTCGAGGCCATGTCGGATGGACACTTGAAACTGGTGTTCGATGAGCCGCAGTGGGCGGTGACGCCGGGGCAGTCTGTCGTGCTGTATGACGGCGAGGTCTGCCTCGGCGGCGGGATTATCCTGTAGGAGGCCCCTCCCGGGGCCGAATGTGCGCTGCCAGGATACCCAAAGGGCATAAAGGCCGCTTCTACGAGGGGGTGCTCAGGCGGCGGGCGGAATGGTCTCTTTGAACGCAGGCCGTTCCATCAGGCGATCATAGAGTTCGGCCAGATTGGGGTGGCTGCGCCGCCAGTCGATCTCGTCCTTGTAGCGCAAATCCAGATAGCCCAAGGCACAACCGACGCAGATGTCGGCCAGGCCGTAGGCCTCGCCGTGGCACCAATCGCGCTGGCCGAGTTCTTCGCTCATCTCTTCCAGCGCGGCGCTGACCTTCTTCATTTGCCGATCGATCCAGGCCTTGTCCTGCTGCTTGGTCGGACGCTTGCGCTCCAGGAAAACCAGGGCGGCGGCATCGCATAGGCCATCGGTCAGGGCCTCCCAGCGCTTCACCGCGATGCGGGCGCGGGCATCCTTGGGCAGGAGGTGGCCGACCGGGCTGATGCTGTCTAGGTATTCGACGATGACGCGGGAATCGAAAATGCTTTTGCCATCCTCCGGCACCCACACCGGCACCTTGCCCAAGGGGTTGTGCTTGGGGACTTGGGTGTCCTCGTTCCAAGGGATGTCGATGACGAGTTCGTATTCGACACGCTTCTCGGTGGCAACGATGCGCACCTTACGCGCAAACGGACTGGTTAGCGAAGCGATCAGCTTGGCTTTGTGATTGGCAGTACTGGTTTTTTTTGCAGCCATTTTTAATTCTGTTGAGGACGATTCAGTGACACCGCGACCGAAGGTCTGCGCGAGTTTCTTGCTTATCGGCCACGCCCGTTATGGATCGTGAGGTCGCTATTCTACCGGCTTGCCGGGATAAGGGTTAGCGTTCAGTGCGCTTGTACCACGGCCAGGGCATGCGGCCATGCCGTCTCGAAACGGTGCATGGTTTCGTTTCGCCCAAGCAGTTCAAGGGTTTTGTCCAGCGACGGGGTCTGTGCCGTGCCAAACAGCACTAGACGCAGCGGAATTCCGATCTGGCCCATCTTGAGGCCGAATGCCTTGGACGTGTCCTTGAGCAATTGGTTGATGCTTGCCGCCGCCCATTCGATGCTGGCCATGTCGGTTTTCAATTTTTCCATGGCGGGCAGCGCGTCTATCGTCAGCTTGGCCTTGAGTTCATCCACGGTGGGTTCGGTCTGGCGGAAGAAGATATGGCAGGCGTCGGCCAGTTCCTCGACCGTGGCAACGCGTTCTTTCAGCAAGCCCATCAGCTTGGCTAAGTCAGGGCCGCCGCCGTGTTCGATACCCTGCTTGTGCAAGAAGGGCAGCACCAGCCCGGCCAAGCGGTCGTTGTCGGCCTCCTTGAGGTATTGCTGGTTGAGCCAGGCCAGCTTTTCTTGGTCGAAGCGGGCGGGGGAGTGGCTGACGTTGCCGGCATCGAACCACTCGACGAATTGCTGCATGGTGAATTTCTCGTCGTCGCCATGGCCCCAGCCTAGGCGGGCCAGATAGTTGAGCAGGGCCTCGGGCAGATAGCCGTCTTCCAGATATTGCAGCACCGACACCGCGCCGTGCCGTTTGGACAGGCGCTCGCCGTCGTGGCCGAGGATCATCGGCACGTGGGCGAAGGTCGGCGGCTCGGCGCCCAGGGCACGGTAGATATTGATCTGGCGCGGGGTGTTGTTCACGTGGTCGTCACCGCGTATGCAGTGGGTGATGCCCATGTCCCAGTCGTCGACCACCACGCCGAAGTTGTAGGTGGGGATGCCGTCGCCACGCATCAGCACCAAGTCGTCGAGTTCGCTGTTCGCCACCGTGATGCTGCCCTTGATCATGTCATCCCAACTCACCACGCCGTCGCACGGGGTCTTGAACCGCAACACCGGCTGCACGCCCTCTGGCGGCGGGGGCAGGGCCTTGCCTGGCTCCGGTCGCCAGCGTCCGTCGTAGCGCGGTTTTTCGCCCCGGGCGCGCTGCGCTTCGCGCATGGCGTCGAGTTCTTCCTTGCTGGCATAACACCAATAGGCCCTGTCCTCGTCGAGCAGACGCTGGGCGATTTCCTGGTAGCGATCCAGCCGCTTCATCTGATAGAAGGGGCCTTCGTCCCAATCGATGCCCAGCCAGACCATGCCCTCCAAAATCGCGCGCTCGGATTCCAGCGTCGAGCGTTCCTGATCGGTATCCTCGATGCGCAGGATAAACTGGCCCCCATATTTGCGGGCGTAAGCCCAGGAAAACAGGGCGGTGCGAGCGCCGCCGATGTGCAGGTAGCCGGTAGGCGAGGGGGCGAAACGGGTGCGGACCATAGAGGTGAGCGAAGCAGAGAGAAAGGGCAGCATTCTACCGGAGGTGGGCTCGCGCCCTCAAAAAGCTTTTGACCGTAATGGGGGCTGTGGGTAGAATTGCGGCCTCTTTCGGGCAGCTAGCTCAGCGGTAGAGCACCGCCTTCACACGGCGGGGGTCACAGGTTCGAACCCTGTGCTGCCCACCAACTTCTATATCCTCACGAAATTTTGCTTTGTTTATCAGGCCGTTGCTTCAATGATGTGCGACTGATATTCGGCTTTGATGACTTCCAACGCGCCTTTGGTTGGGATTTGGTAGATCAGCACGTCGTGTTTGCTTAGTACCGACATGATTTCCCGGTTGCGCTCATATTCAAAGCGGGTATACGAGAAGTTGGCGTATGCATCGGTAGTGCTGGCTGGCCTATCGATTTTCGCTTGGCGAGACAACAGCGTTTGTTTCGTTTGGTCGTCGGCGGTATTGGAATTACGCGCAGCAGCAGACGTATTGTCGGCATTGCGTGCATCGATTGCACGTGTTGCGGCAACAATATGATTTCCACCCAAATTTTGTGTTTGGTTCAGGGCACTATAGTTGGTGACCTGGCTACTTATTTCCATAGCTTCCCGACCGTTTAGACAAGAACGCTAAGATTTGTAGTTATTGTAGCCAGACCGTAATACATAGATAAGCAGAAAAGCCTTGCGAGGACTAGTAAAAAAGTACTAGCAAGACTTTATGAGGGCGCCCGATTAGAACGACTTCTCGGTCTGTTGATAAGCGGCAATCGCTTTGCTGCTGGGCTGAATGGGTGTTTGCTGGGGGTTTGCGACCGTGCTGACGGTATCCGCGCGATCTGCCGCCGCGAGTCGCTTGGCTTGTTGGCTGATCTCGACCTTGTCTTGGGCCGGGCCTTGGCTGGTTTGAGGCGCGTTGTCTTGTGCTTGTGTACGCGCTTGTGCGCTCTGCCTCGCATAGGACTCGACCGCCGAGGCGGCGTTCAAGTTACCGATAGAATCGATGGCCATGGTCTGTCCTTCCTTGAAATCGTGCTGGCGAAAATATGGCTAGAGTCAGACCATTATAGACTTCGTGGAAAATTGCCAATGAGCCAATGCAATGGCTAGTCCGTGCCGGCATTGCATGAAACCAAACAAAAAGGCCCGCATCGCTGCGGGCCTTGCTGTATCTGGCTCCCCGACCTGGGCTCGAACCAGGGACCTGCGGATTAACAGTCCGTCGCTCTACCGACTGAGCTATCGGGGAATTGAAAGACCGCGATCATACAAACGACGCGGTTTTCGGTCAATACAATCTTTACTTCAAAGCGTTCGTGATGCGTTCCAACGCCTTCTCCAGGTTCTGCATCGAGGTGGCGAAAGAAAGGCGGATATAGCCCTCGGCGCCGAAGGCCGAACCGGGCACCAGGGCGACGCCGTGGTCGAGCAGATACTGGCTCAGCGCCATGTCGCTCTTGGCCGTGAGCTTGCCGGCGGCAAACAGCTTGTCGATGGCCTCGCGCACGTCGGGGAAGGCATAGAAGGCGCCGCCGCTCTCCACGCATTTCACGCCGGGCATGGCGTTCAGGCGGTCGACCACGAAGCGGTGGCGTTCCTTGAAGGCGGCGAGCATCGGTTGCATGCAGGCCTGGTCGCCGTTGAGCGCGGCCTCGGCCGCCACCTGCGAGATCGAGGTGGGGTTGGAGGTGCTCTGCGACTGGATGTTCTCCATGGCGGCGATCAGGTCGGTCGGGCCGGCGTTGTAGCCGATGCGCCAGCCGGTCATGGCATAGGCCTTGGACACGCCGTTGAGCACCACGGTGCGCTCATACAGGTCCGGGCAGGCATTCAGGATGTTGACGAAGGGCGTGTCGACCAGACGGATGTGCTCGTACATGTCGTCGCTGGCGATCAGCACCTTCGGATGCTTGCGTAATACCTCGCCCAAGGCCTTGAGTTCATCCAGGCTATAGACCGCGCCGGTCGGGTTGGACGGGCTGTTGATCACCAGCATGCGGGTGCGGGCGGTGATGGCCTTTTCCAGTTGCGCCGGGGTGAGCTTGAAGCCTTGCTCGATGCCGGCCTCGACGACCACCGGCTTGCCTTCGGCCAGGATGACGATGTCCGGGTAGGACACCCAATAGGGCGCCGGGACGATGACCTCGTCGCCTGGGTTGATATAGGCTTGGCACAGGTTGTAGAAGCCCTGTTTGCCGCCGCAGGAGACCAGGATTTGCTTGGTGCTGTAGTCGAGGCCGTTTTCCCGCTTGAATTTGTCGACGATGGCCTGTTTCAGGCTGGGCGTGCCGCCGACGGCGGTGTACTTGGTGAAACCCTTGTTGATCGCCTCAATCGCAGCGTCCTTGATGTGCTGCGGGGTGTCGAAATCGGGTTCGCCCACGCCCAGGCCGATGATGTCGCGGCCGTCGGCCTTGAGCTTGGCCGCCAGGGCCGACACTGCCAGGGTGGGGGAGGGCTTGATGTTCTTGACGCGGTTGGAGAGTTCCAAGATTAAACCTTCTGCAAATCGTCGCGCGTGGGGTGGGTGTGACCTGATAACATGGATCGGTTTTCGCGCGCGAAATTCTACCTGTGATCGTCACCTTCCCCAATAGCCCTTTTGAGTTGCACCAGCCATTCGAGCCCTCCGGCGACCAACCGGCCGCGATTGATCAGCTGGTGGCCGGCATCGAGCAGGGCATGCGCTGCCAGACCCTGCTCGGGGTGACCGGTTCGGGCAAGACCTACACCATGGCCAACGTCATCGCCAGGATGGGGCGTGCGGCCTTCGTCATGGCGCCGAACAAGACCCTGGCGGCCCAGCTGTATTCGGAATTCCGCGAGTTTTTCCCGAACAACGCGGTTGAGTACTTCGTTTCCTATTACGACTACTACCAGCCCGAGGCCTATGTCCCGGCCCGCGACCTGTTCATCGAGAAGGACTCCAGCATCAACGAGCACATCGAGCAGATGCGCCTGTCGGCGACCAAGGCCCTGCTGGAGCGGCCGGACTGCGTGATCGTGGCCACGGTGTCGGCCATCTACGGTATCGGCGACCCGTCGGAATACCACCACATGATCCTGCACTTAAAGCAGGGCGATAAGGTGCCCCAGCGCGAGGTGATCCGCCGGCTGAGCGAGATGCAGTACCAGCGCAACGAGTTGGAGTTCAAGCGCGGCGTGTTTCGCGTGCGCGGCGACGTGATCGACATCTTCCCCTCGGAAAACGCCGAGACGGCGGTGCGGTTGTCCTTGTTCGACGACGAGGTGGAGACCATCTCGGTGTTCGACCCGCTCACCGGCCAGGTGCTGCACAAGGTGCCGCGGTTCACGGTCTATCCGTCCAGCCATTACGTCACGCCGCGCGAGACCACGCTGCGGGCGATCGAGGGCATCAAGGTTGAACTGGCCGAGCGGATCAAGTTCTATGCCGACAACATCAAGCTGGTCGAGGCCCAGCGCATCGAGCAGCGCACCCGGTTCGATCTGGAGATGCTGTCCGAGCTGGGTTTCTGCAAGGGCATCGAGAACTATTCCCGCTATTTGTCCGGCCGCAAGCCGGGCGAGCCGCCGCCGACCCTGATCGACTATCTGCCGGCCGACGCCCTGATGTTCCTCGACGAATCCCATGTCACCGTGCCCCAGGTTGGCGCCATGTACAAGGGCGACCGGGCGCGCAAGGAAAACCTGGTCAATTACGGCTTCCGCCTGCCTTCGGCCATGGACAACCGGCCGCTGCGCTTCGACGAATTCGAGCGGATGATGCGCCAGACCGTGTTTGTCTCGGCCACCCCCGGGCCTTACGAGGCCGAGCACCAGCAACAAGTGGTGGAGCAGGTGGTGCGGCCGACCGGCCTGGTCGACCCGGTGGTGATCGTGCGTCCGGTCACCACCCAGGTCGACGACTTGATGAGCGAGATCAACCTCAGGGTGGCGCAGGGCGAGCGGGTCATGGTGACCACCCTGACCAAGCGCATGGCCGAGGACCTGACCGAGTACTACGCCGACCACGGCATCAAGGTGCGCTACCTGCACTCGGACATCGACACCGTGGAGCGGGTGGAGATACTGCGCGACCTGCGCCTGGGCGTGTTCGACGTGCTGGTCGGCATCAACCTGCTGCGCGAGGGCCTGGATATCCCGGAGGTCTCGCTGGTCGCCATTCTCGACGCCGACAAGGAAGGCTTCCTGCGCTCGGAGCGTTCGCTGATCCAGACCATCGGCCGCGCGGCGCGCCACCTCAATGGCACCGCCATCCTCTATGCCGACGAGATCACCAAATCCATGCGCCGCGCCATGGACGAGACCCGTCGCCGGCGCGAAAAGCAGACGGCTCATAACCAGGCGCACGGCATCGTGCCCAAGGGCGTGCAAAAGCGGATCAAGGACATCATCGACGGGGTCTACGACATCGAAGAGGCGGAGAAGGCCCTACACGTGGCCCAGGAGCGCGCCCACTACAAGAAGTTGGGCGAGAAAGAGGTCACCCGCGAGATCAAGCGGCTGGAGAAGGAAATGATGGAGGCCGCGCGCAACCTCGAATTCGAGAAGGCCGCGAATCTACGCGACCAATTGCACGCACTGAAGAAGTTGATGTTCGGGGTGGAAGAGAGAGACCAGGAGTAGCCGGCTGGCCCGCATAATGCCGGCATGCTTCCAGTCAGGTAGGCGCGTCGAGTACCAATCGACTAAGTTTCGTGCCAAGATAATTCGCCATGCCAAATGAAGACACCTCCCGAAGGAGGTGTCTTGTGCATCAGAGACATAATGGCGCTGAAAACAAAAAAGCCCGCATGAAGCGGGCTTTTTTGCGGAAGTGGCTAGGCTTACTTCGCCGGACAAGCTGCGTCGCCAGGGACCTTGGCGGCCAGTTCGATGAACTCGGTGAACGGGCCCATGACCTTCATGGCTTCGAATTTCGGGCCGGTGAATTTGAGGTCGCCGAACATCATGGCGGTGGCCGGGTTCATGCTGGATTTCCAGTCCTTGGTTTCGGCGTGCATCAGGTAATCGGAGTCGTAGTCGAGGCTGGCGGTCATGACCTTGCCGCCGTAGGTGCACATGGCCTTGCCGTCCTTGGGCTGGATCTTCATCTCGACCTTGGTGGACTCGCCGCAATCGGTGCGGTACATGTGGATGATCTTGTAGCCGCGGCCCTTGTCGTTCTTGATCCAGCCGTCGGTCATCTTCGGGTTGGCGGTCAGTTCTTTGCTGCTGTTCCAACCTTGGCAGGCCTGCACGGCCCAGTCGGCCGACATGTAGGGGCCCGCGAAGGCGGCTGGTGCGGCGGTGATGAGGCCGGCGGTAATGAGGGCGGCGAAGTGCTTTTGCATTGTGTTTCCTCCATCGAAAAGTAGGCGACCCAATAGGTCGAGGGCTAGCGTAGTTGGAACATACCAGTCTGTAAAGCCCCCGCAACAAATGGGGCGTTGATGGCCATTGCGGGATGGCGGCTTACTGCCGATGGGGTGTGCTCGCCAATTCGATTTGGCGCCGCAGGGTTTCCAGCGCGGCGTTGTCGCCGGCGGTTTCGGCGCGTTTGGCTTGGATATGCAGCCAGGCCAGCAAAGGCCGGCGCCAGCCTTGTTCCGATGCGGTTCGGCTGGCCAGGCCTAGGGTTTGCGGCGCGATGTCGCCGGCCTTGAATAGCAGGGCGCTGGCAAGCAGGCGGGCGAAGGGGTCGGCGATGGCCTGGGCGGCGCGGTTGCGTTCTTCGGCATGCCTGGCGCGGGCAAAGCCGGCGTAGTGCTCGGGCAGCAGGCGGTCGTCGCCTTGTTGTGTCGTTCCGGCCAGCAGGCGGGCATAGGCGGCCTCGCCGGGGGTGGCGTCTTCGGCCCGGTAGCCGCCGCAGGGGCCGAAGTCCAGGCCGGCGGTGTGCGTCGCGCAGCGGACGAGCTCGGCATGCGCGGCCAAGTCGAGCCGGCCGGTGCGGGCGATCTCATTGCGGGCCTTGGCGAGGCTGGTCTCGGCCAGGCGGGTCTCGCCCATGAGCCATTGTTTTTGGTAGTGCTCCAGTTGCCGGGCGGCATTGGCCTTCCAGTCGGGTGGCGGCGTGCCGGCGCAGGCCGCGAGCAGGGGCAGGATCAGCCAGGTAAGCGGCTTCATGGCAGTTTCATCTCCACCTCGCGGGCGAACGGCCACTTGCGGTTGATCTCGTCGATGAGGCCGTTCACTTTGTTCACGCTGGCGTCGATTTCGCTGCGCAATAGAACCAGATCGGTGCTGGCCTCTTTCGCGTCGGCGAGAATCGCGTCGGCCTTTTTCAGGCTGTCGCGGGTTTGCAGCAAGGCGGCGTTGGCTTGTTGCATGGCTTTGTCGGTCTGGTCCATCACGCCGTCCTGGCCGAATACGCGCCGGTCCATCTTGAGCGACAGGCCGTTGAGCGAGGCGAGCAGCTTATTGCTTTGGTCTAGCGCGGCGATCACCTTCTTGGCCTTGTCGGCGCTGCCGAGCATGCCTTCCAGCACGCCGTATTCGCCGGTCATGCGACCCAGCACGGTATTGCTGTGGCCTAGACTCTGATCCAGCGCGGAGCCTTCTTGAGTCAGGCGTTCCAGGTTGTCGAGCAGGGCCTTGGCGCGCGCGACCAGGGCGGGGAGCTCTTCGCCGATGTCGCCGGTATGGAGCTGGGGCGTGGCATCCGGGGCGAGCGGCGGTGCCTTGAGGTCGGTGCTATAGACGCGAATCTTGGCGCCGCCGACCAGCGATTTTTGCAGGGTGAAGATGCTGGTGCCGCGTAGCCAACGCAGGTGCTTGGTCGGCACCTTGATCTCGACCCGGCCTTGGCCTTGCTCGGTCAGCGTGACGCGGCTGACCTCGCCGATCGGAAAGCCGGAGAAGTTGAGCGGCATGCCGATGGCGATGTTGTCGACCTCGTCGGCGATCAGGGTGATGGTGCGTGTCGGCTCGAACAGGCCACGGGCGAACAAGGTATAGACGAGGAACGCCACGGCGATGAAAACGGTGGCGCCGACCAAGAGGCCAACCTTGAGGCCGAGATGCTTGATCAAATGGGCGGGTAAAGGGGGGCGTGCCATGCGTAATCCACGATCCGGAACGTGTCGATGTCCTTGTCGAGTTGGCTCAAAACCTCCGCCAGGAAGCGCGGGTAGGGCGTGTCCGGCAGCAGCAGGCCGGGCCGCTCGATCACGATTATAGAGGGCTTGGCGATCACCGCCCGCAACAGCTTGGCGACGAAGCGCTGCTCGAAGTCGAGATCGGGGTCGCGCAGGTGGGCGCAAGCGGTATACCCCAGCCGTTCCAGCAAGGCCCAGGCCCGTTCGTTGGCCACGTGGGCCTTGGCGTTGTGGCGATATTGCGGCACCAGCGCGATGTTTTCCAGCACCGACAGGTTGGCGCGCAGGGGCAGCTCGGCCGAGACCAGCACGGCGTCGGCATGGGCCGCCAGCCAGGCGCGCCGTTCGGCGTCGTCGGCGACGAATTTCAGAGGTAGGTGATGGCTAATGATCCGACCTCGATCAACATCAATGCGAAAAACAGCCGCACCATGCCGGACAACACGGCGATGGGGGCGAAGAATAGTTTATGCGGCGAATCCAGGCCGGCCGCGATGGGGATGACGGTGACCGCCAGGCCGAACAGCAGGCATTTGAGCCAGAGGCCGAAGAGGAGCAGGGGGCTGTAGACCTGGCCGATCACCCAGGTGAAATCGGCAAAGCCGTGTGCTTGCGGGCCATACAGTTCCAGATAGGCGATGAGCAGCGCCGTGAGGCTGGTCAGGGCGGTCAAGGCCAGCACGGACACCACGCCGCCGATCACGCGTGGCAGGAACTCCAGGCGCAAGGGGTCGATGCCGACGCTGTGCAGGGCCTCGATTTCATTGGTGATGTTCATCAGCGCCACCTCGGCATTGATCGCCGCGCCCGAACGCAGGGCGATGAATAGGGCGGTCATCAAGGGCAGCAGTTCGATGACCAGGATGCGTAGGATAAGTTCGAGCGCCAGATCGCCCAGGCCGTAATTTTGCGCGGCGGTGGTGGCGATACGGATCAGGATCAGGCTGAACACGGCGGCGAACAGGTTGAAGCCGAACAATATCTGCCAGGCCGTGAAGTAGATCTGTTTCTGTACCACCGTGCGGGTGGCGCTGTTGTAGAGACCCGGCGACAGGATGCCGGCCAGGGTGACCGTGCCGAAACGCAGGGTTCTGGCCCAGGCGGCGAAGCGCGCGATCAGGGCATCGCCGCTTCGGGTGAGCAAATCGGTGAGCCAGGACATTGGGCGATCATAATGCATTCGATCGGGCCGGTGGGTATCATGGCCGCTAGGATGCGATCAGGGAGAAAGCGATGCTTAGAGCCTGTCTCATAAAATCTCGCGGAGCGCGTTGCCGCCAGAAACGGATGGATGAAAGGCGCGGTGCGCGGGCAATGGTCGTTCCATTGCCAAGCGCCGCAACGCGGCAGACGCCGTTTCTGGCGGCAACCCTCCGGGGCGGTAGCGATTTTGCCGCATGCCTTTGTCGCGCCCCGCTTGTTTGGAATGACCAAACCGCGCGTTGCGCTTCGCGGCCTGCATCAAAATCGTCACTGCCGCGCCTGCGGGATTTTATGAGGCAGGCTCTTAGATGGATCGTGCTTGCCGCCGGCCTTTGCGCCGCGCCGGCCTGGGCCGCGCCCGGCGTGATGCTCAAGGACGAGCCCTTGCGCGCCACGGCCTCGGCGACGGCGGCGGAACTGGCGAAGACGGCCAAGGGCGAGGCGGTCGACATCCTGGCCCGCCAGGGCGGCTGGAGCCAGGTGCGCGTGCAAGGCAAGACCGGCTGGGTGCGCCTGCTCTCGGTGCGCGGCGGCGCGGCCGCGCAGACCGACGTGGCCGGCGAGTTGCAGGGCGTCTTGTCCCTTGGCGCCACGCGGCGCGACCCGAACAAGGTCGTGGCGGTCGCCGGGGTGCGCGGCCTGAGCGAAGAGGAGCTGAAGCAGGCGCGTTTCGACGAGCGGGCGCTGCGGCAGATGGAAAGCCTTGGCGCGACCGCGCAGGAGGCCGCGCGCTTCGCGGCCGAGGCGGGCCTGTCGCGGCGCGACGTGGCCTATCTGCCGGCGCCGCAAGGCCAGGCGGCGGGCGATACGTCGTGGGGAGGCGCCCAATGAGACAGCTTCCGAGTGCCTTGCTGTTGATCTTGGCCGTGCTAGCGTCGGGCGCGCAGGCCGCCGGCCTGGGCGGCTTGCTGCGCGGCGTGCTGGATGGCGTGCAGCCGCAGAGCCAGGCCCAGCCGGCCGACGCGGGGGTGGGCAATCTGGTGCAGGCCCTGGCCGGTGGCCAAACCTCGGCCGAGGAAGAGGCCGACATCGGCCGCCGCATCGCCGGCAATCTGCTCGGCGCCGCGCCCTTGGTGGCCGACGAGGGCCTGCAACGCTATGTCAATCGCGTCGGCCGCTGGGTGGCGGGCGGCAGCGAACGGCCCGAGCTGGTCTGGCGCTTCGGTGTCATCGACAGCGAGGACATCAACGCCTTCGCCGCGCCCGGCGGTTATGTCTTCGTCACCAAGGGGCTGTACAAGAAATTGCGGAACGAGGCCGAACTGGCGGCGGTGCTGGGCCACGAGATCGGCCATGTCCTGCGCCGGCACCACCTCAAGCTCATGCAGCAATCGCAGATGGTCTCGGCCGTGGGCGGCCTGCTCGGCCAGCGATTGCGCGACAAGAACCAGATCGTGCAGAACCTGATCGGCAACGGCGCGGAGATCGTCGCCCGCTCGCTCGACAAGGATGCCGAGTACGAGGCCGACCGCATGGGCATGGTGCTGGCCGCGCGCGCCGGCTACGACGGCTATGCCTTGCCGGCGGTGTTGCAGGAGATCGGCCACGTGCCGGCGCAAGACAGCCGCATGGCCTTGCTCTATAAGACGCACCCGCATCCCGAGGATAGATTGACCCGGCTGGGCGAGGCCGTGGCCTCGACCGAACTGCCCGACGGCCGTCTGGTCGAAAACCGGCTCTATCGCTTGAAATGACCCTGCGCGCGCGTCGCTTTCTCGGGCAACTGGCGTTCGGCCTGGCGTTCTTGCTGATCCTGCTCGGTCATGCCGGCGGCCTGTACAAGCTGTACTTCATCGACAAGCTGGATGCCGCTCTCTACGACCTCAAGGTGCAGTTGTTCCGTCCGCAGGGCCTGGATGACCGTATCGTCATCGTCGACATCGACGAGAAATCGCTGCAAGAGATCGGCCGCTGGCCCTGGCCGCGCGTGCAAACGGCGAAGCTGACGGAAAACCTGTTCACGCAATACGGCGTCGCGGCCGTGGGTTTCGACATCGTCTTCGCCGAGCCCGACCAAAGCTCCGGCCTGCCGGTATTGCAAGGCCTGGCCCGTGGCGCGTTGGCCGGCGAGAACGGTTTCGCCAAGATGCTGGAGCGCATCCGTCCCGGCCTGGACTACGATGCCCGCCTGGCCCAGGCCTTGGGCAAGGGGCCGGCGGTGCTCGGCTATTACTTCGGTTTCGGCGACGAGGCCGGGCGGGTCGGCGCCTTGCCGCCGGCCGATCTGGCTTGCGACCGTCTATCTCGGGCAGGCGTGCGGGCCCCGAGGGCGACGGGGCACGGCGCCAACCTGGCGGCGCTGCAAACCAGCGTGGCATATGCCGGCTTTTTCAATATCCAACCCGATTTCGACGGCGTGATCCGGCGCCAGCCTTTGCTGATCGATTATCAAGGCCAGTGCCGCGCGGCCTTGCCTATCGCCTTGGTGCGCGCGGGCTTGGGCCTGGGCGCGATCGAGGTCGCCGCGCCGGCCAGGCTCACGCTCGACGGCATGGACGTGCCGATCGATGTGAATGCGATGGCGCTGGTGCCGTACCGGGCAACGCCGGCCTTTCGCTATATCTCGGCGACCGATGTGATCCACAGCCGGGTGCCGGCGGCCGAGTTGGAGGGGCGTTTGGTGCTGGTCGGCGCCACCGCGCCCGGCATCATGGACCTGCGCGTGGTGCCGGGCAACAAGGCCTTTCCGGGCGTGGAGATCCACGCCAACATGATCTCCGGCATCTTGGACGGCAGCGTTAAATGGGAGTCGCCGCGCACGCGCGAATGGAGCCTTATCGCCGTCGCCGTGCTGGGCGTGCTGCTGGCGGCGTGGTTGCCGTTCGCCGCGCCGCTGTGGGCTGGCGCCGGCGCGGCCGGCCTGATGGGCCTGGCGCTCGGCGCGGACATCCATGCCTGGCTTGCGCTGAACTTGAGTTTGCCATCGGCGACCTTGTTGTATGCGATAGCGGGCCTGTTCATCCTCAACATGAGTTACGGTTTCTTCGTCGAGGCGCGGTCCAAGCTGCAACTCACGCGCCTGTTCGGCCAATACGTGCCGCCGGAACTAGTCGACGAGATGGCGCGCGACCCGGCCCGTTACAGCCTGCGCGGCCAGTCGCGCGAGATGACGGTGCTGTTTTCCGACATCCGCGATTTCACCAGCATCTCGGAGGGTTTGGAGGCGGCCGCGCTGGCCGAGATGCTGAACGTCTACCTGTCGGCCATGACCCGCGTGGTGCAGGAACACCGCGGCACCATCGACAAATACATCGGCGATGCGATCATGGCCTTCTGGGGCGCGCCGCTGAGCAACGAGCGCCACGCGCGCGACGGCGTGTTGACCGCCTTGGCCATGCAGCGGGCCTTGAGCGAGCTGAACCCGCGCTTGCGCGAACACGGCTGGCCGGCGGTGAAGATCGGCGTGGGCGTCAATACCGGCCGCATGAGCGTCGGCAATATGGGCTCGGCATTCCGCATGGCCTATACCGTGTTGGCCGATGCGGTGAACCTGGCCTCGCGCCTGGAAGGGCTGACCAAGCAATACGGGGTGGGCGTCTTGTGCGGCGAGGACACGCGCCAAGCCTGCCCCGATATCGCCTTTCGCTTGATCGACCAGGTTCGGGTCAAGGGCAAGCAGCAGCCCGTCGCCATTTATGAACCCTTGGGCGTGGCCGGCGAGTTGCCTCCCGAGGCCTTGGCGTCGGCGCGGCTGTTCGAGGCGGCATTGGCCGAATATCGCGCGCAACGTTGGGATGCCGCCGATGGCAAGCTGAGGGCAATACTTACAGAAAATGTCGAATATACGGAAGGGACAAAAAATCTATGCGAGGTATATTTGAAACGTATTGAGCATTTTCGTCGCGAGCCGCCACCGGCTGACTGGGACGGCGTGTTCACCTTCACGACCAAGTAAGGCGTCACGGCAAGGAGAGTCACCGATGCGGGTGCGGGTATTGGGTTGCAACGGCGGGATCGGCGACAATCGCCACACCACTTCGTTCTTGATCGACGAGGATATCCTGCTCGACGCCGGCAGCGGCGTGACCCGGCTCGATCTCGATGCCTTGGTCAAGATCGACCATGTCTTCCTGACCCATGCCCATCTCGACCATGTCCTGGCCTTGCCGCCGATGTTGGACAGCGTGTTGGAGCGGCGCGAGCGGCCGATCGTGTTGCATGCCACCGCCGAGGTGCTGGAAGTGCTCCAGCGCCATCTGTTCAACTGGCATCTCTGGCCGGACTTCAATTGCATTCCCAGCAAGGAAGCGCCCTTGCTGGTCTACGAGACGGTTGCCGTCGGGCAAGCGGTTCGCATCGGCAGTCGTGAGATCACGCCGATTCCGGCCAACCATGTGGTGCCCACGGTGGGCTATCTGCTGCGCGGCAGCCGTGGCAGCGTGATTTTTTCCGGCGACACATGCAGCCATGCCGCCTTGTGGGACATCGCCAAGGCGACGAGCGATCTCAAGCACTTGATTGTCGAGTGTTCCTTCCCCAACGACATGCGCGAGATCGCCGATCTATCCAAACATTATTGCCCGGCCACCTTGAGCTCGGACTTGGCGGGCTTCCGGCCGGACGTGCCGGTCTGGCTGACGCATATGAAACCGGGCCGGGAAATGGACATCATCGTCGAGGTCGACGATCTGGTGAAGGGCAGGGTCGTGCAAACCTTGCGCGAGGGGCATCTACTCGAGATATAAGCCGCTACCGGCGTAAAAAAAGGAGAGGCGGGGCCTCTCCTTTTTCATTACTGCCGCTCGGTGTCAGAGCGCCAGGGTGTCCGCCCAGATGTTCTTGGCCCAGGACTCCATGTAGTGCCATTCGATCTCGCTCTCTTCCTTCGAGACGCCGGTCGCGCCCTTGGGCACTTCCCACTTGCCTTCCGCGCTGAGCCGCCAGACCGCGGCCACGTGAATGGCGGTCTTGGAGGAGGTGGCGGAGAAGCAGGTGTTGGTGATCACCGGCACCTTTTCGGCTTCGCGGCCATTCAGCAGTTCGACCAGCGCGGCGGCGCAGACCTTGCCATAGTTGTTGGCCATGGAGCCGGACTTCGGCGTCGGGGCGGAGATCGAGTCGCCGATGATGTGAACGTTGGGCGCGACCTTGGACTCCAGGGTGCGGAAGTCCACCGAGCACCAGTTGTCCTTGTCGTCCCGCACACCGGCCATGGCGGTGATGCCATGGGCGCGCATCGGCGGCACCACGTTCAGCACGTCGGCCTTGACGTCCTCGACATCGAGCACGATGGTGTTCTTGGCAGCATCAAGCCGTGTTGGCTTGCTGTTCGGGCGATATTCGATCATGCCCTCGTAGTGCTTCTTCCAAGCCGCCAGAAATAGCCCCTTCTTCGACACGATGTCGGCATTGCTGTCGAGCACCAGTATCTTGGACTTGGGCTTGGCCGCCTTGAAGTAGTTGGCCACCATGCTGATCCGTTCGTAAGGTCCGGGCGGGCAGCGATAGGGCATGGCCGGGATGGACAGGGCGTAGACGCCGCCGTCGGGCATGGCCTCCAACTGCTTGCGCAGGGTCGCGGTCTGCGGGCCGGCCTTCCAGGCGTGCATGATGGTCTTCTGGGCCTTGGCGTCGTAGCCCTCGATCAGATCGAAGCGCAGCTCGATGCCGCCGGATAGCACTAGACGGTCGTAGGCAAAGGTCTTGCCGCTCTTGCACTTGACCACGCGCTTGGCGGTATCGAAGCCGACCACCTCGTCCTTCACCAGCTTGACGCCGGCCTTCTTCAGGCCGTTGTAGCCGAAGGTGAGGTCTTGCAGCTTGTTGACACCGCCGAGCACGGTGTTGGAGAAGGGACAGGAGACGAACTTGTCGTTCATCTCGATCAGGGTGACCTCGATCTTCGGATCCCACAGCTTGAGGTAGCGGGCGCAGGTGGCGCCACCGAAGCCGCCGCCGACGATGACCACCTTCGGTTTGGCACCGGCGATGGCCAGGCTGCTGAATGAACCGAGGCTGGCCGCACCTGCCGCGCCGGCGGAAATCTTCAGAAAATCACGGCGATTGAATGCCATAGCGTTGTCTCCTTTTGCTTATTTGATGGCGGCGAACCAGGTGGCCAGTTTTTCGATTTCCTCGTCGTTGTAGCCGAGGGCGTGTTTCTGCATGACCACGGCGGGACGGGCCCCCGACTGGAAGTCCTTCATCTGTTGGACGAAGTAGCCCTTCTCCAGGCCGGCCAGCGAGGGGATGGCGCCGCGGCTCTTGCCGTCGGGGCCGTGGCAGTATGAGCAGTTGGCGGCCATGGTGCGGGTGCGGCTGTCGGCCGGCTCGCCTGCCCAGGCAGTGGAACCGAGATATAGCGCGCCCATGGCTAGGGCAATACAGGTCAATCGGTTTTTCATAGTCTCCTCCAACAATGTGGAATGTCGATTCAAATACAAGGCACTACCGCTACCTAGTTGTTATAGCTGAAAAATCGATACTAGTAGCTACATACCAGTCTGACATGGGTGAATCGAACTGTGGAGTCTGCCGTGACCTTTTCTTGATCTGTGTCAATTCAGGCCAAGGCAAGCCTTTGATGGCTTATTGCGTGCTGGAGGGCTTATTTAGTGCCGTTTTTGCCGGGCTGTCGATCCAGCCGGCCAACTGAGTTTGTGCGAGATCGGCCAGCGCCGCGATCCAACTGGGCTGGTCGTTCAGGGCGGGGATGTAGTGGTATTCGCCGCCGCCGGCGCCAAGGAATACCGCCTTGTTTTCCATGGCGATCTCTTCCAGGGTTTCGAGACAGTCGGCGACGAAGCCGGGGCAGACCAGATCGACCCGGCGGCTGCGCTGCCGGCCCAGTTCGGCCAGAGTTTCGCTGGTATAGGGCTTGAGCCACTCGGCGCGGCCGAAGCGCGATTGGAAGGCGATCCGATATTGCTCGGGCGCGAGCCCCAGGCGTTCGGCCAGCAGGCGGCCGGTCTCCTGGCATTCCCGGGCATAGGGGTCGCCTAGATCGCAACTGCGCTTGGGGATGCCGTGGAAGCTCATGACCAGTTGCTCCGGCCGGCCGTGTACCGCCCAGTATTGCTCGATCCGCTCGGCCAGCGCGGCGATGTAGCCGGGCTGGTCGTGAAAGCCACGAATCACGCGCAGCTCGGGCAGGTCGCGGCCGTGGCTCAGCGCCGCGAACACCGCATCGAGGGCCGAGCCGGTGCTGCTGGCCGCGTATTGCGGATAGAGCGGCAGGACCAGCAGGCGATTGCAGCCCGCCGCCCGCAGCTTGCCGATGGCCGAGGCGACGGCGGGCTGGCCGTAGCGCATCGCATGTTCGACCAGGACAGGCGCTGGGCCTAGTCCGGCCAACGCCTCGCGCAGCAAGGCGGTTTGGCGTTCCGTGATGACGCGTAGTGGCGAGCCTTGCGGGGTCCAGATACTGGCGTATTTCTCCGCCGATTTTTTGGGCCGGGTGCGCAGGATGACGCCGTGCAGGATAGGCCACCAGATCAGGCGCGGGATTTCGACTACGCGCGGGTCGGACAGGAACTCGGCGAGATAGGTCCGCAATGCCCGCGCGGTCGGCGCCTCGGGCGTGCCTAGATTGATCAGCAAGACGCCGATGCGGGCCGGCTGGTCGTGGTTGGCTGCCGGCTCGGCGGGATATCGGGGCATGGGCGTTCTTCAGTGATGGGACAGGGCGCTGGACAGCAGGCGGGCGGTGATGTCCACGATGGGGATGATGCGTTCGTAGGCCATGCGCGTGGGGCCGATCACGCCCAGGGTGCCGACCACCTCGCCATCGACCTCGTAAGGCGCGGTGATCACGCTGCATTCGTCCAGCGTCGCCACGCCGGCTTCGGCGCCGATATAGAGCTGTACGCCATCGGCGGCCTGGCCGATGTTGAGCAATTGCAGCAGATCGGTCTTGCTTTCGAACATATTGAAGAGTTCGCGTAGCCGGTTCATGTCGGACGACAGGTCCGGCGTCTTCAGCAAATTGATCTCGCCGGCGATGATGTATTCGGTATGGCTCGGGCCGAAGGCGCGGCTGCTGGCCTCGACTGCGGTTTGCATGAGCTGGCTGATGTCGGATTGCAGCGTCGCCAGTTCGCTCACGAGCCGGGGCTTCACTTCCTCGAAACTGAGGCCGCTGTAGTGATGGTTGAAGAAGTTGGCGGTCTGGGTCAGTTGGCTTTGGCTGTAGGGCCGTTCGGTCAGGATGATGCGGTTCTGCACCTCGCCCTCGGCGCTGACGATGATGAGCAAGATGCGCTTGTCCGACAGGCTCAGAAATTCGATCTGGCGGAAACGCTGGCTACGCCGTTTCGGCGTGGCGACCACGCCGGCAAAATGGGTCAGCTCGGCGAGCAGTTGCGAGGCCGCCGAGACTAGCCGCCGTGGATCGTCCGGCACCAGGGCGTTCTCGATCTGGAACAGCTCGGGCTGGGCCAGCGGCCGTACCGTGATCAGGCTATCGACGAACAGCCGGTAGCCGCGCGGCGTGGGCACGCGGCCGGCCGAGGTGTGGGGGCTGACGATGAAGCCACCTTCTTCCAGGTCGGCCATCACGTTGCGGATGGTGGCGGGCGACAGTTTCAGCCCGGCATGTTCCGACAGCGTGCGCGAGCCGACGGGTTGGCCGTCCTCGATATAGCGCTCGACGAGCGTCTTCAGCAGGATGCGGGCACGGTCGTTCAACATTTTGTCGGTCGGATTCAGTTTCAATGGGCTCGGCGTTATGTGGATATAATTTCATGCCATGGAAAGCAATTTCAAGAGTATCGCTCTCGTCGGAAAATACAATAGCGCCAGCGTGAGCGCACCGGTGATGCGCCTGGCCGAGTTTCTTGGCCAGCGCGGGCACGATGTCTGGGTGACCGTGCATACCGCCGACCATTGCGCTATTAAAGGCATCCCCAATGCGCCGTTGACCGAACTGGCCGGCCGGGTCGATCTGGTGATCGTCCTCGGTGGCGATGGTACCTTGCTTAACATCGCGCGTGTCTTGGCCGAGCACCCGGTGCCGATGATCGGCATCAACCAGGGGCGCCTCGGCTTTCTGGCCGATGTCTCGATCGATACCATGTTGCCGACCCTGGACGAGATGCTGTCCGGCCAATACGTGGCCGAGGATCGCATCATGCTGGAGTGCCACTTGGAGCGGCACGGCGACCTGTTCGGCGCGGCCTATGCCTTCAACGACATGGTGGTGAGCAAGGGCAACGCCGGGCGGCTGATCGAATTCGAGGTCTACATCGACGACAAATTCGTCTACAGTCAGCGCGCGGACGGCCTGGTGCTGGCCACGCCGACCGGCTCCACCGCCTATGCCTTGTCCGCCGGCGGCCCGATTCTGCATCCCACGCTGGAGGCCTTCGTGCTGACCCCGGTGTGCGCGCATACCTTGTCGGCACGGCCGATCGCGGTCAATGGCCGGTCCGAGATCGAGATCAATCTGATCCATGCCGACGATGCACGGGTGCATTTCGACGGCCAAATTCACCACGACCTTTTCATCGGCGATCGAGTCAACGTCAGGCGGGCGAAGAACACGGTTCGCCTGCTGCATCCGCCCGAGCACAATTACTACGACACGCTCAGGCAAAAACTGCATTGGGGCGAAAAGCTGTAAGCACTGGCCTTTGCGGTCATTCCAGGTATCGCGAAATTAGGTAATTACCCTCGGTTTCCGCCGGCCGCTAAGCATTTGCACCTAGCGGCAATAGGAATATCCCCAATTATTTCCGATGCTTGCCCGACCTATAGTTCAGTCACGCGGTTTCGCATCGGCTTGTGCCGCGGGTTTCTTGGGCGGCCACAGGCTATCGCGGCGAACCAAGGTTGCTATAAGACAATATTTAGGATTGCAAGCAATTGAAAAACCAGGACCCGGCGATGTGTACCTTTAACGAAACCCGTATGTCTCCCACCCTATTTGCATGGAAGGCTAACGCCAGTGCAAATAGTTTTGGCCGGCGGCCGCATGGTCGCCGGCCCTCTTCTTTTCCCGTTCGGCAGGGTGTGGCCTGCCGCTTCCCCGCCGACTCCGTGCTTCGCCTGGTGGGCATCGAACGGCCGCTTCGTTGCGGCCGGTTCCCTATCCCAAGCTAAATCCCGCTGAAATAACTCTTTAGCCAGGCATCTGGCAATCCTGCCGCAAGCGCTTTATTCTCCCGACCCAATAACGGTCGAAATAAAGCGTCCATCCGCGCATGCTGCGTTCCCTGAATATCGTCGAATTTATCCTGGTCGAACGGCTGGAGATCGAGTTCGGTCCGGGTTTTTGCGTCCTGACCGGCGAGACCGGCGCGGGCAAGTCCATCTTGCTGGATGCCCTTGGCCTGGCCCTGGGCGGCCGGGCCGAGGCGGGCATGGTGCGCAAGGGCGCCGATAAGGCCGAAGTGGTGGCTGAATTCGACTGCGGCCAATTGACCGCCTTGCAGGCCTGGTTGGCCGAAAACGATCTGCGGGGCGACCCCGGCGTTTGCCTGTTGCGCCGTACCCTCGAGGCGGGCGGGCGTTCCCGTGCCTATATCAACGGCAGTCCGGTCACCCTGCAACAGCTCAAGGAAGTGGGCGAGCGCTTGGTCGACATCCATGGCCAGCACGCGCATTACTCCCTGCTCAAGCCCGCCGTGCAGCGGCAGATCCTCGATGGCTATGCCGATGCCGAGCCCCTGGTCGAAGCGGTAGCCCGCTGTTTTCGGGCCTGGGGCGAGGCCAAGCAACGCAGGCAGGAGGCCGAGCAGCGCCTGCAAGGCTCGCTGGCGGAGCGCGAACGGTTGGCGTGGACGGTCGAGGAATTGACGGCGCTACGGTTCAACGCGGAAGAATGGCAGGCCTTGCAGGAAGGGCATGGCCGCTTGGCGCATGCCGCCGAGTTGCTGGCCGGGGTGCAGGCGGCCCATGCCATCCTGGCCGGCGAAGACGGGGGCGTCCTGGCCCGGGTCAAGGCGGCGCAAGGAAGCTTGGCGGATTTGGCCCAGCTCGATTCCCGCCTGGCCGAGCCGATGAAGTTGCTGGAATCGGGGGCGATCGAGCTGGACGAGGCGGCGCACGAGTTGCTGCGTTATGCCGATCGGGTCGAACTCGATCCGGTCGCCTTGGCCCAGGCCGAGGCGCGCCTCGCGGCGATCACCTCGGCCGCGAACAAGTTCAGGGTCAAGCCATCGGAGTTGCCGCATCTGCTGGCGTCGGCCCAGGCGCAACTGATCGAGCTGGAGCAACTGTCCGATCCGGCCGGTCTGGCCGAGGCCGAGCGCGCCGCCGAGGCGGACTATCGAACACAAGCCCAGGCCTTGAGCGCGCGGCGCAAGGCGGGGGCCGGACGCCTGGCCCAGGCGGTCGGCCAGGCCATGCAGGGTTTGGCCATGCAGGGTGGGCGCTTGGCGGTGGAACTCAAGCCCGGCGAGCCGGGTAGCCATGGCTTGGAGAGCGTCGAGTTCCTGGTGAGCCCGCACGCCGGCCAGGGCCTGCATGCCCTGGCCAAGACCGCTTCGGGCGGCGAGCTGTCGCGCATCGGTCTGGCCTTGCAGACCGTGCTGTCGGCCGTCAGCGGCGCGCCGACCCTGATCTTCGACGAGGTGGATGCCGGCATCGGCGGCGGCGTGGCCGAGGTCGTCGGCCGCATGCTGGCGGAGTTGGGGCAAGGCCGCCAGGTGCTGTGCGTGACGCACTTGCCGCAAGTGGCGGCTCGCGCCGGCACTCATTATTCGGTGAGCAAGGCCGGACGGGGCGCCGCGCTTGCCTCGCATGTCAAGCTGCTGGACGCGCAAGAGCGGGTCGAGGAGGTCGCCCGCATGCTGGGCGGGGTGAAGATCACCGAAACGACCCGGCGCCATGCCGGGGAGATGTTGGCGAGTTAGGGCCTGTCCGCGCTGGATAGGCGCTCAACGCTTGCCGGGCTTGGGCCGATTCGGGCAGGCCTCTTTCACGCAATCGGCATACAGATACAGGCAGTGTTCGTGCAGCGCGAAGCCGTGCTCGGCCGCGATCTTCTGCTGGCGGCGCTCGATCTCGGGGTCGTAGAACTCCTCCACGCGGCCGCATTGCACGCAGACAAGGTGATCGTGGTGGTTGCCTTGGTTGAGTTCGTAGCTGGCCTTCTCGTTGTCGAAATGATGCCGAATGAGCAAGCCGGCCTGCTCGAACTGGGTCAATACCCGATAGACCGTGGCCAGGCCGATGTCCACGCCGTCCTCCTTGAGCAGTTGGTAAACGTCGTCGGCCGTGAGGTGGCGCTTGTCGGCGGTCTCGAACAGATTGAGGATTTTCAACCGGGGCAGGGTGACCTTGAGGCCCATGGTCTTCAGCTGATCGGTATTCATGTGTGTGACGCCGGGATAGGTTGCGCGTTATCATAGCGCGCTTGATCGCATTCACCTATCCTGCCGGCCTATGCGCTATATCCCCTTATTCTTCCTCCTGCCGTTGACGGCTTGTAGCTGGACCAACGATTTCGACCTGAAGAGATCGGTCGAGGTGTTCAAGCCTTACAAGATCGACATTCAGCAGGGCAACGTGGTGACGCAGGACATGATCGCCAAGCTCAAGCTCGGCATGACGCCTTCGCAGGTGCGCTTCGCCCTGGGTACGCCGCTGGTGATCGATCCCTTCCGGGCCAATCGCTGGGACTATGTCTATCGCCTGGAGAAGGACGGCAAGCTGATCGAGACCCGTCGCATCACGGCGGTGTTCGAGGAGGACAAGCTCAAGGGCATCGATGGCGACGTGACGCCGCTGCCCGAGTTGCCCAAGGCCGAACCGGCCCCGGCGCCCCAGCCCGCGGAGAAACCATGAGCCAGAACATCGTCATCGTCGGCAGCGGCGGCCGCATGGGCCGCGCCTTGCTGGAAGCCGTGGCGGGCGCGCCGGACATGCGCTTGGCCGGGGCCTTGGAACGCGCCGGCAGCCCCTATCTCGGCAAGGATGCCGGCGAGCTGATCGGCGGCCACTTCGGTGTCGCCGTCAGCGAAGCCGTGGGGGCCGTGCTCGAGCCGGGCCATGTCTTGATCGACTTCACCCGGCCCGAGGCCACGCTGCATCACATCGATGCCTGCATGCGGGCCGGAGCGGGGCTGGTCATCGGCACCACCGGCTTCGACGAGGCCGGCAAGCGGGCTATCGCCGAGGCGGCCGAGCGCGTGCCCGTGGTGTTCGCGCCGAATATGAGCGTCGGCGTCAACCTCACCTTCAAGCTGCTCGACATCGCCGCGCGCATTCTCGACGAGGGCTTCGACATCGAGATCGTCGAGGCCCATCACCGGCACAAGGTCGATGCCCCGTCCGGCACCGCCTTGCGCATGGGCGAGGTGGTGGCCGAGGCCCTGGGCCGCGACCTCAAGAGCCACGCCGTCTACGGCCGCGAGGGCGTGACCGGCGAGCGCAATCCCAGCACCATCGGTTTCGCCACCGTGCGCGGCGGCGACATCGTGGGCGACCATACCGTGCTGTTCGCCGGCATCGGCGAGCGGGTGGAGATCAGCCACAAGGCCAGCAGCCGCATGACCTTCGCCCTGGGCGCGCTACGCGCGGCACGCTTCATCGCCGAACGCAAGAACGGGCTGTTCGATATGCAGGACGTGTTGGGCCTGCGTTAGTCGGGGTTAAGCCTGTGCGCTTCGCGCGAGACGCACGAATTCCTCGATCGGCATGGCCCTGGCGAAATGAAAGCCTTGGCCCAGCTCGCAGCCGGCTTGCTCCAAAAACGCCAGTTGTTCCCGCGTCTCGATACCTTCTGCCACGACTTCATACTGCAAGGTGTGGGCCAGGTTGATGATCGCGAGGCTGATGGTCTTGTCGTGCGAATCGTCGGGGATGCCGCGAATGAACGATTGATCGATCTTCAGCATGTTGATCGGCAACTGCTTGAGGTAATTGAGCGAGGAATAGCCGGTACCGAAATCGTCCACCGCCAGCTTCAGGCCCAGATCCTTCAAGGCCTGAAGCTGGGCCAGGCTGCGTTCGATGTCCTTCATCAGGGTCGACTCGGTGATCTCGATATGCAGATTGCCGCGCTGGAACGCGCGCTGTTCGAGCATGGCCTTCACTTGGCCGGCGAATTCCGCGTTGTTGAGTTGCCGCGCCGAGGCGTTCACCGCGATATGCAGGTGGCCAAGCTCGCTGTCGCCATCCCATTGTTGCAAGAGATCGAGGCTGGTATTGAGTACCCATTGGCCGATGCTCTCGATCAGCCGGGAGTCCTCCGCGATCGGGATGAACTCGCCCGGATAGATCATGCCCCGCACCGGGTGCTGCCAGCGCAGCAAGGCCTCGGCCCCCACCAGTTTCATGTCGGCTAGCCGATACTGCGGTTGCAGGAACAACTTCAACTCATCGTTGCGCAAGGCATCCCGTAGCGCGCTCTCTATCGCCAGCCGCTCGGCCAGCGCGGTATTCAGCTTTTCCGTATAGAACTGGTAGGTCGCGCGGCCCAGGTCCTTGGCGTGGTACATCGCGGTATCGGCGTGCTGGATCAGTTCCTCGATGGAGTCGCTGTCGTCCGGATAGAGGCTGATGCCGATGCTGGGCGTGACGTGTAGGTGATGGCCGCCGATCACGTATTCGACCGACAGCGCGTCCAGGTATTTTTCGGCCAAGTGCGCGATGTGGGCGATGTTGCGGATGTTGCGCAGCATGATGATGAATTCGTCGCCGCCTTGGCGGCTGACGGTGTCGTCCTCGCGCACCAGATTTTGCAGGCGCTCGGCCACCTCTTTCAGCAGCAAGTCGCCATAGGTATGGCCCAGGGTGTCGTTGATCAGCTTGAAACGGTCGAGATCGATGAACATGATGGCGACCTTGCTGCCGGTGCGGTGGGCATGGGCGATGGCTTGTTCGATGCGGTCGCGCAGCAAGAGACGGTTGGGCAACTGGGTCAGATGGTCGTGTTGCGCCAGGTATTCGATGCGTGCCTCGCGCTCCTTGTTCTGGGTGATGTCGGAGAAGATCGCGACGTAGTTGGAAACTTGTCCGTGTTCATCGCGTAGCGCGGTGATCGAGAGCCATTCCGGATACAAGCCGCCATCCTTGCGCCTGTTCCATATCTCGCCGCGCCAATAGCCAAGTCGGTTCAGGCTGTCCCATAACGCGGCATAAAAGGCCTGGTCGTGTTGGCCGGAAGCCAGGGTGGATGGCCTCTTCCCCACGACTTCGCTCAAGGCATAGCCGGTGATGGTGGTGAAGGCCTTGTTGACCGAGATGATGCGCGAATCCCGATCGGTGATCAGGATGCCTTCGCCGAGGTTTTCGGTGACGAGGGCCATGAGTTGGAGCTGGCTGTGCGCGCGGCGCTCCTCCGTCACATCGCGCAGGGTGAGTATCTCGCCGACGCGCACACCCGGCTCGTCCAATAGCGGCGAGCTGGTGCAGCTGGCAACGATCAGGGTGCCGTCTTGGCTGCGCAGAGTCAGCAGGGCCGGCTCTCGAGTCGTCTCCGCGGATGTCGCTTCGATCAGGCCGAAGGGGCGTCCGATGATCTCCGCCGCTTGATAGCCGAATAGGTCGGTCGCGGCTTGGTTCCAGCTGGTGATGTTGCGGGCGAGGTCCAGCGTCAGGATCGGGTCGCCCGATTGCTTGACGATCGTGGCGAGCAAGTGGTCGCGTTTCGCGCTGGCATTGATCTGCTCGGTCATTTTTTCCGCCAAGCGGATCGCTTCGGACTCCAGGTGTAGATTGCGCTTCTCCAGTTCTTTCAGATAGTGCGCGCGCTGTTCGTCCAACCGTAAATCGTATGTCAGCATCAGCAAGGTAATGACCAATACCGTTAGCGTCAGGCTGGAAACGATAACGGCGATTTCGCCCGTGCCTAGGCCGACTGGCGCGGCCAAGCAGACGCTACGAGGGTCGAAGCGTGCCGCCACCATGCCGACATAATGCATGCCCGCGATGGCGATCCCCATATATACGGCACCCAACATCTGCCGCGAGGAAGCCAGTTTGCTGCGCGCTAGCTGCGCGCCGTCGTCTGCCCGTACGGTGGCTGCGGTAGGCGAAATGTCATAGGGCGTAACCGTTTTCAGGGCGAACCAAGAGGCCGCATAAGCAATGGCTAGCGATAGCAGCACCCAGCCCGGCCGGTAATCGATCGACGGCGACATCTTGAGCGCGCTCATGCCGACATAGTGCATGGCACTAATGCCCATGCCCATCAACAGCGCGCTGAAATGCCGTTTGAGGGACTTGTTGATGCCACAGCGGACCAGATGCAAGGCCAGGGCCGAGGACAGGATGGCCAGTAGTAGGGACAGCGCGGTGAGGGGGATGTCATAGGCCAGCGGAATGGGCAGGTGCAGGGCCAGCATGCCAATGAAGTGCATGGCCCAAATGCCGCTGCCCATGGCGAAGGCGCCACCGGCAAGCCAGTAAGGCACTCTTTTCGGCTCGGCATGCGGTATACGGGCGGCGATGGTCAAAGCGGTGAAGGCCGCTAGGATCGCGACGCCGACCGATAGGCCAACCAGCCACGGGTCGTATTCGGGGTTCAAGAATTTATGGCGCTATGAATCGGAATTGGGGGGCGGTGGGGATTTTACCGTTGAAATCGTCCCGGCTGACCATATGTTCAGTCGAAATGATTTCTTCCGGAGAAAACGCATGAGCGATAACGTCAAAGAAACCCTGGGCTTCCAGGCCGAGGTCAAGCAGCTGCTGCACCTGATGATCCATTCCCTATACAGCCACAAGGAGATATTCCTGCGCGAGCTGGTCTCCAACGCCTCCGACGCCGCCGACAAGCTGCGCTTCGAGGCCCTGAACGACGCCGCGCTGTACGAGAACGACAGCGAGCCGAAGATCTGGCTGTCCGTCGACAAGGCCGCCCGCACCCTGACCCTGCGCGACAACGGCATCGGCATGAGCCGGCAGGAGGTGATCGAGCACATCGGCACCATCGCCAAGTCCGGCACCAAGGAATTCTTTTCCAAGCTGACCGGCGACCAGCAGAAGGACACCCAGCTGATCGGCCAGTTCGGCGTCGGCTTCTATTCCAGCTTCATCGTCGCCGACAGGGTGACCCTGACCACCCGCCGCGCCGGGCTGACCCAGGAACACGGCGTGCGTTGGGAATCGGCGGGCGAGGGCGATTACAGCCTGGAGACGGTGGACAAGGCCAGCCGCGGCACCGAGATCGTGCTGCATCTGAAGGAGGGCGAGGACGAGTTCCTCGATGACTGGCGCCTGAAGAACATCGTCCGCCAGTACTCCGACCACGTGCCCATCCCCATCGTCTTCGTCGACGACAAGGGCGAGGAGGAGACCGCGAACCGCGCCTCCGCGCTGTGGGCCCGGCCGAAGAGCGAACTCACCGAGGACGACTACAAGACCTTCTACAAGCACGTCGCCCACGACTTCGAAGACCCGCTGGCCTGGACCCATGCCCGGGTCGAGGGCCGCCAGGACTACACCCTATTGCTCTATGTGCCGGCCCATGCCCCCTTCGATCTGTGGGACCGCGAGGCCAAGGCCGGGGTCAAACTCTATGTCAAGCGCGTGTTCATCATGGAAGACGCCCGCCGGCTGATGCCGACCTACCTGCGTTTCATGCGCGGCGTGATCGACGCAGCCGACCTGCCGCTCAACGTCTCGCGCGAGATACTGCAACAGACCCGCGACATGGAGACGATCCGTGCCGGCTGCGTGAAGAAGGCGCTCGACCTCTTGGCCGACCTGGCCGAGAACGACCAAGAGAAATACGCCAAGGTCTGGGAACACTTCGGCCTGGTGCTGAAAGAAGGCGTCGGCGAAGACCCGGCCAACAAGGAGCGCATCGCCAAGCTGCTGCGCTTCACCACCACCAAGAGCGACGCGCCGACCGTGTCGCTGGCCGACTACCTCGGCCGGATGCAGGAAGGCCAGGACAAAATCTATTACCTCACCGCCGAGACCTTGGCCGGGGCCAAGGCCAGCCCGCACCTGGAGATATTCCGCAAGAAGGGCATCGAGGTGTTGCTGCTGGCCGACCGGGTCGACGAATGGCTGGTGTCCAACCTGTTCGAATTCGACGGCAAGTCGCTGCAATCGGTGGCCAAGGGCGAGGTCGATCTCGACGCGATCAAGGCCGCCGAGGCAGACAAGCCGGAAGAACCGGCCAAGGCCGAAGAGGCCAAGGCCCTGGCCGAAAAGCTGAAGGAGGCATTGAAGGACAGCGTCAAGGACGTGCGTGTCAGCCGCCGCCTGGTCAATTCCGCCGCCTGCCTGGTGGCCGACGAGCACGACATGAACGCCAACCTGGCGCGCATGCTCAAGGCCATGGGCCAGCAGGCGCCGGAGACCCAGCCCATCCTCGAGATCAACCCTGCGCATCCGCTGGTAGAGAAGCTGGAAACCGAGACCGGGGCGCGCTTCGACGACCTCGCCCGGGTCCTGTTCGACCAGGCCCTGCTGCTCGACGGCGGCCAGATCGCCGACCCGGCCGGTTTCGTCAAACGCCTGAACGGGCTGCTGTTCCCTGGTAGTTAAGCCGGGCTGGCTGCAACCGCCAGAAACGCCCCGAAGGGCCATCGGGCGGGCAAAACCCGCTCGATGGCCTGGGCCAAGCCGCCGCCATTCGGCAGGAACACGGCGCTGCCATGCGCGCTGTCGCTCAGCCCCACTTCATGCAGCAGGGCGCGCGCCTCGCCCAGGCTATGCCAATGGGCGCTGCGATAACCGCCCTGGCCGCCGTCGCGGCCTTTCTGTAAATGAAGCAGGCTGTGCCGGTTGAGTAGGCCGAGCACGATGCGCCGCCGCGCCACCCGCAGCATCTCCCGCACGAAACCGATTTGATCCTCGACGAAGCAGAGCGAGGCGACCGCGACTGCGGCATCGAATTGTTTGTCCGCGAAGGCCAGGTGGGTGCCGTCGCCGGTCAGATGGTTTTCCGTGCCGGCGCCGTGCTGCCGGGCGTAGACGATGCGTTCGGGGTCGGGGTCGAGGCCGGTGACGCGATAGCCGGCCTGAGCAAAACGCCGGGTGAATTGTCCCGTGCCGCAGCCGACGTCGAGCAGGCTGGCGCCGGGCGGCAGGTCGAGCAGGCGCAAGAGCAGCGCGAATTCGGTCTCGGCCACCCAGCGCCCGCGCGGCGTGGCATACCAGGCTTCGTAACTGGCGGGATCCATTCAACTCGCCAGGCGTCGCCAGGCGCCGATCAAGGCGGTGGCGGCCTGGTCGATTTCGGCGTCCGTGCTGTAGCGGCCCAGGGACAGGCGTACCGCGCCCAGGGCGCGCTCGCGCGTGCAGCCCATTGCCGCGAGCACGCCGCTGACCGCCTGTTCGCCGGCGTGGCAGGCCGAGCCGGTGGCGGCCGCGATCTCGTCGGCCGCCGCCAGCAATTGCCAACCCTGGACGCCGGGGAAGGAGAGGTTGAGCGTGTTGGGCAGGCGCTCGCTGGCATGGCCATTCAGGCTCAGGCCGGGGATGGATCGCGTCAGATGGGCTTGTAGGGCATCGCGCCGGCGTTCCAGCAGCCGCGCCTCTTCGGTCAGGCCGATGCGCGCCAGCCGGGCGGCTTCGCCCAGCGCGACGATATGCGGCACATTCTCGGTGCCGGGGCGCAGTCCCCGTTCGTGGCCGGCACCGTGGAAGATGGGTTGCAAGGGGGTGCCACGACGGACATAGAGGACGCCGATTCCCTTGGGCGCGTAGAACTTGTGACCGGCGAGGGTGAGCAGGTCCACCCCCAGCTCGTTCACGTCCACCGGAATCTTGCCCGCTGCTTGGGCGGCATCCACGTGCATCAGTGTACCGTGCTCATGCGCCAGCGCGGCGATCTCGCGGATCGGCTGCAGCGTGCCCACCTCGTTGTTGGCCAGCATCACCGAAACGAGCGCGACATCCGGCGAAATGCCGTTGGCGACCTCATTCAGGCGCAGTCGGCCAGCGGCGTCCACTGGCAATTCGGTTACGCCCCAGCCTTCCGCTGCCATCTTCCGCATTGGGCGTGCGACGGAAGGGTGCTCCACGGAAGAAGTGACCAGGAGGGCGCGACCCTCGGCGAGCCGGGCTCGGGCCACGCCCTGCAAGGCCAGGTTGTTCGCCTCGGTGGCACTGCCGGTGAAAACGATCTCTTCCGCTTGCGCCCCAATCAGCGCGGCCACCTCGGCGCGGGCGGCCTCGACTGCCGTCCGCGCGCGCCGGCCGTAGACATGATCCGAAGAGGGGTTGCCATAGTGTTCGCGCAAATAAGGCAACATGGCTTCGACCACTCGCGGGTCTACCGGTGTGGTGGCGTTGTAGTCCAAGTAGATCGGTGCTTCGTGCATCGGGCCGGCCTATTCGGGGTTCAGAACGTCAGGTTCATGTCCGCCGCTATGACCACGTCCTGATAATAACGGGCGGGGTCGGCAAGCTTGGCACCCTCGATCAGGTCGCGCTCGCTCATGCCGAACAGCGGCACGTTGAGCGGGCAGGCCAGCACCTCGCCGCCTTCGGCGGTGAACATGAAGAACAGGTCTTCCACCGTCGGCAAGTCCATCTCATCCATGCGCCGCGTGACCGCTTTGCCCATCTCGGGCATGTCCGGCAGGCATTGCAGCGTGGCCACCTTGTCTTTGTGCAGGGCGTTGACCCCGCGTGAACCGAAGAACAAGGTGACTTTGGCGCCGTTGCGCAACAGGCTCAGCGCGGTCATCAGGGCGTTGAAGACCTGGCACAGCTCGTCGTGGAAACACATGATCGACGCGTATTTGACCGGGTTCGTCATGATGCGACCTCCTGCTGCAAATCAACGGAACAAGACGCTTTTCATCAGGATATAGCTGGCCACCAGCAGAAGGAATAGCGCGAAGGCCTTTTTCAGCAGCTCCGGCGACAGGCGGTGGGCGAAGCGGGTACCGACCAGACTGCCCGCTATCGTAATGCCGGTGAAGCCCGCCATCAGGCCATAGTCGATCGGCACGCCGCCCAGATAGCCGGCGAAGCCGGCATAGGACTTGGCCGCGACGATGGCAAGCGAGGTGCCGATTGCCTGCTTCATCGGGATGCCGGAGAGCAGCACCAGGGCAGGCACGATCAGGAAACCGCCGCCGACGCCGACCAGGCCGGTGAGCACGCCGACGCCGATGCCGTGCAGGGCGATATGGCCCATGCAGGGCGAGAAGATGACTTGGCAGCCGATGGCGGCCGTGCCGCCGCCCGCCACCACGATGCCGTCCGCCGGCCTGGGCTGCAACACGGGTTGCCTGAGCATGCGCCAAGCCGCCGCGTACATGACCAGGGCGAACAGGGTGAGTTGCATCGCGACCGGCACCATCAGGCCCAGCTTGGCCCCGGCGAAGGTGCCGGCGACCCCGAACAGGCCGAACACCGCCGAGATGCGCAGGTCGACGTTGCCGCGCCGCCAGTGGTCCACGGCCGAGAGGGTGGCGGTGACCGCCACCACGCCCAGGCTCATCGCGATCGCCGATTTCGGCTCGACGTGCAGCAGATACATCAAGGCCGGCAAGGCGATGATGGAACCGCCGCTGCCGAAGATGCCCAAAACAAGGCCGGTGGCCGCGCCGGCGAGCAGGGCTAAGCTGTCCATGCTATTTCCTTCCGTTCTTAGAAGCGATCAAAAAAATCACCGCCTTTCTACAAGGAATTTCCAGGCTTGGTGGATTTTTTAGGTAGGTTCTTAGGCGTTTTGCGCCAGCATCTTGTCCAGCGCCGCATTCAGTGCGGCGGACAAGGCATCGAGTGCCGTCGCGTCGATCTGCCGGGCGTGCAGGCATTGCAGAATGTCTTCCGGCATCAGGATCACCCCGTCCGCCGGCAGTGCCGCCTGCCCGTTCAGCCACAACGCGGGGAAGCCCTCGCCGTGGGCGCAGCGTTCGCTACTGAAGACGACCTCGACCTCGGCGCCGAGGCATTGCCCGAGCGCCTCGGCGTAATCGGCATAGAGCTGGCAGCGGCCGCCCGGCGGTTGCTGGGAGATGACGCGCACGTCGATTTTCATGATCAAGCCTCTCGTAAAGAATGCTCAGAAGGTCAGTACCTTGTCGTGGTCGCGCACCAGTTCGTACAGGTCCTTCATGGTCGAGATCGAGCACACGCCGGATTCCGCGTCCTGGCGTAGCTTCAGGCAGGTGCCGCAGGCGAGCACGTTGCCGCCGGCCGCGGCGAATTGGCCCAGCATGTCGGGCACGTCGAAGTTGGCCTCGCGCAACTGCTCGGCCTCGACCCCCTTGCCGAGCAGGAAGGCGGCGACGGCATCGCCGGCCTTGAGCGCATAGACGCCGAGCCGGAGGGCGTTCCACACGGTTTCCGGATCGTTGGAACTGACGATGAGGGCGAGTTTCATGAGGGGTCTCCTTAGAACCAGCGGTACAACCAGAACTTCTCGTAGGCGAGCTTGAGCAGGCGCAACGGCCGCGACGGCGGCCTGAGCCGGATGCGCGGCGCGGGCTCGGCGTAGAAGTTGCCGCTACCGAAGCCGGCGCGGCCGTCGCCGGCCTCGACGAAGCACTCGCCGGCGCCCTCATAGCGCGCATCGGCGGGCTTGCCCATGATCTCGGCGGCGATGTTATGGGCCACGACCTCGGCCTGCTTGTGTGCGAATACCCCGGCCTTGGGCAGCGGCTTGCCGATGGCGAGTGGAATGCCGGTGATATCGCCGATGGCATGAACGCCGGGAAAGCTCGTCGCCAGGGTCGAGCGATCGACCGTCACCCAGCCGCTCGCCCCGGCCAGGCCGGCGTCCTTGACCGCTTGCGGCGCGCGGTGCGGCGGCACGTAGGCCAGCAGGTCGAAGTCCGCGTGGCTACCGTCGGCGAACTCGATCCGCCGCGCCTGGGGATCGACACGCTGGACGGCGTGTTCGACATGCACGGCGATGCCTTTGGACTCGACCATTTGGCGCACTTGCCGGGAGACCTCGGGGCCGGCGACCGGCATCGGCCCCGGCTCGGGCGTGTAGAAATCCAGGGTCACCGCGCCGCGCACGCCGCGCCGGCGGCAGGCGTATTCGAGCAGCATGGCCGCCTCGTAGGGCGCGGCCGGGCATTTGAACGGCATCGTGCTCACCAACACCGCCAAGCGGCCTTGTTGAAAGTCAGGTAGCGCGTCACGCAAGGCCGAGGCCCCGGCGAGCGAATAGAGGTTGTGGCCGGCCTCGGCCAGGCCCGGCACGGCCTCGGGGGCCAGCTCGGCGCCGAGCGCGATCACCAGATAGTCCGCTACGTGTTCCAGGCCGGCAACGGTGACCGCGCGCCGCGCCGGATCGATGCGCTCCACGCTACCGTGCATGACTTCGATGCCATGGTGCACGAGCCGCTCGATCGGCCGCGTGATCTGTTGCGGCGTGCGCCAGCCTAGCATCAGCCAGAGCAGGGAGGGTTGGAACAGATGCCGCGCCTCGCGTTCCACCAGCACGACGCGGTGTTCGCGCGGTAGCGCTTTGCGCAGGCGGCTGGCGGCCACCACGCCGCCGATTCCGCCGCCCAACACCATCACGGTCTTGGCCATGGCGTTCTCCTCGGAAGGTCATGCCACGTTGCCGTGGCGTGCGGACTACAGGCCGATCTTGCTGACCGCCAGGCCGCGCTCGCTGACGTGTTGCCGCAGCGTCTCGGAATCGATCTTCAGCGGGTCGTAGGCGATCTCCAGCATGTGCGGGTCGGCCTGGCTGAAGTGCGCCGAAACCACGCCGTCGCAGCCTTGGATGTCGTGCTCGATATAGTCGTGATCCTTGGCCGATAGATCGGCCGGGACGTGAAGCAGGATGTCTACGATGTCCATGATGCTCTCCTTGCGGGTTGCTGCGTTGCACATCGCACCGCGTTCACGCCCGGACGGTCTTCAGTCGGCCGGGTTCAAGCGCGGATGCGTCTCTTCACCATAGAGCCAAACGATCGCACCCGAGACCAGCATGGCCCCGGCGGTGAACCAGAAACCGGCGGCGATGCCCCACAGGGCAGCCACCGCGCCCAGCAGTAGCGCGCCGATGCCGTAGCCCAGGTCGCGCCAGAAGCGGTAGATGCCGATGGCCGAACCGCGCCAGTTGGGGTGGGCGATGTCGGCCACCGCCGCCGACAGGTTGGGGTAGAGCAGGGCCATGCCGAAGCCGGTGACGGCCGCGCTCATGACCCACCACGTGACGTTGTCGCCGAGCAGGGTCAGCGCCACGCCCAGCCCGCACAGCCACATGCCCCAGACGATGGGCTTTTGCCGGCCGATGTGGTCGGACAGCTTGCCGGTGAAGAACTGCGAGCCGCCCCAGACGAAGCCGTAGACGCCGACCACCCAGCCGATGGCGGCGAGATTCAGGCCTTGCTGGTAGAGGAAGACCGGGTAGAACACCCAGATCAGCGCATCGACGAACTTCTCCACCAGGCCGGCCTGGCTGATTGCGAACATCCGCTTGTCGCGCCAGGACATCAGGGTGAACACCTCCCAGGTCGTCGGCGTGTCGGCGATGTTGGTCGGATAGCGCGGCACCGGGCCGGTGGTCTTGCCCGCCGCGTGGCGCGCGCCTTCGGCCTTGGCGTGGCCCAGGGTCTCTTTCACCCACAAGGCGGTCAGGATCAGGGCGACCACGACCACGGTGCTGCCGAAGATCATCAGGCCCTGGCGCGGGCCGAAGGCGTGGGCCATATAGCCGGTGGCGATGCCGGCGATGGCGACGCCGACATAGCCGGCGAACTCGTTCAGGCCGATAGTCAAGCCGCGCTGATCGGGCCGGGTGAGGTCGAGCTTGGCGGTCTGGGTCATCGACCAGGTGAAGCCCTGGTTGACCCCGAGCAGCACGGTGGCGGCCACGATCCAGCCCCACGACGGCGCATACAGGATCATCAGCGGGATCGGCAGCGCCGAGGCCCAGCCCAGCAGCAGCACGGTCTTGCGGCCCATGCGCTCGGACAGCCGGCCGGCGACGAAGTTGAGCGTGCCCTTGACGAAGCCGAAGGCGACCACGAAGGTCATCAACAACATGAACGAGCCCTTGGGCACGCCGAACTCGGTCTCGGCCAGGGCCGGCACCACGGTGCGCAGGGTGCCCAGAGTCAGACCGACCAGGAAGACCTGGAACAGCTGGTGGCTGAACTGGGCGAGGTTGGCCTGGATGCCGTAGCGGTAGTCGTGGCTCATCGTCGTCGTCGCCATCGTCAGCCCGCCAAGTTGGCGGCGACCATGCGGTCCATCTCGGCCGGACGGGGCGGGATCTCGGCGGTCAGCGCGGCGATGAAGTCGGCGCGGTTCATCGTCAGCATCGGGTTCCAACGCTTTTCGAAGCCGACGGTCGAGGCCGGCTTGCCGGAGATGCCGGCGCCACAGACGCTGCCGGCGACATGGCCGGCGTAGATCTCCACCTCGCCCGGCAGGGTCAAGAGCTTGTTCTGGATGCTGTCGTAGAGTTGGCCGGCCATCTCGGTCTCCTTGCCGGCCAGATCGGGCCGGCCGGCGGCGCCGACGAACAGGGTGTCGCCGGTGACCACGAACCAGGGGGCCTCGGTCCGGCGCTTGTCGGTGACCAGGAGGCAGATCGAATCCGGCGTGTGGCCGGGGGTGTGCAACACATCGACCCAGACGTTGCCGACCTCGATGCGCTGGCCGTCCTGCAAGGCCTCGAACGGGAATTTCACCCGGCCGGCATTGCTCTCGTGCAGGCAATAGGCGGCGCCCGAGAGTTCGGCCAGCTTGCGGCCGCCGGAATAATGGTCGGCATGGACATGGGTGTCGATCACGTGGGTGATCTTCACGTTCTGCTTGGCGGCTTCGTCGATGAACCATTGCTCGTCGCCCAGCACCGGGTCGACGGCGATGGCGACATTGCAGCTGCCGCAGCCGAACAGGTAGGACAGGGTGGCTTCTTGGGTCGGGAGTTGGCGGAAGAACATGGGTATCGCTCCATCAAATATTCAAAAGACAGCTTGAATATAGGGCAAGATTGGCGAGCGGCGCAAGCGGAAAATGTGCTGGGACTACTACTTAGTAGATTTGTCGGCCGGGATCGAAGGCGTGTGGCGGCGGTAGAGATTGCTGCGATAGAGCGGGAATTGGCCTTGGCGGCGGTCGATGAAGTAGCGTTTGAGGGTTTCTTCCACGGTGCGGAAGGCGATCTCGGCCCAGGGGATGTCATGCTCGTGGAACAGCGCGACCTCCAGCGATTCTTCGCCCGGCGCGAAATCGAGGTCGAGCAGCCTGGCCCGGTAGAGCAGATAGACTTGGTCGATGTCGGGCAGGCTGATCAGGCTGTAGAGGTCGACGATCTCGACCCGGGCGCCGGCCTCTTCCAGGGTCTCGCGCGCGGCGCCTTCGTCGGCCGACTCGCCGTTCTCCATGAAGCCGGCGGGCAGGGTCCACAGCCCGTACTTGGGCTCGATAGCGCGGCGGCACAGCAAGATTTTGTCTTGCCAGATCGGGAGGCAACCGACCACCATCTTCGGGTTTTGGTAGTGGATGGTCTCGCAATGCCGGCAGACATGGCGCGGGCGATTGTCGCCGGACGGAATCTCCAGGGTGAGCGGGGCGCCGCAGTGGCTGCAATAGTTCATAATGGCGTGCTGTCGAATTTGGCCGAAGGTAACAAACCGGGCTTGGGGCGTAAAGCGCGAATTCCCAGTGTGAAGCATAGGCAGAGGTCGTAGGAGAAATCGATGCTGGATACGAGATCCTTGCAGGAGTTGGGCGTGTTGTTGGTGGAGCCGTCGGCGATGCAGGCCAAGGCGATGACGGCCCAAATGCTCAAGCAGGGCATCGCCCATGTGCATACGGTCGGCAATGCCCAGGCGGCCTTGCAGGCGATCAGGCAGGAATTGCCCTCGGTCGTGATCAGCGCGCTGTATCTGCCGGACAAGTCGGGCATCGAGTTGCTGCACGCCATTCGCCACGACAAGGATTTTTCCGGCCTGCCGTTCATCCTGGTCTCCAGCGAGACCCGGCCGCAGGTGCTGGAGCCGGTGCGTCAGTCCGGCGTCTGCGGCATCCTGCCCAAACCCTTCACCGAGCAGCAGCTTGGCGCCGCCTTGAATGCGACCTTGGATTTACTGAGCCCGGACGCCAGCCTGGAGCAGACCGATGTCGACCTCGATAGCGTGCGCGTGCTGCTGGTCGACGATAGCGCGATGGCGCGCAAGCATATCCGCCGCGTGCTGGAGAACATGGGGATCGCGAATTTCCTGGAGGCGAAGAATGGCGTCGAGGCGGTGCAATTGCTCAATGCCAATATGGTCGATTTCGTGGTGACCGACTACAACATGCCCGAGATGGACGGCCGCGCGCTGGTCGAATACATCCGCGGCCAGAGCTGGCAGCGCTCGGTGCCGGTGCTGATGGTGACCAGCGAGGCGAACAACGAGCGCTTGGCCGGCATCGAGGACTTCGGCATCGTCGGCATCTGCGACAAGCCGTTCAACCCCGGCACGGTCAAGCAACTGCTCGGCAATCTCTTGAAGCAGCACTAGGCGGGCCGCCCCGATGTACCCCAGCTACTACGCCCTGCGTAGGCTTAACCCCTATCGCGGCCTCGTCATGGTGGTCGATGTCGGCAATGCCAGCGCGCATAGCAGCGATGGCCTGGTATGGCATCTGCGCGCCGACGACGGCTATGGCTGGGTGCGCCCATCCGGCGTGTGGGCGGCGGGGGAGGGACTCACGCTGGGTCATGCCGCCGATCAGGCCGATCTGATCGCGGCATTGGAGACGCAGCCGGCAATGCCTTTCCCCTTGGCCGACAGCGTAGAACTTTGGCTGATCAACAAGGAGACGGGCATGCCGCTGGCCTTGCTGGCGGCGGATCGCCCGGCCACTCATGCGCCCGGCCCGATCAAGCCGGAATGGTTTCCCTTCGTCGAGAAATACACGGGCTTCGTGTCGCCGACCCTGGCGGCGCGTGCCGAGGGCAATCCTTACGGCAGGGCGCAGCACAGCGAGTTCGTGGCCCAAGTCGTCAATCAGGCGGCGCGTCCCAATGCCTCCGCCCAGTGGTTTTTCCGAAACGAGCAAGGCGGAGGCGTCGGCTTGGAGGGGCACCGCATGGAACCTGGTTGGATGGGGCGGCAACTCGGGGCCGAGGCCTTTCCCGAACTGATTGTGAGCGAAAAGTGGAATAACCGACTGGAGCAGTCGGTTATTAGCGATTATCATGCATGGCTGGCCCCCCTGTTGCTGTTGTTGCCGGGCCTGGGCGACGCGACGCGCGAACGTCTGGAGGCGGCGGCGATGCTCAGAGCGCAGTGGCTGCTGAGGACGCATCGCTTGCTGCCTAAAGTGCTCGACCCCGACCGCCTCAACGCGGCCCTGGTGGCGGCCAAGCTGGAAGCGGCCTCGGCGCAAGGGGATATGGATTTTTTTGCGAACTGAACCATGCGCCCATCACACATCGAAAGCATTCTCGACCGCGAATTCGAAAGCTGCACCGAAGGCATCCACACCCCCGTCATGCTATGGGGCCCGCCCGGCGTCGGCAAATCCCAGATCATTGCCGGCATCGCCCAGCGCCACGCCGTGCCGCTGATCGACATCCGCCTGTCGCAGATGGAGCCGACCGACCTGCGCGGCATCCCGTTCAAGAGCGGCGACACCGTGAAGTGGTCGGTGCCCGACATGCTGCCCAACGCCGAGCGCCATGGCGCGCAGGGCATCCTGTTCCTCGACGAGATCAACGCCGCGCCGCCTACCGTGTCGGCCGCGGCCTATCAGCTCATCCTCGACCGCCGCCTGGGCGAATACGCCATCCCCGAGGGCTGGGCCATCTTCGCCGCCGGCAACCGGCAGGGTGATCGAGGCGTCACCTACGCCATGCCGGCGCCGCTGGCCAACCGCTTTACCCATTACGAGGTCGAGGCCAACCTCGACGACTGGATTGCCTGGGCGCTGGCGCACGGCATCGACGATCGGATCATGGGCTTCCTCCGTTTTCGGCCCGACCTTTTGTTCGACTACGACGCGGCGCACAACCCGGTCGCCTTCCCCAGCCCGCGCTCCTGGGAATACGCCCACCGCGCCCTGGCCAAATTCCGCGACCGGCCCGACCTGATGACCGATGCCCTGCAAGCCAGCGTCGGCAATGCCGTCGGCGTCGAGCTCAAGGCCTTCGTCGACAATATGGAAAACCTGCCCGACATCGACGCCATCCTCGACGGCCGCGAGATGGCCGTGCCCAAGGGCGTCGACCTGCAATACGGCGTCGCCGCCGCCTTGGTGCGGCGCGCGAAGGAATCGGCCGACCAGCCCCAGGCCCTGTCCAACATCTTGAAATACGCGCGCCAGTTCCCGCAGCGCGAGATGGGCGTCATGCTGGTCACCGACCTGCATCGCGCCGTCGGCAAGCCGCTGTTCGCCGTGCCCGAGTTCGTCGAGTGGGCCAACAGCGTGGCCGAGCTGATGTTGTACGACTTCAAGCCGAGTCATGGATGAGTCGGCAGCCATCAGTCGGCAGTTTGCAGTAACTGCCAACTGAAAGCTGCCTACTGCCGACTATGGATATCATTGCCATCGAGACCAAGCTCGCGGCGGCGCGCACGCGGCTGATCCTGGACAAGCCCTTTCTCGGCTCGCTGGTCATGCACCTGCCGCTGAAGGCGGCCGACCCCAAGTGGTGCAAGACCACGGCCACCGATGCCCGCGCCTTCTACTACAACCCCGGCTACATCTCGCGCCTGACCCTGGAGCAGACCCAGTTCGTGCTGGCGCACGAGGCCATGCACTGCGCGCTGTCGCACTTCGCGCGGCGCAACCACCGGCAGAAGCATCGCTGGGATGTCGCCTGCGACTACGCGGTGAACATGATCCTCGACGAGGAGAACATGCGCGGGCCGGAAGACGCGCTGATGAGCGCGAGCTATCGCGGCCTCACCGCCGAGGAAATCTACCCGGTGCTGCACGAGGACCCGCCCGAACAGCCGATGGACCAGCATCTGTTCGACGACGACCGAGACATGCCGCCGGAGAGCGAGGGCAAGCCGGAAGAGCGGGATACCGGCGAGGGCGACGAGCGCGAGTCGCAGTCGGGCAAAACCGAAGGTGAGCAGGACGGCGGCCAGGGCAGCCAAGGCGAGGGCGAGCAAGACCAGCAAGGTCAGGGCAGCCAGGCCCAGCCGCAGGAAAGCCAAGGCAGCGGCGAGGCCGAGAGCGAGGCCCAAGACCGGCCGCCGCAGCCGCCGATGGACCCGGAGAAACTGTCCGAGCAATGGAAGAGCCGGCTCGCCGCCGCCGCCCAGGCCGCGCGCCAGGCCGGCAAGTTGTCGCAATCGCTGATGCGCTTCGTCGACAACCTGCTGGCGCCGCAACTGCCTTGGCGCGCCTTGCTCGCGCGCTACATGATGAACGCCGCGCGCGACGACTACAGCTTCCAGCGCACCTCGCGCCGTGAGGGCGAGGCCCTGATGCCGCGGCTCTATAGCCAGAGCGTCAACGTGGTGGTCGCGCTCGACACCAGTGGCTCGGTCAACGATGCCGAGCTGCGCGAATTTCTGACCGAGATCGACGCCCTCAAGGGCCAGGTGCGGGCCGAGATCACCTTGCATGCCTGCGACGATAGAATGGACGCGGCCGGGCCGTGGCGCTACGCCATGTGGGAGCCGCTGGTGCTGCCGGCCGGTATTTCCGGCGGTGGTGGCACCGATTTTCGGCCGCCGTTCGATTGGGTCGATCGCGACCGACTCAACCCCGATCTGCTCATCTACTTCACCGACGCCGAGGGCGAGTTCCCCAAGCAGGAACCGCAATATCCCGTCGTCTGGCTGGTCAAGGGCAAGGCGCCGGTGCCGTTCGGCGTGCGGATTCAACTGAATTGACTCTGCCGTCATTCCCGCGAGAACGAAGTTTCAGCGAAGCTAAAGCGGGAAGCCAGTTTTTATACAGCGCCTGTTAGCACAAACGTCCAATTCACTTCGGTTCGATTCCACCGATAATCCGGTCATGCAAAAAGCCCTGCTTTACCTTCTGTTCGCGTTGAGTCTTGCTCTCGGTTCGGGCGCCTTCGCCGCCGGCATCGAGGTCGCCATCCCGGTCCCCTCCGGCAACGAAATCCACAGCCAGCGCTATGCGGCCAAGGGCGGGCCGCTTGCCGTGTTTCTCACCGGCGAGTTCGGCTGGAGCGAGTATGAATACCGGGCCGGCGAATACCTGGCCAAGCAGGGCATCGAGACCTGGGTGGCCGATTTCGTCGGCGGCTATTTCCTCTCGCCCGGCATGAGCAGTGTGCGCAAAATTCCCGATGCCGATCTCATCGCCTGGCTGGAGCGCGTGCAGAGGCAGAGCGGCAAGCGCGAGATCGTGCTGATCGCCACCGCGCACATGGCACAGCCGGCACTGCGCCTGACCGGGTTGTGGCAGGCCAAATACGCCCAGCGCGCCAAGCTGGGCGGCGCCGTGTTCCTGTTTCCCTTGCTCTATGAAGATGTCGAACCCGGCCAGGAACCCGAGTACGACCCCATCGTGCAAAAGGTCCGGCTCGACATCGCCTATCTACAGCCGCAATCGTCCGCCGGCTACTGGTGGCGCGAGCGGCTCAAGGCCGCGCTGGAAGCGTCCGGCAGCGGGGTGCAACTCACCGTGCTGCCCGGCCTGCGCGACGGCTATTACCGCCGCGGCGATGCCACGCCGGATGAACTCGCCGCCGGCGAGCGGCTGGGTGAACTGTTGCACGAACAGATCAAGTTGCTGAAAGGGAAGAAACGATGAAGCGTGTCTGGCTTGTCCTGCTGCTGGCCCTGCTGAGCGGCCCGGTCTTGGCCAAGGGCTTGAAGCCACTGCCCCCCCGGCCGGTGCCGCAACTGGCGCTGCCCGCGCTCAATGGCGACAAGTTCGATTTCCGGCAGTTGCGCGGCAAGGTGGTGCTGGTCAACTTCTGGGCCACCTGGTGCCCGCCCTGCCGGCAGGAAATGCCCTCCATGCAGCGGCTCAACGACAAGTTGGCGGGCAAGCCCTTCGCCATCCTCGGCATCAACGTCGGCGAGACCCCGGCCCAGGTCAACGCCTTCCTCAAGATCGTGCCGGTCGATTTCCCCATCGTGCTCGACGAGAAGGGGACGAATCTCAACGCCTGGCAGGTGTTCGCCTTTCCCACCAGCTATCTGATCGACAAGCAGGGCCGCATCCGTTACGGCCTGTTCGGCTCCATCGAGTGGGACGAGCCGGAAGCGGTTCAGGCGATCGAGGGCTTGTTGGCGGAGCCTTGAGCCGACTTAGAACTGTTCGATCCAGGCCTGCAATTGCGCGGTCTCGCGCTTGAGCAGTTTGGCGTCGTGGTAGACGTGGGCGATCACCGCGATGCCCTGCGCCCGGCCCAAGAGGTGCAGCGCCAGCGACTCGGCATCGTCGCGGTGGCCGAGTTCGACAAAGCGCGCGGCCAGCCAGTCGCGGAACAGGTCGAACAGTGCGCGAGCGCCTTCTTGAAGATCGCGGCGGTCCTTGCCCAGTTCGGTGTTCAGGCTGCCGATGGGGCAGCCGTACTGCACCAGTTCCAGCTTGCGGCCGGTGATCATCTCCAGGAAGGCGAGCAGCCGGGCCTTGGGCTCCTTGTGCTGCCGCTCCCACTGCTCGAGCAGGCCGCCGAACTCGGCCAGGTGCCGGTCGATCACCGCTTGGAGGATGTCGTCCTTGGTCTTGAAGTAGTGGTAGATGTTGCCGCGATACAGGCCCGAGGCCTCGACGATGTCGGTGAACGAAGTGCCGTCGTAGCCGTGCTCGTAGAACAGCCGCTTGGCGCAGTCGACGATGCCGGCCCGGGTCTGTTCGCCCTTGCTCAGTGGTGCCGCCATCGTCTTCGCTTGTCGTGTCATTAAGTCACCGGTTTGGCCATGCGCATCGGCCGCGTTTGCCGTATCGCCATTTCCTGCATTTGCGCGCGGATCGCCTCGCGCCAGGGGTGCGCCGGCCGGTAGCCGAGCAGGCGCTCGGCCTTCGCGTTGTCAGCCGAAACCTCTTCCATCAGGTGGATGATACTGCGAGTGACCAGCGGCTCCCAAGGCACGACGGGGTCGAGCTTTTCCATCAGCCAGGCGAAGGGGTAGGCGAGGGCGAAGGGCACGCCGAAGTGCGGCAGCGGCAGGCCGTATTCCTCGTGCAGCAAGCCGATCACCTGGCGCACCGTCGGCACCTCCGGCCCGACGATGTTGAACCCCTCGTAGTCGGCCAGGCCCTCGGCGGTGGCCGCCAGGGCGAAGGCCTGGCCGATGTCGCGGCCGTCGGTAATCGGCAGGCTGGTGCGGCCGCCGGCCACCCAGGGCACCAGATGGGTCTTCAAGCGCGGCGCCAGGATCGGCAGCAGGCCCAGGGCATAGCGCTGGCCGGCGAAGATGCCCAGGCGCAGGTTCACCACCTGGAAATCCGGCCCCGCCCGCAGGCGCAGCGCATCCTCGATGGCCACCACATTGCACAAGTGCGGCCACAAAGGGCGGCGGATGCCCCGGCTCATCGGGTCGGCCGAATGATCCGGCGCCGCCGCGCTGGTGGTGCTGGTGTTGATGAAGCGTGTCACCCCGGCCGCCTGGGCATCCACGATCAAGGCCAGGCTCGGCTCCAGAAAGAGTTGCCGCGATTGTTCGGCATGCCCCCACAAGGAACTCCAAGCGGCGGCATGGCAGACCGCGTCGACGCCTTCGAGGATGGTCTTGCGATACGCCCCGTCGCGCAGGTCGCCGACGCGCACCTCGCCCCGAAACCCCGACGGCAGCTTGCCGGCATCGCGGCAGGCCGCCACCACCCGCACGTCGTCGCGTTGCTGCAAAGCCTCCAACGCATGGCTGCCGACAAAGCCGTTCGCACCCGTTACCAGCACCTTTTTCATCGCCGCTCTCCATCTAGGACAAATGTCCTATAAATAATAGGACAAACATCCAAGTCGGTAAAGCGGGACGTTAAAAAAGCGGGGGGCTACAGCCAGCGCCGGACGGCGGCATAATCCGTGCCGAGGCAGGCGGCGAAGTGTCGGTGTGGCCCAACGAAGCTGTACAAAAACCCCACCGGCAACACCAAGCAGTCGCGGTCGGATGATCATCGGGTATTTCATTGGCCTCGGTTCCTCCTGATCTTTTCATGCGCCCTGTCGGCGTAGTTGCAGGCCCTTTATGGCCTACGGCG
>JACRAU010000017.1 GCA_016234655.1 Betaproteobacteria bacterium
CGCCGTAGGCCATAAAGGGCCTGCAACTACGCCGACAGGGCGCATGAAAAGATCAGGAGGAACCGAGGCCAATGAAATACCCGATGATCATCCGACCGCGACTGCTTGGTGTTGCCGGTGGGGTTTTTGTACAGCTTCGTTAGGCACCTTCAACCATAACGCGTATTATTTTGCCCATGAGCCCGACAATATTTCGTGAAGGCGGTTTCCGGTTTTACTTCTTCTCGCGAGAGGAACCGAGAATGCACGTGCATGTTCAGGGCCAAAATGGCGAGGCTCAAGTTCTGGCTTGAGCCGAATATTGAGCTGGCTCAGCACACCGGCCTTTCTCGGCAGGAGATCGGTAACGCACTCCGCCTTGTTCAGGAGCATGAAAATGACATCCGCAATGCTTGGCACAAGCACTTCAGCCGTTGAAGTTACCAACATCTCCCGGCACGGCTTCTGGGTCTTGCTAAACGACGAAGAGCTATTCCTACCCTTCTCGGAATTTCCGTGGTTTCGCGACATGGCGATTGGAAAGATTCTTCATGTCGAACAGCCGTCGCTGGATCACCTATATTGGCCGGAGTTGGATGTCGATTTGTCGGTTGAATCCATACGGCACCCGGAGCACTTTCCGCTGGTCAGCCGGGCCGGTACGTGATGCATCTTGCGTTTCACCCTCCCCTTTAGCTTGCAGAGAGGCTTCCGACAGGGGCTGTGGGAGCGGCCTCCCGGCCGCGAACGAGCGGCTTCGCGTAGCAAGCCGCCGAATGTGGCGGTCGAACCCTGAAGTTACTCCCGCGCCGAATACGTCGGCAGCGTAATCCGAAACGCCATCGCCGCCAGTCTAATGCCGAGCACGGCGGCCATGCCGGCCCAGGCGGCGATCACCGGCGACACCTCCAACGCTTGCAGGCCGATCAGCGCCAGGGCGCCGATCCAGGCGGCCAAGGCGTAGAGTTCGCCGCGCACGAAGATCAGCGGTACTTGGTTGCACAGCACGTCGCGCAGCACGCCGCCGACCACGCCAGTGGTCATGCCGAGCAGGCTGGCGGCCAGCCAGGGGGCGTGCCAGTCCAGCGCGATCTGGGTGCCGACGATGGTGAACAGGGCGAGGCCGATGGCGTCGGGGATGAGGAACAGCCGGGGCGGCAGTTGTAGCCGGCGCACGGCGAAGAAGACGAGAACGGTGGTGGCCAGGGCGGCGAGCAGGTAGGTCTGGTCGCTCAGCCAGAACACCGGGCGTTGGAGCAGGATGTCGCGCACGGTGCCGCCGCCGAGCGCGGTGGCCATGCCGACCATGACCACGCCGACCAGGTCCATGTGCTTGCGGCCGGCGTCGAGCACGCCGGTGAGGGCGTTCACCGCGACGGCGGCGAGGCCGATCCAATACAGCAGGTCTTCCATGAGGTTTCGTCCGGGCCGGGTTGCCGCCAGTGTAGCCGAGTAAAAAAAACGGCGCCCTCGGGCGCCGCCGAATACCTCTCTGGCTTTTCTTTTAGGGCAGGCTCTTGCCGAGGCCGATATAGCCGACGGCCGCTTTCTTGCTGTCGATCATCGGGGTCAGCCGGGCCTTGAGGCCGGCGTCGATGTTGCTGCTGAAGTCGGCCGCGTGCTGGTAGTTGGCCATGACGTAGCCGAAGCCGCCGTTGTTGTCGACCACTTGCAGGCCGGTCGATTCGGCGCCGGCCGGCAGGGTCATGATGCGGCTCAGCGCCTTGCTGTCCACGTTGTAGGCCCACAGGAAGTTGTTGATGTGGGCGGTGGAGCTGTCCTCGCCGATGAACAGGGTACGCAGCTTCTCGGAATACCAGAGGTTGTCCGGGTTGCAGATTTTCTCGACCGCGCAGGTGTTGCCGGCGGCGTCCTTGGCGATGTCCTCGCCCAGCACCAGGCCGTACATCTCGCTGCCGACGTAGTCGCTGGCGATGGCGTTGCCGTCGCTATCGGTCTGGCCGGCGGCCAGCTTCATCTCGTAGACCGCGCCGGCGGTGAGCTTGGCCACCTTGATGTGGTTGATCGGATCGATCGACTTGTCTTCCATGCCGTCGCGCATGCGGGTCATGGCCAGGTAGACCTTCTTGTCGGCGGCGTTCACCGCGACGCCCTCGAACTTCTCGAACTCGGTGGTGGCGCCCTTGAACGAGGCGTAGCGGCGGGTCTCCAGGAAGGCGGCGGCGGTCTCCATGCCGGTCTTCAACTTCAGGTTCTCCACCAGCTTGCTGCTGTGGCCGGCCATGACTTGGGTGTAGCCGGCCGGGGCGGGCTCGTAGCTGCCGTCGCTCTTCTTCGTCGGGTTCTGCGCATCGAAGATGTCGCTGAACTTCAGGCTGTCGGCCAGGGTCGCGATCGCGGCGTTGTTCGACTTGCCGAGCTTGACCCATTTGAGCGTGGCCTTGCCGCCGTTGCTGCTGTCGGTCTGCGTCCATTTTGCGGCATACAAGGTGCCCGCCGACAGGTCGCCGGCGGTGTCGGCGACGAACATGGTCAGCACGTTGTAGGTGCCGTCGTCGCCCTGGAACACGGTCTTGTTGTCGGGCATGACCTCTGCCTTCTCGCGCGAGATGCGGCCAAGGGTACGATGCTTGACCACGCTGGTGCTGCCGTCGGCCTTCACCGTCACTTCCGGCGTCAGGCCGTAATTGTAGGCCTTGGGCGTGGCGCTGCTGCCGAGGTAGGCGGTCATCGCATCCAGCTTGTTGCTTGCATTGGAACAAGCGGAGTGGGCCGAGGCGTTTTCGATGCAGCGGGCATCCGGCTCGTATTCCTCGGAACCCAGATGGGTGTTCCACGGCGACAGCGAACCGGCACAGGGAATCCACAGGCCGTCGACGGCGGCCATGCTGATGTTGCTCACGTCATAGACGCTCAGTTCGCCGGTGGCCTTGTTCTGGTCGATCTTGGCCAGCTTCATGGTCATCGGCAGCTTGCCGTACATGTCGTTGCCCTTGGAGTCGACCGACTGATATTCCATATGGGTGACCAGGTGCAGCGGGTTGCCGCCCAGCGGGCTGGCGGTGGCGCCGGCGATCGGGTTGAGCAGCGAATTGGCGTCCGGCGTCTCGGTGACGTAGGTCACACCGGCGCTGTCCTTCAGCGTATTGCCGTTCTTGTCGAAGATATGGCCGGCGGCGACGCCGTTGAATTTGTCGGTGTTGTTGTACAGCGTGCGGAATTGCAGGCCACGCGTTTCGCTGGTGTTGTCGGAATAGGTGATCACCATGTTCGAGCGGCTGTAGGCGCTGGCGCGCTCGGCGTCGGTCTGCGGCGCCGGGGTATGGGTGAAGGCGACCCGGCTCACGGTGCGCGTGCCGCTGGTGGCCGGCACGGTGGCGACCAGGCCGTATTTGACGTTGCCAGCCATGTCGCCGATATCGCGACCGTAGCCGACGTAGATCTTGGCGCCCGACAGCGAGGCCAGGTTCAGGTTCGACAAGGTGATCGGCGTCTGGTTGGCCAGCGCGCCGCGATAGTAGGGCGCGGGCGTCGTGCCCCAGTTGCCGTTGCTCAGGTAATAGACGGTGCCGCCGAAATCGGCGGCGACATAGACCTCGCCGGCCAGGCCGTCGTCGCTGTCGTCGACCTTCAGGTTGACGCTGAAATCGGTGCCGGACAGGGCGTTGGTGATAGTCAACGGCTGGGCGATAGCGGTGGTGCCGACCAGGGCGGCGGCGAACCAGATGCTATGCAGAGCCTTGTTCAGGGGTTTGATGCGTGGGGACATGGCACTCGCTCCGGGGGGAAAAGAGAGCGCAGTCTAGGAGCGAGGGATGACGGCAAGATGACACAAAAATGACGGCCGCCCAGGTCGCCAAATGGCCGATGTTCGGCGACTTCGGCGCGAGGCCGCGCCGCGCGTTATCATCGTCGCCATGGCCTTGTTTTGCGATCTTTCGTGTTGACCCCCGGCGACCTCTCCGCGATCCGCTTGACCCTGGAGCTGGCGACGTTGACCACCGCCTTGCTGCTGCTCATCGGCACGCCCATCGCCTGGTGGCTGGCGCGCACCCGTTCTTGGCTGAAGGCACCGGTCGGCGCGGTAGTGGCGTTGCCCTTGGTGTTGCCGCCGACGGTGATCGGTTTCTATCTCTTGGTCGTGCTCGGCCCCAACGGCCCCATCGGCCAGCTTACCCAGGCGCTCGGCCTCGGCTTGCTGCCGTTCACCTTCTGGGGCCTGGTCGCCGCCTCGGTGCTCTATTCCATGCCCTTCGTCGTGCAGCCCTTGCAGAACGCCTTCGAGGCCATCGGCGACCGGCCCTTGGAGGCGGCGGCCACCTTGCGCGCCTCGCCCTTGGATTGTTTCTTCACCGTGGTGTTGCCCTTGGCCCGGCCGGGTTATCTCACCGCCGCCATCCTCGGCTTCGCCCATACCGTCGGCGAGTTCGGCGTGGTGCTGATGATCGGCGGCAACATCCCGGAAGAAACGCGCGTGGTGTCGGTGCAGATCTACGACCACGTCGAGGCACTGGAATATACCCAGGCCCATTGGCTGTCGGCCGGCATGCTGGTCTTTTCTTTCGTCGTGCTGCTGGCGCTGTATGCCTTCAATCCGGATCGGCGGCGGCCATGACCGATCCGCGCATCCATGCCCGTTTCCATCTCGACTGGCCCGGCTTCGCGCTGGATGTCGACCTCGACCTGCCGGGCCGCGGCGTCACCGCCTTGTTCGGCCCGTCCGGCTCGGGCAAGACCACCTTGCTGCGTTGCATTGCCGGCCTGGAGCGGGCGCCCGGCGCTTACCTCGGCTTCGACGGCGAGGTCTGGCAGGATGGCGACCGTTTCGTGCCGACCCACCGAAGGCCGCTGGGTTATGTGTTCCAAGAGGCCAGCCTGTTCCCGCACCTGACCGTGCGGCGCAACCTGGAATACGGCCTCAAGCGAGTGCCGGCGCGCGAACGCCGGGTGCCGCTCGACCACGCCATCGACCTGCTCGGCATCGGCCACCTGCTCGAACGCCGGCCCGAGCGCTTGTCCGGCGGCGAGCGCCAGCGCGTCGGCATCGCCCGCGCGCTGGCGCTCGGCCCGCGCATCCTGCTGATGGACGAGCCGCTGGCGGCGCTCGACCTCAAACGCAAGCAAGAGATACTGCCCTACCTGGAGCGCCTGCACGAAGCGCTGGAGATTCCGATCTTGTACGTTACTCACGCGCCGGACGAGGTGGCGCATCTGGCCGATCACTTGGTGGTGATGGAAGAAGGCCGCGTGCTGGCCAGCGGGCCGCTGACCGAAACCCTGGCCCGCATCGACCTGCCGATCCGTCTGGGCGAGGATGCCGGCGTGGTGCTCGATGCCGTGGTGGCCGAGCGCGACGCCGAATGGAAGCTGGCCTGCGTCGAATTCGCCGGCGGCCGGTTCTGGACGCGCGACAGCGGCGCCGAACTGGGCCGCCACGTGCGGGTGCGCGTCCTGGCGCGCGATGTCAGTCTTTCATTGGAGCCGCACGGCGGCACAAGCATCCAGAACATCCTGCCCGGCACCGTGGCCGAGATCGGCGACGACAGCCATCCGGCCCTGGCCCTGGTGCGTTTGCAGATCGGCGCATCGCCCATGCTGGCGCGGCTGACCAAACGCTCCGCCGCCGCGCTGGGTTTGCATCCGGGCATGAATCTGTGGGTGCAGGTCAAGGCGGTCGCCTTGATCGGCTAGGTACTTTTGCCAAAAAGATGGGTGGCGCCCCCGGCACGAATCGAACGTGCGACCCTCCCCTTAGGAGGGGGATGCTCTATCCACTGAGCTACGGGGGCAGGAACGCGGATGCGCGCCCGGATTTTACCCCAGCGCCACTCGGAAGCCCATGCCGGCAACGGTGGCTTGAAGTCGCCGCCTTAAGTGCCAGAATGAAAACGTAGTCCTCATGAAAGCAAAGACGATGACAACCTTGAACAAGCAAGACCTACAGGCCGTCCGTGCCGCCTTGGAAAACCGCAAGGGCGTTTTGCTCGCGGAGATTCGAGCCGCTTTGGCCGACAGCGACGACACCCAGTTCCGCGCGGTGCTGGGCGGCTCGCCCGGCGACAGCAGCGACGAGGCCCTGGCCGCGAGCCTGGCCGATCTGTCGGCCGCTCGCATCGACCGCGAGGTGCGCGAGTATCGTGCCTTGGAAGCGACCGAGCAGCGCATGGGCGATGCCGGCTTCGGCACTTGTGCCGATTGTGATGCAGCCATTCCGGCGGCCCGTCTGGTGGCCAACCCGGCGGCGACGCGTTGCGTGCAATGCCAGGAAATGTTCGACAAAACGCATGCCGGCCAGGCGCACGGCTCTTTATAATCACGGCTTCTTATCTCACTCACTGACGACGGGGCGTTGCGCCCCGTCGATTTTTCATGCCTCTGCTTACCCTAGACAAACTCGAACTGGCCTACGGCCATTGGCCGCTGCTGGACGGCGCCTCGCTGGTGCTGGACAAGGGCGACCGCGTCGGCCTGATCGGCCGCAACGGCACCGGCAAGTCCAGCCTGGTGAAGATCGTCGCGGGTGAGACCAAGCCCGATGCCGGCGAGGTCTGGCGCCAGCCGGGGCTGCGCATGGGCTACGTGCCGCAAGAGCCGGCCTTCGAGCCCGGCCATAGCGTGTTCGACGCGGTGGCCGAGGGCCTGGGCGCGGCGGCGCGGCTGATCGTCGATTACCACGCCGCCACCCATCGCGTGGCCGAGGGCGACACGGCCGCGCTGGCCGATATGGAACGGCTGGGCCACGAGCTGGAGGTGCATGACGCCTGGCGCCTGAACAGCCGAGTGGACGAGACCCTGACCCGGCTCGATCTGCCGACCGACACCCTGGTCGAGACGCTGTCCGGCGGCCTGAAGAAACGCGTGGCGCTGGCCCGCGCGCTGGTGGCCGAACCGGAGCTGCTCTTGCTCGACGAGCCGACCAACCACCTCGACTTCGAGGCCATCGCTTGGCTCGAGGGGCTGTTGATCGGTTTTGCCGGCGCGATTTTCTTCATCACCCACGACCGCCGTTTTCTCGACAACGTCGCCACCCGCATCGTCGAGCTCGATCGCGGCCAGTTGCGCGGCTATCAAGGCAATTACTCCGCCTACCAAAAAACCAAGGCCGAGCAGTTGGAAGTAGAGGCGGTGCACAACCGCAAGTTCGACAAATTCTGGAAGCAGGAAGAGGTGTGGATTCGCAAGGGCATCGAGGCCCGGCGCACCCGCAACGAGGGCCGCGTGCGCCGCCTTGAAGACCTGCGCCGGCAGCGCGCGGCGCGCATCGAGCGCATCGGCCAGGTCGAGTTCGCGGTGGATGCCGGCGAGCGCTCGGGCAAGCTGGTGGCCGAGTTGGAACACGTGACGCACGGTTACGGCGGCCGCACCTTGGTGCGGGATTTCTCTACCCGCATCGTGCGCGGCGACAAGATCGGCCTGATCGGCCCCAACGGTGCCGGCAAGACCACGCTGATCCGCCTGATCCTGGGCGAGTTGCAACCCGACAGCGGCCACGTGCGCCAGGGCACCAACCTCAACGTCGCCTACTTCGACCAATTTCGCAACGCGCTGGATGACGAGGCGACGCTGGTCGATACCATCGCGCCCGGTTCCGACTACGTCGAGATCGGCAACGAGCGCAAGCACGTGATCTCCTATCTGGAGTCCTTCCTGTTCCCGGCCGAGCGTTCGCGGGCCAAGGTCTCGGCCCTGTCGGGCGGCGAGCGCAATCGTTTACTCTTGGCCCGACTGTTCGCCCGGCCGGCCAACCTGCTGATACTGGACGAGCCGACCAACGACCTCGACATCGACACCCTGGAGCTGCTCGAACAATTGCTGCAAGACTATCCGGGCACCGTGCTGCTGGTCTCGCACGACCGCGCCTTCCTCGACAACGTGGTCACCCAGTCCATCATCTTCGAGGGCGACGGCAAGCTCACCGAATTGCCGGGCGGCTACGACGACTGGTTGCGTTATCGCGCGAAGCGCACGCAAGCAGCGGCGGAGAAGGCCAAGGCGGACAAGCCCAAGGCCGCCGCGCCCGGCGCCAGCCCGGCGCGGCCGGCCAAGTCGAACCTGAGTTACAAGGAAAACAAAGAACTGGAGGAGATGCCAGCCCGCATCAAAGCGCTGGAGCAAGAGCAGGCGGCCATTGCCGCGCAGTTGGCCGATCCGGCCATCTATCGCGACCAGCCCGAGCAGGTAAAGGCGTTGAACGAGCGCGCCGGTGCAATCGAGCAGGAACTGCTGGACCTGCTCGCGCGTTGGGAAGCGTTGGAGGCCAAGCGCTAGCCGGCCTCGGGCCAAACCCAGTCGGCAACCTCGGGCAGGTCCACGCCATGCTCGTAGGCATAGGCGCGGCACTCGATCTGTCTGTCCCTGAGCTGTTCCTTCACGTGGGCGCCGGCCACTAATAGGCCGGGCACGCGGTTGATCACGTCGATGGCGAGCGAGAAGCGGTCGATCTCGTTCTGGATCGCCAGTTCCAACGGCGTGTTGATGTTGCCCTTCTCCTTGTAGCCGCGTACGTGCAGGTTCTTGTGGTTGTTGCGGCGATAGGCCAGGCGGTGGATCAGCCAGGGGTAGCCGTGGAAGTTGAAGATGATCGGCTTGTCCGTGGTGAACAGGCTGTCGAAGTCGCGGTCGGACAGGCCGTGCGGGTGTTCGCTCGCCGGCGTCAGTTTGTACAGGTCGACCACGTTGACGAAGCGGATCTTGAGCGCGGGAAAGTGCTTGCGCAGCAGGCATGCCGCCGCCAAGGCCTCTTGCGTCGGCACGTCGCCGCAACTGGCCAGCACCACGTCCGGTTCGCTGCCCTGATCGTTGCTGGCCCAGTCCCAGATGCCGATGCCCTTGGTGCAGTGGCGAATGGCGGCATCCATATCGAGGAATTGCAAATGTTTTTGCTTGTCGCAGACGATCACGTTCACGTCGTTGCTGCTCTTCAGGCAATGGTCGGCCACCGACAGTAGGCAGTTGGCGTCGGGCGGCAGGTAGATGCGGGTGACCGACGGGCTCTTGTTCACCACCAGGTCGAGAAAGCCGGGGTCTTGATGGGTGAAGCCGTTGTGGTCCTGGCGCCAGACGGTGGAGGTGATCAGCAGGTTGAGCGACGACACCGGCGCTCGCCACGGGATGTTCTCGGCGATGCTCAGCCATTTTGCATGCTGGTTGAACATGGAGTCGATCACATGGACGAAGGCCTCATAGGTCGAGAAGAAGCCGTGCCGGCCGCTGAGCAGATAGCCTTCGAGCCAGCCCTCCAGCGTGTGCTCGGATAGGATTTCCATCACCCGGCCGTCCGGCGCGAGTTCGCCGCCGTCGGCGTCTTCCGGCAGGCTGTCGGCGAGCCAGGTCTTCTTGCTGGCTTGATATACGGCGTTCAGTTTGTTCGAGCTGGTCTCGTCCGGGCCGAATACGCGGAAGTTGTCCGGGTTGTGGCGCAGGATATCGCGCAGGTATTCGCCCAGCGGATAGGTGTTCTCGGTTTGCGCCGTGGCCGGCACGCCCACCTTGGTTGCATAGTCGCGGAAATCCGGCAGGCGCAGCGCGCGGCGCAACAGGCCGCCGTTGGCGTGCGGGTTCGCGCTCATCCGGCGCGTGCCTTTCGGGGCCAGGGCCTTGAGTTCCGGCCGCAGGCGGCCGTCGGCGTCGAACAACTCGTCCGGCCGGTAGCTCTTCAGCCAGGCCTCCAATTGCGCGAGATGGGCCGGGTTGTCGCGCACATTGCCCAGCGGCACTTGGTGCGCGCGCCAGGTGCCTTCCACCTTGTGGCCATCCACCTCTTTCGGGCCGGTCCAGCCCTTGGGCGCGCGCAGCACGATCATCGGCCAGCGCGGCCGGCTCGCCTGGCCGCTGGCGCGGGCCTGGCGCTGAAACTCGCGGATGGTCAGCACGCAGTCTTCCAGCGTGGCGGCCATGGCCTGGTGCATGGCCATCGGCTCGTCGCCCTCGACGAAATGCGGCGTCCAGCCATAGCCCTCGAACAGGCTCTTCAACTCGTCGTGGCTGATGCGCGACAGCACGGTGGGGTTGTTGATCTTGTAGCCGTTGAGATTGAGGATGGGCAGCACCGCGCCGTCGCGCACCGGGTTGAGGAACTTGTTGGAATGCCAGGCGGTGGCCAGCGGCCCGGTCTCGGCCTCGCCGTCGCCGACCATCACCGTCACCAGCAGGTCCGGGTTGTCGAAGGCCGCGCCGAAGGCGTGCGAGATCGAGTAGCCCAGCTCGCCGCCCTCGTGGATCGAGCCCGGCGTCTCCGGCGTGCAATGGCTGCCGATGCCGCCGGGGAAGGAGAATTCCTTGAAGAAATTCCGCAGACCTTCGAGGTCTTCACCCTTGTTCGGGTAGACCTCGGAGTAGCTGCCCTCCAGATAGCCGGGGGCCAATATGCCCGGCGCGCCGTGGCCCGGGCCGGCCATGAAGATCGCGTCGAGGTCGTGCTTGGCGATCAGCCGGTTGAGGTGGATATAGGCGAAGGACAGCGCCGGGCTGGCGCCCCAGTGGCCGAGCAGACGCTGCTTGATGTGCTCGGGCTTGAGCGGTTCGCGTAGCAGCGGGTTGTCCTGCAAGTAGATCATGCCGGCCGCCAGGTAATTGCAGGCTCGCCAATAGGCGTGCAGTTGTTCCAACTCCTGTGCCTGGAGCGGTGCGGGCGTATAGGTCGCATTCTTCATGATCCTTCCTTCCTGTCTGGGTTATGCGCGAGCCGGATAGGCCGCGCTGGCGTTGTTGGCTACAGACAGTATAGGAAAGATTATTTCCCGGTTATGACCTGTGTCTTCTAGGCGGCAGCAAGGCCATGCGCATGGCGCGCGATCACCTGTTCCTCGTCGGTCGGGATCACCCAGGCCGATATCCGGCCCTGTGCCGCGCTGATGCGCGGGCCGTGCGCGGCATTGGCGGCGGCATCGAGCTCCAGGCCGAGCCAGGCGGCCCGCGCGCAGATTCGCTCACGCACCGGCGCGGCATGCTCGCCGATGCCGGCGGTGAACACCAGCGCGTCCAGGCCGCCCAGGCTCATGCTCAAGGCGCCGATACCTTGCGCGATGCGGTAGACGAAGTGCTCCACCGCCAGGCCCGCCTCGGGCCGGTCGCTCGCCAGCAGTTGCCGCATGTCCGAACTCAGGCCCGACAGACCGAGCAGGCCGGAGCGCTTGTGCAACAAGTCGGACACCGCCTCGACCGTCATGCCGCGTTCGCGCATCAAATACAGCGGAATGGCCGGGTCGATGGCGCCGCAACGCGTGCCCATGGCCAGGCCGTCCAGCGGCGTGAAGCTCATCGTGGTGTCGATGCTCCGGCGCCCCAGCAGCGCGCACAGGCTGGCGCCGTTGCCGAGGTGGGCGACGATCACCCGGCCGTCGGCCAGCGGGCCGAGGTGATCGGGCAACACCGAGGCGATGTATTCGTAGGACAGGCCGTGAAAACCGTAACGGCGCACGCCGGCCTCGTGCAGCTCGGCGGGCAGGGCGAAGCGCTGCGCGGCCTCCGGCATGCTGCGATGGAAGGCGGTGTCGAAGCAGGCGATCTGCGGCAGCCCCGGCCGCGCCCGCAGCAGCGCGCGAATGCCGGCCAGGTTGTGCGGCTGGTGCAGCGGGTCGATGGGGGTCAGCCGCTCCAATTTTGTCAGCACGGCTTCGTCCACCCGCACCGGCGCGGCGTGCTCGACGCCGCCGTGCACCACGCGATGGCCGGCGGCGACCAGATTCAGTTCGGCCAGCCTGGGGGCCAGCCGATCCAGCAGCAGTTGCATCGCCTCGGCATGGTCGCGCGCGGCGACGGGCTCGCCGGCATCGGCCAGATTGGGGCACAGGCGCGCGGCGCCGCCGATCTCCTCGATCATGCCGCGCTGCAAGGGCTCGAACCGTGGCCCGGCCAGCACCCGGTAGAGCGCGAACTTCAGGCTGGACGAGCCGGCGTTGATGACCAGAACTGCATCGTCTTTCACGGTTGTTGTCCTTCTGGGCCTGCCGCTCGGGTGGGGGGGAAAGAGTATCGCAATACCTCATGACAGCTTAGCAAACCACGGTAAGGGCCGGGCGTGGCTTGTCCAAATCCCCGGCCAAGGCGATCATTCGGGCCATGAAGATCGCCCTTGCCCAATTCAACCCCATCGTCGGCGACCTCGAAGGCAATGCCGCCCGCATCGCCGAACTGGCCGATGCGGCCGCCGTGGCCGGCGCCGCCGTGCTGCTGACGCCGGAACTCGCGCTGTGCGGCTACCCGCCCGAAGACCTGGCCCTGCGCGATGATTTTTACCGCGAGAACGCCCGCGTGCTGGCCGGCCTGAGCCACCACCTGCCGCAAGGCCTGACCGTCGCGGTCGGCTACCCGCTGATGGAACAGGGCCGCCGCTACAACGCCGCCACCGTGCTGCAAGACGGCCAGACCCTGGCCGTCTACCGCAAGCGGCAGCTGCCCAATTATTCGGTGTTCGACGAGGTGCGCACCTTCAGCCCCGGTAACGAGCCCTGCGTGTTCGCGGCCGGCGGCGTGCGCTTCGGCCTGCTCATCTGCGAAGACCTGTGGTTCCCCGAGCCCACGGCCCAGGCCAAGGCGGCCGGCGCCGAGGCGCTGCTGGTGCTCAACGCCTCGCCCTTCCACATCGGCAAGCAGGCCGAGCGCCACGCCGTCGCCCGCGAGCGCGTCGCCGAGAGCGGCCTGCCCGTGGTCTACCTCAACATGGTCGGCGGCCAGGACGAACTGATCTTCGACGGCGGCTCCTTCGCCGTCGACGGCCAGGGCCGGCTCGTCGCGCAATGCCCGGCCTTCGACGAGGGCCTGCACCTGATCGAGCTGGACGGCGGCGTGCCCCAAGGCGAGGTGTGCGACTGGCCCGGCGGCGAGGCCGGCGTCTACCAGGCCCTGGTGGCCGGCGTGCGCGACTACATCGGCAAGAACGGCTTCGCCGGCGCCTTGGTCGGCCTGTCCGGCGGCATCGACTCGGCGCTCACCGTCGCCATCGCCGCCGACGCCCTGGGCCCGGAGCGGGTGCACGCGGTGATGATGCCCTCGCGCTACACCGCCGACATCAGCCTCGAAGACGCCGAGGCCTTGGCCAAGAACCTCGGCATCCAATACAGCGTGCAGCCGATCAAGCCGATGTTCGACGCCTTCCTCGCCGAGCTGGCCGACGAATTCGCCGGCAGAGAGCCCGACACCACCGAAGAGAACATCCAGGCCCGCATCCGCGGCGTGCTCTTGATGGCGCTGTCCAACAAGTTCGGCAAGCTGGTGCTGACCACCGGCAACAAGAGCGAGATGGCCACCGGCTACGCCACCCTGTACGGCGACATGGCCGGCGGCTACGCGGTGCTCAAGGACATCTCCAAGACCCTGGTCTGGGCGCTGTCGCGCTACCGCAATACCCTGTCGCCGGTCATCCCCGAGCGCATCATCACCCGGCCGCCCTCGGCCGAGCTCAAGCCCGGCCAGGTCGACCAGGACAGCCTGCCGCCCTATGACATCTTGGATGCGATCATGGAACGCTACGTCGAACTCGACCGCTCGCCGGCCGAGATCGTGGCCGAGGGCTTCGACGAGGCCACCGTGCGCAAGGTCGTGCGCCTGATCGACTTCTCCGAATACAAACGTCGCCAGGCCCCGCCCGGCATCCGCGTGACCCGGCGTGGCTTCGGCCGCGATCGGCGGTATCCTATTACCAACCGCTATCGGGCGCCCTTCAAGTGATGCTCCGCCGTCCCTCACCCTTGCTCCCTCTGATGAGGCCCCTACCTTTCGGTATCCCGGAGGGAGAGGGAAGTAAAAGCCCTTCTCCCTCCGGGAGAAGGGTTGGGATGAGGGAAGGCTTTGCCAAGGGTGTGCTCGCGATATTGCCTATAGATCACTTGCTCGGCACCCTTGATCTCTAAATGAAAAATCTGCGTTAATCTGCGAAATCCGCGGATAAAAATCGAACCCCAGGAGCCACCATGAAAAAGATCGAAGCCATCATCAAACCGTTCAAACTCGACGAAGTGCGCGAGGCCCTGTCCGCCATGGGCGTCACCGGCCTCACCGTCACCGAGGTCAAGGGCTTCGGCCGGCAGAAAGGCCACACCGAGCTCTATCGCGGCGCCGAATACGTGGTCGACTTCCTGCCCAAGGTCAAGATCGAACTGGTGGTGGCCGACAGCCTGGTCGACAGCGCCATCGAGGCCATCGTCAAATCCGCCCGCACCGGCAAGATCGGCGACGGCAAGATATTCGTCAGCAACGTCGAGCAAGTGGTGCGCATCCGCACCGGCGAGACCGGCGACGCGGCGATTTGATTCAAAGGGCCGGCGCCGCCGGCCCGATCCGCAACCCATATAACAAAACCCAGGGTTGTGGCGGTTTGCGGTACTCAAAAAACGGGGGGCGGCCAATGCGTCCAGATTATCCGGCGTGTCCGATAAAGCTTTTATTGGGGCAGTTGGTGTCTAAATTACTTTCGGCATCACAGGAGGCACGCAGTGCAATCATGGCTTGAGATCGGGAAACTTGCTGCGAGCGTTGCAACGCCAATCGTAGTTGCAATCTTGGGTGTTTTATTGCTTCGCCGCATAGAGGGTGTAAAAGCGCTCGTTGCTAAGCATTCTGACTTTCACAAGAAATGGGCTGATGAATTCTTCACTTGCTGCCAGCAATTCATGCAGGCTTTGGAAAGAGACCTTGCATTACTAACTGCTCACGCGGGGCTTGACGATTCAAATGGAAAGTTACGTACTGAGATTCAAGAGGAGGTTTCTCGTCTAAACGCAAAACTGTCAGAGTTAGAGCTTCGTATCCGACGAAGCGTGGTCTTCGCACCAAACTCAGGTGGCGCCGCATCGCGAGCGGCAAGTGACTGCATCTCGCTCACAGCCAAGCTCCTGAAAACGCGGCAAGGTAATCTCGATGAAATTATCGGCAAAATGAATGATTTCAACCTTGCTTCTCGCAAAGCGCACGCTGAAATGCTTGGTTTGGGCTATGCCGAACAAATCGCTTCAGGGCCGTAGGGCGGCTTCGCGCAGCAAGCCGCCGAATGGGGTGAGGTAATACGGTTGCCTTCGGCGCAGTGCTGCGCGACTGCGCCCTACTCAATGGGCCATGGACGATGCCGAACTATCGCCGTGACTTCTTGCCGGGCGGCTCGTTTTTCTTCACCGTGAATCTGCTGGAGCGGCGCTCGGATTTGCTGGTTCGGCACACCGACCCGCTGCGCGAGGCGGTGCGCCGGATTCGCCGGGCGCATCCGTTCGACATCGACGCCTGGGTGGTGCTGCAGGGCCGTAGGGCGGCTTCGCGTAGCAAGCCGCCGAATGGGGTGAGGTAAAACGGCTGCCTTTGGCGCAGTGCTGCGCGACTGCGCCCTACTCGATGGGTCATGGACGATGCCGAACTATCGCCGTAATTTCTTGCCGGGCGGCTCGTTTTTCTTCACCGTGAATTTGCTGGAACGGCGCTCGGATTTGCTGGTTCGGCATATCGACCTGCTGCGCGAGGCGGTGCGTCGGATTCGCCGGACGCATCCGTTCGACATCGACGCTTGGGTGGTGCTGCCGGATCACATGCATTGCGTATGGGCCTTGCCGGCGGGCGATGCCGACTATGCGTTGCGCTGGCAATTGATCAAGCTGCTGTTCAGTCGGGGGCTGCCCAAAACGGAACGGCGTTCCGCTGTCCGAATGGCAAGACGGGAGCGCGGCATCTGGCAACGGCGCTATTGGGAACATACCGTGCGGGACGAGGCGGATTGGCATGCCCATGTGGATTATGTGCATATCAACCCGGTGAAACATGGGTTGGTGACCCGCGTGGCCGATTGGCCATACTCGTCGTTTCATCGTTATGTCGAAGCGAGCCTGTTACCGGCCGATTGGGCGGGGGGCGGGGAAGGTGTCGTCGGGGCGGCGGGCGAGCATGGATAGCTTGTTGCGGCTGATGATGCTTGCGGTGGCTTGCTGCGCGAAGCCACCCTACCTTTCTTGAGGCGGCTTGCTATGCGAAGCCGCCCTACATTCCTGCTTCCGGGTTGCGAGGTATAGTGACACCGGACATGCATTCCAAACAAATAAACAGGGAGCGGAGATGAGCGCCACGGATCAGGAAATCGAGTTGCTCAAGGAGTATGGCGTTTATGAACGCCACTTCAACAGCATGCAGAATACCTATCGGCAGTTTGCCTCCGGCTGGCTGGTCGCTGCCTTGGGGGCGATGGGTTATGTGTTGCTTCAAGACGATGTGTCGGGCGTGGGTTTGAGCCGCACGGGCATCGTCGGGCTGATTGCCGTGGCCACGACGGTCGGCCTGCTGCTGCTCTGGTTCATGGATGCCTGGATATACCACCGCTTGCTGCTCAGTTGCTTCGATGTCGCAGATGACTTGGAACGAAAGGCCGGGCTGCCCCGGTTGCGCGATGCCATGGCGCACGCGCTGAAACGGGGCAGCACGGTCAGCAAGGCGATCCATGTCTATTACTTGGTGCCGGCCGGTTTGCTGCTGGCCGTCGCTGCGTGGTGTTGGCAAGTCTAGGCCGGTGGCTTCGCGTAGTTGGCCAAGCCGGTCAGTAGGGCCTTTTCCCCTTACGGATGTAGATCGCGATGTCCTGCCCTTGCGGCCGGGCGTCGACGAATTCGTGGCCGGCCTGGCGGCAGTAGGCGCGGAAGTTGCGCGGCGAGCCGGAGTCGGACGTAAGCACGCAGACAGTGCCGCCCGGGTTTAGGCGTTTGAGATGGCGGTAGATGTCGACCACGGGCAAGGGGCAGACCTTGCCTCGAACGTCCAAGGTATCTTGCGTGGTTTCCATGTCGACCTCCTGGTGTCTGCCGATGGCCCGCCGTGTTGTGGGGGCATGGGCGTTTGTCGGGAGGTCATTCTGCGCGCGCTTCGTGTCGGATTTGTGTCGGATTCGACAAGTGTGGATGACGCTGGATTTCGTTCACCCCATCCGGGGTCGAGCGGGCGGACGCCGCTTATTCCCGCCGCTCCAGATACCCCGTCACTTCCTCGCGGTCGTGGTAGAGCTGCTTGAACCGTAGTCGATAAGGTACCTTGGCCTTGCGCAGGGTGTCTTGGATGGTGGCCCGGCAGCGCAGGAATTCCTCGTAGCGTTTTTTCATGGGCAGCTTGAGGTTGAAGATGCTGCGCCGGCACCAGCCTTCGCTCATCCATTTGGCCACCAGTTGGGCGATGCGCGCCGGCTGTTCGACCATGTCGCAGACCATCCAGTCCACTGGTTTCACCGGGCGATAGCGGAAGCCGTCGTCCTGCACGTGAGTGACGGCGTATTCGGCCATGAGTTTCTTGTCCATGCGGCCGTTGTCGACGGCGGTGACCTTGAGGCCACGGCTGGCGAATTGCCAGGTCCAGCCGCCGGGGGCGGCGCCGAGGTCGACCACGCGCAGGCCCTGTTTGAGATAGCGCTGCTGGTCGTCGTGGTCGAGAAAGACGTGGAAGGCCTCGGCCAGCTTCATGGTCGAGCGGCTGGGCGCCTCGTGCGGAAAGCGCAGGCGGGGGATGCCCTGCGGCCAGGGCGATGAATTGTCCAACTCGCTGGTGGCGAGCCAGGCGGTCTGCTTGTCGGTGAAAAACACGTGCAGGCGCGGGCCGCGCGGGCTGCCGAGCTTGACCTTGCGCTCGGTCAGGGCCTTTTCCAGGTAGGGCGCGAACTTGCGGCAGAAGGGCAACAGCGGCTTGCCGGCCTCGGTGTCGGCCGCCTCCAGCCACAGCTCGCAATAGGCGGCGGGCGGCACGGCCAGGGCGATGGGGCCGGTGCGGTCGCGCTCGGGCAGGCCCTCGACGTGGCCGATCAGGCGTAGGCATTGGCGGGCGAACACCCATTTGTAGAAGGGCATGGCCGCCAGTTCGTCGGCGGCCTCTTCGGGCAAGGGCAGGAACACGGCGCCGCCGCCGGGCAGGGCCTCGGCCTCGGTGTCGATGCCGAGTTCGAAGGCGTAGGTTTCGGCCTCGCGGGCGCATTCGGCCTCGAAGCCGCCGCGGCAGTAAAGCAGTAGTCCGGACATGGGTTTATTTTGCTTGGGATGGAATAAAGTGGCGGATGAACGCGTTTGTTCAATAATGCAGCTTACGCCGCGCGGCGGCGTTCCGGCAAATCAAACGACGGTGAGAGGAGGCAAGTCATGAAAAGGAAGATTTCCAAAGCGGTGGTGTTGGGTGGCCTATTGGCCTGCGTGTCGGCCGGTGCCTTGGCCGATGAAGAAGAGATCATCAAGTATCGCAAGAACGTGATGAAGGCCTATGCCGGCCATATGGCGGCGGCGGGCGCCATTGTACAGGGCAAGGTGAAAGGCTCGGCGCTCAATCATGCCAAGGCCCTGGAGGCGACCGTGCAGGACATGGCCGGCATGTTCCCGGCCGGCTCCGATTTCGGCGAGACCAATGCGCTGGACACGGTGTGGTCGAAGCGGGCCGATTTCGAGAAGAAGGCCAAGGATAGCCAGGCCAAGGCGGCGGCCTTCGCCAAGGCGGCCGGCGGCGGCGAGGCGGCGGCCAAGTTCAAGGAATTGTCGGAAAGCTGCAAGGCCTGCCACAAGGACTATCGCAAAGAGCAGAAGTAAGCCCATGGCGCGTTGGCCGGCGCTGATCGCGCTGTTGCTTGCGGGCCATGTCCTGGCGGCGGGGCCGGACCTTGCCGCCGGGGAATACCTGTTCCGCGCGGCCGGCTGCGCGAATTGCCACACCGACCGCGAGCACGGCGGCGCGCCCTTGGCCGGCGGCCGCAAGCTGGCCACGCCCTTGGGCGACTTTTATACGCCCAACATCACGCCCGATCCGGACACCGGCCTCGGCCGCTGGACCGAGGCCGATTTTCGCCGCGCCTTGCGCGAGGGGCGCGGGCCGGACGGCCGGCACTATTACCCGAGCTTTCCTTATGCCGCCTATAGCCGCTTGAGCGATGCCGACATCGGCAACTTGTGGGCTTACCTCAAGACCGTGCCGCCGGTGCGCCAGGCCAACCGGCCGCATGTGCTGCCCTGGTATTTGCAGCCGCGCCCGCTGCTGGCCGGCTGGAAGCGGCTGTATTTCAGGCCGGGGCCGTTCGTGCCCGAGGCGGGCAAGGACGCCGTGTGGAATCGCGGCGCCTATCTGGTGCGGGCGCTGGGCCACTGCGCCGAGTGCCACACGCCGCGCAATCGCTTGGGCGGTTTTCGTATCGGTATGTACCTGGCCGGCGACAAGGCCGGGGCCGAGGGCGGCCTGGTGCCCAATATCACGCCGGACAAGGCGACCGGCATCGGCCGCTGGCGCCGTGGCGAGTTGATCGACTATCTCAAGACCGGCATGCGGCCGGACGGCGATTCGGCCGGCGGCCTGATGGCCGAGGTGATCGACAACGGCCTCAAATACCTGAGCGAGCCGGACATCGAGGCGATGGCGACGTATTTGCAGAGCGTGCCGGCGGTGACGCATGCGGTGCGCAAGCCTAAGCCGGCGCGGGACGAGTTCGAGTATTGATCTTCATGGCGGCGGCACCGCCACGCCTTTTCCGCGAGTGCGGCAATGGCGAACGATCTATAGCAGCACCACGCGGTTGCGTCCGCGGCCCTTGGCCTCGTACAGCGCCTCGTCGGTGCGCTTGAACAGGCTGCCGCAGTTGTCGCCGGGCAGGAAGCGGCTGGCGCCCAGGCTGATGGTGACTTGTTGGCCGATGCCGAAGTCGTGTTCCTGCACCACCTCGCGTAGGCGCTCGGCGGCGTCGACCAGGGCCTCGCCGTCGTCGGTGCAACTGAGCAATGCGAATTCCTCGCCGCCGATGCGGAAGAAACGGTCGGCCTCGCGCGCATGTTGTTGGACGAGCGCGGCCAGCCGCTTGAGCACGCGATCGCCCACGTCGTGGCCGAACTGGTCGTTGATCCGTTTGAAATGGTCGATGTCGAGCACGATCAACGACAGCCCGCGTTTGTAGCGGGACTCGTGTTTGATGTCGTCTTGCAGCGATTCGTCGAACTTGCGCCGGTTGTAGATGCCGGTGAGCGGGTCGGTGGTGGCCATCTCGGCCAGGCGCCGTTCCATTTCCTTGCGCCGCTCGATTTCGTGCTCCAGCGCGAGGTTCTTGTGTTCCAGGTCGCGGGCGAAGCGTTCGAGCAAGGCCTGGTTGTAATCGTGCAATTCCTCGGCGGTCTCGTGCGTCTTGAGCAGCGCGGCGGCGATGAATCCGAGCACGATCAGCAGAAAAGCGACGAAGCCGCGCATCCAGACTTCGTGGCCCTCCGGGTTCAGCAAAGAATCGATGAAGGCCAGGTCGGTTTCGAAGAAGGCGGTATCGATGTAGGCGTCGAATATCCAGGCGCCGAACGCGATGCCGAAGCCCCCCAGGGCGACGATACGGCTGTCCAAAAAGCGGCTAAAACGCTTGAACATGTTGCTCTATGCGCGCGGCGGCTCGAAAGTGGCGTCGAGATTGAGTTCGTCGCAATACTCGAAGAAGTCGCCGCGCAGGCCCGAGATGTGGGTGCTGGCCGGCACGCCGACGCGCATGGTCACCGAGAACATCGGCGTGCCGGTGTGCGGCGCCGGATAGGTGTTGGTGTTGACATCCTCGATATTGATGCCGCGATTGGCGAAGAAATCGGCCAGCTTGTGCACGATGCCGGGGTGGTCCATCGCCACCACTTCGATTTGATAGGGGATGACCGATTTTTTGTATTCGGTTTCGTGCGTGCGTTTGCACAGGATGGCGAGATCAAGGTCCTTGCCGATGCCGGCCAATTTGTTCTCTAGCTTGGACAGCGCATCCCAGCGGCCGGATACCAGCATGACGATGGCGAACTGGCCGCCCAGCAGCGCCATGCGCGATTCTTCGATATTGCAATTGGCCTTGACCAGGCGGCTGGTCAGCTTTTGCACCAGGCCGACCTGATCGTCGCCGGTGGCGGTGATGACGAGATAGTCGCGGGGATTTTGGGTAGCCATATCTTAGAGCCTATTTCAGTAGGAAACATACCCCGCGCCGGCTACCTGCGGGATGCAGTGCAAGGCGCGGGGGACGAAGTGTAGTTATTCTCCACGAGTTACCCGCAACGTAGCAATGCACCCTGAAGGGTATAAACGCCCGCAGGCAACCGGCCCTTCGGGTTGAGGCCAGGATCGGCGTCTGCCGCGTTGCGCCGCTTGTCGATGGAATGACCATCGACTGCGCGCCGCGCCTTGCATCCATCCGATCCTGGCCTCAACGCGGGGTGTGTTTCCTACTGAAATAGGCTCTTAGACAGCTTGCAACGGAATGCAGTCATTGTAGCCGGCACCGGCTCGGAGCGGGCAGTATGTTCTGTCCAGCGCTCAGGCCAGCCAGGCCTCGATCTTCTTGCGGTCTGGCACGCCGCCGGCATGGACCACCTTGCCGTCCACGACCACGCCGGGGGTGGACATGACGCCGTAGGAGAGGATGGCGCCCATGTCCTGTACCTTCTCGATGGTGATCTCGATGCTTTTGGCGCGGGCTACTTCGGCGATCAGTTTGGCGGTGGTTTCGCAGTTGGCGCAGCCGGAGCCGAGTACTTTGATGTCTTTCATGACCTTCTTTCCTCAGCAGCAGGATTGGCCGCCCGGCGTCGGCGTGCAGCAGGCGCCGCCGGCCTCGGCGATAGCGATGTTGAGCGGCGTGCCCTTGGCTACCTTGGGCTTGGCCGGCGCCTCCGGTATGGCTGCCGCGCCTTGGCCGCGGGCCTCGTCGAAGCCGAGGTCGAGCAGGCCGCCGGCCTCGTCGCGGATGTGGCGGGCGATCTCGATCACGCTGTCGATGTGGGCCTCGGGCACGCCGTATTCGCGCAGCTTGTCCAATTGGCACAGGCCCTGTTTCGGATGCTTGGCCGCGATGTTGGCGGCGAGCGCGACCAGGGCGACGATGGAGGGGTGGAGTTCGGCGGTCATGGCACGCTCCTCAATGCGTTGAAGGTGACGCCGACCAGCACGAAGCTGACGGCGAGGTAGCCGGCGAAGATGCCGAGCAGCGGCCACTTGGCGACCTTGCGCAGGATCAGCATCTCCGGCAGCGACAGGGCGATCACGGCCATCATGAAGGCGAGCACGGTGCCCACCGGCACGCCCTTGCCCAGCAGGGCCTCGGCCACCGGGATGACGCCGACGGCATCGGAATACATGGGCACGCCGACCAGCACCGCGACGACGACCGAGAGCACGCTGCCGTCGCCGGCGATCCTGGCGACGAAATCGGCCGGGACAAAGCCGTGGATGACGGCGCCGACGCCGACGCCGATCAGCACGTACTTCCAGATGCGGCCGACGATCTGGCGCACCTCGTTCCAAGCATAGTCGTGCCGGGCGGCGAGCGAGGTTGCCGGTTCCGGCACCGGGGCCTCGCCCATGTGGATCTGCCAGACATAGTCCTCGACCCAGCGCTCCAGCCGGAAGGCCTGCAACACGTAGCCGCCGACGAAGGCGACAGTGAGCCCGGTGAGCACGTAGATCAGCGTCGTCTGCCAGCCGATCACCCCGAGCAGCACCGCGATGGCGGCCAGGTCGACCATGGGGCTGGCGATCAGGAAGGACAGGGTCACCCCGAGCGGGATGCCGGCCTCGACGAAGCCGATGAACAGCGGGATCGAGGAGCAGGAACAGAACGGCGTCACCGCGCCCAGGCCGACCGCCATCAGCCGCGCCCCCGGCCCCGAGCGGCCGCGCATCATGGCGCGCACCCGCTCCGGGGTGAGCAGGGCGCGCAGCCAGCCCATGAGGTAGATCACCGTGGTCAGCAGGACCAGGATCTTCGCCACGTCCATGACGAAGAAGTGCAGGGCCGCGCCGAGCCGGGATTCGGGCGCGAGGCCGGCCAGGTCGAAGACCAGCAGGGTGGCGAGGGCGTCGAACATGCGGGGGCGCTTACAGCCCCAGGGCCGTTTTCACGGCCGGCACCAGGCGGGCGCGGATGTCGTCGCGCACGGCGACGAAGGATTCCAATGGCTCGCCGTGCGGGTCGTGGAAGGGCAGGTGGATGGCCGGCACCGGCTTGGGGAAGATCGGGCAGGTCTCCTTGGCGTTGTCGCAGACGGTGACGACCAGGGCGATGTCTTCGCTCATCACCGCGTCGACGTCTTTCGGGTACAGCCCCTCGGTGGGCAGGCCGGCGAGCTTCAAGGCCTCGATGGCGCCGTCGGCCACCTTGGGCTGGGGCCGGGTGCCGGCGGAGAGGGCGCGCGCCTTGCCGGCGAGGTCGTGGTTGAGCAGGACTTCGGCCATTTGCGAGCGGCAGGAGTTGCCGGTGCAGAGCACCAGGACGGTGGGGAGTGTGTTCATGGGTTTCTCTCGGGTGTGGTTAAAAATTCATAGGCCGTCATGCTGGACGACTACCTCTTGCGCGGCTGCGGCCGACACCGGGGCCAGCCACTTGAATAGCGCGGTGGCCGCGAAGGCGCCGAGCAACTGGGCCGCGATGAAGGCCGGGGCGTCGGCCGGGCGGATGCCGGCGAAGGTGTCGGTGGCGGCGCGGGCGACGGTGACGGCCGGGTTGGCGAACGAGGTCGAGGCGGTGAACCAGTAGGCGGCGGTGATGTAGGCGCCGACCACGAAGGGCACGGCCGAGGGGCGCGAGCGCACGCAGCCCCATATCACGGCGAGCAGGCCGAAGGTGGCGACGAATTCGCTCCACCACTGGGCCGGGCCGCTACGCACGTGTTGCGACGCGAACAGCAGCGGCTCCTCGAACATCAGGTGGGCGGCCATCACGCCGAGCAGGCCGCCGACGACCTGGGCGACGAGGTAGCCCGGCACCTCGCGCCAGGCGATGCCGCCCTGCCAGGCATCGGCCAGGGTGACGGCGGGGTTGAAGTGGGCGCCGGAGATCGGGCCGAAGGTGAGGATCAAGGCGACCAGGCCGGCGCCGGTGGCGAGGGTGTTGGCCAAGAGCGCGATGGCCATGTTGCCGCCGGCCAGGCGCTCGGCCATGATGCCCGAGCCGACCACGACGGCGAGTAGGAAGGCGGTGCCGAGCGCCTCGGCGACCAGGCGGCGGGATCGGCTCATGCCGCCGCCCCCAGCGTGTGCAGCTGTTCGGCCAGCTTCAGGCGGTCCAGCTTCTCGATCGGCAACTCCAGGAATAGATGGATGCGGGTGGCGAGCTGCAAGAAGACGTGGCGGAAACGTTCGCGCTTGGCCGCGTCGTCGCCCTGGAAGGCGGCCGGGTCCTCGAAGCCCCAGTGCGCGGTCATCGGTTGGCCGGGCCAGGCCGGGCAGGCCTCGCCGGCGGCTTGGTCGCAGACGGTGAACACAAAGTCCATGTGCGGCGCCTCGGGCGCGGCGAACTCGTCCCACGGCTTGCTGCGCAGACCTTCGGTGGGGCAGCCGTCGCGCTGCAACAGTTCCAGCGCGAACGGGTTAACCTGGCCGACCGGCCGGCTGCCCGCGCTATGGGCGCGAAAGCGGCCACGGCCCAGCTTGTTGAGCAGGGCCTCGGCCATGATCGAGCGGGCCGAGTTGCCGGTGCAGAGGAACAGCACGTTGTAGGTTTGGTTGGGATTCACTTTGTCTTACCTCATCCGTGTCGGAAAACGTCAACGGACAGCACCGATCTCATATAACGCTTTTTCTAACTTCAGCCGGTCGAGCTTATCGAACGGCAGATTGACGAACAGGCCGATGCGCGTGCGCATCTGGTTGTAGGCGGTGAAGAAGGCCTTGCGGATGTCGTCCTCGCTGCCCGTGGCGACGGCGGGGTCGTCGATGCCCCAGTGCGCCGTCATCGGCTGGCCCGGCCAGGCCGGGCAGGCTTCGCCGGCGGCCCGGTCGCAGACGGTGAAGACGAAATCCAGATGGGGCGCGTCGGCCTGGGCGAACTCTTCCCAAGATTTGCTGCGCAGGCCCTCGGTGGGGAAGCGGTGTTTTTCCAGCAGCTCGACGGTGTGCGGGTTGACCGCGCCGGCCGGGTGGCTGCCGGCGCTGAAGGCATGGAAGCGGCCCGCGCCCAGCTTGTTCAGGATCGCCTCGGCGAAGATCGAACGGGCCGAATTGCCGGTGCAGAGGAACAGCACATTGAAGGGACGATTAGCAGCAGCCACTCTTGGCTCCTTTCAACTCGGGGACGCAGCAGGCGGATTGCACGGCGATGCCGATGCCTTTTTTGGCGCTCATGTCGTTGCCGCCGAACATCGGCACCTCGCTCAAGGTGTGGAAGGCCTCCCAGGCGATGCCTTGCGGGTCGACCGTCCAGTGCTTGTTCGATTCGGCATAGCAACAGGCCGTGCCGCTTTGCGAAACCACTTGGCCGCCGGCCGCGTTCATGTTGGCATGCACGCCTTCCAACTCGCCGTCGGATTCGACCTGGAAACCCAGGTGATCCAGGCCCTTGGCGCGGCCGCGATTGGAAATGGCGAAGTTCACGCGCGGGTCGTCCAGCATCCACTTGGCGTAGTCGTCCTTGGTCACCGCCGGCGCCTGGCCGAACAGCTTGGAATAGAAGTCGATGTTCTTCGCGAGGTCGTCGACCGCGATATGGATGTGCAGGCGTTTCACGGCATTACTCCTTACAGGTGTTGTCGCAGACGGGCAGGCAGGGCTCGCCGCCGCAGCAGTTCTCGGTGAGGGTGGCGATCAAGTCGTTCATCGCCGCGAAGTCGGCCGAATAGAAAATAAACCGGCCTTCCTGCCGTGCCTGCACCAGGCCGGCGTGGGTGAGCTCCTTGAGGTGGAACGACAGCGTGGCCGGGGCCAGGCCCAGGGCCTCGGCGATGCGCCCGGCGGCCAGGCCGTCCGGCCCGGCCTGTACCAACAGGCGAAACACGGTCAGCCGGTTCTCCTGGGCCAGGGCGGCAAGGCGTTGCACGGTTTGTTTGAATTCCATATTTCCATAATCATGGAAACGACGTGGGGCTGTCAAGAAAAAAAACGGGCAAATATAAAACGCGCGGCACGGCTTGCCATTGATAAAGCGCCGATCCTATGCGGCTGGCGGGCACTCCTAATCCAAGCTCCTTTCTGCCAGAATCCAGGCCAGGGATGGATAAGCCTTCAAGGCATGACAGGGAAAATTGGTGCGAGACACGCTAAAAAAGCTATGGGGTCGGGTCTATGGGGCGCATGAACGCAATGTTCAATACCTGGAGGCGCGAATCTTTGCGCTGGGCATGATTGGTGTGGTGGGTTTCCCGCTCTACTATTTCATCTGGCACGACTTATATCCCCAGCCATATGAGAGCCTGACATTGCGCCTAGTTGGGATGGTGTTATTCCTACCTATCGTGCTCACTAAGTTCTGGCCAAAACATTGGCATCGGTTCCTCCCGTTGTACTGGTATTTCGCCATTTTGTATGCGCTGCCATTCTTTTTCACATACATGTTATTGATGAACGAGGGCTCGACGGTTTGGCTCATGTCTAGCTTGATTGCATTGTTCGCTATGACACTGGTGCTGGACTGGCTGAACTTGATTATTCACTTTGTACTAGGTGTTGCTCTTGCTGTGTTGGCATATGTGCTGACAACAGAATCCGCATGGGTGGCGATCGCGCAATTGGAATATTTGCCCATCTACCTTTTTGCTCTTCTTGTTGGCTCCATGGCGAATTACAGTACTGTGGTGATAACGCGGGAGCAAGCACGCGCCATGCTCGCCACCGCCAGCGGTATCGCCCATGAACTGCGCACCCCCCTGCTCGGCATCAATAGCGGAGCGGCCGGCCTGCGCAGCTACCTGCCCGCGCTGATCGACGCCTACCGCCAAGCCCAGGCGCACGGCATGGACGTGCAGTCGATACGCACCGTGCACTTGCGTTCCATGGAGGGGGTGCTCGACCGCATCGGCATGGAGGCGTATTACTCCAACACCATCATCGACATGTTGCTGACCAGCGTGTATCCCACGGGCCTGAAGACCGGCGACGCTGACACATGTTCGATGGTCAAGTGCGTCGAGGCGGCCCTGCAACGCTACCCCTTCGCCACGGCGAGGGAGCGGGCCTTGGTGTCGTGGGAGGCGCGGACGGACTTCACCTTCAAGGGCAAGGAGTTGCTCATGGTGCACGTGCTGTTCAACCTGCTGAAAAATGCCCTGCGGCACATCGCCAAGGCCGGCAAGGGCACGATAGACATCCGTATCGAGAGCACGGCCAAGGACAATCGGCTGATCTTTCGCGATACGGGGTCCGGCATCGCGCCCGCCGTGCTGCCCCATGTCTTCTCGCGTTTTTATTCCTGGCCGGCCGGCGGCGATAGCCTGATGGGCGCCGGCATAGGCCTGGCCTTTTGCCGCGACGTGCTGCGCGCCTTCGACGGCGATATCGCTTGCGATTCGCGGCTCGGCGAATACACGGAATTCACATTGAGGCTGCCCAAGCCATGAAGCCCTACGAGATACTTCCCTTCTATTTCCCGACCACGGCCGTCTTCGTGGATGACAGCACGTCTTTCCTGGACAACCTGATACTCCACCTCGATCCGAACCTCGCCTTCCGCCTGTTCGATTCGGCGGCGGATGCCTTGCTGACGGTCAATATGGAAGGCCGGGTCATGCCCAATACCGGCCGCTATTTCGCGCCCTACCCGTTTCCCGAAGAGTTGCCCTATGGCCACCGCGCCATCGATCTGGACGTGGATAAGGTTCATCGCGAGGTACACAACGAACACCGTTTCGAGCAGGTGTCGGTGGCGGTGGTGGATTACGAAATGCCGGGCATCGACGGCCTGGAGTTTTGCCGCAACATCAAGGACCCGGCGGTGAAGAAGATTCTGCTCACCGGCAAGGCGGACGAGAAGATCGCGGTGGGCGCCTTCAACGAGGGCATTATCGACCGCTTCATCACCAAGCGGGAACCGGCGGCGGCGGCCGTGCTGAACAAGACTATCGTCGAGATGCAGCACGCCTATTTCCACTATGTGGCGCGCATGCTGCGCGAGGCGCTCAAGATCGGCAAACCGGCCTTCCTGCACGACCCCTTGTTCGCGGCCCGCTTTCGGCAGATATGCGCCGAACTCGGCATCGTCGAATATTACCTATGCGGCGAGCCGGACGGCATGTTGCTGGTCGACGCGAAAGGCAAGGCGCATCAGCTTATCGTCAAGACCGACCAGGCCATGCTCGGCCATTTTGAAATCGCCCACGACCAAGCGGCTCCCGAAGCCCTGCTGGCGGCATTGAAGAACGGCCGCATGGTGCCCGACTTCTGGCGCTCGCGCGGCGAATATAGCCCCGAGCACCGGAGCGATTGGACCGCCTATATGCACCCCGCCAAGGAGTTCGTCGGGCTCCAGTGGTATACCTATGCGGTGGTGAAGAACCCGCCGGCCTTCAAGATGGATTACGTCTACCCCTACTATCAATATCTGGACGATCTGGACGCGGCCGGCCGGGATGGCAAGCTGGGCCCGGCTTGAGCCGGGCCGTTTCCGGTTCGTGGAATTTTTCGTTCTCTCAAAGGCGAGGGAGCGGGTTAATCGAATCTTCCAGCAAACCGCCGGGGAAACGCTGACTTATTTTTTCGCGGGCATCCGCGAATTGGCGGCACGGTAGTGCCGCCCCACGGCCTAAATAAATCAGCGCCACCTTGGGCATAAGAGACTGTCTTAAAAAATCCACCAAGTCTGGAAATGTCTTGTGGGAGCGGCCTCCTGGCCGCGATGCAGGCGGTTTCGCGGCCAGGAGGCCGCTCCCACAGGAAGGCGGTGATTTTTTAAGACAGCCTCTAAGGCTCACTGAACGCCGGGCGGGGGGCCGTGCCTTGTTCGGCGCGCGAGCGCTTGCGGCGCGTCGAAGGCCAGCCGGCCATGTCGACTTCTTCCCGGATATCCCGGCAGGCCCGCACGATCCGGTCGAGCTCGGCCTGGGTGAGCGAGCAGTTGATCGACAGGCGGATCAGCGAGCGGTTTTTCGGCGTGGCCGGCGCGCAGAACACCGAGCCGAAGATGCCCCTGGCCTCCAACGCGTCGCGCAGGACCATGGTTTGCGGTTCCGGCCCGGCCTCCAGGGCGATGATCTGCGATGCGCTGTCGTGCAGGTTATAGCCCAGCTCGTCCAGGCGGCTGCGCAGATAAGCGGCATTGGCGTGCAGCCGTTGCCGGCGCCAGCCCTCGTTTTTGATGACTTCCAGCGTTGCCCTAAGCCCGGCGACCTCATATGGCAGCAGTGTGGAACTGAAGATCATCGGGTTGGACTCGTATTTGAAATAAGACGAGAAACGCTCGGAGCAGGCGATGAACCCGGCCCGGCCGGCGAAGGCCTTGGCCAGGCTGGCGGTACGGAAATGGACTTGGCCGGCCAGGCCCAGGGCGGCCACCAGGCCCTCGCCTCGGGGGCCGTGGGTACCGAGGGAGTGGGATTCGTCCACCACCAGCACGCAGCCGTGCGCGTTGCCGATGCGCACCACGTCTTGCAGGGGGCAGACGCTGCCGTTGGTGCTGTAGACCGAATCGACCACGATCACGCCCGGCCCATGGCGCAATACCTGGCGTTCCAGGTGCTCGGGGTCGTTGTGATGGAAGGCGACGGCGTTGGCGCCGGCGCTGCGTATGCCTTCCCAGAGCGACATGTGGGCGAGCATGTCAGCATAGACGGGGGTACGTTCGTTGGCGACAGTCTGTATCAGACCAGTATTGGCGCACCAGCCGGATTGGCAAAGCACACCGGCCTCGGCATGCATGAAATGCGCGATCTCGCGCTCCAGTTCCAATTGTGGGTTGGCCCCGTGCAGGAAAATACCGGACATCAGCAGGCCATTGCCTTCATGCAGCATGGTATCCGATGCGGTATTGAGGATTTTGGGGTGTTGGGCTAAGGACAGATAGTCATTTCCGGATACGTGTATGGCATCTGTGCCTGGTGAGATTCCATGCAGGATGTGTTTTCCTCCCCACGTGTTCCGTACACGCTCCCGATAGTAACGATCAATCCTCAGCGCCAGAAAATCCGGCTCCTTGGCATGGACGAAAGTAGGGCTGGGCCGCGTGGCGGCGATGTCGTTGCTCATGTTCGGCTCCTAGGGGGTTGGTTCGATGTTCGGCTTGTCAGTGTGATTGCAGGCCTTGCGCCAAAGATCGGCGCGGGTGCCAAATGACTGTAGCGCAAGAATCTTGTCTGTCTTGCCGAGCGCGCTGGCGAGGGCGCGCCCGCCGAGGGGGGAGGGGGTGAATTCGGCCGAGACGGTGGCCTGGTTTTAGTGCGAAACGGGCAGGTGGGCGGTTTGCCGATCCACGCCGAACGGAGCGGATGGGAGAGGTGCTGGACGAGGCGGGGGGTGGCCTTCCCGGTCGGGAAGGCCATGAGACGTTTATTTCTTGCCGAAGACCTCTTTCAGGAAGACGCCGGTCCGTGCCCAGGAGTCCTTGTCGGCCTCGGCGTTGTAGGCCAGAGGCATGTTGAACTGCTGGCCGTATCGATCGGCGTCCGGGTTGGTGAAGCTGTGCTTGGCGCCCGGATAGACGGTGAGCTTGTAGTTCACGCCGGCCTGGTCCATCTCCTGTTTAAAGGCCTCGACCTGGGTGGGCGGGATCATCGGGTCGTCGGCGCCGGTGAACACCGCGATGCGGGCCCTGACCTTGCCCGGTTCGGCCGGGGTCTGCGTGCCCAGGCTGCCGTGGTAGCTGATCACGCCCTTCAGGTCGGCGCCCAGGCGGGCCATGCCGAGCACGGTGCCGCCGCCGAAGCAATAGCCGAGCGCGGCGATGCTCTTGGCATCCACGGTCTTCTGCGCCTTCAGGGTCTTCATGCCGGCCTCGAAGCGGGCCTTGAGCGTGTCGATGTTGCTGGTCACCGCCATCATGAACTTCATGGCGTCGTCCGGGTGATTGGCGCTCTTGCCGTCGCCGTACATGTCCACGGCCAGCGCGGTGTAGCCCATCTCGGCCAGCATGTCGGCGCGCTTGCGGGCGTAGGCGTTGTGGCCCCACCACTCGTGCACCACCAGCACGCCGGGGCGCTTGCCCTTGATCGCATCGTCGTGGGCGACATAGCCCTTCAGGGTGACGCCGCCTTGCTTGTAGCTGATTTCCTTGCCGACCACCTTGGCCTGGACGGCGCCGGCGGCGAGGCCGAGGACGAGGGCGGCGAGAAACGGAATGGATTTGCGCATGGGAGACCTCCTCTTGGAAATTGGACGGCTAGCATAACGGGAAAAGCCGGCTCGGGTAAGCCGCGCCGCGAGCTAGCGGGCGGCGCGGCAGACACCGCCGAGCGGGCATTCGCCGCAACGCGGCCGGGGCCGGCAGGTGGCCTTGCCCAGTTGCACGATGAGGGCGTGGTATTCGTTGTAGAGCGCGACATCGCGCGGCAGGGCCGCCTCGAACGCGGCCTGTACCTCGCCGTAGCTTTCGCCGCCACGCAGCAACCCCAGCCGGCCGAAGATGCGCCGGGTGTAGGCATCGACCACGAAGCTGGGCAGGCCCAGGGCATAGAGCAGGATGGAGTCGGCCGTCTCTTCGCCGATGCCGTGCACGGCGAGCAGGCGCTGGCGCAGCTCGGGTAGCGGGGCGCGCTCGCGCAGCCGTTCCGGCCGGCCCATCGCACCTTCCGCCCGCAAGAAGGCGCACAGGTGTTTCAGCCGTTTTGCCTTGACGTTGAAATAGCCGGCCGGACGAATGAGTTCGGCCAGCTCGGCGTCGCCCAGCTTGAGCATGGCGCCGCAACGCAAGGCGCGCGCGGCCTTCAGATTGGCGATGGCCTTTGCCACGTTGCTCCAGGCGGTGTTTTGCGTGAGCACCGCGCCGACCATGACCTCGAACGGCGTGTCGCCCGGCCACCAGTGTTGCGGGCCGTGGCGCGCATGCAGCGCGCGGTAGGTGGCGAGCCAATCGTTGCCGGTCGTTTGGGGCATGGATCGGGAGAGGTTTAGAGCGCCCTGGGCCGGTTCAACAGGACGGCGATCTTTTCGTCGAGTTGTTCGATCGTATAGGGCTTGCTCAGATAGTCGTCCATGCCGGCGGCCAGGCTGCGTTCGTGGTCGCCGCTCATCGCGTTGGCGGTTACCGCGAGGATGGGGATGCGATTGCCGCTGCCGGTCTCGGCGCGCCGTATCGCCTGGCTGGCCTCGTAGCCGTCCATCACGGGCATTTGGCAATCCATGACGATCAGGTCGAAGCTGTTTCGGCTCAGTTGGTCCAGCGCCTCCTGGCCGTTTTCGGCGAAGCGGTATTCGTAGCCGAGCTTGCTCAGTATGGCCTTGGCCAGGCTGCGGTTCATCGGGTTGTCTTCCACGATCAGCAGCCGGGGCTTTTCGCTGGGGGCGCGTCGCGCGGGTGGCGCGAGGGGGCGGTCCGGCACGCCTTCCTCGCCCGCCGCCGGCAAGGGCAGCTCGACATGGAAGGTCGTGCCCCGGCCCGGCTGGCTTTCCAGCCGGATGCTACCGCCCATTTGCCTGGCCAGTTGCTGGGACAGGGTCAGCCCCAGGCCTAGGCCGCCGTATTGCCGGGTCGAGCTGCCGTCGCCCTGCGAGAAGAGTTCGAATATCTTCCTTTGTTGTTCCTCGGAGACGCCGATGCCGCTGTCGTGCACGGTGAAGCGGACGAGCGAACGGCCGCAGTCGGTGACGACCAGCGTGATCTCGCCCTCATGGGTGAACTTGACGGCGTTGTCGAGCAGGCTGTCCAGGATTTGCCGCAGGCGATCCGGGTCGCCTGCCACGCGTTTCGGCAGCTCTTCGTCGATGGCGCTGTATAGCTCCAGCCCTTTGGCGAGCGCGGCCTGGCGGTGGCGGGCGACGATGGCCTCGACGGTTTGCCGCAGGTCGAACGGGGCGGCCTGGAATGCCAGCTCGCCGCGTTCGAGGTGGCTGAAGTCGAGGACGCTTTCGATCAGTTTGTGCAGGATTCGCGCCGAGTCGATGGCGGTGTCCAGCATGTCGCGCTGCTCCGCCGACAGCGGCGTCTCGGCCAAGAGCTGCGTCATGCCCAGGAAACCGTTGATCGGCGTGCGCAGCTCGTGGCTCACGGTCGCGAGGAACTGGGATTTGGCCTCGCTGGCGCGCAAGGCCTCGTTGCGCGCCTCGGCCAGCTCCGCCGCCTTTTGTTCCAGGGCCAGGTTCTTCTCGGCCAGGCCGCGTTCCGACGCGCGTAATTCGCGCAGGGTGTCGCGAAAGGCATCCAAGGCTGCTTGCAGCGGGGCGAAGGCCGGGTCCTTGATCGGCGCCGCCGGGCCGGATTCGATGTCGCCCTGGCGCAGGCGGTCCAGGCTGCTCGCCAGGTGGCGGTGTTGCCGGGCGATGCCGAGGCTGAGCCAGAAGAAGAAGCCGACCAGGGTCAGCACCAGCATGGCCGTCAGCGTGCCGAGCCAAAGCAATTGCCGGCGGGTGCTGGTCGACCGCTCGCGGATGTCATGCATGATATCCGCGCGGATGAGCTCCTGGAGCCGGATGAAGGCCTCGTTGGCCCGGTTGAAGTGGCCGCTGATCTTGCTGGAATAGAGCAGGCTCAGGTCATGGTCGGCCAGCACCATTTCCAGGGTCATGATGACGACGTTCTTGTATTCGTTCAGGTTGGCCCGGAGCGTTTTCACCGTTTTGAGCTCGGCGCCGTGCAAGCCGAACCCTTCCTTGGCCATGCCTTGTTCCAGCCGCTCCAGGCGGTCGACCAGCGAGCGGCCGCGTTGGTAGATGCCGCCTTTGTCGTGCGTCTTGTCCCTGTTTTTTTCCAGCAGCTTGAATAGCTCGTCGTTGACCTCGGCATATTCGATATAGGCCAGCGCGACCTTTTCCTGGGCGGGCAGGTCTTTTTCGGTCAGGTATTTCAGCAGGCCCTCGTATTGGCCGGTCATGTAGACCAGGCTGCCGACGACCAGGCCGATCGCCAAGCAGGCGCCGGCCACGACCAGCCCGAGCCGTTGCGAGAACGAGAGCTTGCCGACCATGGCGCGTTAGCGGGCGAGGGCCGGCCACAGGCCGGCCGGGATATAGGCAAGGGCGCGTCCCGCGTCGCGGCCGTCGGGCTTGTAGATGAAGGCGCCGCCTTCTTCGTCGGGCCAGATGTCGAAGGCCTCCATCAGGTTGGCATTGTGCGCGACGATGATGTTGTTGTCGCCGGCGAGCGGGATTTTCGCCATGTTTTGACGCAGCCTCGCGGCATTGGCTTGGCGTTCCGCCGCCGATAGCCGGGTGGCGAAGAACAGGCTGTCGTCCACCGAGGCCTTGCCGAAGGCGAGCTGCGCGGTTTCCACGCAGCGGCAAAAGGGGCTGCTCAGCACGACACCGACCGGGATTCTCTGCTTTTGGAAGGCCTTGCCGATCGTGCGGGCCTGTTCCCGGCCCTCGTCGGACAGGTTGCGCTGGGTCGTGCAATCGCCGACGGTCGGGTGGTCGTCCAGTTGGAACATATCCGTGGCGGCATGGCGGAAATAGAAGACGTAGCCGCCTTGCCGCAATTTCGGCAGCCAGGTCTGGAGTTGGGCGGCGGTGAGCGTGGGCGGTTTGTGCGGCGCGGCTGCCAGTGCCGGCGGGTTGATCAGCCCGGCGATGCAGGCGATGCCGATCAGTCGTAAGGCCGTCTGGAATAGCATGCTTGGCTCGCTTTCATGGTTCGACGATACTGAAATGGGCCTGTAGAAGCGAACCTTCTGGCCACGATGCAGGCGTGTTCGCTACAGGAAGGCTCGGCACGCATGGGATTGTGCCAAACCTGGGCGATGCCGGGTAGTGTGATAATCGCGCTTGACGCATCACGCGTTTCATTCTGTTAAGGTGCTTCATGCCCATGCGAATGACTTTCCACGGCGCGGCGCGCGAGGTGACCGGCTCTTGCTATCTGGTGGAGTCGGCCGGCCTGCGTTTCCTGGTCGATTGCGGCATGTTCCAGGGCGGCAAGGCGGCGGAGATCAAGAACCGGCATATGCCGAGCTTCGACCCCGAGGCCATCGACTTCGTCTTGCTCACCCACGCCCATATCGACCACTCGGGCCTGATCCCGCGCCTGGTCAATTTGGGCTTTCGCGGCCCGGTCTATTGCACCTCGGCCACCGCCGACCTGCTGCACGTGATGTGGCCGGATTCGGCCTTCATCCTGGAAAAAGAGGCCGAGTGGCGCAACTATGCCAAGCACAAGCGGCGCGGCGAGCTGAAGGGCGAGGCGGCGCCGCTGTATACCGTGGCCCAGGCCCAGGCCGCGCTCAAGCGCCTGGAGCGCATCGATTACGACCAGGACTTCCGGCCGCATGCGCGGGTGAGGGCCTGCTTTCGCGATGCCGGCCACATCCTGGGCGCGGCCATCGCCGAGGTCTGGCTGCAAGACGGCGAACGGACCGTGAAGTTGGTGTTCTCGGGCGACCTGGGCATGCCCGGCCGGCCCCTGATGAACGACCCCGCGCCGGTCGAAGAGGCCGATTATCTCTTGGTCGAATCGACCTACGGCAACCGCTCGCACAAGAGCTACGAGGCGACTCTGCATGAATTCGTCGGCGCGCTGAACGAGACCCTGGTGCACAAGAAGGGCAATGTCATCATCCCGTCCTTCGCCGTCGGCCGTACCCAGGAGATTCTCTTCTTGCTGACCGAGTTCATCCGCGAAGGACGCATTCCCACGCACACGGCGATCTTCGTCGATTCGCCCATGGCCACCGAGGCGACCGAGATCACCCTCAGGCATCGGGCCGAGCTCGATGTCGACGGGCGCGAACTGCTGGCCTGGACCCGTGGCAACGGCGGCGGCCCCTATATCCGCTTCACCGAGAGCGTCGAGGATTCGATGGCCTTGAACAAGATCAGCCAGGGCGCGGTGATCATCTCGGCCTCGGGCATGTGCGACGCCGGGCGCGTCAAGCATCACCTCAAGTTCAACCTGCCGCGGCCGGAATGCTCGGTGATCATCGCCGGCTTCCAGGCCCAGGGCACCCTGGGCCGCAAGCTGGTCGACGGCGCGCGCGGCGTGAAAATCTTCAAGGAATGGGTGCCGGTGCGGGCCGGCATCTATACCCTGGGCGGCCTGTCGGCCCACGCCGACCGCGATGCCTTGCTCGCCTGGCTGGGCCGGTTCAAGCAGCCGCCGCGCACGGTCTTCGTGGTGCATGGCGAAGAAGAGACCGCCATCGGTTTCGCCGACGCGGTGCGCAAGCGGTTCGACTGGCCGGTCGAGGTGCCGGTGGCCGGCGCGGTTTATGTGCTGGAAGGCGGCAAGGCCCGATTCGAGGGCATCCCATGAGGAGGACGGGCAATGGAGCATGAGGTCGAATTGCTGGGGCGCGGCCTCGCCGTGCGATTGACGTCGGCGGCGGCGCGGGCCATCGAGACAAGGGCCACGCCCTTGCATGTGGAGATGGAGTTGTATTTCAGTTGCCTGATCCGCAAGCGGGTGCGCTTCGACGTGCCGCCGCGCGGCGAGGCGGTCTTGCTGGGCGAGGGCCTCAGCCTGAGCTTCCGGCCGGTGATGGGCCGGGTGTGCGGCCTGGACGAGCACGACCCGGACAACCTGGCCGACCTGCCCACCGGCGAGCCGCAACGCTTCGTGCCGCGCTGGCTGACGCTGGACTATCGTAAAGGCCGGTGGCAGGGCGAGTTCGGTTATTAGGGGTTTGCATATGCGCATCGCGCTGTTCGTCAGTTGCTTGGTCGATCTGTATCGGCCCAGCGTCGGTTTCGCAGCCGTCAAGTTGCTGGAAGGCCTGGGCGCCGAGGTCGTGGTGCCCGAGGGCCAGACCTGCTGCGGCCAGCCGGCCTTCAACAGCGGCGATCTCGCCGCCGCGCGCGACCTGGCCCGGCCGCTGATCGATACCCTGGCCGGCTTCGAGCATGTCGTGGTGCCGTCCGGCTCCTGCGCCGGCATGCTGGTCAAGTACTACCCCGAGCTGTTCGCCCACGAGCCCGAGTGGCTGGCCAAGGCCCGGACCTTGGCGCGGCACAGCCGCGAGCTGTCGGCCTTTCTCGCCGAGCACGGCGCGGTTATCGATGCGCGCCATGCCGGCCGGGTGGCCATGCACGACTCTTGCTCTTCGCGACGCGAGTTGAACGTGTTGGCCGAGCCGCGCCGGTTATTGAATGCGGTGGCGGGGCTTGAGCAAGTCGACATACCAGAGGCCGAGACCTGCTGCGGTTTCGGCGGCACCTTCTGCGTGAAGTACCCGGACATCTCGGCGCGCATGGTGTCGGACAAGGCCGAGGCGGTGATCAATAGCGGCGCCGATACCCTGGTCTCCGGCGACATGGGTTGCCTGCTCAACATCGCCGGCCGGCTGAAACGCATGGAAAGCCCTGTGCGGGTGTATCACATCGCCGAGTTGTTGGCCGGCATGACCGACGCACCGGGCATCGGCGAGGGCGAGCGATGAAACCGAGCTCGCACGCCTTCGCTGAAAACGCGCGCCGAGCCCTGCACGACGCCACCTTGCAGCAGGCCCTGGCCAAGGCCGGGGTCGGCTTCGTCGACAAGCGGCGCGGCGCCATAGCCGGCTTGCCGGAGTTCGAGGCGCTGCGCGAGGCGGGCCGCGCGATCAAGGACCATAGCCTGGCCAACCTCGACCATTACCTTGCCCGCTTCGAGCAACAGGTCACGGCCGGCGGCGGCCAGGTGCATTGGGCCGAAACGCCGGCGCAGGCCTGCGCCGCCGTGCTCGACATCTGCCAACAGGCCGGCGCGCGGATGATCGCCAAGGGCAAGTCCATGGTCGGCGAGGAGATCGCGGTCAACGACGCGCTGGAGGCCGCCGGTTACGAGGTGGTCGAGACCGACCTGGGCGAATACATCATCCAGATCGCGCACGAGCCGCCCAGCCACATCATCGCGCCGGCGGTGCACAAGACCCGTGGCCAGATCGCCGCGCTGTTCGAAGCCCTGCACCATCGACCTGGGCTGACCCGGCCGCTGGAGACGGTGCCGCAAATTGTCGACGAGGCGCGGCAGATACTGCGCGACAAGTTCCTCGCGGCCGATGTCGGCATCACCGGCGCCAACTTTCTGATCGCCGAGACCGGTTCCACCGTCATCGTCACCAACGAGGGCAATGGCGATCTCTCCGCCACCCTGCCGCGGGTGCACATCGTGCTCGCCAGCATCGAGAAGGCGGTGCCGACGCTGGAAGATGCCTCGGTGCTGCTGCGCTTGCTCGCGCGCAGCGCCACCGGCCAGGAGATCACCAGCTACACCACCTTCTTCACCGGGCCGCGCCGGGCCGATGACCTGGATGGGCCGGAAGAATTCCACGTGGTGCTGGTCGACAACGGCCGCAGCCAGATGCTGGGCGGCGCCTATCACGAGATGCTGCGCTGCATCCGCTGCGGCGCCTGCCTGAACCACTGCCCGGTCTACGGCGCGGTCGGCGGCCATGCCTACGGCTGGGTCTATCCGGGGCCGATGGGCGCGGTGCTCACGCCGCTCATGGTCGGTTTGAAAGAAGGCCGGCCGCTGCCCAACGCCTCGACCCTGTGCGGCCGCTGCGAAGCGGTCTGCCCGATGTCGATTCCGTTGCCGAAGATGCTGCGCGAGCACCGGCGGCGCGAGTTCGTGCAAGGCCTTACGCCGCCGCGCGGTCGCTGGGCCTTGGCGGCCTGGGCCTATGGCGCGCGGCGGCCTTGGCTCTATCGCAAGCTCGGTCGTTGGATGGTAGCCATGCTGAAATTAATGAGCGGTGGGCGCGGCCGTTTTCGCAGCCTGCCCTTCGCCGGGGCCTGGACCGCCGCGCGCGACTTGCCGGCACCGCAGGGCGGCACCTTCATGGACCAATGGCAGCGGAGGAAGCATCATGGTTGATGCCCGTGCCGCCATCCTCGGCCGCCTGGCCAAGGCCCTGCGCCACGACACTGCGGCGGATGCGCCGGCCGTCGTCCAGCGTCTGAACGAAAAGGCGCGCGGGCCGCAACCGCAATGGCCGGAATCGATGCGCGAGCGTTTCCTGGCCAAGCTGGCCAAGGTGTCGGCCACTCATGCCGAATTGGGCAGCCGTGCAGAGATCGTCCAGGCGGTCGGTGCTTACCTTGCCGCACAAAACCTACCGAACCACCTGACGGCGGCGCCGCACTCGCTGTTGAACGAGGTCGCGTGGCCGAACGATTGGCGGCTTGAACAGCGCCGGGCACGGGGCGAGGATCGGCTCGGCCTCGCCGTGGCCTTCTGCGCCATCGCCGAGACCGGCAGCCTGATGTTGCTGGCCGGGCCGGACAGCCCGACCACGCTGAACTTCCTGCCCGACGATTTTCTGTGTCTGTTGCCGGAGAGCCGCATCGTGCCGCGCATGGAAGACGCCTGGGCGCTCCTGCGCCAGGAACGCGGCGCCATGCCGCGTGCGGCCAACATCGTCACCGGCCCGTCGCGCACGGCCGATGTCGAGCAGACCATACAGCTCGGCGCCCACGGTCCGCGCCGGCTGCACGTGCTGTTGCTGCGCGGCTAGTCCATGGCCGTCGAGAACTCGGGCGGTTTCGCGCAGCAAGCCGCCGAATGTGGCGAATGAATCGCCTTTTTGTTCGGCGCGGTGCCGCGCGACCGCGCCCTACGGGGTGGCGCCAAACTAAGAAACGAGGTCCGCGTGCGGTTCTGGCTTGGCCTGCCAGGTCAAGCGGCAGAATCGAAACGCAGCCGGCAATAGGTCTCGCGCGTCAGCGCCACGGCCAGCACGGCGCCGAGGGCGCTGAGGCCCAGCCAGGTAAAGGCGGCGTGATAGGCGGCGGCGTCGTAGATACGCACGCCTTCGATCAGGCTGCCTTGCCAGTGGCGGTCGAGCACCCAGCCCAGGCCGCTTTGCTGGATGGCGGCGAAGCCCAGCACCGACATGTTGACCACGCCGCCGACCGTGCCGGCCGCGCCGGGGTGGTTGACCTCGCGCGAGAAGGCGAAGCCGATGATGAGCGCGCCGGAGAAGAAGCCGATGCCGGCGAACAGCGGATACAGCGCGTTTTCCGAAAGGCCGTCCACGAACAGGAAGGTCGCCCACAGCAGGGCGCTGGCCAGCGTCGCCGCGAGGTAGGGCAGCTTGCGCCGGCCCATGCGGTCGGACAGGGCGCCGAGCAGCGGGCCGCCGACGGCGAAGCCGAGCAGCATGGCGGTGGTGAAGCCGGCCGCGTGGCTGCGTGCCATGCCGTGCACCTGCGTGAGATAGGGCACGCCCCAGAGGCCGGCGAAGGTGAGGATGGGCGCGGCGATCAGGCCGCCGGCCAGGAACAAGAGCCAGGTCTCGGGCTCCATGATCACCAGTTTCAGCGCGCGGCCCGCCGACATGCCATAGTGTGCCTCGGGGTGGGCGTGGCTGGCGTAGCCGCGCTCGCTCGGGTCGTCGCGCACCCAGAGCCAGACCGCGAGGGCGAGCAGCAGGGTGGCGCCGGCGCTGGCGAGGATGGCGCCGCGCCAACCGATGCCGCTAACCGCCTCGGATAGCGGTATGCCGGCCAGCGCGCCGCCGAGGTTGCCGATCAGGAGCGAGATGCCGGTGACGGTGGCGAAGCGGTTGGTGGGAAACCAGTGCCCGGCGAGTTTCATGCAGGCGACGAAGGCGACGGCGAACGAGGCGCCGAGCAGGCCGCGCGCGATATAGGCCAGCCACAGGCTGTCGGCCTGGGCGAACAGCAGGGTGCCGACGGCGGCGACCACGGCGGCGGCGGTGGCCAGCCGGCGCGGGCCGACCGCATCCGACAGCAGGCCGCTCGGGATCTGCATGACGGCATAGGTGTAGAAGAAGATCGCGGACAGGTTGCCGAGCAGGGTGGCGGCGATCTGGAACTCGCGCATGAGTTCGTCGACCATCACCGCCGGCGCGACGCGCTGGAAATAGCCGACGAAGTAGATGCCGGCGAGCAGGCCCCAGGTCAGCCAGGCCAGCGCGACCGGCGGCGGCTGCCGCCGCTCAGTCATGTTTTGGTCGGCCGATGCCGGCCTCGTGCAGGCGCTCCGAGATGCGGCGCGCGGCCTCCTGGATCAGCGGCACCCATTCCTCGACCTGGCGCCGCTCGACCGGGGCGGAGATCGACAGGCCGGCGACGATGGCACCGGCGCTGTTGCGGATCAGCGCGCCGATGCAGCCGACGCCGATCTCGGCCTCTTCGTTGTCCAGGGCATAGCCTTGCTTGTGGCAGCGCGAGGTCTCGCTCCACAGCTTGCTCGCGCTGGTGATGGTGTGGTCGGTGTAGGCGGGCAGGCCGGTGCGCGCGGCATAGGCCTTCACCGCATCGCGGCCGGCGGCGCCGAGCATCAGCTTGCCGACGGCGGTGACGTGCAGCGGCGCGTGGCTGCCGATCACCTGTTCCACCCGCATCATGCGCCGGGGCGTGACCCGCTCGATGTAGACCACCTCGTCGCCCTCGTGCAGGGTCAGGTTCACCGTCTCCTCGACCTTGTTGCGCAGCCATTCCATGATCGGCCGCGCGACCTCGGGCAGGTTGGTGCCGCCCTGCAAGGCGCAGCCCCACTGCATGATCTTGCCGCCCATGCGGTACTGTCCGCCCTCGACCCGGTCGATCAGGCCGTTGTCGGCGGCCGAGGACAGGATGCGGAAAGCGGTGGACGGATGCAGCCCGCTCTCGGCCGACAGCGTCTTCAGGCTGGCGCTGCCGCCGTTGCGCACCAGCGTCTCCAAGAGCGTGGCGAGCCGGTCGATGACCTGGATGCCGCTGCGGTTGTTGTCTGTCTTCATCTTTTCACAATACGAGAACGATTACGTATTGTGAAATAGTAGACCTTGCAATAAGGTCGGCGCAACAGGATTTTTCTTCAGGAGTTTTTCCATGTCCGCGCAGACCATTCCCGCCTATTGCGAAGGTATCCAGTATTACGGCGAGCCCTGGGCCGGCTTCGACCGGCACGCCGCCCGTGCCGCCATCGGCGAGGGCCGGAAGGCCATCGCCGACCCGTCCGACCCGGACGCCGTGTTCCAGACCCTGCTGATGGCCGACGCCCTGCGCTATGTCACCCTGCAGATGTGCGGCGCCAAGGGCTCCGGCCATCCCGGCGGCTTCGCCTCCAGCGCCGAGGCCTATGCCGCCCTGGTCATGCTGGGTCACACCAATATCGTGACCGAGGTGGGCCACCACGCCCCCGGCTTCTACAGCGCCATGTTCCTCGACACCTCGCTGGAAGAGATGGGCATCAAGACCATGGCCGACATGATGGCCCGCTTCCGCGAGAAGCACGGCCTGCTCGGCCACCTGTCCGGCGCCATTCCCGGCCTGCTGGCTCCCGCCGGTCCGTTGGGCCAGGGCCAGCACTTCGCCATGGCCGGCGCGCTGCTCCATCCTGGTGTGCTGTTCCCGGTGACCATCGGCGACGGCGGCATGGGCGAGCCCTATGTGCTGAACTCGATGATGCACTTCAACACCGCCTACCCGACGGTGACCAACTACCTGCCCACGCTGATCTGGAACGGCTATTCGCAGGAGCACCACTCCATGGTCTCGCGCATGAGCAACGAGGAGATGCTGGCCTACTGGCAGGGCCACGGCTTCAAGGAAGTGGTGCTGGTCGACGCCAAGGCCTTCGACGACAGCCAGCAGGAAGGCGCCTACGTCGACAGCAGCCGCTTCTCCCTGGACCAGCGCCTGGCCTTCGCCAAGGCCGTGCTCGAAGGCGTGGACCGCGCCGCCAAGTCGGCCCTGTCCGGCAGCCAAACCGCTTTCATCATCAAGCAGTTGAAGGGCACCGGCGTGCATACCGTGGGCGCCAAGTCGCACAACCTGTACCCGGCCGACACCCTGGACAAGCCGCACATGATCGAGGGCCTGACCCGGCGCGCGCTCAACCCCGAGGCCTGGGCCATCGTGCGCGAGAACTTCTCCCGCGCCGGCGGCGGCCCCGCCGTGAAGACCTCGGTGACCGAGCATGTGCTCGAGCTCGCCCCGCTGGGCAAGTTGCCGTTCCACGACTACGCGAAAGACGAAAAGGCGGTGCCCGCCACCGCCATGGGCGCCCTGGTCGCGCACGTGGGCAAGCAGGACAAGCGCTTCGTGGTGACCAACGCCGACGGCAACGAGGCCTCGGCCATGAAGAACATCAACGACGCGCTGAAGATTCGCCACCCCACGGCCGACCCGCTGTACAACCAGGAGCCTACCGGTCAGGTCTACGAGCCCTTGAACGAGGATGCCTGCGCCGGCCTGGCCGCCGGTCTGGCCCTGTTCGGTTCGCGCGCCTTGTGGCTGTCGTATGAGTCGTTCGCGATCAACGGCTGGCCGATCATCCAGACGGTGACCCAGGCCATGGCCGAACTGCGGCGCAAGACCCCGGCCATCGTCACCATGTTCACCGCCGGTGCCTTGGAGCAGGGCCGCAACGGCTGGACCCACCAGCGGCCGGAGATCGAGAACTACTTCGCCGCCCAGATGCGCAACGGCAACGTCTACGTGCTGTTCCCCTGCGATGCCAACGCCATCCAGGCCGCCTACGACTACGCCACCAACAGCTTCAACAAGGGCATGGTGATCATCGCCTCGAAGTCGCCGTTGCCGGTGTATATGAGCATCGATGAAGCGCGCGATGCGGTGGAGAAGGGGGCGGCCACGATCTACGAATCCAAGTCGGGCAGCCAGTCTAATTCCGGTAATCGGGGCACTGTGGTCTTCGCCGTCACCGGCGACATGGTGCTGCTGCCGGTGTTCGAGGCCAAGGACAAGCTGGAGGCCGAGGGTTACAAGGTGCGCATCGTCGCCGTGGTCAACCCGCGCCGCCTGTACCGGCCGACCGACGTGAGTTGGGACACCGTGTCCGAGCCGGACAACGCCTTCATGGACGACGCCCGGTTCAACGCGCTGTTCGATGGCGACGTGCTGATGGCCGTGAGCGGCGGACCGTCCGCGTCCTTGGAGCCGGTGCTGCTGCGCACGCGGGCCAAGACTCGCGACACCTTCGCTTGGAAGCGCGGCGAAACGACGGCTTCGCCGCAGGAGATCATGGACTATAACGGTTTGACTGCCGAGGCCATGGCGGCACGGGTGAAGGCCCTGGCCGGTTGAGCAAGCATTCACCGCGAAGGACGCGAAGGTGCGCGAAGAAATTCTTATGTTTTTCTTCGTGTCCTTCGCGGCCTTTGCGGTAGATGCGTTTTTTGTTGTGTGTGCTTCGCGGTAAACAAATTCGATGACACAAACCAAGATCATTGTCCTCGACGACGATCCGACCGGTTCGCAGACGGTGCATTCCTGTCTGCTGCTGACGCGCTGGGATATCGCCACGCTGAACGAGGCACTGGCCGACAGCTCGCCGCTGTTCTTCGTGCTGACAAATACCCGCGGCATGGATGCGGAGCGAGCGGCCGAGCTTACTCATGAGGTCTGCCGGAATTTGAGGGTGGCGCTGGATAGCTGGGCCAAGGCCGGCCGGCCGATCAATCCCATCCTGGTCAGCCGTTCCGATTCCACCCTGCGCGGCCACTACCCGGTGGAGACCGATGTCATCGCCGAGGAACTCGGGCCGTTCAATGCCCACTTTCTGGTGCCGGCCTTCTTCGAGGGCGGTCGCATCACCCGCGACAGCGTGCATTACTTGATGGTCGACGGCGTGCCGACGCCCGTGCACGAAACCGAGTTCGCCCGCGACTCGGTGTTCGGTTACCGGCACAGCTATCTGCCCGATTACGTGGAGGAGAAGACCCAGGGGCGGATCAAGGCCGCTGAGGTCGAGCGTTTTCTGTTGGCCGATGTGCGCGGCGATGCGCATCATCGACTGATGGCTTTGCAGGGCAATGTCTGTTGTGCCGTCGATGCCGAGACCCAGGTCGACCTCGACCACTTCGCCGGGCAGTTGAAGCAGGCCGCGAGCCAAGGCAAGCGTTACTTGTTCCGCAGCGGCGCCAGCCTGCTCACCGCGCTGGCCAAATTGCCGGCCCAGCCGGTGGCGCCCGAGGCCATGGCCGCCTATGTCCGCGACGGCAAGCCGGGCGCGGTGGTGATCGGCTCGCACGTGAAGAAGACCACGCAGCAACTGGCGCAACTGCTCAAGGTAGACGGCGTCGTGCCCTTGGAGATCGATGTCGACCGTATCGCCTCCGAGCGCGATGCCTTGTTGGCGAATGTGCTGGCCCAGGCTGCGGCCGCCCATGCCGATGGTAAGACGCCGGTGATCTTCACCAGCCGCATCGAGCGCACCTTCGCCGATCAGGCCGCGCGCCTGGCCTTCGGCGAACGGGTCTCCGCCTTCCTGATGGCCGTGGTGCAGGGCCTGCCTGCAAGCCTGGGCTTTCTCATCAGCAAGGGCGGCATCACCTCGAACGACGTGCTCTCGGTCGGCCTCGCGCTGCGCACCTCGCGCGTGCTCGGCCAGATACTGCCCGGCTGCTCGGTGGTGCGCTGCCCGCATGAGCACCCGCGCTATCCCGACATGCCCGTGGTCATCTTCCCCGGCAACGTCGGCGGCGAGGATGCCCTGGCCGTCGCCTTACAACGCCTGACTGTCTGACATGAGCCTCGACCGCGCCTCTCTGATCAATGCACTGCGTGCCCTGTTGCCCGAGGACGCGGTGCTGGAGCAGGAAGAGGCATGCCGGCCCTACGAGTGCGATGGCTTGTCGGCCTACCGGCAACTGCCTTATGTGGTGGCGCTGCCGCACAGCGTCGATGAAGCGCGCGCCGTGCTCAAGCTCTGCCATGAACACCGAATTCCCGTGGTCGCGCGCGGCGCCGGCACTGGCTTGTCCGGCGGCGCCCTGCCGCATGCCGAGGGCGTGTTGCTCAGCCTCGCGCGTCTGAACCGTATTTTAAGAATCGACCCGGCCGGCCTCACCGCCACGGTCGAGCCCGGCGTGCGCAACCTCGCCATCTCCGAGGCGGCGGCGCCGCTCGGCCTGTATTACGCGCCCGACCCCTCGTCGCAGATCGCCTGCACCATCGGCGGCAACGTGGCCGAGAACTCCGGCGGCGTGCATTGCCTGAAATACGGCCTCACCGTGCACAACGTCTGCGCCATGAAGTTGCTCACCATCGACGGCGAGCTGCTGGAACTGGGCGGCACCGCGCTGGATGCGCCGGGTTACGACCTGATGGCGCTGGCCATCGGCTCCGAGGGCATGCTCGGGGTGGCGGTGGAGATCACCGTGCGCCTATTGCCGGTGCCGGAGCGGGCGCAAGTGGCGCTGGCCGCCTTCGACGATGTCGAGAAGGCGGGCACCGCGGTGGGCGAGATTATCGCCGCCGGCATCATCCCGGCCGGGCTGGAGATGATGGACGGGCCGGCGATCCAGGCGGCGGAGGACTTCGTCCACGCCGGCTACCCGACCGATGCCGCCGCGATATTGCTGTGCGAAGTGGACGGCACCAATCAGGAGGTGTCCGAGCACATCGCCCGAATCAGGCAAGTGCTGGAGGCCTCGGGCGCGACCGAGGTGCGCACCGCGCGCGACGAGGCCGAGCGCGCCCTGTTCTGGAAGGGCCGCAAGGCCGCCTTCCCGGCGGTGGGCCGCATCTCGCCCGACTATTACTGCATGGACGGCACCATCCCGCGCCGTCACCTGCCCGAGGTGCTGCGGCGCACGGCCGAGCTGTCGCGCGAATACGGCCTGCCGGTGGCCAACGTCTTCCATGCCGGCGACGGCAACCTGCATCCGCTGATCCTGTTCGACGCCAACAAGCCGGGCGAGTTGGAGCGCACCGAGGAGCTGGGCGGCAAGATATTGGAACTCTGCGTCGAGGTCGGCGGCACCATCACCGGCGAGCACGGCGTCGGCATCGAGAAGATCAAGCAGATGTGCGTGCAGTTCCAGCCCGAGGAATTGAACCAGTTCCGCGCGGTGAAGCAGGCCTTCGATCCGCTGGAGCTATTGAACCCCGGCAAGGGCGTGCCCACCCCGAGGCATTGCTCGGAGTACCGCGCCTTGCCCCACAAGCATACGCACGAACACTCATGAGCGCCGATCTTTCCCGCGACCTGCAAGAGCGCGTGGCCGAGGCGGCGGCAGCCGGCACCCAATTGGCCATCGCCGGCGGCGGCAGCAAGGCCTTCCTCGGCCGCGGCGAGCGCGGCGTGCCGCTGAATGTCGCCGGCCATCGCGGAGTGGTCAGCTACGAGCCGCGCGAGCTGGTGATCACCGCCCGTGCCGGCACGCCCTTGAGCGAAATCGAAAATTTATTGGCCGTGCAGGGCCAGATGCTGCCGTTCGAACCGCCGCATTTCGATTGCCCTCTCCCCAGCCCTCTGATGAAGCCCCTACCCTTCGGTATCCCGCTTGCGGGAGAGGGGGACAAGGTTGCTTTGCGCCCGCATTCAATCGCCACCCTCGGCGGCACCATCGCCTGCGGCCTGTCCGGCCCGCGCCGGCCTTATGCCGGGTCGGCGCGCGATCATGTGCTCGGCGTGCGCCTGATCAACGGCCGGGCCGAGCAACTGCGCTTCGGCGGCGAGGTGATGAAGAACGTCGCCGGCTACGACCTGTCGCGCTTGCAGGCCGGCGCCTTCGGCACGCTAGGCGTGATTTTGGAAGTCAGCCTCAAGGTCGTGCCGCGCCCGGCCGAGGAGATCACCCTGGTGCAGGACCGTTATGCCGCCGACAGCCTGGCCTACCTGGCCGACCTCGCGCGCCGGCCGCTGCCCTTGTCGGCCGCCTGTCACGATGGCGATCGGCTCTATCTGCGGCTGTCCGGCGCGGCTACGGCGGTGGCGCAGAGCCGTAGCCAGTTGGGCGGCGAGCTGCTGGCCGATGCCGGTGCCTTCTGGCGCGACAAGATCAAGGAACAAGGGCATGCCTTCTTCGAGGGCGGGGCGCCGCTCTGGCGCTTGTCCTTGCCGCCGGCCGCCCCCTGGCTGCCGTTGCCCGGCAAGTTCCTGCTCGACTGGGGCGGCGCCCAGCGCTGGTTCAGAACCGAGGCCCCGGCCGAGCTCATTCAACAGGCCACAGCCAAGGCCGGCGGCCACGCCAGCCTGTTCCGAGGTGGTCATGGCGAAGTCTTCCAGCCGCTGCCGCCCGCCATGCTGGCCTTGCACCGGCGGATCAAGCATGCCTTCGATCCGCAACACCTATTCAACCCCGGCCGGATGTACGCGAGTTTGTAAGCATGGAAACCCATCTCGCCCCCGAATTCGCCGGCACCCCACTCGGCCGGGAGGTCGAGTCTATCCTGCGCGCCTGCGTGCATTGCGGTTTCTGCACCGCGACCTGCCCGACCTATCAATTGCTCGGCGACGAATTGGATGGCCCGCGCGGCCGCATCTATTTATTGAAGCGGGTGTTCGAGGGCGAGCGGCCGAGTCGCATCACCCAGCAGCACCTCGATCGCTGCCTGACCTGCCGCTCCTGCGAAACCACTTGTCCTTCCGGGGTGCATTACAGCCGTTTGGCCGATCTGGGGCGTGTCGTGCTCGAGGCCAAGGTGGCCCGGCCCCTACGCGAGCGCCTGCTGCGCTGGGGTTTGCGCACGGTGGTGGCTAGACCTAAGCGTTTCGCCTTGGTGCTCGGTGTGGCGCGGGCCTTTGCCTTTATGTTGCCGGCGGCGATGCGGCGCAAGTTGCCCCGGCCGCGTTCGGCCGGGGTCTGGCCCGAGGCGAAAAACCATCGGCGCGTGCTGGTGTTGGACGGCTGCGCCCAATCGGTGGCGACGCCGCTGACCAATGCCGCCGCCGCCCGCATCTTCGCCAAACTCGGCATCTCGCTGATACGGGCCGAGGGTGCCGGCTGCTGCGGCGCGCTGTCGCATCATCTGGCGGCCGAGCATGAGGGCCTGGATTACATGCGGCGCAACATCGACGCTTGGTGGCCGCATATCGAGCAGGGGGCCGAGGCCGTGCTGATCACCGCCAGCGGCTGCGGCGCCCAGGTCAAGGACTATGGCGCCTTGCTGCGCCACGATGCGGCCTATGCCGACAAGGCGGCGCGGGTGTCGGCCCTGGCGCGCGATCCGGTCGAGTTGCTGGCCGGGCTCGATCTCGCGCCCTTGGGCCAGCCCGGCAAGGGCCAAGGGGTGGCCTTCCATGCGCCTTGTACCCTGAGCCACGGCCAGAAGCTGAACGGCCAGGTCGAGGCCATCCTCGCCCGCCTGGGTTACGCCCTGACGCCGGTGCGCGACGGCCACCTGTGTTGCGGTTCGGCCGGCAGTTATTCGGTATTGCAGCCGGAGCTATCGACCCGGCTGCGCGACAACAAGCTCGTCGCTTTGACCGGCGGCGAGCCCGAGATCGTCGCCACCGCCAACGTCGGTTGCCAGCTCCATCTGGAGGGCGGGGCCGACCGGCCGGTGGTGCATTGGCTGGAGTTGCTGGATCGCCCGGCGGCTCACTGAGAAGGAAGAAGCGATGGCGCAGACCTTGAAGTTGTGGATAGCCGGCAAGCCGGTCGAAGCGAAAAGCGGCCGTAGCGCCGAGGTGTTCAACCCCGCGACCGGCGAGGTGGTGCGCCAGGTGCCGCTGGCGGGCAAGGCCGATGTCGATGCCGCGGTGGCGGCGGCCAAGGCCGCCTTCCCGGCCTGGCGCGACACCACGCCGTTGCGCCGCGCCCGCATCCTGACCCGCTTCCGCGAGCTCATGGAACGGCATCGCGAGGAACTCACGCAATTGGCCTCGGAAGAGCACGGCAAGACCCTGGAGGATGCCGCCGGTTCGGTGCAGCGCGGCATCGAGGTGATCGAGTTCGCCAGCGGCGTGCCGCATCTGCTGAAGGGCGAACAGGCCGAGGATGTCGGCCGCGGCGTCGATTGCCATTCGATCTTGCAGCCGGTCGGCGTTTGCGCCGGCATCACCCCGTTCAATTTTCCGGTCATGGTGCCCTTGTGGATGTTCCCGGTCGCCATCGCCTGCGGCAATACCTTCGTGCTCAAGCCCTCCGAGCGGGTGCCCTCGTGCAGCCTGCGCATGGCCGAATTGTTCAAGGAGGCGGGTCTGCCCGACGGCGTGTTCAACGTGGTGCCGGGCGACAAGACGGCGGTGGACGCGCTGCTGCATCACCCCGATGTCGGCGCCGTCTCCTTCGTCGGCTCGACCCCGGTGGCCAAGTACATCTACGAGACCGGCGCGAGGAACGGCAAGCGGGTGCAGGCCTTGGGCGGGGCCAAGAATCACGCCGTGGTGATGCCGGACGCCGACATGGAATTCACCGCCGACGCCCTGGTCGGCGCCGCCTACGGCTCGGCCGGCGAGCGCTGCATGGCCATCTCCACCGTGGTCGCGGTGGGCGAGGCCGGCGACCAGTTGCTGCCCTTGCTCAAGGAAAGGGCGGCCCGGATCAAGGTCGGCGCGGGCAATGTCGCCGGCGTCGAGATGGGGCCGGTGATCACGGCGGCCCAGCGCGACCGCATCGTTTCGCTGATCGACAGCGGCGTGGCCCAGGGCGCCGAACTGGTGCTCGACGGCCGCGGCCTCAAGCCGGCTGGGTTGGATAAGGGCTTTTTCGTCGGTCCAACCTTGTTCGATCAGGTCAGGCCCGAGATGGACATCTACCGCGAGGAGATATTCGGGCCGGCGCTGATCGTACTCAGGGCGGACAGTTACGAGGCGGCGCTGCGCCTGGTCAACGCCAATCCCTACGGCAACGGCACCGCGATCTTCACCGGCTCGGGCCACTGGGCGCGCCGGTTCCAGCACGAGATCGAGGTCGGCATGATCGGTATCAACGTGCCGATCCCGGTGCCCATGGCCTTCTTCTCGTTCGGCGGTTGGAAGGCCTCGCTGTTCGGCGACCTGCACATGCACGGCATGGAGGGCGTGTATTTCTATACCCGCACCAAGGTGGTGACCAGCCGCTGGCCGGCGCCGGCCGAGCGCATGGCCAACGGTTTAGTAATGCCCACATTGGGCTGATTTGTGATGCTGTCGGCTGTAGTTGTGGGGTAACCTTTCTGCCCGGCATTGAGAAATGCTGGCTGAAGTGTCACCCGCTTTTTTCACGTACCTCGAGGAGACTTGACATGAAGAAAAAGGACGTAGAAATCAAGAAAGACGCAAAGCAGGAGAAGGTGTCCCGGCGTAAGTTCCTGACCGCCTCGGCGGCGACCGCCGCCGGTGCCGCCACCCTGGGCTTCCCCTCCATCGCCAGGGCCTCGGCGCCGGTCAGCCTGCGCTTCCAGTCCACTTGGCCGGCCAAGGACATCTTCCATGAATACGCGCTGGACTTCGCCAAGAAGGTCAACGAGATGTCCGACAAGGACCTCAAGATCGAGGTGCTGCCGGCCGGCGCCGTGGTCAAGGCCTTCGACCTGCTCGATGCCGTGAGCAAGGGCACCCTGGACGGCGGTCATGGCGTGGTCGCCTACTGGTATGGCAAGAACTCGGCCGTGGCGCTGTGGGGCTCCGGTCCGGCCTTCGGCATGGATGCCAACATGGTGCTGGCCTGGCACTACTACGGCGGCGGCAAGGAATTGCTGGACGAGATATACAAGAGCATGAACATGGACGTGGTCTCCATGCTCACCGGCCCGATGCCGACCCAGCCCCTGGGCTGGTTCAAGAAGCCGGTGACCAAGGCCGAGGACCTGAAAGGCCTGAAGTACCGGACCGTCGGTCTGGCGGTAGAGATGTTCAAGGACCTGGGCGCCGCGGTGAACCCCTTGCCCGGCGGCGAGATCGTGCCGGCCATGGATCGCGGCCTGCTCGACGCGGCCGAGTTCAACAACGCATCAAGCGACAACCTGCTGGGTTTCCCGGACGTGGCCAAGGTTTGCATGCTGCAAAGCTTCCACCAGTCCTCCGAGCAGTTCGAGATTCTGTTCAACAAGAAGAAGTACGATGCGCTGTCCAACGAGCACAAGGCCATCATCAAGTACGCCATCCAGGCTTCGTCGGCCGACATGTCGTGGAAGGCGATCGACCGCTACTCCAAGGACTACATCGACATGAGCACCAAGAAGGGCGTCAAGTTCTACAAGACGCCGGATGCCGTGCTGCGCAAGCAGCTCGAGTCTTGGGACAAGATCATCGAGGCCAAGAGCGCCGAGAACCCGGCGTTCAAGCGGGTGCTCGAGTCCATGCGCGACTTCGCCGCCCGCGGCGCGCGCTGGCAGAACGACACCAACGTCGATTACAAGATGGCCTACAACCACTTCTTCGCCAAGAAGAAAAAGTAATCCGGCCGGCAATACACCGCCCGGCACCGGCCGGGCGGTTTTTCGAATAATTCAGAAGAGTGGGCACCATGCAAAACCTCCTCCTTTTCGTCGACAAGGTAAGCACCTACGCCGGGCGTTTCTTTTCCTGGTCCATCGTCGGCCTGACCTTGCTGATTTCCTGGGAGGTGTTCTCCCGCTACATTTTGAATTCACCGCATGCCTGGGCGCAGGACGTGCAGATCATGCTCTACGGCATCCTGTTCATGCTGGCCGGGGCCTATACCTTGGCGCAAGCGGGCCATGTCCGGGGCGACGTGCTCTACGGCTTCTTCGAACCGCGCACCCAGGCGACCATCGACCTGGTGCTCTATATCGTATTTTTCATCCCCGGCATCTTCGCGCTGGCCTATGCCGGCTGGATCTATGCCGGTGAATCCTGGGCGATCCGGGAGAACACCTTCAGTCCCGATCCGCTGCCCTTGTACCCGTTCAAGTTCATGATCCCCCTGGCCGCGCTGTTCCTGCTGGCCCAGGGCATCGTGGAGATCGCCCGTTGCGTCATCTGCATTCGCGACGGCGCCTGGCCCTCCCGTGTCGAGGACGTGGAAGAAGTCGATGTCGACAAGCTCAAGCAAATGGTCCACGTGAAGGACGAGGACATCGCCCAGCTCGACCAGTACGTCATCAAGCAGGAGTCGAAATAATGAAAAAAGAACTGCGCTTCGGCTTCGGCCTGATGGCGATCATCCTGGCCGCCGTGGCGATCTTCATGCCCTGGGGCGACATGAGCAACGGCCACCTGGGCCTGCTCATGCTCGCGCTGGTCGTGGTCGCGATCATGCTCGGCTTCCCCACCGCCTTCACCCTGATGGGCATGGGCGTGCTGTTCGCCTGGCTGGCCTATCGCAGCGGCAACCCGGACATCGCGGTGCGCCAGACCCTGGACCTCATGGTCCAGCGCGCCTATGGCGTGATGACCAACGATGTGCTGATCTCGATCCCCCTGTTCGTGTTCATGGGCTACCTGGTCGAGCGGGCCAACCTGATCGAGAAGCTGTTCAAGAGCCTGCACCTGGCGCTGGCGCGCATCCCCGGCTCGCTCGCCGTGGCGACCCTGGTGACTTGCGCGATCTTCGCCACCGCAACCGGCATCGTCGGCGCCGTGGTGACCCTGATGGGCCTGCTCGCCTTGCCGGCCATGCTGCGCGCCGGCTACAACGTCAAGCTGTCGGCCGGCGTCATCACCGCCGGCGGCTGCCTTGGCATCCTGATCCCGCCCTCGGTCATGCTCATCGTCTATGGCGCGACGGCCGGCGTTTCCGTGGTCAAGCTCTATGCCGGCGCTTTCTTCCCCGGCCTCATGCTGGCGCTGCTCTATGTCGGCTACGTCATGCTCATGGCCAAGCTGAAACCGGAATGGGCCCCGGCCCTGCCCGAGAGCGAGCGCCAGGTCGACATCCCCGCGCACAATGCGGCGGTGGCCGCCCGTTACGGCCGACACGCCATGCCGGCCCTGTTCCGCGCCGTGTTCGGCAAGCGCGATGCCGGCATTCCGACCGGCAAGGTGGCCGGCGAATTGTTCATGGCCTTGCTGCCGGCCCTGGTCTTCGTGGTAATCATGGGCCTGACCTGGAACGCCATGACCAAGCCGAACGTCGCGTTCGATACCAGCAGCCTGCAAGAGATGGGCTCGGTGACCGAGTCCGTGGCCGAGGCCCCCGCGCTGGACGCGCCGATGGCCGAAGGCGTGCAGGAACCGGTGGCCGAGGGCGTGCAGGAACCACCCACCCTGGCGGAGCCGCCAGCCTTGGCTGAACCTCCAGCCTTGGCCGAGCCGCCCAACTTGCAAGAGCCGGTCGCTGCGGTACAGGAGGCAGCGCCGGTCGAGCCGGCTTCCGTTGCCGCCGCCGAGCCGGCGCCAAGCGCCGAGCGACTGCCGACGCCCGCCGCATTCTGGCAGGTGCTTGGCATCGGCCTCGCCGCGCTGGCCTTGCTCTATGCCTTGTTCACCTTCATTCGGTTAGAGGTGTTCAAGATGCTGCTCACCTCCTTCTTCCCGCTGGCCGTTTTGATCCTGGCCGTGCTCGGCACCATCGTCTTCGGCCTGGCCACGCCGACCGAGGCGGCGGCCATCGGCGCCTTGGGCGGTTTCGTGCTGGCCGCGTTCTATATGTATTTCGGCAAGGACGCTGCGATTCAGAGCCGGGTGCGGGCCACTTGGACCCCGCTCTGGGCGGTGTTCGGCGCCTCTCTGATCTGGTTCGGCCTGTTCAAGGCCGAGGTCTTGCCGAGCGGGCCGCCGGAGTGGCTGGGTTGGCTGTCCATGGCCGCGCTGGCCGTCTGGTGCGTGCTGGCCGTGCGCCAGATGGACATGATGCCGACCTTGAAGGAATCGTCCTTCCTGACTGCCAAGACCTCGGCCATGGTCTGCTGGCTGTTCGTCGGCTCCAGCATCTTCTCCGCTGCCTTCGCCCTGCTCGGCGGCCAGGAGCTGGTGGAGCAGTGGGTGCTGTCGATGGATCTGACGACGACCCAGTTTCTGCTGTTGTCGCAGTTCATCATCTTCATCCTGGGCTGGCCGCTGGAATGGACCGAGATCATCGTGATCTTCATGCCGATCTTCATTCCGCTGCTGGCGCACTTCAACGTCGATCCGCTGTTCTTCGGCCTGCTGGTCGCGCTCAACCTGCAAACGGCCTTCTTGTCGCCGCCGGTGGCGATGGCCGCGTTCTACCTGAAGGGCGTGTCGCCGCCGCATGTCACGCTGAACCAGATATTCGCCGGCATGATGCCGTTCATGGCGATCCAGGTCTTCGCCATGTTCCTGCTCTATATGTGGCCGCAGATCGGCATGTGGCTGCCGACCGTGTTGTACAAATAAGCGATGAAGCCGAAGGTATTGGTTACGCGCGAGGTGTTCGACGAGGCGCTCGCCTATCTGGCCGAGCACTTCGAGGTCGACGCCAATCAGGGCGACGTGCCGCTCGGCGCCGAGCAGTTGGCGGCGCGGCTGGCCGGCAAGGCGGGGGCGCTGACCACCCTCGTCGATCGCATCGACGCCGCGCTGCTGGCGCAATGTCCTGAACTCAAGGCGGTGTGCAATATCGCCGTCGGCTTCAACAATTTCGACCTCGCCGCTTGTACCGAACACGGCGTGATGGCGACCAATACCCCGGGCGTGCTCGACGATTCCACCGCCGATTTCACCTGGGCCTTGATCCTCGCCGCCGCGCGCCGCGTCGGCGAGTCGGAGCGCTATCTGCGCGCCGGCCAGTGGACAGGTTGGAAGCTCAAGCAATTCCTCGGCACCGACGTGCATCACGCCACGCTCGGCATCCTGGGCATGGGCCGCATCGGGCAGAAGGTGGCCCGGCGCGCCCATGGCTTCGACATGCCGGTGATCTACCACAACAGCAAGCGCCTGCCGGAAGAGATCGAGCGCGCCTGCAATGCCACCTATGTCGGTCTGGACGAGCTGCTCGCCCGTGCCGACATCTTCACCGTGCATGCACCGTATTCACAGGCGACCCATCACCTGGTCGGCGCCGAGGCGTTCGCCAAGATGAAGGACGGCGTGGTGTTCATCCACGCCTCGCGCGGCGGCGTGGTGGACGACGCGGCGCTGGTGGCGGCGCTGGGCAGCGGCAAGATCGGCGCGGCCGGGCTCGATGTCTATGAAGGCGAGCCGAAATTGAATGCCGAGCTGCTCAAGTTCGACAACGTGGTGCTGACGCCGCACATCGCCAGTTCGTCCGAGGCGACGCGGCGCAATATGGCGATGTTGGCCGCGCAAAACCTGGTGGCGGCGCTCGGTGGCGGCATGCCGCCGAACCTGCTGAACCCGGACCTCGGGCGCGCTTGACGAGAGACTGCCCATGACCGAATTGTTTCGCCTCGGCTTGCGGGAGGCCCGCGCAGGCTTGCGGCGCGGCGACTTCAGCAGCGAGGCCTATGTCGCCGCGCTGCTGGCGCGCATCGCGCCGCGCGAGCCGGGCTTGCAGGCCTGGGCCTGGCTCGACGCCGAGGCCGCGCTGGACAAGGCGCGCGCGGCCGATGCCATCGGCTGGCAGAGGGGGGAAGACGACCGACTGCACGGCATCCCGTTCGGCATCAAAGACACCATCGATACCGCCGGCATGCCGACCGAATGCGGCACGTCCGCGCTGAAGGGCCGCGTGCCTGACAATTCGGCCGCCGTCGTGCGTCAGTTGGAAGCGGCCGGCGGCATCGTCATGGGCAAGACCGTCACGGCCGAGCTGGCCTTCTACGAGCCGGGTCCCACGCGCAATCCGTGGCATCCGGCGCACACGCCGGGCGGCTCGTCCAGCGGCTCGGCGTCGGCGGTGGCCGCCGGTTTCGTGCCGGCCGCGCTGGGTTCGCAGACCAACGGCTCGGTGATCCGGCCGGCGGCTTTTTGCGGCGTGGTCGGTTTCAAGCCGTCCAGCGGCCTGATCTCGCGCGCCGGGGTACAGCTGTTCAGCAAGACGCTGGATCATATCGGCGTGTTCACCCGCAGCGTGGCGGATGCCGCCTTGTTCGCCGGCTGCCTGGCCGGCTTCGACCGGGGCGACGCCGCCGGGCTCGATTCCGCCCTGATCTTTCGTCAGCCCAGCCTGGATAGCCAAGCCTTGGCTCGACCGCCCAGGTTGGCACTGGTGCGCACGCCGGTGTGGCACCTGGCCGATGCGGTGCAGCGGGAGAACCTGTTCGAGACGGCCCGGCGCCTGCGCACGGCCGGCGCGCAAGTGGACGAGCTGGAATTGCCACCCGAGTTCGACCGGGCACACCAATTGCACCGCACCATCATGTTCGGCGAAGGGGCGCGGGCATTGCGCGGTTTGCAAGCGGCACATCGAATGCAATTGAGCGCGCGCTTGAATGGCCTGATCGACGAAGGCAGCGCCATCGCCGACGATGCGTTGGAGCAGGCCTTGGCCGCCCGACTCGAGGTCGGCCGGGCGTTGCATCCGATTCTGCGCGAATACGACGCCCTGATCACGCCGCCCGCTACCGGCGAGGCGCCGGCCACGCTGGAGCACACCGGCGATCCGGCGTTCTGCACGATCTGGACGCTGACCGGCGTGCCGGCGATCACGATCCCATCCGGCTTCGGGCCGAACGGCTTGCCTTTGGGTGTGCAGATCGTCGGCGGCTATTTGAAGGACGAGCACCTGATGGCGGTGGCGCAATGGTGCGAACGGGAAATCGGTTTGGGTCCGCTGCTCGCGGAAATGGTCATGGAAACGTAAGGAGAACGAGCATGAACGTCGCATTCATCGGCATGGGCATCATGGGCAAGCCCATGGCCATCAACCTGCACAAGGCGGGACACCAGGTCTTCGTCAACGGCCGCCGGCCGGAATCGATGGCCGAGCCGGTGGCGGCGGGCTGCATCGCCTGCGCCTCGCCGGCCGATGCGGCCGCCCAGGCCGAGATCGTCATCGTCATGGTGTCGGACACGCCCGACGTCGAGCAGGTAATCCTGGGCGAGGGCGGCGTCATCCAGGGCGCCAAGGCTGGTTCGGTGGTGGTCGACATGAGCACCATCTCGCCCACCGCGACCCGCGCCATGGCGGCGAAGCTCGCCGCGCAGGGCGTCGAGATGCTGGATGCGCCGGTGTCCGGCGGCGATATCGGCGCGATCAACGGCACGCTGTCGATCATGGTCGGCGGCAAGTCCGAGGTGTTCGAACGGGTGAAGCCGGCGTTCGAGGCCATGGGCAAGAACATCGTGCTGGTCGGCGACAACGGCGCCGGCCAGGTGGCCAAGGCCTGCAACCAGATCGTGGTGGCGGTGACCATCGAGGCGGTGGCCGAGGCCCTGCTGTTCGCGCGCAAGAACGGGGTCGATCCGGCCAAGGTGCGCGACGCGCTGATGGGCGGCTTCGCCGGCAGCCGCATCCTGGAAGTGCACGGCAAGCGCATGTTGGACAACGAATACAAGCCGGGCTTCAAGACCAAACTGCACCAGAAGGACATGAATATCGTGATGCAGACCGCCAAGGAGTTGGGCTTGTCGCTGCCCGGCGCGGCCTTGGTATCCCAGCACCTCAATGCCTTGATGGGCATCGGCGAGGCCGAGCAGGATTCGGCTGCGGTGATGAAGATCATCGAGCGCGCCTCGGGCATGGAGCGGTGAGTGAAGTGGTATACGTGAGGCACGAGTTTTCCCTCTCCCGCTTGCGGGAGAGGGGCTGGGGGAGAGGGCATGCCGCGTTGGAAATAGAGAAGCCCTAGCCATGACCAAAAAAATCGTCTTCCTCGACCGCCAGAGTCTCATCGCCGATCTGCGCGCGCCGGCGTTCGGCCACGAATGGGTGGACTTCGATCAGACCGCGCCGGAGCATGTGGTCGAGCGTCTGCAAGGCGCCGACATCGCGGTCAGCAACAAGGTCGAGCTTTCAGGCGAGGCCCTGGCCCGGTTGCCGACGCTGAAGATGATCGCCGTGGCCGCCACTGGCACCGATATCGTCGACCTGGCCTATTGCCGCGCGCATGGCATCGTGGTCAGCAACATTCGCGGCTATGCCGTGCACACCGTGCCCGAGCATGCCTTCATGCTGATCCTGGCCCTGCGCCGCAATCTTTTGGGCTGGCGCGAGGATATACAGGCCGGGCTGTGGCAGCAGGCGGAGCAGTTCTGTCTGTTCACGCGGCCGATCAACGACCTGCATGGCAGTACCCTGGGCCTGGTCGGTTACGGCTCGCTCGGGCACGGCATGCGGAAACTGGCCGAGGCCTTCGGCATGCGGGTGCTGGTGGCCGAGCACAAGGGCGCGCAAGGCGTGCGCGAGGGTTACACCGCGTTCGACGCGGTGCTGCGCGCGGCGGATGTCATCTCGCTGCATACGCCGCTCACCGCCGAGACCCGGCACCTGATCGCCGCGCGCGAATTCGGCCTGATGAAGCCATCGGCCATCCTGATCAATACCGCGCGCGGCAATCTGGTCGACGAGGCGGCGCTGATCGAGGCCCTGAAAGCGCAGCGCATCGCCGGCGCCGGCTTCGACGTGCTGGCGGTGGAGCCGCCGCGCACGGGCAATCCGCTGTTGGCGCTGAAGTTGCCCAACTTCATCCTCACCCCGCATGTCGCCTGGTCCGGCCGCGAGGCGATGCAGGCCTTGGCGGATCAATTGGTGGACAATATCGAGGCCTTTATCGCCGGCAAACCCAATAATGTGGTGGCCTGATTTTTTAACTGGAGTGTTTTAAATGATCGAATGGTTGAACAATCCGCAAACCTGGACCGGTCTGATGCAGATCGTGATCGCGGATATCCTGCTCTCCGGCGACAACGCGCTGGTCATCGCCCTGGCCTGCCGCAGCTTGCCGGCGCACCAGCAGAAGCGGGCCATCGTCTTCGGCGGCGCGGCGGCCATCGGCCTGCGGGTGATGCTGACCGCCGTGGCGGTCTACCTGCTGACCCTGCCTTTCCTGAAGGTGGTCGGCGGCCTCTTGCTGCTGTGGATCGCGGTCAAGCTCTTGCTGCCGGAAGAGGGGCACGGCGACGGCATCCAGGGCGGGGGCAATATGTGGGGCGCGATCAAGACCATCGTGCTGGCCGACCTGGTGATGAGCGTGGACAACGTGCTGGCCGTGGCCGGCGCCGCCCATGGCGACATCGCCCTGTTGGTGATCGGCCTCTTGCTCAGCATCCCGCTGATCATCTACGGCAGCACCATGATCCTGAAGCTGATCGCCCGTTTCCCGTTGATCGTCACACTGGGCGCGGCCATGCTCGGCTATATCGGCGGCGAGATGCTGGTCGGCGATGTGCGCGTGGCACCTTGGGTCGAGGCCCATGCCCCCATGCTGCATAGCCTGGTACCCATCCTCGGCGCCATCCTGGTCGTCGCCTTCGGCAAGCTGTTCGCCGCCAAGCCGGCGGCCAAGGTCGTCGACCTGGCGGCCGACGAGCAACAGGCCCATTGATTCCGTTTAGGGAGATCGAAACATGAAGAAGATTTTGTTGCCGGTGGACGGTTCGGATAATTCCCAGCGCGCGGTAGAGGCCGCCATCGGCCAGGCGAAGGGGAGCAGCGAGCCGGTGGAGATTCACCTGCTCAATGTGCAGGCGCCGATCATCTCGGGCGACGTGAAGATGTTCATCGCCGAGGACCAGATCAAGGCCTATTACCACGACGAAGGCATCAAGGCCCTGGCCAAGGCGCGCGCGGCGCTGGATGCGGCGGGCATCGCCTATGCCTTCCACATCGGGGTCGGCCCCATCGCCGAGACCATCGCCGCCTATGCCAAGGAGAAAGGCTGCGGCCAGGTCGTCATGGGCGCGCGCGGCCTGGGCTCGCTGACCGGTCTGTTGCTGGGTTCGGTCACCACCAAGGTGGCGCATCTGGTCGACGTGCCGGTGACGCTGGTGAAGTAAGCAAGGTCATGTTAACGGTCGTCCTCGCGCCGGATTCGTTCAAGGGTTGCCTGTCGGCCGAGGCGGTGACGGCGGCCATGGCGGCCGGGCTCAAGCGGGCCTGGCCCGAGGTCGAGGCCCTTGCCCTGCCCATGGCCGACGGCGGCGAGGGCACGCTGGATGCCGTGCTCGCCGCGACCGGCGGTGTGCGCACAGTGGCAAGCGCCAGTGGTGCCGACGGCCGGCCGGTCGAGGCGCCCTACGGCCTGGTGCAAACGGCGGCGGGCGAAACGGCGGTGCTGGAGGCGGCGGCGGTGGTCGGCCTGACCATGGCCGGCGGCGAGCCGGTGGCCAGCCGCGGCACTCAAGGCTTGGGCGAGTTGCTGCGGCATTGCCTCGACCAGGGCGTGCGCCGGTTCATGCTCGGCCTGGGCGGCAGCAGCACCAACGACGGCGGCGCCGGCCTGCTGTCCGCGCTCGGTGTACGCCTACTCGATGCCGCCGGCCACGCGCTGGCGCCGACCCCCGAAGGCCTGGCCGCCTTGGGCCGGGTCGATTTCACGGGCCTCGATCCTCGCCTGAAGCAATGCGCGATCACCCTGATGACCGACGTGCAGAACCCGTTGTGCGGCCCGCTCGGCGCCACCGCCGTGTTCGGGCCGCAGAAGGGGGTGACGGCCGATCAAGTGGCCGTGTTCGATGCCCGGTTGCGGCATTGGGCCGAGCTGTGCGATGCCTGGGCGGGCGAGGCCATTTCCGAACGCGCCGGCGCCGGCTCGGCCGGCGGCCTGGGCTATGCCTTGCAATTGCTCGGCGCCGAAAACCGCTCCGGCGCCGAGGTGGTGGCCGAACTGGCCGGGCTGGCTGCGGCCTTGAATCGGGCCGACTGGGCGATCACCGGCGAGGGCCGCTCGGATGCGCAGACCCTGCTCGGCAAGGTGCCCTATGTCGTGGCACGGCATGCGCGTCGTGCCGGGGTGCCGGTGAGCCTGTTGTCCGGGGCGCTCGATGGCGCGGCCTTGCCGGAGCTTTCCTCCCATTTCGACGGCTGCTTCGCCTTGCCCGAAGGGCCGATGCCCTTGGCGGCCGCCATGGCCGAGGCGGCGCGGCTGCTGGCCGATCGCGCCGAGCAGATGGCGCGCTTGCTGACTAAATTTAGATCGTAGGCATGCGGAGAAGGGGGCGAGCATGAGCGAGCGCATCGAGGTGGCCGGCCTGAAAATCGCCAAACCGCTGTACGACTTGGTGCGCGACGAGATCGCGCCGGGCACCGGCATCGCGGCCGACAAGGCCTGGCAGGGTTTCGCCGACATCGTGCGCGAGCTGACACCGCGCAACCGCGCCTTGCTCGCCCGGCGCGACGAACTCCAGGCCAAGATCGACGCCTGGCACCTGGAGCGCAAGGGCCGGCCGCACGATGCCGCGGCCTACAAGCAGTACCTCTACGACATCGGTTACCTGCAACCGGAGGGCGAGGCCTTCCAGATCGAGACCGAGAACGTCGATGCCGAAATCGCCCGCATCGCCGGGCCGCAGCTGGTGGTGCCGGTGAGCAATGCCCGCTATGCGCTGAATGCCGCCAACGCGCGCTGGGGCAGCCTGTTCGATGCGCTCTACGGCACCGACGCGATTGCCGAGGACGAGGGCGCCGACCGCAAGGGCGGGTTCAATCCGATTCGCGGCGCCAAGGTCATCGCCTACGCCAAGGCCTTGCTCGACGAGGCGGCGCCGCTGTGCGAAGGCAGCTATCTCGATGCCATCGCCTATGCGGTGAAGGACGGCCAGCTCGCGGTCACGCTGTCCAGCGGCGTGCGCACCGGGCTGTGCCATCCCGAACAATTCAAGGGTTACCAGGAGAAGGCCGGCGGCATCAGCTCATTGCTGCTGGTGAACAAGGGCCTGCACCTGGAGATCCACTTCAACACCGACCACCCGATCCACGAACTGCACCCGACCGGCATCCGCGACATCTATCTGGAGGCGGCGATCTCCACCATCATGGATTGCGAGGACTCGGTCGCCGCGGTCGATGCCGAGGACAAGGTGGCGGTCTATCGCAATTGGCTGGGCCTGATGAAGGGCGAGCTGGCCGCCAGCTTCGACAAGGGCGGCAAGAGCCTCACACGCTCGCTCAACCCGGACCGGCGCTACCTGTCGCCGGACGGCCGCTATTTCGAGATACCCGGCCGCAGCCTGATGCTGGTGCGCAACGTCGGCCACCTGATGAGCAACGACGCGGTGCTCGACGCCAATGGCGCCGAGGTGTTCGAGGGCATGCTCGACGCCTTTATTACCAGTTTTTGCGCCTTGCACGACCTCAAGGGCAATAGCCCGCTACGCAACAGCCGCGCCGGCAGCGTCTACATCGTCAAGCCCAAGCAGCACGGGCCGGACGAGGTGGCCTTCAGCGTCGATCTGTTCGCGCGGGTCGAGGACGTGCTGGCCTTGCCGCGCAATACCCTGAAGATCGGCATCATGGACGAGGAGCGGCGCACCACGCTTAACCTCAAGGCCTGCATCCGCGCCGCGCGCGCGCGGCTGATCTTCATCAACACCGGCTTTCTCGACCGCACCGGCGACGAGATACATACCTCGATGGAGGCCGGGCCGGTGTTGCGCAAGGGCGAGATGAAGTCGGCGCGCTGGCTGGCCGCCTACGAGGATTGGAACGTCGATGTCGGCCTGGCCTGCGGCCTGTCGGGCCGGGCCCAGATCGGCAAGGGCATGTGGACCATGCCGGACCGGATGGCCGCCATGATGGCGAGCAAGCAGGCCCACCCCGAGGCGGCGGCCAACTGCGCCTGGGTGCCGTCGCCGACCGCCGCCACGCTGCATGCCATCCACTACCATCGGGTCGATGTCTTCGCCCGGCAGCAGGCCTTGCAGGGCCAGGCGCGCGCCACGCTGGACGACCTGCTCGCCATCCCGGTGGTGGAAACGCCTAACTGGAGCGTGGAAGCCATCCAGCAGGAACTGGACAACAACGTCCAGGGCCTGCTCGGCTATGTCGTGCGCTGGATCGACCAGGGCATGGGCGCGTCCAAGGTGCCGGACATCGACAACGTCGGCCTGATGGAAGACCGCGCCACCTTGCGCATCTCCAGCCAGCACATCGCCAACTGGCTGCACCACGGCGTGATCGGCGAGACCCAGGTCATGGAAACGCTCAAGCGCATGGCCCGGCTGGTCGACCGGCAGAACGCCGGCGAGCGCAACTATATCGACATGGCGCCGCACTATATCAGTCTGGCCTTCCAGGCCGCGCAGGACATGATCTTCCACGGCCGGCACGTGCCCAATGGCTATACCGAACCGACCTTGCACCGTCGGCGGCGCGAGTTGAAGGCCGCCTTGCGCGGTGACTAGCGCGGTTCGAACGTAAAGAAGTCGCCCAGCGCCTGGCGGATTTCCGTCAGCGTCAGATGGCGCGGCATGCCGGTACCGGCGGCATATTGGTGGTGCTGGCAAGTCAGGCTGCGCACGTCCGGTTGCCGCTCCGAACGCAGCAGGAACACGGTCCGAAAGAACCTCAGGCTCGGGGTGTCGTCATCGGCATGGGCATTGCCGATGAACAGTCCCGCCGTGCCGCCAAACTCGGGCGCCCCGCGTCGAACCCGGGTGATGGCGAAGCTGTCGGCGGCAATGCGCTGCGGCTCGGGGCGCACGCGCTCGACTTCGAGGATGCAATAGGGTTTGTCGGTCTGCACGGCGTTAGGCGCGACGACGCGGCCGAACTGAAAGCGTAGCGTCGCGGAATCGGCCGCTATCTCGATCGCCCGGTTCAGGGTCAAGCGGCTGCCTGCCGGGTAACGGTAAAACGGGGAGTCGGCATCGTGCTGCTCAGGGTTGGCGCAACTGGCCAGCAAGGCGAGGAGCAGGGCAAGCGGCGCTATCGTTCGCGGTGGCATGGTCGACTCGATTGTCGGGGCGATGTCTCATTCTAGCCGGCTTACAATCGGGTACAACTCAGGTAATCGGTAGGACGTTTCGAGCATTCAGAATGAACGAACAATCTTTGCAGCGGCTGCGGCCCATATCGGAGGAAGTTTCATTTGAGCGAGCAATCCTCTCAACGTATTCGGATCGACAAGTGGCTCTGGGCCGCCCGCTTCTTCAAGACCCGCAGCCTGGCCAGCCAGGCGGTGGATGGCGGCAAGGTCAGGCTCAACGGCGAACGGCCCAAGCCGAGCAAGGAGGTGAAGGTCGGCGACCGGCTGCTGATCCACATCGGCGGTTACGAGTGGGAGGTGACGGTGGCCGAACTGTCCGATAAGCGCGGCCCGGCCACGGTGGCCCAGGCCCTGTATGTCGAGGACGAGGCCAGTCATGCGAAGCGCCAGCAGCAGGTGGCCGAACGCAAGCTACAGGCCGATCCCGGCCAGGCCATCAAGGGCCGGCCGACCAAGCGCGACCGGCGCCAGATTCACCGCTTTACCGAGTAGGATGTGGGAGCGGCGTCTTCTGTGGGAGGGCCGTCCTCTGTGGGAGCGGCGTCCTCGCCGCGAACAACCACGCCGATATTTCGGGCCGAGGACGGCCCTCCTACAGAGGCTTCGTTGCCAATCGGTCTTGGCCGCGTTACCTTCGGCCCATGGATAGCCATGACCTCATCGTCGTCGGCGGCGGCGTCTCCGGCCTGACCTTCGCCTGCCGCGGCAGCGCGCACGGCTGGCGTACCTTGCTGTTGGAAGGCGACAGCCGTGTAGGCGGCTGCCTGGCCACGCATCGTTTCGACGGCGCGGCAGCCGGCTTTTGGACCGAGATGGCGGCCCATACCGCGTACAACTCTTATGGCGCATTGCTCGAATTGCTCGGGCCGGCGGCCCTGGCGCGGCTACAGGCCAGGCACAAGCGCCCGTGGCGCGCGTGGGACGGCCGCCGCTTGCAATCGGTGTTCGCGCGGCTGCATTGGCCCAGCCTGCTGGCCGCCTTGCCGCGCCTGTTCTCGACCAATAAGGCTGGCTACGGCCTGCGCGGCTATTACTCGCGCGTGTTCGGCAGCAAAACCTATGAGGGCCTGCTGCGCCACGCTTTCGGCGCGGTGCTGGCGCAGCCGGCCGACGATTTTCCGGCCGAATTGCTGTTCCGCAAAAAGCCCAGGCGCAAGGACGTGCCGCGCAGTTATACCCTGGCCGGTGGCCTGCTCGGCCTGGCCGAGACGCTGGCGTCGGCTTGCGAATGCCATACCGGGATGAAGGTCGGGCGTATCGAGCGCGAAGGGCAGGGGTTCCGTGTCCACGCGGAAGGGCAAAGCTGGGCCTGCCGGCGTTTGGCCCTGGCCGTGCCGGCCTGGGAGGCGGCGCGCCTGCTGGCCGAGGCCTATCCCGATCTGGCGCGGCAATTGGCGCGGATCGCGCCGGCCGAGGTCGAGAGCATGGCGGTGGCCGTGGCCAAGGAGGGCGTCGTCTTGCCCGAGATCGCCGGCCTGATCGGCATCGACCAGGCCTTCTATTCGGCGGTGTCGCGCGATGTCGTGCCGGATGCGCGCCTGCGCGGTTTCACCTTCCATTTCCGGCCGGGCCGGCTGAGCCGAGAGGAAAAACTCGAATGCATCGGCCGCGTGCTCGGCATCGAGACTTCGGCGCCGCTCGCCATCGCCGAGCGCACCAGCCGCCTGCCCGCCTTGAAGGCGGGCCATGCCGATTGGCTGGCCAAGATCGATCGGGCCTTGGCCGGCCAGCCCCTGGCCCTGAGCGGCAATTATTTTCAGGGCGTGTCCCTCGGCGATTGCGCCGAACGTTCGCGCGACGAGTTCGCGCGCCTGGCAAGGAGCGGATGATGAGCAAGGTATTGGTGCCCTTGGCACCCGGCTTCGAAGACCTGGAGGCGGTCACCATCGTCGATCTATTGCGCCGGGCCGGGATCGAGGTGGTGACGGCGGGGTTGGCGCCGGGTTTGGTGCAAGGCGCGCGCGGCACGCGCATGCAGCCGGATGCCACGCTCGATTCGGTGCTCGACCAGACCTTCGACATGATCGCGCTGCCCGGCGGCATGCCCGGCGCGGAGAACCTGAAGCACGATGCTCGCATCCAGGCCCTGTTGAAAAAAATGGCAGCGGCGGGCAAATACACCGCCGCGATCTGCGCCGCGCCGATCGCGCTGGCCGAGGCCGGGCTGCTGAACGGAAAAAAGGCCACCAGCTATCCCGGTTTTCTGGATAAACTGAACCTCCCGGCCACGACCTGCCTGAACGATGCAGTCGTGGTGGACGGCCGGGTGGTGACTTCGCGCGGGCCCGGTACCGCGCTGGACTTCGCGCTGGAATTGATCGCCTTGTTGCAAGGCGAAGCCAAGCGCGCCCAAGTAGAGGCCGGCCTGGTGCGGCCGAGCCCGCGATAACGATGAGGAGACGAACATGCTGATTCGCGAAATTCTCGCTAGCAAGGACAGCGCCCGCATTTTCAGTATCTTGCCGGGCGCGACCGTGGCCGAGGCGGTCAAGTTGATGGTGCAAAACACCATCGGTTCACTGGTGGTCATGGAAAACGAGGTGATGGTCGGTTACATCACCGAGCGCGACGTGATTCGCGGCATGGCGACCAAGGGCTGCTCCCTGGCCGACGTGAGCGTCAGCGAGGTGATGGACAAGGAACCCTTCGTCGGCTCACCGGAAGACTCGGTCGATTACGCGCGCGACGTGATGACCAAGAACAGCATCAGCCACCTGGTGGTGATGGACGGCGACAAGCTGGTCGGCGTGATCTCGCTGCACGACATCGCCAAAGCCTCCCTAAAATACGCGCATTATGAAAATGAACTGCTGAAGCGCTACATCAAGCACTGGCCTGAGTAAGTTATTTCCTGGTTTTATTCGGGCCACGAGCAGCAGTTCATTTCAGTGCAGGCTAACTTGGCGAAGCCAAGTTAAGCGCGAAGCGCGGCCGGAACTAAAATGAGCTACTCAAGCGATACATCAAACATTGGCCTGAGTGAGCGGTCTATCTAGCCGGCTGGGCTGGACTCCCTGCCGCCCACTATTGCCTGAAGCGATGCGGTGACCTGCTGCAATTGCTCCCCGAGCGACTTGCTGTCTTCCTGGAGCCGATTGAACTTGTCGATCGCGGTCTTGGCCAAGGCGATGAGCTCGGCTTCTTGGGCCTCGCTCAAGCCCAGATGCACGAAGGCCCGCTCGACCTCTTCGAGATAGGCATTGGATAGTTCCAAGGCATGGAAACGATGCGCGCTTTGCTGGGCCTCGATGTCTTTCAGCGTATGGGTCAAATCGGATACCGCGCGGACGATGGCCGCGGCCTGGGCCATTCGCTGTTCGTCGCTTTCCATCGCGAGCAGGCGGGCCTCGGCCCCTTCGGCGATGATGGCCAAATGGTCGCGCAGCCGGCCTACCAGGTCGGCATCGTCCAGCGGCAGATTGGGTACGAGCAGCGTGACCCTGGGATAGTTGACGGCCATGCGATCGCGGAACTGGAAGATGCGGTCCATGCCTTGGGCATGTTTCACGATGGAGGCTTCCAGCGGGGAACAGGCCCCCTTGGATGAGAAATACAGTTCTTCGCCATCGCGCCGGATGCCAACGATACCATCCAGTGCATATTGCCCCAGGACCGCGAACAAGGCGCTGGCCAACTGTTCCGGCGTCGGGCAGGCGAAGGAGGCCCTCAGGAACTGGAGCACGACGCCCATTTCGCTCAGCGACGACATGGCCGTGAAGGCCGCATGCTGGGCGAGCTGCGCCTGCTGCGAGACCCCGCGATTGTTTTGTAGGGAACGTTCGGCCACGCGTACCTTCTGGGCCAGTTCCTCGGGGGCGAAGGGTTTGACGATATAGTCGTTGCCGCCGGCATCGTAGGCGGCCAGCCGGGTCTCCAGGTCGTCGTGCGAGGAGATGAAGATCACTTGGGCGTGCTGGTCTCCCGACGCGCGGATATCCCGGCAGACCGCGATGCCGTCCCTGCCCGGCATCTCGACATCCATCAGGATCAGGTCGGGCTTCCGCTCCAGCGCGGCCAGGCAGGCCTCGCCGCTGTCGAAGGTGTCGATATCGAAATGCGGATCGTCAAGTTGATCGACCGTGATCATCTGGGCGACCGGGTCGTCATCGACCACGAAGATGCTGAAGCGCTCTTCACTCATAAGTGTTGCCTCCATGCGATAAGTTTTCGGGTTGGGTATGCTCGTCATCGAGGTATTGCCGGGCAATTTCCTGGAATGAAATAGCGACATCCAGCAGCGCATCCACGATGTCAGGATCGAAATGGCGGCCGCGTTCGGCGACGATCATGTCGATCGCCTGTACATGGGGATAAGCCGGTTTGTAGACCCGCTTCGAGATCAATGCATCGTAGACATCCGCGACCGCCATCAGGCGCGCCGAGAGCGGAATGGCCGTGCCGGAGATGCCTTGCGGGTAGCCGCTACCGTCCCAGCGTTCATGGTGGCCATAGGCGATTTCCTTGGCATAGCGCAGGAACGAAGCATGACTGTTGCCCAGATCCTGCTCGGCCAGCGCGATGGCATCCCGGCCATACAGGCAATGGCGCTTCATGATCAGCCATTCGTCCGGGGTCAGCTTGCCGGGTTTCTGCAAGATGGCGTCGGGTACGCCGACCTTGCCGATATCGTGGAGCGGCGCCGATTTGTGGAGCAATGCAATGGTTTCGTCATCGAGCTGGGGACGGAAAAGAGGACGCTCGCGTAGCCGCTCGGCCAGCGTGCGGACATAGTTCTGCGTGCGCCGGATATGGTTGCCGGTTTCGTTGTCCCTGGCCTCGGCTAGGGAGCAGAAGGCGGTAATGGTCGCGCTTTGGGCGGCGATGATTTCTTGGTTGCGCTGGGCCAGCTCTTCGGACTGGCGCAGGATTTGCCGGGTGCGCTCGGCCACCCGAAGTTCCAGGTCTTCATTGCGCAGGCGTAATGCCTGGGTGGCATGGTGCAATCTCAGGTGGCTGTCGACCCGCGCCAGTACCACCGGCGGCGAGAAAGGCTTATGGATGAAATCCTCCGCGCCGAGGGAAAGCCCGTATTCTTCATCCGCGGCGCTTTCCAGGCCGGTCAGGAATACCACGGGGATGTCCCGCCAGGCCGCCGAGTTTTTCAGGCGGCGACAGACCTCATAGCCATCCATGTCCGGCATCATGACGTCGAGTAGGACAAGGTCCGTTTTGCCGCCGGCGTCCAGATAATCCAAGGCCGCGCGGCCGTTGGTGACGGTATGCACGGCGTAGTGCCGGCCGAGGAGGTCGTCGAGTATGAGCAGATTGTCCGGTTGGTCGTCGACGATCAAGACGCGTGAACGCGCATTCATACCGCTTCCCCGATCGCCACGCGCGTCCGTACCACGTTGCCCCGCTCCAGATATTCCAAAGAGGCGAAGGCCAGCATCCGGGCCATGGCGATGCCCCGGCCATGGCTGTCGAAGGCGCGGGCCGGGTCCAGTTCAAGGTAGTTCCGCCAATCGAAACCCTCGCCCTGGTCGCGGATGGTGAAATGGAGGTGGTCGGCATCGCGTCCGAACTCCAGCGTCGCCCAACGGTCGGCCTGCTCCGGGCTGGCGAGGCGACGCGCAACCTCCGCCTCCCAGGTATCGGATTCGAGCAAGCTCGATTTGTCCTGGTAACTGATGCCGAGATTGCCGTGTTCCACCGCATTGAGCAACAATTCCGACAGCCCCATGGCCACGCTGCCCGCGTTGGGGCAAAGTTGGGCGAGGGCCGCGGCCAACAGGCGCGCTTCCTGTGGGGAGCGGAAACGGAATTGCACCTCCTGGGCCAAGGTCAGCAACTCCCGCATCTCCTGGCCCAGCCGGGTCAATTCCTGGCGATGCCTGCGATTTTCCAGGGCGGCGCGGACGATGCTGTTCAGCGCCGTGCCGTCGTAGGGCTTGGCCAAGTAGTACCAGGCGCCGGCGGCCAGGCCCTCGGCCACCTGCGCCGCTTCGCTCGCGGCGGTTTGCATGATGACGGGCAGGGCCTCGAACCGCGCGTCCGCCTGTAGGCGTCGCAATACCTCCATGCCGTCCATCTGCGGCATGAGCCGATCCAGGATGACGGCATCGAAGCGATCCGGCGCCGTCTCCAGCAGTGTCCAGGCTTGCAGGCCGTCCTGGGCCATGGTCAGCTCGTGGCCCTGGCCATCTAGGAAGTCGGCGATGATCTCCAGGTTCAAGGGTTCGTCGTCCACGATCAATAGGCAGCTCATTGCGCGTCTCCTCGTGCCGGGGTTTTGTCCGCCAGTTCCATGAGCATGGCCGCCACGGTCTCGGCCAGTTCCGTCGCCAGCCGGATGGCGTCGTCCGCTCCCGCGCGGGCGCTGACCTCGGTCTGCTTCGCCAGTTCGTAGAGGCGCGGCGCTTCCAGGTTGCCGCCTACGCCTTTGAGGCCGTGGGCGATGAAGGCCAGCGTATCCAGGTCATGCGCGGTCGCCGCCTGGCGCAGTTTGGCCGGGGTGTCGCCGTGGCTGGCAACTGCGGTGGCCGCCAGTTTGTCGATAAAGGTCTGCCGGTTGTTGAAGCGCGCCGACAATGCCGGCCAATCGATCAGGCCGCTCGATTCATTCCCGGGCGCCGGCGGCGCTGCGGGCGGCGGCGCGGCCTCGACTTGCCCCGCATCGGCCGGGCTTGCCATGTCGTGGACAGGCGTGGCGACATGGCGGCGGATAGCGGCCACCAGCAGGTCGGGGTCGATGGGCTTGGTCACGTGATCCACCATGCCGGCGGCATAGCAACGCTCTCGTTCTTCCGCCAGGGCGTGCGCGGTCAGGCCGATGATGGCCAGCGTCGGTGCGATCTCCAGCATGCGCCGGGCGGCTTCATGGCCGCCCATTACCGGCATCTGCACATCCATCAGCACTACATCGAATTCGGCGGCACCCCTCTCGGTCAGGAGGTCGAGCGCTTGTTGGCCGTTCTCGCCGAACACGACCTGGGCACCCTCTTGGCTCAACATGTCTTCCAGTACGAGCCGGTTGACCTCCACATCCTCGGCGGCCAAAACGCGGATTCCTTGCAAACGCGGACCGGTCTTGGCGAGGATTGGCATCGTCTCTGCCTGTTCGGGCCGGGATGTTGCCGGCAAGGGTAGACGCACGGTAAAGATGCTGCCGTGGCCAGGCATGCTTTCCACGCTGATGTCGCCGCCCATCAGATGGGCGAGTTGGCGGCTGATGCTTAGGCCCAAGCCGCTACCGCCGTATTTGCGAGTTGTACTGCCGTCGGCCTGTTCGAACGGGACGAATAGGCGTGCGATCTGCTCCGGGTTCATGCCGATGCCGGTATCGTCGATCCGGAAGTAGAGGGTTTCGCCGTCGCGCGTCACCGCGAGGCAGACCCCGCCGTCATGGGTGAACTTGATCGCATTGTTTAGCAGGTTGATGAGTATCTGGTTCAGCCGCAGCGCGTCGCCCAGCACCCATTCCGGCAGATCGTCGGCGAACGTCAGCCGTAGCTCCAGCCCTTTGTTCGCGGCGCTGTCGGCGATGAAACTGATGACGTGATCGATGGTGCCGGCGAGCGGCAGCGGCCGGCGCTCGATGGTGAGTTTGCCGGCCTCGAGTTTGGAGATATCGAGAATGTCGTTGATGACGCCGAGCAGGTGCTGGCCGGCGTCGAGAATGCGTTTACAGGTCTCGCCGGTTTTCTGGCCGCGGCCATCCCGCATGCCGATCCGGGCCAGGCCGAGCACGGCGTTCAGCGGGGTGCGGATCTCGTGGCTCATGTTGGCGAGGAATTCGCTCTTCATTCGCGCCAGGCGCTCGGTTTCCACGCGGGCCGCTTCCTGGGCCGCTTCGGCCGCCTTGCGTGCGGTGATGTCGTGGATCACGCCGAGGAAGGTGGACCCGGCATCGTCCACCAACTCGTTGACGGCAAGCTCTATCGGAAAGATCGTGCCGTCCCGGCGTTGTCCCTGCACCTCGCGGCGTTGGCCCAGTATCTTCGCCTGCCGCGTTTCCAGATAGCGGATGAGGTAGCCGTCGTGGGCGGAGCGGTGGGGCTCGGGCATCAGCAGGCTGATGTTGCTCCCGACCAAGTCCTCTTCTTCATAGCCGAACATCCTTTCGATGGCGCCGTTGACCGAGAGGATGATGCCCTTGGCATCGATCAGCACGGCGCCGTCCAGCATGGAGGACAGCACGGCCCGGGCGCGCGCCTCGCTGGTCAATAATGCGGCGGTACGGCTGCGCACTTGCTGCTCGAGATCGTCGCTGTAACGGGCCAGGGTCTGTTGGACCAAACGCTCGTTGGTTACATCCAGGCCCGAACTCACTATGCCATAGGGTTTGTTGTCGGCATCCCGTAGCACATGGCGTCGCCACTCGATCAATCGTACGTTGCCGCCACGGGTAACGATGGCATATTCCGAGACATCTTCCGGCGTGGCGCGGTCGGCCATCAAGCGCTGGTAATAAGCGACCCATTCGTTGCGCGCGTGCTCTTCGCAGAAATCCGACCAAGCGCGCCCAAGTAGCGTTTCCGCAGGATAGCCCAGGGTTTCGCAACCCTTGCGGTTGATGAGCTGAATGCGTCCCTCGCAGTCGAGCACGACGACGAAGACATCCACCACTTCGAGATAGAGCTGGGTCTGGGCATGTTCTGCCTGGCGGCGTTGTTCCGCTTGGCGCAAGGCGGTTTCGGCACGCTTACGTTCGCTGATGTCGCGCAGAACCACGATGGTATGCGGCGCCTGATCGATCGATATGGTATTGAGCATGGCCTCCAGCGGAAATTCCCTGCCATCCCTGTGCAGCCCCGTCACCCCGCGGCCGGGGCCGGGGTGGCTCATCTCGAGCCTGTGCGGGTTTAACCGATAATCCGCCCGGGATTTTTCATGGACCGGATGGAAGCGCGCGGGCATGAGCATTTCCACCGGTTTCCCAAGCAATTCTTGCTTCGGGTAGCCGAACATGGTTTCCGTGCCGGCGTTGACGCGAATCATGCGCCCAGCTTCGTCGCTGACGATAATGGCCTCCGGCGCGGCATCGATCACCAGATTGGAGAAGGCCTCGCGCTGGGCCAGTTCGGTTTGGGACCGGACGATTTCTTGTTCTCGTGCCTCGACGCGTGCCGTCATGGCGCGGAAGGCGTCGATCAGGACGCCGACTTCGCCGGTGCCGGATGCCGGCAAGCCGGCATTTCGCCAGCCCAGTCCGATCTCCCGGGCGGCGGCCGTCAATAGGCTTAGCGGCCCGAGCGCTCGCCGCACATAGAGAAAGAGCGCCCCGCCGAGGACGGTTGCCGTAAGTAGCAGGCTGACGATCATGATGTGCCGTGTGTTGCCGGCTTGTTGATTGGCAGCGGCTTCGGGCAGGGCATAGGCCAGGGTCAGGTACCTGTGCGGTTGCGACGGGTCGAAACTCAATTTGGCCGAGGCGAGATAGAGCGGGCCATCGGCCGAAGGCGTTATACGCAGGGACTGGCGGCCGGTATCCGGCTCGCTGACGGGGGCGTCGGGAAAGTCGTCTTGCCAACGTCGACGTTGCCCAAGGTCGAAGCCGAAACTGCGGCGGGCATCGGGATGGAGCAGGTAGTCACCCTGATCGTTCGTGAGGTAGACCCGCGTGCCCGGCGGGACATGCGCGGCCAGGTCGTCGAGGAACGGCCCCATATCCATGTTGATGGCGATCAGGCCAAAGGGTTCTCCGTTCGGTCCGAAGATCGGTGTCGCCGCGCGCAGGGTGCGGACATGGGGCACCTGGATTTGCCCCTGTTCTTGGTTGAGGTCGATCTCGGACAGGTGGACCTCGCCTGCCTTGAGCTTTATCGCGGCCTGGAAATAGTCGCGGTCCGCCTTATGCTGCAGCTGATCCTTTGGCGTGATATGGGCTTGCCCGTCCTTTAGATCGACTCGGATGATCTCCCGGCCATCGTCGGCAATGCCAACGTAGCGAATCTGATAGTAACTGGACTGGGTTTCGGCGAAAGAGGCGAAAATTTGTTGCAGCCGCCGCCTCCATTGATCGAGGCTGCCGCCGTCAACGGGGTCGGAACCGCCGCTGAAGGTGGCCCGGATAATACCCTGCACGGCTGGCGTTCCCGCGAGGAACAATACATCCCGCCGAAGGCCGTCGATATGCTGCTGAAGCTGCCTCCCGGCCAGCTTGCTACGCGCATCCATGCCCGCGTCGAACCGCGTCAGACTGTGTTCGCGCTCGCGCCGGTCGACAATATTGACTAGGACCAGCGTCGCTGTCGCGATCAGCAGCACCGCGACCAGCGTGATGCGTGCACTGAGGGATGGATTGATCGATATTCGGCCAAGACGCATATCCCGCTTTTCCCTTTTCCCTTTTCCCTTTTGCTTTATGCGCGGCTTGATTTTCTTGTCGTAGAACAACCGAGCCCGTTGAAATATAGTCCAGTTCGTCGCGGTTTGCTGTTCTTTGCCGGGCGGCGGTATGGGCCGGTTGGCCAAGTGTGGCGTGTGCCTAACGATGCCTTTTCAGGTCCGCCGCCTGCCGTTCCGCGAGCAGCGTCCGATAGGCCTTCAGCCGGGCCGGCAAGACGCTGCCGTCGGCCGTGGCGGCGGCGATCGCGCAATCCGGCTCCTTCAGGTGCCGGCAGTTGTAGAAGCGGCAGCGGCCGAGGAAGGGCTTGAATTCGGGGAAAGCGGCCTGCAGATCGTCGGGTCCGAGGTGGTGCAGGCCGAATTCCTGCATGCCGGGCGAGTCGATCAGGGCGCCGCCCTGGGGTAGTTCATATAGCCGGGTATGGGTGGTGGTATGGCGGCCGGCGTTGAGCGCGCGCGAGATTTCCGCCGTGCGCACGTCGGCCTCGGGTACCAGGGCGTTGACCAGGGTGCTCTTGCCGACGCCGGAGGGGCCGATCAAGACCGAGGTCTTGCCGGCCAGCAGCGGCAGCAGCGGCGCGACATCGTGTTTGGCCGAGACCAGGATGACCGGGTAGGCGATGGCCTCGTAGGCCTTCAGGTAGGCGTGCAGTTCGGCGGTTTGCGCCAGGTCGGCCTTGTTCAGCACGATGCAGGCAGGGATGTCCGCCGCCCGCGCCGCGACCAGGCAGCGGTTGAGCAGGTCTTCGTTCAGGCCCGGTTCGGCCGCCGTGACCACCAAGACCTGATCCAGGTTGGCGGCGAAGTTCTTGGTCTTGAACGGATCGGAGCGATAGAGCAGATTGCGCCGCGGCTGCACCTGCTCGACCACGCCGTTGCCGGGGCTGGTGAGCTTGAGCTCGACCCGGTCGCCGCAGGCGATGTCGGTCTTGCGTCCGCGCCCGACGCAATCGATCAGGCCGATCTCGGCTTGAACCAGGCAGTGCTTGCCGAAGGTGGCGACGACCCGGCCGGTTTCCACTTAGGCCGGCTGCAGCCGGCCGATGCGCTCCGCCGCTTTCGGATGGCTATCGTAGAACAGCGAATAGATCGGGTCTGGCGTCAGCGTGGTCGCATTGTCGCGATACAGCTTGACCAGGGCGGCGACTAGTTGGCTGGCGTCCGCCTGCTTGGCGGCATAGGCGTCGGCCTCGAATTCGTGCTGGCGCGAATACAGGCTCATCAGCGGCGTGAGCGGGAACAGGAACACCGGCGAGACCAAGAGGAACAAGGCGAGTGCAACGGCATCGGTCTGCGCGCCGACGCCGAGCTGCTGATAGAACCAGGGCGCGGCCTTGAGCTGGGCCAGCACGTACAAGAGGCCGAGGCTCAGCGCGGCCAACAGGGCGATGCGCTTGGCCACGTGCTTCAGGCGGTAATGGCCGAGTTCGTGCGCCAGCACGGCCTCGACCTCGGCCGGCTCCAATTGCTTGAGCAGGGTATCGAAGAAGACGATGCGCTTGGCCGCGCCCAGGCCGGTGAAATAGGCATTGCCGTGGCTGCTGCGGCGCGAGCCGTCCATGACGAACACGCCTCGGGCGGCGAAGCCGCAGCGCGCGAGCAAGCCCTCGATGCGTTCGCGCAGGCCGGTGTCGTCGAGGGGGGTGAACTTGTTGAACAGCGGGGCGATGACGCTGGGGTAGAGCGCCAGCATCAGCACGTTGAAGCCCATCCAGGTCAGCCAGACATGGAGCCACCAGTATTCGCCCATCGCCCCCATCAGCCAGAGCACGGCCAGGATCAACGGGCCGCCGAGCGCGAGGCCGAGCAGGGCCTGCTTGGCCAGGTCGGCGAAGAAACCGGCCAGGGTCTGCCGGTTGAAGCCGAATCGGGCCTCGACCTTGAATTGGCGATAGAGCGCGACCGGCAGCTCGCTGAGCGAGAGCAGGGCCATCAGCGCGAGCAGGAATACGGCGCCGGCCGGCAGTTCGCCGTCGAGCCACCGCGCGCTCGCGGCATGCAACTCTTGCAGGCCGCCGCCCAGGGTCAGCAGGAGCAGCACGCCCGTTTCGATGGCCAGCTGCACCAGGGCGGGGCGCATCTTGGCCAAGGTATAGGCCGCCGCCTTTTGATGGTCGGCCAAGCCGATCTCGCCGGCGAAGGCGGCCGGCGGCTGTTCGCGATGCCGCCAAACATGGCGCATCTGGCGCAGCGCCAACCAGAGCCGCAGACCGAAGGTGACGATGACGGCGGCGAGGAACAACTTGGTGAAAAACGGCATGAGATGGGAGGTTGTGACTTATCCGAGCCGATTATGCCACAATGGCCGGCCCTGATTTCGAGGTGGTTTTATGGCGCAAGATGCGAACAATTTGATCTGGGTCGACATGGAAATGAGCGGCCTGGACCCCGACAACGACCGGGTTTTGGAGGTCGCGCTGATCGTGACCGACGGCCAACTCAATATCCTGGAGGAGGCGCCGGTCTTGGTGGTGCACCAGCCCGATGCGGTGCTGGATGCGATGGATGCGTGGAACAAGGGCACCCACGGCAAGTCCGGCCTGATCGACAAGGTGAAGGCGTCGACCCTGGACGAAGCGGAGGTCGAGGCGCAGATGATCGCCTTCATGCAAAAGCACGTGCCCTCGCGCGGCTCGCCGATGTGCGGCAACTCGATCTGCCAGGACCGCCGCTTTCTGGCGCGGCACATGCCCAAGCTGGAGGCCTATTTCCATTACCGCAACCTCGACGTGTCGACCCTGAAGGAACTGGCCAAGCGCTGGCGGCCGGGTCTGATGGAGGGCTTCGTCAAGGAGAACAATCACACGGCCTTGGCGGATATTCGCGAATCCATCGCGGAATTGCGCTATTACCGCGAACATTTCATCCGGGAGACATAAGCGCTCGCTACAGTGTCCGGCGGATGAGGGGGTTCCCGCCGGCAAATTGGCCTGGAACTTGCTCGACGATGGATTGTTGAGATGCTTTTGAGAAAAGGAAGAACAAGATGTTGAAGCCGGGCACGTCCTACACGGTCGAGGTCAATCCGCGTATTCCGCACAGGCTGGCGCGTCTGAGCGAACTGGCCGAGAACCTCTGGTATAGCTGGGATAAACCGACGCGCACGCTGTTCGCCCGTTTGCACCCCGGCCTGTGGGAGGCGGTTGGCCACAATCCCAAGACCTTCCTGAAGCGGGTGGACGAGGATCGCTTGAACGAGGCGGCGGAGGACCACGTCTTTCTCGGTAGCTACAATCGCGTGCTATCGGCCTACGACACCTACCACGGCGAGCCGCTGCGCTTGCAAATGCCGATCGGCCTCAAGCCCGGCGACCTGATCGCCTACTTCTGCGCCGAGTTCGGTTTCCACGAGAGCTTTCCGATCTATTCCGGCGGCCTGGGCATCCTGGCCGGCGACCACTGCAAGGCGGCGGCCGACGTGCGCCTGCCTTTCGTCGCCATCGGCCTGTTCTACCGCCAAGGCTATTTCTCGCAGCGCATCGACAACGACGGCAATCAGGTCGCGACCTATACCGATTCCGATTTCGAGGACCTGCCGGTCGAGCCGGCCCGGCACGACGACGGCAGCGAGGTGCATATCCAGGTGGAGATGCCCGGGCGCCTGGTGGAGGTGAAGGTCTGGCTGGCCAATGTCGGCCTCAACAAGCTGTATCTCTTGGATACCGACCTGCCGGGCAACATCCCGGAAGACCGCTATATCACGCACCAGCTCTATGGCGGCGACAAGCAGACCCGCATCCAGCAAGAGATCATCCTCGGCATCGGCGGCACGCGCGCGCTGGAGGTGATGGGCATCAAGCCGACGGCCTATCACATCAACGAGGGCCATGCCGCCTTCCTGGTGCTGGAGCGGGTGCGCAGCCTGGTGCGAACGGGCCTGCCCTACCATGCGGCGCTGGAGGCGGTGGCGGCGAGCACGGTGTTCACCACGCATACCCCGGTGCCGGCGGGGCACGACCACTTCGCCGAAGACATGATCTGGGGCTACTTCAATTCCTGTTGCGGCGAATTGGGCATCAGCCGCGAAGAGTTCCTCAATCTCGGCGGCGCCGGCCACGGCAGCGACTTCAATATGACCCGGCTGGCGCTGCAAGGCTCGCGCCACCACAACGGCGTGTCGCGCATCCATGGCGATGTCTCGTCGCATATCTGCGGCGACATCTGGCCGCAGATCACGCCGGAAGAGTCGCCGATGGACTACATCACCAACGGCGTGCACGTGGGCACCTTCCTGGCGCAGGAATGGCAGACCCTGTTCGACAACAAGCTCGGTTACGACTGGCGCCGGCGTTATTGCGACCCCGGCTTCTTCGCCAAGGTGGAAGACATCCCGGATCATGAATTCTGGGCGGTGCACCAGGGCCTGAAGGCGCAGATGCTGCATACCCTGTCTTCGCGCGTGACCCAGCAGCACCTGCGCAACCATGGCTCGGAGGGGCATTTGGACCGCATGCTCAAGCACGCCAATCCGCTCGACCCCAATGCGCTGATCATCGGTTTTGCCCGCCGCTTCGCCACCTACAAGCGCGCCACCTTGCTGTTCGAGAACATGGATTGGCTGCGCGCCATCTTGAACGACGCGAACCGGCCGGTGCTGTTCGTGTTCGCCGGCAAGGCCCACCCGGCCGACCGGCCCGGCCAGGAGCTGATCCGCCGCATCCACGAAATCTCGCGCCTGCCGGAGTTCGAGGGCAAGCTGTTGATGGTCGAGGGCTACGACCTCGGCCTGTCGCGCCGCCTGGTGGCCGGGGTCGACGTGTGGCTGAACAACCCGATCTATCCGCTGGAGGCCTCGGGCACCTCGGGCATGAAGGCGGCGATGAACGGCGTGCTCAATCTGTCGATCGACGACGGCTGGTGGGCCGAGGGCTACGACGGCACGAACGGCTGGGTGATCAAGGCAGCGCCGGAATACTACGATGACGCGCGACGCAACAAGGAAGACAGCCAGACCCTCTACGAGCTGCTGCAAGACCAGGTGATTCCGATGTATTACCGGCGCAACGAGTTGGGTTACTCGCCGGATTGGGTGCGCATGGCCAAGCGCTCGATCGCGACGCTGTTGCCGCAGTTCAATTCCACGCGCATGGTCATGGAATACGTGAACAAGTTTTACATCACCGCCAGCCGGCAATGGCGGCGTTTCGCCGAGAACGATTTCGCCGCGGCCAAGGCCTTGGCCGAGTGGAAGATGAAGGTGCGGCAGGCCTGGGGCAGCGTGAGCATTCGCCGCCTGGATGCGCCGGCCAAGCGCATCGCCCGGGGCGAGGGCATGCCGATTCGGGTTGCGGTGCACCTCGATGGCCTGTCGCCCGAGGACGTGCGGGTCGAACTGCTGGTCGGCCGAGACTCCCGCCGGGAGCGGGAGAACGACCGCAAGATCTTCGAATTGCAGGCGACCCGTTGCGGCGTATCCGAATGCGAGTTCGCGCTGGAGCTGACGCCGGAACTTTGCGGTAGGCTGGTTTACCGTATCCGGGTCTACCCCTACCACGAACTGCTGACGCACCCGTTCGAGACCGGCTTGATGTTGTGGTTGTGAGGCGAGAGGCGAGAGGCGAGAGGCGAGAGGCGAGAGGCGAGAGGCGAGAGGCGAGAGGCGAGAGGCGAGAGGCGAGAGGCGAGAGGCGAGAGGCGAGAGGCGAGAGGCGAGAGGCGAGAGGCG
>JACRAU010000018.1 GCA_016234655.1 Betaproteobacteria bacterium
ACGTTCTTCTGAGGTAAGCTGTATGTAGGACATGAGGGTGGGTTCCTGGTGTGTGTGTGGGTCGCACTGCCACACTACCAGACCCGCTCTTCATGTCCGCTCATTTATTAAGCAGTGGTGCGGTTGGGATTAGAAACCACCCATTTTTTTCTTCGAGGCCTACCTATGATCGGACGCCTGACTGGCACCTTGCTGGAAAAACACCCGCCGCAGATCGTGCTCGACGTGAACGGCGTCGGCTACGAGGTCGACGTGCCCATGAGCACGCTGTACAACCTGCCGGCCACCGGTGAGCGGGTGACCTTGCTCACCCACTTTGTCGTGCGCGAGGACGCCCAGCAGTTGTATGGCTTTCTCACCGCCAGCGAACGGGAGACCTTCCGTCAATTGATCAAGATCAGCGGCGTCGGCCCGAAGCTGGCGCTGTCCGTGTTGTCGGGCCTGTCGGTGCAAGATTTGGCTGCGGCCGTGGCCATGCAGGAGGCTGGTCGGCTGACCAAGATTCCAGGGGTCGGCAAGAAGACCGCCGAACGCTTGCTCTTGGAATTGAAGGGCAAGCTGGCCGATGAGATCGGCGCCGGCGGCGCTGTCGTCGCGCGCGGCGCCGGCAGCGACGTGCTCAATGCCTTGGTTTCTTTGGGCTACAGCGAGAAGGAGGCGGCCTTGGCCGTGAAGACCCTGCCCGAGGACGTCGCGGTGGAGGAGGGCATCCGCCTGGCGCTGAAATCTCTGGCCAAGGTTTGACCTCTCCCTACGACTCCGCTAACTTGCTCACGCTATGCTGCAACCCGACCGCCTGATCTCGCCTGCCGCCACTTCCCGCGAGGAAGAGGCCTTCGAGCGCGCCCTGCGCCCGCAGAAGCTGGCTGACTATGTCGGCCAGGCCCGCGCCCGCGAGCAGCTCGACATCTTCATCACCGCCGCCAAGAACCGGGGCGAGGCGCTCGACCACGTGCTGCTGTTCGGGCCGCCCGGCCTGGGCAAGACCACGCTGGCGCACATCATCGCCAAGGAGATGGGGGTCAACCTGCGCGTCACCTCCGGCCCGGTGCTGGAGCGGGCCGGCGATCTGGCCGCGCTGCTGACCAATCTGGAGCCGCGCGATGTCTTGTTCATCGACGAGATCCATCGCCTGTCGCCGGTGGTCGAGGAAATCCTCTACCCGGCGTTGGAGGATTACCAACTCGACATCATGATCGGCGAGGGTCCGGCCGCGCGCTCGGTCAAGCTCGACCTGCCGCCGTTCACCCTGGTCGGCGCCACCACCCGCGCCGGCATGCTGACCAACCCGCTGCGCGACCGTTTCGGCATCGTCGCCCGCTTGGAGTTCTACAACGCCGACGAGTTGACCCATATCGTCACCCGCTCGGCCCGGCTGCTCAATATCGAGATATCGCCCGAGGGCGCGCTGGAGATCGCCCGCCGTTCGCGCGGCACGCCGCGCATCGCCAACCGCCTGCTGCGCCGGGTGCGCGACTATGCCGAGGTGAAGGCCGAGGGCCACATCACCGCCGAGGTGGCGGACAAGGCGCTGATCATGCTGGAAGTGGATGAGGGCGGCCTCGACGTGATGGACCGCAAGCTCTTGCATGCGTTGCTGGAGAAGTTCGCCGGCGGCCCGGTCGGCCTGGAAAACCTGGCCGCCACCATCGGCGAGGCCGCCGACACCATCGAGGACGTGCTCGAACCCTATCTCATCCAGCAGGGCTTCCTCGCCCGCACCCCGCGCGGCCGGGTGGCCGCGCCCTTGGCCTATCGCCACTTTGGTCTGGCCGCGCCGACCCGGATTCAGAACCAAGACCTGTTTGATGAATAACGCCAATTTTGTTTGGCCTGTCCGGGTGTATTGGGAAGACACCGACGCCGGCGGGGTGGTCTATTACGCCAATTACCTCAAGTTCATGGAGCGCGCCCGCAGCGAATGGCTGCGCAGCCTGGGCATCGAGCAGCCGGCGCTGGCCGAGCGGGACGGCGTGGTCTTCGCGGTGCGCCATATCGAGGTCGATTATCTGAAACCCGCGCGCTTCGACGATGCGCTCACCGTCGTGTGTTCCTTGGCCGAGCTGAACAAGGCCAGTCTGTCCATGACCCAGCGTATCGAGCGCGAGGACGAACCTTTGGTCGCCGCCCGGGTCAAGATCGCTTGTGTTAGCCGGGACGGCTTTCGGCCCGCTAAAATCCCCGCCCATATCCAACAACGTCTGGAGTGCTGAATGGCGCTGTCGCTTGAAACCGAAATGTCCCTGATCTCGCTGGTGATGAGCGCCAGTTGGGTGGTGAAGTTGGTGCTCCTGTTGTTGCTGGTCGCCTCGTTCGTGTCCTGGTGGATGATCTTCAGCAAGTACTTCACCTTGCAGCGCGAGCGGCAATTGGCCGAGGAGTTCGAGCGCGAGTTCTGGAGCGGCGGCGAGTTGAACACGCTGTACCAGGACGTAAACCAGATGGGCGATCGGGCCAGCAGCATGGAGCAGGTGTTCGGCGCCGGTTTCCGCGAATTTCTCAAGCAGACCCGGCAACCGGGCCTGAACCCGCAGGCGATATTGGATAGCTCGCGCCGCGCGATGCGCGCCGCCTACCAGCGCGAGATGGATTTGCTGGAGTCGCATTTGCCTTTTCTCGCCACGGTCGGCTCGGTCTCGCCCTATGTCGGCCTGTTCGGCACGGTCTGGGGCATCATGAACGCCTTCCGCGGCCTGGCCAATGTGCAGCAGGCCACCCTGGCCCATGTCGCACCCGGCATCGCCGAGGCCCTGATCGCCACGGCCATCGGCCTGTTCGCCGCGATTCCGGCTGTGGTCGCCTACAACCGCTTCACCCATGACATCGACCGTCTGGCCAATCGCTTCGACGTGTTCATGGAGGAGTTCTCCAACATCCTGCAACGGCAGACCATCAAGAGCTGAGGAACACCATGAGCCGCCGCCCGCGCAAGGCCATGAACCAGATCAACGTCGTGCCCTATATCGACGTGATGCTGGTGCTCTTGGTGATCTTCATGGTGACCGCGCCGTTCATCAATCCGTCGCAGGTCGAGCTACCCAGCGTCGGCAAAAGCGTCACTCCGCCCAGCCTGCCGCTGGAGGTGACGATCAAGGCCGACGGCTCCTTGTGGCTGCGCGACCGCAACCAGGCCGGCGAGCCGGCGCCAGTGGCCGACGCCGCGCTGGCCAAGACGGTGCGCAATATGGTCAAGGCCGATCAGCCGGTGGTGATCTCGGCCGACAAATCGGTGCGCTACGAAGCAGTCATGCGCGTGATGGATACCTTGCAAAGGGCCGGCGTCGCGCGGGTCGGCCTGCTGGTCAAGCCCGTGCCGTGACCCCGCTCAGTTCGCGCGAGCGGTTTTCCGCCGGGGCCTTGGCCCTGCTGTTCCATGTCGTCTTGTTCATGGCGCTGGTGTTCAGCGTGTCGTGGCGGCAGATGCCGGCGCTGCCGGCGCAAGCCGAGTTGTGGACCAGCCTGCCGGCGCCCAAGGCGCCGCCTAGGCCGGTGCCGCCGGTCAAGGCCGAGCCCAAGCCGGAGCCGGCGCCCGAGCCGCCCAAGGCCGACATCGCGCTCCAGCCCAAGAAGAAGCCGGAGCCGCCCAAGCCGAAGCCGGAACCGGAGAAACCCAAGCCCGAGGCCAAACCAGAACCGAAGAAGGTCGAGCCGGACAAGAAACAGCTCGAACGCGAGGCGCAGCGCAAGGCCTTGGAGAAGGCGCTGGCCGAGCAGGCGGATAGCGAGCTGGCCCAGGAGGCGGCCCAACTCAACCAGATGCGCCAGCAGCAAGCGGCCGCGACCTCCCGCAACAAGCTGATCGACGACTACCGGGCCAAGATCGTGCAGAAGGTGCGCGGCTATCTGCGGCTGCCGCCCAATATCGCGGGGAACCCCGAGGCGGTGTTCCGGGTCGATTTGCTGCCCAACGGCGAGGTGGTGGGCACGCCGGTGCTGGTCAAGTCCAGCGGCCATGCCGTGTACGACCGCGAGGTCGAGCGCGCCATTATCAAGGCCTCGCCCTTGCCGCTGCCGCCGGATCGCGAGGCCGCCGCCGCCTTCCGCAACGGCCTGACCCTCAAGTTCCGGCCCAAGGAAGGGTGACGGTTTTTTTACATATAGCCTGCCGATTGGCCGCTATTGCGGAAGATTGGCCGGCAAGCTGATAAAATTCGCCGCAATTTATGCATCGACTGATCAAACCCCGATCCCTCCTCGTGCTCTGGCTCGCCGCGTTCGCGTGGCCGGCCTGGGCGGCCATGACCATCGAGATCGTCGGCGGCGCCGGCAACCGCATCCCGGTCGCGGTCGTGCCCTTCGCCGCCAGCGGCACGGCGGACAACCCGGCCGAGGTGGTCGCCGCCGACCTGGAACGTAGCGGCGTCTTCCGCCTGATCGACAGCCGCGATGCCGGCCCCCTGCCGAGCGAGCCGCAGGATGTGCGTTTCCCGGTCTGGCGCGGCAAGGGCGCCGATGCGATGGTCATCGGCCAGGTGCTGCCCGCGTCCGGCGGCCGCTTCGAGGTGCGTTTCCGCTTGTTCGACGTGGTGAAGGGGGCGCAGTTGGCCGGCATGAGCTATACCGTGTCGGCGCAGAACCTGCGTGCCGTCGCGCACAAGATCGCCGACGTGGTGTACGAGAAATTGACCGGCGAGCCGGGCGTGTTCAGCACCCGCATCGCCTATATCCTGAAGCGGGGCGGCCGCTATGAATTGCAGGTCTCGGACTTCGACGGCTACAACTCGATCACCGTCACCAATTCGCCCGAGCCCCTGATCTCGCCGGCCTGGTCGCCCGATGGCAGCCGGCTGGCCTATGTCTCGTTCGAGGAAAAGAAGCCGGTGGTCTACGTGCAGAACATCTTCGACGGCAAGCGGCGCGCGGTGGCCAGCTTCAAGGGTTCGAATTCCGCGCCGGCCTGGGCGCCGGACGGCCGCCGCCTGGCGGTGGCACTGTCCAAGGATGCCGTGTCGCAGATATATCTGATCGACGTGGAAGGCGGTGCGCCCAAGCGCCTGATGGAGAGCCCCGCCCTGGATACCGAACCGATCTTCAGCCCGGACGGCCGCATGCTGTATTTCACCTCGGATCGCGGCGGCAGCCCGCAGATCTATCGGATGTCGCTCGATGGCGGGCCGGCCAAGCGGGTCACCTTCGACGGGGGCTACAACGTATCGCCGGCCTTGTCGCCCGACGGCAAGATCATGGCCTTTGTCCATCGCCGAGAGGGCCGGGACCTGGTGGCGACCATGGACCTGGCGACCGGCCAGACCCAGGTGCTGACCGACACCAATCATGACGAATCGCCCAGTTTCGCGCCAAACGGCCGCATGATCCTCTATGCTACGAGGGTTGGCGGCCGTGGCATGCTGGCGACGGTCAGCGTCGATGGCCTGGTCAAGCAGCGTTTGTCGCAAACCGGCGACCTGCGCGAACCGGCCTGGGCGCCGCTACGCAATCAATGATTTGTTTTTAACCTGCGAGGGAAAGGGGTACTGCAATGAAGAAATATGCGATTTATGGGGCGTTGTTGAGTGTGTTGTTGTCGGCCTGTGCGCAAGACCCGGCCAAGACCGGCGATGGCGCGGACGGCAAGGGCCAGGCTGCCGGTGCGCAGACCAGCGGCGCGTCGGTCAACGGCGTCGACGGTTCGCTGCTGAAGGGCAATCTGAGCGCACCGCCGAAGAACGTCACCGGCATCCTGGCCCAGCGCGTGATCTACTTCGACTACGACAGCGCGGCGATCCGTAGCGAGTTCCGCGCCGTGCTCGATGCGCACGCCACCTTCACCAAGGCCAATCCCAAGGCCAAGCTGAACCTGCAAGGCCACGCCGACGAGCGCGGCAGCCGCGATTACAACGTGGCCCTGGGCCAGCGCCGTGCCGAGAGCGTGAACAAGGCCATGGGCCTGCTCGGTGTCAACAACGGCCAGATGGAAGCCGTGAGCTTCGGCGAGGAGAAGCCGGCGGTGGAAGGCCATGACGAGGCGGCTTGGAGCAAGAACCGTCGCGTCGAGCTCCGCTACGCCGGGGAATAAGGCGTGAAGCGTTTCCCGCTTAGGATCGCCGTCCTGCTGTGCCTTGTTTGCGGCACGGCGGCGGCGGCACCCGTGCCGATCACCGAGGCGGGCGGGCGCGAACTCCGGCCGGCCGAGGCTCCGCAGACGCTGCCCGCGTTGGCGGAGCGCTTGGCCCGGTTGGAGGCGCAGTTCCAGAGCCAGGGCCTGCTGGCCCTGCTCAACGAAATCGAGCAGTTGAAGGCCGAGCTGGCACGCGTCAAGGGCGTGCAAGAGGAGCTGGGGCACCAACTGGCCGTGGCCGACAAGCGGCAGAAGGACTTGTATGCCGACCTCGATGGCCGGCTCAAGACCCTCAAGGACGACCTGAGCAAGGCCGCGGCTGCCGCGAGCGCGGCTGCCGCTATGGCAACGGCGCCTGCGGCACAACCGCCGTCTGGATTGCCCGTGGCGGCCGACGCTGCGCCGTCGGAGAACGAGATCAAGGCCTATCAAGATGCCTTCGGTGCTATTCGTGCCAACAATTACAAGGTCGCCATCGGCGACTTTCAAACTTTCCTGAAGACCTATCCGGGCAGCAGCCTAGCCGGCAATGCCCAATACTGGATAGGCTTTTCGCATTTCTCGCTGGGTGACCACAAGGCGGCGGCCGAGTCGCATCAGAAACTGATGCAGGTCTATCCGACCAGCCCGAAGGTGCCCGATGCGATGTTGGGCCTCGCGCGCGCCCAGATTCAATTGGGCGAGACCAAGGCGGCCCAGTCGACCTTGCAGCAGATTGTCAGCCAGCACGCCGGCACCAAGGTGGCGGAGAGCGCGCAAAAACTGTTGGCGACGCTGAAGTAATCTTGTCTGCCGTACGTCTTCGCATCAGCGAAATCTTCTATTCCGTCCAGGGCGAGACCAGCCGCATCGGCCTGCCCACGGTGTTCATCCGTCTGACCGGTTGCCCGCTGCGTTGCGGCTATTGCGATACCAGCTACGCCTTTCAGGGCGGCGATTGGATGGATATGCCGCAGATATTGGAGGCGGTGGCGGCCCATGCCCCGCGCCATGTCACGGTCACCGGCGGCGAGCCCCTGGCCCAGCGCGATTGCCCGGCCTTGCTCGCGGCCTTGTGCGATGCCGGTTACGACGTGTCGCTGGAGACCAGCGGCGCCTTGGATATTTCCGCCGTGGATAAACGCGTCTCCCGCGTCGTCGATATCAAGACGCCGGGTTCGGGCGAGGTCGAGCGCAATCTGTGGTCGAACGTCGAGCGGTTGACCCCGCACGACGAGCTGAAGTTCGTCATCGTCGACGAGGCCGACTACCAATGGTCGGCGGCGGTGCTGCGCGAGCGGCATCTGGCCGAGCGCTGTTCGGTCGTGTTCTCCCCGGCCTTCGGCCAGCTCGCGCCCCGGCAATTGGCCGAGTGGATATTGCGCGACCGTTTGCCGGTGCGCATGCAGGTGCAATTGCACAAGATTCTGTGGGGCGAGGAGCCGGGGCGCTAGCGATGACGAAGCGCGCGGTGATCCTGCTCTCCGGCGGTCTCGATTCCGCCACGACGCTCGCGGTGGCGCGCGGCGAGGGTTATGACGGCTATGCCTTGAGTTTCGATTACGGCCAGCGCCACGGCGCCGAACTGAATGCCGCGCGGGCCGTGGCGGCGCAGCTCGGTGCGCACGAACATCGCGTGATGACATTGGATTTGGGCCAGTTCGGCGGTTCGGCGCTGACTGATCGCAAGCTGGCCGTGCCCGAGCAGGCGAGCGAGGGCATCCCGATTACCTATGTGCCGGCGCGCAATACGGTGATGCTGTCTTTGGCCTTGGCCTGGGCCGAGGTCTTGGCGGCCGATGCGATCTTCATCGGCGTCAACGCGGTGGATTATTCCGGTTATCCCGATTGCCGGCCCGAGTACATCGCGGCCTTCGAGCGCATGGCCAATCTGGCGACTAAGCGCGCGGTCGAGGGCCAGCCCTTGCGTATCGCCGCGCCCTTGCTGCGTTTGTCCAAGGCCGAGATCATCCGCCTGGGCCAGGGCTTGGGCGTGGACTATGCCTTGACCGTGTCCTGCTACCAGGCCGACGACGAGGGCCGGGCCTGCGGCCGTTGCGATTCCTGCCGCCTGCGCCGCCAAGGTTTTGTCGACGCCGGCGCGGCCGACCCGACCCGTTATCGGGCTTGATCTACGCTTTGGTACGATCGGACCAAAGTAGTAATATCTCTTTGCCCTGCACCGTTCAATAACTCGATAATTCCGCCATTGGGCGGGGCGCCTGCTCGTGGCGCCCGCTCGCAGAGCCTTGAAAATTGAGGAGTTAACATGGTTTACGAACAATTCGCACAGGCCCAGTCGTTGATGCTCTGGGTCACCTTCGCCATCGCCGTGATCATGGGCGCGGTGGTCAACAAGACCAATTTCTGCACCATGGGCGCGGTGTCCGATTGGGTGAACATGGGCGACCTCGGCCGCATGCGCGCCTGGCTGTTCGCGATCGCCGTCGCCATGATCGGCGTCACCGCGCTGGAATATGTCGGCCTGGTCAGGCCCGACGCCGCCTTCCCACCCTACCGCGCCAACCAGTTGGTCTGGGCCGAGAACCTGATCGGCGGCCTGCTGTTCGGCATCGGCATGACCCTGGCCTCCGGCTGTGGCAACAAGGCCCTGATCCGGATCGGCGGCGGCAACCTCAAGTCGATCATGGTGGTCGCGGTGATCGCGGTGATCGCCTACTACATGATCAACCCGTTCCCGGACTCGGATAAGACCCTGTTCAGCATATTGTTCTACGACTGGATCCGTCCGTTGGCGGTGACCCTAGGCAGCAACCAGGACATCGGCGCCATGATCGGCGGCGCGGAAGGCAAGGGCACCGCGCGTCTAGCGGCCGGCGTCGTGATCGGCCTGCTGCTCGCGGTCTATGTCTTCAAGTCGGAAGAGTTCCGCAAGAGCTTCGACAACATCCTGGGCGGCCTGGTGGTCGGCCTGGCGGTGCTGGCGGCCTGGTATGTCACCAGCAGCGTCGCGGTCAACGCGGATGGCCAGCCCTATGCCCTGCAAAGCTTCGTCGCCGAGCAGTGGGACATGTATGCCGGCGAGGCCGACGTCAAGCCGGCCGACAGCCGTTCGCTGGCGCCGCAGTCGTTTACCTTCATCAACCCGATGGGCCAGCTCTACGGTTACGTCATGGGCGGCTTCGGCAAGTCTTTGCTGACCTTCGGCCTGATGGCGCTGTTCGGCGTCTTGTTGGGCTCGCTGCTTTGGTCCGTGGTCACCCGCAGCTTCCGCATCGAGTGGTTCGCCTCGTTCAAGGACTTCACCAACCACCTGATCGGTGCGATCCTGATGGGTTTCGGCGGCGTGCTGGCCATGGGCTGCACCATCGGCCAGGCCGTGACCGGCGTGTCCACCCTGGCCATCGGCTCCATCATCACCTTCGTCGCCATCGTGCTCGGCAGCGCGCTGACCATGAAGGTGCAGTACTACAAGATGGTCTACGAAGACGAGGCCACCTTCTTCAAGGCCTTGATCACCGGCCTGGTCGATCTGAAATTGCTGCCGGCCAGCATGCGCAAGCTGGATGCGGTTTAAGCCGATTTCGGCCCATGAAAAGCCCCGCTTCGGCGGGGCTTTTTTGTTGACAGCAATCCTGCGCGCTTTATAATGCACCGCTTTTCGGGGGTCGGTAGCTCAGCCGGTAGAGCAGCGGACTTTTAATCCGTTGGTCGCGAGTTCGAATCTCGCCCGACCCACCAAATACGAGGGTTAGCGGTTTTAGGCTGCTAGCCCTTTTTCATTTGCGGCGGCGGCTTGACCAGACAGGCCGCTGACGTTAGTGTTCTGAGCTTTTCCGTAATATTTTCAAGAACAAGAATTCATGGCCGAGTTGGAATTGACCGGTGCGGAGATCGTGATCCGCTGTCTGCATGCCGAGGGCGTGGAGTATGTCTTTGGCTATCCCGGCGGCGCGGTGCTCAATATCTACGACGAAATCTATAAGCAAAAGGGCTTTACCCACGTCCTGGTGCGCCACGAGCAGGCCGCCGTGCATGCGGCCGATGCCTATTCGCGCTCGACCGGCAAGGTCGGCGTGGCCTTGGTCACCTCCGGGCCGGGCGCGACCAATGCGGTGACCGGCATCGCCACGGCCTATATGGATTCGATCCCGATGGTGGTGATCACCGGCCAGGTGCCGACCGCCGCGATCGGCCAGGACGCCTTCCAGGAGGTCGATACCGTCGGCATCACCCGGCCCTGCGTGAAGCACAACTTCCTGGTCAAGGACGTGAAGGACATCGCGCCGACGATCAAGAAGGCCTTCTATATCGCGGCCACGGGCCGCCCGGGCCCGGTCGTGGTCGACATCCCCAAGGACATCACCCAACACGCCTGCGCCTTCGACTACCCGGAAGCGATCAGCCTGCGTTCGTACAACCCGACCAGCAAAGGCCACGCCGGCCAGATCAAGCGCGCCGCGCAGATGCTGCTCGAGGCCAAGCGCCCGGTGATCTATGCCGGCGGCGGCGTGGTGTTGGGCAACGCCTCGGCGGCCTTGACCGAGATGGCGCGCGAGCTCGGCTATCCGGTGACCAGCACGCTGATGGGTCTGGGCGGCTACAAGGCGAACGATCCCTTGTCGCTCGGCATGCTCGGCATGCACGGCACCTACGAGGCCAATATGGCCATGCAGCACTGCGATGTGCTGATCGCCGTCGGCGCCCGCTTCGACGACCGGGTGATCGGCAACCCCAAGCACTTCGCCAAGGAGGCGCGCCGGATCATCCACATCGATATCGACCCGTCGTCGATCTCGAAGCGGGTCAAGGTCGACGTGCCCATCGTCGGTGACGTCGGCCAGGTATTGGAAGAGATGAACCGCCTGCTCAAGGTCGGCAACGAGCGCGCCGACCAGGCCGCGCTCAAGGCCTGGTGGGCGCAGATCGAGCTGTGGCGCGCGCAGGATTGCCTGAAGTACGACCGCGGCACCGACAAGATCAAGCCGCAGTACGTGGTCGAGAAGCTGTACGAGATCACCAAGGGCGAGGCCTTCGTCACCTCCGACGTCGGCCAGCACCAGATGTGGGCGGCGCAGTACTACAAGTTCGACCAGCCGCGGCGCTGGATCAACTCCGGCGGCCTGGGCACCATGGGCGTCGGCCTGCCCTATGCCATGGGCGTGCAGTTGGCGCACCCCGATGCCATGGTGGCCTGCATCACCGGCGAGGGCAGTATCCAGATGAACATCCAGGAGCTGTCGACCTGCAAGGAATACAAGCTGCCGCTCAAGATCATCCTGCTCAACAACGGTTACCTCGGCATGGTGCGCCAGTGGCAGGAGTTCTTCTACGAGGAGCGCTACGCCGAGTCCTACGTCGCGTCGCTGCCCGATTTCGCCAAGCTGGCCGAGGCCTATGGCCATGTCGGCATGCGCATCGAGAAGCCGGAAGAGGTCGAACCGGCCCTGCGCCGCGCCTTCACCGAGCACAAGGAGCAGTTGGTGTTCATGAACTTCATCACCGACCCGCGCGAGAACGTCTATCCGATGATCCCCGCCGGCAAGGGCCTGTCGGAGATGATCCTGGTATGAGACACATCATTTCCGTGCTGATGGAAAACGAGGCGGGCGCCTTGTCGCGTGTGGCCGGCCTGTTCTCGGCGCGCGGCTACAACATCGAGTCGCTGACCGTGGCGCCGACCGAGGACGCCACCTTGTCGCGCATGACCATCGTCACCCGCGGTTCGAACGAGGTGATCGAGCAGATCACCAAGCAGTTGAACAAGCTGATCGACGTGATCAAGATGCAGGACTTGTCCGACGGCGAGCATATCGAACGCGAGCTGATGCTGGTCAAGGTGCGCGCCGCCAGCGGCGAGCAGCGCGAGGAAATGAAACGCCTGGCCGACATCTTCCGCGGCCGCGTCATCGACGTTGCCGACAAGACCTACACCATCGAGCTGACCGGGCCGGGCTCCAAGCTGGATGCCTTCCTCGATGCCTTGGAGCCGGGCGCGATTTTGGAAACCGTGCGCACCGGCGCCTCCGGCATCGGTCGCGGCGATCGCATGTTGAAGATTTGAACCCCTGAATTAGCTAGTCGAAAGGAAGCACCATGAAGGTCTACTACGAGAAAGACGCCAACCTGGCCCTGATCAAAAAGAAGAAGGTCGCCATCGTCGGTTACGGCTCCCAGGGCCATGCCCACGCCAACAACCTGAAGGACTCCGGCGTCACCGTGACCGTCGGCCTGCGCAAGGGCGGCGCTTCCTGGGACAAGGCCAAAAAGGCCGGCCTGACCGTGAAGGAAGTCGGCGCCGCCGTGAAGGACGCCGACGTGGTGATGATCCTGGTGCCGGATGAGCAGCAGCCCAATGTCTACTACGGCGAGATCGAGCCCAACATCAAGAAGGGCGCCACCCTGGCCTTCGCCCACGGCTTCAACATCCATTACAACCAGATCGTGCCGCGCGCCGATCTTGACGTGATCATGGTTGCGCCCAAGGGCCCCGGCCACACCGTGCGCTCCACCTACTTGCAGGGCGGCGGCGTGCCTTCCTTGATCGCCGTCTATCAGGACAAGTCCGGTAAGGCCAAGGACATCGCCCTGGCCTATGCCGCCGCCAACGGCGGCGCCCGTGCCGGCGTGATCGAGACCAACTTCCGCGAAGAGACCGAGACCGACCTGTTCGGCGAGCAGGCCGTGCTCTGCGGCGGCGCTGTCGAGCTGGTGAAGATGGGCTTCGAGACCCTGACCGAGGCCGGCTACGCCCCGGAGATGGCCTACTTCGAGTGCTTGCACGAGCTGAAGCTGATCGTCGACCTGATGTACGAGGGCGGCATCGCCAACATGAACTACTCCATCTCCAACAACGCGGAGTACGGCGAGTACGTCACCGGCACCGAGGTGATCAACGAGCAGTCGCGCGCCGCCATGCGCAATGCCTTGAAGCGCATCCAGACCGGCGAGTATGCCAAGATGTTCATCCTGGAAGGCAAGACCGACTACCCGGCCATGACCGCGCGTCGCCGCCTGACCGCCGAGCACCCGATCGAGGTGGTGGGCGAGAAGCTGCGCGACATGATGCCTTGGATCAAGGCCAACAAACTGGTCGACAAGTCCAAGAACTGATCGAACGGTGAGGGGAGAGGGGTGCTATCCTCTCTCCCGCCATAGCCGTAGTCGAACCTCATGAACGATAACAATAGTCCTCACAACTCCGAATATCCGCATCCCCTGTTTGCCCGCGAGGGTTGGGGGCATCTTGTTCTCGCCTTGGCCCTGTCGTTGGGCGTTACTTATCTCGCCGGCTGGCTGTGGGCCTTGCCGTTCTGGCTGTTCCTGGTCTTCGTGCTGCAATTCTTCCGCGACCCCGCGCGCAAGGTGCCGCAGGGCGGCAAGCTGGTGATCGCGCCGGCCGACGGCCGCATCGTGGCGGTGGAAAAGACCGAAGACCCCTGGCTCAAGCGCGAGGCCCTGAAGATCAGCGTGTTCATGAACGTGTTCAACGTCCATTCCAATCGCAGCCCGGTCGACGGCGAAGTGCGCAGCCGCTGGTATCACAGCGGCAGCTTCGTCAATGCGGCCTTGAGCAAGGCATCGGTCGAGAACGAGCGCAACGCGATTTGCTTGAAGACGGCGGACGGCACCGACGTCACCTGCGTGCAGATCGCCGGCCTGATCGCGCGGCGCATCCTGTGCTACGTCGGCCCCGGCGACGCGCTCAAGCGCGGCCAGCGTTACGGCTTCATCCGCTTCGGTTCGCGGGTCGATGTCTATCTGCCGACCGATGCCCGGCCCAAGGTGGCGTTGGGCGACAAGACCCGCGCCGGCGAAACCGTGCTGGCCGAGTTGGCCTGATCATGGCGGAACCGGCGAGCCACCGCCCGAATCCGCCGCCGAAAGGGCCCTTGGCGCGCAAGGGTATCTACCTGCTGCCCAATCTGTTCACCACCGGTGCGCTGTTCGCCGGCTTCTACGCCATCGTCCAGGCCATGAACGGCCGGTTCGAGCAGGCGGCGGTCGCGATCTTCATCGCCATGGTGCTCGACGGCCTCGATGGCCGCGTGGCGCGGTTAACCCGTACCCAAAGCGCCTTCGGCGCCGAATACGATTCTTTGTCCGACATGGTCTCTTTCGGCGTCGCGCCGGCCCTGGTGATCTATGCCTTCGCCTTGAAGGGCATGGGCAAGCTGGGCTGGCTCGCCGCCTTCGTCTATTGCGTCGGCGCGGCCCTGCGCCTGGCCCGCTTCAACACCCAGCTCGAGGTGCAGGACAAGCGCTGGTTCCAAGGCCTGCCCAGCCCGTCGGCGGCGGCCCTGATCGCCGGCTTGGTCTGGGTGATGCACGACTACGATGTCAGCGGCCAGAATATCCGCTGGTTGGCCTGGGCGCTCACCGTTTTCGCCGGCCTGACCATGGTCAGCAACCTGCCCTTCTACAGCGGCAAGGACATCAACCTGCGCAAGAGCGTGCCCTTCATCGCGGTGGTGCTGATCGCGCTCGGCTTCATCCTGGTCTCGGCCGATCCGCCGACCGTGCTGTTCGCGCTGTTCGTCGCTTATGGCCTGTCGGGCTATGGCTTGTGGTTGCTACGGCGCTTACGCCGCAAACCAATCGCCGGCAGTTGAGGTGTGCCGGAAAAATTCCTTGCCTAGTCCCGGCAAGGTCTTTATATTCAAGCCCATGCAAACTGCTTTCGCATCCTTCCAGCACTTTTCGCTTGTCCGGCACGCCACGCGCCTGCTGCTGCCCTTGCGCGGGCAAAAATAACTCTCTCCCTTTGTAGTTTCCGTGGTTTCAGATCAAACCTTCCCGTTGCTCGTGTGGCGGGGCACCCATTGGAGCGTGCCATGAATGACCGATTGATTATTTTCGATACCACCTTGCGCGACGGCGAGCAGAGCCCGGGCGCGGCGATGACCAAAGACGAGAAGATGCGCATCGCGCGGCAGTTGGAGCGCCTGGGCGTGGATGTGATCGAGGCCGGCTTCGCCGCCGCCAGCCCGGGCGATGCCGAGGCGATCCGCAACATCGCCGGCATCGTGAAGAACTCCACCGTCTGCTCGCTGGCGCGGGCGAACGAGCGCGACGTGCGCGCGGCGGGCGAGGCGATCAAGCCCGCCGCCTCCGGCCGCATCCACACATTCATTGCCACCAGCCCGATCCACATGGAGAAGAAGCTGCGCATGCAGCCCGACCAGGTGGTCGAGGCGGCGGTGAAGGCGGTCAAGCTCGCGCTGGAATACACCGACGACGTCGAGTTCTCGGCCGAGGACGCGGTGCGGTCGGAGATGGATTTTCTCTGCCGCATCTTCGAGGCGGTGATCGCGGCCGGGGCCAAGACCCTGAACGTGCCGGACACCGTGGGCTACAGCATTCCGCAATTGTGGGGCGAGCGGATAAAGCAGTTGATCGAGCGCGTGCCCAATTCGGACAAGGTGGTGTGGTCGACCCACTGTCATAACGACCTGGGCATGGCCGTGGCCAACTCCCTGGCGGCGGTGATGAACGGCGCGCGCCAGGTCGAGTGCACCATCAACGGCCTGGGCGAGCGGGCGGGCAACGCCTCCTTGGAAGAGATCGTGATGGCGGTGAAGACCCGGCGCGATATCTTCACCTGCGACTCGAGCATCGACACCGCGCAGATCGTGCCGACCTCGAAGCTGGTGTCGCAAGTTACCGGTTATCCGGTGCAGCCGAACAAGGCCATCGTCGGCGCCAACGCCTTCTCGCACGAGTCCGGTATCCACCAGGACGGCGTGCTCAAGCACCGCGAGACCTACGAGATCATGCGCGCGGAAGACGTAGGTTGGGGCGCGAACAAGCTCACCTTGGGCAAGCTCTCGGGCCGCAACGCCTTCCGCACCCGCTTGCAGGAATTGGGCATCGTGCTCGACAGCGAGGAGGCGCTGAATGCCGCCTTCGCCCGCTTTAAGGAGCTGGCCGACAAGAAGCGCGAGATCTTCGACGAGGACTTGCACGCCTTGGTCTCAGAGGACGCCGGTATCGACGCCTGCGACCGTTTCAAGCTGGTGTCGCTCAAGGTGTGTTCCGAGACCGGCGAGGTACCGCATGCCGCCGTGGTGCTGTCCGACAACGGCGAGGAGGTGCGCGCCGAAGAGAACGGCGGCGGTCCGGTCGATGCCTGTTTCCGCGCCATCGAGAAGATGGTCGCCAGCGCTGCCACGCTGCTGCTTTACTCGGTCAACAACATCACCACCGGTACCGACGCCCAGGGCGAGGTGACCGTGCGTCTGTCGCGCAACGGCCGCGTGGTCAATGGCCAGGGTGCCGACACCGACATCGTGATCGCGTCGGCCAAGGCCTATCTGAATGCGCTGAACAAGCTGTTCGGCGCGGAAGAGCGGGCGCACCCGCAGGTCTGAGCGCCACGTGCGCCAATGAAAAAGGGCGACCCTCGGGCCGCCCTTTTTCATTGGCCGGTGGCGATCAGCGATAGACGCCGGGCAGCTTGCCGGCCTCTTGCTCGATATCCTCCGGCAGCTTGTAGAACCAGAGCTGGTACATCGAGGTTAGCCACATGAAGGCGAAGGACAGGCCCATCAAGGCGCCGCTGCCGATCACCACCCAGGCGAACGGTTCCCATATCTTGGTCAGGTACCAGGAGCCGACGTCGGTCAGGATGGTCAGGAAGGGCACCGCGATCGCCAGGCACTTGATCCACACCGGCCGGATATAGGCATGGGTGAAGATGAAACCGGTGATGAAGAAGATGAAGGTGATCGAGAACAGGTGGATATGCGACACGCGCACCAGGGTCGGCAGGGTCATGCCGGTGTCGGCCGCCGCCGTCTTCATCACGCCGTCGTGGTTGGTCAGATCGGGCAGGTGCGGGTTGACCGTCGGGGCATGGCACATCACGCAGTGTTCCTTGACGATGGGTTCGACCTTGCTCGCGTAGTCGGCCTCTTTCGCGCCCTCATGCAGCCAGGTGAAGAGGGTCTCGCGTTTTTCGTCCGGCAGCATGCTGGCCATCGGGCCGCGCAGGGCCGATTCCAGCTTGGTGCCTTCCTTGTTGCCGTTGTAGGCGATGATCAGGTCCTTGGCGCTGAGCATCGGCTTGCCGTCGCGGCCGGCATGGGATTCCCAAACCTGGATCATCGCCATCAGGTAACCGGTGCCGAATACCAGCAAGACCATGGTGAACAGCACGCGCATCGACATCGGTAGATAGGTGAAATGGGTGAAGCTCAGCTTGTTCATTACGGCTCCTTAGCGAGTGGGCATTCGACCAATAAGAGGATAATAATGTCTTTATTGTCGTGTCCAGCGGCTGGGGCATTAAATTAATTTGGCCCCGCCCGCTGTTTTTTTATCCGGCTGGCGCGGATGAACAGCACCACCGACACTAGAAACAATAAGGATAGGCCAAGTTCGGCCCATGCCAAGCGCGCGGACAGGCCGGTATCCGACCAGCCGCGCACGCAAGCCTCGGTGAAATAGGCCCAGATCAACAGGCTGGACCACTTGTAGGTATATAGCCGCCCGTGCAGGATGCCAAACAAGGGCGCCAGCAGCGGCAGTACTTTCAATACCAGCCAGGAGCCACCTGGCCGCAGCGGCGCCAACCAGAGCTCCCAGGCCAGGCAGAGCAGGATCAGCGCGATCAGGCTGGCGATGCTGAGCCAATGCGATACGGTCTTTAGCTTCGACATTGCTGCACCATGTCAACCAAGGCCTTGCGCGCGTCGGCGGCATCGACGATGGGCTCGGCAAAATCGAAACGCAAGACGCGGCCATCGGTTCGGATATCGAAGCCGTCGCCGTCGATGCCGATCATCGTTGCTTGTTCCGGCGCGATGCCGTGAAAGTACCGGCAAAAATCGAGCAGGGCATCGGCATGGTCGGTGTTCATGTGATCGAGGATCGCGGTTTCCTGCGCGGCCAAGGCGTTGTCGGCGGCGAGATAAGCTGCGGCCTCGATCCAGTGGATATTGCCGAAGCCGCCGATATAGCGGATGCGCTCCGGTTCGATTCGGTAGAACGCGAAATCGTGCATGGCGAAATAGGCCTCGGCCTTGGGGAAGTAACGCAGATAGCGCGGCCCCAGCGCATCCTTGTCCGGCAGCCGTTCGGCACGGCCAATCAGGGTAGCGCGGCCGGCCTCCTGCATGTCCTGGCTGAACGGCTGCACGATCAGCGACACCCGGGCATCGGCCGCGATGTTCTTGGTGTGCTCGGCCAAGTCCGAGATCAATATCACCGGCCGGCCCTGCTGGTCGAGGATGAAGGGCGTGACCGAGCCGAAGGGATAGCCGGGCAGGCGCTGCGAGATCGTGGAGAGCACGCCGTTCTGCTGGCCGCGCACGAAGCGGCGGGCCTCCTTGCCGAGTTCGTTCATCTCGCCTCCTGGGTGCATATCTGGTGCTTGCTATGCCTCAGTGTCGGCTCGCGGCGGCACTCGCGGCCGGTCGCATCCCGCAAGCGGGAACCCTGCTCCCTACTCATGCCGTCAACTTCAGCGCCACTTCGGCCAGGCGTTTGCCCTGGGCGAAGGCCAGCTTGCGTTCATCGTCCGTGATCGGCTGCTTGCCGTCCGGCCCGGCCCAATGCGAGGCGCCATAGGGCGTGCCGCCGGAGCGGGTCTGGTTGAGTTCCGGGTTGCTGTAGGGCAGGCCGACCACGACCATGCCGTGATGTAGCAGCGGCAGCATCATCGACAGCAGCGTGCTCTCCTGGCCGCCGTGCAGGCTGGCGGTGGCGGTGAACACGCAGGCGGGCTTGCCGGCCAGCGCCCCGTTGAGCCATAGGCCGGAGGTGCCGTCCAGGAAATACTTCATCGCCGCCGCCATATTGCCGAAGCGGGTGGGCGAGCCCAGGGCCAGGCCGATGCACTCGGCGAGGTCGGCGTGGCTGGCATAGGGCGCCCCCGCGTCCGGCACCAGTCTGGCCGGGCCTTCCGATTCGGCCACCACCTTGGGCACGGTGCGGATACGGGCCTGCATGCCGGGCACCGACTCGATGCCGTGGGCGATGTGGCTGGCCAACTGCTTCACCGAGCCGTGCAGGCTGTAGTAGAGGACCAGGATGTCCTTCATGCGCATGCTCCTTCAAGGCCGCCAATGCTACCGGATTCCACCCTGGCCTGCCTTCGCGCGTAAAATAGCGCTTTTTTCAGCTAGCGGATTCGCTTCAATGAACCTGCACGAATATCAAGCCAAGGCCGTGCTGCGCGACTACGGCATTGCCACGCCGAACGGCGTGACCATCCACGCTACGGCCGAGTGTGCCAGCGCGGCCCAGCAATTGGGCGGCACGGCCTGGGTGGCCAAGGCCCAGATCCATGCCGGCGGCCGCGGCAAGGCCGGCGGCGTCAAGGTCTGTAAGTCGGTCGATGAATTGTCGGCCACAGCCAAGGCTTTGCTCGGCACACGACTGGTCACCTACCAGAACGCGCCGGACGGCCAGCCGGTGAGCACCTTGCTGATCGAAGAGACCCTAGCCATTGCGCGCGAGCTGTACCTGTCGATCACCGTCGACCGCGCCGCCGAGCGCATCGGCATCGTCGCCTCCAGTGCCGGTGGCATGGAGATCGAGGAGGTTGCCGCCCGCGAGCCGGAAAAGATTCTGCGCGAGACGGTTAACCCGATCACCGGCCTGATGGACTACCAGGGCCGCAACCTCGCCTTCGGCCTGGGCCTCGCTGGCGATCAGATCGCCGCCTTCGTGCGTATGCTCAAGGGTTTCTACCGCATCTTCATCGAGAAGGATTTGGCGCTGTTGGAGATCAACCCGCTCATCGTCACCACGGATGGCCAGCTCTTGCCGCTCGACTGCAAGATGGGCGTGGACGACAACGCACTCTATCGCCAGAAGGCCCTGGCCGAGCAGGCCGACTTGTCGCAGATCGACCCCAAGGAGGCCGAGGCCCACGCCCATAACGTCAACTACATCGCGCTTTCCGGCAACATCGGCTGCATGGTCAACGGCGCCGGCCTGGCCATGGCGACCATGGACCTGATCAAGCTCTCGGGCGGCATGCCGGCCAACTTCCTCGACGTCGGCGGCGGCGCCACGGCCGAGACGGTGGCGCGCGCCTTCCAGATCATTCTGGCCGACAGCAACGTGAAGGCGGTGCTGATCAACATCTTCGGCGGCATCGTCCGCTGCGACCTGATCGCCGAGGGCATCATCCAGGCGGTGCGCGAGGTCGGCGTCAAGGTGCCGGTGGTGGTGCGGCTGGAAGGCACCAATGCCGACAAGGGCCGCGAGCTGCTGGCCAATTCGGGTTTGGCCATCATCGCGGCGAACGACTTGACCGAGGCGGCGAAACGGGCCGTCGAGGAGGCAAAATGAGCATCCTCGTCAACAAGAACACCAAGGTCATCTGCCAGGGCTTCACCGGCAAGCAGGGTAGCTTCCATTCCGAGCAGGCCATCGCCTATGGCACCCGGATGGTCGGCGGCGTCACCCCGGGCAAGGGTGGCCAGACCCATTTGAATCTGCCGGTATTCAACACCGTGCGCGATGCGGTGCGCGCCACCGGCGCCAACGCCACCATGCTCTACGTGCCGGCGGCCTTCGCCGCCGACGGCATCCTGGAGGCGGCGGATGCCGGCATCGAGGTCATCACCTGCATCACCGAGGGCATCCCGGTGCGAGACATGATCAACGTCAAGGCCGCGCTGCGTGCCAACGGCGCCAAGCTGATCGGCCCCAACTGCCCCGGCCTGATCACGCCGGGCGAGTGCAAGATCGGCATCATGCCCGGCTTCATCCACAAGCCGGGCAAGGTCGGCATCGTCTCCCGTTCCGGCACGCTGACCTACGAGGCGGTGTGGCAGACCACCAATCTGGGCCTGGGCCAGTCCACCTGCGTCGGCATCGGCGGCGACCCGATCAAGGGCCTCGACTTCATCGACTGCCTGGCGCTGTTCCAGGCCGACCCGCAGACCGAGGCGATCATCATGGTCGGCGAGATCGGCGGCGCGGCGGAAGAGGCAGCGGCCGAATACATCCAGTCGAACGTGAACAAGCCGGTGGCGGCCTACATCGCCGGCCTCACCGCGCCCAAGGGCAAGCGCATGGGCCATGCCGGCGCGATCATCGCCGGCGGCAAGGGCACCGCCACCGAGAAGATAGCGGCGCTGGAGAAGGCGGGTGTGGTGGTGGCGCAATCGCCGGCCGGTCTCGGCGCGGCGGTGGCGGAGGCGATGCGCCGCTGACCTTTGCGCGGCTGAGCAGAACGGCAGGCCATGGCCTGCCGTCTTCATTTGTGCCGGTGCAAACCGAGTTCGTTGGCGAAGGGATGCGCCCGCATATGGAAGGCGACCGGGCCGTCTTCCTCGGCGTAGAGGAACTGATGCACGAAGGGGTCCTTGGATTCCAGCATCGCCTTGGCCGGGCCTTCGGCCACCACCACGCCGCCGTCGATAAAATAGACATAATCGACCACCTTGAGCGATTCCGACACATCATAGGTGACCACGATGGAGGTGACGCCCAGCGCATCGTTCAGGTTGCGAATCTTGTTGGCGATGACGTTGAGCGAGATCGGGTCGAGGCCGGCGAAGGGCTCGTCGTACATGATCAGCATCGGGTCGAGCACGGTGGCGCGGGCCAGGGCCACGCGGCGCTCCATGCCGCCGGACAGCTCGGCCGGCATCAGGCCGTGCGCGCCGCGCAGGCCGACGGCATGCAGCTTCATCAGCACCAGGTCGCGGATCATCGCTTCCGGCAGGTCGGTGTGTTCGCGCAGCGGGAAGGCCAGGTTGTCGTAGACCGACAGGTCGGTGAACAGGCCGCTGACCTGGAACATCATGCCCATCTTGCGCCGCAGCTCGTACAGCTCGCCGGTATCGAGCGCATGCACGTTCTGGCCGTCGATATGGACAGTACCCTTGCGCGGTTTTTCCTGGCCGGTGATCACGCGTAGCAAGGTGCTCTTGCCGCAGCCGCTGACCCCGAGGAAGGCGACGATCTGGCCGCGATGGATGGAAAGGTTGATGCCCTTGAGCACGTGGTGGTGGCCGTAGGCGAAGTGCAGGTCCTGGACCTCGACCAGCGGCGTCTCGGTGGCTGCCATGATGTTCCCCAATTGCGATTGGGCTAATTAAACCATTGCCGGGCCGCCGAGCGCCATGCCCGGCGGTGCAGTATGATTGCGGCATGACCCGGGTCGATTTCTATTTCAATGCCGACAGCAAGGCCGAGGTGGCGCGCAAGCTCGCGGCCAAGGCCTACCAAGCCGGCCAGCGCGCCTTGATCTTCACGGCGGACGAGGCCTTGGCCAGCGAGGTGGATACCGGCCTGTGGACGGCACAGCAGTTGTCGTTCATCCCGCATGTCCGTTCGGGTCACCCTCAGGCGGCTGAAACGCCGATCCTGATCGGCGCCAGCGACGAGGCGATGGCGGCGCGCGACGTGCTGATCAATCTGGACGATGCCTGGCCGCCGCCGTTCAGCCGGTTCGAACGCCTGATCGAAATCGTCACCCGCGACGAGGGCGACCGGGAAAAGGCGCGCGAGCGCTACCGCTTCTACCAGGAGCGGGGCTATCCTTTGCACAAGGTAGACCTCGAGCGCAAATAGCCATGGCCGAGCAGAACAACACCGACTTCTTCGGCGAAATCTCCGCCCTCTACGGCAAGATGGACAAGCTGCTGGACAAGCGCGGGCCGGATGCGTTGGTCGAACATGTCGAACCCGCGCAGGAACCGGCGGATTTCCCGTGCCTGACCGATGTGGTCGAGCCCGCCCCGGCCAAGTCCGCCGTGCGTCAGGCCGTCGCCGAGGTGCCGGGCATCGAGCCTTCGCCGGAACTCATGGCCGCCATCGAGACCCGTCTGGTCGGGCTTTTGGCCCGGCACCGGCAAGAGCTGGACGAGGCGGTGCGCCGCATCGTCCAGGAAGAGCTGGCCCGTCGCGGCAAGTAGGCCGGGCAACCCGCTTCCCTTATAATTCAGCCTTTTAGTGCGCCGGCGCGGGCCGGCGTCTTTCATTTTCGGCAGGCATCCATGGAATTCACGAAACGCGAGCTCGCCAAGAGCTTCGAACCCCACGAGATCGAAAAACGCTGGTACCAGACCTGGGAGCAGGCTGGCCATTTCGGCATGGGCAAACGGGAAGACAAACCCTTCTATTGCATCATGCTGCCGCCGCCCAACGTCACCGGCACGCTGCACATGGGCCATGCCTTCCAGCACACCCTGATGGACGCGCTGACCCGCTACCACCGCATGCAGGGCGACAACACCCTGTGGCAGCCGGGCACCGACCATGCCGGCATCGCCACCCAGATCGTGGTCGAGCGCCAACTCGACGCCCAGAAGATTTCGCGCCACGACCTTGGCCGCGACAAGTTCATCGACAAGGTGTGGGAGTGGAAAGAGCATTCCGGCTCCACCATCACCCGCCAGATGCGCCGCTTGGGCACCTCGCCCGACTGGTCGCGCGAGCGCTTCACCATGGACGATGGCCTGTCCCATGCCGTGGGCGAAGTCTTCGTCCGCCTCTACGAAGAGGGTCTGATCTATCGCGGCAAGCGCCTGGTCAACTGGGACCCGGTGCTGCAAACGGCGGTGTCCGACCTGGAAGTGGTGAGCGAAGAGGAAGACGGCTTCATCTGGGAGATCAGTTACCCTCTGGAAGACGGCAGCGGCATGCTCACCGTCGCCACCACCCGGCCGGAAACGTTATTGGGCGACACTGCGGTCGCGGTGAACCCCGAGGACGAGCGCTACCGGCATCTGGTCGGCAAAAACGTGCGCCTGCCGATTGCCGAGCGCAGCATCCCCATCATCGCCGACGACTATGTGGATAGGGAATTCGGCACCGGCGTGGTCAAGATCACCCCGGCCCACGACTTCAACGACTGGCAGGTCGGCCAACGGCACAAGCTTGTCGCCATCAGCGTGCTGACGCTGGACGCCAAGATGAACGACTTCGCCCCGGCCGAATATCAGGGCCTGGATCGCTACGACGCGCGCAAAAAAATTCTGGAAGAACTGCAAGCCAAGGGCCTGCTGGTCTCGGCCAAACCGCACAAGCTGATGATCCCGCGCGGTGACCGCACCCATGCCGTAATCGAGCCCATGCTCACCGACCAGTGGTTCATGAGCATGGAAGGCCTGGCCAAGCGTGCGCTGTCGGTAGTCGACAGCGGCGAGTTGCGCTTCGTGCCGGAGAACTGGACCACCACCTATCGCCAGTGGCTGGAGAACATTCAGGACTGGTGCGTCTCGCGCCAACTGTGGTGGGGCCACCGCATCCCGGCCTGGTACGACGAGGCCGGCAACGTCTATGTGGGCCGCAGCGAAGAAGAGGTGCGTGCGAAGAACGCCTCGCGCCTCGCGCCTCACGCCTCGCTCCAGCAAGATAACGACGTGCTCGACACCTGGTTCTCCTCCGCGCTATGGCCGTTCTCTACCCTGGGTTGGCCGCAGAATACCTGGGAACTCAAGCACTACCTGCCGACCTCGGTGCTGGTCACCGGCTTCGACATCATTTTCTTCTGGGTGGCCCGGATGATCATGATGAGCCTGCATTTCACCGGCAAGGTGCCGTTCCGTCATGTGTACATCAATGCGCTCGTGCGTGACGCCGAAGGCCAGAAGATGTCGAAGTCCAAGGGTAACATCCTCGATCCCCTTGACCTCATTGACGGCATAGACCTCGAAGCGCTGGTGCAGACGCGCACCAACGGCCTCATGCAGCCGCAGATGGCGAAGAAGATCGAACAGGCCACGCGCAAGCATTTCCCGCA
>JACRAU010000002.1 GCA_016234655.1 Betaproteobacteria bacterium
CTTCAGAACCGTGTCCGACGAACTGCTTGCATCCGCTGTCAAAAAACTCAATCATAGACCGCGCAAATGCCTCGGCTACCGAACCCCTCATGAGGTCTTTCAGGAAGCTAAGCGTGGTGCACTTGGAATGTGAATCCACCATGGATATCGCCCTACTGCGTAGCTCCCTCTCCCGCCGGGAGAGGGTTGGGGTGAGGGTAAACATCGCGCACACCCCGGCAATAACCGATACAACCATGGCTCTGCACTTTCCCTCACCCCTAGCCCCTCCCCCGGAGGGGGAGGGGAAGGTGCATGCGGCGAGGGCGGGACAATACTCCCGCATCAAAGCATCCGCCCCGCGCGCCGGCGGCGGCCGGCGGTGACCAGACCGCCCAGGCCGTGGCCGCCGTGGGCATGGCAGATCGCGCAGGCCAGGGCATCGGCCGCGTCAGAACTGGGCTCGCCCGGCAGCTTAAGCAGCCGCATCACCATGTGCATGACCTGCTGCTTGTCGGCATGGCCGTTGCCGACCACGGCCTGCTTCACCTGCAGGGCCGTGTATTCGTAGACCGATTGGCCGACATGAGTGAGCGCGGCGATGGCCGCGCCGCGGGCCTGGCCCAAGAGCAGGGTGGATTGCGGATTGACGTTGACGAACACCTTCTCGACCGCGCTGGCCTCGGGCCGGTAGGTCTCGATGATCTCCTGTACGCCGGCGAACAGGATCTTGATCCGCTCGGGCAGTTCGCCGACCTGGGTACGCACCACGCCGCTAGCGACGTAGTTCAACTTCTGGCCATCCTGGTCGATCACCCCATAGCCCATCGCGCGCAGACCGGGATCAATACCAAGAATTCGCACCAAGCGCCTCAGTCGGGAAGAATTGCCGAGGTGTAGACCTCCTGCACGTCGTCGAGGCTCTCCATCATGTCGAGCAGCTTCTGGAACTTCACCGCGTCGTCGCCGGCTACTTCGGTCTCGTTCAGGGGCTTCATCACGGTCTCGGCCATGGCCACGGTAAAACCGGCCTTTTCCAGGGCCTCTTTCACATGGGTCAGGTCGTCGTAGGGCGCGGTGAGCACCTCGATCGAACCGTCCTCGTTCGGAATCACGTCCTCGGCGCCCGCCTCCAGCGCGGCCTCCATCACCGCATCCTCGCTGGCACCGGGGGCCAGGATGATCTGGCCGCAATGCTTGAACTGGAAGGCCACGCAGCCGTCGGTACCCATATTGCCGCCGTTCTTGGCGAAGGCATGGCGCACGTCGGCCACGGTGCGGGTCTTGTTGTCGGTCAGACAGTCGACGATCACCGCCGCGCCGCCCGGGCCGTAACCCTCGTAGCGAATCTCTTCGTAGTTCACGCCGTCGAGCTGGCCGGTGCCGCGCTTGACCGCGTTCTCGATGTTGTCCTTGGGCATGGACTCGGCCTTGGCCTTGTCGATGGCCAGGCGCAGGCGCGGATTGGCGCCGGGGTCGCCGCCGCCCATCTTGGCGGCCACGGTGATTTCCTTGATCAGTCGCGTGAAGATCTTGCCCCGCTTGGCGTCCTGACGGCCCTTGCGGTGCTGGATATTTGCCCATTTGCTATGTCCGGCCATGATCCCTGCCTAATGCCACAAAATGAAAGCCGGTATTCTACCCTGCCCCGTCCGCTCAGACAGCCAGGGCGCGGGCCGTACGCACCGTTTCGGCAGTCAGATCGCGCAGGCGCTTGGCCAGATCGGCATCCTTGAGCATGCCGTCGGCAGCGAAGGCCTGATCGGCATGGCCCACCGCGACCATGCCCGGCAGCACCACCATGCCTACGGTGTTGAGCACATTGCGCACGGCATCCAAGCCACGCAGGCCACCCAGACTACCGGGCGAGGCAGAAATCAGCGCCGCCGGCTTGCCGGCGAAGGGGTTGGCGCCGCGCACCCGCGGCGTGCGCGACACCCAGTCGAGGGTGTTCTTGAGCACGGCCGAGATCGAGTTGTTGTACTCGGGCGAGGCGACGATCAGGCCGTGGTGCTGGGCCACGATCTCCTGTAGGCGGAAGGCGTGTTCCGGCGGGCCGTCGCCGGCCTCGATGTCGCCGTCATAGAGCGGCATGGGGAATTCGCGCAGGTCGAGAAAGGTCGCCTCCGCGCCGGCCGCGACGACCTCGCGCGCCGCCAATCGGGCCAGTTGTTTGTTGAACGAGCCCTGCCGGGTGCTGCCGGCAAAAACCAAAATGCGGGTCATGCAAAGGTCCTTTAACTAAAGCTCGCGCAGCGAGGCTGCGTCCCTCTCCCCCTCCGGGGGAGAGCTAGGAGAGAGGGAGACCGTTCATTGAACGGTCAAGCGGGTAAATCGAACAGCAGAACTTCGGACTCATCCTCTGCGACGAATTCGAGCCGGGTTTCATCGGCGATCTTGGCGCCGTCGCCGGTCACCATGGCCAGGCCGTTCAACCGCATCTTACCTCGCGCGAGGTGGACATAGGCCTTGCGGCCAGCGGGGAGATCGAAGGCGACACTGGCGCCCGGACCGAGCAGGCCGGCATAGAGACGGGCATCCTGATGAATCAGGACGCTGCCGTCGCGGCCGTCCGGCGAGGCGACGATGCGCAGCCGATCGCGCTTTTCTTCCGGCGCGAAGTGCTTCTGCTCATAACCGGGATCGATGCCGCGCTCGGCCGGCAGCAACCAGATTTGCAGGAAGTGCACCTGCGCCTCGTTCGAGCCGTTGAACTCGCTATGGCGGATGCCGGGCCCGGCGCTCATGCGCTGCACATCGCCGGGTCGGATGACCGAACCATTGCCCAGGCTGTCCTTGTGCTCCAAGGCGCCATCGAGCACATAAGTGACAATCTCCATGTCCTGATGACCGTGGGTGGCAAAACCACCGCCCGGCGCCACGGTGTCGTCGTTGATCACCCGCAGCACACTGAAGCCCATCTCGTTCGGATCGTAGTAATCGGCAAAGGAGAAGCTGTGCCAGGAATCGAGCCAGCCGTGGTCGGCATGGCCGCGCCGATTGTGGGGTCTTAGGATAATCATCGCGCGTCTCCCATCTATGCGTCCCATATAATGCCGCGAATGTAAAACACAAGAGGCCGCCGCGACCGATGCGCTGCACAATGCCAAGCGACTCGGCCATGCGCTCATTCGCGACGTATTTGGCTGACTGCGGGCGGCAAACATGAATAGGGAAACAAGATGATCGATTTCGACAGCAAGGCCCGCGAGTGGGACGACAACCCGGTGTTCGTCGAGCGCGGCCGCAAGATGGCCGAGGCCATCCGCCGACAAGTGCCGCTCAATAAAGACATGCAGGCCTTGGACTATGGCTGCGGCACCGGCCTATTGAGCTTTCCGCTCAAGGATATGCTCGGCCACATCACCCTCAAAGACACCTCGACCGGCATGCTGGAAGTGCTGCGCGAGAAGATCGCCGCCCAGGGCGTGAACAACATGACGGTGCGCCAGACCGACCTCACCGCCGAACCCTTGCCGGACGAGCGCTACGGCCTGATCTACAGTTCGATGACCTTGCACCACATCCCGGACACCGGCCATATCCTGCGCGTCTTCCACGACCTGCTCAATCCCGGCGGCACGCTGTGCCTCGCGGACCTGGACCGAGAGGACGGCTCCTTCCACGGCCTGGAGGTCGACGTGCACCATGGCTTCGACCGCGCGGCGCTGGCGGCCCAGGCCGAACGGGCCGGCTTCGCCGACATCCGTTTCGACACCGTGTTCGAGATCGTCAAGGAAAGCGAAGCCGGCGCGCGCGCCTACCCGGTGTTTCTCATGACGGCCGTAAGACCCTAAAAACCGACGCGGCGGAATCAGGCCAGATAGGACGACAGGCAGGTCGGCGTCGTCTTGGTCTCCATCTCCCGAATGCCGATCGGCGGCGCATTCGTGTCGTTCGATTTGGCGACGGGCTCCACCGCTTTCACCGCCAGGCCGGGAATCGCCAAGCCTTGAATGGCTTGGCGCGGCTGGCCCGCCTGTGCCGGGCCGGTCAGTTCCAACACCCCCTTGAGCACCAAGTCGGCGACATAGGCCCAACGTTCACTGTCGGCATAGGCCTCCAGGCTCGGATGCTGCTCGGCGATGAATTGCAGCTCACGATAAAGGCCGGCATCGACCTGATAGGTCGTGAAATAGGGATTGCCCGGCACGCTCAACTCGATCCGCGGCTCGGTGCCGTCGGCATTGATCTCGAGTTTGATGCGCAGGCCGGAGTTCAAGCGCAAGTATGCCTTGCGGCTGACGCCCTGTTCGAAATCGCTCAGGCGCTGACGCTGGCGGAAATATTGCGCCACTTCCTTGTGTATCGGCGCGGAGGGGTTGTGCACGACCCGGCTGTAGTAGGAACCGGCATGCGCGCCGGGCAAGCGGCGGATGAAGATATAGCCGAAATTGACCGCATCGAGCCCGGCATCGCGATAGTTGCGCAGCCATTTGTCGAGTTCCTCGTTGTAGGCCGCGTAGCTCTGGCCGAAGGGGGCATGGCTATGCGGCACCGAAAACAGAATCTCGTCGCGGTCGGCGGTATGCAGCACCAGCATGTGCGCCGCATCGCCCTGCCACCAGCCATCCAGCTTGGCCCGATAGCTCGGCACGTCGACCAGATCGGTCACGATGCACAAGGCGCCATCGGGATTGAGCTGCGCCGCCGCCTCGGCGACGATGCGCCGCAACACCCCCTCGCCCGTGCGGCCGCCATCGCGGAAACCGAGGTCGCCGTGCGGGCTGGGCACGAAGGGCGGGTTGGCCAGGATCACGTCGAAACGCGCATCCTTCTGCGGCGCATAAAGATCGCCCAGACAGAAGCGCGCATTGTCGATGCCGTTGAGTTGGGCGTTGAATCGCGCGAAGCGCACCGCGCGCGGGTTCAAGTCGACGCCGACCACCTCGCGCGCGTAACGGCTGCCACTCAAGGCCTGCACGCCGGAGCCGGTGCACAGATCGAGCAGCTTGCCGCAGGCCCTGCGCGGCGCGGCGTGCACCAGGCCCCGGCTATCCAGGCCGATGTACATGACCGGGTTCTCGTCGATCCGATCCCCTTCGCGATCCAGCATGTAGCGATGATCGGTCGCCAGATAGAGCCCCTCGACGCTGAAGATGTCGACCCGCGAGGCCCAACGGCCATCGCGTTGCCGGAGCAAGCCCAGCCGCGCCATGGCGTCGAACAAGGCATCGCCGAAGAGGCCGCGCGCGCGCGCCTCCGGCAGCGCCGCCCTCAGCAGGAACAGGCGGACGAGATCGGCCAAGGGCGAATCCGGCAACAGATAGCGGTCGTAGTAATACAGGCGCGTCGGCTCGATCAGTTGCAGGGATTCCACCTTGAGCAAGGCGCAGACCGCCGACTCTTCGTAGCCCGCGTCCTTGAGCACGGTACGCAAGGCCAAGGCGGTTCGCGGCAGGCGATAGCTCTCGTCGGCGAAGGAGGCCAAGGTGAGGCTAGCCTCCTTGGGCAAGGCATGGTCTTCGTCAGTATCCTGTTCTGGCATCTCCAGCCTCAGGTCGTAAGCGCGCATGCGCCCGGCCAGCGCCCCGATCTTCTCGCGCCATTCCAAGGTCGTGGCCTGCTGTTCGGTGCGCAGACGTTCCAGCCGGGGCGCATCGCCGTCGATCAAGGTCAACAGCAGTTGCACCTCGGCTTGGTCCAGGCGGACGGCCGGCACGATGCCGTCGGCATCCAACAATTGCGATCCGTTCAAGGGATCGAGCAGCAAGACCGCGCGGGCGGATAGTTGGCTACGCGCCGGCACGCCATAGGGGCTGTCGGCGAACAGGCGGCTGGTTTCCTTGTAGCGCGCGCCCTTGGCCGACAACTCGCGCAGCTCTTCCTCGCTCCACGGGCAGCCTTCCGTCTCGCCGGAAAACAAGGCCCGATCCAATTGCCGCATCAAGTCCACGGGCGACGGCTGGCCGGCGGCAAGGCCATGCGGCAAGGCCCCGTCCGTCACCTTGGCCAAGTGATGCGCGTAATCGAGCACGGGCACATGCCGCTTCGAGATGCGCAGGTTTTCCAGGAACAAGTAGTCGATGTCGGTGGACAGGAAGGTCTCGATCGCCTCTTCCGGCGTCTCGACGATGGGCTGGCCCGCGACGTTGAAGCTGGTGTTGAGCACTACCGGCGGCCCCTTGCGCGTCGCCGCCAGCGCACGGCACAGCTTGTGCATGAACGGATTGTCCGCCGCCGTCACCGTTTGCACCCGGCCGGAGCCATCGTGGTGGGTCACGGCGGGAATTTGCTTATGGAATTCCGGCCGGATTTGCGACACAACCAGCATGAAGGGCGATGGCACCTTCTGCTCGAATACCTGCTCGATGTCCTCTTCCGGAATGACCGGCGCGAAGGGCCGGAAGGCCTCGCGGAACTTCACCCGCGCGTTGAGGATGTCCTTCATCCGCTCGAAGCCGGGGTCGGCCAGGATGGAGCGGTGACCCAAGGCCCTGGGGCCGAACTCGGAGCCGCCCTCGAAGCGCGCGATCACATGGCCCTTGGCCAAGGCCCGCGCCGTCTGCTCGACCACCGATGCTTGATCGAGCCGTTCGACGACGATCCGGTCGGCAAACTTGTCCAAGGCCGATTGGATGCTCGCCTCGCCATAGGCGCGGCCCAGGGTGGCCCGCTTCATGGCCGGGCGCGCGCGCCCGCCCTCGTGCTCGGCATAGGCCCACAGGGCGCAACCGGCGGCAATACCGGCGTCGCCGGCGGCGGGGAAAATGAAGATGTCTTCGAGGCTCAACTCGCGCAGCATCTTGTAATTGGCGACGGAGTTCAATGCCACGCCGCCCGCCAGGCACAGCCTGCGCATGCCCGTGCGCTTGAGCGCGAGCCCGGCGACGTGCAGCAGCGCCTGCTCCAACTCGTGCTGTATCTTCCACGCCAGATCGACCAGATAAGGGCGCAGATAGGCCTTGCCCGCGCCGTCGTCGTACCGCTTCTCCAGCGCGGCGACCTCCAGGAACACGTCGTAGGCGGAGATATCCAGGCTATAGCTGTCCTTGCGCGTGCGAATCCACGGCTGCCAATGTTCTTGCTTGCCGCCATAGGGCGCGAGGCCCATCAGTTTGCCCGCCTCGGGCACGTTGACCGAGGTGCCGACCCGGGTGGAGAAACCCGCCTTGCGGCTGACGTATTCGTAGAGGAAGCCCAAGGTGGACAGCGCGGCCAAATGCGAGGGCACGCCCTCTTCATGCAACAACTCGATCTCGGCGCCGCTCGCTTTATAGAGCGTATAGGACTCGGTTTGCCGCTCACGGCTGCTGCCCGAGGCATCCACGACGAAGATCACCGCATCGTCGAAACCCGATGGCCAATAGGCGCTGTAGGCATGCATCAGGTGATGGCCCGGCGTCTCGCGCACCTTGCCGGCGAACTCCGGCGGCAGGCTGCGGCGCAGGATATCCGCGCCATGGTCGATGCCCGGCATATTGGCGCTGATGGTCGCCACATCGGACAGGCCGATGCCGCAGGCCTCCAGGCAATACCGGATGGACTCGTACGGCAGTTGAATTTGCGCCGGATCGCCGATCGCCTGATGCAGAAAACCGACGCTGTGCTTGAGCCGGTCCAGCCGCTCCTGATGGATCGCGACGACGACTTCGCCCTCGCGCACCAAGGCGGCGGACCGGTCATGGCCGAGATTGAGGCCTAAATGATAGTGGGGCATGCGCATTTCTCCCTTGACGTTTTTCTACCTCTGTTGTCGAGGCCATGCTGGAGCCCTCAAGCCGTCATGGGGGCACTGCCGCTTGCTCGGATAACACCTCGTCCAGTTTGCGCAACAATGCCGCTATCGTGAACGGCTTGGCCAGGTAGGCCCTGATGCCCAGGGCCAATGCATGCTCGGCATCGACCCGGTCGCTGTGCCCGGTGCATAGGATGATCGGCAGGCCAGGACGCAACACGAGCATGGCCTGCGCCATCTCCACGCCGGTCAGGCCGGGCATGGTCTGGTCGGTCACCACCAGATCAAAGGCCATGGGGTCTTGTTTGAAACGCGCCATCGCCTCGTGGCTGCTCGACACGACCGTGACCGTGTAACCGTAGCCACCGAGCAAATCGCCGACGAAGTTGGCCACCGATTCCTCGTCGTCGACCACCAACACGCGTTGCGACGACACGTGCGACTCCAGGGTATTGTCCTGCCGCACGGGCCGGGCGGAACCCGCTTGCGCCGTCTCGCTCGGCCCCAAGGGCAGCAGCACCTTGAACGTGCTGCCCCGCCCGGGCGTGCTGCTTACCAGGACATGGCCGCCGTGCTCATGCACGATGCCATGCACCATGGACAGGCCCATGCCCGAGCCCTTACCGGTATCCTTGGTCGTGAAAAAGGGTTCGAACATCCGGTTCATCACCGTGGGCGAAATACCGCTGCCGCTGTCTTCGACCGATATCTCGATGAACTCTCCGGTGACCGCGCCGTGACAGGACCGGCAAATGGCATCCACGGCCTTGACCCGGCGCAGGCCGATCGCGATGCGCCCCTTGCCATCCATGGCGTCACGGGCGTTGATGCACAAATTGAGGATGACCTGATGCAGCATGGTGGGATCGCCCAACACCGTGATCCGCTCGTCAACCACATCGACGCTCATATAGATACTGCTCGGGATGGTGGAGCGCATCATCTTGACCGCCTCTTTCACCAGCGGCGCCAAGGGCATGATTTGTTTCTCGCCCTTCGAGCCGCGGCTGAAGGCCAGCATCTGCACGATCAGGTCGCGCGCCCGTTCGCCGCCCCGATATATCTCTTGCAGATAACCCAGCAACTTGGGCGGCAAGGCGTTGGCATGGCTCAACTCCATGGCTAATTCGGAATAACCCATGACGCTGGCCAGAATGTTGTTGAAGTCATGCGCGATACCGCCGGTGAGCTGGCCGATCGCCTCCATCTTTTGCGCCTGCTGCAACTGCTTTTGCAGTTGGTCGCGCTCGGCCTGCGCCCGTTTGCGCTCGCTGATGTCGCTGACGACCGAGACCGCGCCGCACAAACGGCCATGGCCGTCGTTCAAGGGATAGGAAGAAACCTTGTACCAGCCATCCAACGTGGCCAGGGTGGTTTCCACCGACACCGCCGAACTACCCAGCAACACGGCCGCGCAAGGCGGCTGAGGATCCGGCGTCGGCGTGCCGCAATAAATTTCCCGGTAATCCATGCCGATCACATCGCCGTGGATGGGGCCGAAGCGCTCTATCAACGGGCGGTTCGCGCGCTGAATCTTGCCCTGGATGTCCAGGATGCAAACATAGTCCGGCAAGGCATCGAACGAGCGCTGCCATGCCTCGTCGACCGCACGCAATGCCGCCTCGGCATCGTGCCGTCTTGTCCCATTTTGGCCGGAGCCGCTGCCTTCGTTTTCGTGCTGGCGCTCACGGCGCCGACGCAAGCCGATGGCGAATGCAGTGGCGGACAAGGCGAGCAGGGCGAGGCCGCCCAACCATGGCATCGACCCGGCGATAGGCCAAGTCGCCGCCGAATCCGCCGCATGCGCGCTAGACGCGAAGGTCAGGCAAACAAGCGCGCCGGGGCACAAGACCCAGGCGCGGCCATCGGAGAAAAGTGTCGCGATCGTTTTCATAGGCAACCGGCATCCCACTGTTTATGCAAGCCGCGCGCATAAACGCGGTCCGCGCTATCCGTCCCTCGCTCCTTGTCGATCGAGGCCCAGCAAACGCCCGACAAGCTGGAGCAGATCGCGGTGAGGAAAGGGCTTGGTCAACGTGGCGTTCACGCCGAGCTTGGACGCCATGCGCAGGTAATCCTCGCCATAGCCCCTATTGCCGCCGGAAACGGCGATGATGGGCACGGTCGCCGTGTCGCGCCGGATGTGCCAGATCATGCCTATCCCTTCTTCCTCGGGCATGACGATATCGGTAATGACCAGGGCGGGATGATGGCGCCGATACATCTCCAGCCCTTCCCTGCCGTTCTCCGCCTGTAGCACCCTGAAACCCTGACTATCGAGCAACTCCGCCAGGTAACCGCGAAACTGCATATCGTCGTCGACGACCAACACCGCCATGCCGACCTTCTCGAGGTCGGCGGCGGAACGATTCTCAGCTTGCATGGCGTGATCCATCGTGACAGTTTAGTTCAGCCGGCTAGCCAGACAAGGCCTCGCCGACGGCCAAGCGCAATGCCGCTATCTGGAAGGGCTTGCTGATGACCTGGGTCGCCCCGGCCTGCCGGGCCACCGCGAGGTAATCGACCCGGCCATCGCCCCCGCCGCCGCCCGAGATCGCGATGATGCGGCTACGAGGATAATCACGGCGCAACTGCACGATCAGGTCGATGCCATTGGTGTCGGGCATGCGGATATCGGTAATGACCAGGTCGGCCGGTTCGCTACGGAACATCGCGCTGGCCTGCATGCCATTCTCGGCCTCGCGTACCTCGTGGTTATCCTGGATCAATACCTCTTTTAGCAGCTTGCGCATGGGCGCCTCGTCGTCGACGACCAATATCTTGGCCATATTTTTCTCCCTGCCCCGATTATTCCGGGCAGCGCCCGGACTACCTGTTCTTTTTTTGTACACCCTACCCTTTATCCGGCTCGAAGACAATCTAGCGATTCTTCATGCCACCGGGCACATCGCCATCCACGCCGCCGAATTCCCGTGCATAGCCGACCAGGCCGGCCAGTGCGCGCACGACGCCATAGCCCAGCCAGGCTAATGCCCGCCGATGCCAGGGCAAGAGCCGCCACGGCAGGCGGTGCACCTGGTTCGCGCCGGCCCGAAGGGCGGCGAAGATGCGGGCATGCAAATCCGAAGCGAACGCCCGGTCGTGCACCGCGATATTCGCCTCGCGCGCCAAGACCAGGCTGAATGGATCGATGTTGCTGGACCCCACGGTCGCCCAGCTACGATCCACCACGGCGACCTTGGCGTGCAGAAAACTGCTGCGGTATTCGTAGATCTCGACCCCGCGTTCCAGGAAGAAACGATAGAGCGCCAAGGTGGCATAGTGCTGGATGCGATACTCGATCCGGCCCTGCAACAACAGCACCACGCGCACGCCGCGCTGCGCGGCCTCCGCCAAGGCATGGCGGAAACGCCAACCCGGCAGGAAATAGGCATTGGCGATGACGATTTCATGCTTGGCATCCCGGATCGCCTTGAAGTAGGCCTCCTCGATGCGGCGGCGATGCCGCCAGTTATCCCGCAGCAGTAGCTCGGCGGCCTGCGTCCCCGCCGCCGCCGGCACCGGAAACGCCGACCCCATCGAGACGCGCCGGCCGGACCGACTCCACTCCACCAACCACCATAGCCGCCGCATGGCGGCATGTATCTCATGCACCAGCGGCCCCTCCACCCGCACGGCATAGTCGTAGCGGTGCGAGGGATGGCCGGGGGCATTGTCGTCGGCGATGATGTTGATGCCGCCGACAAAGGCGACCCGGCCGTCCACCGCCACCAGCTTGCGGTGCAAGCGGCGCAGGCGATGCCGCCGCAGGCGCAGCAGGCCATGCTCCGGCCGATAGTGGCACCACGCCACCCCGGCCGCGCTCAAGCGTTCGGCCAATTCGCGCGAAAAGCCGTTCGCGCCGAAACCGTCCAACAGCAGATAGACGCGCACCCCGCGTGCCGCCGCGCGCATCAGGGCCTCGGCGACGGCCAGGCCGATCCCATCGGCTTCATAAAGATAACTTTCCAGCCTGACCTCGGCTTCGGCCGAATCGATCGCCGCCAGCAAGGCCGGAAAATATTGCGTGCCGTTTTCCAGCAAGGCCAGCCGATTGGCGGGAACGATCATGGCCGTTCGTAGCGAAGCTGCGCGGTCAAGGCGGCGTGATCGGACAAGCGACGCCAAAGGCTGCCATGCTGGACATGGGCCGAATCGACCGCGAAGCCGCGCACATAGATGCGGTCGAGCGAGAACAAGGGGAAGGCCGCCGGAAAACTGCGAGCCGGCCGGCCATGCGCCACCTCGAACACTTCCTTGAGGTGCAGGTCATGCGCCATATAGCGGGCCGCGCGCTGGCGCCAGTCGTTGAAGTCGCCGGCGATGATCAAGGGGGCATCGGCCGGCACCAAGGCCTGGATGCGTTCGGACACCACGCGCAATTGCCTGCGCCGGCCCGCTTCGGTCAAGGCCAGATGCAGGCAGACGGCATGCAAGTGCCGATCCAGGCCGGGCACCGCGATCTCGCAGTGCAACAGGCCGCGGCTTTCGAAGACATGAGCGGAGATGTCGAGATTGTCCCAACGCACGATGGGATAACGCGAGAGGATGGCATTGCCGTGGTGGCCATGGTCGTACACGGCGTTCTTGCCATAGGCAAAATCGGTCCACAGCTGGTCGGCCAGGAATTCATGCTGGGGCTTGGCCGGCCAGGCCTCGAATCGGCCGGCATGCCCGGTATGCTCGCCGACTACCTCTTGTAGGAACACCAAGTCGACGTTAAGACTGGCCAGACGATCGCGCAGCTCGTGCACGACCATGCGTCCATTGAAAAAGGACAGGCCCTTGTGGATGTTGTAGCTGGCGACGCGTAGGGACTGGCTCATACGGCCATTTTACGCTCAGTGCTTGGCGGCTTCCTTGGCCAGATCGGGCTTCTTGGGCCGGATATCCTTGATGGCATCCTTGCCGCCGCTTTCGGTCTTGGCGCCGTCCTTGGCCGGCTCTTTGCCGCCATTCTTGCCTTCTTCCTTGGCGGGCTCTTTCTTATCCGCCGGCTCGCTCGCTTTGCGGTCGAGCGGCTTGCCGTCCGGGCCGAGACTGGGCGGCTGCGCCTCCATCTTGCGCTCGGCCATATACTCGTTCATCTCTTTCCAGCCGCTATAGATCGGCGCGCGCGGATAGGACTCGTTCAGGTTGTAGCAATCCTCGAGGCTACGTCCGGACAGGCGACAGGAGGCACCGACGGCCTTGGCCTCGGCCTCGACCTTGGCCGGGTCTTTGATCCCCATCCGGTCCTTCAACACGTCGCACGCGCTCAAGCTCGACAGCATCAGCAAGGACAAAACAATGCGTTTCATTCGGGGCCCTCGAATACCGTATTCTTCGACGCAACGGGTACAACTATAACGCTTAAACCCGGATTGTCCATTAGGCGGCTCTTCGAGCCTACGCGAGCGCTGGCGGCCAGCTTGCGGCCATTTTCGCCGCTCGCTCGGCGCCCATAGACACGGCTATGGGCTTCTCCCAAGCAACGAAACTGTCTCGCCATCTGCCTCGCCATTATCTCGCGTCCTAATGGACAATCCGGGTTCAAACCGCCCGACCGTCAGGATCGGAAGCCGACGAAGCGGCGGCAAGGCCGCTTGCGTAGCGGGCCAGCCTCACTTGGCGCGCGCGCCCAAGCGCCGAATCGCCTCGGCATTGCTGGGCGAGAAGCACTTGGCCGCCGCCGTCGCCCAGGGCAGCCATTGGTAATTCAGGTGCTCGCGCGGCGCGAGTCGCACCGGCAAAGGTTCCGGCACTTGCAGGCCGAAGACATGCTCGGTGTTGTGCGTGGTGCCCGGCGCATAGCGATGACGGTAGCAATCGTAGATTTCGTAGACGTTGTGCCAGGCCCAGTCGCTCAGCGCATGCTCGCGCACATCCAAGCCCGTCTCTTCCGACACCTCGCGGGCCGCGGTCTGCGCCAGGGTCTCGCCCATATCCTGGCTGCCGGTGACCGACTGCCACCAGCCCGGCCGATCGGCCCGCTCCAACAGCAACACCTGCAAATCGGAGGTGTGGATCACGACGAGGACGGAGATGGGTGTCTTGAACATGATGAGACGAAAGGCGTCAGAGGATATGCCGCGCGCCCCTAGCCTCACTAGAACAACTCGACGTCGTCCGAACCGGCCTGCTCCTGTTTGTATGCCATGTAGCGGTCGAGCGCCACCTGCACGCTGCCGGTGGCCAGCAGGGTGTCGAACATCAGTTTCTCTTCTTCCATGGTGTACTTGGCGCGTATGTGCTGCTGGAGCGCATGCCAGGCCGAGGGGTTATACAGCTTGGCCGGTTCCTGCACCAGGCCGGACAACTCGGCCAGGGTATGGTTCACATGGCTCAGCCGTTGCGACATGCGATCATAGAACTGGAAGGCGACGATGGCCTGCTGCATCTGGGCCGACACGGCTTGGCCGCTGACCTGGATCGCCTGCTTCGCCGGCGAGTCGGGCAATTGCTCGGCCTCCTTGACCAGATTCATCAGCCCCTCGTACATACCGGTGAACGAACGGGTCAACACATCGACCGAACCGCTGGAATCGCGCAGGGCCATCTCGATCTGGGCCACGGCCAGGCTCAGCATCATGATGGTCTCGCGCACCTGGCTCCAGTCCAGGTCCGGCCGCGCTGCATTGGAAGGCAAGGGCATTTCCGACATCGCTAACCTCACTGCGCCTGTTTCTGGCGCAAACGGATATGCAGCTCGCGCAACTGCTTGTCGTCGACCAGGTTGGGCGCCTGGGTCATCAGGTCGTTGGCGCGCTGGGTCTTGGGGAAGGCGATCACGTCGCGTATCGACTCGGCGCCGGTCATCAGCGCCACTAATCGATCAAGCCCGAAGGCCAGGCCGCCGTGCGGCGGCGCGCCGAACTTCAGGGCATCGAGCAAGAAGCCGAACTTCTCGCGCCGCTCTTCTTCGCCGATATTCAGCGCAGCGAACACTCTTTCCTGCACGGCCTCGCGGTGGATACGGATGGAGCCGCCGCCCACTTCCCAGCCGTTGAGCACCATGTCGTAGGCCTTGGACAGGGCCTGGCCCGGGTCGGTGGCGAGGAACTCCTCGTGGCCGTCCTTCGGGCTGGTGAAGGGGTGGTGCAGGGCGTCCCAGCGGTTCTCGTCCTCGTTGAACTCGAACATCGGGAAGTCCACCACCCACAAGGGCGCCCAGGCGCGGCCGTCGACATAGCCCTTCTCGTGGCCCAGCTTCAGGCGCAGGGCGCCGAGGGCGTCGTTGACCACCTTGGCCTTGTCGGCGCCGAAGAAGATGAGGTCGCCATTCTGGGCGCCGGTACGCGCGACGATTTCTTTCAGCGCGGCCTCGGAGAGGTTCTTGACGATGGGCGATTGCAGGCCGGTCTCGTTCAGCTGGGTCACATCGTTGATCTTGATGTAGGCCAGACCCTTGGCGCCGTAGATCTTGACGAACTCGGTATAACCGTCGATCTCGCCGCGGCTCAGGCCCGAACCGTTCGGCACGCGCAGGGCGGCGACGCGGCCCTTGGAGTCGTTGGCCGGGCCGGAGAAGACCTTGAACGCGACATCTTTCACCGCGTCGGTGACCTCGGTGATCTCCAGAGTGACGCGCATGTCCGGCTTGTCCGAGCCGTAGCGCTTGATCGCCTCGGCATAGCTCATGCGCGGAAAGGGATCGGGCAGATCGACGTCGATCGCCTGCTTGAAGGTCTCGCGAATCATGCCCTCGACCAGGTTCATCACGTCGTTCTCTTCGACGAAGGACATCTCCAGATCGACCTGGGTGAACTCGGGCTGGCGGTCGGCGCGCAGGTCCTCGTCGCGGAAGCACTTAGTGATCTGGAAGTAGCGGTCGAAGCCGGACACCATGAGCAACTGTTTGAACAACTGCGGCGACTGCGGCAGGGCGTAGAACATGCCCTCATGCACGCGGGACGGCACCAGATAGTCGCGCGCACCCTCGGGGGTGGAGCGGGTCAACATCGGGGTCTCGATCTCGATGAAGCCACCGCCGTCCAAGTAATCGCGCATCAGCTTGGCCGTGCGGTAGCGCAACATCATGTGCTTTTGCATCACCGGCCGACGCAGGTCGAGGTAGCGGTAGGTCAGGCGCACGTTCTCGCTCAAGTTCTCGTCGTCGAGCAGGAACGGCGGCGTCACGCTGGGGTTGAGCACCTCGATCTCTTTGGTCAGCACCTCGATCTCGCCGGTGCGGATGTTGCTGTTCTCGGTCCCGGCCGGGCGGGCGCGGACGCGGCCGGTGACCTTGAGCACGAATTCGTTGCGCACCTCTTCGGCGATCTTGAACGCGGCCGGGGTATCGGGGTCGATCACCACCTGCACCGTGCCCTCGCGGTCGCGCAAGTCGATGAAGATCACGCCGCCATGGTCGCGCCGGCGATGCGCCCAGCCGCAGAGGGTGACGGTTTGATCGATGTCCGCGCGGGTGACCGCGCCGCAATGATGACTACGCATACCAATTCCTTGAGTTTTATTCAGTCGCCGGGGTAATTGGCCGCCTTGGCTTGCGGCGCCACCACGCCCATGGACACGATGTATTTCAGGGCCGTGTCGACCGAGATGTCGAGTTCGATCACCTCGTCGCGTCGCACGTAGAAGTAAAAACCGTTCACCGGGCTGGGCGTGGTCGGGATGAACACCGCCACGTGCTCGGCATCGAGCTTGGCCGTCACCTCGTCCGGCACATTGGTCTGGAACGCGAGCGACCAGGCCTCCGGGTGGGGATAACGCACCAGCAGCACCTTCTTGAAGGCCATGCCGGAACCGGATAGCAAGCTGTCGGACACTTGCTTGACGCTGCCGTAGATCGACTTCACCACCGGGATGCGGTTGAGCATCGCCTCCCAGAAGCGCAGCAGGCGCTGGCCGATCAGGTTGGCGGCGAGCAGGCCGGTCAGGAAGATGATCAAGGCTGTCAGCAGGACGCCAAGGCCCGGCAGGCGGAAGCCCAGCCACGCCTGCGGCCGCCAAGCCTCGGGCAACAACAGCAGGCTCTGATCCATGGCGCCGATCAAGGCATCGAGCACCCAGACGGTGATGCCGAGCGGAACCCAGATCAGCAAACCGGTGATGAAGTAACGCCTAACAGGGGCCATGGAATTCATTCAATCAAAACGAACAAAGGGCGGAGCCACGCTCCGCCCTCATAAGCCAGGACAGCAAACCCACCGGCCTCAAGAGGCCGGGCAAGCGCCGCAGCCACTCGCGCCGCAGGCAGGGGCCGGCGCCTCTTCTTTCTTCGCCGCGCCGCCTTTGAAATCGGTGGCATACCAACCGGAACCCTTGAGCTGGAAACCGGCGGCGGTCAGCAACTTGCCATAGCTGGCCTGGCCGCACTTCGGGCAGGTGGTCAGCGGCGCATCGGACACCTTTTGCATCTCGTCTTCCTGGTGGCCGCAGGCGGCGCACTTGTAGGCATAAATCGGCATTTTGGACTCCTTGGGCAATGCGCCTTGGCGCAGCGCGAAACGGCGAGAATTATATCAACAAATTCTTATAGTTAGATAAGCCATCGCGGCAGATTTTCAAGCCCCGCTCAAGCGTGGGCCAGCTTGCCCAACTTGAGATAGTCCACCTTGCCCGAACCCAGTACCGGCAAGCCCTGCACCACTTGGATGCGCCTGGGCAAGGCCAGCTCGGGATAGCCCAGGCCGCGCGCGGCGGCGGCCAATTGCTCGCGGGTCAGGTCGGAGTCGGTGGTGAACAGCACGATGGCCTCGCCCCGCCCGGTGTCGGGCACGTTCAGGGCCGCATGCATGGCCTCGCCCGAGGCGGCCCGGGCAATCGCCTCGGTCAACTCCAGGCAGACCATCTCGCCCGCCACCTTGGCGAAGCGCTTGAGCCGGCCGACGATGCTGACAAAACCCTCCGGATCGATCTCGACCACATCGCCCATATCGTGCCAACCCGGCCCAAGGGCCGAATGCGGCGGTTCCAGCACGCCCGGCGCCTCGTAACGGTAATAGCCGGACATCATGTTCGGCCCGCGCACGTGCAGTTCGCCCCCCGACTCGATGCCGGGCACGGCGACCAGGCGCGCCTCGACCCCGGGCAGGAATTGGCCGACGCTGCCCGGATGGTTCGCGCCCGGCAGGTTCACCGACAACACCGGCGCCATCTCGGTCGCGCCGTAGCCCTCGAATATCTCCAAGCCGAATTTCTCGCGCCACATTTGGCGCACCGGCCCGGCCAGCTTCTCGGCCCCGGCGATCACATAGCGCAGGCTGCGCAGGTTCTCCGGCACCGCGTGGCGGGCATACTGCTTGAGGAAGGTGCTGGTGCCGAAGATCACGGTGCTGCGATGGCGCTCGACCAATTCGACGATGTTCTTGTAATGCAGCGGGCTGGTATAGAGCAGCAACGGGCAACCCGCGACCAGGGGCAGCAAGGTCGCCGCGGTCAGGCCGAAGGAATGGAAGATCGGCAGCACGTTGAGGAAGCGGTCTTTTTCCGTGAACGGGAAGGCCAGGCGTATCTGCGCGATGTCGGCCAAGATCGCCCGGTGCGACAACACCACGCCCTTGGGCCGACCCTCGGTGCCGGAGGTGAACAGCACGACGGCCGGTGCCTCCGGGTCGCCCTTAGGCACCGCCAGGCTCGGCCACCACAAGGCGAAACCCATGAGCCACAGCTTGTCGCGCGGGCCGAATCGGCGGCGCAGGTCTTCCAGATAGACGACACGCACCCCCTTCAAGCCCTGCAAGGTCTCGCCCAGATTGGCCTTGGCCAGGAATTCGCGCGAGGTCAGCACGGTACGGATACGCGCGGTCTCGCAGGCATTCTGGGTGATCTCCGGCCCCGCCGTGTAATTGAGCAGGCAGGGCACGCGGCGGAAGGCGCCCAGGCCGAAGATCAGGCCGACCGTGGACACCATATTGGGCATGAACACGCCGATATGCTCGCCCGGTTCGCTGATCTTGCAGGCCAGGCGGCCCAAGGCCAGGCTGATCTTCAACAAATCGCCATAGCCATAACGGCCGGGGCGCATGTCCTCGATCTGGCCGCGATTGCGCCGGCCATGGCGGTGCATGGCCTTCAGCAAGGCGGCGAATAGCGTGTCGTGCGAGCGATACTCGAAGGGCAGCGCCGGCCAGGCGGCCAACGTCTCGACGGTGTCGGAGGTCCGCGCCGCGCCGTCCATGGAAGCGCCTTAGAAGGTGTGGGTGTACTGCGCGCTGACGATGTTGACGTAGCTGTCGAACCGGCCCTTCACCCGAATCGGCGGCTCGACGTGATTGATCGCCGCCTCGTTGAAGAACAGATGGGCGTAGCCGAAGTCGATCCAGCCCTTGTCCGACATTTTGTATTGGCCGCCGAAGGCCAGCCAGATGCGGTCCGCGTCCGGCAGGCGCACGGTGCGGCGCTCCGCGTCCGGCACCGCGTTCTGGTCGTAAGCCGTGCCTACGCGCCACAACCACTTGTCGTTCTGGCGGTAGTTCGCACCCACGCCGATGCGCAAGATGTCGTTCCAATTCTCCGGCACCAGGGCGTTGACCGCGCCGGTGACCGCCAACTTGTCGAAGCTGCTCCAGCCTGTCCACGACAGATCGGCAAGCAGGTCCCAGCGTTCGTTCAGGCGATGGAACAAGCTCAGCGAGGCGCTGGCCGGCGTGGTCAAATCGGCCGCGATCACGCCATTGATCGGGCCGGTGGCCCGGCCGGTCAGGTGATACTTGAGTTCGGAGCGATAGGCCAGGCCCAGGCGGGTGTTGTTGTCCAGCTTGATCAGCATGCCGAGGTTATAACCCCAGGCATCGTCGTCGCCCTTCATCTTCAGGACGTTCACGGCCGGTGCCGTGACGCTGTTGGACAGGCTGACCTCCGCCATCTGGTAATTGATGCCCATGCCGACCGACACCTTGTCGTTGTAGAGCCAGGCGATGCTCGGATTGACGTTGATGGTCTTGATGTGGGAGGTGACGCCTTGCGTCTGGCCGGCCCAAGGCGTGTCGTATTCGGTCTTCAGGCCGAACGGCGCGTTCACGCCGATGCCCCATTTAAAGCCGGGCCTCACATCGCCGGCATAGTAGAAGTTGGGCAAGAACGCGAAGCCGCCCGCGTCGCCGCCGTCACCCAAGGCGCCCAGGGTACTGCCATCGTTCTTGAGCTTGCCGGAAGTCGAGATCAAATGACCGGCCATCGCGACTTGGCTACCCTCGATGCGCAACAGACCCGCGGGATTGAAGAAGACCGTGCTGGCATCTTGTGCCGATGCGCCTTGTCCGGCGAAGGCATTGCCAAGGCCACTCGCATTCTGCTCGATCAGCGCGAAGCCGGCCGCCCCGGCACCCGCCTGCACGCCCATCCAGCCCAACACCATAACCAGCGCCTTCATTCGCATCCCGTTCTCCTTCATACCCTCTCGCGGCAGCGTAACTTTAGGCCGAAGCGGGGTCCCGCCGCAACAATCTTGTCACCAAGGCCCTGAGCTTGGCCGGCTGCACCGGTTTATTCAGCAGGGGATAGGCATGCTCTTCCGCGCTCCGCTTGCATGCCCCGGTCACGTCGCCGCTGATCACGATCGCCGGAAACGCCGCGCCGCGAAACTGGTGGCGCAGGCGCTCCACCACATCGAACCCCGTTTCGTTCGCGCCGAGCCGATAATCGGTGACCACCAGCGATGGCGGCTGCCGCATTTGCATCATCGCCTCCGCGCCGTCGCGCGCAATGGTGACATCCAGGCCCCAGCCCTGCAACAAGGCGCCCAGGGCATCCAGCACATCCTCGTCGTCGTCCAGCAGCAGCACGCGGCCTTCGAGGCGGGCATAGGACACGGCCGGCGTCTCCATCCTGCGCGCGCCTTCGGCCGACGCCGCGCCGGCCAAGGGCACGTCGAGGCTGAACACGGAGCCCTTGCCGGGCACGGAACGCGCATCGAGCCGATGGCCAAGCAAGCGGGCCAAACGATCCACGATGGCCAGGCCCAGGCCGAGCCCTTTCAAGCGTCCAGGCCGGACGGTTTTGACCTGATAGAACTCGGTGAAGATATTGGGTAGGTGCTCGGCGGGAATGCCGATGCCGCTATCCCATACCTGGAAGCGGATGTGGTCGCCACGGTGCCGCGCCGCCACCAGGATGCCGCCCTTGTCGGTGTAGCACAGGGCATTGGAAATCAGGTTGCGCAAGATGCGATCGAGCAGGACGGGGTCGCTCTCCACGTGCGCGGCGAGGCCGCGCACCCGTATCCGCAGTCCAAGCGCCGCCGCCTCATACTGGAAATCGTCACGCAGACGCTCCAGCAGGGGGGCCACGGATAGCCGCCCCAGCCGCGGCTTGACGCTGCCGGCATCCAAGCGGGAAACGTCGAGCACGGCACTGAACAAGCCCTCGGTCGCGACCAGCGAGGTTTGTATCTTGCCCAGGATGGCCCGGCCTTCCTCGGTCGAGACATGCGGCTCCAGGGCCGACGCGAACAGGCCGATGGCGTGCATGGGTTGCCGCAAATCGTGGCTGGCCGAGGCGAGAAAACGCGACTTCGCCTGGCTGGCCAATTCGACCGCCCGCTTTTGCCGCGCCAATTCGCCCGTCGCCTCCGCGATGCGCCGCTGCATCTCGCCGTGCTGCGCCGACAACCGGAGCGCCATGGTTTCGATGCCCCGTCGCAGCGCGTCGAGTCCGTCCTCCGCCCCCTGGCCATCCGCGCCGAGCGCCTGTTTGACCATGGCGGCGGAGGCCTCCAGCGCGCGAAGCTGCCGCGCCGCGAAAAAATAGACGACCGGCCCCAGCACGACCAGCATCGACACGGCGATGGCCGGATATGCCACCGGCAAGGCTGGCGGTCCGTCCGCCGTGTCGGCGAGGAAGAAATAGGCGAGCGACAAGGCCAGCAAGATGGCCGCCGGCAACAACGCGAGCAGCATTAGGCGTGCGCGCAGCCTCATGGCTTATTCAACGGTCAAACCAAATTGAGGCGGCGCGCCAACAAGGCGGCCTCTGTGCGATTGGCCACGCCGAGCACGCGGTAGACCGCGTTCAGGTGCACCTTGACCGTGCCCTCGCTCAGCTCGAGGTCACGGCATATCTGCTTGTTCGTCTTGCCGTCGGCCAGCAGGCGCAGCACCTCGCGCTGACGATCGGTCAGCCGCGACAAGACGCTGCCGTCCGCGATCTCGGCGGCGGAGCCCAGCAATTGGGGCGGGATATAGACGCTCCCCGACAGCACCAGGCGCAGGGCGGAAAACATGACTTGAGAGGAGGACGATTTGGGGATAAAGCCGGCCACCCCGATCTCCAGCAAGGCCTCGACCAGCGGACGCGAATCGGTGGCCGACAGGATCACGACCGGGATGTCGGGGAAGCGGTTCAACAAGTCCCGCACGCTGTCGATGCCCTCCATGCCGGGCATCGACAAATCCAGCAACACCAGATCGGTGTCGGCATTCCGTTCGGCCTGGTGCACGACCTCGTACAGGCTTGCCGCCTCCAACACCGTGGCTTGCGGCTCGAGTTGCTTTAGCAGAAGCGCGAAGCCATCTCGGAACAAGGCATGGTCGTCGGCGAGAATGGCCTTCATCTTAATGGGACGGGATCAGAACGGGATGTCGTCGTCGATATCGTCGAAGCCGCCACCGCCGCCGGAACTAGCCGGCTTGGCGCGGCCGCCGGCGTCCTCGCCGCCGCCCCAGGAACCACCGCCGCCACCCTCGCCGCGACTACCCAGCATCTGCATCTCGTTGGCCACCACTTCGGTGGTATAGCGCTTGACGCCATCCTTCTCCCACTCGCGGGTGCGCAGGCTGCCCTCGACATAGACCGGACGGCCCTTCTTCAGATACTCGCCGGCGATCTCGGCCAGCTTGCCGAAGAACACCACGCGGTGCCATTCGGTTTTTTCCTGTTTCTCGCCGCTCTTGTCCTTGTAGCGGTCGGTCGTCGCCAACCGGATCGTGGTGATCGCATCACCGCTGGGCATGTAGCGGGTTTCCGGGTCCGCGCCCAGGTTGCCGACCAGAATTACCTTGTTCACCGAAGCCATTCAAACTCCCCCTTGCAATGCGTGTCTCACGCCTTCCTCATCCCAGCCCAACTGGCTGACCTTGAGCATCACCACACCTTCGTCCGACAGAACCGTGACCGATTCTATGCCGGCGAACACCGTCAGCCGCGCCGCCAGCTTTTGCGCCTCGGCCGCATCGAGCCGGCCGATGTGGAACATCTGGGTCTTCACCCGCAACGGCGGCCGCATGCCCTTGGCCAACACCAGCCACAGGCCCATCAGCACCGCGCAGAACGCGAACACCGCCGAATAGCCCCAGCCCTGCGCCAGCCAACCGCCGACGGCGCCGCCGACAAACAGGCCCAAGGCCTGGCTCGTATTGTATACCCCCATGGCCGTTCCCTTGGCCTCGGGCGGCGCCACCTTGGAAATCAGCGAGGGCAGGCTCGCCTCCAGGATGTTGAAGGCGACGAAATAGGCGAACAGCGCCGCGACGATGCCGGCGAAGTGGCCCATGGCCAGGCCGAAACCGATCTGGGCCAACAGCATCACGGCCACGGCCGCGACGAAGACCGGTTTCATCCGGCCATGCTTCTCGGCATGGATGATGGCCGGGATCAAAAAGATGAAGGAGCCGAGCAACACCGGCAGGTAGATTTGCCAGTGCTCGCCGGCCGCCAAGCCGCCCGCCTCGTGCAGGGCCAGCGGCACGATGACGAACATCGCCATCTGCGCCGCATGCAGGGCGAAGATGCCGAAGTCCAGGCGCAGCAGTTCGCCGTCGCGCAACACGTCGCGCAGCCGGCTCGGGTTGGCTTGGGCATCGGAGTGGAAGGCGGTGACACCGGGGTTGGGCGTCACGAACTTGACCACCACGATGGCCAGCAGGGCCAGCACCCCGGTCATGGCGAAGATGCCGGGCACGCCGATCCAGCGATAAAGCAACGGCCCGCCGGCTAGCGAGACAGCGAAGGTCAAACCAATGGTGCCGCCGATCATGGCCATGGCCTGGGTGCGTTTTTCTTCCCGGGTCAGGTCGGCCAGCAGGGCGGTCACCGCCGCCGAGATCGCCCCGGCCCCTTGCAGGGCGCGACCGAGGATTACCGTATAGATATCGTCGGCGCTGGCCGCGACGAAGCTGCCCAAGGCGAAGATGATCAAGCCCGCAATAATCACCGGCTTGCGACCCCAGCGGTCCGAGGCCATGCCGAAGGGCAGCACGAGCAGGGCCTGGGTCAGGCCGTACATGCCCAGGGCCAGGCCGACCAAGGCATGGTCGCCGCCGCCCGGCAGGTGCTGGGCGTAGAGCGAGAACACCGGCAGGATCAGGAACATGCCCAGCATGCGCAGGCCGAAAATAGCGGCAAGCGAACCCGCCGCTCGACGTTCCGATCGGGTCATGGGAACAACTTCGGAAGACATATTTGAGGCAAACGTGGAAAGTTGCGTATATTAGCCGTTTTGCTTTGTCAGGCCGAGTAATGATCCGCATCCGGGGTGCCCGCACCCACAACCTCAAGAACGTCAATCTCGACCTGCCGCATCACCAATTGGTTGTTATCACGGGCCTTTCCGGCTCGGGCAAATCCTCGCTGGCCTTCGACACCCTCTATGCCGAAGGCCAGCGCCGCTATGTCGAGTCGCTGTCGGCCTATGCCCGGCAGTTCCTGCAATTGATGGAGAAGCCCGACGTCGACCTGATCGAGGGCCTGTCCCCGGCCATCGCCATCGAGCAGAAGACCGCCAGCCACAACCCGCGCTCGACCGTCGGCACGGTGACCGAGATCCACGACTACCTGCGCCTCTTGTTCGCCCGCGCCGGCACGCCGCGCTGCCCAGAGCACGGCATCGAGCTGGCGGCGCAGACGGTGTCGCAAATGGTCGACCAGATACTGACCCTGCCCGACGACACCCGGCTGATGATCCTGGCGCCGCTGATCGTCGGCCGCAAGGGCGAGCAACTGGCCCTATTCGACGAGCTGCGCGCGCAGGGCTTCGTCCGCCTGCGGGTCGACGGCGAGGTCTACGACATCGACGCCCTGCCCCGGCTGGACAAGAACAAGAAGCACACCATCGAGGCCGTGGTCGACCGCTTGAAGGTGCGCGCCGATATGAAGCAGCGCCTGGCCGAATCGTTCGAGACCGCGCTGCGCCACTCCGACGGCAAGGCCCTGGCGGTGGACATGGACACCCACCACGAGCAGTTGTTCTCGGCCAAGTTCGCCTGCCCGGTGTGCGACTACGCCCTGCCCGAACTGGAGCCGCGCCTGTTCTCGTTCAACAACCCCATGGGCGCCTGCCCCAAGTGCGACGGCCTGGGCGCGATCACCTTCTTCGACCCCAAGCGCGTGGTCACCCTGCCCCACCTCTCGCTCGCCTCCGGCGCGATCAAGGGTTGGGATCGGCGCAACGCCTTCTTCTTCCGCATGCTGACCGACTTGGCATTGCACTACGGCTTCGACATCGAAGCGGCGTTCGAGGACCTACCCGAGCGGGTGCGCGAGATCGTGCTCTACGGCAGCGGCGGCGAGATCATCCCCTTCCACTACCTGGGCGAAGGCGGGCGCAAGGTCACCCGCCAACACGGCTTCGACGGCGTGATTCCGATTTTGGAGAAGCGCTACAAGGACGCCGAGTCGCAACTGCTGCGCGAGGAACTGGCCAAGTACATCGCCAGTTGCCCCTGCCCCGAGTGCGAGGGCTCGCGCTTGCGGATCGAGGCGCGCCACGTCACCATCGGCGGCCAGACCCTGCATGCCTTGTCACACCTGCCGATCCGCCAGACCCTGGCCTTCTTCGAGCAATTGCAACTGACCGGCCAGCGCGCCCAGGTGGCCGACAAGATCGCCAAGGAGATCGTCGCCCGCTTGAGCTTCCTCAACAACGTCGGCCTCGATTACCTGTCGCTCGAGCGCTCGGCCGATACCCTGTCCGGCGGCGAGGCGCAGCGCATCCGCTTGGCGAGCCAGATCGGCTCCGGCCTCACCGGCGTGATGTACGTACTGGACGAGCCCTCGATCGGCCTGCACCAGCGCGACAACGACCGCCTGCTCGGCACCCTGAGGCACCTGCGCGACCTGGGCAACACCGTGATCGTGGTCGAGCACGACGAAGACGCCATCCGCTCGGCCGACTACGTGGTGGACATGGGTCCCGGCGCCGGCGAGCACGGCGGCGAGGTCGTGGCCGAGGGCACGCCGAAAGATATTTTGGCCTGCAAGGCCTCGCTTACCGGCCAATACCTGTCGGGCAAGAAAAGCATCGCCGTGCCGAAGAAGCGCCAGGCGCCCAAGCCCGAGCGCCGCCTGCTGCTCAAGGGCGCCACCGGCAACAACCTGAAGCAGGTCACGCTCGACCTGCCGCTCGGCCTGTTCGTCGGCATCACCGGCGTGTCCGGCTCGGGCAAGTCCACGCTGATCAACGACACCCTGTATGCCGCCGTCGCCAATCTGCTCTACGGCTCGGCGCTGGAACCCGCGCCGTTCGACGAGATCGAAGGCGTCGAATTCTTCGACAAGGTGATCAACGTCGACCAGAGCCCGATCGGCCGCACCCCGCGCTCCAACCCGGCCACCTACACCGGCCTGTTCACGCCCATCCGCGATCTGTTCGCCGGCGTGCCGCAGGCGCGCGAGCGCGGCTACGGCCCCGGCCGCTTCTCCTTCAACGTCAAGGGCGGCCGCTGCGAGGCCTGCCAGGGCGACGGCATGATCAAGGTGGAGATGCACTTCCTGCCCGACATCTACGTACCTTGCGATGTCTGCCACGGCCAGCGCTACAACCGCGAGACCCTGGAGGTGCAATACAAGGGCAAGAGCATCCGCGAGGTGCTGGAAATGACGGTGGAAGAGGCCTACGAATTCTTCAAGCCGGTGCCCACCGTCGCGCGCAAACTGAAGACCCTGATCGACGTCGGCCTCACCTACATCCGCCTGGGCCAGTCGGCCACCACCCTGTCGGGCGGCGAGGCGCAGCGGGTGAAACTGGCGTTGGAGCTATCCAAGCGCGACACCGGCCGCACCCTGTACATCCTGGACGAGCCGACCACCGGCCTGCACTTCCACGACATCTCGCTGCTGCTCGACGTGCTGCACCGCCTAGTCAGCCACGGCAACACCGTAGTGGTGATCGAACACAACCTCGATGTGCTAAAGACCGCCGACTGGATCATCGACCTCGGCCCCGAAGGCGGCGACGGCGGTGGCTACATCCTGGCCGAAGGCACGCCGGAGCAGGTGGCCAAGCACCCGGACAGCCATACCGGGCGCTATCTCAAGACGGTGCTGAAAAACAAGGCAACGGAAACTTAAGCCGGCTTGACCTTGCCCCGAAAAAGTATTCCAATCAAAGAATACTTTTTGGAGGTCGCCATGCTTGCCGAGAAAGTCTCCATCTCCCTGCCTGCCCCGCTGCTCGATTTCGTCGAGCACTACAAGGCCAGCCACGCCATGAAGAGCCGGTCCCAGGTGATTGAAACGGCACTGGAACGCCTGCGCCAGGAGACCCTGGAACAGGCCTACCGCGAGGCCGCCGCCGAGGCCGACCGCGACTTCGAGGCCACCGCATCGGACGGGCTGGGCGATGAAACGTGGTGAAATCTATTACGCCGACCTGAGCCCCACCATCGGCTCGGAGATCAACAAGCGCCGGCCGGTGCTCATCGTCAGCAACGACGCCAACAACCGCGCCGCCAATACCCTCACCGTGCTACCCATCACCTCCAACGTCAGCAAGGTCTACCCCTTCGAGGTCGCCTTGAGCCCGAAGGAATCGGGGCTGCCCAAGGACTCCAAGGCCCAGGCCCAACAAATCCGCACCATCGCCAAGGAGCGCATCGGCGGCCCGGCCGTCGGACGGATTGGCAAGGCGAGGTTGCAGGCGGTGGAGGCAGCGATCAAATTACATCTGTCATTGGCTTGATATCTGCACCGTTCCCGATCATGAAACGCCTCATCAGATTCGACACGACAAACAATGTCTGAACCCATTCGTCTATCCAAACTCATGGCCGAACGCGGGCTGTGTTCGCGGCGCGAGGCCGATGTCTATATCGAGCGCGGCTGGGTCTTCGTCGACGGCCGGAAGGTCGACGTGCTCGGCACCAAGGTCGACCCGAACTGCGAGATCCGGCTCGCGCAGCAGGCGAATAAACAGCAACAGCGCCGGGTGACGGTGTTGCTGAACAAGCCTGTGGGCTATGTCTCCGGCCAGCCCGAGCCGGGCTTCACGCCGGCGGTGACCTTGATCCAACGCGACACGCAATGGCGGGAAAGCCGCGGCCCGGCCTTCAGCCCGGCCATGCTGAAAGGTCTGGCCCCGGCCGGCCGGCTGGACATCGACTCGACCGGGCTGTTGGTACTGACGCAGGACGGCCGCATCGCCCGGCAACTGATCGGCGACGACTCCGAGGTGGAAAAAGAATATCTGGTGCGGGTGGAGGGCCGGCTCGACGACCAGGGGCTAGCCCTGCTCAACCACGGCCTCGCGCTCGACGATCGCAAGCTGCGGCCGGCCAAGGTGACTTGGCAGAACGAAGATCAGTTGCGCTTCATCTTGAAGGAAGGCCGCAAGCGCCAGATTCGCCGCATGTGCGAGTTGGTCGGCCTAAAAGTAGTCGGCCTCAAGCGCGTGCGCATCGGCCGCGTGCGTCTGGGCGATTTGCCCATGGGCCAGTGGCGCCATCTGCGCGAGGACGAAGGCTTTTAGTGCAGGGCCTCAGCCGCCGGCCCGGCCGGGCTGACCTTGTCGCCCACCTTCAGGCCCATGAGTTCAGCGGCACTGGCGCGATTGGCCGCGATCTCGGCCAGGCCGGCGCTGTTCACATGCCAGAAGGCCTCGCCCTTGCCGGCCTCGCTGAAGGTGCGGCAATAGGGCAAGGCGCGGCCTTTTACCTCAAGCAGGTTCTCACCCGTCATCAAGCCGCCGCGCACCCCTGTCCAGGCGTTGCCATAGTGGTCGATATAAACGATGCGCGGCAGGTCGGCCGCGTCGAATTCCACTTCCAGCTTTTCCACTGGGCTCAGTTTGTCTCGAGGTAATTGGCCCGCTGCGATCCAGGCGGCGATGGGGGCGAACAGGTCGCGGCCGTGGAAGGTGTCGGACAGCTTCTCTGGCTGCCAGGCAATCCGCCAAGTGCGTACCTGGCTGGCTCGGGCTGCCACGACAGAAAGCAGGCCGTTGTCCGGCCCGACGAACCAACGGCCATCGGCCTCGACCAGCACCGGCTGACGCGGGCCGCCAACGCCGGGGTCGACCACGCAAAAGAACACGCTGCCGACAGGAAAGCTGCGGCACAGGGCATCGAGCAAGTGCGCCCCGGCATGGGCATTGAAGTCGGGGGCGCCGTGCAGCAGATCGATGACCGGCACACCCGGCGCCTCGGCCGCCAACACGGCCTTGACTTGGCCGACATAAGGGTCGGCCCAGCCGTAATCGGTGAACAGCACCAGCATGCTCATGGCAGGCTGACCTCGGCCACCATGTAGGTGACCGCCCGGCCCGACAGCAGCACCCGCTCGCCGCGCAGCTCGCACAGCACATCGCCGCCGCGTGCCGACACCTGCCTGGCCTGTAGTCGGGTCTTGCCCAGGCGTTCGGCCCAATAGGGCGCCAGCATGCAATGGGCGGAACCGGTCACCGGGTCTTCCGGGATGCCGTATTTGGGCGCGAAGAAGCGGCTGACGAAATCCCCTTCATGACCGGGTGCGGTCACGCACACGCCCCGGCGGTCAAGCCGGCTCAAGACCGCCAGGTCCGGGGCAAGTTGCCGGATTTGTTCCGGATCGTCCAGCACGACCAGATAATCGTCGGCGGCACGAACCTCGATCGGTGCGCAGCCCAGACCCTCGATCAGCGCGGTGGGCGGGGGACAGGGCGGGGCCGGGATGGCGGGAAAATCCATGACCAACAAATCGCCCTGCCGGGCAACGGTCAAAGCCCCGCTTCGGCTATGGAAGACGGCCTGGGCTTGGCTGTAGCCGAGGTGGGCATAGAGCACGTGCGCCGTCGCCAAGGTGGCGTGGCCGCAGAGATCGACTTCCTTGTTCGGCGTGAACCAGCGCAGCTGGAAAGCCTCGCCGTCGGCGACGAAGAAGGCCGTTTCCGATAGCTTGTTTTCCTCGGCGATGGCCTGCATGACATCAACGTCCAGCCAGGCCGGCAGCGGACAAATCGCCGCCGGATTGCCCTCGAACACGCGCGACGCAAAGGCATCGACCTGATACATCTTGAGTTGCATGTCACCCCCATCTGCGGCCGACCGGCATAAAAAAAGCCGGCCTAAGCCGGCTTTTTACCACAGCCTGCGCCGCTTATTCAGCCGCGACGGCCTCGGTGCCTTCGGCGCGATCGACCAACTCGACATAGGCCATGGGCGCATTGTCGCCCTTGCGGAAACCGGCCTTGAGGATGCGCAGGTAGCCGCCGGGACGGTTCATGAAGCGCGGGCCCAGGTCGTCGAACAGCTTGGCCACGATGTCGCGATCGCGGGTGCGGTCGAAGGCCAGACGGCGGTTGGCCAAGCTCGGCTTCTTGCCCAGGGTGATCAGCGGCTCGGCCACGCGGCGCAATTCCTTGGCCTTGGGCAGGGTGGTACTGATCGCCTCGTGACGCAGCAGTGCGTTGGCCAGGTTGCGCAGCAGGGCGGCACGATGGCTGCTGGTGCGGTTCAGTTTACGGAGGGATAGGCGATGACGCATTTTGTTTTACCTCTTGTGTTCGGGGCGGCGGCCTTAGGGCTTTTCCAAGCCAACGGGCGGCCAGTTCTCAAGCTTCATGCCCAGGGTCAAACCACGCGCAGCCAGTACATCCTTGATTTCGTTCAAGGACTTGCGGCCCAGGTTGGGGGTCTTGAGCAATTCGTTCTCGGTGCGCTGAATCAAGTCGCCGATGTAATAGATGTTCTCGGCCTTCAGGCAGTTGGCGGAGCGCACGGTCAGTTCCAGCTCGTCGACCGGACGCAGCAGGATCGGATCGATCTGCGCGCCGCTGGCCATGCTGGGCTGCTCGGACGACAGGCTAACGCCCTTGAGGTCGGCGAACGGCATCAGTTGCTCGATCAGCAGACGGGCGGCGCCGCGCACGGCCTCTTCCGGCTCGATCACGCCGTTGGTCTCGACCTCGAGCACCAGCTTGTCCAGGTCGGTACGCTGCTCGACGCGGGCGCTGTCGACGCTGAAGCTGACCTTCTTCACCGGGCTGTACAGGGCGTCCATCATGATCACGCCGACCGGACGGGTTTCGTCCTTGACGACACGGGCGGTCACCGGCACATAGCCGCGGCCGCCTTCGATCTTGATCTCCATGTCGAGCTTGCCGCCCTTGGTGACATGCGCGATCACGTGATCCGGATTCAGGATTTCGACGTCATGGCTGGCTTGCAGATCGCCGGCGGTGACCACACCCTCGCCGTCCTTCTTGACGGACAGGGTGGCCTCGTTGCGGCTATTCAGTTTGACGGCCAAGCCCTTCAGGTTGAGCAGGATGTCGACCACGTCTTCCTGCACGCCCTCGATAGCGGAATATTCGTGCACCACGCCGGCAATGCGAATCTCGGTCGGCGCATAGCCCTGCATGGAAGACAGCAGGATGCGACGCAAGGCGTTGCCCAGAGTGTGGCCGTAGCCACGCTCGAACGGCTCCAGCGTAACCCGCGCCTGGCGCGGGGAAATGCTGTTGACCTCGACGATACGGGGCTTCAGCAGATCGCCAGTGTTCGACATAGTTTTTGACCTTTAGGCGGACGAATTACTTGGAATAAAGTTCGATCACGAGGTGCTCGTTGATCGTGGGCGGCAACTCGGAGCGCTGCGGGCGAGCCTTGTAGGTGCCCTTCATCGCCTTGGCGTCGACCTCGACCCACTCGGGGAAGCCACGGCCTTCGGCGGCCTCCAACGCACCCTTGATGCGCAGCTGGGCCTTGGATTTCTCGGCTACCTCGACCACGTCGCCCGGCTTGACCTGGTAAGACGGAATGTTCACGCGCTTGCCGTTGACCAGGATGCTGTTGTGGCGGACCACTTGGCGAGCCTCGGAGCGGGAAGCGGCGAAACCCATGCGGTAGGTTACACTGTCCAAACGGGACTCTAGCAATTGCAACAGGTTCTCGCCGGTCACGCCCTTGCGCGCGTCGGCCGCCTTGTAGGTCAGACGAAACTGGCCTTCCAGCACGTTGTAGATGCGGCGAATCTTTTGTTTCTCGCGCAACTGGGTGCCGTAGTCGGACAGACGCACCTGCTTGGCGCCATGCTGGCCGGGCGCGTGGGCACGGCGCTCCATGGCGCACTTGTCGGTGAAACACTTCTCGCCCTTCAGGAACAGCTTCTCGCCTTCCCGACGGCACTGGCGGCATTTGGGTCCAATATAATGAGCCACTTTGCTGTACTCCTAATTAGATCCGACGCTTTTTGGGAGGACGGCAGCCGTTATGCGGCATCGGCGTCACATCGGAAATGCTGGTGATCTTGAAGCCAAGATTGTTCAGCGCGCGCACGGAAGACTCGCGACCGGGGCCGGGGCCCTTGATGCGCACTTCCAGGTTCTTCACGCCGTATTCCTGGGCCTGCTTGCCGGCGCTCTCGGCCGCAACCTGGGCCGCGAACGGCGTGCTCTTGCGCGAGCCTTTGAAGCCGGCCGCACCGGAAGCACCCCAAGCCAGGGCATTACCCTGACGGTCGGTGATGGTGATGATGGTGTTGTTAAAAGACGCGTGGATGTGGGCAATACCCTCGGCCACGTTCTTCTTAACCTTTTTGCGCACTCGCGTCGCTTGAGCCTTAGCCATGTCGCTCTACCTTATTTCTTGACTTGCATCTGCTTGCGCGGGCCCTTACGGGTACGGGCATTGGTACGGGTGCGCTGACCACGCACGGGCAAGCCCTTGCGATGGCGCTGACCGCGATAGCAGCCCAGATCCATCAGACGCTTGATGTTCATGGTCACTTCACGGCGCAGGTCACCCTCTACCGTGAATTTACCAACCAGGTCGCGCAGCTTATCGACCTCGGCGTCAGTCAGATCCTTCATTTTGGCCGACGGCGTGACACCTGCTTCAACACAGATGAGGTGTGCACGAGTGCGACCGATACCATAGATCGCCGTTAAGGCGATCTCCGCATGTTTGTGGTTGGGGATGTTCACCCCGGTGATGCGGGCCATGAAAAACTCCCAGCAAAATAAAGCTAAAAATTATAACAATTGAAGCCTGCTTAACGCAAGCTATCAGCCCTGGCGCTGCTTGTGGCGCGCCTCGCTACAAATGACGCGCACCACACCATTGCGGCGCACGATTTTGCATTTGCGGCAGATCTTCTTCACAGAGGCTTGAACACGCATGTTCGGCTCCTTTTAAAAACTCATTTCGCCCGGAAAACGATCCGAGCCCGGGAGAGATCGTACGGCGTCATCTCCACGGTAACCTTGTCACCCGGCAGGATACGGATATAGTGCATCCGCATCTTCCCGGAAATATGCCCCAACACGATGTGGCCGTTTTCCAGCTTCACTCGAAAGGTAGCGTTGGGAAGCATTTCCAATACTTCCCCCTGCAACTGTATTACATCTTCTTTCGACATACCCCGCTCAGCGGCCGACAAGGCCCCCCTTGAAGTTCGCCTTCTTGAGCAAGCTCTCGTACTGGTGCGTCATGATGTAGGCCTGAACCTGGGCCATGAAATCCATGGTCACGACGACGATAATCAGCAAGGAAGTGCCGCCGAAATAGAATGGCACGTTCCAGTTCACGATCAGGAATTCTGGCAACAAGCAGACCAGCGTGATGTAGATCGCACCGACCAAGGTCAACCGGGTCATGATCTTGTCGATATAGCGGGCCGTCTGATCGCCGGGGCGAATGCCGGGCACGAAGGCGCCGCTCTTCTTCAGGTTGTCGGCCGTGTCCCGGGGATTGAACACCAGGGCGGTATAGAAGAAGCAGAAGAAGATGATCGCGCTCGCATACAGGATCACGTAGATCGGCTGACCGGGCGACAATGCCGCGCCGACGTCCTTCAGCCAGACCATCCCCTCGCCGCTGCCGAACCAACCGGCCAGCGTGGCCGGGAACAGGATGATGCTGGAGGCGAAGATCGGCGGGATCACGCCGGCCATATTGATCTTCAGCGGCAGGTGCGAGCTCTGGCCGCCATAAACCTTGTTGCCGACCTGGCGCTTGGCGTAGTTGACCAGAATCTTGCGCTGCCCGCGTTCGAAGAACACCACCAGGGCGGTGACCAGCAGCGCGCCGACGAACAGCAACAGCACCAGCGGGATCGAGAAGGCGCCGGTGCGCGCCAGCTCCAAGGTACCGCCGACAGCCTGCGGCAAGCCCGCCGCGATACCGGCGAAGATGATGATGGAGATACCGTTGCCGATGCCGCGCTCGGTGATCTGCTCGCCCAGCCACATCAGGAACATGGTGCCCGCGACCAAGGTCATCACGGCGGTCATGCGGAACATCAGGCCGGGCTCGATCACAAGGCCGGGCTGACTCTCCAAGGCGATGGAAATACCCAGGGCCTGGAACAGTGCCAATACGACCGTGCCATAGCGCGTGTACTGGGTAATCTTGCGCCGGCCCGTCTCGCCTTCCTTCTTCAGCGCTTCCAGCTGCGGCGACACCACCGTCAGCAATTGCATGATGATGGAGGCGGAGATGTAGGGCATGATGCCCAGCGCGAACACGGAGAAGCGCGACAGGGCGCCGCCCGAGAACATGTTGAACATGCCCAGGATGCCGCCTTGCTGGCTCTTGAACAGCTGGTCCATGACGGCAAGGTCGATCCCCGGCACCGGCACGAAGGTACCGATCCGGTAGACGATCAAGGCCCCCAGCAGAAACCAAAGGCGACGCTTGAGGTCGCCCATTTTGCTGGTCATGCCAAGGAAGTTGCCCGCTGCCGTGCTCAAGTCAGCTCCCGCTTAGGCCTCGGTGACGCTGCCGCCGGCAGCCTCGATCGCGGCCTTGGCGCCTTTGGTCACGCCGACGCCGGAGACCTTGACTGCGCGCTCGATCTTGCCGGACAGGATCACCTTGACGGTGTTGGCCATCTGGGACACGACTCCGGCTTGCTTCAGGGCCAGCAGATCGACGACATCGATCGGCAGCTTGTTCAGATCGGACAGGGTCACCTCGGCCTTGAACGCGCGATTCAAGGAGATGAAGCCGCGCTTGGGCAGGCGACGAGCCAAGGGCATCTGGCCGCCCTCGAAGCCAACCTTGTGGAAACCACCGGCACGGGACTTTTGACCCTTGTGGCCACGGCCGGCGGTCTTGCCCAGGCCGGAACCGATGCCGCGACCGACGCGTTTCTTGGCGTGGGTGCTACCGACGGCGGGTTTCAGATTGTTCAGTTGCATTTAGACCACCTCGCTCTTCACCAGGTAGCGCACTTGGTTGATCATGCCGCGCACGGACGGCGTATCTTCCAGGACGACGCTTTGATGCATCCGCTTCAGGCCCAGGCCACGCACGCTTTCGCGATGGTTCTGCTTGGTGCCGATCGGGCTCTTGATCAGGGTCACTTTGATCTTGCCGCTCATGGCTTACTCCAGAATTTCGGCCACGGTCTTGCCACGCTTGGCGGCAACCTCGCTGGGGGTCATCATCTGCGACAGACCATTCAGCGTGGCACGGACCACGTTGTAGGGGTTGGTGGAACCGATGCACTTGGCCAGAACGTTGTGCACGCCCATCACCTCGAAGATCGCGCGCATCGGACCGCCGGCGATGATACCGGTACCTTCGGAGGCCGGCTGGATCAGCACCTTGGAGGCGCCGTGGCAGCCCACCACCGAGTGGTGGAAGGTACCGTTCTTCAGCGGCACCTTGATCATCTTCTTGCGCGCTTCTTCCATGGCCTTTTGCACGGCCACCGGCACTTCGCGGGCCTTGCCCTTGCCCATGCCGATGCCGCCCTCGCCATCACCGACCACGGTGAGGGTCGCGAAACTCAGAATACGGCCGCCCTTCACCACCTTGGTGACGCGGTTGACCGCAATCATCTTTTCCTTGAGGCCGTCGCTGCGCTCGTCCTGCTGCTGTTCGACTCTAGCCATCTTAATCCTCGCTTAGAAACTCAGTCCGTGTTCGCGCGCCGCCTCGGCCAGGGCCTTGACCCGGCCATGATAGGCATTGCCGCCACGGTCGAAAGCAACCGAAGTCACGCCTGCTTGCTTCGCCTTTTCGGCGATGCGCTGGCCGACCAGCTTGGCCGCCTCGATGTTGCCGCCATTCTTGATCTGGCCACGCACGTCTTTTTCCACGGTGGAGGCGCTCGTTACGATGCGGCCGCCGGTGGCGTCGATAATTTGTGCATAGATGTGGCAATTCGTGCGAAACACGCACAGACGGGCCACAGCCAGTTCTGCAATCTTGGCGCGGGTTTTGCGCGCCCTGCGCAGACGCCGGATATTCTTGTCCATTTCAAGCGCTCCAGGTTACTTCTTCTTGGTCTCTTTCAGAGACACCACTTCGTCGGCATAGCGGACGCCCTTGCCCTTGTAAGGCTCGGGGCTACGATAGGCCCGCACGTCCGCCGCCACCTGACCAACTTTCTGCTTGTCCGCACCCTTGATCAGTATCTCGGTCTGGCTCGGAGTCTCGACCTTGATCCCTTCGGGCATGACATGCTCGACCGGGTGGGAGAAACCCAAGCTCAGATTCAATTTGTTACCCTGGGCCTGCGCACGGTAGCCGACGCCGACCAGGGTCAGCTTGCGCTCGAAACCCTTGGATACGCCCAGCACCATATTGGCCAGCAACGCACGCGTCGTACCGGACATGGCATTGGCCTCGCGGCTCTCGTCGGCGGCAGCCACTTGCAGGTTGCCATCAGCCAGGTTGACCTTGACGCGACCGGTAAGCGCCTGCTTAAGCGTGCCCAACGGGCCCTTGACGGAAATCGCGTCGCTGACGATGGACACTTCCACGCCGGACGGCACCGCAATCGGATTCTTAGCAACTCGAGACATCGCTCACCTCACGCCACAACGCACAGGACCTCGCCGCCCACGCCCAGGGAGCGGGCCTTGCGGTCGGTCATCACACCCTTGGAGGTGGACACAATCGCCACACCCAAGCCGTTCATCACGCGCGGCAGGTCGCCTTGACCTTTGTAGACACGCAGGCCAGGCTTGCTCACGCGCTCGATCTTCTCGATCACGGGGCGGCCGGCGTAATACTTCAACGCCACTTCCATCTCGGGCAGGCCATTGCTTTCGCGCATGGCATAGTCCTCGATATAACCCTCGTCCTTCAGCACCTGGGCGATGGCCTTCTTCAGCTTGGATGCCGGCATCCGGACACTGACCTTCTCGGTCATCTGGCCGTTGCGGATGCGGGTCAGCATATCGGCGATGGGATCACTCATACTCATATCGTCTCTCCCTTACCAGCTGGCTTTGACAATACCCGGAATCTCGCCACGCATGGCGATCTCGCGGATCTTGTTACGGCACAAGCCAAACTTGCGGAACACGCCACGCGGGCGGCCGGTCAGCTGGCAACGGTTACGCAGGCGAATCGGACTGGCATTGCGCGGCAAGGCCTGGTACTTCTCGCGTGCGGCCATACGATCCTCATCGGAACGATTGGCGTCATTAAAGATGGCCTTCAGCTCGGCGCGCTTGGCCTCGTACTTCTTGACCATGCGGCGGCGCTTGTCTTCACGGTTGATCAACGCGGTCTTAGCCATGTCAACCTCAGCTCTTGAACGGAAATTTGAACGCAACCAGGAGCGCGCGCGCTTCGGCGTCGCTCTTGGCGGTGGTGGTGATGGTGATGTTCATACCACGCAGGGCGTCGATCTTGTCGTACTCGATCTCGGGGAACATGATCTGCTCCTTGACGCCCATGTTGTAGTTGCCACGACCATCGAAACCCTTGCCGCCGATACCGCGGAAATCGCGGATACGCGGAATGGCGATGCCAACCAGGCGATCGAGGAACTCATACATGCGATCGCGACGCAGGGTCACCTTGCAGCCGACCGGGTAGTTGTCGCGGATCTTGAAGCCGGCAATCGACTTGCGGGCTTTGGTCACCACGGGCTTTTGGCCGGCGATCTTGGTCAGGTCGCCAACGGCGAATTCCATGACCTTCTTGTCGCCCACCGCCTCGCCGACACCCATGTTCAGGGTGATCTTCTCGATCCGGGGCACTTCCATCACCGACTTGTAACCGAACTGTTTGGTCAGCTCGGCGACAACGGTGTCCTTATAGTAATCGTACAAACGCGCCATGGCTCAGTCCTCACGCATCCACGACTTCGCCGTTGGACTTGAAAAAGCGCACCTTGCGCCCGTCCTCCAGCGTTTTGATTCCGACACGATCACCTTTTCCGCTGGCGGCGTTGAACAGCGCCACGTTGGAGATGTCGATCGGCATGTCTTTGTCCATGAAACCACCGGTCGTGCCTTTCATGGGGTTGGGCTTCACCGCGCGCTTGACGCGATTGACGCCTTCCACGACCACCTGGCCCTCCAGCACGCGCAGCACGGTGCCACGCTTGCCTTTGTCCTTACCGGTCGAGACGATGACCTCGTCACCTTTGCGAATCTTACGCATGACCAGACTCCTTACAGAACCTCGGGCGCCAAGGAGACGATCTTCATGAACTTCTCCGTGCGCAGCTCGCGGGTAACCGGCCCGAAGATACGGGTGCCGATCGGCTCGAGCTTATTGTTGAGCAACACTGCCGCGTTGCCATCGAACTTGACCAAGGAGCCATCGGGACGACGCACGCCCTTGGCCGTACGCACGACCACGGCGTTGTAGACATCGCCTTTCTTGACGCGACCGCGCGGGGCCGCATCCTTGATGCTCACCTTGATAATGTCGCCTACGCTGGCATACCGGCGCTTGGAACCACCCAGCACCTTAATGCACATCACGGTACGCGCGCCGGTGTTATCGGCCACGTCCAGCATGGACTGCATTTGAATCATGATCTCAACTCCAATCCAACTTATCTCGACAAACCGAGCAGTTTTGGATCCCGAAGGGTTTTGCGCCAAGGCCCGGAAATCAACCCTCCGGACCTAGAGGCACGACGAAAAGACCGCGATTATAGCGACGGTCTTTTCCGCTTGCAAGCACTAATTAAACGACGCGAGCCTTTTCGATGAGTTTGCTCACGGTCCAAGCCTTGGTCTTGGATAGCGGGCGGCACTCTTCGATCAGCACGGTATCACCCTCGTGATACTCGTTCTTCTCGTCATGCGCGTGGTACTTCTTTGACAGGCGGATAATCTTGCCGTAGAGCGGGTGCTTGACCTTACGCTCGACCAGCACGGTCACCGTCTTGTCCATCTTGTCGCTCACGACCGTACCGGTCAGCGTGCGCGTGTTTTTGCTGTTTTCCTGCTCGGCCATCATCTACCTCTCAGTTGCCGGCCTTGAGCTTCGATTCGTGCATGACGGTACGCACGCGGGCGATATCCCGGCGCACCTTACGAAGCTCGTGGGTCTTGTTGGTCTGCTGGGTGCCAAGCTGCATGCGCAGGCTGAACTGGGCCCGCAGCAGGTCCATCAGTTCCTTCTTGATCTCGTCCTGGTTCTTGGCTCTCAAATCATTTGCATTCATGATCAGCCCCCGATCTGACGGGTCACAAACATTGTGGGGATGGGCAGTTTGGCAGCGGCCAGCTTGAACGCTTCGCGCGCCAGCTCTTCGCTAATGCCTTCCATCTCGTACAGCATCTTGCCCGGCTGAATCTCGGCCACGTAGTACTCGGGCGAGCCTTTACCGTTACCCATACGAACCTCGGCGGGCTTCTGGGAGATCGGTTTGTCCGGGAAGATACGTATCCAGATGCGGCCGCCACGCTTGATGTGACGGGTCATCGCGCGACGCGCAGCCTCGATCTGACGGGCGGTGATGCGGCCGCGGCCGATGGCCTTCAAGCCGAATTCGCCGAAGCTCACCTTGGCGCCGCGGGTGGCGACACCGGTGTTACGGCCCTTCTGCTCCTTGCGGAATTTCCTTCTAGCCGGCTGCAGCATGTTTTACTCCTGACTTCTTGCCACGTTTCTCGGGCTCGGGAGCGGCCGCCGGCTTCTCGCCACGACCAACATTCTCGCCCTTGTAAACCCAAACCTTGATACCGATCACGCCGTAGGTCGTGTTCGCCTCGGCGAAGCCATAGTCGATATCGGCGCGCAGAGTGTGCAGCGGCACGCGGCCTTCGCGGTACCACTCGGTGCGGGCGATCTCGGCGCCATTCAGACGACCGGAGCTCATGATCTTGATACCCTGGGCACCGAAGCGCATCGCGTTTTGCATGGCGCGCTTCATCGCGCGACGGAACATGATCCGCTTTTCAAGCTGAGTGGCGATGGAATCGGCGATGATCTGGGCATCGGTCTCGGGCTTGCGCACTTCCTCGATATTCAGGGTCACCGGCACGCTCATCATGGCCTGCACCTGCTTGCGCAGATTCTCGATGTCCTCGCCCTTCTTGCCGATCACCACGCCCGGACGCGCCGAGAACAGGGTGATACGGGCATTCTTGGCCGGACGCTCGATCTGGATGCGGCTCAAGGAGGCGTGATTCAGCTTCTTTTTCAGGAAGGCGCGAACCTTGATGTCCTCGATCAGGGTGCCGCCGAAGCCCTTGGTGTTGGCGAACCACTTGGACGACCAGTTACGGGTCACGCTCAGGCGGAAGCCGGTCGGATGAATCTTCTGTCCCATGTCTATTCCTCAGTCGCCGACGGTCACGGTGATGTGACAGGTGGGCTTGGTAATCCGGTTGCCACGGCCCTTGGCTCGCGCGGTAAAGCGCTTGAGCACCGGACCTTCGTCGACGAAGATCGTAGCGACCTTCAGGGTATCGATATCGGCACCCTCGTTATGTTCGGCATTGGCGATCGCCGACTCCAGCACCTTCTTGATCACGCCGGCACCCTTGTTCGGGGTGAAGGCGAGGATGTTCAGGGCCTTGTCCACGGGCTTGCCACGAACCAAGTCGGCCACCAGACGGGCCTTCTGTGCGGAAAGCCGAGTGCCTCGCAGTACGGCGGAAACTCTCATCATGCTCTCCTTACTTCTTCTTGGACTTCTTGTCGGCGGCATGACCCTTGAACGTACGGGTCAGCGAAAATTCGCCGAGCTTGTGGCCAACCATGTTTTCCGTGACATACACGGGAATATGCTGCTTACCGTTGTGCACGGCGATGGTCAGACCGATGAAATCGGGCAGGACCGTCGAGCGACGCGACCAGGTCTTGATCGGACGCTTGTCGCCACCGGAGGTAGCAGCTTCCACTTTTTTCAACAGATGCCCGTCAACGAACGGGCCCTTCTTTACTGAACGAGCCATATCAACTCACCCCTTACGCTTTGTGGCGGCGACGTACAATCATGCCGTCGGTGCGCTTGTTGTTACGGGTCCGATAACCCTTGGTCGGCTGACCCCACGGCGACACGGGCACGCGGCCCTCGCCAGTACGGCCCTCGCCACCGCCATGTGGGTGATCCACGGGGTTCATTGCAACGCCACGCACGGTCGGACGGATACCGCGCCAACGAATCGCACCGGCCTTGCCGTAAGAACGCAGGTTATGCTCTTCGTTACCCACTTCACCGATGGTGGCGCGGCAATCGACGTGGACTTTGCGAATCTCACCGGAACGCAAACGCAGCTGGGCATAGCTACCCTCACGAGCCAACAGCTGGACGCTGGTGCCGGCGGAACGGGCCAACTGGGCACCCTTGCCCGGCTGCATCTCGATGCAGTGCACCGTGCTACCGACCGGGATGTTGCGCAGCGGCAGGGTATTGCCCGGCTTGATCGGGGCCTCGGCACCGCTCACTACCTGGGCACCGGCCTCGAGGCCGCGCGGGGCGATGATGTAACGGCGCTCGCCGTCGGCGTAGCACAGCAGGGCGATATGGGCGCTACGGTTCGGGTCGTATTCGATACGCTCGACCTTGGCCACGATACCGTCCTTGTCGCGCTTGAAGTCGACGATGCGGTAATGATGCTTATGACCACCGCCCTTGTGGCGGGTGGTGATGTGACCGTTGTTGTTACGGCCGGCATTCTGCTTCTGCTTTTCCAGCAAAGCGGCATGCGGCGCGCCCTTGTGCAGGCCAGGCGTGACCACCTTGACTACGGCACGGCGGCCGTTGGAAGTCGGTTTAACTTTTACCAGAGCCATGGCTTATTCCCCTGCCACAAAGTTCAGTTCCTGGCCCGGCTTCAGGCAAACATATGCCTTCTTCCAGTTGTCGCGGCGCCCGAAGAAGCGACCGAAGCGCTTCGTCTTGCCCTTGACATTGGCCACCTTGACATCCTTGACCTGGACCTTGAACAGCAGCTCGACCGCCGCCTTGATCTCAGGCTTGGTGGCATCGGTCGCCACCTGGAATACGACCTGCTCGTTCTTGTCGGCCACGCGCGTGCTCTTCTCGGAGATCACCGGCGCGAGGATGACCTGCATCAGGCGCTCCTCGTTCATCTTCACGGTATTCATGCGAACATCTCCTCGAACGACTTCACCGCGTCGCGGGTCATCAGCACATGGTCGAAACGGACCAGGCTCCACGGATCGGCTTGATGGGGCTCGAGCACCAGCACGTTGTGCAGGTTGCGCGAAGACAGCCACAGGTTGTCATCGACCTCGGGGGTGATGATCAACACGCGGTTGCTCATGCCCATGTCCTTGATCTTGGCGGCCATCAGCTTGGTCTTGGGCGCCTCGACGCTGAAACCGTCGACCACCTTCAGACGGCCGTCCCGGGCCAACTTGGACAGGATGGCGGCCATGCCGGCACGATACATCTTGCGGTTCACCTTCTCGGTGAAGTTCTCGTCCGGGCTGTTCGGGAAGATTCGACCGCCTCCGCGCCACAAGGGGCTGGAGGTCATACCGGCGCGGGCGCGGCCCGTGCCTTTTTGCTTGAACGGCTTCTTGGTGCTGTGCTTGACCTGCTCGCGGTCCTTCTGGGCACGGGTGCCTTGACGGGCGTTGGCCAGGAAGGCCTTGACCAGCTGGTGCACCAAGGCTTCGTTGTATTCGCGACCAAACAGGGTGTCGGAGGCCGACACGGCACCGGCATCGCCACCCTGGGCGTTAATCATCTTCAATTCCATCATGCGCCCCCTTTCACGGCCGGACGCACGACCACGTCGCCGCCCTTGGGACCGGGCACGGCGCCCTTGATCAACAGCAGCTGGCGCTCGCTGTCCACGCGCACCACTTCCAGGTTCTGGATGGTGCGATTGGCGGCACCCATGTGGCCCGACATGCGCTTACCGGGGAAGATACGGCCCGGGTCTTGCGCCTGGCCGATGGAGCCCGGCACGTTGTGCGAACGGGAGTTGCCGTGCGACGCGCGCTGGGAGCTGAAGTTATGGCGCTTGATGGTACCGGCGAAGCCCTTACCCTGGGTCACACCGGAGACATCGACCATCTGGCCAGCCTGGAAAATTTCGACAGTGACGCCGGCGCCGGCCTGATATTGGCCCGCGACATCGGCGGCAACGGGGAATTCGGTCATGCCTGCCGCCGCCTCGACGCCCGCCTTGGCGAAATGACCCGCCAGGGCTTTGGTCACGCGATTGGGCTTGCGGCTACCGTGGGCGAGCTGAACGGCATCGTAGCCATCCGTCGCCACGGTCTTTACTTGGCTGACGCGATTGTTCGACATGTCCAGCACGGTCACCGGGACGGAAGTACCGTCGTCGGCGAAAATGCGGGTCATGCCGATCTTGCGACCGACAAGGCCTAGACTCATTTTCGTTTCCTTTTAAGGCGCCGACTTCAATTGGCCGGCGGTATCTAACAAAACGCGTACAAACCACGGAGCGAAAGCTTCCGTCCGTGGAAAAGGGCGCGAGTTTACTGCAACTTGATCTCTACGTCCACACCTGCCGGCAGATCCAGCTTCATCAGCGCATCGACGGTCTTGTCCGTCGGGTCGATGATGTCCATCAGGCGCTTGTGGGTACGCATTTCCATCTGGTCACGCGAGGTCTTGTTCACGTGCGGGGAACGCAAAAAGTTAAAGCGCTCGATCGAGGTAGGCAGGGGCACCGGGCCCTTGACCACGGCACCGGTCCGCTTGGCGGTGTCCACGATTTCCATCGCGGACTGGTCGATCAGCTTGTAGTCATACGCCTTCAGGCGGATGCGGATTTTCTGGCTCTGCATGGTTTGCTTTCTTACTCAATAATCTTAGCCACGACGCCGGCGCCGACGGTACGACCGCCCTCGCGCACGGCAAAACGCAGACCTTCTTCCATCGCGATCGGCGCGATCAGGCTCACCGTGATCGACACGTTGTCGCCAGGCATCACCATCTC
>JACRAU010000019.1 GCA_016234655.1 Betaproteobacteria bacterium
ACCGAACCGGTGGCCGCCGTCCATGGCCACGCCGCGACGCCGGCCCAGGCCACCGCCGTCGAGGCCATCGCCCAGGCCCCGGCCGGCTTCAAGGCCTGGCTGTTGCACGGCATCACCGGCAGCGGCAAGACCGAGGTCTATCTGCGCCTGATCGAGGCGCAATTGGCGGCAGGCCGGCAGGTCTTGGTGCTGGTGCCGGAGATCCATCTCACGCCGCAGACCGAGGCGGCCTTTCGCGCCCGCCTGCCCGCCGCGCGCCTGGCCAGCCTGCATAGCGGCCTCGCCGACGGCGAGCGGCTGAACGGTTGGCGCGCCTGTCTGGAGGGCCGCGTCGATGTGGTGCTCGGCACCCGGCTCGCGGTGTTCGCGCCCTTGGATCGCCTGGGCCTGATCGTGGTCGACGAGGAGCACGACGGCTCCTACAAGCAGGAAGAGGGCCTGCGTTATTCGGCGCGCGATGTCGCGGTCTGGCGCGCCCGCGCGCTGGGCATCCCCATCGTGCTCGGTTCGGCCACGCCCTCGCTGGAGACCTGGCGCAACGTCGAGCAAGGCCGCTATCGCAAACTCGAACTGCCCGAGCGCGCGCATGCGCAGGCCAGGCTGCCGGCCGTGCGACTGATCGACACCCGCGCCGACCGGCCGCGCCAAGGCCTGTCGGCCGGCTTGCTGCGCGCCCTGCAAGATCGCCTGGCGCGCGGCGAGCAAAGCCTATTGTTCATCAACCGGCGCGGCTTCGCGCCCACCCTGTTCTGCAATAGCTGCGGCTATGTCGTGCCCTGCCCGCGCTGTTCGGCGCACCAGGTGCTGCATCGGCGCAAAGAAGGTTTTGAATTACGTTGCCACCACTGCGGCCTGATGTCGCGCCCGCCCGAGGCCTGCCCCGACTGCGGCAGCCCCGACCTGCGCCCGGCCGGCCAGGGCACGCAACGCCTGGAGGAACGCCTGGCCGAGCACTTCCCGGCGGCGCGCATCCTGCGCATCGACCGCGACACCGCCGCCAAGCGCGGCGCCTTCGCCGCGATGCGCGCGGCGGTGAACGCGCGCGAGGTCGACATCCTGGTCGGCACCCAGATCGTGACCAAGGGCCACGACTTCCCGCATCTCACCTTGGTCGGCGTGCTCGGTGCCGACCAGGCCCTGCTATCGCCCGACTTCCGCGCCACCGAGCGGCTGTTCGCCCAGCTCATGCAGGTGGCCGGGCGCGCCGGCCGCGCCGCGCACGCGGGCGAGGTGCTGGTGCAGACCGGCTATCCGACCCACCCGCTCTACCAGGCCCTGCAAGCGCACGACTTCGCCTTATTCGCGGCACGGACGTTGAAGGAGCGGCGCGAGGCCGACTTTCCGCCCTACAGCCACCAGGCCCTGCTGCGGGCCGAGGCCGACCGGCTCGACGACGCGTTGGCCTTTCTCGGCCAGGCCAGGCGCCAAGGCGAAGGCCTGGCACGCGAGCATCACATCGACCTCTACGACCCCACGCCCGCCTTGCTCGCCCGTGTCGCCCGCCGGGAGCGGGCGCAACTGTTGGTGCAAGCCGCCTCGCGTCGGGCCTTGCAGGCCTTCCTCACGGCGTGGTTGGTATTGGTGCGCGCCGAGCAGACGCGCAAGGTGAAATGGGTTCTCGATGTCGACCCGCTGGATTTCTAAGCCGCTATTCGGCCTCGGGAATGGCCCCCTACAACACCTCCCCCTGTGGGAGCGGCGTCCTCGCCGCGAAAAACCGGTTGCCCTATTGCCGCGCCGTTGTTCGGCCCCAGGAGGGGCCTCCTACAACGTCCCCCGTAGCGGCCTCCCGGCCGCGAACAACGCGATGCGGATATAATTCGACGACTTTTCCAAGCATGCCCTTATGACCGCCCGCTACATCGACCCCCAAACCCATCTGGCCGAATTGTTCGGCCAAGCCCTCGCGCGAATCGCGCCCGACGCAAAGCACGCCATCGAACTCGACCGGCCCAAGCAGGCCGCGCACGGCGACTGGGCCTGCAATATCGCGATGCAACTGGGCAAGGGCCTGAAACGCAATCCGCGCGAGGTGGCCACGGAATTGGTCGCTGCCCTGCCCGCCTCCGAACTCGTCGACAAGGTCGAGATCGCCGGCCCCGGCTTCATCAACGTCTTCGTCAAGCCCATCGCCAAGCAGCGCCTGGCCGCGCATATCCTGGCGCAAGGCGCCGAGTACGGCCGCTCCGGCCTCGGGCGCGGCGAGAAGGTGCAAGTCGAGTTCGTCTCGGCCAACCCGACCGGCCCGCTCCACGTCGGCCACGGCCGCGGCGCCGCCTTCGGGGCGAGTCTGGCCAATGTGCTGGCCTTCGCCGGCTACGACGTGCAGCGCGAGTATTACGTCAACGACGCCGGCCGGCAGATGGACATCCTGGCCCTGTCGACCTGGCTGCGCTATCTGGAGCTGTGCAGCGAGTTCGTGCCCTTTCCCGGCAACGCCTATCAAGGCGATTACGTACAGATGATGGCCGACGGCATCTTCGCGCTGCACGCGGAGCGCTATAAGCGGCCGGCGGCCGTGCTGCTGGCGGGCGCGCCCGACCGCGGCGAGGCGCCGGAAGAACACCTCGATCACCTGATCGCCCGCGCCAAGCAATTGCTCGGCGACGACTACGCTTACATCCACAACTACGCGCTGACCGAACAACTGGGCGACGGCCGCAACGATCTGACCGAGTTTGGCGTGGTGTTCGACCAGTGGTTCTCCGAGAAGACGCTGCACGAGTCCGGCCTGATCGACCGTGCGGTGGAAAAAATGCAGAAGAACGGCCACGTCTACGAACAAGACGGCGCGCTCTGGTTCCGCTCGACCGAGTTCGGCGACGAGAAGGACCGCGTGGTCCGGCGCGACAACGGCTCGTGGACCTATTTCGCGGCCGACATCGCCTATCACCTGAACAAGTTCGAGCGCGGCTTCGACCGCGTGATCGACGTCTGGGGCGCCGACCACCACGGCTATATCCCGCGCGTCAAAGGCGCACTCAAGGCCGGCGGCGCCGATCCGGAAAAATTGGTGGTCGCGCTGGTGCAGTTCGCCGTGCTCTACCGCAACGGCCAGAAGGCCTCGATGTCCACCCGCTCGGGCGAATACGTCACCCTGCGCGAGTTGCGGGCCGAGGTCGGCAACGACGCCGCCCGCTTCTTCTACGTGCTGCGCAAGTCGGAACAGCACCTCGACTTCGACCTCGATCTGGCCAAGTCGCAGAGCAGCGACAACCCGGTCTATTACATCCAGTACGCCCACGCCCGCATCGCCAGCGTGCTCAATGGTTGGGGCGGCAACGTCGCCGACCTGGCCGACGCCGACCCGGCGCAACTGGAGCATGCCAGCGAACTGGCCTTGCTGGGCCGCTTGGCCGAGTTCCCGCAGATTTGCGACGCCGCCGCGCGCGAGCTGTCGCCGCACCTGATCGCCTATTACCTGAAAGACCTCGCCGCCGAGCTGCACGGCTATTACGTCAATTGCCAATTCCTGGTCGAGGACGAGGCGCTGAAGCAGGCGCGCCTGCTGCTGATCGCCGCCACCCGCCAGGTGCTGGCCAGCGGCCTCGCGCTCTTGGGCGTATCCGCCCCGGACAAGATGTAAATGAGCCGTTATCGCTCGCGCGGCAACGCCCCTGCGACCGAGAGCCCACGCGAAAGAAAGAGCGGCGGGCGCGGCAAGCGCGGCGGCATTTTCGTCGGCCTGATGATGGGCCTGGTGCTCGGCCTGGTCGCCGCCGCCGGTGTCGCGGCCTATCTTTACCTGCTGCCGGCCCTGCGCCAGGACAAGGCGGCCAGCGCGAAGCCCACGGCCACCCCGCAGCCGGTCGCCACGAAGCCGGAGCCGAGCGCGCCGCCCACGCTCGAATCGAGCAACAAGCCGCCGGCGCCGGACTACACCTTCTATCGCATCCTGCAAGGCAGCGCCAACGACAAGGCCCCGGCCGAGGTCTTGCCGCGCGAGCAGTACTGGCTCCAGGTCGCCGCGCTCAAGAGCCCGGCCGATGCCGACCGGCTCAAGGCCAAGCTGGCCCTGCTGGGCATGGATGTCGCGGTGCAAAAGGTCGACAATGTCGGCGCCGTGCTGCATCGCGTGCGCGTCGGGCCGTTCAAGACCGAGAGCGCCGCGATGGGCGCCTTGGATACCTTGGCCGCGAACCAATTCGAGCCGCGCCTGATCAAAGAACCGGCCAATCAACGATAACAGGAGATATCCATGACCCGCATCCGCCATCTCGCCGGCATCCTGCTGGCACTCAGCCTCGGCAATCACGCCCTGCCGGTTCAGGCCGCCGAGGCCGGACTGGACTATCTGGAGCTGTCGCCGCCGCGCCCCAGCGAGGCCAAGGGCAAGGTCGAGGTCATCGAATTCTTCTGGTACGGCTGCCCGCACTGCTACCGCCTGGAACCCGAGCTCAAGGCCTGGATCAAGAAACTGCCCAAGGACGTGACCGTGCGCCGCATGCCCGCCACGCTCAACGACAGTTGGGAGCCCATGACCCGCGCCTATTACGCGATGGAGGCCCTGGGCCTCACGGACAAGCTGCACGCCAAGCTGTTCGAGGCCATCCACGCCAACGGCCTCAATCCGAGCAAGCCCGAGGTGTTCTTCGATTGGGCCGCCAAGCAGGGCGCCGACAAGGCCAAGCTTGCCCAGGCCTACAACTCCTTCAGCGTGAATGCCCAGGTCATGCATTCGCGCCAGCTTGTCCAGGAATACAAACTCACCGGCGTGCCCGCCTTCGCCGTGGCCGGGCGCTATGTCACCTCGGCCTATATGACCGGCAGCAACCCGGCCCTGTTCGATACCCTGGATGCCCTCATCCAAGGCGAGCGCAAACGCGCGGCACGCAAATAAGCAGCCGCGAGCACGATCGCGATGCTTGCTATATGATTTGCAATAGGCCCGACCATTTAAAGCGAATGCCATGAACCCCATCCATGTCCTCATCATCGACGACCACCCGCTGCTGCGTCTGGGCGTGCGGCAAGCGTTGGAGTCGCAAGACGGCTTCAAGGTCGCCGGCGAATGCGCCGACATCCGTTGCGTGCAAACCTGGCTGGAAAGCAGCCAGCACGCCGATGTCGCGCTCCTGGATCGTTCATTGCCGGACGGCGACGGCCTGAGCCTGGTCGCCCCGCTCAAGCAAGCCGGCATGAAGGTGATCGTGCTGACCGTCGAGGACGACGACGAGGAGATCCGCGCCGCGATCGACACCGGCGTCGACGGCTATCTGCTCAAGTCCTCGGACATGGACCAGATACTGCATGCGATCGGCATCGTGTTGCAGGATGCCGGCGCCTTTCCGCCGCAAGTGCTGCAAAAGATCTCGCGCGGCGACAACCCGGACCCCTTGGCCAAGCTGTCGCAACGCGAGATGGAGATCGCCGAATACGTCGCTCAGGGCCACAGCAACAAGGTCATCGGCGCCAAGCTCAACCTTTCCGACAACACCGTGCGCAACCACCTCGCCAACATCATGCAGAAGCTGGGTTTTCATAACCGGGTGCAAGTCGCCACCTTGGTGTTGCAACACTTGAGGCGGCATAGGCGCGCGTAAAAAAGAAACCCGAAGGGCTTTACAAACCCCAAAGGCACCGCTAATATCGCGGCCTTCGTTTGGGGGTATAGCTCAGCTGGGAGAGCGCTTGCATGGCATGCAAGAGGTCAGCGGTTCGATCCCGCTTACCTCCACCAGATACGAAAGTGGGTGTCCTAGCACCCACGACCTGTCAAACGGGTCCCCATCGTCTAGAGGCCTAGGACATCGCCCTTTCACGGCGGTAACCGGGGTTCGAATCCCCGTGGGGACGCCACAAACGAAAACGCCACCCTCGCGGTGGCGTTTTCATTCGTGGCCCGCCATGGGCCACGAAAACTCCGTGGCCACCCGTCACCCCGGCAAAGATTTCTATCCTCCCCCCTTCCCCGGCCTATCGCACAAACCAAGCACGTCCTAAAATAAGCACCGTGAATGTCTGGGCACGACCGCTCCGGCCCAGAGAACCCAATACAAGGTGATCACCATGATGTCCTTCAAACGATTTGTCGCCGCTTGCGGCGGCGCGCTCTTGTTGACCGCTTGCGCGAGCCAGGGCGACCCGCGCGATCCGCTCGAACCGATGAACCGCGCGATCCATGACTTCAACGAGACCGTGGACAAGGTCGCCATGAAGCCGCTGGCCGAGGGCTATCAAGCGGTGCTGCCGGGCTTTGCCCAAACCGGCGTGCGCAACTTCTTCTCCAACCTCGACGACGTCGTCGTGGTCGCCAACGACTTGCTGCAATTCAAGCTCGAACAGGCCTCGCAGGATGTCATGCGCTTGGCCCTGAACTCGACTTGGGGGCTCGGCGGCGTCTTGGATATCGCCAGCGAAGCCGGCCTGAAAAAACACAACGAGGACTTCGGCCAGACCCTGGGCCACTGGGGCGTGGGAACCGGCCCGTATCTGGTGTTGCCGTTCTTCGGCCCGAGCAATTTCCGCGATACCGTCGGCTTGCTCGCCGACAGCAGCTATCTCGATGCGGTCTATGGCCTGCAGGACGACGAGGCCCGTAACGGCAGCGTGTTGTTGCGCGCCGTCAGCCGTCGGGCCGATCTGCTCGCTGCCAAATCGGCCCTCGATACCGCCGCGCTCGATGGCTACGAATACACGCGCGACTTCCATCTTGAACGTCGGCGCGCCCTGGTCTACGACGGCAAGCCGCCCAAAATCCTGGAATAAATGAGCAAGGCCTTCGTCCGCGACGACGCCGACGAGCAGGAAGGCGACGACCAGCCGCCGACCTTGCCGGCCGGCGGCAAGAACTACACCACCCCCGCCGGCTATGCCCGGCTACAGGCCGAGTTCAACCACCTGGTTCGCGTGGAACGGCCGCAAGTGGTCAACGTCGTGTCTTGGGCCGCCGGCAACGGCGACCGCTCGGAAAACGGCGATTACATCTACGGCAAGAAACGGTTGCGCGAGATCGACCGGCGCCTGCGCTTCCTAACCAAACGCATCGAACAAGCGGTGGTGGTCGACCCCTCGCAGCAAGACAACACCGAGCGGGTCTTCTTCGGCGCCACCGTCACCGTGCTCGATAACGACAGCGAGTTCACCTACAGCATCGTCGGTCTCGACGAGGCCGAGCCGGGCCGGGGCCGCATCTCCTGGGTCTCGCCCTTGGCGCGCGCGTTGCTGAAGGCGCGCGAGGGCGACAGCGTGCGCGTACCCACCCCGGGCGGGGTGCGGGAGTTGGAGATCATTGCGGTGGAGTATGTAGTGCTGGAGGATTGAGGCGACGATCTAGCTCAGATTCTCCCTCTCCCTCTCCCGCGCTGCCGCGCACCCCTCCCCCGCATGCGGGGGAGGGGCTGGGGGAGAGGGAAGGCCGTTGGTTCTTAGTGCCAGTTAAGACAAATCAGAACTTCACCCCGACATGCAGCGCCACCACGCCCGCGGTCAAATTGAAATAGTCCACTTTGTCGAAACCGGCCTCGCGCATCATCTGCTTGAGCGTTTCCTGGTCGGGGTGCATGCGGATGGACTCGGCCAGATATTTGTAACTGGCCGCATCTTTCGCCACCAGTTGGCCCAGCCGGGGCAGTAGCCCGAAGGAATAGGCGTCGTAGGCCGGTGCCAGCGGTTTCCAGACCTTGGAAAACTCCAGCACCATGAGCTTGCCGCCCGGCTTCAGCACCCGGCACATCTCTTTGAGCGCGGCGTCCTTGTGGGTCATGTTGCGCAGGCCGAAGGCGACGGTGACCAGATCGAAATAGCCGTCGGGGAAGGGCAGGTGTTCGGCATCGCACTGCGCCACCGGCAGGGCCAGGCCCTCGTCGAGCAGGCGGTCGCGGCCGACCCCGAGCATGGAGCCGTTGATGTCGGTCAGCCAGACCTCGCCGGTCGGGCCGGCGTCCTTGGCCAAGAGGCGCGAGATGTCGCCGGTGCCGCCGGCGATGTCGAGGATGCGCGCGCCCGGCCGCACGGCGGCCTGCAATGAAGCGAAGCGCTTCCAGATGCGGTGCAGGCCGAGCGACATCAGATCGTTCATCACGTCGTAGCGGTCGGCCACGGAATGGAAGACCTCGGCGACCTTACGTGCCTTGTCGCGCTCGGCGACCGACTCGAAGCCGAAGTGGGTTTGCTTATCGCTCATGGTCCGGCGATCAGTTGGGCCGGTAGCCCTCGGGGGCGCCGAGGCCTTCGCCGAAGAAATACTTCTCGGCCTGCTCGGCCAGGTATTTGCGATGCTGGGCATCGGCCAGGTTGAGCCGATTCTCATTGATGATCATGGTTTGCAGGCGAATCCAGCCGGCCCAGGCCTCTTTCGACACGCTGTCGAAGATGCGCTTGCCCAAGTCGCCGGGGTAGGGCGGGAAATCCATGCCTTCGGCCTCGCGGCCCAATTTGACGCAGTTGACCATGCGTGCCATGGGGGTGCTCCTTAAGCGAATTCCAAGAGAAGGGCGATAGTAGCGGATGGGGCGGGGCGCGTCACCTGCGCCAGAAGGCCGGGGTCAGCACCACCAGCAGGGTGAATAGCTCCAAGCGGCCGAGCAGCATGGAGAAGCTGCAAACCCAGGTCTGGAAGTCGGTCAGCACGGCATAGGTCGTGGACGGACCGACCTGATTCAAGCCGGGGCCAGCGTTGTTGATGGTGGCGACGACGGCGGTGAAGGCGGTGAACACGTCGAGGCCGCTGGCGATCAGCACGAAGGACAGCGCGACGATGGAAGCGACATAGATGAACAGGAAGGCCAGCACGGCGTAGGTGATCTTGTTCGGTATCGGCGTATCGCCCAGGCGGGTCAAGAGCTGGGCATTGGGGTGCAACAGGCGCTTGAGTTCGCGATAGACCTGCTTGTAGAGGATGATCGCGCGCATCATCTTGATGCCGCCGCCGGTCGAGCCGGCGCTGGTGGAGAAGCTGCACAGGAACAGCAGCCACAGCCCGGCGAAATAGGGCCAGGCGTTGAAATCGGCCGTGGCCAGGCCCATGGTGGTGGCCATGGAGATGGTGCTGAAGCTGGCATGGCGCAACGCGGTGGGGAAATCGACATAGACATCGTTGAACCACAGGAACAGGCCCAAGCCCAGGCAACTGCCGAGCACCACGAACAGGAACCAGCGCATCTCCAGGTCGAAGCGATAGGGGTTGAAACTGAGGCCACGGAAGGCGAGGAAATGGGTGGCGAAGTTCATGCCGGCGATCAAGGCGAAGACCATGGCGATGATCTCCAGGGTGACCGAATCGAAATAGCCGAAACTGGCGTCGTGCGAGGAAAAACCGCCTAGGCCCATGATCGAGAAGGCGTGGACGATGGCATCGACCCAGTTCATGCCGCCCAGCCACAACGCGGCCATGCAGACGAGGGTGATCGACAGGTAGACCACCCACAGGCCCTTCGCGGTCTCTGCCATGCGCGGGGTCAGTTTGGTGTCCTTCATCGGTCCCGGGGTCTCGGCCTTGAACATCTGGCGGCCGCCGATGCCGAGCAAGGGCAGCACGGCGACCACCAGCACGATCACGCCCAAGCCGCCGATCAGGTGTAGCTGCGCGCGCCAGATGTTGATCGAGGCCGGCAGGTGATCCAGGCCGGAGAGCACGCTGGCGCCCGTGGTGGTCAGGCCCGACATGGTCTCGAAATAGGCATCGGTGAGACTCAAATCGGGCAGGTAGATCAACAACGGCAGCGCGGCGAAGATCGGCAGGATGGCCCAGATCAGCACCACCAGCAGGAAGCCGTCGCGCGCGCGCAATTCGCGCTTGCTGTAACGGGTCAAGGACCAAAGACCGAGGCCGCCGCCGATGGTGATCAAGACCGATGTATCGTAGGCATGGCGCGCCGCATCGGCCATGGCCTCGGAGATGACCAAGGGAAACAGCATGGTCAGGCCGAACACGGCGATGACCATGCCCAAGACCTTGAGGATGGGGACTAGCCGATCCTGCATGTCAGAAGAAGCCCATGCCGACCTGGAACAGTTTTTCCACCTTGGGGATCAGGCGCTTGTTCGGCACGAACAGGATGAGGTGGTCCTCGGCCTCGATCAGGCTGTCGTGGTGGGCGATCATGACCTCGTCGCCGCGCAGGATGGCGCCGATGCTCACGCCCTCGGGCAGATCGATCTCCTCGATCCGGCGGCCGATCAGCTTGGACGAATTGCGGTCGCCGTGCACCACGGCCTCCATCGCCTCGACCGCGCCCCGGCGCAGGCTGTGCACCGCCGCCATGTCGCCGCGCCGGATATGGGTGAGCAACGGCCCGATGGTGGCTTGGGCCGGCGACAGCGCGATGTCGATATCGCCGCCCTGCAAGAGGTCGACGTAGGTCGAGCGGTTGATCAGGGCGACCACCTTGCGCGCGCCCATGCGCTTGGCCAGCAGACAGGCCATGATGTTGTCTTCGTCGTCGTTGGTCAGGGCGCAGAACACGTCCATGTCCTCGATGCCTTCTTGCAGCAGTAGCTCCTCGTCGGTCGCGTCGCCGACCAGCACCAGGCAGCGCTTGAGCTGGATCGCCAGGTGTTCGGCATTCTTCTTGTTGCGGTCGATCAGCTTGACCTCGTAATCCTGCTCCAGATTGGCCGCCAGCCGGCTGCCGATGTTACCGCCGCCGGCGATCATCACCCGGCGCACGCTCTTGTCGGCGCGGCGCATCTCCTTCATCACCGCGCGGATGTTCTCGGTGGCGGCGATGAAGAAGACCTCGTCGCCGTCCTCGATCACCGTGCGGCCCTCGGGCACGAACATGCGATCGCGGCGGAATACCGCCGCCACCCGGGCGTCGAGCTTGGGCAGATGCTTGCGCAGGTCGCGCAGCTCGTGGCCGACCAGCGGGCCGCCGAAGTGAGCGCGCATCGCGACCAGGCGAATGCGGCCATCGGCGAAATCGACCACCTGCAAGGCCTCGGGGTAATCGATCAAGCGGCGCAGGTAGTCGGTTACCTCCTGCTCCGGGCTGATTACGTAATCGACCGCCATGTTCTCCGGCGCGAACAGTTCCGGATGCCGCATGTAATCGAGCGAGCGGATGCGCGCGATCTTGGTCGGGATGTGGAACAGGGTGGCGGCCAGCTTGCAGGCCAGCATATTGATCTCGTCGTTCTGGGTCACCGCCACCAGCATGTCGGCATCCTCGGCGCCGGCCTGGCGCAAGACCGAGGGATGCGAGGCCGGGCCGCACACCGTGCGCAGGTCGTAGCGGTCTTGCAGCCAGGCCAGCTTGGCCTCGTCGATGTCGACCACGGTGATGTCGTTCGCTTCGGAAACCAGACTGGATGCCAAGTTGGAGCCGACTTGGCCCGCCCCGAGAATGATGATCTTCATGTTGATGCTTGTCCCAAGCGGTCCGAACGATTGAACTAGGCTTCTTTCTTGGTCGGCAGCTGGATGCCCAGTTGTTTGAGCTTGCGATAGAGGTGGGTGCGCTCCAGGCCCGAGCGCTCGGCCACGCGCGTCATATTGCCGCCGCAGGCGCCGAGCAGGGCCTCCAGATAGCCGCGCTCGAAGATCTCGCGCGCATCCTTCAGCGGCATGTCCAGGTTCAGGTCGGCCACGGCCTTTTCTTCCGCTTCGTCGTTGCCCATCTGCGCGCCGACCTCGGCCAAGTCGATCTCTTCGTTCAAGGCGGTGATCGCCAGGCTGCGCACGCGCGCATGCAGCTCATCGATATTGCCGGGCCAGTTGAATTGGCCGAGCGCCGCCAGCGCAGCCGCGCTGAACCGGCGCGGCGGCAGGCCTTGTTCCTCGACCGCGCGCTTGAGCTCGGCCTCGGCCAGGGCCGGGATGTCTTCCTTGTGCTCGCGCAGCGGCGGCACGCGCACGGCGGCCTGGGTCAGGGCGTTGTACAGGTCTTTCGAGTAGGCGCCGTCCAGGGCCTTTTGCGCGAGGTTCTGCGCGGTCGCGCAGACGATGCGCGCCTGGAATTCGTTGCGGCGCGACAGCAGCAACAGCAGGCCCTTCTGCTGCAAGGGCGTCAGGTCGGCGACCTCGCGCAGAAACAGCAGGCCGCCCTTGGCCCGGTTCAGCCATTCGATCGGCCGCTCGGCCAGGTCGACCATGTTGTCCGGCTCGAACCAAGGCGAATCGGGCACGTGCAGGAAACGGGCGCAGGCCTCGGCGCCGGCGCCGGACTCCGCCGTAACCAAGAGGGGCGCGGAAACGCCGGCCACTTGTTTGAGGCGCTGCGCGAGGCCTTGGATCGCCGGGCTGCTACCCAGGCCGTCCAGGTTGCAGGCCGGCGCCTTCACGGTGGCGCGCGACTTGAGCGCGCGCGCGACGGTGTCGAGCAGGTGATCGTAGGGGACGGGCTTTTCCAGATAGTCGAAGGCGCCCATGCGGGTCGCCTCGACCGCGGTGTGGATCGTGCCGTGGCCGGACATCATCACCACCGGCATGGTGAGCAGGCCCTCGCTGGACCATTCGCGCAGCAGGCTGATGCCGTCCACGTCCGGCATCCAGATATCGAGCAGGACCAGGGCCGGCTCCTTGGCCAAGCGCTCGCTGCGCGCGGCGACGCCGTTCTCCGCGAGACGCACTTCATAACCCTCTTCCTCGAGGATTTCGCGCATCAACTCGCGGATACCCGCTTCGTCGTCAACGACCAGAATTTCACTCATCGGCAGCGTCACCTTCCATAGGCGGTAGTGTAATCGTTATGCACGCGCCGTGGGGTTGCGCATTGCGCACGTCGATCGCCCCGCCGTGCTCGTCCACGATCTTCTTCACGATGGTCAGGCCCAGGCCGGTGCCCTTGGGCTTGGTCGTGGCATAGGGCTCGAACAGGCGGCTCAGCAAATGTTCCGGAAAACCGGGGCCATTGTCGCCGATCCGTAATTCGATGCCATGCAAGCCACGTCCGGTACCTACCCGCAGTTGCGGTTCCGCCGTTTCGCCCAAGGCCTCTTTCGCATTCTTGATCAAGTTATGCAGCACCTGCCGCAACAAGGTCGGATCGCCCGCCACCTTGGGCAGGCCGTCCTCCAAGAAAACCTGCATCGGCACCTGGCCCTCGTACAGCACCAGCACCTCCTGCACCAGGGCATTGAGGTCGATGGCCTCGATGCGCGCGGCCGGTAGTTTGGCATATTCGGCGAAGGCGTCGACCAGGCTCTTCATCGCGCCGACCTGGCCGACGATGGTTTCGGTCGCCCGGGTCAACATCTGGCGCGAGGGCTCGTCCAATTTGTCCGCGAGTTTGCGCTGCATGCGCTCGGCCGACAAGCGGATCGGCGTCAAGGGATTCTTGATCTCGTGCGCCATGCGCCGTGCCACCTCGCCCCAAGCCGCATCGCGCTGGGCGCGGATGAGTTCGGTGATGTCGTCGAAGGCCAGCACCCGGTCGCAATCGGCCTCGCCGGTCAGTGGCGCGCCGCGCGCGAGCAGCACGCGCATGCCGTGGCCGCCGTCATATTCCATCTCGCCCTGCCAGAGATTGCCCTCGGCCTCGGTGAAACAACGCTCCATCTCGGCGGCGATGCCGGCCAAGCCGCTGCCGGGCTCGCCCAGTTCGGCCAAGCGATGCCCGACCAGATCGGCGGCGGCCACGCCGAGCGCCAGGGCGGCGGCGGGGTTGACGGTGCGCACCACGTAGTCGGGGCTCAAGGTGATCACGCCGGTGCTCACGCTGCCGAGGATGCTCTCCAGATAGGCCTTGGCTTCTTGCAGCATGTCCTGATTCTGCTGCGCCTCGGTGCGGGCATCGGCCAGCTGCCGGGTCATGCGGTTGAACGACTGGGTCAACATGCCCAGCTCGTCCTGGCTGGCCGAGGCCTGCACCTGGCTGAAGTCGCCGCGTGCCACCGCGCGGGTGCCCCGGGCCAACGCGCGCAAGGGCGCCGCCATGCGTTCGGACAGGATGAAGGCGAGCGAGATCGCCGAAAACAGCGCGAGCGCGAGGGCCAGGGTCAGCGAAAAGCCGTACAGGCGCTTGAGACCGATGCGCGACAGCGCGAGTTCTTGATAGCTGCTGTGCGCCGCCTCGACCTCGCGCGCATCGCGCGCGAGCTGCGGCGAGATCGGCTGTGCCAGATACAGCACGCGCACGCTCTCGCCCAAGGCCAGCAGGTTGACCGGCACGGCCGCGCGGGCGACCAGGCCCTGGCCGTCGGCGGTCGGTTCGACCAGCGACCACGGCTGTTGCAGGCGCACCTGCCAGATCGCCGCGCTGCTCGGCGGCGTTGGCGCCAGGCTGGCCTTCTCGGCCGAGGCGAAGCCGAGCGGGCGGCCCTCCAGGTCGTAGAGTCCCGCCTCCTGCACCACCATGGTTTCGCGCAGCTCGTTCAGTTGCAAGGCTTGCGAGGCCGACGGCATCTCGGCCAATTGGTTCGCCATGCCCTCGGCCTTTTTCACCAAATCGCGGCGCACCTGCTCCAAGGCCGACTGGCCGAGGTTCAGGCCGCCCTGCAAGGCGCGCTCCATGCGCACGTCGAACCAGGACTCGATCGAACGGGTGAGGAATTGCACCGACACGGCATAGACGATGGCGCCCGGCAACAAGGCCATCAGCACGAAGACCAGCAGCAGGCGGGCGGTCAGCCGGGCGCCGAACACACCGGCCCGGATGCGGCGCAGCAAGACATAGGCCTGATAGCCGATCAGGCCGACCAGGGCCAAGGCGACGACGCCGGTCAGGCCCAGCAGCAGGGTGAAATATTCGGCGAGGAAGGCGGTGTTGTCGGCCGCCAGCGACAGCAGCGCGACCAGCACCGCGCCGGCCACCAGGCTCAGGGTGACGAGCGCGATCATGTCAGAATTTTACGGACCAGCGAATCCAGTCGGAGTCCATCTGCCAGCGGTCGGAGGCGAAGGCGCTCACCTGCAAGGGCTTGGGCAGTTGCGACGGGTCGACGCGCAGGCGCACCGACGCACGGTAAGTGGCCTTCTTCTTGATTTGATGCCGCTCGGCCACGGCCCAATCGTTCAGGCTGCCGACCCCGGCCAAGGCCTCGGGCAGGCTGTCGTAATTGGCCAGCCGGCCGGCGGTGTTGAGCACGAAGCTGCGCAGCAGGGCGTTGTAGCTCAGCTTCAAGGTGCGCGTCGCGTCGGCCACGCCCTCGGCCAGCCAATAATCGCGCGGCCGCTCCAGCTCGAATTCCTGGATGAAGGTGATGGTCACCCCGCGCTTGAGCGCCTCCTCCAGCTTGTCGTTGAGCTGCACCTCGAAACCGCCGACCAGCACGTAATGTTCTTCGCGCGGTTGCAGATCGATGCGCTTGGCGTGGATGCCCTCGGCCCGCATGGGCGCGGCCGCCGCCGCCAGGGCGAGCCCCAGCACGGCAACGAGAAACTTACGCCTTGGCAAAGCGGGCATAGAAAAATCCATCATGCAAAGAATCGGGCAGCCATTGGCCGTCGATGGCGCCGGCCAAACCCAGCGGTTCGAGCCTGGCCTCGGGGTGCCGGTCCAAGAAGGCCCGCACCCGAGCCTCGTTTTCCTGCCGGAAAACGCTACAAGTAGCATAGAGCAATTTACCACCGGCTTTGAGGGTAGACCACAAAGCCTCCAGCAAACGGTCCTGCTCTTTTGTCAGGGCTTCAACATCGGAGACACGCTTGAGCCATTTGCCGTCCGGGTGCCGGCGGGCGACGCCGGAGGCGGAGCAGGGGGCGTCGAGCAGGATGCGGTCGAAGGCCCGGCCGTCCCACCAGGTCGGCAAATCGCCGGCATCGGCGGCGGCCAGGCCGGCCTTCAGGTCCAGCCGTTCCAGGTTTTGCCGCACCCGGTCGAGCCGGGCCGGGTCGCTGTCCAGGGCCAGCAGGTCCAGGTCGTGCGCCTCGAGCAGGTGCGCGGTCTTGCCGCCGGGCGCGGCGCAGGCGTCCAGCACCCGCATGCCGTCGACGCAATCGAGCAGGCCGGCGGCGGCCTGGGCGCCGGCGTCCTGCACCGAGACCCAACCCGAGGCCCAGCCGGGCAACTCAGCCACCGGCCGGGGTCTGGACAGGGTGAGCGCACACTCACCTGTCACCTCGGCCTCGATGCCGGCCTCCCGTAGTGCCGCTTGATAGGCCGGCACGCTGGCACGGCGGCGGTTCACGCGCAAGGTCATCGGCGGGTGTCGCATGGCCGATTCCAGCACCGCCTGCCATTGCTCGGGCCAATCGGCCCGCAGCCGGTCTATCCACCAAGCGGGGAAGTTCCAGCGCGCCTCGGGCTGCTGCAAGGCCAGGCCGGCCAGCTCTTCCTGGCGCCGCAGGAAGTTGCGCAGCACCGCGTTGGCCAGGCCGCGCGCCTTGGGCTCATGGCCGGCGACGTTGGCCACGGTCTCGTTGACCACGGCATAGGCCGGCGCGTTGGTCTGGGCCAATTCGTACAGGCCGACCAGCAGATAGCCGCGCAGATAGGGGTCGCTCAGCGGCCGGCTCAATAGGCGGTCGAGAAAAAAGGCCAGCTGACCATGATGGCGCAAGACGCCGTAGGCTAAGTCTTGCGCGGCGGCCAGGGCGCGCGGGTCGAGGCGGCCCTTGCGCAGGGCCGTCAGCGCGGCGGTCAGGCTGCGGCCCTCGACGAGCACCGCCGATGCGAGGTCGGCGGCCAGGGCGCGGGCGTTGGCCTTGGACACGCGCTCAGGCGCCGCGTCGGGCAAGCGCGAGCAAGCGCCGGATGCGCTCCTCGGTGGCGGGGTGGGTGCGGAACAGGCCGGTCAGGCCCTCGCCGCCGGCCAGCGGATTGATGATCATCATCTGCGCCGTCTCCGGATGCAGCTCGGCCGCATCCATGGCCACGCCGCGGGCATGGGCTTCGATCTTGCGCAGGGCGGAGGCCAGCGCCTCGGGGTCGCCGGCGATCTTGGCGCCACCGCGGTCGGCGCCGAACTCGCGGGCGCGCGAGATCGCCATCTGGATCAGCATGGCCGCCAGCGGCGCCAGGATCATAATCACGATCTGCACCACCGGGTGCACCGAGCGCTCGTTGTTGTTGCCGCCGCCGAACAAGAAGCCGAACTGGGCGAGCGAGGAGATCGCGCCGGCCACGGTGGCGGACAAGGTCGAGATCAAGGTGTCGCGGTTTTTTACGTGGGCCAGCTCGTGCGCCATCACGCCGCGCAGTTCGCGTTCGCTCAGCAGGCGCATGATGCCGGTGGTCGCCGCCACCGCCGCGTTCTCGGGATTACGCCCGGTGGCGAAGGCATTGGGTTGGGCCTCGTCGATCACGTACACGCGCGGCATGGGCAGCTCGGCCCGGCGCGCGAGGTCCTGCACCATGGCATGGAACTCGGGCGCCTCGTGCGGGCCGACCTCTCGCGCCTTGTACATGCGCAGCACCATCTTGTCCGAGTTCCAATAGGCCCACAGGTTCATGGCGCCGCCGACGAGCAGCGCGAGCAGCATGCCGCCCATGCCGCCGATGGCCATGCCGACCGCGCCGAACAGCGCGACGATGGCCGCCATCAGGAGCGTGGTCTTGAGCCAGTTGTTCAACATGGTTGGGGTTCCTTTATCGACCGAAACGGCGATTAGATGCCGCCGTCCGGCGGGTCGAAACGCTGGCCCACCGCCAGCGGACTGCCGGCCAGGAAGGCCGCCGCCGGCAGGCGCTTGGCGCCGGCCTTTTGCAGCTCGAGCAATTCCAACACGCCATCGCCGCAGGCCACGCGCACGGCATCGCGCTCGACGGCGACGATCTCGCCCGGCGCGCCGCGCCCTTCGGCCGGACGCGCGCGCCAGAGCTTGATCGCCTCGCCCTGCCACGACGCGAAGGCGCCGGGCGCCGGGTTGAAGGCGCGCACTTGATGATCGATTTCGCCGGCCGGCCGACGCCAATCGACAGCGGCGTCCGCTTTGCCGATCTTTTTCGCGTAGGTCGCCAGGCTGTCGTCCTGCGCCTCGGCTTGCACTGCGCCGGCTTCGAGCCGGGGGAGGAGGGCGACGATCTCCCGCGCCCCGAGCAGGGCCAGCTTGTCGTGCAGGCTGCCGGCGGTGTCGTCGGCCGCGATGGGCAGCGCGGCGCGGCTCAACATGGCGCCGGTGTCGAGCCCGGCATCCATTTGCATCAGGGTGATGCCGGTCTCCGTGTCGCCCGCCTCGATCGCGCGTTGGATCGGCGCCGCGCCGCGCCAGCGCGGCAGCAGCGAGGCATGGATGTTGACGCAGCCCAGGCGCGGGATATCGAGCACGCCCTGCGGCAGGATCAGGCCGTAGGCGGCGACGATCATCAGATCGGCGGCCGCCTCGACGATCGGCGCCCAGGTGTCGGGCGTCTTCAACCGCTCCGGTTGCTCGACGCGCAGGCCGTGCTGGAGCGCCAGCGTCTTGACGGGGCTGGCCTTGAGCTTCATGCCGCGCCCGGCCGGACGGTCCGGCTGGGTCAGTACCAGGGGAATGTCATGGCCGGCCGCGATCAAGGCGGCCAGGGCCTGGGCGGCGAATTCGGGGGTGCCGGCGAAGATGAGGCGCATGGGGGCTAGGGGATAGGGGCTAGGGGCGCAAGTATAGTGCGGTTTGCCGCTGGCCCCGAGCCGCGCACCTCTCGCCAATTTCGATTCACATCGCTTCGCGCGCGCGCTTGACCAATTTTTGCTTGATCCGGGCTTGCTTCAGGCGCGACAGGTATTCGACGAAGACCTTGCCCTTGAGATGATCGATCTCGTGCTGGATGCAAATGGCGAGCAGGCCATCGGCCTCCAACTCGAACGGCTCGCCGCTTAAATTCAAGGCGCGCACCTTGACCCGCTCGGCCCGGGTCACCTCCTCATAGATGCCGGGCACCGACAGGCAGCCTTCTTCGTACACCGTCTCGCCGTCGGCCTCGACGATCTGCGGATTGATGAAGGTCATCAATTGGTCGTGGGTCTCGCTGACGTCGAGCACCAGCAACTGGACATGGTGGTCGACCTGGGTCGCGGCCAGGCCGATGCCCGGCGCGGCATACATGGTCTCGGCCATGTTCGCCGCCAGCTTGCGGATATGGTCGTCGACCTTGTCCACCGGCTTGGCCACGATATGCAGGCGCGGGTCGGGATAGTGCAGTATTTTCAACAAAGCCATATGCTTGGGTAAACGCGGCAAGGACAATCTTGCCTATTCCGTGGAAAGTTGGCGTTAGTATAACGAACAAGAATCGGCTCTCCGATGGGGAAAATCATGCGTCTCGCACTATTCGCCGCGCTCGTCGCCGCGGCCTTCGCCGTCCTGGCCGACGAGGTCCGGCTTCAGGACAACGTGCCCGACCGCTATACGGTGGTGAAGGGCGACACCCTGTGGGAGGTCTCCGCCCGTTTCCTGAAAGACCCCTGGAAGTGGCCCGAGGTCTGGGGTTTCAACCGGGAGCAGATCAAGAACCCGCACTTGATCTACCCCGGCGACACCGTGGTGCTGGTGCGTGGGCCGCAGCCGCAACTGGCGCTGGAACGCGATGCCTTGGAAACGGTGAAACTGTCGCCCCAGGCGCGGGCCGAGCCGATCGAGGAAAAGGCGGCCGCCATCCCGAGCATCCCCTACGAGGCCGTCGCCTCGCTGCTGAACGAGGGCGGCCTGGTCCACGACGACGAGCTGGCCCGCGCCCCGCGCATCCTCGGTTCCAGCGAAGGGCGGGTCTTGTTCGGCGCCGGCGACCGGGTCTATGCGACCGCGAACGACCCCAGCGTGCCGCACTGGGAGATCGTCCGCGCCGGACCGGCGGTGATCGACCCCGACACGGGCGAGGCCTTGGGTAATCTGCTGATCCATATCGGGCTGATGCATATGCTTCGGCCCGGCGAGCCGGCCTTGTTCGAGATCGACAGGACCCACCAGGAGGTGCTCGAACGCGACCGCCTGTACCCCTATTTCGGCGACGGGCGAATGGCCTTCGCGCCGCACGCGCCGGACAAGCCCGTGCAGGCCAAGGTGGCCGCGACGCTGAATGCAGCCAAGCTGACGGGCACTTACGGCAGCGTGGTATTGAACAAGGGTTTCAAGGACGGCCTTGAGGTCGGCCATGTGCTCGGCATCTACCGCAGCGCGCCATCGCTGGCCGACCCGCGCTGCCAGCGCGCGGAAAAATTGGCCTTCCTCGCCGGACGTAACGGCATCAAGAACGAATGCAACCAGCGCGATGAGGATGGCCACGGTCTGCCGGACAAGCGCATCGCCTTGGCCTTCGTCTATCGCGTATTCGAACGCGCGGCCTATGCCCTGGTGTTGAAGGGCGAACAACCGGTCGCGATCAGGGACGCCGTGCGCAACCCTTGAGCCCGCCTGCCGACGCCCTCCATTGGTTCGCCCTGGAGGCCATCCCCGGCCTCGGCCCCGAAGCCGCCCGGCGCCTGTTCGAACACTTCCCCGATGCCAAGAGCGTCTTCGACGCCCCCGGCGGCCTGCTCCAATCCATAGTCGGCGAGGCCCTGGCCCGCGAGATCGCCAAGGGCGTGGACGAGGCCGCGCACCAGGCGGCGCTCGCCTGGCTAAGCGAGCCGGGCAACCACTTCATCCCCCATACCGACCCCGCCTACCCCGAGGCGCTACGCAATCTGCCCGACCCGCCGGCCTGGCTCTATATAAAAGGCGATCCCGCCTGGCTGGCCAGGCCGGCGATCGCCATCGTCGGCAGTCGCAATGCCACGCCCCAGGGCCGGCGCGATGCCCGGGCCTTCGCCCAGGTCCTGGCCGAGGCGGGCCTCACCGTGGTCAGCGGCTTGGCCGAGGGCATCGATGCCGCCGCCCATGAAGGGGGGCTGGCCGGGCAGGGGCGCAGCGTGGCCGTGGTCGGCACCGGCCTGGACCGGGTTTATCCGGCGAAAAACCGCGAACTGGCGCACAAATTGGCGGAAGAGGGCGCCATCGTCTCCGAATTCGCTCTTGGCACCCAGCCCAGGCCCGGCCATTTCCCGCGCCGCAACCGCATCATCAGCGGCCTCGCCCTGGGCACCCTGGTAATCGAGGCGGCACCGGACAGCGGCTCGCTGATCACCGCGAAGCTGGCGGCGGAGCAGGGCAGGGAGGTGTTCGCGCTGCCGGGCTCGATCCATTCTCCCTTGAGTCGCGGCTGCCATGGCCTTATCAAGCAGGGGGCCAAGCTGGTCGAGTCGGCCGAAGACATCCTGGAAGAGCTGCGCTTCCAGTGGGCGCCTACTTACGTGAACACCCGCGCCGAGCCGGAAACCGACGCCCTGCTTGGGCTGATGGGGCCGGCGCCCATGGGCCTGGATGCCTTGGTGACGGTTTCCGGCTTGACGGTCGATACCGTTTCGGCGATGCTTCTCGCGCACGAACTGGACGGCAAGGTGGCTGCCCTACCAGGCGGCTTATATCAACGCCTGTACTGAGGTCGCATGTTCGAGATACTCCAATACCTTTACGAAAACTACCTCGCCGACGATTATTATCCCGATGCCGAATCCCTGGCTCGCAAGCTCATCGCCGCCGGCTTTGAGCAGGGCGAGATCGACCAGGCGCTCGACTGGCTTTCCGGCCTGGAAAATCTCGCCCCCCAGGACGAGAACGGCCAGCTTGCCCATGAAGGCCTGCGTCATTTCAGCGATACCGAAATCGATCGGCTCGACGTGGCCGGCCGCGGCTTTTTGACCTACCTCGAGTCGGCCGGGCTGCTCACGCCCTATGGCCGCGAGTGGGTGATCGAGCGCGCCCTGGCCCTGGAGGACCGCGAGGTCCCCGCCGAAAAGATCAAGTGGATCGCCCTGATCGCGCTGTGGCGCCTGGGCGGCCCTTTGGATGCATTGTGGCTGGAAGGCCTGGTGCAAGACCTGGACGACGAACCGCCGACCCTTCACTAATAATTACAAAATGCATCTATTGATCGTCGAATCGCCGTCGAAGGCGAAGACCCTGAAGAAATACCTTGGCGCCAATTTCGAGGTGCTGGCCTCCTATGGCCATGTGCGCGACCTCTTGCCCAAGACCGGCTCGGTCGACACAGCCAACGAGTTCGCCATGAAGTACGAGGTGATCGAGCGCAACGCCAAGCACGTCGAGGCCATCGCCCGCGCGGTGAAGAAGGCCGATGAAATCCTGATCGCGACCGACCCTGATCGCGAAGGCGAGGCCATCGCCTGGCATCTGGCCGAGATACTGCGCGAGCGCAAGCTGCTGGCCAAGAAGGTGCTCAAGCGCGTGGTATTCCATGAGATCACCGAACGGGCGGTGAAAGAGGCGGTGGCCAACCCGCGCGACATCGCCATGGAGCTGGTCAACGCCCAGCAGGCCCGGCGCGCGCTGGACTACCTGGTCGGCTTCAACCTGTCGCCGCTGCTGTGGAAGAAGATCAGCCCCGGCCTGTCCGCCGGCCGGGTGCAGAGCCCGGCCCTGCGCCTGATCTGCGAACGCGAGGCCGAGATCGAACGCTTTGTCCCGCGCGAATACTGGACCATCCACCTCGACAGCCACCAGGGCAAACAGAAATTCGGCGCCCGGCTGACCCAGTTCCAGGGCGAGAAGATCCAGCAGTTCTCGATCGAGAACGAGGCCCGACAGAAAGATGTCGTGGAAGCGCTCACTCACGCCGCAAATGGCCAAGTGACCGTGGCCAAGGTCGAGAAGAAGCGCAAGCAGCGCATGCCCACGGCCCCCTTCACCACCTCGACCCTGCAACAGGAGGCCGTGCGCAAGCTGGGCTTTTCCGCCGAGCGGGCCATGCGCACCGCCCAGCAGCTGTACGAGGGCATCGACATCGGCGGCGGCGCCGTCGGTCTCATCACCTATATGCGGACCGACTCGGTCAACCTGGCCCAGGAGGCCATCGCCGAGATTCGCGGCTACATCGGGAAAAAATTCAGCAAGGATTATCTGCCGGCCAATCCGGTGACCTATGCCAACAAGGCCAAGAACGCCCAGGAGGCGCACGAGGCCATCCGCCCGACCAGCATCGCCCGCACGCCGGAGAGCCTGAAGGACCACCTCGGCGCCGACCAGTTCAAGCTCTACGAAATGATCTGGAAGCGGGCCCTGGCCTGCCAGATGGCGCCGGCCCAACTCGATACCGTGGCGGCCGATCTGGCCGCCGGCCAGGCCGGCATGTTCCGTGCCACCGGCCAGACCATCGCCTTCGACGGCTTCCTCGCCGTCTACCACGAGGACACCGACGAGCCCTCGGAGGACGAGGACGAGGCCAAGCTGCCGCCCTTGAAGGAGGGCGAGGTGTTGCCGGTCGATGCGATCAAGGGCGAGCAGCACTTCACCCAGCCGCCGCCGCGCTATTCCGAAGCCAGTCTGGTCAAGACCCTGGAGGAATACGGCATCGGCCGGCCCTCGACCTACGCCAACATCATCTCCACCCTGCTCTACGAGCGGGACAACATCGGCGCCTATGCCGTGCTCGACAAGAAGCGGTTCAAGCCCACGCCCATGGGCCGCCTGGTCAACTGCTTCCTGACCCAGCACTTCGACCACTACGTCGACTACGGCTTCACCGCCCACATGGAAGACGAGCTGGACGATGTCTCCAACGGCAAGCGCACCTGGCTGCCGGTGATGCACGAGTTCTGGGACGGCTTCGCCAATCAGTTGCAGGCCAAGGACAAGGTCGAGCGTGGTTGCCCGGTGAACGAGCCCTGCCCCAAGTGCAGCAAACCCTTGCTCCTTCAGGCCAGCAAGCGCGGCCTGTTCGTCGGCTGTAGCGGCTACCCCGAGTGCGACTACACCCGGCCCTTCGGCGACGCCGCCTCGGAGGACAACGGCCGCGTGCTCGGCACCGACCCCGCCACCGGCAAGCCGATCACCCTGCTCAACGGCCGCTTCGGCTGGTATGTCCAGGTCGGCGAGCAGGAGGAGGGCAGCAAGGTTAAGCCGCGCCGCGCCAGCTGGCCGAAAGACCGCCCGACCGAGGCCGCCGATCTCGACATCGCCCTCGTGCTGCTGTCGCTGCCGCGCGAAGTGGGCACCCACCCGGAAACGGAAAAACCCATCGTCGCCAACATCGGCCGCTTCGGGCCCTACTTGCTGCACAACGACAAGTTCAAGTCCATCCCCAAGGCCTACGACGTCTATACCGTCGATCTGAAACAGGCCCTGGAGATCCTAGCCCTGCCGCCGGGCCGGCGCGGCGCCAGCGCCGACCCGGGCCGCGAGTTGGGCAAGCATCCAGGCGACGGCGAACCGGTGGTGGTCAAGGACGGCCGTTACGGTCCCTATGTCCAGCACGGCAAGATCAACGCCACCCTGCCCAAGGACTTCAAGCCCGAGACCATCACCCTGGCCGAGGCCCTGGACCTGATCGCCGCCAAGGCGGCCAAGGGTCCGGCGACCAAGAAGCCGGCGCGCAAGGCCCCGGCCAAGGCCGCCGCCAAGACCGAAAAAGCGCCCGCGAAAAAGGCCGCCGCCCCGCGCAAGACCGCCGCCAAGAAGTAAGCGGGGCATGACGCAAAAAGCACTGCTCTCGGTCATCGAGCTATTGGGCTTTCCCAACCTGCGTCCGCTCTACGAGCGCCTGGGCTTCCGGGTCGCCACCGAGTTTTCGGTGCGCAAGGGCATCGCCCTCATGCGCAAAACCCCGCCCGATGTGGTGGTGGCCGACTTCTTTTTCCAGCCCGATTTCCGCGACCGGGTGAGCAACGTCGAATCGCTGCTCGCCGCCGCGCAAAAGCTGCCCGGCTGCAAGACCGTGGTGTTCTACGAACCCAGCCACCAGGCCGCGCTGGACAAAGTGAAACAGCGCTTTCGCATCGACGCCGCCTTGACCCTGCCGGTGAAAGAGGCCGAGCTCGAAGCGGTGCTGCGCGCCTGGGTTTGACTTGGCCCGATATTTAGACCGGGTTTATTTTGCCCGAGCGATTTAGTAAGATTCCACGTCCTCGGCCTCGGCCGATCCGCCTTTCTTCCCCAACAAAAAGGAATTCAAAATGGCCGTTCTGGTTGGCAAACAAGCCCCCGATTTCACCGCCGTCGCCGTCATGGGCGACAATGACATCAACGCCTCGTTCACCCTGTCCGCCCACACCAAGGGCAAGTACGCCGTGGTCTTCTTCTACCCGCTGGACTTCACCTTCGTCTGCCCGTCCGAATTGATCGCCTTCGACCATCGTCTACAGGAATTCAAGGACCGCAACGTCGAGGTGATCGGCGTGTCCATCGACTCTCAGTTCACCCACCTGGCCTGGAAGAACACCCCGGTCAATCAGGGCGGCATCGGCAAGGTCGGCTACCCGCTGGTCGCCGACATCAAGCACGACATTTGCAAGGCCTATGACGTCGAGGCCGACGCCGGCGTCGCCTTCCGCGGCTCCTTCCTGATCGACAAGGCCGGCGTCGTGCGCCACCAGGTGGTCAACGACCTGCCGCTGGGTCGCAACATCGACGAGATGCTGCGCATGATCGACGCGCTGCAGTTCACCGAGCAGCACGGCGAGGTCTGCCCGGCCGGCTGGAACAAGGGCAAGGCCGGCATGAAGGCCGACCCCAAGGGCGTGGCCGACTACCTGGCCAAGCACGGCGGCGAGTTGTAAGCGCGGGTCGCGCCGCCAAGAAAAAAGCCGGCACGAAGCCGGCTTTTTTCGTTGTGCGTTCAGTGGTGCCGGTGCATCATGCCGCCGGCGATCTCGCGCACCTCGGCCTTCACCTCGATCTGCCGGGTCTTGCCCTTGGCGTCGCGCACGGTCAGGGTCAACGGCACCCGCTCGCCGGTCTTGAGCGGGGCCTTCAGGCCGAACAGCATCAGGTGCAGGCCGCCCGGCGCCAGTGGCACCGCCTTGCCCTTGGGCAGCGCGATCCGGTCGATGCGACGCATTACCATCACGTCCTTGTCCATCACCATGTTGTGCATCTCGACGCTGCTCGCCACGGGGCTGGCGGCATCGACCAGGCTCAGATCGGCATCGGCGGTCAGGGTCATGAAGGCGCCGCCGATATGCTGGCCGGGCGCGGTGGCGCGGGTCCAGGCCTCGTCGATCTTGATATCCGCCGCCCAGGCATTGGCCGACAGCGACAAACCCAGAATAAGCAGCCAGTTCCACATGTTCATACAAGGTCTTCCAATCCGATATCGATGCGCGCCAAGTTTACGGCCTGGTCCGTGGTTTGGCATGCGGCATTTCGCCGCGCCTCGAGGCTGACGATCCGGGCCGGTCTACAATGCGGGCCATGAATACGGCCGCTTCGATGTCTCCCGCCGGCAACCTGCTCAAGCGCCTGGTCTGGCTGCGCGTGCTGGCCATCGCCGGCCAGGCCGTGGCCATCGCCGTCGCGAGCTTGGGCCTGGGCATGTCCCTGCCGCTGGCGCCGATGCTCGGCATCCTCGGCTTGCTGTGCGCGCTCGCGGCATTGAGCGCGTGGCGCGTGCGCCAGCCCTGGCCGCCGAGCGAGCCGGAGGTGTTCGCGCAACTGGCCGCCGATACGGTCGCCTTGTCGGGCCAGTTGTTTTTCAGCGGCGGCTACAGCAACCCCTTCGTCTCGCTCTTGCTGCTACCGGTGATCCTGGCGGCCACCGCCCTGTCGCCGCGTTTCGCCTGGTTCGCCGCCCTGCTGTGCGCGGCGGCCTACAGCCTGCTGATGTTCTGGCATGTGCCGCTGTCGGCGATCTCCGGCGCGGACGCGTTCAATCTGCACCTGATCGGCATGTGGCTCAACTTCCTGATCAGCGCGGCCTTGGTCGCTTGGTTCGTCGTGCGCTTGGCGGCCAGCTTGCGCCAGCGCGAGCGCGAACTGGCCGACGCGCGCGAGCGGACGGTGCGCGATGCCGGCGTGTTCGCGCTGGGCATGCAGGCGGCCGGCGCCGCGCACGAGCTGTCGACGCCGCTGGCGACCATCGCGCTGCTGAGCGGGGAATTGCAGGACGCATACGCCGGCGACCCCGAGCTGGCCGAGCCGCTGCGCACGCTGCGGCAGCAGGCCGAACGCTGCAAGACCCTGTTGACCCGGCTGACGGCCGGCGCCGGCGCCGGCCGTCAGCCCGAGCCGATGCCGCTCGATGCCTGGCTGAACGAGACCATCGAACATTGGCAATTGATGCGGCCGGATATCGCGGCGAAGGTGCGATTGCATGGCGCGCGGCCGGCACCGAGCATCCGGCCCGACCCGGTGCTGGCCCAGGCCCTGGTCAGCCTATACAACAACGCGGCGGATGCCTCGCCCGATCAGGTCGAGATCGAATGCGATTGGGATGCCGGGCAACTGCGCGTGCGCGTGCTCGATCGCGGCCCCGGCATGCACCCCGAACTGGCGCGGGCGGCGGGCCGCCAGGCGGTCAGCAGCAAGGGCGAGGGGCGCGGCGTCGGGCTCTTGCTCACCCACGCCGGGGTGGAGCATCTAGGCGGCACGGCGACGTTGAGCGCGCGCGAAGGCGGCGGCAGCCTCGCCAGCGTCAACCTACCCCTGGCAGCCTTGGCGACGAAATGAGCGATCTGCCCTTCGACACCCTATTGATCGTCGACGACGACGAGGTCTTCCGCGCGGTGCTGGCGCGGGCCTTGGGCCGGCGCGGTTTGGCCGTGCGCCAGGCGGCGGATGTCGACCAGGCGTGGTCGCTGGCCCAGGCCCAGCCGCCCGAGGCGGCCGTGGTCGATCTGCGCATGCCGGGCGGCTCGGGCCTGGTGTTGATCGAGCGCCTGAAAAGGCTCCGGCCCGAGATGCGCATCGTGTTGCTGACCGGCTATGCCAGCATCGCCACCGCAGTCGAGGCGATCAAGCTGGGCGCCACGCATTACCTGGTCAAGCCGGCCGAGGTCGACGAGATCCTCGCCGCCCTGCAACGCGAGCAAGGCGATGCCGGGGTCGAGCCGGCCGAGGCGCCGTTGCCGGTAAAGCGGTTGGAGTGGGAACACATCCAGAAGGTCTTGGCCGAGCACGACGGCAATATCTCCTCCACCGCGCGCGCGCTGAAGATGCACCGGCGCACGCTGCAAAGAAAGCTGGCGAAAAAGCCGGTCGGCGAGGATTAGCCGGCTGGGCGCGGCGCGGCCAATGCTGCCGCTGCCAGCGCCAGCACGATGACCGGGCTGGCCGGCCAGTCCTGCATGGCCGACAGGAACAGGCCGGCGCCATAAGCGATGGCGCCGATGCCGTAACCCCAGGCCAGGCCCCGGCGCCCGGAACGGTCGCCGATGGCCAAGGCCGGCAGGATCAGGCTGGCGAAGACCAGATAGACGCCGACCACTTGCACCGAGGCGGTCACCATCGCCGCCAACGCGAGGTAGAAGGCCAGCGGCCGCTCATCCAGGCGCAGCAGCGGCCAGAGCGCGAGCATGGCCGCGCTGAGCAAGGCCAAGGGCCAGAGCCGGTCGTAGCTTACCCACAATATCTGGCCGACCAGCAGTTCCTGCATCTGCTCGCCGGCATGCGGGTCGTTGGCCAAGAGCAAAACACCCAGGCTGGCCGCCAGCACGAAGGCGCTGCCGATCAAGGCCTCCTGCCGCTCGGGCCAGCGTCGTTCGCACAGGCGAAAGGCCAGGGCGGCGGCGAGCGCCGTGCCGAAGGCGGCGACCTGCACCGGCCAGCCCGAGCTCGTCTCGCCGAACAGGACATGGGCGGCAATCACGCCGAGGCCGGCGATCTGGGCGATGGCCAGGTCGATGAAGACGATGCCCTTGCGCAAGACCAGCCGGCCCAGCGGTACGTGGCTGGCGAGCACCAGCAGCCCGGCCAGCAGCGGCGGCAGCACGATGCCCGCATCGAACGCGGCGAGGTTCATTTCGCGGCCTCCAGCAGGCGGCCCAGCGTGTCGTCGAACAGGCCGAACAGGTCGCCGGCCTGGTCCGAGCCGCCCACGGTGTAGGGCAGCGCCACGGCCGGCAGGCCGCTACGCCCGGCCAGCCATTCGCTCGGCCGCCCGCTCTGATAGGCGGCGCGCACGATCATGCCGGCCGGTTTGGCCTTCAGCCGAGCCGCCACCTCGGCCAGATAGCCGGCGGAAGGTTCGATACCGGGCTTGGGCTCCAGCACGGCGACCTCGACCAGCCCCAGCCATTGGTAGAGATAGGGAAAACCGCTGTGCTGCGAAACCACCCGCACGCCTTTGAGTCTGGCCGCGCGTGCCTCCCAGCCTTGCATCGCGGTCTGCCAGCGCCGGGCGAAGTCCGCACGCCGCGTTTCATAGAAGGCGGCATTGGCCGGGTCGAGCTGGGCCAGCCTCTGGGCCAGGGCCCCCGCCACCTGCGCGATATTGCGCGGGTCGGTCTGGATGTGCGGGTTGCCCTGGGCGTGCACGTCGCCCTCGGCCCGGCTCAGGCGCTGCGGCTTGTCGAGCAGGGTGACGAAGTCGGCCGCCATGAAGTGGCCCGGCCGGCCGGGCTGGATGCGGGGATTGGCCGATTCCCGCAGCAATAGCGGCAGCCAGCCGCTCTCCAGCTCGGCCCCGGTGCAGACCAAGAGATCGGCCCGGCGGGCGCGGGCGATCAGCGAGGGCCTGGCCTCGATGTGATGCGGGTCCTGGAAGGCCGTGGTGGCCGAAGCCGCCGCCGCCCGGTCGCCGGCCAGTTCGCCGACCAGGGCCGCCCATTCCGGTTCGCAGGCGAGCACGGTGAGCGCGGCCTGGGCCGGCCAGGCCAAGAGGCTCAGGCACAGCAGCAAGATTTTGCGCATGACGGCCCCCTCAGAACAAGTGCGCGCCGTGCGCGCCCAGGCTCATCACATACTGCAAGGTGATCTGGTTTTCGCCTATGCCCTGCATCGAGCGGTCGCGGGCGAACTGCAAGCGGATGCGGGAGAACTCCGAGGGCGAGTAGTCCAGCATCAGGCTGTATTTGTCGGGGTTGTAGTCCGGCCGATCGAGCACGGCATTGTTGGCGCCGAAGTCGAGCGTGCCCGAATCCAGCCGTTCGTAGCGCAAGCCGGTGCGCCAGCGCGGCATGAACTGATAGACCCCTTGGGCATACCAGCCGGACTGCCGGCTGCCATGGCGATCCGACGGCTCGGCGGCGCACAGCGTGCCGGCGCCGCCGCAGGCGAGGGCGCCCTTCTCGTCGCGCTGGAAATATTCCGCCTGCAAGGTCAGGTTGCGTTCTTTCGCTCTGCCTTGCGGCGCCCATTTCCAGACGAAGTCGGCGATCCAGGCGCGGGAGTCGCCGGTGAAGACGCTCGTCACCTCGTCGCCGTTGGCGTCCTCCCAATGGCCCGCCCGTGCCTTGGGCCGGGCCGACAGATAGGCCAGGCCCGCGCGCCAGCTTTGCGAGGCGTCGATGTCGCCGCCGATCTTGGCAAAGCCGCTCCAGGCGCCGACGGGGCCGTCGGCGCCGGCAAGGTTGCCGCCGCTACCGGCCTCGAGGCCGAGCGCGAGGTAGGTCTCGGTCGGCGCCAGCCATTTCAATTGCAGGCCGTCCTGGCGAAATCGCTCGCCGAACAGGGCTTGATACATCAGCGGCGTGTCCGCGAAATCCCAGGCATGGGGGTGGCGTTCGTTGAGATAGCCCAGGCCGGAAAAGAAACGGCCGCCCTTTAGGCTGAAGCCTTCGCCCAGGGCCATGGACTCGAACCAGGCCTCTTCCAGCGCGGCATCGGCCAGGTCGAAGGCGGCATAGCCCCGGAACTGGGGATCGACGTCGGCGCCGACGACCAATTCGGTGTGCCGGAGGTTGAAGCCGCGTTCGCCGCCATGGCTGTCGCCGGCCGGCATGAAGCCGGTGATGGCGCGCTCCGGCCGGCCGTCGCGCCGGGCGTATTCGCCCGAGAGGATCAGCGAGACCTCGGGGTTGAAGCCGGCGGCATTCGCCCGGTCCGGCCCGGCGGCGTGGCGGGTCTCGGTGGCGGCGGGATGCGGCTCGGCCTGTTTCAGCCTGGCCTCCAGCGCGGCGATGCGCGCCTCGTAGCCGGCTTTCATTTCCGCGATCTCCTGGCGGATCGCGGCGAGATCGTCGTTGGCTTGGGCGGTGCCGGCGCTGGCGAGCAGCGCGCAGGCGAACAAACTGGGTTTGAACATGGCTGTACCTCTCGTGATCGAATGACAATGCGATGGCCCAGCAGTCATGGGCCATCGTGGCAGGCAGGATCAGGCGAGGCGGGTGGGTGGGGCGCGGCTGAGGTAAGGCTGGCTATCGTTGCGGGCTGTGCCTGGCGTGGCCAGGGTATCGGCGACCGGGTGATACCGTGCATCCGCCACGGGCAGCGGCGCCGGGCCGGCCAGGCCGTGGTCGAGCGCCGAATAGGCGACGCACAGCTCGCAGGCGGCGTGAGTCAGGTGATCCTGGTCGTCGAGATGCGATAGCGCGTGCGCCGCACCGCCCCATTGCACGGTGAGGACGAAAAACAGCAGCGAGAGCAGACGCAGCGTTCGGCGGATCATCGGCCTATTCTATCTTGCTCAGGGTACCGGGTCGTGGCCGCCGGGGTGATACGGGTGGCAGCGCGTGACGCGGCGCAGGGCCAGCCAACTGCCCTTGACGGCGCCGTGCCGTTTCACCGCCTCCTTGGCGTATTCCGAACAGGTCGGCGTGAACCGGCACTGGCTGCCGAAGTAAGGCGACAGCGCGATTTGGTAAAGCCGGATCAGGCCGACCAGCAGCCGTTGTAAGGGGTTCATGCAAAAGGGCGGGGCTTGAACGCCCGGCCTGGGCGGATCAGTCGGCGTACAGCCGCTCGCGCCGCTCGTGCTTCTCTTGCGCCTCGATCGACAGCTCGGCGGTCGGCCGCGCGATCAGGCGGGCGACGCCGATCGGCTCGCCGGTCTCCAGGCAATAGCCGTATTCGCCGGCCTCGATGCGGCGCAGCGCGGAGTCGATCTTCTTGAGCAGCTTGCGCTCGCGGTCGCGTACGCGCTGCTCCAGCATGTTCTCTTCTTCCACGGTCGCGCGATCGTTGGGATCGGCGAAGACCTCGTTTTCTTTCAGGTGCTCGCCGGTCTCGCGTGCGTTGGCCAGGATCTCGTCTTTCATGGCCAAGAGCTTGGCCTTGAAGAAGGCGAGTTGCTTGTCGTTCATGTAGTCCTTGTCGGACATTTTCAGCACTTGAGCTTCGCTCAGGCCGGAGGCATTGGGCATCGTGGAGGCAAGGGCCGGGGCCTTGGGGGCCTTGGCCGGTGCTGCTGTTGTCGTTTTGATCACGGCGGGTGCTGCTTTCTTTACGGTCGGGGTTGCAATGACAGGCGTCGGCTTCTTCGCCACCGCTTGGGCGGCGGCTTTGGCCGGCGCGGCTTTCTTGGCCGCCGGCTTGGCGGCGGCCTTAATGGGGGCAGGTTTTTTCGCCACGGTTTTTTTCGTAGCGGTTTTTTTCGCGGCGGGTGCCACGGGCTTTTTCACCGGCGCGGCCTTTTTGGCTACGACCGGTTTCTTCGCCATGGGTTTCTTGGCGGCGGGTTTTTTTACCGCGGCCGCTTTGGGGGCCGGTTTCTTCAGCGCGGGTTTTTTCGCGGCGGGCTTGCCCGCTTTCGCCGGCACGGTCTTCTTGGCGGCCGGTTTGGCGGCGGCCCGGCTCGGTGCCGGCTTCTTGGCCGCGGGCTTTTTCGCTGGCGCGGCCTTCTTGGCTACGGCGGGTTTTTTTGCCACGGGTTTCTTCACGGGTGTTTTCTTCACGGCGGTCGTTTTCGACGCGGGCCTTTTCGCGGCCGGCTTGCGCGCTTTCGCGGCGGCCGGCTTCTTGGCGACGGGTTTACCTGCTTTGGCAGGGGCGGCTTTTTTCTTTGCAGTGGCCACGGCTTTCCTCCTGTTCGTCCAGTGCGAAGGTGCGAATTCCGCGTGGCATTATGCCACGGATGGCGGAGAGAGAAGCCCCTGGCCGGCCGCCTGGGTGAAATCGTTCAACAGCTTGTGCACGAAGGCCTCGTCCAGGTCGCTGACGATGAACACGAAGCGGCTGCCGTGGTCGGCATCGGGCCAGGCCGCCAGGCGCTCGGGCGGGTAGACCACGTGCTGCACCGCATGCAGCACCACCGGGCCGGGTTCGCCCCGGATGTTGACGATGGCCTTCATGCGCAGCAGGTTCTGGGCGCGGAAGGCGGTCAGCATCTCCAGCGCGCTTTGCACCCCGGTCCAGTCCAGCGGCGCGTCGAAGCTCAGGCTGAAGGCGCGGATGCGCGCGTCGTGCAGTTCGGGCGCTGCATTCTTGCCGCCCAACGCGCCGACCCGGGCCGGCTTGTAGCGTTCGGCATTGAGCCAGCGGCGCACATCGGGGTGCTTGCCGTCCGGGTCGTAGAGACCGACGTGGATCACCCGGTTCGGATCGATCTCGCCGTTGAGCACGACATGGATGGGCGCGGCCGGGTTGAGCGCAGTGACCCGAGTTTTTGCGGCCTCGGTCAGTTCCGGTCCGGCCAGGTCGGACTTGGTGAGCAGCAGCCGGTCGGCCACCGCTACTTGGCGCACCGCTTCGAAATAGCTGTCGAGCTGCTGCTCGGCCAACACCGCGTCCACCGTGGCCACCACGCCGTCCAGCTGGTGGCGCTTGGCCAGCCAGCGGTCGTTCAATAAGGTATCGAGAATGGGCGCCGGGTCGGCGATGCCGGTGGTCTCGATGACGATGCGCTCGTATTTCGGGATGTCGCCCGCCTGCCGCGCCATGTACAGGTTCTTCAGTGTGGGCGCGAGCGCGCCCTGCACCTGGCAGCAGACGCAGCCGCCCGAGAGCAGCGCGAGCGGGCCGCGGGTCTCCTCCAGCAACTGATGGTCGAGGCCGATCTCGCCGAACTCGTTCATCACCACGGCGGTGAGCGGCAACTGGCGCAGCAGGTAGTTGAGCAGGGTGGTCTTGCCGCTGCCTAAAAAGCCCGTCAGAAGGGTGACTGGAATTGGATCGTTCATGTCGAGACGTATTGTTAACTTAGGCCCTGACGGGCTTTCAGTGCAGGCCGGCCGAAGCTAAAAACCCGTCAGAAGCGTGACGGGGATGGGGGCTTCCTGAGGCATACGATTCGGTGTTCAAAAGGCGGGCCATGATAGCCGATTGCCTTAAAATGCGGTTTTTATTCGGGTTTTAAAGATGGCGGATTCAGAGTTGCACAAGGGCCGGGCCAAGACCGAGCGCATCCCGATCAAGGTGGTGGCCAAGCCGCGCATCCCGATGCCGAGCTGGATTCGCGCCAAGTCGCCCAATGCGCCCGAGGTGGCCGCGCTCAAGGCCGTGCTGCGCGACAAGGGCCTGCACACTGTGTGCGAAGAGGCCTCTTGTCCCAATCTGGGCGAATGCTTCCGCCACGGCACCGCCACCTTCATGATCCTGGGCGACCTGTGTACCCGGCGCTGCCCCTTCTGCGATGTCGGCCACGGCAAGCCGCTGCCGTCCGACCCGAGCGAACCGGCCCACCTGGCCGAGACGGTGGCCGCGATGAATTTGAAGTACGTGGTCATCACCAGCGTCGACCGCGACGACCTGCGCGACGGCGGCGCCCAGCACTTCGCCGACTGCATCCGCGCCGTGCGCGCGGCCTCCCCCAACACCCGCATCGAAATCCTGACGCCGGACTTTCGCGGTCGGCTCGATATCGCGCTGGATATTTTGGCAACCGCGCCGCCGGACGTGATGAACCACAACCTGGAGACCGTGCCCCGCCTGTACAAGGCCTGCCGGCCCGGTGCCGACTATGCGCATTCCTTGAAGCTCTTGCAGGCATTCAAGGCGCGGGTGCCGAAGGTGCCGACCAAGTCCGGCATCATGCTCGGCCTGGGCGAGACCGACGCGGAAGTGATCGAGGTTATGCGCGACCTGCGCGGGCACGATGTCGACATGCTCACCGTCGGCCAGTATTTACAACCCTCGGGCCATCATCTCTCGGTCGAGCGTTATGTGACGCCGGAGCAGTTCGCCGAGTTCGAGCGGGTGGCGAATGAGCTGGGTTTTTTGAACGCCGCCTGCGGCCCGATGGTACGCAGCTCTTATCACGCCGACCGGCAGGCGGCGGGGTTGAAGTAAGGACACCCACCCAGCAACAGCTATTGCTATAAATAATGTGCAATAAACACAATTATTATTAATAATGTGCATTATTGGCAGAATAAATGCCTGGGAAGGGGTGTCAGATGAATCTCGCTGCCGCACAAGATGCTGACAAAGAAAGCATCCTCGCCGAGGCCCTCGGCAACGCCGGTAAGTGCTTGGGGATGAGCCAAGCCGACCTCGGGGAGATTATTGGTAAGGATCGGTCCGCCATTAGCCGCGGTCGAATTGACCCGGCGAGCAAGGCAGGCGAGTTGGCGCTGCTGTTTATTCGCTGCTATCGCGCCCTCTATGTGTTGATGGGCGGCAATCAGCAGAATATGCAGCACTGGATGAAAACTGAAAATCTTCATACCAAAGGCATTCCGGCGGAGCAGGTCAAGACTGTGCATGGCCTGATTGGCGTACTGGAGTATTTGGATGCCATGCGGGGCAAACTGTAAGTGGCAGATTGGGGTGCATGCCTAGCCGATGCCCAGCCGATCAGTCTTTCTGGAAGGTTGCTCCGCCTTGTAGAAAGCCAGGAAGAGGTGGCAACCAATCAGTTGGTCAGCTCGCTTGAACGCCAGGCTGTCTTGGAAGAGATGTTGGAGGCCACCAAACCGGCTCTGCGCAAAGGGTCGGAAGATCTCCACTATTTGCTCTTCACGCCCTTTCGCTATCCGCCGCTGAAATACGGGTCGCGTTTCGGCTCTCGCGACGAGCCTAGCCTGTTCTATGGGGCGCTGGGAATCGGTACGGTGCTTGCCGAAGCGGCCTATTATCGTTTCGTGTTCTGGCACGGCATGGTAGAGCCCCCTTCGGGCAAGGTAGATACCCAACATACTCTCTTGGAGGCGGAATATCGGACCAGCCAGGGCCTTCAGCTCCAGGCCCTGCCTTTTGCCGAATACAGGGGCTTACTTACCCATCCTTGCGAATATAAAGCCAGCCAGGAGTTGGGCTCGAAAATGCGCAACGCAGGCATTGAGGTTTTTGAGTTCATATCCGCCCGTGACCCCAAGGGCGGAATCAATGTTGCGCTATTTGTCCCAGATGCCTTCTCTAATAGAGCGCCTCTGTCGCAAGAGCCTTGGCTTTGCGAATTAACGGGGGCGCGGGTTAAATTCAGTGCAAGCCATGGCAGAGCTATTTATGATTTTCCAGTGGAGATGTTTTATGTCGATGGCAAACTTCCCCGGCCCGCATGATTTCGAGATAAATCGGGTATTTCCGGGCTACTTGGCCATATCGTATTAACCGCTAGTAAATTACGGTGCAATTCACAATTACTGAGCAAGCCTAAAGCAGTCGCGCCCGGCCGCCTTGGCCGCATATAGCGCGGTGTCCGCCCGGCGCAGCATCTCGGCGCCTTCTTCGTTGTCGCGGTATTCGGCGATGCCGGCGCTGAAGGTGACGCTGATTTCATTGTCCTCATACAGCAACGGCGTCTTGGCCAGGATGGTCTGCAAACGCAAGGCCACCATCTCGGCATGCACCTGATCGGCCTCGGGCAGGATCAGCACGAATTCCTCGCCGCCGAAACGGGCGACATAGTCGGCGTCGCGGATCACGAAGCGGATGAGTTGGGCGAAGTGCACGATCATCCGGTCGCCGGCCTCGTGGCCGTGGCTGTCGTTGATCCGTTTGAAGTTGTCCAGGTCGGCCATGATCACGCTGAGCTTGTCCTGGTGCCGTTTGGCGCGGGCGATCTCGCGGCTTAGGCAGTTGGACAGACCGCGCCGGTTCAGGGTGTTGGTCAAGGCGTCGACGCCGAGTTCGCGCGTGGTCTCGGCCAGCTTTCCCTCCATCTGGCGTAGGGCTTGCCGCGATTGTTCCAGTTCTTCGCGGCTGGTTTCGATGATGTCCATCAGGCCGCTGGCATGGGCCAGCAGGGTGACGACCTGGCGCAGGGTCTCGTCGGGCAGGCGGCTTTGGCGCAAGGCCTCGGCGTTCGCATCCATCGCCCGCCAAGTGTTGGATAGCTTGGTGGAGAGACGGTCGGTCACGCCGAAGGCGTCGTTGACCAGCGAATGCAAGGCCTGCGTCAGCTCGGCGCAAGGGGCGGATTCGAGCAACTGGCGGGTATCCGGCACCAGCGCGGGCACGGGTTTGATCGAGATTTCGTAATAGGTGCGCGCGAAATTCTCCGGCGTCGGCGCGAGGCCGCGCGCAATGAGCTGCTGCATGGTCAGCGCGGCTAGGACATGGGGGCTATGTTCCATCCAGAAAAAGGCGCTTTCAGATACTCAAATCGACATTTGGCAGCATAGTCGTTCCACGGAGATAATGCAGCTTTTCTAAGCGGCTGCCATGCACCTGCACATCCTCGGTATCTGCGGTACCTTCATGGGCGGCATCGCCGTCATCGCCAAACAGGCAGGACACCGGGTCACCGGCTGCGACGCCAACGTCTACCCGCCGATGAGCACTCAACTCGAGGCCCAGGGCATCGAGCTGATCCAGGGCTTCGGCGCCGAGCAGATCGAGCTCAACCCCGACGTCTATGTCATCGGCAACGTGGTCACCCGCGGCAAGCAGCCCCTGATGGAGGCCATCCTCGACCGCGGCTTGCCCTACATCTCCGGGCCGCAGTGGTTGCTCGAAAACGTCTTGCACGACAAATGGGTGCTGGCGGTGGCCGGCACCCACGGCAAGACCACCACCTCGGGCATGCTGGCCTGGATTTTGGAAGACGCCAAGCTCGACCCCGGCTATCTGGTCGGCGGCGTGCCGCGCAACTTCGGGGTTTCCGCCCGGCTGACCGAGTCGCCCTTCTTCGTGATCGAGGCCGACGAATACGACACAGCCTTCTTCGACAAGCGCTCCAAATTCGTCCACTACCACCCGCGCACGGCGGTGCTGAACAATCTGGAATACGACCACGCCGACATCTTCCCCGACCTCGCGGCGATCGAGACCCAGTTCCATCATTTGGTGCGCACCGTGCCGGGCAACGGCCTGGTGGTGGCCAACGGCCGCGAGGCGAGCTTGGATCGGGTGATCGCACGCGGCTGCTGGACGCCGGTGGAACGTACCGGCATCGCATCCGGTTGGCAGGCGATCGAGCAGGGGCCGAACGCCTTCGATGTCTTGCTCAACGGCCAGATGCAAGGCCGGGTGGAGTGGGAACTGCTCGGCGACCACAACCGCATGAACGGCCTGGCCGCCATCGCCGCCGCCCGCCATGCCGGGGTGCCGGCCAAGGCGGGCATCGAGGCCCTGGGCCGGTTCCAGAACGTGAAGCGGCGGCTGGAGCTGCGCGGCGAGGTGAACGGCATCGCGGTCTACGACGACTTCGCTCACCACCCGACCGCGATCGAGACCACCGTGGCCGGCCTGCGCGGCAAGGTGAACGGGGCGCGTATCCTCGCCGTGCTGGAGCCGCGCTCCAACACCATGAAGCTGGGCGCGATGAAGGCACAATTGCCCGGCAGCCTGCACGGCGCCGATGCGGTGTTCTGCTATGCCGGCGGTGTCGATTGGGATGTGGCCGGCACCTTGGCGCCGCTGGGCGACAAGGCCACGGTGCATCAAGATTTGGCCGCGATGATCGAGGCCATTGCGCAGGCGGCCAAGAGCGGCGACCATGTGCTGATCATGAGCAACGGCGGCTTCGGCGGCATTCATGACAAATTGCTGGCGAGGCTGGCGCGCTAAATCCGTAGGGAGCCTGGCTTGGGCGAGCAAGCGGCGGCATCCACATCCTGGCATCAATCGCGGCCCGACGTCGAAGGCTGGCGCCTGAGCCTGCGCGGCCGTTGGTGCCTGGAGCAGCTCGCGGCCATCGACGCCGCCATTCCGAAACTCTCCATCCCGCGCGATGCCGTCGTCGTGCTCGATGCCGGCGAACTCAAGGCGCTGGACAGCGCGGGCGCGATGCTCTTGGTGCGCCGCTTGTGGCAGGCCGGCGTGGCCTGGCCGAACGTGCGGCGCGACGCGCTGCCCGCGCGGCATCGGCATTTGCTCGATCTGGTCGAGCAGCGGTTCGAAGAAGCGGCGCTGGCGGCGCGGCCCCGGCCGAACGCCCTAGCCCGTCTGGGCCGGGCGGTGGCCGACGGCCTGCGTGAGATTCATAGCCGGCTGCGTTTTCTCGGCCACGCCGCCGCCACTCTGGCCGAAACCTTGTTCAAGCCGCGCCATCTGCGGCCGCGCGAGCTGTTCGTGCAACTCGATTTGGTCGGCCTGCGCGCGTTGCCCATCGTGGTGATGATGAATTTCCTGATCGGCGTGGTGGTGGCCTATCTCACCGGCATCCAGATCCAGAAGTTCGGCGCCAACATCTTCATCGTCGACGGCGTCAGCCTCGGCGTCTGCCGCGAGCTGGCGCCGGTGCTGGTCGCGGTGCTGGTGGCCGGGCGCTCCGGTTCGGCCTTCACCGCGCAGATCGGCGCGATGAAGGTGGCCGACGAAATCGCCGCGATCATCACCCTCGGCCTGTCGGCCTTCCAGGTCTTGGTGTTGCCGCGCCTGATCGCGGTCATCTTGGCCATGCCCCTGCTCACCTTCGTCGGCGACCTGGCCGGGCTCTACGGCGGCATGCTGATCGCCGACCTGCAACTCGATATCTCCTATGCCGCTTTCATCGAGCGATTGCAGTCCGTATTGAAGTTGAAGACCGTGTTGATCGGCCTGGGCAAGGCGCCGTTCTTCGCCGCCGCCATCGGCCTGATCGCCTGCCACAACGGCCTGCGCGTCAGCCGCGACAGCCGCAGCGTCGGCCTGGCCACCACCGCCACCGTGGTGCAGAGCATCGTCGCGGTGATCGTGATCGACGCCTTCTTCGCCGTGCTCTTGAGCGAGCTGGGGATATGAGCGGGCCTATCGTCGAGGCGCAAAACATCCGCACTCGGCTCGGCGGCGCCTGGGTGCACGACGGCGTGGATTTCCGGGTTGGTCGGGGCGAGCTGGTGGCCCTGATCGGCAGCAGCGGCACCGGCAAGACCGTGCTGCTGAATGAATTGATCGGTCTGATGCGGCCGACCGCCGGCGCGGCACAGCTGTTCGGCATCGACATCTCGCAGGCCAGCCTGGAGACGCTGAACGCCTTGCGCCGCCGTTTCGGCGTATTGTTCCAGGACGGCGCCTTGTTCTCCTCGCTCACCGTGGCCGAGAACGTCGCCGCGCCGATGCGCGAGCACCTGGCCCTGCCGCGCGCCCTGCGGAACCAACTGGTCGAGTTTCGCCTGGCCATGGCCGGTCTACCCTTGTCGGCCTTGGACAAGCGACCGGCCGAGCTGTCCGGCGGCATGCGCAAGCGCGCGGCCCTGGCGCGCGCCCTGGCCCTGGAGCCGGAGCTGCTGTTCCTGGACGAGCCGACCTCGGGCCTGGACCCGATCGCCGCGCGCGCCTTCGACCGGGTGGTGCGCACGCTATGCGACAGCCTGGGCCTGACGGTGTTCATGAACACCCACGATCTCGATACTTTATGGGGCATCGTCGACCGCGTGATCGTGCTGAGCGCCGGCCGGGTGATCGCCGATGGCCCGGTGGCCGAGGTGGCCAGGGTTGATGAGCCGTGGATTCAGTCGTATTTTGCGGCTCATGTGCCGCATCGCGGCGGATAGGAGAAGGCATGGAATCGGAAGCGCGTTATGCCTGGGTCGGCGCCGTCATCATCGGCCTGATCGTGCTCGTGGCGACCGGCCTGCTTTGGTTGCAAGGCGGCCTGGCCGCGCATGACGTGAAGCGCTTCACCGTCTATTTCCGCACCCAGTCGCTCGACGGCCTGCAACTCAATAGCGACGTGAAGATGTACGGCATCAAGGTCGGCAAGGTGATCGATTACCGCATCCTGCCGACCGAGGCGAAGAACGTGCGCGTGGTGATCGAGGTCGACGCCAAGGCGCCGGTGATGGAGGGCGCGGTCGCGATGGTCAACCGCAACCTGTTGACCGGCCTGGCCAGCATCGAAGTGAACAATCAGGCGGAAAAGGCGCCGCTGCTGGAAAAGGTGCCAGAGGGCGAGGACTACCCGATCTTGGCCGAGGGCCAAGCCAAGCTGACCCGCTTCGCCGAACGCATGGAAGGCGTGGCCGAGCGCGCCGACGAAACCTTGAGCCGGATGAACCGGGCGCTGTCCGAGCGCAACCTGCAATCGGTCGAGCGCACCCTGGCCAACCTGAGCGAGGCCAGCGGCAGCGTCGCGCGCGGCCTGCCCGAACTCAAGGGCGCGTTGATCGCGGCGCGCAATACCGCCGAGCAGACCCATCGCCAGATCGAGCGGCTCGGCCCCAAGTTGGAGGCGACGCTGGACGAGACCCGGCAGCTCGCGCAGGAGATGCGCGGCGGCATGAGCCAATTGCGCCTGACGACCGATCTGGGCCTTCAGGAGTTGCAAGCCACCGGCCGGGCGCTACGCAGCGCGAGCCAAACCGTGGGCGATGCCGCGCGCACCTTGCGCGAGCCGGCCGGCGCGCTGTTCGGCCCGGCACCCGAAAACCTGGGACCGGGAGAGGAGAGCCCATGAAGCGCCATGCCTGGCTGATCGCGCTGGCCTTGGCCGGCTGCGTGAACATCGACATCGAGACGCCGGTCAAGAACTACTACGTGCTCAACGACGCCGGGCCGGCGGTTTGCGAGGCGACGCCCGGCAAAGCGGCCCTGCTGATCGACCTATTGAACCCGGCCGCGTTCTACAACGCGCCGAACCTGGCTTATGGCCGCAATGCCGAGAGCCGAGGCTATTACCAATATGCGCAATGGGCCGACCGGCCGACGCAGCGGGTCGGCCTGCTGTTGCGCGACCGGCTGCGCGCCACCTGCCTATACCGCCAAGTCGCCCTGAGCGGCGAGGGCATGAGCGGCGACCTGCAATTGGGCGTCAAGTTGCTCGACCTCTATCACGACACCGCGACGCCGCCGGGCCAAGCGCGCATCGTGCTCGACGTGCAATTGATCCGGCGCGGCACGGCCGGCCTGTTGGCGCACAAGACCTTCGCCGCCGCCGCGCCGGCGACCGGCCACGATGCCGTCGGCGCGGCGGCGGGCTTCAATACGGCCCTGCCCAGGCTGTTCGATGAAATCGGCGCCTGGCTCGCCCAGCAACCGCGCAACTGAGGCGCGCATTTCGCCGATGCCGCGCATCGGGTAGCATTCGGACTTTCCTCGCGCGGCTTGCCGCGCCCCGACCCCGTTCATGCTGATCTATATCCACGGCTTCAACAGTTCCTCCCAGTCCGGCAAGGCGCGCGAACTCCAGGCCTATCTGGCCGAGCGCGGCCTGGCCGGCGGCTACGTCTGCCCCGATCTGCCGCACCGGCCGAGCGAGGCCATCGCCCTGCTCGAGCGCCATATCGCGCAAAGCCCGACGCCGGTGAAGCTGATGGGCAGCTCGCTCGGCGGTTTCTACGCGACCTACCTTGCGGAAAAGCACGGCCTCAAGGCGGTGCAGATCAATCCCTGCGTCGGTTGCGACGCCAAGCTGGCCGATGAAGTAGGCAAGCCGCAGAAGAACTGGCACAGCGGCGAGGCATACCAATTCAGCGCCCGGCACCTGGCCGAGTTGCAGGCGATGAAGGTGGGCGGGATCACGCAGCCCGAGCGTTATCTCTTGCTGGTCGAGACCGGCGACGAGGTGCTCGACTACCGCGAGGCGGTGGCCTATTTCCGGGGTGCGCGGCAACACGTGCTCGAAGGCGGCGACCACGGCTTTAGCCGCTTTGCCGAATACATCCCGACCATTCTGGAGTTCTGAACGCCATCATGTACATCTATTACGAGGAAGATGGCGACATCAAGGCCGGCACCATCCTGACCGACAACGACGCCTCGGTGCAGTTGGAGTCGCAGCACGGCAAACGGGCCAAGGTGAAGGCGGCCAATATCCTGCTGCGCTTTGCGGCGCCGGCCCCGGCCGCCGCCATGGATGGCGCGCGCAAGTTGGGCGAGGAACTCGATCCCGATTTTCTGTGGGAAGTGGCGGGCGAGGCCGAATTCGGTTTTCAAGAACTCGCCCGCGAGTATTACGGCCACGAGCCCGCCGCGCCCGAGGCCGGCGCGGTGTTGCTCAAGCTGCACGAGTCGCCGATCTACTTCTACAAAAAGGGCAAGGGCCGCTACAAGGCGGCGCCGGCCGAGGCGCTGAACGCGGCCAAGGCCGCGCTGGAGCGCAAGGCGCGCGAGACGGCGCAGAAGGCCGAGTGGGCGGCGCAACTGGTCGCCGGCCGATTGCCCGAGCCCTTCCGCCACCAGGTCTTCCACCTGCTGCACAAGCCGGACAAGAACGCGCTGGAATTCAAGGCGCTGAGCGATGCCTGTAGCGCGACGGGGTTGACCCCGGTGCTGCTCATGGACAAGTGCGGCGCCATCCCGTCCAGCCACGAATACCATTTGCAGGCCTTCCTGCTCGAGCACTTCCCCAAGGGCGTCGGCTTCCCCGAGTTGCACGCGCCGCCGCCGCCGCCCGACCTGCCGCCGGGCGATGCGCCGGCCTTCAGCATCGACGACGCCGCCACCACCGAGATCGACGACGCCTTCTCGGTGATCTTCCGGCCCGATGGTTCAATTCGCGTCGGCATCCACATCGCCGCGCCGGCCTTGGGCATCGCGCCGGACAGCGAGCTCGACCGCGTCGCCGCTACGCGCCTGTCCACCGTATACATGCCGGGCGGCAAGATCACCATGCTGCCCGAGGCCCTGGTTCAGCGTTACACCCTGGCCGAGAACCGCGACTGCGCGGCGCTCTCGCTCTATGTCGAGGTCGGCCCCGACTACGGCATCCGCGAGGTGCAGACCCAGGCCGACGTCATTCGCATCGCCGCCAACCTGCGGCACGAAACCCTGGAGCCCTTGTTCAACGAAGACACCATCGGCGACGGCGGCGCCGACTACCCCTTCCGCCGCGAGCTGGAATGGTTGTGGGGCTTCGCCTGCCACCTGGAGGCGGCGCGCGGCAAGGCCGACCAGGTGCAGCGCCTGGACTACGTGTTCAAGGTGGCCGACGAAAAGGTGCAGATCGTGCCGCGCGTGCGCGGCAACCCCATCGACAAGCTGGTGTCCGAGATGATGATCCTGGCCAACAGCCGCTGGGGCCGGCTGCTGGCCGAGACCGAGGTCACCGGCATCTACCGGGCGCAGACCCAGGGCAAGGTGCGCATGACCCTGCGGCCGGCGCCGCACGAGGGCCTGGGCGTCGAGCACTACGCCTGGAGCACCTCGCCGTTGCGCCGCTTCGTCGACCTGATCAACCAGCGCCAGATCATCGCCGCCGTGCGCGGCGAGACCCCGGCCTATGCCGGCAACGACCCGATGCTATTCGCCCACGTGCGCGACTTCGAGCTGGCCTACGACGCTTATGCCGACTTCCAGCGCAAGATGGAGCGCTATTGGTGCTTGCGTTGGCTGATGCAGGAAAATATCGTGGAGCGCGAAGCCACCGTGTTGAAGGAGAACCTGGTGCGCTTCGACGGCATGCCCCTGGCGATTCGGGTGACCGGCGCGCCGGCCTTGAACCCCGGCGAGCGCGTGCGTGTGACGGTCGGCGGCTTCGACCTGCTCGATGTCGAGCTGGCCTGCCAATTCGTTGCTAGATTGGAGAACTGAGCCGCCGATGGCCTATGTCGCGCGCACCTCGGTCGATTGGGACGACCGCTTCAGCCAAGCGATCATCGTCTCCGCCATCGTGCATATCATCCTGATCTTCGGCATCCGCTTCGTCGCGCCCAACGCCAAGCTGTTCGAAAGCAAGCTGCCGATGGAAGTGGTGCTGGTCAACAGCCATAGCCCGGACAAGCCCCTGAAGCCCGACGTGCTGGCCCAGGCCAACCTCGACGGCGGCGGCGACACCGACGAAAAACGCCAGGCCAAGAGCCCCTTGCCGAAGAGGGTGGCCGACAGCGCCGCCTCGGCCGAGCAGCGCCTGAACGCGCGGGCCGACATGTTGGAAGAGCAGGCGCGCACGCTGTTGCTGCAAGGCAAATCCAATTACGCCCTGCCCCAGGCCAAGACCCGGCCCGAGACCGCGCCGAACCTGCCCGACCCGAACGTCGCGCCGCTCGATCTGACCGCGCGCAGCCTGGAAATGGCCAAGCTCGCCGCCCGCATCGACCAGCAGTGGGAGGCCAGCCAAAGCCGGCCGCGCCGCGCCTTCGTCGGCGCTCGCGCGCAAGAGTTCGTCTACGCCCGCTATGTCGAAGACTGGCGGCTCAAGGTCGAGCGCTACGGCAACAACAACTACCCCGAAGCGGCCCGGCGCGAGGGCCTGTACGGCTCGCTGGTGCTCACGGTGGAGATCGGCTCGGACGGTCGGGTGGTCGATGTCCATATCGACCGCAGTTCGGGTTCGAAGCTGCTCGACGCCGCCGCCGCCAAGATCGTCGAAAGCGCCGGGCCGTATTCGCCCTTCCCGGTCGAGATGCGCAAGAAGGTGGACATTCTCAGTATCACCCGGACCTGGTCGTTCACCCGGTCCGACCAGTTGACCACGCAGTAAACTCCAAATCCCCTCTCCCCAACCCTTTATGCCCTTTAGGGTGCTCCCCCGCCTACGGGGGAGAGGGCAGCCCCCATTCCCATAGCCATAAAGGGCTTATAAAAAGCCCTAATGCCATGATAAAATTGGCGATTCTTCTTTTCTAAAGCAATCGCGAGGGCAGTAGCATGCATATCGGAACCACCCTGACCCAGTTCCTGATCGAGGAACAGCGCCACGTCCAGGGCGCCACCGGCGACTTCACCGGCCTGTTGAACGACGTTGTCACCGCCTGCAAGATGATCTCCAACGGCGTCAACCACGGCGGCCTGCTCGGCGTGCTGGGCGCGGCCGGCTCCGAGAACGTCCAGGGCGAAGAGCAGAAAAAGATGGACATCCTGTCCAACGAGATATTCCTCAAGCGCAACGAGTGGGCCGGCCACCTGGCCGCCATGGCCTCGGAAGAGATGGACGAGATATATCAGATTCCCGCCGGCAACCCGCGCGGCAAGTACCTGCTGATGTTCGATCCGCTCGACGGCTCGTCCAACATGGACGTCAACGTCTCGGTCGGCTCCATCTTCTCTATCCTGCGCTGCCCCGGCAATGAGAACGTCGATGGCCCGACCCCGGTCGAGGCCTTCATGCAGCCCGGCGTCAAGCAGGTCTGTGCCGGCTACGCCATCTACGGCCCGTCCACCATGCTGGTGCTGACCACCGGCCACGGCGTCAACGGCTTCACCCTCGACCCCAACGTCGGCGAGTTCGTGCTCACCCACGAGAACATGACCATCCCGGCCGACACCAAGGAATTCGCCATCAACATGTCGAACTACCGCTTCTGGGAAGAGCCGGTGCGCCGTTATGTCGACGAGTGCCTGAAGGGATCGGCCGGCCCGCGCGGCAAGGACTTCAACATGCGCTGGGTGGCGAGCATGGTGGCCGAGGTGCACCGCATCCTCACCCGCGGCGGCGTGTTCATGTACCCGATGGACGAGAAGCTGCGCGAGAAGGGCGGCAAGCTGCGCCTGATGTACGAAGCCAACCCCATGAGCTTCATCGTCGAGCAGGCCGGCGGCGCCGCCACCACCGGCCGCGAGCGCATCATGGAGCTGCAACCTAAGGGCATCCACCAGCGCGTGCCCGTGGTGCTCGGCTCCAAGAACGAAGTGGACGTGATCACCCGTTACCACGCCAGCCCGGAAGCCGCCGCCGCTTAAGGTAGTCGCGCCCCCTCCCCCGGTCATGCATCCTAAAGGGCATAAAGGGGAGGCTGGGAGGGGGAGTCTTGTTTCTTCCTCAGGTTAACAAAACGGCCCCCTGGCAACAGGCGGGCCGTTTTGTTTTGGTCGGGCGCTGGACAACTATACGCCTCGGGCGTATAAACGAAACGTGCACACCGTCGTCGAAACCCTGTTGTTCCAGCGGCAATGGCCCCTCTACTGGACGGAAGAGGAACGCGGCGCCTTCGCCGCCTATATCGCACAGCGCCCCAAGGCCGGAGATGTCGTGCCCGACTCCGGCGGTATCCGCAAGGTGCGCTGGGGCAGAGCGGGTTCGGGCAAATCGGGCGGCGTGCGGGTGATCTATTTCGTTCGCAACGCCGAAGGCGAGGTGGTCTTGCTCACGCTCTATGCGAAATCGAAAACCGACAACCTCACAGGCCCTAAGTTGAAGGAGATACGCCGTGCCCTCGAAGAGTAAGAAACTCAGCCCGGCTGAACTGGCCGCCTACGAAGCCAAGCGCGACCTCGGCGCCGAGCTGTTGCAGTCGGTGCGCGAAATGAAGGCGGGCAAGGTCGCCGTCGTCACCTCGCCGGTGATCGAGGCGCGCCGGAAGACCGGCCTGTCCCAGTCGCAATTCGCCGCGCTGATTGGCGTCTCCGTCCGCACCCTGCAAAACTGGGAGCAGGGCCGTAAACAGCCGAGCGGCGCGGCGAAGACCCTGATCAAGGTGGCCGAACGGCATCCCGAAGTGCTGCAAGAGCTGGCAGCCTGATGCAAGCGTTAGCTCGAAGGCGGTTTCGCGCAGCAAGCCGCCGGAGAACTGATGATCGCATTCGGCGCAATGCTTCGCGATTGCGCCCTACAGCAAACGCCCGCCGCTGACTCGCGGCTGCCCTGCCAAGTCCTGTTCCAGAAACACCTCGGCATAGCCCGCCGTCTTCAGTAGTCCCTGCACTGTCTCACCCTGGTCGTAACCGTGCTCGAACAGCAGCCAGCCGCCGGGGGCGAGATGGCATTTCGCCTGGGCAACGATGAGCCGGATGGCATCGAGCCCATCCGGGCCGGAGGCCAGGGCGTTTTGCGGTTCGAAGCGCAGGTCGCCCTGCGTGAGATGCGCGTCGGCCGCGGGGATGTAGGGCGGGTTGCTGACGATCATGTCGAACTGCCGGTCGTCGAGCGCGGCGAACAGGTTGCTCGCTATGAACGCCACTTCGGCATCCAAGGCGGCGGCGTTGGCGCGGGCGATGTCGAGCGCCGGGGCGCTCAAATCTACAGCGGTGACGGCGAGGTCGGGCCGCTCCAGTTTCAAGGTAATGGCGATGCAGCCGCTGCCGGTGCCGATGTCGAGCACGCGGGCGTTTTGCGGGGCGCGCTTGAGCGCGGCCTCGACCAGGTGTTCGGTCTCGGGGCGGGGGATCAAGACGCCGGGGCCGACTTTGAACTCGCGGCCGTAGAACTCGCGCTGGCCGACGATGTAGGCCACCGGTTCGCCCTGGCGGCGGCGCTCGATCAGGGCCTGCAGCGTTGCCAGCCGTTCCGGCGAGAGCTCGTCGCGGTCGTGCGCGATGAGCCAGGCGCGGTTTACGCCGAAACCGTGACCGGCGAGGGCGGCGGTCTCGATGCGTGCCTCGTGGCGGTCAAGGCCGAGCTGGCTTGCCAGTTCGAGGGCGGCGGAGTCCAGTGTTTGGCGCAGGCTTGGCATGCTGAAATGGAGGTGTGGGTAGGCGCATTATCGGCCAAATAAAAAGGCCGCCGAAAGGCGGCCTCGAAATGGGCTATTGGGTTTGGTCACCACAGGGGGATGCTGCCAATGAGTTCCACAATGTCGGCGTTCAACGATTGGGATGCAGTGATGTTGCAGTTGTTTAATGTGATCTTGACGTTGGTGGCGGTGCGGGTGGCGATGTCCCAAGTCCCGGAAAGGCTGCGCGAGCATTGAAGGTTGCCGGTGGTGCCGCCAGACAGGGTGATCGATGTGGTGTCCTGCAGGTTGGCGTTGTAGGAATTGCCGCCGACGTTCAGGAACTGGCCGGAAGCCGTGATCGTGCCGTTCATTGTGGTGGAGTCGCCAGTGTCGGGCCGGCAATTGTTCAGGGTCATCGTCCAGGTGATGGCCCCCGTGGTGGCGTCCCAGTCGCCGTTCAGGGTGCGGCTGCCGCCGCCCTCGCAGGGATAGGGGATGCTGAAGGTGCTGGCTTGGGCGGCGGTGGCAAACAGAGCCGCCAAGACAAATATGAACCGCTTCATGTCGAGTCTCCTGAGTATCGGTTGTTGCGGCCTGCCCATGAAGGGCAAGCAGATTAGCACCCAGGCCAAGCCAGGCGCGTCTATTTTCAGGGCTTGGGCTTGTAGCCGCAGGCCAGCTTGAAGGCGGCGGCCTCCAGGCCTTTTTCCGGCACGGCCTGTTGCAGCGGCTTGCCGTCCAGGGTCATCGAGTTCTGGGTGTGCACGACCTCGTCGCCGTTTTTCAGGACATAGCTGTTCAGCACCATCTGCTTGTCCTTGCACTGGAAGAAATAGAGCTGCTCGCTGCGGTCGTAGACCTTTTCCATGAACGGCATGCGGGTCGGTTTGTCGAACAGGATTTGGATGTAGGCGGTGACCGCGTTGCCGCGCCGCTCGAAGCGATCCTTGTCGAGCGAGACCTTGCCGGCCGATTCGACCTGCGTCGTGCCGACCCATTGTTCCCCGAAGGCGGATACGGTATACATCAGGGCCGCGACCCCTACCCAACGCAATGCTTTCATTGAATTTTCCTCTGGCTATGTATCGGAAGAACCGATTTATCGGCGCGGCCATTTTAGCCGCATTTGCCGCCTTGTTGGCCGCCGGCCCGGCCGGGGCGGCCGATGCCGTGCCGGATAGCATCGTCGTCCGCTATCAGGACATCGTGCTGCCGGGCGACCACGGTCGGATTATCAATCTGCTGTCGGCCGACACGGCGGTGGTGGCGGTCGATATGGCCGGGGCGGCAAGCCCCGCCGAGCGGCAGGCCCGCTTGCGGCAACGCTTGGAACAGATTCGCGGCGATGCGCGCGTGCGCCATGCCGAGCCGAACCACGGCGGCCGGTTCGAGGGCCTGCTGGCGGCGACGCCGAACGACCCGGAATACGCCCAGCAATGGTGGCTACCGGCGCTGGGCGACCGCTCGATGTGGGCGGTGGGCACCGGCGAGGGCGTGACCGTGGCGGTGATCGACAGCGGCGTGGACTTGAGCCACCCGGACCTGGCGGCCAACCTGCTCGCCGGCTACGACTGGGGCGACCAGGACGGCAACCCGCAAGATGCGCTGGGCCACGGCACGCGGGTGGCCGGCATTATCGCGGCGGCGCAGAACAACGGCGTTGGGGTGTCGGGCCTGGCGCCGAAGGCGAAGATACTGCCGGTGAAGGTGAGCCCCGGCAGCCAAGGCAGTTTTTCGTCGGACGTGCTGGCCCAGGCGATCCGCTACGCGGTCGACATGGGCGCGCAGATCGTCAACCTGAGCCTCACCGTCGACCAATCGACCCAGATCGTCGGCGAGGCGGTGCAGTACGCCTTGGATCGCGGCGTGGCCGTGGTGGCGGCGGCCGGCAACACCGGCGGCGCGGTGGCCTTCCCGGCCAGCATGGCGGGCGTGATCGGCGTCGCCGCGACGGACGAGACCGGCAAGCTGGCCTCGTATTCCTGTTTCGGCCCGGAGGTCACCGTGGCCGCGCCGGGCTCGTCGGTCACCACCACCCTGCTCGGCGGGACTTATGGCTACGGCGCGCCAGGCACCTCGTTCTCCGCCCCCATCGTCAGCGCCGCGCTGGCCGACCTGCGCTCGCTCAATCCGGCCTTGCCGGTGAGCGGCTATGCCGGCTACCTGAAGGCCAATACCACGGCCATCGCCGGCGGCAGTTATAGCTTCGGCCTGTTGCAGGCGGGGCAAATGGGGCTGGCGATGATTCCGGCGCTGACGCCGGACAAGACCCTGTACGGCCAGGCCGATGCGGTCTCGCTCGATTACCGCCTGCCGCCGACCGGCGGCGCGGTGGACATTTATGTCGCGGTGATCACCCCGGTCGGCGAATTCGTGCTGCGGCCGGACGGCCAATGGAGCCTGGTCGGCAGCTATGTGCCGGTGGCCGTCTCTTATAGCGGCGCGGCGGCGCTGACCGGACGGCTGTTCGGCGCGGGCGGCGCCTTTCCGGCCATCGCCATGGCCGGCCTGCCGGCCGGCAGCTACACCTGGCGCGTCGCGCTGATCGACCGGGCCAGCGGCCGCCTGATCGGCGCGGTGAATACCGCCGACATGGCCGTGCAGTAGGAGGGCCCTCCTGGGCCCGAACGACGGCGTGGCGATTGGGTAGGTGGGTTGTTCGCGGCCGGGATACCCAAAGGGCATAAAGGCCGCTCCCACAAGGACGCCGCTCCCACACACAAGGCCGGCGCTGCGGATTCTGCGATAATCGGCCTTTCCCCGCGACCCTCCGTGCCATGCATTCGAGCAAAACCGTTCCCGCCGATATCTTCCTCAGCCTGACCCGCCATGCCGGCCTGGCCCGGCAGATGGTCAAGCGCGAGGTGCTCGGCCGCTATCGCGGCTCCTTCCTCGGCCTGCTCTGGTCCTTCGTCAACCCGGTGCTGATGCTGGCGGTCTATACCTTCGTCTTCGGCATCGTGTTCCAGGCGCGCTGGGGCCAGGGCAGCGGCGACCGCCTGGAATTCGCATTGGTGCTGTTCGCCGGCCTGATCGTGTTCAACCTGTTTTCCGAATGCCTCACCCGCGCGCCGGGCCTGGTGCTGGGCAACGTCAATTACGTGAAGAAGGTGATCTTTCCATTGGAGATACTGCCCTGGGTGTCGCTCGGTTCGGCCTTGTTCCATGCTGCCGTCAGCCTGGGCGTGCTGCTTTTGTTTCTGTTGTTCGCCGGGCATGGCATTGCGTGGACGGCTTTGTTGTTGCCGATCGTGCTGGCGCCGTTCGTGCTGCTGATCCAGGGCCTGTCTTGGCTGCTGGCCTCGATCGGCGTGTTCGTGCGCGACATCGGCCAGGTGGTGGGCATGGCGATGACCGTGCTGTTGTTCATGAGCCCGATCTTCTACCCGGCCGATGCCTTGCCCGAGGCGGTGCGCGGCTGGCTGTTCCTCAATCCGCTTACCTTCATCATCGAGCAGAGCCGCGACGTGCTGATCTGGGGCAAGCTGCCCGATTGGCAGGGCCTGTCCGTTTACGCCTTGTTGGCCTTGGCCGTGGCTTGGGCCGGCCTGTTCTGGTTCCAGAAGACGCGCAAGGGATTCGCCGATGTCCTCTGAGCCGATCATCGCGGCCCGCAATCTGGGCAAGTGCTATCAGTTGTACAGCAAGCCGCAGGATCGGCTGAAGCAGTTCCTCGCCCGTGGCCGGCGCCAGTATTTCCGCGAATTCTGGGCGTTGCGCGACGTGAGCTTCGACATCCGGCCGGGCGAGGTGGTCGGCATTGTCGGCCGCAACGGTGCCGGCAAATCGACCCTGTTGCAACTGGTCTGCGGCACGCTGACGCCGAGCGTCGGCGAGATCGCGGTCAAGGGCCGCATCGCCGCCTTGCTGGAGCTGGGCGCCGGCTTCAACCCCGAGTTCACCGGGCGCGAGAACGTGTTCATGAGCGCGGCGGTGATGGGTATACCTGAGCATGAGATTGCGGCGCGCTACGAAGAGATCGTCGACTTCTCCGGCATCCGCGACTTCATCGACCAGCCGGTCAAGACCTATTCCAGCGGCATGTACGTGCGCCTGGCCTTCGCGGTGGCGACCAGCGTCGACCCGGACATCCTGGTCATCGACGAGGCGCTGTCGGTCGGCGACGGCGAGTTCGCCCGGCGCTCGTTCGACCGGATCATGGCCTTGAAGGAGGCGGGCAAGACCATCCTGTTCTGCTCGCACACGATGTATCAGATCGAGGCCTTGTGCGATCGGGTGCTCTGGCTCGCGCACGGCCATGTGGAGATGGACGGCGAGCCGGCCAAGGCGGTCGCCGCCTACGGTGCAGCGTTGATCGCGGCGGCGGCCGGCGAGCCGGCGGCGGCACGGCCGGTCCCGACCGGCACGGCCAGGATCGTCCAGACCGGCGCCAGCGTCGATGGCGTCGCGGGGCGCAAGCTGGTCGCGCGCAGCGGCGCCTCGACCCTGCAAGTGCGGGTGCGCTTCGAGTCGGACCCGGCCAAGCCGGCGCCGACCGTGGCGGTGTGCATCACCGGCGCCGACCGGCGGATCATCGCCAGCGCCGGCAGCCATAACGATGGCGTCGCCATTCGGCGCGAGGCCGACGGCGGCGGCGAGACAAGCGTCGTGTTCGAGCGCTTGGCCTTGCTCAAGGGCGGCTATGCGGTGGACATCTATCTGTTGTGCGAACGCGGCATCCACGTGTTCGAGTATGTGATGGCGGCGGTCGAGCTGGAGGTGACGCAGGCGGGTCTGGAGCAGGGCATCGTCAGCCTGCCGCACCGATGGGAACAGGAGTCGCATGCCGTATCGGCCGAATAACTTCCTGGGCCGCGTCTATCCGACCGCCGACCTGGCGGCGTTGGGGCATGCGCTAGGCATCCAGCCGGGCGAGCGGGTGTTGGATGCGGGCGGCGGCGGGGCGCCCTTGCCCGAGGCGACGGTGGTCGTCGAATACGACTTGGCGTCGGGCCACGACCGCGACGGCGCCGGTGCGCCGCTGGATGCGCGCTGGGTCGCGGGCGACGTGCAGGCGCTGCCGTTCGCCGACGGCGCCTTCGATTTCGCCTATTGCAGCCATGTGCTGGAGCACGTCGCGGACCCGGCCCAGGCCTGCGAGGAGCTGATGCGCGTCGCGCGCCGCGGCTATATCGAAACGCCGCGCAAGCTGAGCGAGCTGACCGCCGGCCACCCGACCCACCGTTGGCTGGTCGAGGTGGTCGACGGCGTGCTGACCTTCGAGCGCCGCTGGTTCGTCGAGCACCCGCTGCAAAACCTGGCCTTGGCCCATATCCTGAATCATCCGGACGCGATGGATCGCGCCTTGGTCGAATACCGCAACCTGACCTGCGTGCAGTTGGCCTGGACGGGACGCTTCGAATACCGCGTGGTCGAGACGCCGAACTGGCGCAATTTGTTCGATTACGACAACCCGGTGCATGCGGCCTGGTCGCATTATTTCTATGCCTTGAACCTGTTGGGCAACGGCGCGCCGGCCGACTACGTCGCCGGCCACCCGGTGCGCGCGGCCGACCTGCTGCCGGGCGAGCCGCGCTTCCACCTACTCGACGGCGCGGTCAAGCTGCTGCAAGGACGGACGGCCGAGGCCGGCCGTGCCTTGGCGCGCGCCGCCGAATTGGGCTCGGACGACGAGGCGCTCGCGCGCAATCTGGAATTGCTGCACGCGGCCACCGGGCCGGCCAAGGGGTGTTTCTTGCCCGACGGCCGGGGCTGGATCGAGCGCCGGCACGATACCGGGCCGGCCATGCCTGCGCGCGGTACGGCCTTGCCGCACCGGCGCCTGGCCTATCCCTTGAACGTCTATGCGCACCTGCTCTACCTCAAGGAGGGCGAGGCCGATGATCCGCACTACGGTCTGTTCGCGCCGACGCAGCAGCGCTCGTCGCAATTGCTGCTGTCGCGTCTGCCCGCCGTGCCTTGCCGCCTGCTGGCGGTCGGCGTCGGCCTGGGGGTCACGCTTGCGCAACTGGCCGAGCGCGGCCACGCCATGACCGGTATCAGCGCCGATCCGGAGCAGATTGCCTTGGCCCGGATGCGGCTCGGCGCGCGCGCCGACCTGCTCTGCGTGCGGCTGGAAGATATGCCGGCCGAACTGGGGCCGTTCGATCGGGTGCTGTTCCAGGAGTCGGCGCAATACATCGACCTGCTGGCGCTGTTCGAGCAGACGGCGCGCTTGCTGCGGGACGACGGCGAGCTGCTGATCCTGGACGAGATCGCTTGGCGCCGGGTGGCGCCCGGTGCCGAGGGCCTGCACCTGGCCCAGGACCTGCTCGCCATGGCCAAGCGTTTCGGCTTCGAGCTGGTCGAGCAGGAGGACTTGTCGCAACAGGCCGCGCCGACCGTGGATTACCGGATCGCAGGCTTGGCCGCCGAGCGCGCGCGCCTGGTCGCCGACCTCGGCGTCAGCCCGGCCCAGATCGACGAGCTGATCGCGGCCAACCGGCGCCACCGGGAGCGATACGCCGACGGCCGCTTCGGCTATTGCCTGCTGCGTTTTCGCAAGGCGCGCCAGCCGCGCTGGCGTCTGGCGGCCAGGGCCGAAGCCGATACGCCGGCGCTGCTGGCCCTGTTCCAGCGCGCCTTCGGCCACGCGATGGCGCCCGAGCAATGGGCCTGGAAATACGGCGACGGGCATGGCCACGGCACGGTGGTCTGGCAAGACGGCCAGCCGGTCGCGCACTACGGCGGCATGGGCCGCCGCATCCTGTATCGCGGCCGGCCCGAGTGGGCGGTGCAGATCGGCGATGTCATGGTCGAGCCGGCCGAGCGCGGGGTGCTGACCAAGGGCGGGCCGTTCTTTCTGGCCGCCGCCGCCTTCCTCGAACGCCATATCGGTTTCGGCCGGCGCTACCTGCTCGGCTTCGGTTTTCCCAATGCGCGGGCGATGCGGGTCGCCGAGCGGCTCGGCCTCTATGCCGAGGTCGGCAGCCTGGTGGAACTGGCCTGGCCGGCCCTGGCGCGCGGCGATATGTGGCATCGGCGCACGCGGCCGCTCGACCCGAATGCGCCGCGCGACCGGCATGCGGTGGACCGGCTTTGGCACCAGATGGCGGCCGGTCTGGGCGACGCGATCGTCGGCGTGCGCGATTGGCAGTGGATCGAGCGCCGCTATTTGACGCAGCCGCAGGGCGCCTATCGTCTGTTCTTGCATACCGATTGGCCGAGCGGCAAACCGCGCGGCCTGCTGGTGCTGCGCCGGCACGACGACAGGGTGGAGTTGCTCGATGTCGTCGCACCGTTGGCCGAACTGCCCGATCTGGTGCAGGCGGCCCGGCGCATCGCCGGGCGTTGGGGCTTGCCGAGGCTGGAGTGCTGGATCACGCGGGAACATGCCGACAGTCTTGGCACTGCCGAGCGGACGCTGCGCGATCTCGACATCCGGGTGCCGGCCAATGCCTGGACCGCCGCGCCGCCGATGGCCGAGGTCGCCGGCCGTTGGTGGTTGATGTCGGGCGATACCGATTTCCGCTAGCCCGCCTGGGCGTGGTGCCGGTGCCGCGCCTGGGGATCGGCCCAGGCCAGCAACGCCCGGCGGGCGGGCGTCTCGATATAGCGGTGCAGCAGCCAGGCCGCGCCGATCAGCGCGGCGAACAGCACGAGGGCATGCGGCCAGACGGCTGCCGCCGGTCTCAAGCCGGCGGCATGGGCCAGTTCCATCGCCGGCCAGTGCAGGCAGTACAGGGCGTAGCTGAGGCCGCCGGCCCGGATCGCCAGCGCGCGCAGGCGGCCGCGCGGTTGCCAGTCGGCCAGCGCGGTCGCATAGATCAGCGCGCACAGGATCGGCGTGTTGACCAGGAACAGCGCGTATTCGTAGGGCACACCGGGGTTCAGGTAGACCATCAGGCCGTAGCCGGCCAGGCTGGCGGCGAGCAGGCCATAGCGCCAGCCGGCCGGGCCGTGGCCGAACCGGCCTCGGCGCCATTCGTAGAGCTGGAAGACCAGCATGCCGAGCACGAATTCGAGGATGCGCACGGCCGGGTTAGTATAGATCGTGGCGCTGAGCGTGTACCAGTTCGCGGCCTGGCCGGCCGGGGTGAGGCCGACGACCAGCGCGGCCTGCAAGCCGGCGGCCAGGGCAAAGCCGGCGGCCAGCCGCAGCGGGCTATGGCACAGGCGTGCGAGCGGCAGCAGCAGCGGAAAGCAGGCATAGAAGATCATCTCGTTCGAGATCGACCACAGCGGCGGGTTGAACAGGAACTTGTCGGCCTCGTGGCCGGCCACGCTTTGCAAGAAGGCGAAGTGCGATGCCGCCGCCCGCAAGAAAAATTCAAGGTCGGGGGCCGACGGCAGGGCATAGGTCGCGAGATACGGCCGGCCCAAGTGGGCAAAGGCGGTGTCGTGCCACTGCCGGAAGTCCCAGACGGTGACCGCCGCGCCGAGCGCGAGGGCGATCAAATAGCCGGGGTAGATGCGGATCAGCCGGTGCAGGAAGAAGGTCTTCAGCTCGCCGGCATCGAGCTTCAGGTCGTGATAGCGCCAGCTCAGGATGAAACCGCTGGCGATGAAGAACCAGGACAGGGCCGAGGTCGCGAAGGCGTCGGAGATCAGCGTGACCTTGAAGATCAGGGCATAGTGGACCAGCGCCACCAGCAAGGCCGAGGCGAACCGGAACAGGTCGAGCAGCGGCATGCGCGGCTTATTGCGGCTGCTCGCTGGCGGCCGGCGCGCCTTGCGGGTTCTTGCGGATCAGGCGGTACAGGTGGACGAAGGGCAGCCATTGCTGCACGAAGAAGTTGTTGCTGTAGCTTGGCTCGCCGAAGTCCGACGGCACCTGGCCCTTCGGGTAGTAGACGGTGCCGAACAGGTAGTCCATGAACACGAAATCGCGGGAGAAGTTCTTGTTCCGCGCCTCGGGCGCGTTGGCATGGTGCCAGCGGTGGAAATGCGGCGTGGTGATCAGCCGACCGGTGAACCAGGGGCCGTTGATGTTGCTGTGGCCGTAGCGGCTCATGAAGCCCTGGAACACGGAATACACGAAGACGCCTTCCGGCGTGGCGCCGAAGTAGGCGATGCAGGCCAGATAGGGCGCGGCGAAGAAAGCCTTGTCGATCAGGTGGAAGCGCGAGGTCGAGAACGAATCCAGCATGGCCGAGCTATGGTGCACCCGGTGGAATTCCCACAGGTATTTGTTGGTATGGGTCAGCCGGTGGACGAAATAGAAGGTGATCTCGGAGAACAGCGCCAGCGCGATGAACTGCGCCCACATGGGCTGGCCGGCCAGGCCGTTCTGCCAGGGACCGTCGCCGGAGACCGGCACGAGCAGATAGACCAGGCCGGATAGCAGGAAGGGGTGCAAGGCGAGCGGTTGATAGGTATGGACGATGTCGCTGATCAGGCCGGGCCGGAACAGCGGCTGTTTACGGGCCGGGCGCAGTTGCTCGAGCAGGGGGATCAGCAGGAACCAGCCATAGTCGTTGAACATGGCGATCCAGAACTGGATGAGCGGGTCGGTATGCACTTTGTGGTACCCTCTGCGTGGATTTTCGCGGCGCTCCGCCGCCTGGGCGACGTGGCGGTAGCGTCTTCCGCCCGGCGGCGAGGATGCCGAATGATAACCCAAACGGCGAAGCCGGGCCGTGGCCCGATTTTCCGGCGACAACCCCGAGACGTTTTCCTGTAGACGCTATTGAACCGACTAGGGCCATGACGACCGAAGCCTCATTGATGCCCGTGGCCAAGGGTGCCCTGCCCGATGCCAAGCGCGTGCTGGTGCTGGCCCCGCATGCCGACGACGAAGTGTTCGGTTGCGGCGGCGCGCTGGCGCTGCACGTGGCGGCCGGTGCCGAGATCAAGGCGATCGTGCTCAGCGATGGCGCCTTCGGTGCCGCCGAGGCGGACTTGCAGGCCGCCGTGCGCGAGGCGGAAAGCCGGGCCGCCGCCGCCGTGCTCGGCTATCCGCCGCCCGAGTTCTGGCGCCTGCCGGATCGCGGCATCGAATACGGCGAGGTGCTGGTCGGCCGCCTGCTCGAGGCCGCCCGCGCGCACGCCGCCGACCTGGTTTACGCCCCGTCGCTGTATGAGGTGCACCCCGACCACCGGGTGCTGGCCATGGCCGCCGTCGAGGCGGTGCGGCGGCTCGGCCAGGGCGTGCGCCTGGCCATGTACGAGGTCGGCGCGCCGCTACGGCCCAACCTGCTGCTCGACATCTCGCCGGTATTCGAGCGCAAGCGCGATGCCATGCGCTGCTTCGTGTCGCAGCTCGCGCGCCAGCGCTACGACGAACACATCGCCGCGTTGAACCGCTATCGCACCTACACCTTGCCGAAGGAGGCGATAGCGGCCGAGGCCTTTGAGTTGCGCACGGCCGATGACATCGAACACAACCTGCTCTCGGTGTTTGCCAGCGAAGGTGAGCGCCAGCGCCAATGTGGCGTTGTTGTTAATGGTAGGCACGATGTCCCGCTGGTCAGCGTGATCATTCGCAGTATGGATAGGCCGACGTTGCGCGAGGCGCTCGATTCGGTCGCCTTGCAAACTTATCCGAATATCGAAGTGGTGTTGGTCAATGCCAAGGGACCGGGGCATACCGATGTTGGCGAGGTATGCGGCCGCTTTCCCTTGCGCATGGTCGGCAAGGCCGAGCCCTTGCGGCGCAGCCGGGCAGCCAATATGGGCTTGGAAAATGCGCATGGTGAGTATTTGGGTTTTTTGGATGACGACGATTGGTTCGCGCCCGAGCATATCGCCAGCTTGGTTGCTGCTTTGATACGGAATCCGGACAAGAAAGTGGCTTACGATTGCGTGGCCTGTGCCGACGAAACAAAACGGCTTACCGAGAAGCGATATTGCCAACCATTCGACCGCATCCGCCTGCTTGCAGGGAATTTCATTCCTATCCATGCCCTGTTGTTTTCCCGGTCCATCGTGGATGCGGGCTGTCGGTTCGATGAGGCATTCGATTTGTATGAGGACTGGGATTTCTGGCTGCGGGCGGCGGAATTTGGCGATTTTGTCTTTGTCGACCGGGTTGGTGCGTATTACCGCTTAGGTGCCCAGTCCGGACAGGGCGTTAGGCCCGACATGGCCCATGCGCTGGAGGTTACCGCCAGCTTACTTGAAAAATGGCGGCCGCGATGGCGGCGCGATGACCTGCAACAGGTCATGGCGGCGATACGGGAGTCTGAAGCCAAGCTGCAGGCGGTGACGTCCGAGCGAGACGCAGTGGCAACGCATCGGGACGCGTTGGCCGCCGATGGGCAGGTGATCGCCGCCCAGCGCGATGCCTTGGCCGCGAGCAGGGAGGAGTTACTGGCGTCGACCAGTTGGCGAATCACTCGGCCTGTGCGTTTTGTCGGGCATCAAAGCAAGCGTGTACGCCATCTGGTGCAGACTGTGCGGCGTGCGATAGCCGCGAATGGGGGGCTGCTGGGCACATTCGGCAAACTCTATCGGGTATTTCGGAAGGAAGGTTGGCCAGGTTTGAAGTGGCGCTTGCGGGTCCGGGCCGGCGGCACCGTCGCAGATCGACTGTCGGGTACCGATTATCAGGACTGGGTGGCGCGTTACGACAGTATCACCGATGTAGATAGGGTACGCATTCGATCGGCCATCGGGCGCATGAAGCTGAAGCCCTGCATCTCGGTTCTGTTGCCCACCTACAATCCCAAGCCAGAATGGCTGGAAGAGGCCATCCAGTCGGTGCGCCAACAGTTGTATCCGAATTGGGAGCTGTGCATTGCCGACGATGCCTCGACAGAACCTCATATTCGGTCAATCTTGCAGCGCCACGCCGAGGAAGATTCCAGAATCAAGCTGGTGTTCAGGGAGCGCAATGGCCATATCTCCGCGGCTACCAATAGCGCCCTGGCACTGGCAACTGGCGACTATGTGGCATTGCTCGATCATGACGATGCCTTGGCTGAACATGCGCTGTTCTGTGTGGTTGAGGCCATCAATCGCAACCCCGAGGCTGGCCTGATCTACTCGGACGAGGACAAGCTGAATGAGCAGGGCCGGCGTTTTGCGCCCTATTTCAAATGCGACTGGAACTATGATCTCTTCCTGTCCCATAACCTAGTCACACATTTGGCTGTTTATCGAACTGCCCTTGTACGAGAGCTCGGCGGCTGCCGAGAAGGCTATGAGGGGGCGCAGGACTATGATCTGGCGCTGAGGGTTGTCGAAAGGTTGCGGTGGCCGCAGATCGTGCATATACCACGCGTGCTTTACCATTGGCGGGTACATGAGGCGAGCACCTCCGTAAGCTACCGAGCCAAGCCTTATGCCGTGCTGGCGGGTAAGAAAGCGATCAACGATCATTTGGTGCGGGTAGGCTCCAACGCAAGGGTGGAGTCGCTGCCAGATGGTCAATATCGTGTCCGCTATGCCCTGCCGGAACCTGCTCCGCGCGTCAGCCTGATCATCCCGACCCGGAATAGCTTGGCGCTGATCCGTCAGTGCGTCAGCAGCATCCTCGAGAAGACGGATTATCCCAACTACGACATTCTGATTGTCGATAATGGCTCCGCCGATCCAGCGGTCTTGGCCTATTTTGAAACGCTGAAGGGTGATGGCCGTATCCGCGTTTTGCGCGATGATCGGCCGTTCAATTTTTCCGCACTTAACAATCTGGCCGTCTCCCAAGCAGAAGGGAAATTGGTTGGCCTGATCAACAACGATATCGAGGTGATCACGCCGGATTGGCTGACGGAAATGGTGAGCATCGCACTGCAGCCGGGCGTGGGTGCAGTGGGGGCGCGGCTATGGTATCCGAATGACACCTTGCAACATGGGGGCGTGGTTCTGGTAGGCGGAGTGGCGGGCCATAGCCACAAGGGCCTGCCCAAGGGCTCGCCGGGCTATGCCAGACGTGCAGAGTTGCTTCAGTCCTTTTCTGCGGTCACGGCGGCCTGCCTGGTAATCCGCAAGACGATCTATCAAGAAGTGGGGGGGCTGGATGAAGGCAACCTCAAAGTGGCCTTCAACGATGTCGATTTCTGCCTCAAGGTGAGGGAGTTGGGCTATCGCAATGTCTGGTCGCCCTATGCTGAACTCTATCATCATGAATCGGCTACCCGTGGCTATGAAGACACGCCGGATAAACAGCAGCGTTTTGCGCAGGAAACAGGGTACATGCGAGCGCGGTGGGGCGATTTGCTGCTCAACGACCCGGCGTACAGCCCAAATCTGACCTTAGATCGGGAAGATTTTTCCTATGCGTGGCCGCCCAGGGTGGAGCCGATCAATTGACCCTGAAACTTTGGCAGGCAAAAGGGCGGTCTGTGCTGCGGGTGCTGCGGGATGAAGGTGTGTCTGGCCTTGCCCGCAGGCTGCGTCGTCGCTTGGCTGTGGTGTCTTGCCAAGGCGGCTCCGCATACCATGGCCAGCAGGCAAGCGGCTTGGCAGTTGCTTGCGGTATGAGCAAGATCGAGAAGGCGCTTCATCGGGTGGATACGAAGGGGCGCGGGCTGGAGATCGGGCCGAGCCATAACCCGATAGCCCCTAAGGCAAAGGGTTTTAACATCGACATTCTCGATCACGCCAGCCAAGACGCGTTGCGGCAGAAATATCGCGATCATGGCGTCAATATTGACGCTATCGAAGAGGTGGATTTCATCTGGCGCGGCGAACCGCTCGATGAATTGGTGGGCACGCCAGAAGCCTATGATTACATTATCGCCTCCCACGTCATCGAACACACGCCAGACCTGGTTTCTTTCCTGCAACAATGCTCAAGGCTGCTAAAACCATCGGGTGTCTTGTCTCTGGTGATTCCAGACAAGCGCTATTGCTTCGATTATTTCCGCTGGCCGAGCAGCACCGGCGATGTGCTGCAGGCGCATTTTGAGCGCCGTAAATGGCATCCACCCGGGACCGTGTTCGATCATGTGTCGCTGGCGGCCAAGCTGGATGGGAATATTGCCTGGTCGCCGGGAATGAAGGGGGAGCTGGCCTTTGTACACAGTCTGCCCGCTGCCGCGGCGGCGTGGCAAGAGGCGATAGATAGCGACGATTTTATTGACGTTCATCAGTGGCGATTTACGCCATCGAGCTTCAGGCTGCTGCTCATGGACTTGGTCAGCCTGGAATTGGTCGACTTGACCGAGGTCTGCGGTTTCGAGACGTCTGGCTGCGAATTCCATATCACTCTGGAGCGTGGCGCGGGTGTGCCAAACTACGACCGATTGCAACTGGCACAGGCGATTCTAAGAGAGTTGGCCGATGGGATATTGGCGAATGGTCGTGCTGGCTAGTCGTCATGTTTGGGCAGGATGCTCGGCAGGGTCATGAACTTCGCTCACCCGAAGGCGGCAGTCGCTGTCATCGTCGTCAACTACAATAGCGGCGAGTTGCTGCGGCGCTGCCTGGCTGCGCTAACCCGGCAGACCTACCCATCGTTTCGCGTGATCGTGGTCGACAATGCCAGCAGCGATGATTCGCTGAAGGGGGTTGGCGAGTCATTCCCCGACACCCAAATCCTCCGGCAGTCGGCAAATCTTGGCTTTGCAGCCGGCAACAATGCAGGTATCGCGGCGGTGGGCGACTGCAAGTGGATTGCCTGCCTCAACCCCGATGCCTTCCCTGAGCCCGATTGGCTGGCCAGCCTGATGGCGGCGGCAGCGCGCTACCCGGATTGCGCCTCATTCGGCAGCCGGTTGATCATGGCCGAGGACCCCGCGCGGTTGGATGGTACCGGCGATGTCTATCACGTCAGCGGCTTGGCTTGGCGGCGGGGTCATGGCAGGTCGGTCGAACGTGGCATAGGCGAGGGCGACGAAATCTTCGCCCCTTGCGCCGCCGCCGCCTTGTACCGGCGTGATGCGCTGGCCGATGTCGGCGGCTTCGATGCGAGCTACTTCTGTTATTTCGAGGATGTCGACCTTGGCTTCCGGCTGCGCTTGCGGGGTTATCGCAGCCGCTATGTGCCCGAGTCGCGCGCGTTGCATGTGGGCTCGGCGATCACCGGCTTCCGCAGTGATTTCAGTATCTACCACGGCCACCGGAATATGGTGTGGGCCTATTTCAAGAACATGCCAACGCCTTTGCTTTGGCTTTATTTGCCGCAGCATCTCTTGGCGAATGTGCTGACCATCCTGCTCTATGCCGGCAGGGGGCGGGGCGGGGCGATCCTCAAGGCCAAATGGCATGCACTGAAGGCCATGCCCGAGATATGGCGCGCGCGACGGGAAGTACAATCGAGACGCAAGGTAGGGGCGCGTGAAATTCGGCGGCAACTGTGCCGCAAACCGTTGGCGCCCTATTGGAAAAGGGTTTAGGGAGGCGCTGTAAAGGTGGTTTGTTCGCGGCCGGGAGGCCGCTCCCACAGAGTGTGTTGTAGGAGGCCCCTCCTGGGGCCGAACGACAGCGTGGCGATTGGGCAGGTGGTTTGTTCGCGGCCGGGAGGCCGCTCCCACAGGGTGTGTTGTAGGAGGGCCGTCCTCGGCCCGAACAACGGCGCGGCAATAGGGCAGGTGGTTTATTCGCGGCCGGGAGGCCGCTCCCACAGGGTGTGTTGTAGGAGGCCCCTCCTGGGGCCGAACAGCGGCGCGAGGAACTTGTGGCGGCTAAAAATGTTCAAACCCCGTCGCTTCGATTAAGATGGCGAGCGTTTTTGCGCGGAATGGCGGCCTTTTGCATGCTTTTGGCTGTCGGCGCGGCTTCTGAAAATAGGAATCCGTCTGTGAGATTGCATTTAATGAAAATGCTGCGTTCGTTGTTGCAGGCGTCTTGCCTCGGTGTGTGCATGGTTGCGGCTGCCGGCTGGGCCGATGGCATGGAGCCGGTGCCAGGCTCCGCCGAGAACCCTTTCTTCAAGGCCGAAGAAGGCGCAGGCCCGGCGCCCGCCGCCGCCCCGACCAAACCCGCCGAGCCCGTTGCGCCCGTTGCGCCCGCCGCTTCCACGCTCGACCTGAAGATCGACACCGGTTCGATCCAGGTGCATCAACCCAAGGTCTCGACCGTGCCGCAGCCCGGCGTCGCCTTGCGCTTCGACAATGCCGACATCTACGAGGTGGTGCAGACCATCCTGGGCGACATCCTCAAGCTCAACTTCATCATGGACCCGGGCGCCACCGGCAAGGTCACCATCAACACCTCCGGCACGGTCAGCCAGGCCGATATCTACAGCATCCTCGAGCGCATCTTGCAGATGAACGGCCTGTCCCTCGTGCGCGAGGGCGGGCTGTACAAGATCATCCGCGACGCCAATGCGCCGCGCGATGCGCTCGGTTTCGAGGCGGCCGGCAACGGCTCGCCGGTCATCCAGATCATCCCGCTCAAGTTCGTCCAGGCCTCGGGCCTGATCAACGTGCTGCGCAACTTCGTCGGCCCGCAGGCCGCGATCTTCAACGACCCGACCAATCGCTACGTTATCGTCGCCGATCGTGTGGCCAACATACAGAAACTGGTCGAGATCGTGAAGACCTTGGACGTGGACTACCTGCGCGAGGTCAAGATCGACTTCATGCGCCTGGAGCGCAGCGATGCCGTCGAGCTGGCGCGCGAGATGGAGACCCTGTTCAAGCAGTCCGGCATGTTCAACTGGCCCGGCACCGAGGGCAACAAGGTCTTCTTCATGCCGATCACGCGCATGAACGGCGTGCTGGTGGCCGCCGCCAACGAGGACATCCTGGCCGCCGCCCGCAAATGGCTGAAATTGTTGGACGGCGAGCAGCAGGACGTGGCCTCGCGCGTGCGCATCCATCACGTGCAAAACACCCAGGCGACGCATCTGGCCGACATCCTGCGCCAATTGTTCGGCGGTGCGCCGGCGGCGCCCAGGGCCGACAAGGTGGTCATCGGCGGGGCGGTGCCGGCCGCCGGCGGCGCCGGCCTGTCCGGTGCGGTGCAGATCATCCCGGACGAGGCGACCAACACCCTGGTCATCAAGGCCAACCCGCAGGACTACCTGCTGATCAAGCAAGTCATCGACAACATCGACAAGGTGCCGCGCCAGGTGCTGATCCAGGTCATGGTGGCGGAGGTGACGCTGAACGACGAAACCAAGTTCGGCGTCGAATGGTGGCTGAAGAACGCCAAGACCAAGATCGGCGGCGACCTGTACCCCGCCCAGCTCAAGCTCGACAGCGGCCTGGTCGCGCCGACCGCCAGCACCATCACCGGCGACCTGGCCAAGGGCGTGAGTTCCGGCCTTAACTATATGCTGCTCGACGGCGCCGGCGACGTGATCGGCCTGGTCAATGCCCTGTCGACCACCACCGACATCAACCTGCTGTCCGCGCCGCACGTACTGGCCAGCGACGGCAAGGAGGCCAAGATCGAGGTCGGCAGCGACGAGCCGGTGGTGACCCAGACCGTCTCCACCCCGACTGCGGCGACTAGTGCCACGGGCACGACGACCAGCCTGTCCACCTCGAACAGCGTGCAATACCGGCCGACCGGCATCCTGTTGTCGGTCAAGCCCAATGTGAACGAATCCGGCCTGGTCACCCTGGTGCTGTCGCAAGAAGTCAGCAACCGCGGCAACAGCGTGCTGGTCGGCGGCCAGGAATATCCCTCCTTCAGCAAACGCAAGGTCAATACCGAGGTCACCCTGCAAGAAGGCCGCAGCCTGCTGGTCGCCGGCCTGATCCAGGACAAGGCCAATAACAGCGATACCGGCATCCCCCTGCTCAAGGACATCCCGGGGCTGGGCTACCTATTCGGCGCCACCGGCAAATCCCGGCAAAAGACCGAGCTCATCATCACCCTGACCCCCTATGTGGTGCGTACCCGCGAGGAGGGTGAGCGGGTCACCGAGTCCTTCAAGCGCAGCCTGCAAGAGCTGAAGGGCGTGATGAAAAAGGCCGACGAGACCTTGGCCAAGGGCAAATGAGTTCGCGGCGCCCCCTCACGGGGGTGTTGTAGGAGGCCCCTCCCGGGGCCGAACAACGGCGTGACGATTGGGTAGGCTGGTTGTTCGCGGCCAGGAGGCCGCTCCCACAGGGGGCGTGGTTTATCGCGGCGAGGATTTATGCCCTTCGGGTGCGCCGCTCCCACAGAGGGTGTTGTAGGAGGCCCCTCCCGGGGCCGAACAACCGCAACAAAAAACCAAGGAGGCCGCCATGCGTTACCACAGCCAAGACCTGCGCCGCGGCCGCCATTCCGAACCGGACCGCATCTACCACGTCACCACGGTCACGCACGAGCGAAATCCTGCTTTTCTTCCCCTTGCGGCTGCCCGCGCAGTCATTCGGGTGTTGGCCGACTTGCACGCTCGCGGCCGGGCCGAAACCTTGGCCTATGTCCTCATGCCCGATCACCTGCATTGGCTGATGCAATTGGGCGATGGGGCCGACCTATCCAAGACCGTTGCTGCAATGAAATCCCTCGGCGCGCGTCGGCTCGGCCGGGGCCGACTATGGCAGCCGGGCTTTCACGACCACGCCATTCGGCGGGACGAAGACATCCAGGCCGTGGCGCGCTACATCGTGGCCAACCCCTTGCGTGCCGGCCTGGTGGAAGACATCGGGCAATACCCCCATTGGGATGCCAAATGGCTGTAGGAGGCCCCTCCTGGGGCCGAACGACGGCGCGGCAATAGGGTAGGTGGTTTGTTCGCGGCCGGGAGGCCGCTCCCACAGAGGGAGTTGTAGGAGGGCCGTCCCCGGCCCGAACACCAGCTAAAGGGCATAAATCCCCGGCCCGAACACCGGCTCCCACGGGGCATAGGGAGGCCCCAGCCGGGGCCGAGCAAGGTTATGATTCCATTAGTGGCCGAATCCAAAGGATGCAAGGCCGCCCCGCTTCATTGTTTATGATTGACTGGAAAAGCCATGCGCACCGTTGGCCACCGCAAAGAACGACCGATTGCCTTCTCGGCTTCGGCGGCGTTGTTGGTCGAAGGCGCTCGATTCAACGATGAAATCCATCGTTTGCCCACCGGCCGCACAAGCCTGGTCCGAAAGGGCTTGTTCCGCTTCAAGACGCATGAAGACGCCAATCGTCACGAACTCGAATGCCTAGCCGAGGGCATCGCCAAAATCGCGCTGGGGCGCGCCTAATGGAAGAATACAGCCGCCCGGCCACGCTGGAAGACCTGAAGGCCTTGATCGGCGCGTTAAACCGCCAGGGCGTCGAATACCTCTTGATCGACGGCTATGCCCTGTTTGCCCACGGTTATCACCGAGCGACCACGGATATCGACCTACTGGTACCCGCCACCCAAGAGACCGGACAGAAGATCAAGGCGGCCTTGATGGTGTTGCCCGACCAGGCAGCAAAAGACATTGACCCGGCTTGGTTTGAAGAGGGCGAGAACATCCGCGTGGCGGACGCCTTCGTGGTGGATGTGATGCTCAATGCCTGCGGCGAGACCTATGACACCTTGAAACGGTATGTCGAAACCATAGACCTGGAGGGGTTGCCGGTTCATACGGTCAACCTGGAAGGTCTATTGCGCACCAAGCAAACGATGCGGGACAAGGACATAGCCGATCGCCGCATCCTGGAGCAGGCCTTGAAGGCGCTTAGAGAGCAGGGCAAGGGCACGTGACCTGTTTGCGGTTTATTCGCGGCGAGGAGGCCGCTCCCACAGGAGGTGTTGTAGGAGGGCCGTCCTCGGCCCGAACAACGGCACGGCAATAGGGCAGGTGGTTTGTTCGCGCTCCCACAGGGGTATTGTAGGAGGGCCGCACCCTAAAGGGCATAAATCCCCGGCCCGAACCTCGGTTAAGGCAACAAACCCGGCCACGCCTCTTTGGAAAGCCGTGCGTGTGCGAAACGGTTGAGCGCATTGTAGGTTCCGATCAACACCCCAACCAATTCGTGCGCCCGGTTCATGGCCTGTGCGAATTCCTCTGCCTGGGCCATGTATTCATGGATCAGCCGGTTGCGCAGGTTACGCGCATCCAGCCAACTCTCCACGCTGGGGAGCAAGCCGAGTTTTTCCATCCTATTGAGGTTATCGAGGTTGCTGCCGGGGGTTTCGGCCGGGGCCCCGCCCCGTTTGTTCGCGGCCAGGAGGCCGCTCCCACAGGGGTGTTGTAGGAGGCCCCTCCCGGGGCCGAACTAAGCCTCGTCCTGCTCCAAGCTGGCTACCGTGTCTGCGGTGAGAGATGTCGCAAATAGGCGGGAATCCGAGTTCAAAAGCCACCGCCCCTCACGCCGCACGATATCCAATAGCGCAAGGAAGCGCTCGGTCTCGATTTCGCGCGCTGTCATCACAGCGCCACTCCCATATCCCGCGCGACCTCGTGAATCGGGCTTTCGGCCGTGTCCGGGTCGACCACGAGCACGTCGAAGCGCTGCTCGCCCAAGCGCATTTGCAACAAGCTGGCCATGCGGCAGGCGCTGGCCGCCCGATTGGCCAGCTTGGTTGGAGACTCGATCAGCAGGTCGATGTCGCCGCCATGGGCGCCATCGTCAACGCGCGAGCCAAATAGGCGCACCTGGGCGTCCGGCCCAAACAATTCGTGGGCGGTCGAGACGATAACAGCACGTGCTTTCGGGCTGATGCGCATGCGAGGCTCACGGAAACGAATGGCATGATAATACGACACAAGGCATGAAGGAGGGTCGAGCAGCGGTGCAATGGGTATGCAGGACGCCGCTCCCACAAGAGATGTTGTAGAAGGGCCGCACTAAAGGGCATAAATCCTCGGCCCGAACACCAGCGCGGCAATAGGGCAGGTGGTTTATTCGCGGCCAGGAGGCCGCTCCCACAGGGGATGTTGTAGGAGGCCCCTCCCGGGGCCGAACGGCCAGGGCGCCATTCCCATAGCGGTGTTGCCACAACGCCACATAAACCGTTCCATTGGTGTTGTAATCGATACTTGGTTTTTAATTTGGCTTGCCAAGTGATAAAGTGCCACGTGCCGAAGGAGGCGGATTCAAAGCAAGCCGGAACGACCAGAAAGAGCGTTGCAACTATGCAACAGGCTGCATTCTGTACAAGGCGTGCCGCCGTTGCTCTTGCGGGTGTGTAAGTCGGGTGCTAGCATCCGTTCAAGTCCATCGCTGGCTTTGCGGGTGGTGGTAAGGAAAAACTTTAAGAATCTCCCGCTGGGAGTTGTACAACTCGAGTAAACCTAAGGAGTCATACGTATGAACCAAGTCTTCACCAAAAAGAAGCTTGCTGCTGCTCTGACGTTGGCATTCGCCACGGGGGGTGCTGCTGTGCTGACCGTTGCGCCGGTCCCCGGTCTGGTTGCCGCTGCACAAGCTAACCAATTCGCCGATACCACTCTGGCGGTGGGTACCACCGCCGGCGTGAGCGTGCCCAAGGGCGCGTCGGTTGCCCTGACCGGCCAGACGATCGCCATTACCGAGAACGTTACTGGCGCGTTGAGCACGGGCCAGATCGTTTTGACCCCTTCTGCGGGTAAATTCGTCTCCGCCAGCGGCGCTTCCACCAACAGCCTTGTACTGCAGGGCATTACGGTTGATAGCAGCGGCAACCTGATTGTGCCGATCTCCACGATTAGCTCTGGCGGCGCTTCGACCATCTCCCTCTCCAGCATCGTGATGGACACCTCTTCTTTGAGCGTGGGTACTGCCATCACCGTGACGGTGTCGACCTCCTCGACCGTGACCGGTTTGACCAAGGGCGTGTCCGCCACTATCGCCAACGTGACCGCAGTCGGCGCCACGGTGAAGGCCACCGCGACCACCACCCCGACCTACGGCAAGCTGGGCGCGACCACCATCGTCAACACCATCGAAGTGGCGGAGACGATCCTGGGCTCCATCAAGGACTCCAGCAGCGCGACCGACGAGATCACCGTCACCCTGCCGAGCGGTTTCAACTTCGTGTCCGGCGGCGCGACCGGCGGTACGGATACCATTGGTACCGGTGGTGGTGCAGGTACCAACGACGGTGCGATCACTAACAACGTCATCAAGTACGATGTGACCGGTACCGGTACCACGGCCAGCGCTGGTAAGGTGGTTCTGGCCAATACCAACTGGGTCGTCTACATTCCCTCCAGCGCGGCTGACGGCAACGTCGACGCCACCGTGGCGGTCAAGTTGTCCGACGGCACCGTCCACACCAGCACCGTGACCCTGTTCAAGGTAGCCTCTGCCGGCACCACCAACTCGGCCTACACCACTGCCACGACCACTGCTCCGACCACCTTCCCGACCTTCTACGCCGGTCGTGCGACTCAGAACTCCGGTCTGGATGTTGCCGTGCGCGAGAACGTCGGCTCGACCCTGCTGCCGGGCGGTACCGTGTCGTTGACCTTCCCGACCGGCGTGACCGCTGGTAAGGACTACACGGCTACCGAAGTGACGGTTGATGCGACGGGTATTCCCAACGCCGTGGCTTCCGTGACCGACAGCGCCGGTACCGCTAGCGAAGATGGCAAGGGCAGCATCATGGCCACCCTGAACGCCACTGACGCCAACACCACGGCTGGTAAGGTGACCTTCAAGCTGGATGACATCGACCTGGCCGACACCGCCGCCACTGGCGACCTGAATGTCACCGTCGGCGGCAGCGCCGGCGCGACCGCGGGCACCGTCAAGATCGGTAGCGTGATTGCCGCCACGACGACCACGCCTGGCGCGGGTTCGACCGTCACTGCCGGTTCCACCCTGACCTTGCCTGAAATCGTCATGGTCGAAAACAAGGCGGGTGCCTTGGTTGGTGGCGCTGCCTTGGTGGGTCTGTATATCGCCAACGCCAATGGCGCTGCGATCACGACCACCGGTGCCACCGTGAAGGCCTACAAGGCCGATGGTACTGACATCTCCAGCACCATCTTCGGTAGCGCCAACGGCGCCACGCTGACCGCCAGCGTGATGAACGGCTTGGTTACCTTCCCGGTGACGACCGCTTCCAGCACCTCTACCGGTGCGGTCACCATCAAGATCAACGGCCTGAAGGCCACCCTGCTGAGCACCGCCACAGCGGGTGACGTGACGGCCGTGATCGGTGGTGCCAGTGCTACCAACGACACCACCCCGACCTCGGATGAGGGTGCCAAGGCGTTCAAGCAGACCATCACCATCGGCAAGATCGTGGCTGCTGCTGTGCCGTCGATCCCTGCCGCGACCGTGACCGGCGCCGTGACCTCGCAGACCATCACTGGCTCTGCCGTGGCCGCCGGTAACGACCAGGGCAAGCTGGGCACGCTGTATATCGCGGCGGTCCTGCCGGCCTCGCAGGGTAGTGGCGTGTTCCTGAAGAACAGCTCGGGTAATTGGGTTGCCTACAACCCGGCCAGCCCGGCCTACTATGCCTCTCCGGTCACCCTGGGCACCCATGCTCTGAGTGTCGTGAGCGCCCTGGACCTGTCGGGTATTGTCGGCACCAAGATCTACGGCGGCTACGGTGTTGGTGTGACCGACTTCGGTGTCACCGGCCCGTGGAACGCGATGATCAGCAACGGTACCTACAACCTGATCCATACCGTCGCGCAGTAATAGCCAAAGCGTCCGGCGGAAGCCGGACCAGTGGCATAAAACCCCTCCAGGAATGGAGGGGTTTTTTTTTGAGGTGGGCAGGTAGGAAGAAACGATACAATCCCATCGGTTGAAAAACGGCCAGCTAAATAAGGGGTGACTATGGGGAATAGGAAGGCATTCTGGCTGATGGCGCTGCTATGCGCCTTGGCGGCAATCACACTGCATTCGATGACCTGGCAGAGCCCGCCGCTGTTCGACGATAAGCTGCAACTCACCAAGACCTATATTTTCACGGAATACCTGGTTCCATTTAGCCAGGCCACGCTCTGGCAGCGTTGGTTGTCATACGGCAGCTTTGCCTGGTCGCATGCGTTATTCGGCGCGAATTGGCCGCTTCTCAGGCTGGAAAACGTCATGCTGCACGCGCTGGTGACGGTGTCGCTGCTGGCATTCTTCCGTAGGCTGCTTGAAAGGCAGGGCCAGAGCGCTCGACCGGCCTTGCTGTTGGCCGGGGGCGGCGCACTGATGTTCGCTTTGAGCCCGGGGACGGTGTACGCCGTAAGTTATCTGATACAGCGCAGCATTGTGATGGCGGCGCTGTTCTCGATTCTGGCACTGATGTCCGTACTGACCGCAGTGGAGACCGGAAGACGTCGTTGGTGGCTCGTGGCCGCGATCCTGTATGTGCTCGCGGTGTCATCGAAAGAGCATGCTGTAATGTTGCCTTTGGTGGCGGCCGCGTTGGCGTACATGACGACTCGGAGCCAAGCGGGGTCAAGCGGGCAGAAATATCATTGGTATATCGCCATCCCGTTTCTGCTGGTCGCGTCGGTAATTGCGGCTAAATATCATGCCTGGATCGCGACCCCATTCGATGAGACATCGCAAACGTTGATCAAGGAACTGGCGCAGAACCATCCCGCCGTGGCCGAGCATGCCTATCTGCTCAGCGTGATGAACGAGACCACCCTGTTCTTCAAGTATCTGCTGATATGGCTATTGCCGATTCCAGGCTGGTTGTCGATTGACATGAGGCAGCCATTCCCGCTCGAGCTGACGGCCTGGCCGCAGGCGATAGGCCCGGTGCTCTACCTGCTGTACGGTGTGGGCGCGCTCTATCTGCTGAGAAAGCGGCAGGAAACCGCTCTGCTGGGCTTCGGTCTGCTAGTGCCTTGGCTGTTGTTCCCGACCGAACTGGCGACGGTCTGGATTCAAGACCCATTCGTGGTCTATCGCAGCTATCTATGGATGATCGGGCTGCCGGCGATATTGCCGTGGCTATATAGACGTCTGGGCACCGCGCCGACGGCGGCCCTATTGGCCGCGATGCTGCTGGGTTCGGCTTGGGCCAGCATGGAAAAGCTATCGACCTTCAAGAGCGAATTTACCTTGTGGGACGATGCGGTTCGTTACAACGAAACGGCCGCCGACCCGCGCGCCCTGGGCCGGGAGCGCGCCTATAACGAGCGTGCGGGCCAGTATGCCCAGATGGACAAGGCGGCGGAGGCCCTGGCCGATTATGGCAAGGCGCTGGCGATCAACCCGAAGGACCCGTCGCTGTACGCTAACCGAGCGGCATTGCAGATATTGCTGAACAACTACGGCGCGGCGGAAGCGGATTTGGCGAAGGCGCTGCAGCTCGACCCCCTGCATCCGCACGCCAGGTACAACCGGGCGGCCATGTATGCGCGCCAGGGCCAGGAGGAGCAGGCCTTGAGGGAACTGGATGCCATCCTGTCCGAACCGCGCATGGTCACGGCGGATGCCTACAACACCCGGGCCACCCTGTTGCTCAAGCGCCAACGATTCGACCAGGCGGCGCAGGATTTGACCGAGGCGATACGGCTGCAACCTGACAACGCGCCGCTCTATACCGCGCGGGGCGGCGCCAGGCTGGCGACGGGTGACGCGCAGGGGGCGCTGGCGGACTACGGCCAGGCTCTGGCCCTCAACCCATCGTTGATCGTGACGCGGACCAATCGGGCCCTGCTGCAGTTGCAGATGGGCAAGCACCAGGCGGCCCTGGCGGATGCGGATGCGGCCGTGGCGCTGGATGCGCTACAAGCGCGGCCGCATCTGGTCCGGGCTCAGATATATGTCACCATGGGCCGTATCGACGACGCGCTGGCCGAATACGACCGGATGCTGGAAAGGAACCCGAACGAAGCCGTAGCGCGCTTGAATCGCGGCGAGGTCGCAATGGCCGTGGGCAGGCTGCAGGCGGCACGGAGCGATTTGGAAGCGGCCTGCAAGCTGGGGCTGGCGCAGGGCTGCGCCAAGCTTGCCTCGCTGCCGAAGAAGCCTTGAAGGTACTGCATCTAGGCAAGTACTACCCGCCCTATCGGGGCGGCATGGAAAGCTTTCTGGCCGACTTGATGGCCGGCCTGGAGGGCCAGGGTATCGCCAATGCCGCCCTGGTGCATGGCGACGGGCAGCAGGCCGGCGGGCAATGGGAAGGCGCAGGGCCGAAGATACTGCGAGCGCCTAGCCATGGCCGCTTGCTCTATGCGCCACTAAGCCCGCGCTTTCCAGGCTATCTGGATCGGGCCATACGCGAGTTCGCGCCCGATATTCTGCATATCCACATGCCGAATCCGTCGGCATTTTGGGCGCTCGGCAGCCGTGTTGCACGGCGCCTGCCCTGGGTGGTGCACTGGCACGCCGACGTGCTGACGCCAGAGAGCTCGATGCCGATAAGGCTGGCCTACCGTCCTTACAGCGTGTTCGAGTCGGCCATGCTGCGCCGGGCGGCCGCCGTGATCGCCAGTTCACCGGATTATCTAAACGCCTCGGCGCCGCTGGCGCCGTACCTAGATAAGTGCGTAGTCATCCCATTGGGGTTGGCGGATAGCCGCTTGCCGCAGCCAAGGCCGGAACAGGCGGCGGGTGCGGCGGCGCACTGGCCGGCAGGCTGTACGCTTAAAATCTTGATGATCGGGCGTTTCACCTATTACAAGGGCCACCGTGTCTTGATCGACGCACTGAGCCGGGTGCCCGCTGCCGCCGCCGTGCTGGTAGGAGGCGGTGAAACGGAAGCAGATGTCGCGGCCCAGGCCAGCCGGCTGGGCCTGGCGGACAGGGTGCTATTTGCCGGCAATGTCGCCGAGGCGGAATTGGCCGGGGTGCTGGCTGCCGCCGACGTGCTTTGCCTGCCGGCCATCGACCGGGCCGAGGCCTTCGGCGTGGTCTTGCTCGAGGCCATGCGCTTTGAAAAGCCCTTGATTGCCAGTAACATACGCGGCTCCGGTGTGCCATGGGTGCTTGACCAGTGCGATTGCGGCTTGGCCGTGCAGTCGGGCGATGCCGAAGGCTTGGCGGCGGCCATCCGCTGGATGGCCGACCACCCCGAACAACGCATGGAAATGGGCCGCTGCGGAACCGCAGCCTACCGAAAAATCTTCAAGATCGAGGCCGTGGCGGACAAGGTGGCCGCGCTATATCGCCGGGTGCTGGCCTAAAGGAATGCAACTGCCGCGCGCGGCGAACCGTCGACCCATATGCAAGATACGCTGATAGTCATTCCCGCAAAAAACGAGGCCGCGACCATATCCGGGGTGATCGCCGAGGTGCGCGCTGCGACATCGTTGCCCCTGTTGCTGGTTGACGATGGCAGCGCCGACGACACCGCGAAGATCGCCCGCGCTGCCGGTGCCATCGTGCTGACGCCACCCTTGCACCTCGGTGCCTGGGGCGCGATCCAGACCGGTCTGCGCTACGCGCTAGAGCGCGACTACCGGCGCGTCGTCACACTGGATGCGGACGGCCAGCACGAGGCGAGATGGATCCCCGATTTGCTGGCGGTATTGGATGGCGATGCGGCCGATCTGGCCATAGGCGCCTTCCCCGAGCGGGGCAGTGCGGCGCGCCAGGTGGCATGGGCGCTGTTCAGGCGGATCACCGGGCTGGGTTTCGAGGACCTGACCTCGGGCTTTCGCGCCTACAACGCCAAGGCGATAGCGCTATTGGCCGGCGAAGAGGCCACCTTGCTCGATTATCAGGACGTCGGTGTGCTGCTACTGGCGCGCAGCGCGAAATTGCGAATTGTCGAAGTGCCGGTCAAGATGCGTCTGCGCACGACTGGGCCATCGCGGATTTTTTCTTCATGGTGGGTGGTGACCAAATACATGCTGGAGACGGTTTTGCTCTGCTTTGCCCACTGGAATAGAACAGGCCGCCAACGCACATGATCCCAGGAACCCCGAACACGGTCGCGCTGGGGATAGGCGCGGCGCTTGGATTGACCCTCGCGGTCGCCATCCTCGTATTGATCCGGCGCGATCATCTGTACATCCGCCAGGCGCTGTGGTGGGTCGCGGTCGCCGCAGTGGCGCTGGCGGTGGGTGTCTTCCCGGCGGGGATGGATTACGTCGGCCGCGCGCTCGGCATCCTTTATCCGCCAATGTTGGCGGCGGTGATCGCAATCGTCGCCATGCTCATCAAAATCCTACTGCAGGATGTCGCCATCACCCGCCAGGAACGGCAGATTCGGCGGCTTGCCCAGGAATTGGCCATGCGCGCGGAGTCGCCTTCATCGAAGGATATCTCGTGAAAAACCGGCCTGCGTTTGTAGCCGTTGTTCAGCCGTTGTTCGGCCCCAGGAGGGGCCTCCTACAGAACCCCTGTGGGAGCGGCCTCCTGGCCGCGAACAGCCCACGGACCGTCGATGGGTTGAGCCTATTTCTGTCGCATTTATGAGCATACTGATTCCCGTCATCCTCTCCGGCGGCGCCGGTACCCGGCTCTGGCCGCTGTCGCGTGAGTTGCACCCCAAGCCCTTCATGCGCCTGGCCGACGGCGAGTCGCTCTTGGTCAAGACCTTTCTGCGCGCGGCCGAACTGCCCGGCGTGACCGAGGTCATGACCGTGACCAATCGCGAGCACTATTTCCACACCCGCGACGAATACCAGCCGGCGCTCGACACCCGGCCCGGTCTCGGTACGAGCTTTCTGCTTGAGCCGCTCGGCCGCAACACCGCGCCGGCCGTGGCCATGGCCGCCCTGGCGCTATGCGAACGACACGGGGCAGACGCCGTCATGTTGGTGTTGGCGGCAGACCATCTGATCGGCAGCCAACCCGGCTTCGCGGCGGCGGTCGCCAGCGCGAGCGCGCAAGCGCGGGCCGGCAAGCTGGCCACCTTCGGCATCTTGCCGACGGCGCCGGAGACGGGGTTTGGCTATATCGAGATCGATCAAGGCCGCCCCTTGGGCGATGCGGCCTTTATGGCCAAGCGCTTCGTCGAGAAACCCGATGCCGCGACGGCCGAGCGCTATGTGACCAGCGGCCAGTACTACTGGAATTCCGGCATGTTCTGCTTCCGCGCCGACGCCATCCTGGCGGCGCTGGCCGAGCATGCGTCCGAGCTGTTGCACCAGGCCGAGGCCTGCTGGGCGGCCAGCCGGGTGGTTCCGCCACGCGACGGCATTGCAGTCGAGATCGATAGCGCTGCCTTCGGCGCGCTGCCGAATATTTCCATCGACTATGCCGTGATGGAAAAGGCCAACAACGTCGCGGTCGTGCCGGCCGATTTCGGTTGGAGCGACATCGGTTCGTGGAATGCGATCAGCGACTTGGTCGAGGCCGATGCCGAGGGCAACCGCGTGGTCGGCGAGGCGATCCTGGTCGACGCCCGCAACACCTTTGTCCAGTCGGAGAACCGGCTGGTCGCGGCGGTGGGGGTGCACGACCTGCTCATCGTCGATACGCCGGATGCCGTGCTGGTGGCCGACCGCGCCCGTGCCCAAGACGTGCGCCACATCGTCAGCCACTTGAAGGCGAACGGCGACGAGCGCCATCGGTTGCACCGCACCGTGCATCGGCCCTGGGGCACCTACACCGTGTTGGAAGAAGGCCCCCGGTTCAAGATCAAGCGCATCGTGGTCAAGCCGGGCGCCGCGTTGTCTTTGCAGATGCACCATCATCGCAGCGAACACTGGGTGGTGGTCAGCGGCACGGCCAAGGTCACCAACGGCGAGGCGACCCTGTTGGTCGCCACCGACCAATCTACCTATATCCCGGCCGGGCACAGGCACCGGCTGGAGAACCCCGGCGTGGTCGACCTGGTCATGATTGAGGTTCAGAGCGGCGACTATCTGGGCGAGGACGACATCGTCCGCCTGGAAGACACCTATGGCCGTGCTTAGTTCGTGATGCAAGCCTTGATCGCTTTTTTAAGAAGCTGTTTTAAAAAACCGGCGCTTTTTTGTAGGAGCGGCCTCCTGGCCGCGATGCAGGCTTTTTCGCGGCCAGGAGGCCGCTCCTACAAGGCGCTTCCAGGTTTGGCGGGTTTTTTAAAATGGCCGGCCTCGGCATGGCGTTCACGCGAACTGCTGTGGGAACTGATCCGGCAGGACATCGCCGGGCGCTACCGCGGCAGCTGGTTGGGTCTGCTCTGGGCCTTGCTGCTGCCGTTGCTCATGCTGGGCATGTATGTCTTGGTCTTCGGCTATTTCCTGCGGGTGCGTTGGGCGGACATCGCCTCTGAGGGCGGGGTCGCCCTGGCACTCTATGCGGGCATCCTGCTGTTCAATTTCCTGTCGGATGTCCTCACTCGCGCACCCAATCTCATCATCGGCAACCCGAGCTTCGTCAAGAAAGTGGTGTTCCCACTGGATTTGTTGCCCGTGGTGACGTTAAGCGCCGCCGGTTTTCATCTGTTGGCTGGGCTCGCGATCTGGCTGGGGTTTCTCCTGGTCGTGCAAGGGCTGCCGGCATTGACCCTGTTCTGGCTGCCGGCGATTGTGCTGGTCATGGTGCCGGCCCTGCTCGGCTTGGCCTGGACGGTCGCGGCGACGACGGTGTTCCTGCGCGACATCGGCCAAATCGTGCCGCTGGCCGCCCAGGGCCTGCTGTTCCTGTCGCCGGTGTTCTACCCGCTGTCGCTGGTGCCGGAGAGCTGGCGCGGCCTCATGTATCTCAACCCGCTGACCTATCCGATCGAGGCGGCTCGGCAGGTCATGCTGCTAGGCCGAATGCCGGACCTGGCCGGGCTGGGCCTCTACTTCTGCGCCAGCCTGCTCGGCGCCTTGCTCGGCTATACCTTGTTCCGCCGGCTGCGGCACGCCTTCGCGGATTGTCTTTGACCATGGATACCCAGGTTGCGGCCAAAGTCACCGTCGTCGTGCCCTCGTTCAACCAGGGCGAGTTTCTCGGTCAGGCGCTGGCCTCCATCTTCGAGCAGGACGTGCCGGTCGAGGTGATGGTGCTCGACGGCGGCTCGACCGACTGCTCGGTCGAGGTGATCGAGGCCTGGGCGCCGAAGCTGGCATGGTGGTGCAGCGGCCCCGACGCCGGGCAGTCCTGGGCGGTGAACGAGGGTATGCGCCGTGGCAGCGCGCCCTATGTCTGTTGGCTCAACGCCGACGATTTCTTCTATCCCGGCGCGCTGAAGGCCATGCTCGCCGCGCTCGAAGCGAAGCCCGCCGCGCCGGCCGCCTACGGCCGGGCCTGGACGGTAAACGAGGCGGGCAAGAAGCTGTTGCCCTATCCCACCATGGCCTTTTCGCCGTGGTGGTTGGCGCAGTATTGCTTCATCGCGCAGCCGGCCACGCTGGTGCGGCGCAGCGCCTGGCAGGCGGCCGGCGGCGTCGACGAAGACCTGCACATGGCCATGGACTACGATCTGTGGTGGCGGCTCTACGCCCAGGGCGGCGAGTTCGCCTATGTCCGCCGCTTCGCCGCCGCCACCCGCATGCACCGCAACACCAAGACCGCGACGCGGCGCGAGGACCACTATCGCGAGGCGATGACCGTGCTGCAGCGGCAGCTCGGCTATGTCCCGCTCAAATGGCGCTTGGCCTGGCCCCTGATGGTCGGGGTTCGCAGCCGGCTCCGGTTTTGACCGCGAAACTGGGTAAGATTGCGCCATGCAGAGCGAGAGCCACTCCAGCAAGGCCGGTCCGGTGGACTGGGTGATCCGGGCGCAAGGCCTGGGCAAGGCCTATCCGATCTACGAGACGCCGTTCGAGCGCCTGGCCCATGCCTTGTTTCCTCGGCGTGCGATGCCGGCCAAGGCCTTTTGGGCGCTACGCGGCATTGATCTGCAGATAGCCAAGGGCGAATCGGTCGGCATCATCGGCCGCAACGGCTCGGGCAAATCTACCCTGTTGCAATTGATCACCGGGACCCTGAACCCGGCCGAGGGCCAGGTCGAAGTGCAGGGCAAGGTCGGCGCGCTGCTGGAACTGGGCGCGGGTTTCGACCCGGCCCTGACCGGACGGCAGAACGTCTATCTCAACGGCCTGCTCTCCGGCCATGCGCGCGAGGCCATTACGGCAAGGCTGGCGGACATCGAGACCTTCGCCGAGTTGGGCGAGTTCTTCGACCAGCCGATCAAGGAATATTCCAGCGGCATGGTCGTGCGCTTGGCCTTTGCCATCCAGACCGCCTTCGTGCCCGAGGTGCTGATCGTCGACGAGGCCTTGAGCGTGGGCGACTTTTTCTTCCAGCAGAAATGCCTGCGGCGGATCCGCGAGCTGAAAGCGCAGGGCACGGCCCTGTTGTTTGTTTCCCATGACATGGGGGTGGTCCGGGATTTATGTGACACGGCAGTCTATTTGAGAAACGGCCAGATGGTATATCAAGGGCCTAGCCATATGGCGATACACAATTATTTTCTTGAGGGGGCCGAACAAGGCCAAAGCGCGCCCTCTAAGCCCATTTTGGACGAAGCCAGGCAAAGCTTGGAGCTTGTAGAAGAATTCAATCGATCTGCGTGCTGGGTAAACAACCACGAAGTTCTCAGCGGTCAAAAGGCGAAATTGATCGCGGTGGCGCTGTTGGATCAGCAAGGTCTATCTACCATGCGGGCTGAAATGGGATCGGACATTGTTCTTCGAGTTTTATACCAGAGCTATACGGAAGAGCCCGTGCACGCAACCCTCATGTTGAAAAATCGCCAGGGTCAGATGGTGAGCAGTATCGGGACTTACGCTCTGGGTACAAAGCCATTGCCTCTCAAGAAGGATGATTATGCGATTCTTGAGTTGCGGCTGAGCTGCATGCTCGAAGCTGGGCAATATACTTTCTCCATAAGCTTAGGCCTGCCGTTGGCGGCACCCAATCGAGGCGAAAGTCTTGATGAAAGTCCTTGGCTGGGACCGCTTCAGATCGAGTGGGATTATGAGAATAACAAAGCCCCGTTTCTAGGTATGTTTGGCCTTCCATGCTCGGCCCAGTTTGTTTCCGGCAATGCGCATGCTCGGGATATTGGCACGTAATTTATGCGCGCCCTGTTTTGGTAAGTTAAAGGCAAGCAATGAATATTCTAGGCGTTTCCTTTGATTATCATGAAGCCGCTGCCGCCCTTGTTCAGGATGGCAAGGTGGTCGCCGCCGCGCTTGAGGAGCGGTTTACGCGAAAAAAGAACGACCCAAGTCTCCCGGAAAATGCCATTCAATTTTGTTGCGAGTTCGCCGGGTTGGATTTTAGCAACCTGGATTATGTGGTTTTTTATGAGAACACGCAGCTTAGGTTCGACCGGATTCTGCGAGCGTCGTTTTTCGATGCTCATAATCGAGAAAATTATTTCTGGCCAGCAATGGATAGCTGGCTGTCTCGAAGGAAATTCTTTCCGGAGCAACGTTTAGCCGAATTTCTGAGAATAGCTGCGAACAAGATTAAATCGATAAAACATCATCAAGCCCATGCGGCTTCAGCCTATTTTTGCTCGCCATTCGAGCAAGCGACAGTGCTCACCATTGATGGCGTTGGCGAATATGAAACCGCGACGATCAGCAAGGCGGTAGGGGAGGAAATAGAATGCCTACGCAGCAATCGCCTGCCCCACTCGCTGGGCTTATTTTACAGCGCGGTGACTGCTTTCCTGGGGTTCAAGGTCAATGAGGACGAATATAAAGTCATGGGTATGGCTGGGTATGGCGAGCCGGCCTATTACCAAGCATTCCGTGACATGTTCGACCTTCGCCAGGATGGCACCTTTGCCATAGACCAGCAGTATTTTGATTTTATTCATCCGGTAAACATACCTTACACCACGGCCCTGGTAGATCTTCTCGGCGCCCCGCGCGAGCCAGAATCGCCTTTTCTGCTGGGGGCCACGGCCAACGGAAGTGATGATGCAACTGTTAGGAAGAGCAAGCACTACGCCGATATTGCCGCAAGTGCGCAGGCTGTCACCGAAGAAGTGATCCTGCACATGGTTAGCAGTGCCATCGGTCAGACCGGTATTCGGGATGTCTGCCTGGCGGGTGGAGTGGCGCTCAATTCGCTTGCCAATGGCAAGATTAGAAAAGCGACTGGTGGGCGTCTATATGTGCAGCCAGCCGCCGGCGATGCCGGCGGTGCATTGGGCGCCGCACTTTATTGGAACGCTTGCGTGCTTGGCGAGACAGGCCGCAAACCGATGGAAAGCGCCTATCTTGGCAAGAGCTATCAAAATGTCGACATTGAGGCGGCCCTGCGCGAATCCTTTACGACTAAGTACGAATTGGTGCTAGACGAAGATGAGCTATGTAGTCGCGTGGCTATGTTGTTGAAAAAAGGGGCGGTCATCGGCTGGTTGCATGGCCGTGCAGAATTCGGGCCACGCGCGCTAGGCGCGAGAAGTATATTGGCGAACCCACTCATTGCTGACATGCAGGCTGTCGTTAATAAGAGCATTAAGTTCCGTGAGGCATTCCGCCCCTTTGCGCCCGCCGTGCCTGAGGAAGACGGTGCGCAGATATTTGAGCTTGCGGAAATCGCTTCGAAAATGGACCCGGAATATTTTATGCTGTCCATATGCAAGGTGCGCGAGGAGTTCCGTGCCCAGCTGCCTTCAATAACCCATGTTGACGGGACCGCGCGGGTCCAGCTAGTCAGCCCGCAAACCAACCCCCGTTTCTATAAACTGCTTAAAGCATTCGGCACTCTTGCCGGTCAGCCTGTCTTGCTGAATACCAGTTTTAATCTGCGTGGCGAGCCCATCGTTGAAACTCCATTGGACGCTATCAGGACATTTGAATGGAGTGGCATGGATTATCTAGTGTTGGAAAATTACCTCATAGCTAAAGAGTAGCCGTTTCAAATGAAAGCCACAGATTACAAGCTGGCCCTGTTGGTGCTCTCCGGGGGGGGCGTCGATTTTGCTCACCTAGAGAGAGTCCGGCATGCCCTCTACTACCGCTACCCGAACCTCGATCTGGTAGACGTGTGTGTACCCGATGCGCATTTGGCATTGGCAAGGCAAGCGCTCACGGCATTCTCGATCCGAGGATTCGACGAAACCAAATTCTGGGAGTATCCGGTTGCTGTGATCGTGTTGGACAAGGACGGGCAAGGGGTCGGCTATGACAAAATCGATTTCAACCTCTGCCGTGTCTACGAGGCAGACCGCTGGGGCATGCTCCGATACTGTCGCCAGGGCCTGGACGAAATCGAGTACCCCCATGTCGATGCGCATGTCTTCAATCGATTGGCGGCCGGGCTGGGGAATGAGCGCATGACCTATTTCCCTTATGGCTATACTAGCCAATATGTTGGCCTGGGTCCGATTGACGCATTTGGCCACCGGATTGCTGGGAATCTCTCGGACTATGCTGGGCGCGATCCAAGCCATGTCCTGATTGCCATATTCGGTGGTTCTGCGGCATGGAGTACGCATACGCTTCATGATGAAATGTTCTCCACGCAGTTGGAGCGAAGGCTGAACGAGTATTGCGAGCGCGAAAATTCACCGCTGCGCATTTCGGTGGTCAATCTGGCGCAGCCGTCTGGGGTCACCCTCAACGATATCATCAGTTACATGCTGTTTTGTTTCGAAGCAAAACCGGACATAGTGATTGCGCACTGCGGCGCCAACGACCTTGCCTTTGGCCAAACATCAGACCGCTACCTAGTCGCGGAACACAAAATTGTCTACCAGTTCCAGTTCGAGCGCTGGGCGGAAATTTTGGAGTGTGGGACGGATGAAAAAGTTACGGACCTGCAATGGGACAATATTCCAATATTGACCTATCCCAGACAGATACTGGAGGCCTTCACTTCACGAATCAAACAATTCGAGCAATTAGTCGCCCAATCCGGCAAACATTTCATTGCGGGGCTGCAGCCCATGATTTTCAGCAAGTCACAGTACTCCGACATGGAGGCGGAATGGATGGCTCAAAATGAGAAAATATTTTGGGGGCCGGTGCTGAAGAACATGGATTACCTTTACGCTGAATTGCTGGGCAAATACCCGACATTGGGCTGCGAACATTTCGTCAATCTTCATCAGGCTTATGGCAAATATTCCGCCACGGAGTCGCTCTTTTGTGACGCTGTTCACACCACCCCGCAGGGTGACCAAGTAATTGCCGAAATCTACTCCGAATACATCATAGCCAATATGTTGGGCCATTTCTTGCAATCATGAATAGTCACTTTCACCTTGCGGCTCTCGCGTTTCGCCTTTGGCTGAAGCTCATCAGGTATGCTGTGGTCAAATGCTTGGCCCAGGGTTTGTATCTGTCGGCGTTGGTATTGCTGCTGTATTCCGTGCGGCTGAGCTGGCGCGGGGCACAGCTTGCCGCCAAGTCGGCCAAGCAGGAGAAAACGTCCCCATTCATTTACACAATGCAGTGAGGGGCACGGGGAAGCTGTACTCGCGAATGACGGTATTCGTCTGCATTGTTGAAGTGCTGTTATGTAGAAGCGTGATGTTTTGAGGGGGTTGTTTTGGGAGCAGTAAATTTCTCCATTGATTTGGGACTGGTTGAAGCGCTCAAGAAGGCATTGCCACTCAACGTCTTTGTTGAAACCGGCACCTTTCGTGGCGATACAGTTGAGCTGGTCAAGAATCTGTTTGGTGAGGTCCATACCGTCGAACTCTCGACTGAATATTATGAGGCCGCTAGGGCACGGTTCGCCGGCCTGGGCCATATCGATCTTGTTCATGGCGATTCGGCGGCGGTGCTGACTGACTGGGCACCACGATTGCGTGAGCGCTCTGTTTTGTACTTTCTTGACGCCCACTGGTGCGTGGCCGATGCTACAGTTGGCGAGTCATCGCAATGTCCGCTGCTTTCGGAGATCGAGGCTATCAGGCGACTTAACGCCGACAGTCTGGTTATTATCGACGATGCGCGTCTGTTCCTAGCGCCGCCGCCGGCGCCGCATGAAATTTCGCAGTGGCCCAGCTTGAACGAAGTGATAGGGGCATTGCAGAAGCTAAGTGATGACCATCTGGTCATGGTGTTGAATGACAACATTCTGTTCTACCCACACGCAGCGAAGGAGGCGGTTCTATATTACGGTCATGCCCATGGTGTGGATTGGCTCAGCATCCTGCATAAAACCCGGGACTACGATAATTTGCGGCGTCAATTTGAAGGCCTGCAGGAACAGTTCGATGGCTTGCAACGGCAATTGGAGGGCAAAGACACTGAGATCGACGCATTGAAGGTGGCGGGCGACGAGAAGGATATTGAAATTGGAAATTTATTGGATGTATGTCGTGAACGCGAGGATTTGATTAATTACCAGGCGCGGGCACTTAGAACGCATTATCCCTGGCGGGCATGGAACATCATTCGGCGTTTATTGAGGCATTTGTGGCAGACGGTGAAGCAGCCGGTGACCGAGGCCTTGGCGCCGCGCATCGGCGTGCTCAAGCAGTACCACCCGCAGCCTATGGTTGTACCCGGCAAGTATCGGGTGTTGCCCAAACTGGCCAATCCGCCGCGCATCTCCATCGTGACCCCGTCCTACAATCAGGCGGCATTCCTGGAACAAACCATCAAGAGCGTGCTCGACCAGGGCTATCCCAACCTGGAATACGTCGTCCAGGATGGTGGCTCGAAAGATGGTAGTCGGGAGGTGTTAGAAAGATATTCGGCCGAATTCAGTCATTGGGAGTCGGCGCCGGATGGTGGCCAGACCAATGCCATCAATCTAGGCTTTCGTCATACGACAGGCGAGATCATGGCCTACCTCAATTCCGACGACCTGTTGCTAACAGGTACACTGCATTATGTCGCTGATTACTTTGCAAAACACCCCGATGTCGATGTTATTTATGGCCACCGCATCAACATCGATGAGGTGGGTTTGGAGGTCGGGCGCTGGGTGATGCCGCCGCACGATGGCGCAGTGCTGTCCTGGGCTGATTTTATTCCGCAGGAGACGCTATTCTGGCGTCGGCGCATCTGGGACAGGATAGGCGGCTCTCTGGATGAAAGCTTCCATTTCGCGATGGATTGGGATCTATTGCTCAGATTCCGCGATGCCGGCGCCAAATTCGTCCGATTGCCGCGCTTTTTGGCGGCTTTCCGCGTCCATCCGCAACAGAAGACCATGGCCGAGATCGGCGATGTTGGCTTCAAGGAAATGGCGCGATTGCGTGAGCGCTGTCATGGCCGACAGGTATCGCCCGCAGAGATCAAGCTTGGCGTGGCATCCTATTTGATGCGGCATGTCGTTTGGGATAAAATCCAGCGTCTTTTTCCTTAATAAACAAGCCTTTTTGTGGCCGGCTTGCTTTGGCTGAGTAACAGAAAATTGTCTTCCCTGATCGAGAAGTTGAATGACAAGTCCGCCGTGATCGGCATCATTGGCCTTGGTTATGTCGGCCTGCCTTTGATGCTGCGTTATGTCGAGGTGGGCTACCGGGTCATCGGTTTCGATATCGATGCTGAAAAGGTCGAACGTTTGACGGCCGGCGAAAGCTATATCAAGCATATCTCGGCCGAGGCGATTTCGGCGGCGGTGGCGGCCGGCTTTGTGGCGACGACTGATTTCTCCCGGGCCAAAGAGGCGGACGCCTTGATCATCTGCGTGCCGACACCGTTGAATCAATATCGTGAGCCGGACCTGAGTTTTGTGCTGAATACGACCGAGGCGCTCGTGCCGTATATGCGGGCGGGCCAGGTGGTGTCTTTGGAAAGCACGACATATCCGGGTACGACCGACGAGGAATTGAAGCCGCGGATCGAATCGAGCGGCTTGAAGGTCGGCCAGGACATCTTCCTGGTGTTCTCGCCCGAGCGCGAGGATCCGGGCAATCCCGATTTCACCACGCGCACCATTCCCAAGGTTTGCGGCGGCGTGACGGCGGCCTGTCAGCAGGCTGGCTTGGCCTTGTACGGCCAGGTCATCGACCGTGTGGTGCCGCTCAGCTCCACGCGGGCGGCCGAGATGACCAAGCTGCTGGAGAACATCCATCGGGCGGTGAACATCGGCTTGGTGAATGAGATGAAGATCGTCGCCGATCGCATGGGTATCGATATTCATGAGGTGATCCGGGCCGCGGCTACCAAGCCGTTTGGCTTCGTGCCTTATTACCCGGGACCGGGTCTGGGCGGTCACTGCATTCCGATCGACCCTTTCTATTTGACCTGGAAGGCGCGGGAATACGGCTTGCACACCCGCTTCATCGAATTGGCCGGCGAGATCAACAGCGGCATGCCGGAATGGGTGGTCGGCAAGGTGGCGGATGCCCTGAATGATCGCTGCAAGTCGATCAAGGGCAGCCGCATACTCGTTTTGGGTATTGCCTACAAGAAGAATGTCGACGACATGCGCGAGTCGCCATCGGTTGAGCTGATGGAGCTGCTCGAAGCCAAGGGCGCGAAGATTGCCTATTCCGATCCCTACGTGCCGAAATTCCCCAAGATGCGGGAACACCATTTCGATTTGGATAGCACGCCATTGACGGCCGAAAGCCTCGCGGGCTACGACTGCGTTGTGCTGGCGACCAATCATGACAACTTCGATTACAGCCTGATCCTGAAGCATGCGCAACTGATCGTCGATACGCGCGGTGTGTATCTGGAGCCGCACGCCAACGTGGTCAAGGCCTGAGGCAAGCCGATGTTCGTGACCAAACCCATCATTGCCGACCGCAAGATTCGGTTCGCCATCGTCGGCTGCGGCCGCATTGCCAAGAATCATATCGAGGCGCTGAAGAAGCATGAGGATCGGGCGGAAGTGGTCGGGGTTTGTGACATCGACCCGGCAGCCTTGGCCAGCGCGATGCAAAAAACAGGCGTGCCCGGCTATGTCGATCTGCGTTCGATGCTGGCCGGCTGCGATGCGGATGTGGTGGTCATCGCCACGCCCAGCGGTATTCATGCGAGCCAGGCGATTGAGATCGCCGAGGCGGGGCGGCACGTGATGACCGAGAAGCCGATGGCCACGCGTTGGGCCGACGGCAAACGTATGGTGCAGGCCTGCGATCGGGCCGGCGTGCATCTTTTCGTGGTCAAGCAGAACCGGCGCAACGCCACCCTGCAGATGGTCAAGCGCGCCATGGAAAAGGGCCGCTTTGGCCGAATCTACATGGTCAACATCAATGTATTCTGGACGCGGCCGCAGGAGTATTACGACAGCGCCAGGTGGCGTGGCACCTGGGAGTTCGACGGCGGCGCCTTCATGAACCAGGCCAGTCACTACGTCGATCTGCTCGATTGGCTGATCGGTCCGGTGGAGAGCGTGCAGGCCTATACCGCGACCCTGGCACGTAATATCGAGGTCGAGGACACCGGCGTGATCAGCATCAAATGGCGCTCCGGAGCCTTGGGCTCGATGAACGTAACTATGCTGACCTACCCGAAAAACCTGGAAGGATCGATCACTATCATCGGCGACAAGGGCACCGTACGGGTCGGCGGCGTGGCGGTCAACGAGATTCAGCACTGGGAATTCGCAGACGGCGATCCCGACGATGAACAGGTGCGCCAAGCGAGCTACGAGACGACCTCGGTCTACGGTTTCGGTCACCCGCTTTATTACGATAACGTCATTCGCGTGTTGCGCGGAGAATCGCAGCCGGAGACCGATGGCCGCGAGGGGCTGCGTTCGCTCGAATTATTGATCGCGGCTTATCTCTCCGCGCGCGATGGCCGTCGCATATCGCTGCCGCTCGATTATTGAGGATGAGTCGTGACCGGCGCGATCCATGAAACCGCGATCATCGACGATGGCGCGCAGATCGGCGAAGGCACGCGCATCTGGCATTGGACCCATGTCTGCGCCGGCGCGCGTATCGGCCGCGATTGTTCCCTGGGGCAGAACGTCTTTGTCGGCAATCGGGTGACGCTGGGAGACAACGTCAAGGTTCAGAACAACGTCTCGATCTACGACGACGTCGTCCTGGAAGATGACGTATTCTGCGGCCCGAGCATGGTTTTCACCAATGTCGTCAACCCGCGCAGCCATGTGCCCCGCAAAAACGAGTACCTGCCGACCGTGGTGCGGCGCGGCGCGACCATCGGCGCCAATGCCACCATCGTATGCGGCCGCGAGATCGGCGAATATGCCTTTATCGCCGCCGGCGCTGTGGTGACGCGCGACGTGCCGCCCTACGCCTTGGTCATGGGCAACCCGGCCCAGCGCAGGGGCTGGATGTGCCGGTGCGGCGTACGCTTGGCCGATGCGACGGGCGAGCAGGCCTGTCAGGCCTGTGGCGCGCGCTATCTCGTCGGCGATGACGTTTGCCGGCCGGTATGAGCACTTACCGCCTACACCTATGACCGCCAAGACGATGGAATTTATCGACCTCAAATCGCAATATGCCGCACTCAAGACGGATATCGATGCCAGGATGCATGCCGTGCTCGATCATGGCCAATACATCATGGGGCCGGAGGTGGCAGAGCTGGAAGAGAAGCTGGCTGCCTTCGTCGGCGCGAAGCATTGCATCTCCGCCTCCAGCGGAACGGATACGCTAATTCTGGCCCTGATGGCACTTGGTGTTCAGGCTGGTGACGAGGTGATCACCACGCCGTTCTCCTTCATCGCGACGGCGGAGGTCATCGCGTTGCTCGGGGCAAAACCTGTCTTTGTCGACATCGAGCCGCATACCTACAACATCGATCCGATCAAGATCGGGACTGCGATCACGCCGCGCACCAAGGCGATCATGCCGGTATCGCTCTATGGCCAATGCGCCGATTTCGATGCGATCAACGCGATTGCGGCCAAGCACGGCCTGCCGGTCATCGAAGACGGCGCACAGAGCTTCGGTGCCACGTACAAGGGGCACCGCTCCTGCGGCTTGTCCACCATAGGCTCTACCAGCTTCTTCCCGAGCAAGCCACTAGGTTGTTACGGTGACGGCGGTGCGCTGTTCACCAGCGACGATGCGCTCGCCAAGGCCATGCGCGAGATCAGGGTGCACGGTCAGGATCGCCGCTACCATCACCCGCGCATCGGCTTAAACGCAAGGATGGATACGCTGCAGGCGGCTGTGCTGCTGGCCAAGCTACCAGCCTTTCCGGCCGAGGTCGAGGCGCGGTCGCGTATCGGCGCCCGCTATTCCGAGTTGCTGCAAGGCGCCGTGATGACGCCGAGTGTCGAGGCCCACAGCACCAGCGTCTATGCGCAATACACGGTCGAGGTGGACAATCGTGGCGCGGTGCAAGCGCACCTGAAGCAGCATGGAATACCGACGGCCATCCATTACCCCATGCCGCTGCATATGCAACCCGCGTTCGCCTATCTGGGTCGGGGCGAGGGGAGCTATCCCGTGGCGGAGCAGGCGGCAAGGCGGGTGATGAGTTTGCCGATGCACCCCTATCTGGAAGACCAGGACGTACTCGCAATTACCGAAGCCGTGAAGGCGGCATTGACCGGTAGCGCGAACGACCGAACCAAGGGCCAATCATGCTGAAGAACAAAACCATTGCCGTCGTGATTCCATGTTACAACGAGGAAACGCAAATTCGGCGCGTGATTGAGACCATGCCGGCTTTCGTGGATTTGATCGTCGCGGTCAACGACAAATCGAGCGATCGCACCCCGGGTGTCCTGGCCGAGCTGCAACAAGAGGCCGCGACCGCAAATACGGCGGTGGATATTCGGCCGAACGGGCCTGAACTCAGCGACAACCCCTACGATAGGGCGGAAAACGTGCTGATGGAGATGCGCTGTGCCGAGGAGAAGGAGTACACACCATCCCATATCGTCGAGTGGCCGGGCTCCAGGCTGGTGGTGATCGACCACCTCGCCAACGGCGGCGTGGGGGCGGCGATTGCATCAGGCTACAAATATGCGAGGGACTGCGCGATCGACTGCACCGCGGTGATGGCGGGAGACGGGCAGATGGATCCTGCCGAGTTGGAATCGATTTGTCTGCCGGTGGTCGACGGCCGGGCCGATTATTCCAAGGGCAACCGCTTGAAGCACCGTAGCGCGAAGCACGTGATTCCAAGGGTGCGTTTCTACGGCAACTCGATTTTGTCCATCTTGACCAAGCTGGCGTCGGGCTATTGGCGGGTGTCGGATACGCAGACCGGCTATACCGCGATCTCGCTGGAGGCTCTGGAGAACATTGACCTGCACAAGATTTACAAAAGCTACGGTATGCCCAATGACCTGCTGGTGAAGCTGAATATCGCCTCGTTCGCGGTGACCGAGGTGCCGATCAAACCGGTCTATCAGGTGGGCGAGCAGTCAAAGATGAAGATTTGGAAGGTGGTCGCGACGGTGTCGGTGCTACTGCTGAAACTATTCTTCGAGCGGCTGTTCAAGAAATATCTGATCCGTGATTTTCATCCCGTGTTCCTCCTTTATTGCAGTGGCATGCTGGGGCTGCTGGCCGAGCTGTTTATTGCCTATAAATGGCTGGCGCAGTATCTGGTCGGCAACATCATGTACGGCTGGCTGGTCATCCTGGTGACGGTCGGCGTGGCCTCCCTCCAGGCCCTGATCTTCGCTATGTGGTTCGACATGCAGGACAACGAGCGTCTGTATGTCTAACAAGGTCATCGTCAGCGTCGATGTCGAGGATTGGTACCACGGCCCGACCGTCATCTCGCCGCGCGACGAACAAACAACCATAGGGCATTTTCTGTCGACGCGGCAGGGCATTGAGCGCGCGGCTAAATATGTGGACATCTGCTTGGAGATGTTGGCCGCGCATGACATGAAGGCCACCTTTTTTTGGGTGGCGGAATATGCCAAGCGCCACGAACACCTCCTGCGACGGGTCGCCGAACAGGGCCATGAAATTGGCTGCCATGGTCTGGCGCACTATTCCAAGCTCGACTGCGCGACAAAGGCCCCGGTCTTCGGGGTGGGCGAATTCGCGGCGCGGACGGAGATGGCCAAACACATGTTGGAAGACATGACCGGCACCGAAGTGATTGGTTATCGTGCCCCGAATGCCTACTTCTCGGGCAAGATGTTTGATGCGCTGGAGGAGTTGGGTTTCCGTTATGACTCGTCAGTTTCAGTGAATTCGATCTACAACAAGACGGACTCTGCACTCAAGGGCGTGGGTACCGCTCCCTATTATCCCGCTCGGGGCGAGTTGAAGCCGGGCGACGCAAAACGCCGGATGCTGGAGTTTCCGTGGCCCTATTTTGATGTCGGAGTGGCCAAACTACCGAGTGCGGGCGGCCCATTTCTTCGCACCTTCGGTTCGGCGTTGACGATTGCCGGTCTGCACCAATCACTGCGGCGCGGTCATGCGGTGTTTTATTTCCACCCCATCGATATCTGCAAGGAGGATATCCCTCTACCCTTTAGTCCGAGCCGGCCGATGATGTGGCTTTTCAAGGGTGACATGGTGCGGCGCCGGATTGAAAGGGTGCTGTCCGAGTTCCGTGGTGTATCGGCCAACTTCAGGGAAGTCGTCGATGCGGATCCTGCTTAACGATGAAATCGATCCGTGCGCATGGAACGGCCTTGCTGGTGACAAGGTGTTTCATCGCTATGAGTGGCGCGAGGTTATCGAGGCGAGCTATGGTCTAAGGCCAACGTTTCTGATGGCGGAGGACGGTGGCGAATATGCGCTTTATCCGAGCTTTCAGGTGGGCAAACGCTGTATCTCCGTGCCCTATACCTATATTGCGGGGCCAATCGCGAATAGCGAACGTATGCAGCATGCTTTGTTGGAGCGGATACGGCAGATGGGCTTGGCCCCGAGCTATAAACGGCTTGTGCCGGCAAGAGGCGATGGCCAAGTCACTGCCATCGTCCATATCGATGACCTCGTCGGTTATCGGGCGGCGCTTTCGCAGAACATGCGCAACCAACTTAAAAAGGCCGATCGGCAGGGCTTTGTCTTGCAGCGAGAGCGGACTGCCGACTCCTTCTATCCCGTGTATTGCCGGAAGATGCATCGGCACGGCACGCCGCCGCATAAGAAGGCGTTCTTCGGGCGGATATTGCAGCAGTTTCCTCAGGCTGAAATCTACACGGCCTACTACGAGGGCAATGTCGCGGCCTCGATGCTCACGATACGGGGTGAGGATGCCTTGGGGCAAAGGCAGCGTGCTCTATTCGTTATGTGGGCCGCCTCGGATGAGCAATGGGATGCGGCCTACGCCAACTATTTCCTGTATTGGTCGGTAATAAAACTGGCGGTGGCCGAGGGTATCGTCGAGATCGATCTAGGTACGACGCTGCATGGCTCCAGCCAATATGCCTTCAAGAGTAAGTGGCGGCCGACGATTTATTCGGTGGCGCAAAGTGGCGTGAAGGCTGCCTCATACAAGGAAAGTGGCTTGTTGCGCATAATCAGCCAGGCATGGCGCCACCTGCCGTTGAGCGTGGCGACGGGCATAGGCCCGTATTTGCGTAAGTACCTGACATAGGGCGCGGCTATGGCCGCCCCGATTTGAAAGAGCTGATATATGTGCGGTATCGCTGGGATGCTCGACGACTCTCTTGCTTCCGAAGCAAGACAAGCTGCCCTACGTGGAATGATTGCTGCCATACGGCATCGCGGGCCGGACGATATGTCGACATGGCTCGACCCGAACGGCCGCTGCGGGTTGGCGCATGCACGTCTGAGCATCATTGATCTGGAGGGCGGCGGCCAGCCAATCGAAAACGAGGATGGCAGCATCGTCGTTGTTTTTAATGGCGAGATATACAACTACCGCGAGCTGAAGAAAGAACTCGTCGGCAAGGGGCATGTGTTCAAGACCCAGGCCGATACCGAGGTTCTGGTGCACTTGTTCGAAGAAGATGGAGTCGCAATGGCACGCCGCCTGCGTGGCATGTTCGCGATTGCGCTATGGGATCGCCGTCATCGGCGCCTGCATCTCTTCCGCGATCATATCGGCAAAAAGCCTTTGCACTATTTTCGACAGGGCGGACAGCTCTATTTCGCGTCGGAATACAAGGCATTCCTCGGCTTGCAGAATTTCACGCCGGCGTTGGACTACGAGTCGCTGCATTATTTGCTGAATTTGCGCTGGCTACCCAAGGGCCGGACATTGATGCGTGATGTGGAGCAGGTGCTGCCGGGTGAGGTGGTCACGGTCGACGGCGAGCATGTACACAAGGAACGCTATTGGTTGCCCACGGTGGCGCCGTATCGCAGCCTGCGCGAGGAGGAGCACGAAGAAAATATTCTTCATTTGCTGCGCCAGTCGGTGGGTAGGCGCCTGGTGTCGGACGTGCCGGTCGGCATATTCCTGTCCGGCGGTCTGGACTCGTCCGCCATACTCGCCATGATGGCGGAGCAGATGCATGTGCCGGTGCGCTCGTTCAGCCTGGGTTTTGGCAACGAAAATGATGAGACACAGGAGGCGGCAGAAACAGCCGCCTATTACGGCGCACAGCATACCAATTACATGGTGGATGAGAACCCGTTGCGCCATTTCGAGCAGACCATCTGGCATTCCGAGCTGCCGAAGGTCAACGCGGTCCAGGTCTACCTACTTGCCGAGCAGGCCCGGAAAGAAGTAAAGGTTGTCATGAGTGGCCTGGGCGGCGACGAACTGTTCGGCGGCTATGACAATTACCTATTCATCAAATATGGCGGGTTATTCGCTGATATTCCATTCCCTTCACTCGGCGATAAATTACGTAGCCTGTCTTTCAGGTTAATGGGCGGTGGAGAGAATCCGGCGCGGGATCAGTTGCGTCGTGGCATTGAAATGGGCTTCTCGCTCGGCCGTCGAGATCGCTTCTATAGCATCCTGCGTAATGCGTGGGATGTCGATGATGGGATGTATGGTCAGATATATCATCGCGATATCGTGCAGTCACAGAAAGAATATTCGACTGCGAGCCTGTTTACCTCATGCCTTGGTGATCGAGGTCGCGATTTTCTGTCGGAGGCCATGGTATGCGAGCTAAGAGAAAAGCTCGTGGGCGACCAAATCCTGGTTGAGGACAGAAACATGATGGCGCATGGACTGGAGGGTCGGGCGCCATTTCTAGATGTCGATCTGATCGAGTATGCCGCCGGCATTCCGCCTAATATGAAGATCGATTTGCTGCGCGGCAGGAAGTACATCCTGAAGAAGGCGCTAAAACGGGTGCTACCTGAGTTCGTCTTCGAGCGACCGAAAAAAGGTTTTGCATTCGACCCGGTCAAGCAGTTCACCCGTGACCTAAAGCCGTTGGTGGAAGAGGTGTTGTCGCCAAGCAAGGTAGCGGAAATGGGCTTGTTTAATTACGCCTACATCAGGCGATTACTCGACCATCCGCCGTCCAATAATCTGCATTGGCATTATTGGTTGCTGTGGACGATGGTAGGCGTGGCATATTGGGACGAACTGTTCGTGCGGCAATCCAGGAAGGTGGGGGTGGATAACGTATGAAGAAAAATCTTGCACTGCTGCTGGTCGCCTTGCTTGTGGCTATAGGTTTGAGCGAGTTGGTGGCCAGGGTGTGGTTCAGCCGTGGCGGAAATGAACATGCGGTCATGTCGGTTACCGACAAACGGACCGAGCCCTATGAGACGCCCGGTGAATTCAGTGGCACATACGATCGATTTGCCATGATGACATACAGTCCATACCTATCTTATACGCCTGTGCCCAACTGGCACGGCAATGGATATGCTACCAACGCGCAGGGTCTTCGTGACGAGCGCGACTTGGCTCAGATACATAAAGGACTGGTTATCGTGACTGGAGGGTCGACTGCGTGGGGGGCAGGCGTATCTCAAAAACAGCTATATAGCCGAGTTGCAGAGGACATGCTCAATAAGGAATATAAGCACGATCTGGCCATAGTATCGGCAGGTGTGGGCGCATATTCGAGCGCTCAGGAGCTGTCGTTGGTGCTGAACAGGATTGTTAAATTTCGGCCAAAACTGGTCATCATGCTGAGCGGCTGGAACGATACGCTGCAAGGCTACTTGGGTTACTCACAGGATGACGGCAACGACTATTTGAATTTCAAGGAAGTGATTCGCAGGGGCTCGGCGGACAATTGCGATCCTGTGAAATCGCATGTTTGTATTGCCGAACCAGCGCCGGCACCTTCGTGTGAAGGCGCCGACGCGCTTGGCGTCCTAGCGGCGTCTGTGTGCCAGGTGGCGGAAAGGGCGCGCATTCAATTGCGTATGCGCCGGCCGGAGGAGGTCGTGGATGATTTTGTACGCAATGTGCAGGTCATAGCCGATTTGGGCAGGCGCGAGGGCTTCGACGTCATGGTTGCGCTGCAGCCTACCTTGTATGACACAAAGAAGCCACTAACCGTATTCGAGCATCGGCTGAGGGAGGGCTATGAAAAGACCTATATGGAATTCCCGCAATACAACGCAAGGATTTACGCAATCTATCGGCGGATGTTACCAGTTGAGGCGGCGCGTGCCGATTTTAAATTCGTGGATATGGATGAATCGATAAACCGCGAGAAGCTGACGGTCTTTTCCGATCATGTTCACTTTGGCGACAGGGGTAACCGGCTGATGGGGCAATACCTCGCCATGCAGATTGCGCAGTGGTCAAGCGCCAAGTCGGCCAAGTGACGATGGGCAAGGCTGGCAGCGAACTCGTGAGAGTGTTTATGAATAACTCGCCGTGTGGTAGGGCGACATTTTGGCGCAGGGATGTATGCCTTACGATAGACAGCTTGTTTCAGCGGTAATCGAGAGGGTCATCGCGCAAGTCGAGCGGTCCGCCTATCGCTCGCACGATCCCTATGATTTGCTCGGTAGCGGCCCCATTGTTTGGCTGCGCGCCAGAAAGAGCAGGGCGCTGAACGCCATTACGACCAAGGAGCCAAGCCGGAAGGAAAAGCTGATCCGGGCCGTCGTGGCACCGATCTATCAAAGTACCTACACTTGGCTCGCCTATCGTAAATTATTCGGCATCCGGCCCGTGCAACACCCTAAAACCATGGGCTTGATGATGCAGGGCTATTTGGCGCTATACCGGGCGGGTGGCGATACGGGCCTATTGGACAAGGCGAAGCAATGCGCGTCATGGCTCAGGGAGCATAGCGACCAATTGGGGTTTGGCCATTACTGCTGGGGTTTGCCTTGGGTATGGCCGAGTGAGGAGCAGATTCCCAGGTTTGGGCCGCAATCGACCATCTCGGCCGTGAATGGCTTGGCTTTCATGGAATTGTTCGATGCCACGTCCGAGCGGCAGTATCTCGATGTGGCGCGCAGCGTTTGCGATTTCTACCTGAACCATTTGCATATCGACCGCGTGGCCGACGATAAATGGGCTTTCTCCTACACGCCTTATGACAAGACGCACATCATCAATGTCAATTTCCATTGCGCCGCGTTGCTGGCCAGGGTGTGGGAGCAGACCCGCGAACAGCAATATCTCGATACCCTGCTCAAGGTATGTAATTTTTCCATAGCCGAGCAGCGGCCTGACGGGGCTTGGCATTATTCCTCCGCCCTGGATGGCTTTGTCAATGCCGTGGACAATACGCATACCGGCGATAATCTGGAATACCTCACTATTATTCGGCGTGCCTTGGCTCAGGACTTTCCGTATGAATCGGCATACCGTAAAGGGATCGATTATTACCTCGACCACTTTATGACAGCCGATGGCGCACCACGCTACACTGATACTGAAATCTATCCGATCGAGAGCCATCCAGCCTGCCAAATGCTCATCACGCTATCGGTACTTGCCCAAGTCGATGCGCGCGCCTTACCCATGGCGCGCAAGCTATCGGATTGGGTGGTTGAGAACATGATGAACAAGAAGCGGGACAAGATGTATTACCGCATCTATGAGGGCGGTCGGGTGGACCGGAACCATTCGATTTCATGGGGCGACGCTTGGCTGGTGAAGGCTTTGGGCTTGTTGTTGGAAGCAGAGGCTAGGGTTTAGTGTTAGGCAATGACATTCGAGGCGGTCGAGTTTTAAGTGTGTTGATTGATTGGGTTGCTAGCTGAGGGATACATGAAGGACGGTTTTGAGAAGAGGCTGTGTTGTTCGGTTTGCGGTGGCCCGGTTGAACTGCAAATGGAAACCGCTGTGCGCGAAGGTGATAGGGTCAAGGAGGGCTCCATCGCCTGTCGCGATCATGGCGAAGTATTTCAAATTGTCGAGACTGTCGTAGTTGAACGGTTTGGCCTCAACCAGGCGAAGCAGGATGTACAGGATTTCTGGAGTCATCACCCATGCATGGGTGAATGGGACGACGAACGAAAACAGATGGAAGAGGTGCGCGAATATCGCTACCGGACGCATCCTTGGTTGCCTAGAGAGGTCTCTGAGTTCGAGCGGCACGGTAACGATGTCGTGCTGGAGATTGGCTGCTCCCAAGGCATCGATATGACCGAGTTCGTGCGTTCTGGCGTCAAGGAGTACATCGGCCTTGACCTGACCCTGAAGGGCCTGCTGCTTGCTAAGCGCAGGCTGGAATATTATGGGCTGTACGATCGCAATGTGAATCTTCTATGCGCCGATGCCGAAGGCATGCCACTGGCCGGCGAGCAGATCGATTACGTCTATTCATACGGCGTGATACACCACTCCGAGAACACGCAGCGGATCATCGATCAGATACATCGTGTGCTTGGGCGCGGCGGCACGTTTATGGTGATGTACTACTACAAATATTCACTGACTACCTTTGTCGAAGGTACGGCAAAATTCATCAACAAGACGCTCATCTTCCTCGCACGGGATAAGGATGTGTTCTGGAAAATATGTAAATGGCTGCCGTATCGTCCGGAGATCGGCCATTACCGCAAGTTTCTCGATACGGGCTATTCCGCCATTCTCCACGCGCCATTCGCTCATATGTATGGCAAGCGTGAAAGCCGGAAAATGTTTTCCAGATTTTCGATTCGCCAAATGCGGGTTTACCAGCTGTCGCCTGTTGTTCGCCCCCTTATTCGGAAATTGTTCGGTGAGCGTGCGGTTGAAGCGCTGGCGAGGTGGATCGGCTGGGATCTCGTGATCAAAGGTAACAAGGTGTGATGCGGCAAGATTGGCCATATTGAATGCAAACAGATTTTGACAATATCCTGATCGTCAGCCCTGGCTATCCAAGGTGGAAGGGGGATTACACCCATCCAATGGTTTACAACGTTGCGCGCTTACTGCGCGCGGCGGGCCATAAGATAAAAGTGGTCACCATCCACTACCCTGGTATTCCCGATGTGGAAGAGATGGACGAAGCTACGGTAGTGCGCGCGCGCTATGCCCCGGAAAAATACGAAGTTATGGGGAGCGAGGGCGGCCTTATCGATGATATCCGGGGTAGTCTGCTCTGCAAGTTCTTGCTGCTGCCTATGCTCGCTGCTTTAGCTTGGCATACCTTCAGGCATGCCAAAAACGCCAACCTGATATTGGTTCAGTGGATTCCGACGGCGGTGGTTGCACTGCCGGCAAAGTTTTTGCTGCGACGGCCCTTGATTTTGCATTCCAGGACCTATCCTGACACTACGTTTTGGCGCAGGGTTTATCGCTTTCTTTTGCCATTCGCCGACGGGGTGATCTACAACAGCCACGATAATCGTCGGTTGACCGATAGCATCTATCCACACCGCTATGCGACGGTGATTGGTTCAGGCATCAATCTCCAGCAGTTTGGCCGCCCTTCGGGGTGGGTGCGTTCCTCCACCGATACTTGGAAGTTGATTACAGTCGCCAGGTTGGTCGAGTTTAAAGGCTTGGAATACGCAATCCGTGCGGTCAAGCTATTGAAAGATCGTGGCCGAAACGTGCATCTGGAAATCGTGGGCGAAGGGCCGCTCCGGGAGGATTTGGAAAGGCTGATCGACGAGCTGGATCTCGCTGGTGAAGTCGCCCTGGGCGGGGCATTGGCGCATGGCGCCATACCGGCGAGATTATGGGACAACGACCTTTTCCTGATCTCCTCGATTGTGGATAGTAAGGGGCGTACCGAGGGCTTTGGTGCGGTGATCCTAGAGGCCATGGCGGCAGGACTGCCTGTGGTGGCCTCCGCTGTCGGCGGTATTACCGATATCGTGGATGGCGAAAATGGGGTATTGGTCCCCGAGAAAAACCCCACGGCCATCGCCGATGCCATTGAGACAGTGCTATCCGATGCAGGCGTGGCTCAGAGTTATGCCCAGCGTGGCCAAAGTTTCGTGCAGGCCACATATTCCGATGAAGCGCTCGCCGGCAAATATCGTGATTTTATGCGCGTGCTTGCCCATCATGAACAGGTGCCATGAGTATTGGGAAGTCGCTTCTTCTGCTTGTTAAGGTCGGTCTGCTCGCGGGGCTGATTTTGCTGGCGCTAGCCACGCAAGATGTCAAGCAAATATGGGAGCTTGTAAGCGAGGTCGATCTCCGGTATCTGCCCATATTCATCCTGCTGAACCTTGGGACAGTGGCGCTTGCCAGTAGCAACCTCTATATATTGCTGCGCCCCCTTGGCCAAAAGCTGCCTTGGAAGCGGCTTTTTTATTTTGATTTGCTCTCGTTGGCCGGTTCTTATTACACTCCCGGCGGAGTTGGCGGTGTGGCGACGGTCATGTACCTGATCAGTCGGGAAGGGGCAGGGCTAAAGGATGCGGCTGTTGCGGTGTTCATGGACAAAGGCATCACTCTGGTCATCGCGCTGTTATCGCTGTGCACGTATTTCGTGTTTTTTGCACACACACGGGCGGACATTGAGTGGCAGCTGATCGGTGTCATCGCAATATTCCTGGCCGGGTTTTCCCTCGCAGTATTTATGTCCGGCTGGCTGAGGGAACGGTTATTAAAAATTATCGATAGAATGCGTTGTTACTCAGGCCATGCTCCCGTTCTGGGCATGAATCTGGCCGTTACCCTAGGAATTTTTGGTCTTTCTGCGCTGCAGTACCTGGTGGCATTTCAAGCGCTGGGCTTGCGGGTCGAGGAGCCCTTGTTGATCTTTATTTCTTACGGGGTTTTGATAATCATCAATTACTTGCCGATCGCATTTGGCGGAATTGGCCTAGGTGAGGTGTCGGCGTTGTTTTTGTGGAGTGAGATGGGTCTCACGTCGGAGCAGATATTGGCCGCATTGCTGATTGTCAGGTTATTTACCTTGCTGGCGACAATATTGCTGGTAGGCGGGGCATTGCTTGCAAGACTGCGGCATTAATGGGGTTTTATTGCGTCCCAGTCTTGGGTGAGAGTGGTTTATGATTGCCCCCCAAGAGTGACTTGACGCCGAGTAAATATGCGGCGACGCGGGGTCACAATGGAAGCCTTAGAAGCAGCTCGTCGAGCGGCCGGGGTGTTAGTTGGTGAGGTAATGAACAGTGAGCCAGGTCATACAGGTACTAGATGCCCAGTTGAAGCCGATAGTGGTTGGGAAAAGAAATACAGCGTATCCAGCCGCCAAGCACTATTCGAAAAAGATTCTGCTGGTTTGGCCGGGAAAGTTTGGGGCATTCGACCCGGATTTTCCAAATTCTTGCTTCTATCTTGCAAAGGCATTGATGGACGACGGTTGGGAACCGAGCATCCTCGACATGCAAATCGAAGATTACAAAAAAATAGACTATTCGCAATATCTTTTTGTCGGCATATCTTCAATGTCCGGCCCTCAACTGGGCCATGCGCGAACTATATCGAGTTGGATAAGGGAAGTCGCGCCGGGTTGCCCCATCGTATATGGCGGCGATCATGTCAATACGGAGGATGAGAGTACCGTCAGATCGAAGTTCGCCGACTATGCGATTCGAGGCGAAGGCGAGATAGCTATCGTGCAGTTAGCCAACTCCTTATATGAGTGGGATGACATCGGCATAGTGAATGGCTTGACCGCTGTCGAAAACGGTAACTTAATTCGAAACGAAAAAGGCGACTTTGTCGATTTTGGCAAGGTGAATCACCTGCCGTATTATCTGGTAGACATAAAAAAATACCCCGGTATAACGGACAAATTTCCATATTTATCGAGTAAAGGCTGTCCCTTCACTTGCGCTTTTTGCACATGGAAGGGCAACCGGAAGATGCGAATCAAATCGCCCGAAGTGGTGATTGAGGAGATCGAGCACATCGTAAAGAACTACGGCCCGAAGACCATCACCTTCATCGATGGCCTATTTTATGTTCAAGTAAAAAGGGTCAAGGAGATCGCCCGGCTGGCCGTGGAAAGAAAGCTGGATGTGTCGTTTTATTCGATGTGCAGAGTGGATTTGTTCGAGAAGGTCGATGATGAAATGCTGCGGCTTCTTAAGGCGGCGCATTTCGATGAGATCGCCTTCGGCGGTGAGAGCGGATCCGATTTGCAACTGAAGCTAATGTCCAAAAACACCACGGCCAAGCAATTGCTGAAAAGCGCCGAGCGTACCCGTGACTTCGGCATCATGCCGACCTATTCTTTCTTGCTTGGCCTTCCGGGGGAACTGGATGAACATGTGCCCTTGAGCTTGAAAATAATAGATGAGCTGAAGAAACTCAATCCCGTGGCGCGTTGCAATATCATGGCGATATTCGATCCCTATCCAGGCGCCGATTATACGGACCAGTTGATTGCCGAGAAGCAATATGAGCAGCCAACAACCTTCGAGGAATGGTGCGATTCTAAATGGCTGGAATTGGGTGCCAAGAGGTGGATACCCAAAGCCAAAGGCAAGGATTATTTAACCCTACAGGCTCTGGTCAGATATTTTTACGTCTGGGATACGCTGAATCTCTGGCCGTGGGAAATCAAGGTTGCGAGACATAATGGTTCAAGGTTGTTCGCTATCGTTTCGTACGTTGCACATGGGCTGCTGTGGCCTATCGCAAAAATGCGCTGGAAGTTTGGTTTCTTCAAGTTCGGTTTTGAGATAAATGGTTGGCGTAAGCTGACTGTCATGATGCGTGGCCATGATTAACGGGATATATAGAACGTACCTAGATCCGCATGGTATGAGGGCTTACTCGTGACCAGCTTGTGCGTCATTCGAGGCGCATTGTTTGCATTCTGATTGTTTCGTCTGACGGCGTGACGCTTTATGCGCAAGTGTATTGAACTGCCATTGTTGGGTAAGGTGCTGCTCGCGAGTATGAAGCATTTGAAAATGCTGTTCCTTCTTCTGGCCGCATTCGTGGTCATTTTCACCGGTCTGAACGGCTGGAAAGACGGGCAAGGGCCAGGCGATGATCCGGCCTATGTCCAGAGCGCATACGACTATTGGCACAAGGGGGCCCATCCGGGGGCCATCACTTGGAGCCCAGGCTATGTGGCCTTGATGAGCCCTGTTGTAGGGATATTGGGCAAGGAAACAGGCTATAAGGTATGGCGCTTTGCCGTGTTGTTTGGCGTCAGTATGCTGATCTATGTTGCGTTCCAGCGCATGTTTGGCAGCGCCTGGGTCGGGTTCGTCATGGCGCTCTATTCACAAATGCTGATGCAGCCGTATGCCTCTCCATCGCTGCAGGCATTGCTTGGCCTTTTGTATTTGGCCTGTCTTGTCTTGCTGGTTGGCAAGGAACGCTATCTGGGCTTTGTCTTTGCCATCCTCTTGAATAGCGTTTTTGTATCGGGGGCGGCAGCGACGGTACTGTTCGCCTTCGGTGTGTTCTGCCTGATCTTTTATCCGAGGTGGCTCTTTTCGCTGCGCTTCTTTGCCCAATTCGCCGTTGGTGTGGCGCTGTTTACTGTTGTGCTGCAGCATTTCGAATACGATATCAGTAAATATCCCACCGCTACAGCCCAGCGTGGCCGCGCTGGGCTTTATCATCAATTGTCACTGTATATCCTCGCGAGTGGCAGGTCGACGCCTTATCTCCTCCCGGGGGAGGATGATCCTAAGCTGCATCCGGTTGATGAATATCATCGGCACCTGAATGCAATCGAGCGCTACTACTTGGATAAATTCGGTCAAACTGAGGGCGAGTTACGTGACAAGAGCCAGGATGCACGCTGGCCAGCCGTTCTGCTTGATTGGCCTTGGCTGATCGAAAAGGATCCGGAGCTGATGCGAGGGTATGCCCGTGAGGTGGTGCGGACGCTTGTTGAGGACAGTGCGTTGACGGCATTTGAGGCAGTTAGACCCTACGACAGGGGGCCCAGTTGGAAGCGTCTGTTGAGGAACCTGGTGGTCATGGCTACTGTTGTGGCAATCACCCTGTTGCCCTTGCTTAGGCTACGTGACGGAAAGCCGAAGCTGCTTGAGCGTGTCTCGTTGCCATCTAGGTTGCAAGCCCTGTTTGCCTTGTCTTGTTTTTCGACATTGATCCCGCTTATCCTGGTCAAGCCGCTGCCGATATATTTCCCGCCTCTGATCCCGGTGTATTTGCTTATCCTAGCGGTAGTAAGCGTAGTGATCGCGAAGGCCTTGGGGCGATTACCAAAGCGTCCCATGCAGCTACGCAGGAAAGTCATTGGTGATGAGGTGGATGTATGAACAAAGTATGGGTTCTTTCGCGCCCGGCACGCGGGGGCTCCGCCGGCAAACCACCGCGGCTCTTATAAAGATAGGGCCCTATGCCAAGCTTCACTAATTCAGCTGGCGGCGTGCTTGCGACGGACGGCATGAAGCACATCTATATCGTATTTTTGCTGCTGGCGGCACTTGCCATAAACTATACCCACCGTGGTGGCTGGGAAGATGTGCGGCCGCCAGGTGACGACCCGACCTACGTCGAGAGTGCTTATGACTATTGGCACAAGGGGGCCCATCCGGGGGCCATCACTTGGAGCCCGGTCTATGTCCAGATGATGAGTCCATTCGTCGGAATGCTAGGCAAAAAAACCGGCTATCAAGTGTGGCGCTTCGCCATCTTCGCCGGCGTTACTTTGATGGCCTACGCAGCGCTCACGCAGATGTTTGGCACTGTATGGTTTGGTGCCGCCCTGGCGCTGTTCTCGCAGTTATTCTTGCTGCCTTATCTCGCACCATTTCTGCAAACTGTGATTTGCCTGCTGTATTTGCTGTGCCTTTATTTGCTGGCCTATCAGACAAGATTTATCGGGTTGGTTTTCGGCCTGTTGTTGAACGGCATCTTCATCTCGGGCGCGTTGGGCTTCGTGCTGCTTTCCTTTGCTACCTTGTGCTTGATCTTTATCCCCAGGATGGTTATGGATAGGCGGTTTTGGTTCCAGGTAATGGCGGGGCTGATATGTTTTGTTGCGGTCCTGCATAATTTCTCCTACGACATCAGCCGATACTCTGAAGAAGCCGCACAGCGCGGGCGCGCTGGGCTATATCACCAGCTCTCGTTATACATCGTCAGTAGCGGTAGATCTGAGCCTTATCTCGCACCGGATGAAGCCGACCCCCGGCAATATTACTCGACCGAGTATGAGCGTCATTTGAAGGCTATCGATAGGTACTACTTGGCGAAATTCGGAGAAACCGAGAATGAGTTGAGGGCAACCAGGCATGATGCCCGCTGGCCGCTTTTTCTGCTTGATTGGCCATGGATGATGGAAAGGGATCCGGAATTGATGCGAGGGTATATCGTAGACGACCTCAGAGCCCTAAGGGACAGCCTGCTAGGGTCGTTTCAGACGATCAACCCATTTAGCGCATATCGACTCGACGACTACAAGGTCACGGACCGGGCATCTTTTGTGAGTCGGGCTGTTTTCAATATTGGCTCTGTGGCATTGCTACTGTTTATCCTAATCCTGCCATATCTCGCCGGGCACCTCCGAACTAAGCTAGTTCAGCTACCAGGGCAGCCGTCCCGCATACAGGCCTTGTTTCTGCTATCCACCTTGGCCGCGCTCGTGCCGCTCATGCTGGTCAAGCCACTGCCAATCTATTTTCCGCCGTTTACTCCGGCCTATCTCGTAGGCTTGGGGGTGTTGGGACGCTTAGTGCTCTTGAGCTTGCCGAGGGTGCGGCCGGCTTGACGCGGCGGTTTTGGCTTGGGCGGTGCGCACCGCTTTGAGCCATCTGTCCTTGCAGGACCAGAGAGCAAAATATCCAAGTATCGTACGCAAGATTTTCATCTTGCTTTTCCCCTTACGCAATGACGAGTCGAGCTGCATGGCTACCTCGGAAATGGTGAGGTTGAGCATGGTCATCTTCATGGTCATTTCGACCATGCTCTCGAAGCCGCGGCGCTCGACAATGCCCGGACCAAAGATAGCTTGTAGACGGCGTAAAGGGGATGCCCGATACAGCCGGAAGAATGAGCTGACGGTAAGGATACCTTGGACGTTAAGCATGTCCTTTACTACCAGATTGGCGGCGCTGCTGAGGAAACGCCTAAGCAATGTGGTTTGCGTCAAGCCGCCACCGTACATGTAGGGGCTGGCGAATATCGCATCGAAGCCTTCTTCGGCGCGCCGCAGCATTTGGCGGATAAGGCCATGGCGCGAGGTGTTGTCACCCTCCATCGTGATGACCCAGTCATCGGCGTCCATCACTTTCGAGAGATGGTTGAACGCGGTGGCAAAGGCGGTACCCGGCCCTAGGTTGCTGCCATGCGAGAGAACCTCTAGCGTCAGTCCGCTTGCTAGTTGGCGGGCGATTTCAGGCGTGCCGTCGTTACTGCCATCATCGACGATGATGAACCCCAAGTTGAATTTATCCTTGAGCTGCAGCTCGATTTCCCTAAAACCCGAGAACAATTGGGGCAGATTCGGCGCCTCGTTGAAGGCCGGGACGACGATGAACAGCCGAGGGGCCGCTGGCATCAGCGCAGCCATTGCGGCACGAATGGGGTCGGCACGCCAAGATCGTGGCGGCGTTGAACTTGCCATGCGATGGTCTGCCGCAAGCCATCCTCGAGATCGACGCTCGGCTCGAAGCCCAGAATCGACCGAGCGCGAGAGATGTCCGGTATTCGTCGCATGACGTCCTCGTACTTGCCGAAGGTCTCATACGGGATAAGCTTGATCTTGGCCGGCTCGTCGCCACGGACGAGTTGCCAGATAAGCAGGGCCAGGTCGCGGATATTGATTTCGTAGGTATTGCCAATGTTGAAAACGAGATTGTTCGCCTCTTGCCGCTCGATGATCCTGACGATGCCATCCACATGATCGCTCACGTAGGTGAACGACCTGGTTTGCAAGCCATCGCCATGCACCTCGATTTCCTCATTGTCGAGGGCCTTGTTGATGAAGACCGATTGCGGGCCGCCCCACCAGGTGAGGTTCTGGTTCGGGCCATAGCCGCCAAAAAAGCGCATGGCGGTGACCGGAATGCCATAGCGCTGGTGATAGGCGAACAGCAGTTGCTCCTCGAACATCTTGGAGATGGCATAGGCCCAGCGGCGCACGTCCGGGTTGCCGATGACGAGATTGGAGTTCTCGTGGAAGGGAACTTCCGGGTTCTTGCCGTAGACGTCGGAGGTCGAGGCGGCGATCACCCGCGCATTCTGGTCGATGGCGGCCTTGAGTACGTTCTCAGAGCCAAGCGAATTGATCAGCAGGGTATCCAGTGCATCGGAATAACGCGGGATCTTGTACGCGGCCAAGTGGACCATGTTCTTACAGCCCTCGGCGCACTTTCGGAGCTTTTCCTCGTCGCGGATATCGATGTAATGAATTTCGAAATTCGGGTTGTCGACGAGAGGGGCGAGGTTCAGCTTGTCGCCTTGGGACATGTTGTCGACGCCGGCAACTTTGTAACCACGGTTCAAAAGTTCTTGGGCGAGATTGGAGCCGATAAATCCGGCAACGCCGGTAATGAGGATTTTCATGGTTTATATGGACAGGCCGTAAGAATCAATGCGTCCGCATATTATATCCGCTGCCGTGCCACTTACTGCGGTGGATTAGGCATTTCGGAGTTTGCTGTGACATCGGCTTCATCGAAGCGTATTACGCGGTGTGCCTTGATGAATGAATGTATGAGCACAATCAAACCGAGCAGGGCAGGTGCACTGAAAAATATCCGTGCGAGCAGAAAAGTATTGCCGCCTTGCGTGCCGCCTACCAGGGCGAAGAGTGACTGGAAGCCCTGCTCGCCGATGCCTAGGCCACCAGGCGAGAGGGGAATCATGTTCACGAGTAGTCCAAATGGAGCCAAGCCTGTTACCTGCCAGAAACTGGTGCCTGATTTAAGCAGGTCGGCGAAGAGAAAGATCAATACGATGGCACTGAGGTGGATGCCAATGCTAAGGGTTATCGTTGATAACAGCATCGGCCGCGGGAGCGAGCGTATGTCCATGTTGGCTAGTAGCGAGGCTAGGCGGGAAAGCCAGGGCGCCGAATAGCCCATAATGGTCACCGGCCTGTGCTTAGACTCGGCTTGGCACAGGCGCATATATATCAGGCCACCAGTGACAAAGCCCAGCCAGCCGGCCACGAGGAACAGTTTCCCAAGGCCCAAGGTGTTTGCAATGAGCGTGCTTGCGATGAGGCCGATTAGTATCATCACGATGCTGCCAATGACGCGGTCCGTGAGCAATGCACCCAGCAAGGCGGATTTAGAGGCGCCGCGTGCGGTATCGCAGTGCCAGAAATAATAAGCGCGGGCGACGTCGCCGGAGATGCCGCCTGGGAGGAAAATCGAGAAAAATATTCCGACGGCGTTGTAGGCGATGCAGCGCCAGAGGCTGACATGGATGCCGGCGGTTCTCAGCAATATGCGAACACGCCAGCCGGCAAGAATGAACTGCAGCGCTGCGAGGATCAGCGCCGTGGCCGCAACGCGTAAATTGATGGCTTTAACCACTGTGAGATCGATGTTGTCGGTGCGGATCAGCCAAAAAACGATTATGCAGCCGAGGAAGTAGCGGGCCAGCAAGGATGGCCAGCGAGCCGATTTTGTATTTGAGGTTGCCAACAGCTCAGCCTTCCTTCGCCAAATGGGCAAGAATTGCATCTGCGGCCATGCCGTTGCCATATGGTTGCCCCGAAAAATCGGGCAGCCAGGTGCCAGCGTCTAATTCCGCTAGCGCCTGGCTGGCCAGGGGGTGTGATGAGCCGACCAGGCGGTTTGCCTGACAGGCGATAGTTTCAGTCCACTCTGTTTCGTCTCGCAGTGTGAGGCAGGGTGCCTTGAGAAAATAAGCCTCTTTCTGCAGGCCGCCGCTATCGGTAATCACTGCAGCGGTATTAGCAAGCAGTTCGATCATGGCAAAGTAAGATACAGGCGGGACGATGCGCACCGATCCCGCGAGTTCCAAATGATGATCAGCAATCGCTTGTTTTGTTCTAGGGTGCAGTGCCAGGACAACTGGTCGATCGGGGCTCGACAGCTCGTTCAACAGGCCAATGATTTGTCTGAGTTGTTCTACGCTGTCGGTATTCTCGGCGCGATGGACCGTCGCCAGTAGATACCGCTTGGGTTGCAGCCCGAGTCGATTGAGTGTCGCCTTCGGCAGCCGGTCGCGATAATGCAGGATGCCATCGTACATAACGTCGCCAACCGTATACACGCCATCGGTGATGCCCTCTCTTGCCAGATTCCCCGTGGCGGTGGTGGTGGGGCAGAATAGCCAGTCGGAAATGTGGTCGGTCAGTACCCGATTGATCTCCTCGGGCATCCTACGGTTGAAACTGCGTAGCCCGGCCTCGACGTGGGCGACGGGAATATGGAGCTTGGCGGCAGCGAGCGCTCCTGCAAGCGTGGAATTGGTGTCGCCATAAACGAGTACGCAGTCGGGGTGTCTATCGAGAAGTATCTGCTCGATCCCGGCCAGCATGCGACCGGTTTGCTCGCCATGGGAGCTGGAGCCTATGCCCAGGTTGTATTCGGGAGAGGGGATATCGAGGTCGCGAAAAAACACATCACTCATGTTCTCGTCATAGTGCTGCCCGGTATGGACGATGATCTCTTCGACGGACCCCTTATCTGGTCGGGTCGAATTCCACCGGCCAATCGCACGCGAAACCGTAGCGGCCTTGATGAACTGTGGACGGGCGCCAACGATGGTCAGAATTATCATAATTCGAAGCCTTCTTCACACCCTGCATAACAGGGCTGAATGCGGGGGATGTATGGCAAGCGGTGTGGTCGGCTCAAGAGCCAAAGCGGACTCCAGAAACGGTCACCGCGACCCCCTGTGGGAGGTTGAGCTTGATGCGGTTGATCCGCGCGTCACAGATATCCGGGCATGTGGCGCGCACAGTGTGAGTGCCGATGGCCTGCATGGGGCGGTAATTGAGGGCGAATAGGCTCTTGGGCATTGGGTTCGCATCCAGAATCACGCCATCTTTCTCTAGCTGGAAGTCGATTTCCAGCCAGTGGTGCGTACCGCCATTCACAAAAACAATTTCAGCACCTTGCTCGCGTGTTCGTCGAAAATGTGTGGACTCGCTCGAATGGCCGGCAACGATATCCCAACTTAAGTCGAAATCGACCAGGCTGGCTCCGTTGGAGTATATGTTGTGTCCGGGCAGCCCGGCAATCTGCCAAGGCTGATTGGCACTGTAGTCCACAGGGTCAAGGATGGGTTTCTCAATGCCGGCTTTCAGGGCGTCCTGGTATGTGTCATGGGCGCTGCTGTCGTTATTGCCTATGGCCTTGATGATGCCATTCGCCACACCCCCGCTAACTGCGGCGGACAGATGAACGGGCTTACCGATCAGCAACAGATCGAAGCCGTAATCCTTGAATTGCGGTGGCGGGTTTTTGGGATTGATGCCGAATTCTGCCCAGACGTGGGCTGCGGTGTTTTGTTGCCAATCGACATCGTGAAAGAGGATCCTGGTCAGGTGA
>JACRAU010000020.1 GCA_016234655.1 Betaproteobacteria bacterium
GGCCAAAGATACTGTCCGATTTCTCGCAAGAGGAAGGGAAGGCCGGCGCTACATCTACATGGCAAGCTTATCCGCTTAAGGAGCGGCACGGCATACGGTCTTCCCGCTCGGGCAAGCCCGAGTACAGCAACAACGCTTCCATATATACAAGGAGCGGCCTCCTGGCCGCGAAACAGCCTGCATCGCGGCCAGGAGGCCGCTCCTACAGGAATGTGGTGATTTTTAAGGCAGCTTCTTAGCTCGGCGCGGTCAGGCTGCTCAAATCCCATCTTGGTCTTACCGTGAAGCTGCCGTCGTGGCCCTGGGCCTCGGTCAGGCGCATGGCGCCGGCGAAGGCGATCATGGCGCCGTTGTCGGTACAGAGCGCCAAGGGCGGGTAGAACACCTGAAAGCGTTTCTGCTCGGCCTCGGCGTCGAGGCGGGCGCGTAGATTCTTATTGGCGCCGACGCCGCCGGCCACCACCAGCCGTTTCAATCCCGTTTGTTTCAAGGCGGCCAGGCACTTGGCCGCGAGCACGTCCACGGCCGCCTCCTGAAAACCGGCGGCGATGTCGGCCGCCGCTGTCGGGCCTTCCTTGCGCGCCAGGGTCAGGGCGGCGGTTTTCAGGCCGGCGAAGCTGAAGTCCAGGTTGTGGCTGTTGAGCATGGGCCGGGGCAGCTTGAACCGGTAGGCATCGCCCTGTTCGGCCAGCCTGGATAGGGCCGGACCGCCGGGGTAGCCCAGGCCCAGCAACTGGGCGGTCTTGTCGAAGGCCTCGCCGGCGGCGTCGTCCACGGTCTCGCCCAGCATCTCATAGCGGCCGACACCGTCCACCCGCATCAACTGGGTGTGGCCGCCGGAGACCAGGAGGGCGATGAAGGGAAAACGAAGTTTTAGCGGAGACTCATGCCCGTTCATGGGCGTGATGCCGGAGCCAAGCTCGGGCCGAGGCTCTGCGAGCAGCGGCGAGAGCAAGTGGCCTTCCAGGTGATGGATGCCGACGGTCGGCTTGCCCAGGGCCAGGCCCAGGCCGCTTGCGATGCTGGCGCCGACCAAGAGGGCGCCGGCCAGGCCAGGCCCTTGGGTGTAGGCGATGGCGTCGATGTCCTTCAATGCCATCCCGGCCTCGGCCAGCACACGCTTGAGCAGGGGCAGGGCGCGCCGGATGTGGTCGCGCGAGGCCAGCTCCGGCACCACGCCGCCGTATTCGGCGTGCATCGCGACTTGGGAATGCAGGGCGTGGGCCAGCAGGCCGGCCTCGGTGTCGTAGAGGGCCAGGCCGGTTTCGTCGCAGGAGGATTCGATGCCTAAGACAAGCATTATTTAAGAACCGTGGCCACAAAACCCATATTTTGCCTTGATCGAATCGCTCAAGTGGATATAATTGCGGGTCATTTTTACCGCTTTGGGTATTTTTCACATGCCGAATGTACGTGTCAGAGAAAACGAGCCGTTCGAAGTGGCCATGCGCCGCTTCAAGCGCACCATCGAGAAAACCGGTCTCTTGACCGAGTTGCGCGCCCGTGAGTTTTACGAGAAGCCGACCCAGGAGCGCAAGCGCAAGCTGGCCGCCGCGGTCAAGCGCCATCACAAGCGGCTGCGCAGCCAGACCCTCCCGCCCAAGATGTATTGATTCCGCATCGGTGAACGGCATGTCTCTCAAAGATCGGATCAATGAGGACATGAAAGCCGCCATGCGTGCCCGGCAGGCCGAGCGCCTGTCCACGGTGCGCCTGCTCTTGGCGGCCATCAAGCAAAAAGAGATCGACGAGCGCATCGCGCTCGATGATGCCGGCGTGACCGCGGTCATCGACAAGATGATCAAGCAGCGCCGCGACTCCATCGCCCAGTACGACGGCGCCGGCCGTACCGATCTGGCCGACAAGGAACGGGCCGAGTTGGCCATCTTGGCCGACTACATGCCGCAAGCGCTTTCCGCCGACGAGGTCGTCGCGTTGATTCGCGATGCCCTGGCCGAAACCGGCGCCACCTCTGCCCGCGACATGGGCAAGGTGATGGCCTGGCTGAAGCCCAAGATGGCCGGCCGCGCCGACATGCAGGCCGTCTCCGCTCAGGTCAAGGCCGCACTCGACTAATCCCGTCTACAATTTGGGGAGCCACCATGATTCCCCAGGACTTCATCCAGACCCTGCTCGATCGCGTCGATATCGTCGATGTCGTCGAACGCTATGTGCCGCTGAAGAAGGCCGGCACGAACTATCAGGCGCGTTGTCCCTTCCACAACGAAAAATCCCCATCGTTCACGGTGAGTCCGACCAAGCAGTTCTATCACTGCTTCGGCTGCGGCGCCCACGGCACCGCCATTACCTTCCTGATGCAGCACACCGGCATGGGCTTCGTCGAGGCGGTGAAGGAGCTGGCCGGCCGCACCGGCATGCAGGTGCCGGACGACGGCGCCCGCAATGACCCGGAGGACGGTCGGCGCGAGCGGCTCTACGAGCTGATGGAAACGGCCGCCCGCTACTACAAGGGCGAGCTGAAGACGAATGACGCCGCAGTGGCCTATTTGAAGAACCGCGGCCTCGCCGGCGAGACCGCGGCCCGTTTCGGCCTGGGCTACGCGCCTGACGACTGGCAAGGCTTGGCCCGTGCGGTGGCCGATTATCAGGACAAGGGCTTGGAAGACGCCGGCCTGGTCATCGCCGGCGAGGGCGGCAAGCGCTATGACCGTTTCCGCCATCGGGTGATGTTTCCGATCAGGAACGAGCGCGGCAAGACCATCGCCTTCGGCGGCCGGGTGCTGGACAAGGGCGAGCCCAAATACCTCAACTCGCCGGAGACCGCACTGTTCCACAAGGGGCGCGAGCTCTATGGCCTGCACGAGGCGCGCCGCGCCATCCAGTCGGTCGGCCGGGTGATCGTGGTCGAGGGCTATATGGATGTGGTGATGCTCGCGCAGCACGGGGTCGAGAATGCGGTGGCGACCCTGGGCACGGCGGTGACCAGCGACCAGGTCGAGCGCCTGCTGCGCCTGGCCGACGAGGTGGTGTTCGCCTTCGACGGCGACGCCGCCGGCCGCAAGGCGGCTTGGCGGGCGCTGGAGAACGGCCTGCCGCAGGTGGTCGACGGCAAGCGGCTGGGCTTCCTGTTTCTGCCCGAGGGCGAGGACCCGGATAGCTTCGTGCGCGCCCAAGGCCGTGCCGCGTTCGAGGCCTTGCTGGATAAGGCCACGCCTTTGTCGCAATTCCTGCTGGACGAGATGGCGGCCAAGACCGATCTCGCCAGCCCCGAGGGCCGGGTGCGCCTGGTCAAGTTGACCGAGCCTTACCTCGACCAGATGCGCCGCGCGCCGCTGTTGGCGCGCAGCCTGCGCCGGCAGTTGGCGGGCTTGAGTGGCATGCCCAGTCGCGCGTCGCGCTTCACGCCGGGACCGTCGTCGGCGTCTGTGCAGAAACGCGGCGGGCAGCCCAGTCCTTATCGCGTGGTGCTGCAAGCGCTGATTCAAGACCCGGCCCGTATCGCGCGGCTGCCGCCGACCCTGCCGGCCGATGCCGACCCCGAGGCCCAGGCCCTGGCCGGGCTGATGGCGCGGCTGCGGCGGCAAGTGGACATGCGCAATGCCAGGCACGTGGTCGAGAGCTATCGCGATCAGCCGGAGCAAGCCCTGATGGAAGAGGCCGAGGCGGCGGTGTTGGTATGGGAAGACAGCGAGCACGATGTCGAGGCCGATTTTCGGGGGGCGCTGGCGACGCTGGAGGAGCGTGCCGGCCGGCTGGCGGCAAACGATTTGAGCCGCAAGCCGCTGCATGAGTTGAGCCCAGACGAGCGGACGTTTTTTTTGCAGTCGCTGAAGGCAAAAAAGCTGTCCGCGCTGGCGGCGTCCGGTGAGAGCGCCGATCGGGATGACAGTGACTAAGCGGTTGTTATACAATGCTTAACTTTTTATTTTGGGTTTCTACCAGGGGGTAGCTAGACCATGGCAACGGCAAAGAAACAAGCAGTACGGCAGGTGAAGAAACCCGCGAAAAAGCCGGTGGCGCTAGTCAAAAAGCCAGCGGCGCAGGCCAAAAGAACGGTGAGCAAGGTCGCGTCCGGTTCTGCCGCCAAGAAGGCCGCGCCGGCCAGGAAAGCCCCCGTCCAGAAGAAGCCCGTTGCCAAGGTCGCCCCGGTGAAAGCGCCGGCTAAGCCGCTTAAGAAGGCCGTGCCGGCGAAGAAGCCGGCCATGGCCAAGAAAGCCGCCCCGGCGAAGAAGCCGATGGCAGTGAAGAAGCCCATAGTCGCCAAGAAGGCGGCGGCACCGAAGAAGGCGGCCGCCCCGATCAAAAAGCCAGTGCCGGTCAAAAAACCGGCAGCGGCTTCGAAAAAACCGGTCGTGTCCGCGAAACACCCGGCGCGGGCCAAACCCGTGCCGAAAGCAAGCGCGGTGGCCGTCAAGAAACAGCCCGTGCAGCCTGCCAAGGCGCTTGCATCGGTGAATAAAACCGTCGCCACCGCAGCCAAGGGGGTGGCGCCAGAAAAGAGAACCATGTCGAAAGAAACCAAGAAACCGCAAGCAAACGAAGTCCTGGAGAACGCTTCGGTGGCCGTGCCGGCTGCCGAAGAGCAGCAAGCCGCATTGCCGAAAGGCAAGAAACTGTCGAAGGCCGCGATGAAGAAGGCCGAGCTGGTCGCCATGGCCGCGATGGCCAATTCCGGCGTGGATACCGAGACCCGGCGCACCCGCCTGAAGGCCTTGATCCTGCTCGGCAAGGAACGGGGTTATCTGACCTACGCCGAGATCAACGACCATCTGCCGGACGACATGCTCGATGCCGAGCAGATCGAGGGCGTGGTCGGCATGATTAACGACATGGGTATCCAGGTCTATGACGAGGCGCCCGACGCCGAGACCTTGCTGATGTCCGAAGCGCCGGCGCCGGTCGCCGACGAGGATGCGGTGGAAGAAGCGGAAGCCGCGCTGTCCACCGTGGACGCCGAGTTCGGTCGCACGACCGACCCGGTGCGCATGTACATGCGCGAGATGGGCTCGGTCGAGCTGCTCACCCGCGAGGGCGAGATCGAGATCGCCAAGCGCATCGAGGAGGGCCTCAAGCACATGGTGCAGGCCATTTCCGCTTGCCCGCTGACCATCACCCAGATTCTGGAGATGGCCGCCAAGGTCGAGAAGGAAGAGATGCGCATCGACGAGTTGGTCGACGGCCTGATGGACAGCGCCGGCGAAGATATCGTCATGGAAATGGCCGAATCCGAAGAAATGGAAATGGCCGAGGAAGACGAGGGCGAAGACGAAGGCGGCGGTGGCGCCATGAGCGCGGCCAAGTTGGCCCAGCTCAGGCTCGATGCCCTGGCGCGCTTCGCCGAGGTGCGCAAGTGTTACAACAAAATGAGCAATGCCGTGACCAAGTACGGCTATGCCAGCCCGCAGTACAAAAAGTTGCAGGACGACTTGTCCGGCCATCTGATGGGCATCCGCTTCACCGCGCGCCAGGTCGAGAACCTGAGCGACGGCTTGCGTAGCCTGGTCGAAGAGATTCGCGGCCACGAGCGAGCGATCATGGAGATTGCCGTCGGCAAGTGCGGCATGCCGCGCGCCCATTTCATCAAGACCTTCCCGGGCAACGAAGGCAATGCGAACTGGGTGGCCAAGGAGATTCGCGGCAAGCACGCCTATAGCGAGGCCTTGGAGCGCCTTCAGTACGACATCAACGAGCGCCAGGAAAAACTCCAGGCGCTGCAAGACAAGGCCGGGCTGCCGGTGAAGGAGCTCAAGGACATCAACAAGCAGATGTCTACCGGCGAGGCCAAGGCCCGCCGCGCCAAGCGCGAGATGATCGAGGCCAACCTGCGCCTGGTGATCTCGATTGCGAAGAAATACACCAACCGCGGCCTGCAATTCCTCGACCTGATCCAGGAAGGCAACATCGGCCTAATGAAGGCGGTGGACAAGTTCGAATACCGCCGTGGCTACAAGTTCTCGACCTATGCCACCTGGTGGATACGCCAGGCCATCACCCGCTCCATCGCGGACCAGGCGCGCACCATCCGTATCCCGGTGCATATGATCGAGACCATCAACAAGATGAACCGCATCTCTCGTCAGATATTGCAAGAGACCGGCCAAGAGCCCGATCCGGCCACGCTGGCGCTGAAGATGGAAATGCCCGAGGAGAAGATCCGCAAGATCATGAAGATATCCAAGGAGCCGATCTCCATGGAGACCCCGATCGGCGACGACGAGGATTCGCACCTGGGCGATTTCATCGAGGACTCGACAACCACTGCGCCGGTCGACGCTGCGCTTTATTCCAGTTTGCAAAACGTCACCGAGGAAATTCTCGACAGTCTGACCCCGCGCGAGGCCAAGGTGCTGCGCATGCGCTTCGGCATCGAAATGAACACCGACCACACCCTGGAAGAAGTCGGCAAGCAATTCGATGTCACCCGCGAGCGCATCCGCCAGATCGAGGCCAAGGCACTGCGCAAGCTGCGCCACCCGTCCCGCTCGGAGCGCCTGCGCAGCTTCCTCGAATAAGCCGATCGCACAAAGCTTTCGGGCCTGTAGCTCAGTCGGTTAGAGCAGAGGACTCATAATCCTTTGGTCCTGGGTTCGAGTCCCAGCGGGCCCACCAAGGTAATTAAGGCCGCCAATTGGCGGCCTTTTTTATTTTTTGATGTGCTGCCTCTGCAGGCTTTAGGGTGCATGGCATTCCGGCAGCAATTTTGCAGGATTGGTTGCGGTCATCTTTCTAATGTCCTCGCTTGTGATGCCCGTATCCATGAGTTTGGCCAGAAAGCGGCTAAAACCCGCTATCGGCGAGCCATTGGATTTTTGTCCGAGGTCCGATGAAAGCAGGCAATGTTCAGCGCCTACATGGGCAATTTGATCATGTATCGTTTCCACTTGGATTGGCGCATGCAGAATGTTCGTGCATGCGACAAATGAGTGCTCGATGTACGCCCCCAGTTTTACGGCTTCTTCCTGTGCGTCGAGAGGAAGCCCTATTCGGGGCATGGAGGCATGCGTAACGACGATTCGGCGAACGCCTGCCGATTTGGCTGCATCGATGACCCAAAGACATTCTTCGGGGGAGATGTGGCCTGTCGCCAAAATGGCGTCTGAGCGCGCAATTTCTTCGAGGATGGCGAGCAATTCGTTGTGGTTTTCTCGGCCCCGTAAATTCATGCCAAGTGGATGTTTCTCGCTGTAAGGGTAGTGAGGGCGACTACTGGTCAGATGGCAATGGTGTGCGGCGCCGTAGGTCGGGAGGAATACCATGGCGGCGCCGTGGCCCAGTGCCGCTTTCACCAGCGCAGAGTTTATGCCGCCTGTTGCTGGATTGAGTACCACAGACCCATAAAAGCGACAGCTGCCGTCCAGGGTTTTATTTAGGACATACGCTTGTCCGGTGGTTGGTAAGGCGTGATCCTTCAATACGAGTCCAGCCATGCCTGCTTGATTGGCGGCTAGGCCCAATTCGACGACGTCCATCGCCCGGCCAACTAAGTCTGGTCCGGCGTGCACATGCATGTCGTAGCTTCCTGATAATAATGAACATTCACTCGAAAACTCAGCGTGAGGCATGGTGTTGTTTCCGATCTGATCACCCGTTGGAAAGGTTGAGTATTTTTCTGCGAATATGCGCGGTATTGACAGCATTGAAGCCCCGGTATTAAAGTAAATAAGTGTTCACTCGTCAACAAAGAAGGAGGTACCTTATGAATGCACCGACCCAAGGCAAGCTGCTGGAACAAACCCTGACTACCGGTATTGAAGAAGTCATTCGGCGGCGACGCGCAATCCACAGTTTTGTTCCGGGCCCGAATCTCAGCAAGGAGCAGTGGCAGAAACTATTCGATCTGACGGCCCTCACGCCTTCTTCCTACAATTTCCAGCCATGGGATTTCGTCGTCGTTGAAGATGTGAAAAAGCGCGAAGAACTGCTTCCGCTGTGCTGGAATCAGAAGCAGGTCATGGATTCCGTTGCGGTCCTGGCCGTTCTGGGCGATAAGAATCCGCATCGTCGCGATGACCAGATACTGCAGCAATTCGTCGATGGTGGTTATTTCAATGACGAAGTTAAACAAACCCTGAAGGGTTCGATCGACGTGGTCTACCCGAATGAAGAGCGTCGTGTCGAGCATGCGGTTTGCGGCGCTTCGTTGGCGGCGATGACCATGATGTTGGTAGCCGATGGCATGGGTTTGGGTACTGCCCCGCTTATCGGCTTTGACCCCAAAGGTGTGGCCGAATACTTGAAAGTGCCGAATGACTACATGGTGGTGATGATGATGTGCATCGGCCACCCTTCGCACAAAGAATTACCGAGGCAGCCGCGTCGTGGCTATGAGGATTTCGTGCACTGGGGCGCCTTCGGTGGTAAGGCCTAAGTAGAGTTCTCGCTCGGCAAGGTGCAGTCGGATCGATGCCGGGTAGATCATCTAATTCATCGAACAGGTCAAATTAAACCCATCACGGCATCCAGCGGTGCTTACGCCGTGATGGGTTTTCTATTAATAAATATTAAAGGGAGAAATGATATGAAAATGGAAATGGAGGCCAGCGTCCTAGAAAAGACGGGCGAGGCGGAAGCGTCGATTCAGTCGGGCGTGAGCCTGCGCGATCATGAGGTCGTAAGGGGGTCATTTAGAGCCCGTGCATGGCTGAAGAGCCATGGTTACCCCTATTCAGACAATGTGGAGCTGCGGGCTTCGCCTTTGCGATTTCCCGATGGCGGCAACTTTGCGGTGGAAATCCCTGTGATCAATACGCTGGATGTGCTGAAAGGCACTGTGGCGGCGCTCAAGGAAGAGGGCATTCCGTGCACCCGCTTCAACGAAACGCATGGCTCGATATTGCTCTCGGACAGTGAAATCAGGGAAATGCTTTCGCTGTGTGCAGAGAGTGGCTACGGCATTGCATTCTCGATCGGGCCGCGGCCGGAGTATGACAGGAAGGCCGCTTTTTATCGGGGTAAATTTGGTTTAGAGCAGGGGCGTCGAGTCAATAATAACGATGCGATCGCAAACTCTGTCGAAGAGGTGCTGCGGTTGGTCGATCTGGGTTGCCGGGGTGTCATTGTCTACGATATGGGGGTCATGCGCATTCTCTCTGAGATGAGAGAGAGCGGGAATCTGCCGCAAGATTTGTTTTTCAAAGCCTCATCCCATTGCATCGTAAGCAACCCGGTTACAGCGAAGATATGGGAGGAACTCGGCGTCGACAGCGTAACAGTACTGCATGATGTGGACTTGGTTGTCCTGCAAGAGATGCGTCGGATGACCAACGGCCTGATCCTCGACGTGCCGATCGATGTTTACGACGACAAGGGCGGCTTCATTCGTTACAACGAAATTCCAGAAATCGTCCAGGTTGCGGCGCCGGTGATTCTCAAGATGGGTGCCAGCGCTCAGGTAAATCCCTACGATCAGGTGAACTTGAATACGGTCAAGAAGCGGGTCCGTCGAGTGGCGTTGGGCTTGGAATATCTGGAACGCTCCGGCATACCCACGAAATTCGCCGCCAAGGCCGCACCTTTTTGGTGTCATCCATCCCTCTAACCAAGCCTTTCAGGGTGCCGCTCCTGTCGAACGGCGCCCTGGGCCTTTGGGGCGCTAAAAATGCAAACATACAGCGATGCGCTGCCGCTCCATGAGGAGCTGGATATCCCAAGTGCAGGCAAGGCGCGGGCAGGGCAATTAATGGCACGCGAATTCGCGAAGGAGGTCATGCGACCGTGCGCGGCACAGCTCGATCCCTTGCCGGCAACTGAAGTATCGACGAATGCGGCATTTAAAGAGTTTTTCAATAAAGCGTATTCCCGGCGGCTACATGCCTTGGCCTGTCCAGAGGCCATGGGGGGCGAAGGGGCCTCTATTTATGAACAGAGCTTGATTTATGAGGAGCTGGGCTGGGGTAGCTCCGGGTTGGCGCTGTCGTTGGTGGTTTCGCAAATCCCATTTTTGGCATTGGCGGCCCACGCATCGGCTGATCTGCAGGACCAGTATCTGAGGCCATATCTGGAAGATCGGCAGGCCAAATTTATTGGTTGTTATCCCGTCACCGAGCCTGCTCATGGGAGCGATCTGTTTTTTATTGGTAATCCCGTGCATGGAGGAAGGTCGGAATGGAGTTTGGCGCGTTTGAATTACGAAACGAATGCTTATCTTGATGAACGCCGCAATGAATGGGTCATCAATGGCCAGAAGGCCCAATGGATTACTAATACATCGATTGCGACGCATGCTTTTGTGCTCGCGGCCCTACAGGCAGGGGGTTCTGCGGGTTTTTTAGTGCCATTGTCGGCTGCGGGCGTTGAACGCGGAGTTGCACTGGAAAAGCTGGGTCAGCGCGAGATGAACCAAGCAGGCATCTCATTTAAAGATGTGCGGATTCCCTATAACCACATGCTGGTCGGTCCAAGCGACTACCAGCGCTTCATCTCAAATGCATTTGGCAATGCCTACATCCTGATTGGGGCGGTATGTGTCGGGATAGCAAGGGCGGCCTTCGAGGAAGCGGTGGCCTTTTGCAAGGCCCGCGTGCAGGGGGGGGCGAGGCTGGTCGAGCATCAAGATGTCCAGCGTAGGCTGATGGAGATATTCGCCGAAGTGGAGTTGATGCGTGCTTACATCCGCTCGCTTGCTCGGTATCACTCCGACGCGGCAAAAGCACGTCTTATGCATTACTCGGCAGTTGCGAGAGGGCATGTGTCCCAGCAGGCATTCAAGGTATGCAGCGATGCGCTCGATCTGTTCGGGCATGTCGGGTTTTCCAAGGGTGTGCTGATTGAGAAGCTCTATCGAGATGCAAGGATGACGAGAATGATGGGAGGGGCGGGGACTGTGGCGCAACTTCGTGCGGCCCAAGAATTTTTTGCCTGAATGATCATGGGACGATCGAAATATCAAATTGCCGCCCTTCCGGGCGATGGCATTGGCCGAGAAGTCATGGATCAGGCGGTACGGGTGCTAGGTCTCGTATCCGAACGGTCGGGGTGCGTGTTCGAGATAGACACTATTCAGTGTGGGGCACAGTATTACCTGGGGCATGGCGACGATATCGAGGCTGGCGGGCTTGCCAGGTGCAAGGCAGCCGATGTGATTCTGTTAGGGGCGGTTGGCCTGCCGAGTCCCGATGGCAGATCGCAAATCACCATGCCCGATGGAAAGATGGCCGGATGGTCTCCGCTCGTGCGAAATCGGGTGAATTTGGATCTTTACGCCAATATTCGTCCGGTGAAACTCTTCGATGGCGGTGCCGTTCGGATATCTGGCGAGGTGCGACATGTATGGGCCCCTGACAAAGTGGATATGGTGTTCTTTCGCGAAAACACCGAAGGCCTCTATGCCGGGTCGGGCGGCATACTGGCGCCTGGCGGGATACCCCAGGTTGCGACGGACACTCGGATATTGACCCGAAATGGTTCGGAGCGGATTTTACGCAGGGCCTTTGACGCAGCGAGTATTCGGAGAGGGGCACCCGCAGACGGTAAGAAACGCGTGACGTGCGTCGTGAAAAATAACGTTCTCTATGGCTGCAAATTTTTCACCGGTATTTTGGAAGAGGTTGCCGATCGGTATCCGGATGTTGAATATGAGGTGGTATTGGTCGACGCCTTTTGCCAATGGCTGCTACGGCAACCCGAGCACTACGATGTGGTGGTGACGACCAATATGTTCGGTGACATCGTGACCGAACTGGCAGCGGTACTGCAAGGAGGGGTGGGCATGGCGAGCGGTGGCAACGTGGGTGATCGGCATGCGATGTTCGAACCGATTCATGGCTCCGCGCCAAAGCTTGCAGGGAAAAACCAGGCAAACCCCATGGCAATGATGCTGGCCACATCGGAGGCCTTGAAATGGCTCGGTACGCAAAAAAACGATCCGCTCCTTTATGCGGAAGGAACCCATATCGAATCCGCCGTTAGGGCGCTGATCAAGTCGGGTGAATGCCTTACTTATGACCTAAAAGGGGCATCCGGAGCGGCGTCGATGAGCGAGGTAACGGAGGCGTTATTGCAAGAGTTGGCGAGGATTCCGTTGGCTTCGTCTGTCGTTTCTGGGTGAATGTCGGCCAGTCGAAATACCCAGAGAGGCCGCCGAATGGCGGCTTTTTTTGGTCCAGCGTGCATCACGCGAAAATAGGCATCGATTATGGTAAATATCGCACCAACTTGAAATGGAACGTCCCTCGTCATCGGCCATGACTAGAAAAACCTAGGGGAGGTATGCCTATAATCCTGGCGTACGTAATGGTGGGAGACTAAAAATGGATGCGTCCCAGGCAAGTGAGGCCCCCGATATGACGATGTTTCTGGCATCGTCTATCCACGATATGAAGAACTCGCTCAGCGTGTTGACGGGGTTCATGGAAGACAGCCTGAGCGATGCGGCGCTGCGGGAACAACCGATTTATAAAAAAATGGCGCCCATGTTCTACGAGGTCAAACGGCTGAACGACAACCTGCTCGAGCTGCTGACCATCTATAAGGTGGACCGGAAGTTCTACCCCTTCGATCTGGCCGAGCATGCCGTCGACGACTTGATGGCCGAGATCGAGCATCAAAGCGGAACCTTGCTGAATACGCAGAACGTGCAACTCGAATTGGACGTGCAAGAGGGGCTGTACTGGTATTTCGACCGTGATTTGGTGATGGGCGTGATCTCGCACGCATTGAACAATGCTTCCCGCTATACCCGGGGCCATCTGCGCTTGGCGGCGGCGGAGGTGGACGGTTTCCTCGAGTTGCGAGTGGAGGACAACGGCGGTGGCTACCCCAAGGCCATGATCGAGGAGGGCATCGCGGTCAACCGCGGCGTCAGCTTCAATACCGGCAGTACCGGGCTGGGCCTGTATTTTTCCGCCATGGTGGCCAAGATGCACAAGAACCAGGGCCGGGTCGGTGAGATCGTGCTCGAGAACGGCGGCAAGCTGGGCGGCGGCTGCTTTATTCTGCGGCTGCCCTGATTCCCGTCAAGAACGATAGCGAGACACGGACATGGTATTCACCACCGATAGCCACAATGCCTTTGCCGAGCGGCGATTCCTGATCGTCGACGATTTTCAGGGCATGCGTTCGATGCTGCGGGAGATGTTGAAATCCTGCGGCGCCAAGGATATCGATGCCGCTTCGAACGGCAACGAAGCCATCGGTATGCTGGAAAAGAACAAGTACGATATCGTCTTGTGCGACTACACATTGGGCGCCGGCAAGAACGGCCAGCAGGTTCTGGAGGAGGCCAAGTTCAGGAATCTGGTCGGCCTGGCCACGGGCTGGGTGGTGATCTCGGCCGAGAAGACCCAGGACATGGTGTTGGGCGCGGCGGAATACACGCCGGACGACTATATCGTCAAGCCGGTCAACGAGGCGACCGTGCGTGCGCGCTTGCTCAAGGTCATGGCCCGGAAAGAAACCATGCAGGATATCGAGCGGGCGCTCAAGTCGAACGACTACAAACGCGCCATCGCCTTGTGCGATGAACAGTTGGCCGCGCGCTCGCCCTATACCTCCGACCTGCTGCGCATGAAGACCAATCTCTTGATGAAGTCGGGCCAGAACGACAAGGCCCAGGCCGTGTTCGAGCAAATCCTGGCGCAGCGCGACATCCCATGGGCCAAGAGCGGCCTGGCAAAGATACATTTACTGAACAAGGATTTCGAGACGGCGCGTCGTTTGCTGAGCGAGGTGGTCGAGAGCAATCGCACCTATCTCGAGGGTTACGATCTCTTGGCCAAGACCCTGGAAGAGGCGGGCGAACTGGACGAGGCGCAGCACGTTCTGGCCCGTAGCGCGGAGCTCTCGCCCAATTCGATGATGCGGCAGCGCTCCTTGGGCGAGATTGCGCAGAAGCGCGGTGACTTGGATGTGGCGGAAAAGTCCTTCCGCAAGACGATCTCGCTGGGCGAGTTTTCGGTCTTCAAGACGCCGGGTGCCCATCTCGGCCTGGCCAAGGTCTGCGCGGAGAAGAACAACACGTCCGAGGCGATTCGCGTCCTGGGCGAGGTGCACAAGCATTTCGACGACCCCGAGGCGGCATTGCATGCGAAGGTGATCGAGGGCGCGGTGCATAGCAAGAGTGGAAATCTCGCCGAGGCGCGCAAGTTGGCGGGCGAGGTGGCTGCCATGGTGAAAGAGTCCGCCGCGCGCCTGCCGGCGCATATCACGCTGGAGGCGGCCGACTTGATCATGGGGACCGGGAACAAGGATGCGGCCGCCGATCTGCTCAAGATCGTCGTGCAGAACAATCACGAGAACAAGCAGCTGATCGAAGATGTCAAGAAGGTCTTCGTGAAGGGCAATATGGAAGAGGTGGGTAACGACCTGGTCGAGTCTTCTCTGCAAGAAGTGGTGCAAACCAACAACAAGGGTGTCGCGCTGGCCAAGGAAGGCAAGCTGGACGAGGCGGTTACGTTGATGCGCAATGCCAAGTCCATGATGCCCAACAACAAGCGCATCCTGCTGAATCTGGCCTATGCCATGATCCTGGCGATGAAGAAAAGCGGCAGGGACAACAGCATGGAGCGAGAGGCTCGCGAGTGCCTCGAGCGCGTCCATAAGCTGGATCCGGGCGAGAAGCTTTATGGCGAATACCGGGCGATGCTGGAGGCGCTCGCCAGCTCGTGAGCGCAATGTTCGACGGCACCCTTTCCCCACGCGGCATGCCGCCGTCCGCCATTCAAGGCGCTCCACGGCGCTCGATCATCTTTGGCTAGTGCTGGACATTACGGGCAAGAATGTCCTATTTTCCGTAACTGCATTCACATTGGCTTAGGTGGTGGCAATGGTCGTAGCGAAGCAGGACGAAGCCTTATTTCCCGTGGACGACCCCCTTTTCAACGAGCTGATAAGCGAAGGGGTGGTTCGGAGCTATGGCAAAAAGGCCATTCTCATCAGCGAGGGCGATGACGGGAATTCGGTCTATCTGGTGCTTTCCGGCCGCTTGAAAATCTATACCAGCGACGAGTCCGGAAAAGAGCTGGTGCTGGCATTCTGCGGCCCCGGGGACATCGTGGGCGAAATGGCGCTCGATGGCTCCAAGCGTTGCGCGACGGTCATGACGACCGAACCCACGCGTTGCGGGGTCATCACGCATGGCCGTTTCCGCGAGCGCATCAAGAACGATCCCGACCTGGCCATGCGGGTGATCACGCGTTTGATCCGGCGTAGCCGGACGGCGACGAAGGCGGCGAAGGATTTGGCGCTGGCGAGTGTCTACAGCCGCGTGGTCAATCTGCTGAACGATCTGGCCGTGCCCGTCGCCGGGGGTGCGCGTGTCGTGCAGGAAAGACTTTCCCAGCAAGACATCGCCCATCGCGTGGGTTCTTCGCGCGACATGGTCAACAAGGTCTTCAAGGAGCTGCTGCAGGGCGGCTATATCGAGGTCAATAATCGCGAGATCGCATTGCTGAAAACCCCGCCGGCGCATTGGTGAGGCATCGGGGCGTCGCCCCGGAATGCCCCCTCGATATATGGCCGGGACGGCACCCAGGGCAAGTACATAAGTACCAGCAGCATCCCGAATTTTAGACTGGGCTCATGCGGAAAAGCCGATCCCATTCCCATCGGAAACGGCATAAAGTTCATTCGCTCGCCGCCGAGCCGACTCCCCGTCTCACAAGAACCAATAAGGAGAGCTCGCTGGGGCGATAGTGAATGACCGTGGTGGGAGCCACAGTCTATTCGAACAATAAATTGTTTGGGATGGTGCAATGTTCATCGATGGCGATCATGCGATCTTTTCCAGCAAGCGCTTTCTGGTGGTGGATGACTTCCAGGGCATGCGCACGATGTTTCGCGAAATGCTGAAGTCCTGCGGGGCGCGGGAGATCGACGCCGCCACCAACGGCAAGGAGGCCATCGCCTTGCTCGAGGCGAACAGGTACGACGTGGTCTTGTGCGACTACAACCTGGGCGCCGGCAAAAATGGCCAACAGGTCATGGAAGAGGCCAAGGTCAGGAACTTGATCGGCCTGGCCACGGCATGGGTCGTCGTGTCCGCCGAGAAGACCACGGAGATGGTGCTCGGGGCCATGGAGTACATGCCGGACGATTACATCATCAAGCCGTTCACCGAGGCGATCATCCGCTCCCGCCTGCTGGCGGCGATCGCGCGCAAGGAAATGCTGCACGATGTGGAGAAAGCCCTGTACGACAAGGACTACGCGCGCGCAATCGCGTTGTGCGACGAAAAACTCAAATCAGGCATCGGCCATGCCGGCGATCTGATCCGCATGAAGACCGGGCTTTTGATCACCGCCGGCCGGCGCATTCAGGCCAAGGAGCTGTTGGATAAGGTACTGGCTCAGCGCGACGTGCCGTGGGCCAAGGTCGAGCTGGCGAGGGTGCATTATCTGGAGGGCGAGATCGATACGGCCCGCGATCTGCTGTTGCAGGTCACCGAGGTGAACCGGACCTATATGGGCGCCTACGATCTGCTTGCCAAAATACTCGAGGAGAAAGGCGACCTCGAAGAGGCGCAGCACGTGCTCGTGTGCAGTATCGATCTGTCGCCGAATTCCGCGACGCGGCAAAAGGCGCTAGGTGAAATAGCGCAGAAGTTGGGCGATCTGGACCTGGCCGAAAAGGCCTTCCGCAAAACGATAGCGCTGACCGAGCATTCGGTACTGAAGGTGCCGGCCGCCTACATCGGCCTGGCCAAGATATGCACGGAAAAAAACAACACGGGCGAGGCGATGCGCGTGCTGGGCGAGGTGCAGAAGACCTTCGATTGCACGGAATCTACCATCCACGCCAAGGTCATCGAAGGCGTCTTGTATCGGAAGAACCGCGATCTGAAGGCGGCTCAGCAGATAGTCAAGGAGGTGGTCGGCCTAGTGAAGGGGGCCGCGTCAGCCCTGCCGGTCGGCGTCGCGCTGGAGGCGGCAGAATTCATCATGGACAATGGCGATACCGCGACGGCCCGGGATTTGCTCAAGGCCGTGGTGCAGAACAATCATGAGAATGAGGTCGTGCTGGAGCAGGTCAAAAAGATATTCCAGCGAGCCGACATGCACGAGGACGGGGAGGAACTGGTGGCGGCCTCGCTGCGCGAGGTCGTGGATTGCAACAACGAGGCAGTGCATCTGGCCCAGGCGGGTCAATTGCAGGAAGCCGTCGCCTTGTTGCGCGATGCCAGGAAGATGATGCCGGGCAACAAGCGCATCCTGTTGAATCTGAGCTATGCCCTTATTTTGTCCATGCAGACCGCCAGGAGCAGAGATTTCGCGACGGATCGCGAGGTGCGCGACTATCTGGAGCAAGTGCGCAAGCTCGATCCGAGCGACGGGCAGTGCACCAAATATCGCAATGCGCTGGATGCCATTCCGTTCACCAGCGCGGCGGCCTGAGCGCCAGGAAAATCATCCAATAGCTCGATCCCGATGCGTCAACCGCCAGGTTGGCGCGGTTGTTGTTCCTCGCTGCGCTACACCCCGATGGCGGTGCGTGCCCGCAACTGGCCGCAACCGCCATCGACATCCTGGCCGGCCGAGCGGCGCAGCTTGGTCAGCACGCCGCGCCGATGCAGCGAGCGGGCCAATTCGGCGGCGCGCTCCCAGCTCGGGCGTCGGTAGCCGAGACCGCTGACGCTGTTGTATGGGATCAGGTTCATCACCGCATATTTGCCGGCCAGCAGTTTGGCGATGCCATCCATCTCCGCCTCGCCGTCGTTGATGCCTGCGAGCAAGGTCCATTGGTATTGGATCGGGTAGTCGGTCGCGCGCGCGTAGCGCTCGCCCAGCTCGACCAATTCGGCGGGGGCCATGCGCGGTGCCTTGGGCAGCAGCCTGGCGCGCAGTTCGGGGTCGGTGCTATGCAGCGAGAGGGCGAGCGCCGGCTTGACCGGGCCTTCCGGCAGGCGCTCGAACACGCGCCGGTCGCCGACGGTGGAGAAGACCAGGTTCTTGTGGCCGATGCCGCCGGCCGTGCCGAGTAGATGAATCGCCTCGATCACGTTGTCCAGGTTGTGCGCCGGTTCGCCCATACCCATGAACACCACCTTGTCCACGTTGCGGCGGCCGCGCGCAAGCGCGACCTGGGCGACGATCTCGGTGCTGCCCAATTGGCGCAGCAGGCCGTCCTGCCCGGTCATGCAGAACACACAGCCCACCGTGCAGCCGACCTGGGTAGACACGCACAGGCCGCCGCGCGGCAGCAGCACACTCTCCACGGTCTGGCCATCGCTCAATTCGATCAGCAGGCGTTCCGAACCGTCCTCGCCGGGGTGTTCGGAATGCAGACGCGCGAGCGCTTGCAACTCCGCCGCGATGCCGGGCAAGGCCTCGCGTACCGGCAACGGCAGGAAGTCCTCCGCCTTCTGGTGGCGCGTATCGATCGAGCGCACCCGGCTCCAGGCGCGCAGCACCCGCTCTTCGTGGCAGGGCTTGGCACCCAATTCACGCAAGCGTTGTCGGATTTGTTCTATGCGCATGGTCGATGGCGGTCAGGTCAAACAAAAAGGGCCACCGTTCGAGTGGCCCTTTTCTCCGGTATTGCCGAGGCGCTTAGTCCTTCTTGGCGTAGGACAGCTTTTCCTTGATGCGTGCGGACTTGCCGGAGCGCTCGCGCAGGTAGTACAGCTTGGCGCGACGCACGTCGCCACGTCGCTTCACCTCGACGGCGGCGACCAGCGGGGAGTAGGTCTGGAAGGTACGCTCGACGCCCTCGCCGGCCGAGATCTTGCGCACGGTGAAAGCGGAATTCAGGCCGCGGTTGCGCTTGGCGATGACCACGCCCTCATAGGCCTGCAGACGCTCGCGGGTGCCTTCCTTCACCTTCACTTGGACCACGACGGTATCGCCGGGAGCGAAGGCGGGCAGGGTCTTGCCCAGGCGGGCGATCTCTTCCTGTTCCAGTTGTTCGATCAGGTTCATTGCAAACTTCCTTTCACGTTGTTGGCGTCAGAGGTCTCGCAAGACATTCACACCGTTTCTCATCAGGTCGGACTATCCGTGCCTGCTGTCTGCGCCCGACGAAACTCGTCGAGCAAATCCTGTTCTTCCCGGCTCAGGCTACGCGCTTGCAGTAGTTCCGGCCGGCGTTGCCAAGTGCGGCCCAGCGCCTGCTTCAGGCGCCAGCGTCGAATCTCGGCGTGGTTGCCGCCCAGCAGCACCGGCGGCACCTTCAGCCCTTGGTAGTCCTCGGGCCGGGTGTAGTGCGGGCAATCGAGCAGGCCGTCGGCGAAGGAATCCTCCTTGGCCGAGTCGGCGTCGCCCAACGCGCCGGGCAGGTGCCGGATCACGCTATCGAGCAGCACCATCGCCGGCAGTTCGCCGCCGGAGAGGACGTAGTCGCCGATCGACACTTCCTCGATGGCGTGGCGCCGAAACACCCGCTCGTCGATGCCTTCGTAGCGTCCGGCCAGCAGCACCAGGCCCGGCTCGGCCGCCAGTTCCAACACTAACGCATGGTCTAGCCGCCGCCCCTGGGGCGAGAGATACACCATGCGCGGCTGGGTCACACCCTTTGCCCGCAGCGCCGTCTTGGCCGCGGTCAGGGCCAAGTCCAAAGGCTCGGCCAGCATCACCATGCCGGGGCCGCCGCCGAAGGGCCGGTCGTCCACCGTGCGGTAGGCGTCCTGGGTGAACTCGCGCGGGTCCCATAGCTTCAACTGGCACAGGCCGTTGCGGAAGGCCCGGCCGCTGACGCCGAACTCGCTCAGCGCCGCGAACATTTCGGGGAACAGCGTGACGACGTGGTAATGCGGTCGCACGTCAGTAATCCACGCCCCAATCGACCCGGATGCAGCCGGCCGACATATCCACTTCGACCACGATGGGCTCGGTGAAGGGGATCAACCGTTCCCGTTCGCCGCTGACCTTGAGCACGTCGTGGGCACCCGTTTCCAGAATGCCGGCGACCTTGCCCAGGTTCACGCCTTGCTGGTTGATCACATCGAGGCCGATGAGATCGTCCCAGTAATACTCGTCTTCCTCGGCCTCGGGCAGTTCGTCCCGGCTCACCGCAATCTCCAGGCCCTGCAGGGCCTCGGCCTGGGTGCGGTCGTCGACGCCTTCAAGCTGGGCGACGATGCTGTTGCTGTGCACCTTCGCCTCGACGACGCGGTACGCTTGCCAGCCGGTCTTCTTGCCCAGCCGCCAGACGGGATAGTCCAGCAGGCTGTCGAGATATTCGGTGAAGGGCTGGACCTTGATCCAGCCGCGTATTGCGTAGGGGGCGGCGACCCGCCCCATTACGACCAGGTCTTCAGGCGGCTTTGGCCTGTCCACTGCGCACCAGACGGGCCACGGTGTCGGAAACCTGGGCGCCGTTGCCCTGCCAGTAAGCCAGACGCTCGCCGTTTACGCGCAGCGCTTCTTCCTTGCCGGAGGCGACTGGGTTGTAGAAACCGATGCGCTCGATGAAGCGGCCGTCACGGCGGCAGCGGGAATCGGCCACCACGATGTTGTAGAAGGGACGCCCCTTGGCGCCGCCGCGAGAAAGACGGATCACGACCATGATTGTGTTCCTAACCTTTGTAAACACCGCCCAAGCGGGCGGCAAACGGAAACGGGAAAACCGCGAATTCTACGCGAAAGCCTGGGGTGTGGGCAAGCCGATGTTTTGTAGGCGGTTTTGGGTGGTTTTTCGTCATTCCCGCGAAGGCGGGAATCCAGTCGAAAACTTTATAAACCATTGAAAACAATGGATTACCGCCCTTGTGCCCTTTAGGGTATTTGCGGGAATGACGGTAGGGGGCTCAGCGCGGCATGCCCGGCAGCATGCCCTTCATGCCCCGCATCATCTTGGCCATGCCGCCCTTGGCGAAGGTCTTCATCATCTTTTGCATCTGCTCGAACTGGGTGAGCAGGCGGTTGACGTCCTGCACCTGCACCCCGGCGCCGGCGGCGATGCGGCGCTTGCGCGAGGCCTTGATGAGCTCGGGCTGCCGGCGCTCCTTCGGGGTCATGGAATTGATGATGCCCTCGATCCGGCGCATCTGCTTCTCGCCTTGGGCGAGGTCGCCGGCCTTGAGCTGGCCCATGCCCGGCAGCTTGTCGACCAGGCCGCCCAGGCCGCCCATCTTCTGCATCTGCTGGATTTGGCTCTTGAAGTCGTCGAGGTCGAAGCCCTTGCCGGTCTTTAACTTCTGCGCGACCTTCAGCGCCTCGGCCTGGTCGACGCCTTTCTGCGCCTCCTCGATCAGCGAGAGCACATCGCCCATGCCGAGGATGCGCGAGGCCATGCGCTCGGGATGGAAGACCTCGATGCCGGACAGCTTTTCGCCGACGCCGACGAACTTGATCGGCTTGCCGGTGATCTGGCGCACCGACAGCGCGGCACCGCCGCGGGCGTCGCCGTCGAGCTTGGTCAGGATGATGCCGGTCAGCGGCAGGGCGTCGCCGAAGGCCTTGGCGGTATTGACCGCGTCCTGGCCCTGCATGGCGTCGACCACGAACAGGGTCTCGACCGGATTCAGCGCGGCATGCAGTTCGCGAATCTCCTGCATCATCGCCTCGTCCACGTGCAGGCGGCCGGCGGTGTCGACGATCAGCACGTCGAAGAAATGGCGGCGGGCATAGTCGAGCGCGGCCAGGGCGATATCGAGCGGCTTCTGAGCGGGCGTGGAGGGGAAGAACTCGGCCTCGGCCTGGGCGGCCACGGTCTTCAGCTGTTCGATGGCGGCGGGGCGGTAGACGTCGCAACTGACTAGGAGCACCTTCTTCTTGCCTTGGGCGCGGATCATGCGCACCAGCTTGCCGCTGCTGGTGGTCTTGCCGGCGCCCTGCAGGCCGGCCATCAGGTAGACCACCGGCGGCTGGGCGGAGAAGGACAGCGGCGCCGCCTGCTCGCCCATCAGCGCGGTGAGTTCCTTCTGCACGATGCCGATCAGCATCTGGCCCGGGGTCAGGCTATGCAGCACGTCCTGGCCCAGCGCCGCATCCTTCACCTTGGCGATGAAGTCGCGCACCACGGGCAGGGCGACGTCGGCCTCGAGCAGTGCCACGCGCACCTCGCGCAGGGCGTCCTGGATATTGGCTTCGGTCAGCCGGCCCTGGCCGCGCAGATTCTTGACGACGGTGCCGAGGCGTTGGGAGAGGTTATCGAACATGATTCCGGGAGATGGTGATGCGGTAAACTGGCGAAGTCTAACAAATTTCGCTGATGCCCCCATGCCGGATGCCATGCTTTACCTGCTCGATGCCGTTGCCTATCTGGCCTTGGCCGCTTGGCTCTGGCCCGGCCGTCAGGCCGAGCGGAACCTGATCTTGGCCCGCCTGCTGCCGCTGGCGCCGCTGGCCCTGCACCTGGCCTTGCTGCAGCAGGATGTCCTTGCTGCCGGTGGGGTGAGTCTGGGCCTGGCCAGCTCGCTCTCCGCCATCGCGGCGTTGACGGTGCTGATCTACAGCTTGGCTTGCTGGCTCTACCCCATTTCGGGGCTCAAGGGCTTCGTCCTGGCCTTTGCCGGCATCGCCGTGTTGCTGCATGCGGTGCTGCCGGGCGCGCACATGATCCCCCACAGCGAACAGCCGCTGTTTCGCCTGCACCTATTGATGGCGATGACCGCCTATAGCCTGTACACCATCGCCGCCCTGCACGCGGTGTTGATCGCGCTGGCCGACCGCCACTTGCACAAGCCGGTGCCGCCGGCCCTGGTGGCGGGCCTGCCGCCCTTGTTGACCCTGGAAAAGCTGCTGTTCCGCTTGGTCGAGGCGGGCTTCGTGCTGCTGACCCTGACCCTGCTCAGCGGCGTGATGTTTTCGGAAGAGATATTCGGCAAGCCCTTGAGCTTCAGCCACAAGACGGTGTTCGGCGTGGTGTCCTGGCTGATCTTCGCCGCCCTGCTCTGGGGCCGGCGCCGCCATGGTTGGCGCGGGCGCACGGCCATCACCTGGACCCTGGCCGGCTTCGTTTGTTTGTTGCTGGCCTATGTCGGCGTGCAGTTCGTCTTGGAAGTGATCCTGCACCGGCCCTAGGTGCTACATCGTAGGGTGCCCCCGCTAGGCGAGGATAAACGCCTGCGCACCCTACGCCAGCCCTTTGGGCAGGGGGAAGTTCACCTTTTCCTCGACGCCCGCCAGCGCTTGCACGTTGCCGATGCCCAAGGCGTTCAAACGGGCGATCACGCCCTGCACCAGCACCTCCGGCGCCGAGGCGCCGGCGGTGATGCCGACCTTGTGCTTGCCGGCGAACCAGGCCGGATCGAGCTGCTCGGCGTTGTCCACCATATAGGCCGAGATGCCGGCATTGGCCGCGACCTCGCGCAGGCGGTTGGAGTTGGAACTGTTGGGCGAGCCGACCACGATGACCACATTGCACTGCCGGGCCAAGGTCTTCACCGCATCCTGCCGATTCTGCGTGGCATAGCAGATGTCGTCCTTCTTCGGGCCGACGATGCCGGGAAACCGGGCCTTGAGCGCATCGACCACGCGGGCCGCGTCATCCACCGATAGCGTGGTCTGGGTGACATAGGCCAGTTTGTCGGGGTCGGCCACTGTCAGGCCGGCAACGTCGTCCGGCGTCTCCACCAAATACATGCCGCCGGCGCTCTGGCCCATGGTGCCTTCCACCTCGGGGTGGCCCTTGTGGCCGATCATGATGATCTCGTAACCCTGGTCGCGCAGCTTCTTCACCTCGACATGAACCTTGGTCACCAGCGGGCAGGTGGCGTCGAACACATTGAGGCCGCGCCGGGCCGCCTCGTCGCGCACCGACAGCGGCACGCCGTGGGCGCTGAAGATCAGGGTGGCGCCGTCGGGTACCTCGGCCAGGTTCTCGATGAACACCGCGCCCTTGGCCCGCAAGTTTTCCACCACGAAGCGGTTGTGCACGACCTCGTGCCGGACATAGACCGGCGCGCCGAATTTTTCCAGCGCGCGTTCGACGATGGTGATCGCGCGATCGACCCCGGCACAAAAACCGCGCGGGTTGGCGAGGAAGACTTCAGTCGACATTCGAATCTCTCTTGGCAATATCCAGTATCTCCACCTCGAACTCGACCGGCAGGCCGGCCAGCGGGTGGTTGAAATCGAGCCGCACGCGGTCGGCGTCGAGTTCCAGGATGCGGCCTTGCATGATCTCGCCGCTGGGTACCTCGAACTCGACCATGTGGTCGACCGCCAGTTCCATGTCGGCCGGGAAGTCGCTACGCGGCAGGGTCTGCACCAGTTCCTCGTGGCGCTCGCCGAAGGCCTGCCACGGCTCCAGTTGAAACAGCCGATGCTCGCCGGCCTTGAGCCCGGTCAGGCACAGCTCCAAGCGCGGGTCGATGTCGCCCTGGCCGAGGGTGAAGGTCTCCGGCCCGGCTTCGAAGGTGTTGGCGACCTCCTGCTCCAGGCAGCGGATGCGGTAGTGCAGGGTGACCCGGTCGTTCAGGCGCAGGCCGTCGCGCGTGACGGTGTTCATGACGGCTTGCGCAGCGAATCCGCGATCAGCAGCACGGCGCCGACGGTGATGCCGGAGTCTGCGACGTTGAAGGCCGGCCAATGCCAAGTGCCCAGATAAAAGTCGAGGAAGTCGACGACATGGCCGTAGGCGATGCGGTCGATCACGTTGCCCAGGGCGCCGCCCAGGATCAAGGCAAGCGAGAAACAGAACAGCGGTCGACCCTGGGTCTTGCGCAGCAAGTGGAAGATGATGCCGCTGGCAACGAGTGCGACCGCGACGAAGAATAGGCGCTGCCAGCCCGGCTGGTCGGCCAGCAGGCTGAAGGCGGCGCCGGTGTTGTGCGCCCGCATCAGGTTGAAGAAATCGGTGAGCGGAATGGCCTCGTGCAAGGTCAGGCTGTCGATCACCAGCAGCTTGGTGAGCTGGTCGAGTGCGATGATGAGGGCGGAGAGCCACAGCCATTTGAGGCCATTTTTCCCCTCTCCCGCCGGGAGAGGGGTTAGGGGTGAGGGGTGGGTGGCTCGGTCGAGGGCTATTCCCTCACCCCTACCCCGCTCCCGGGGGGAGAGGGGTGGTTGATTAGGCGTGCTCACGTGCTTCACCTTCGCCAAACAGATTGCTCACGCAACGGCCGCACAGGCCAGGGTGGGCGGGGTTGGCATTCACGTCGGCGCGGTAGTGCCAGCAGCGCTCGCACTTCTCGTGCGTGCTGGGCACGGCCTCGACCTGCGGTTCGCCGGCACGCTGCACGACCCGAGTGCTGGAGGTGATCAGCACGAAACGCAAGTCATCGCCCAGCGAGGTAAGCAGTTCGTAGTCCTCGCCATCGGCGTGAAAGGTGAGTTCGCCTTGCAGCGAGGAGCCGAGCTGGCCCTCGGCGCGCAACGCCTCCAGACGCTTGGTGGCCAGGCCGCGCAGTTCGCGCAGCCGGCCCCAACGGGCGAGCAGGGCGGCCTCGCCGCCTCGTTCCGGCAGCACGTGCCACTGATCGAGGAACACGCTGTCGGAATGGCCGATTAGTGCCCACGTTTCTTCGGCGGTGAAAGTGAGAATCGGCGCCAGCAGCCGGGTCAAGGCCTGGGTGATGTGCCACAGCGCGGTCTGCGCCGAACGGCGCTGTCGGCTGTCGGCGCCGGTGGTGTACAGGCGGTCTTTCAGGATATCGAGGTAGAAGGCGCCCAGGTCTTCCGAGCAGAAGTGGTGCAGTCGCTGCACCGCGGTATGGAAGCTGTAGTCGCGGTATTCCCCGGTGATGCCGGCCTGTAGCTCGCGCGTCATGGCCAGGGCGTAGCGGTCGATCTCCAGCCAGTGCTCGACCGGCACGGCATCCTTCGCGCTGTCGAAATCGGCGGTGTTGGCCAAGAGGAAGCGCAGGGTATTGCGGATGCGGCGATAGGCCTCGACCACGCGCTTCAGTATCTCGTCGGAGATGGTCAGCTCGCCCGAGTAGTCGGTGCTGGCCACCCACAGGCGCAAGATCTCGGCGCCCATGCTGTCCGACACCTTCTGCGGCGCGACCACATTGCCCTTGGACTTGGACATCTTCAGGCCCTTGCCGTCGACCACGAAGCCGTGGGTGAGCAGGGCCTTGTACGGCGCATGGCCGTCGGTGGCGCAGCCGGTGAGCAAGGACGACTGGAACCAGCCACGATGCTGGTCCGATCCTTCGAGATAGAGGTCGGCCGGGTGGCTCAAGGCCGAGCGCTGCTTGAGCACGCAGGCGTGGGTGGCGCCGGAGTCGAACCAGACATCGAGGGTGTCCTTCACCTTGTCGTATTCGCCGGCCTCGGCGCCCAATAGCTCGGCGGGGTCGAGGCTGAACCAGGCTTCGATGCCGGCCTGCTCGACCTTGCGGGCGATTTGTTCCACTAGCTCCATGCTGCGCGGGTGCGGCTCGCCGGTCACCTTGTGCACGAATAGCGGCATCGGCACGCCCCAGTTGCGCTGGCGCGAGATGCACCAGTCGGGCCGGTTGTTGATCATCGCCTCCAAGCGGCTCTTGCCCCAGGCCGGGTAGAAACGGGTCTGCTCCACCGAGTGCATGGCCAGTTCGCGCAGGGCGGTGTTGCCCTTGTCGGCGACATCCATGCCGATGAACCACTGCCGCGTGGCGCGGAAGATGATCGGCGTCTTGTGCCGCCAGCAATGCGGGTAGCTGTGGTTGAGCTTGATGTGGGCGAGCAGCAGGCCGTTGGCCTCCAGCGTGGCCAGCACGGTCTTGTTGCCCTCCCAGATCGACTGGCCGCCGACCAAGGGGGTTGTTGCATAGAACCGGCCGTCGCTGCCGACCGGGTTGTCGACCTTGAGGCCATAGCGCATGCCGACGACATAGTCCTCCAGGCCGTGGCCGGGCGCGGTGTGCACCAGGCCGGTGCCGGCATCGGCGGTGACATGGTCGCCCAGGATCACCGGCACCTGGCGTTCGTAGAACGGGTGCAGCAGTTGCAGGCCTTCGAGTACCTCGCCGGTGCATTGGCCCAGCACTTCGACGGCCTCGAAGCCGTAGCGCTTGATCGCCGCCTCGGCCAGGTCGCGCGCGACGACCAGCAGCCCCTTCGGCGTCTGGATCAGGTCGTAGATAAAATCGGGGTGTGCGCACACGGCTTGGTTGGCCGGCAGGGTCCAGGGCGTGGTGGTCCAGATCACCAGATAGGTTGGCTCGCTGAGCGCGGATAGGCTCAAGCGCTCGGCCAGGTCGCCAAGGTCGGCCACCGGGAAGGCGACGTCGATGGCCGGCGAGGTCTTGTCCTCGTATTCCACTTCCGCCTCGGCCAGGGCCGAGCCGCAATCGACGCACCAGTGCACCGGCTTGGCGCCCTGATAGAGATAGCCGCGCTCGAAGATGCGGCCGAGTTGGCGTTGGATGTCGGCCTCGAACTTGAAGTCCATGGTGCGGTAGGGCCGGTCCCAGTCGCCCAGCACGCCCAGGCGGATGAAGTCGGCCTTCTGCCGCTCGATCTGGCTCGCCGCGTAGTCGCGGCACAGCTCGCGGAACTTCGCGGCCGGGATGTCCTTGCCGTGGGCCTTTTCCACCACCAGCTCGATCGGCAGGCCGTGGCAGTCCCAGCCCGGCACATAGGGTGCATCGAAGCCATCCAGCGTCTTCGATTTGACGATAACGTCCTTCAAAATCTTGTTTACCGCATGGCCGATGTGGATGTCGCCGTTGGCATAGGGCGGGCCGTCGTGCAGGATGAACTTGGGCCGGCCGGCGCTCTGCGCGCGAATCTTTTCGTAGAGCTTTTTCTCCTGCCACTGCTTGATCCAGCCCGGCTCGCGCTTGGGCAGGTCGCCGCGCATAGGGAACGGCGTGTCGGGGAGGTTTAGGGTGTTTTTGTAGTCGGCCATTGTTTCGGTTTCTTAATTCACGTTAAGCAGTTCGCGGGCTTGTTGAGCATCCTTGTCGATCTGGGCGACCAGCGCCTCCAGGCCGTCGAATTTGGCTTCGTCGCGCAGCTTGTGCAGGAACTCCACCCGCAGGTGCTGGCGGTAGATGCTGCGATCGAAGTTGAACAAGTGCACTTCCAGAGTCGGTCTGCCGTTGGCATGCACCGTGGGCCGGGTGCCCAGGCTGGCCACGCCGGGCCAGTCGGGTGCATCCAGGCCTTGCACGCGTACGGCGAAGATGCCGTTGATTGGCGGTCGGTTGTGTTTGAGCTGGATATTGGCGGTGGGGTAGCCGATCTCGCGGCCGAGCTTGTCGCCGCCGACCACGCGGCCGGAGATCGAATAGGGCCGCTTCAGCAGGTGCGCGGCGTGTTCCATGTCGCCGGCGGCCAGGGTGTCGCGCACCAGGGTGGAGGAGACCCGCTCGCCCTGGTTTTCCACGGTAGTCAGCGCCTCCGCCGTAAAGCCGAGTTGTTCGCCCATGCTTCTCAGCAGCGTGAGATCGCCGGCCCGTTTGGCGCCAAAGCGGAAATCGTCGCCGACTAGCACATAACGGGCCTTGAGGCCGTCGACCAGGATGCGCCGGATGAAGTCCTCGGCGCTCAAGGCGGCGAAACCTCGGGTGAAACGGCAGATGTGCACGTGCTCGACGCCCAGGCTTTCCAGGATTTCCAGCTTCTCCCGCAGCGAGGTCAAGCGGGTGGGGGCGGAGTCCGGCGTGAATATCTCGCGCGGGTGCGGCTCGAAGGTCAGCACGGTCGGCGCGGCGGACAACGCGGCGGCCTGCGCGGTCAGGCGCGCGAGCATGGCCTGGTGCCCGAGGTGAACGCCATCGAAGTTGCCGATGGTGATCGCGTTCGGGCGGGAGGCGTTAGGCCAGCCGTGGGTGATGCGCATGGGAAATATGTTTCTGAATAAACGGGGATTTTAGCTGCCGCGCGGGTTTCGCGTCTATTCGGCGGCCCGGCGTCGGAACTGCTTGGGCCGGAAACCGAGCAGCCAGAGCGTGGCGAAATAGCTGGCGGCGCCGGCGACGACCAGCCCGCCCAGATGCGCCACGCGCTCGCCGGCGCGATAAGCCAGCCACTGCGCCTCGCTGCCCATGCCGAACCAGAGCACACCGCCCATGACCAGCAAGGCGAGCGCGAGCTTGCCGAGGAAGGCCGCCCAGCCGGCCTGGGGCTGGTAGATCGCCTGTTTGCGCAACTGGTGCAGCAGGATGCCGGCGTTGAGGCAGGCACCGAGGCCGATGGCCAGCGCCAGGCCGGCGTGTTGCAGCGGCCAGATGAAGATCAGATTCATCGCTTGGGTGGCGAGCAGGGTGAAGATGGCGATCTTCACCGGGGTGCGGATGTTCTGCCGGGCGTAAAAGCCGGGCGCCAGCACCTTGACCAGGATCAGGCCGACCAGGCCGAGGCTGTAGGCGACCAGCGCGCTGCGGGTCATCTCGACATCATGGGCGCTGAACTCGCCGTAGAAAAACAAGGTGGCGATCAAGGGCACGGCCAGGATGGCCAGCGCGACGGCGGCCGGCGCGGCCAGCAGAAGGGTCATGCGCAGGCCCCAGTCGAGCAACTTGGAATATTCGCCGCCGTCGTTGTCGGCATAGTGCTTGGCCAGGCTGGGCAAGAGGATGGTGCCCAGGGCGACGCCGAGCATGCCGGTGGGAAACTCCATCAGCCGGTCGGCGTAGTAGAGCCAGGACACGCTGCCGGTGACCAGGAAGGACGCGAACAGGGTGTTGATCAACAGCGAGACCTGGGCGACCGAGACGCCGATCGCGGCCGGCCCCATCAATTTCAAAATCCGGCGCACGCCCTCGTCCTTGAGGTCGAGGTCCCAACGCGGGATCAGGCCGATGCGCTTGAGGGCCGGAATCTGGATGGACAGTTGCAGCAGCCCGCCCAGGAAGGCGCCCCAACCCAGGGCCAGCACCGGCGGGTCGAACCAGGGCGCGGCCACGGTGGCGGCCAGGATCATCGCGACGTTGAGCAGCACCGGCGTGAACGCCGGCAGGTTGAAGCGGCTGTAGGTGTTGAGCACGCCGGCGGCGAGCGAGGTCAGCGAAATGAACAGGATGTAGGGGAAAACGATGCGCAACAGGTCGACCGTGAGGTCGAACTTGTCCGGCGTGGCCAGAAAGCCGGGTGCGCTGGCCAGCACCACCAGCGGCGCGGCCAGGATGCCGAGGCCGGCCACGACGACCAGCACCAGGAACAGCGCGGTGGCGACCTTGTTGACCAGGATATGGGTGGCCTCGATACCGCGTTTGTTCTTGTATTCGGCCAGCACCGGAACGAAGGCCTGGGAGAAGGCGCCCTCGGCGAACAAGCGGCGCAGCAGGTTGGGCAGCTTGAAGGCGACGAAGAAGGCGTCGGTGGCGGCCCCGGCCCCGAAGGCGCGGGCGATCACGGCGTCGCGGACGAAGCCCAGGATGCGCGAGAGCAGGGTCATGGAACTGACGGCGGCGAGGGCTTTGAGCAGATTCATGGGTTTATCGTTGGTTTTCGTTGGGTTGGCTGTTGTGATTTAGGCTTGTCTGCCCTAAACAAAGGCAATATAATCCGCGCCTTTCAATTGCGTCCAGGCAACAGGAGTACCGAATTATGGCCAACAGTGCCCAAGCGCGGAAACGTGCCCGTCAGAGCGCCAAGCAGCGCCTGCATAACATGGCTCTGCGTTCCGCTTACCGCACTGCGGTGAAGAAGGTCCAGAAGGCGATCGAGGCCGGCGACAAGAGCACCGCCCAGACCGTGTTCCAGACTTCGATGAGCGTGATCGACCGCATCGCCGACAAGAAGATCGTTCACAAGAACAAGGCTTCTCGCCACAAGAGCCGCCTGTCCGACGCCATCAAGGCCATGGCCTAATCACTGCGGCCCGTTCAACGGGCCGCAGTTGCTTCGTTCCTGGAGGCTTGGCGGCCGTCTACCACTTGCAGGTCGTTGTCCCGGGCGAAGTCCATCAAAAAGCGGAATGCCATCGGGTCTTCCGCTTCCAGTTTCCGGTTGACCACGACGCAGTACATGCCCTCGCGCGTGATCGGGGAGATGCAGGGCGAATAGCGGGTGCGGTTGTCGGGGCCGACGCTGCCGAACACGCCGCATAGGCGTTCGGCCCAATCGCTGGGCCTGAATTTTTTTCCGGCGTTGGTGAGGCCGCGAATGACGAGTTCTTCCTGGCTGGGCATGCAAATCTCCCTGAATGGCGCGATTGTACCAGCAACCGACCGTCGGCGATCACGGTGGATGACGCGGTATTCCCTGTATAGACAATAGTTTCGAGGTGGATTATGAATCTAGATCGAGTGTCTTCCGGCCGCGACGTGCCGGGCGATTTCAACGTCATTATCGAGATACCCGCTCACGGCGAGCCGATCAAGTACGAGGTCGACAAGGAAACCGGCGCGATGTTCGTCGACCGCTTCATGTCCACCGCCATGCACTACCCGTGCAACTACGGCTATATCCCGCACACCCTGTCCGACGACGGCGACCCGGTCGACGTGCTGGTGATCACGCCGATCCCGCTGATCACCGGCGTGGTGGTGCGCTGCCGCCCGGTCGGCATGCTGAAGATGACCGACGAGGCGGGTATCGATGCCAAGCTGATCGCGGTGCCGGTCGATAAGCTGTGCAACCTGTACACCCAGGTCAGGAAACCGGAAGACCTGCCCGCGTTGCTACTGAACCAGATATCCCACTTCTTCGAGCACTACAAGGACCTCGAGCCCAACAAATGGGTGAAGGTGGAAGGCTGGGTCGGCGCCGACGAGGCCAAGGCCGAGATCATGGCCGGCGTCGAGCGCTACAAGGCGGCCCCCGAAAAGCCGATGTTCTAAATTCGGTGAGGCGTGAGGGGCTAGGAGTAAGGCGAAAAACGCTTACACTCCTCACTCCTCACTCCTCACTCCTCACTCCTCACTCCTCACTCCTCACTCCTCACGCTATGAAGGTCTGCATCCTCTCCGACAGCCACGACAACCGCCGCCTGCTCGACCATGCGGTGGAAGACGCCAAGCGTTGCGGCGCGGAGGCGGTGCTGCATTGCGGCGACGTGGTGGCGCCGACCACGCTGCGCGTGCTCAAGAAATACGGCCTGCCGGTGCACGTGATCCACGGCAACAACACCGGCGACCTGTTCAGCATGAGTAAGCTGGCCGCCGAGCCCGACAGCCCGGTGCGCTACCACGGCCAGGACGCCGTGCTGCATTTGGCCGAGCGCAGCATTTTCCTGGTGCATTACCCGCATTACGCCGCCGCCTTGGCGTTGACCGGCGACTACGATCTGGTCTGCTGCGGCCATGACCACCAGGTCGGCATCCAGCAAATCGACAACGTGAAGGGCGGGGTCACCCACCTGGTCAATCCCGGTACCGTGGGTGGCGTCGGCAAGCCGCCGACCTACATCCTGGCCAACCTGGCGGAGCTGAGTTTCGAGATACGGCCGGTGCCGACCGAACAGGGCGAGGCATGCAATGTGCCGCCGGTCAGCGTGCACACATAACCCCTCGCGGCACTCCAATACACGCAATCTATTTACACATAAGTACATTCGATCTTTTTCGCGGGCCATAAGCAGGGCCTTTGCGGGTAACATCGCGCCATTCCCGGCTCGCAATTCGAGCCGCATGATTTTCCAGTCTTCATCCAATCGGAGGCGATTCATGACTGTGGCGACCAACCAGACCATCCTGGTCGTGGGCGGCGGCATCTCCGGCATGACTGCGGCGCTCGAAGCTGCTGAAACCGGCAAGCATGTCGTATTGGTGGAGAAGAACCCGTACCTGGGCGGCCGTACCGCCCAGCTCTACCGGTACTTCCCCAAGATGTGCCATCCCACTTGCGGCCTGGAGATCAACCTGCGCCGGCTCAAGGCCAATCCGCGCATCCAGGTGCTGACCATGGCCGAGGTGACCGGCATCTCCGGCACCAAGGGCGACTACACCGTCAACCTCAAGACCGCGCCGCGTTTCGTCAACGAAAACTGCACGGCCTGCGGCGAATGCGCCAAGGCGGTGAGCGGCGAGATCGACGACGCCTTCAACTACAAGCTAGGCAAGATCAAGGTGGCCTATCTGCCGCACGCGATGGCCTATCCGCAGCGCTACGTGCTCGACCCCGCTATCCTCGGCACCGCCGATGCCGACAAGGCCAAGGCCGCTTGCAAGTACAACGCCATCGACCTCGAGCAGAAGGAAGAGTCGGTCAGTCTCAAGGCCGGCGCCATCGTCTGGGCCACCGGCTGGCAGCCGTATAACGCGGAGAACATCACGCCGTATCGCTACGGCGAATTCCCCAACGTGATCACCAACGTCGAGTTCGAGCGTCTGGCCGACCCGCACGGCCCGACCGGCGGCAAAATTCTGCGCCCGTCCGACGGCAAGGAGGCGAAGAACATCGCCTTCATCCAGTGCGCCGGCTCGCGCGACGAGAACCACCTGCGCCACTGCTCGCGCTTTTGCTGCATGGGCTCGCTCAAGCAGACTCACTACGTGCAGGAGAAGTACGGCGACGAGGGCAAGTCGACCATCTACTACATCGACATCCGCGCCATCGACCGCTTCGAGGACTTCTACGCCAAGGTCAAGGCCAATCCCAACGTCAGCTTCGTCAAATCCAAGGTCGCCCGCATCAGCGAGGACAAGGACGGCAACCCGGTGTGCTGGGGCGTGAATACCGAGGGTTATGTCCGCTACTCCAACCCGCATGACATGGTCGTGCTGGCGGTCGGCATGGAGCCGTCGGTCAAGGGCGTCGACATCCCCGCCGAGGTGATGGCCGATTCCTCCGGCTTCATCATGGCCGACCCGGCCAATGCCGGTATCTTCGGTGCCGGTTGCGCCACCAATGCCCTGGATGTGAACCGCGCGGTGCAGAGCGCCACCGCCGCCGCCTTGCGCGCCATCCAAGTCGTCAACAAAGTCGCCCGTGCGGAGGCCTAAGCCATGGCTGAGATGAAAACCGCTGCATACATCTGCAAGGGCTGCGAACTGGGCAGCCGCCTGGATGCCGCATCCCTCGTGAAGATCGCCACCAAGGAAGGCAAGATGAACCTCGTGCGCGAGCACGACTTCCTCTGCTCCGCCGACGGCGTGGCGCTGATCAAGAACGACATCGACAACGAAGGCGTCACCCACGTCGCGATCTGCGCCTGCTCGCGCCGGGCCAAGACCGAGGCCTTCAACTTCCCGGCCAACGCCGTGTCGCGCGGCAACCTGCGCGAGGGCGTGATCTGGATTCGCCCGGACACCGACGCCGCGCGCGAGACCACGCAGGAAATGGCCGAGGACTACGTGCGCATGGCCTGCGCCGAGGTGAAAGCGATGAAGGTGCCGGAAGGCAACCAGAACACCGGCGGCGTGAAGACCCTGCTGGTGGTCGGCGGCGGCATCTCCGGCATGACCGCGGCGCTGGAGGCGTCCAAGGCCGGCTACAAGGTGGTGCTGGTCGAGAAGACCGGCGCCCTGGGCGGCATGACCGCCAAGCTGTACAAGCGCATCCCGACCCGCGAGCCATTCAAGGCGCCCGAGGACAACGGCATTGCCGACCTGGTGGCCCAGATCGAGGCCGATGCCAACATCAAGGTCTATCTCAACGCGACCCTTGCCAAGACCTCCGGCGCACCCGGCCGGTTCAAGGTCGAGATCGCGGTCGAGAGCGGCTCGGTCGCGACCGAGGATGTCGGCGCCATCGTCCAAGCCACCGGCTTTACGCCTTACGACATGAACAAGCTGCCGCATCTGGGCGGCGGCCAGGCCAATGTGGTCGATCAGGCCGGCCTCGAAGCGCTGGCCAAGGCCGCCAACGGCGGCCCGATCAAGCGCGCCGACGGCAAGGAAGTCAAATCCGTGGTGTTCGTGCAGTGCGCCGGCCAGCGCGACACCAGCGGCGAGCACTTGCAGTACTGCTCGGGCCATTGCTGCAACACCAGCATCAAGCAGGCCATGTACTTCAAGGACAGCAATCCGGATATCGACACCGTGGTGCTGTTCACCGACCTGCGCACGCCCGGCAACGGCGAGGACTTCTACCGTAGCGCCCAGAACAAGGGCGTGATCTTCTCCAAGGGCGTGGTGTCTAATGTCAGCGCCAACGGCGGTGGCTGCAAGGTCAAGTTCAAGGACTTGATCCTGAACGAAGAGACCGAGACCGATGCCGACCTGGTAGTGCTGGCCACCGGCATGGTGCCGACCTCCGGCCCCGATCTCGATGCCCTGTCCGAGGCCACCCGCGCGGCCGAGGGCGGCGACGAGGCGGCCAAGGAACAGGTCGTCCAAATGAAATCGAAGTCCGTGCTCAACCTGGACTATCGCCAGGGCCCGGATATCCCCCAGTTCAAACACGGCTTCAACGACAGCCACTTCATCTGCTTCCCGTACGAGACCCGGCGTACCGCGATGTATGCCGCCGGCCCCGTGCGCCGGCCAATGGATACCGTGCAGGCGGTCGAGGACGCCACCGGCGCCGCGATGAAGGCGATCCAGGCCATGGAGAACGCCGGCCTGGGCAAGGCCGCGCATCCACGCGCCGGCGACCTCAGCTTCCCGACCGCGCGCCTGGAAGGCTGTACCCAGTGCAAGCGCTGCACGGTGGAGTGCCCGTTCGGCGCCATCGACGAAGACGAGAAACGCTTCCCGCTGTTCAACGAGTCGCGCTGCCGTCGTTGCGGCACCTGCATGGGCGCTTGCCCGGTGCGGGTGATCTCGTTCGAGAACTATTCGGTCAACACCGTCGGCGCCCAGATCAAGGCCGTGGACATCCCGGACGAGTTCTCCGAGAAACCGCGCGTGCTGATCCTGGCCTGCGAGAACGACGCCTACCCGGCGCTCGACATGGCCGGCATGAACCGCTACGAATACGACGCCTTCGTCCGGGTCATCCCGGTGCGCTGCCTCGGTTCGGTCAACACCATTTGGATCACCGACGCGCTGAACTCCGGCTACGACGGCGTGATGCTGATGGGTTGCAAGCACGGCGAGGAATACCAGTGCCACTTCGTCAAGGGTTCCGAGCTCGGCCGCTACCGCATGTCCAAGGTGTACGACACCCTCAAGGGCATGAACTTGGAGGAGGAGCGCCTGATGGACTTGGAAGTGGCGATCACCGACATCGAGACCCTGCCGAAGAAGATCAACGACTACGCGGCCAAGATCGTCGCGATGGGCGCATCGCCCTTCAAGGGTCTGTGAGAGGAGGCTGGCAATGAGCGATATGAATCAACAGATGACGGCCCGCTACAAGAACAACTTCCTCAAGGAGATCGAGGAACAGGCCGAGATGGGCGACTGGGTGAAGATGTGCATGCAGTGCGGCGTCTGCTCCGGTTCCTGCCCGACCAACTTCCACGGCGGTTGGGACCATCCGCCGCAGGAACTGTTCATGATGATCCGCGCCGGCAAGCGCGACGAGGTGCTTTCCAGCAACTCCATGTGGCAGTGCGTGTCCTGCTACAACTGCTACGTGCGCTGCCCGCGCAAGGTGCCGATCACCCACGTCATGCACGGCCTGGCCGAGTACGCCTACCGCCTGGGCAAGGCGCCCAAGGGTCAGCCGACCCAGCACCTGTCCAAGACCTTCTGGGACAACGCCACCAAGTACGGCCGCGTCAACGAAGTGAAGCTGACCCAGTCGCTCTACTTCAAGGACGGCATCGGCTCCGGCATCAAGAAGGCGCTGGAGATGCAGAGCATGGCCCTGGGCCTGGTCAAGGCCAAGCGCCTGAACCCGATGGAGGCCGTCGGCGGCGGCCACAAGTGCAAGGACCTCAAAGGCATTCACGCCATGCTGGCCAAGGCGCGCGAGCTGGAAGCGAAGCGCAAGGGCCGCCAGCCGGCATAAGGAGACAAGACAGATGGCACGTAAGGAATACGCGTTCTACCCGGGCTGCTCCTCGCAGAAGGGCGCCTCGGCCTCCAACTACCTGAGCTCGGTCGAGTCCATGTGCAAGACCCTGGACATCAAGATGACCGAGATCCCCGACTGGAACTGCTGCGGCGCCTCGGTCAGCTATGCCGAGGCCGGCGAGCTGCCGCGCCACGTGATGAACGCGCGCAACTTTGCGCTGGCCGAGCAGAATCTGCCGGGCCAGGACATCGTCGCCACCTGCGCCGCCTGCTGGCTGGGCGCGCGCGAGTCGAAGGAGCGCCTGGAGCACTCCAACGTGCTGATGGCCGACACCCAGGAAGCCCTGAAAGAGGCCGGCCTCAACATCAAGGTCATCCCCGAGGTGCGCCACATGGTCGAGGTGTTGATCGAAGACCTGGGCTACGACGAACTGAAGAAGCCGGTGAAGAAACCGCTCGACGGCATGAAGTTCGCCGGCTACGTCGGCTGCCAGACCAACCGGCCGTTCGGCATCCACGGCGAGTCGTTCGAGAACCCGATGTACCTCGACAAGCTGGTCGAGAGCGTCGGCGCCGAGCCGACCCAATTCGACCAGAAGGTCACCTGCTGCGGCGGCGCCCTGGCCTTCTCCGAGCCGGACAAGGCCCAGGCCCAGATCAAGGACATCATCGAGGCCGCCTACGATTCCGGCGCCGAGATGCTGGTCACGCCGTGCCCGCTGTGCCAAGCCAACACCGAGGTCTACCAGGGCCAGATCAACAAGAAGTACGGCACCAAGTTCAACATGCCGGTGCTCTACTACAGCCAGTTGATGACCCTGGCCTACGGCGGCTCGGCCAAAGAGGCCGGCCTCGACGGCAACGTCATCCGCGCGCGCAAGCTGGAGGAGTTCGCCGCCAAGTAGGAGGCCCCTCCCGGGGCCGAACAACGGCGTGGCGATCGGGCAGGCGGATTGTTCGCGGCCGGGAGGCCGCTCCTACAGCGGTGCAGCAGGGGCTTCGGCCCCTGTTGTGCTTTCTGGCGGGGCGATCCCGGATTAGAATGTGCCGAATCACAACTCTGACAGAGCGAAGATGAAACGACCCAAGACCGTCGACGAGTATGTCGACCTCGTGCACCAAGCCGTTTATGAAATCGACGAGTTTCGCACCGGCATGGAGTACGAGCCGGAGAACGCCGAGATGTTCGGCCCTTTCATCGAGCAGCTCGATGCGATGGTGCGCAAGGTTTACGACGACATGATCGGCGGCAAGTACGAATGGGGCATGGGCGAAGACCTGCCCTATATGCCGCTGGTGGTGAGGTTCGGCCGCTTCATTCCCTTCCAGCGCCTGTTGGTCACCATCAACGACACGCACAAGAGCGGACTCGACGTTGCTTAAGCTGCTGATCTGGCTGGCGATCGCGCTGGCGGCCGTGTTTTGGTTCCGGGCGGCGCGGCGGAAAAACTCGAATCCGCCGCCGGCCAAGGGTGAGCCGGAGATCGAGAGCATGGTGCGCTGCCAGGTCTGCGGCGTGAATCTGCCGCGATCCGAGGCTGTCATGAGCCAGGGCCGCTTCTACTGCTGCCCGGAGCACCGCGAGCAAGACCGCGGCTAGCGTGGCCACCGCCGTCAGCTTGCCGGAGAGTTTTTGGCGCTCGCTGCGCCATCTCAATCTGTACCGTTTGTTCCTCGCCTTCAGCGTCACCATCGCGGCCTGGGCCTTTCCGCAATACGCGCCCATCGACGAGGCCGATCTTCAGTTGTTTCTCGCCAGCGGCGTGTTGTACGGCACGGCGGCCATTTTGCTGGCGGGCATGGAGCGCGCCCGGCACTTCGATTTCGAGCGCCAGCTCGTCGCGCAGGTCGGCGTGGATATCGTCGCCATCAGTTGGTTGATGCATTTGAGCGGCGGCATCCTCGGTGGCCTGGGCTTGTTGCTGATCGTGCCGGTGGCGGCCTCCGGCATGCTGCCGACGATGCGCGCGGTCTTGCTGGCGGCCTCGGTGGCGACGCTGTTGCTGCTGTTCGAGCAGGCATGGCGGGCGCTGGGGGTGGGCTCGGTCTTGGGCAGCTTCGTGCGCGCGGGCTTGTTGTCCATCGCCCTGTTCGCGGTGGCGGTGTTTTCCCATGTCCTGGCGCGGGGTGCGCGCTCGGAGGCCGCGTTGGCCGGCGAGAAGGGGCGCCAGGTCGAGCATTTGGCGCGCATCAACGCCCGCGTGATCCAGGAGCTGCCCTTCGGCGTGCTGGTGGTCGATAGCGACGGCCGGGTGTTGCTGGCCAATTCGCGGGCCGAGGAACAACTGCGGGGCAATTTCCATATGGATTGCACCTTGGATCGCTGCTCGCCCCATCTGGCCGACTTGTGGTCGGCCTGGCGCCACGCGGGCGAGGTTAGGGCTTATCCCTTCCAGACGGCGCAGGCCCGTCTGCGCGCCCGCTTCATCGAGTTGGAGCCGGAGCGGCAGGCCGGCGCGATCGTGCTGATCGAGGACGTGACCGAATTGGAGGCCGAGGCCCAGCGCATGAAGCTCGCGGCCCTGGGCCGGTTGACCGCGAACCTGGCGCACGAGATTCGCAATCCCTTGTCGGCGGTGAATCATGCCGCCCAGCTCTTGAAGGAAGGGCAGGGACCGGAGGTACAGGCGCGGCTGTGCAAGATCATCGAGGACAACGCCCAGCGTTTGAGCTGGCTGGTCGACGATGTGCTGAGCCTGAACCGGCGCGACCGTCTCGACCGGGAGGATTTGGACTTGGCGGAGATTCTCGCCGCCTTTGTCGGGGAGTTCCAACGCAACGAGCAGGTGTCCGAGGGGGCGATCCGGGTCGAGGCCGAACCCGGCGCGAAGGTCGGTTTCGATCGCATGCATTTGCAGCAGATTTTGTGGAATCTGTGCCGCAACGCCTGGCACTATTGCGGCAAGGGGCCGGCCAGCATTCGCATCGCCGCGCGGCGCGAGGAGATGCGGGTGGATATCGACATCTTCAACGACGGGCCGCCGGTCGACGCCGAATTGCGCGAGCACTTGTTCGAGCCGTTTTACACCACCAACCAGCAAGGCAGCGGCCTGGGCCTGTATATCTCGCGCGAGCTGGCCGAGGCCAACGGGGCGCGCCTGCGATATGTCGAGCACCCCGACGGCGCCCTGTTTCGTCTAAGCTGCCATCTGACGCCCCGTTGAGAATGGTCCTATGAGCAACCCCCGCGTGTTGATTGTCGACGACGAGCCGGACCTGCTCGACCTGGTCGAGCTGACCCTGGCCAACATGGGGCTCGATGCCGCGCGGGCCAAGGATGTGGCGGGGGCGAAGGCGCAGCTCGCGCGCCGGCACTTCGACCTGTGCCTGACCGATATGCGGCTGCCGGACGGCGATGGCCTGGAGATCGTGCGCCATGTCGCCGAGACCAGCCCGTCCACGCCGGTGGCGGTGATCACCGCGCACGGCTCGGCCGACAATGCGGTGGCGGCGCTCAAGGCCGGCGCCTACGACTATGTGTCCAAGCCGGTGAGCCTGGAGCAATTGCGCGCCCTGGTGCGCACTGCCTTGAAGACGCCCGATGTCGAGCACGCGGCGGAGCAGCAGAAGAACCTGGTCGGCGATTCGCCGGCCATGCGCCAGGTGCGCGCGCTGATCGAGAAGGTCGCGCGCAGCCAGGCACCGGTCTTCATCCTGGGCGAGACCGGCACCGGCAAGGAAGTGGCGGCGCGCATGATCCACGCCGACAGCCGCCGGGGCGGCAAGCCTTTCGTTGCGGTGAACTGCGGCGCCATTCCAGAGAACCTGATGGAGAGCGAGTTCTTCGGTTATCGCAAGGGCGCCTTCACCGGCGCCGACGCCGACCGCGACGGCTTCTTCCACGCGGCCGATGGCGGCACCCTGTTCCTCGACGAGGTGGCCGAGCTGCCGATGTCCATGCAGGTGAAGCTGTTGCGCGCGGTCCAGGAAAAGCGCGTGCGCCGTATCGGCGCCAGCCAGGAAGAACCGGTCGACGCGCGCCTGATCAGCGCATCGCATCAAGACTTGGCGCGCGCGGTGGAGGCTGGGCGCTTTCGCCACGACCTGTTCTACCGGCTCGATGTGATCGAACTCAAGATGCCGCCGCTGCGCGAGCGGCGCGAGGACATTCCGGCCCTGGTCGAACACATCGTCGGCCGTTATGGTTTCGCGCGCGACGGCGCGCGGCTCGCCGTTGCCGCCAATGCGGCGTTGCTGGACTATGCCTTTCCCGGCAATGTGCGCGAGTTGGAGAACATCCTGGAACGGGCCTTCGCCCTGGGCGAGGGCGAGATCGGCGTGGAGGGCCTTAACCTGTCGCCGGCCGTTGCCGCCGGCGGCCAGAGCGAAGGGCGGGCCGAACAATCCTTGCAGGATTATCTGGACAAGGTGGAACGCGAGGCCATCCTCGCCGCCTTGAAGCAGAGCGGCGGCAACAAGACCGCCGCCGCCAAGCAGTTGGGCGTGACCTTTCGTTCGCTGCGTTACCGGCTGGAGCGTTTGGGCATCGACTAAAACAGCTCGATCGAGGCGCTGTTTTCGATCTTGATCTCTTTTTGGCCACCCGTCTTGGGGCCGGCATCGGCTTGGCCGAGCGCCATGCCGTGCTTCTCCGCCACCATGCGGTCGATGATGTCCATGACATCGTGGCTGGCCTTTTCCACGCCCACCATCAAATCGAAGATGCGCTGTTGCAGCGCGAGGTTCTGCTGCCAGCCCTGGCTGAGCAGTTCGAGCATGACGTGGATGTCGTCGTGCACTGCGCAATGGGCGTCTTCCAGGGCCTTATAGGTGGATAGGTGGCCGAATTCGCTCAGGCCTTCGTCGCCGTACCACTGGCCCAGGCGGCACTCGTCGTGGCCGGTCCGCGCCGCCTCCATGTATTCCGACTCGCCGCCGGTGCTGAAGGCCATATAGGCCTGCTGCTTGTAGACCACGTGATCCATCTTCACCAGCGAGGCGAAGCTCATATCCTGGGCGCGGCCGGTGCGGGCCAGCGTGCTTCGCGCCGAGCCGGCGAACTGCTCGAAACGGCTGGACAGGCCGCGCACGGTGTCTTGCGAGGAGGCGGCGAGTTCGAGCATCGCGCGCGAATCTTCCATCATCGTGTTGGCCTCGGCTTGCAGGGTCTGCATGATCTGGCCGATGGAGACCGACGCGGTCTTGGTGTTCTCGGCCAGTTTGCGCACCTCGTCGGCCACCACGGCGAAGCCGCGGCCGGCCTCGCCGGCGCGGGCGGCCTCGATGGCGGCATTCAGCGCCAGCAGATTGGTCTGGTCCGCGATGGTGTTGATCAGATCGACCGCTTTGCTGATCTCCACGCTGCGTTCGTTCAGCTTGCCGACGGTCATGTTGGCGTGATCGATACGCTCCGCGATGCCATCCAAACTGCCGACGATCTGGCCGACCGAGTCCTTGCTCTGCTGGGCGGCGTCGTTGGTTTGACTGGCCAGGCTGGCGACCTCGCGCAGGTCTTCGGTGATGACCTTCAGGTCTTGCTGGTTGGTGGAGAGATTGCGCAACAGGTTGCTGGTGTTGAGGTGATGCATCATCGAGATCAGGTAATTGCGCATCTGCTGCTGGGTATGCTCGGCCATGGCGTCGAGCGAAACGCCCAGCTGCCCCAGGCTGGCGGCGAACTCGCCGTGCATGCCGACGGCCTGCGGTTTGCGGAAGAACTTGCCGTCCTGCTGGTAGCGGGACGAGGTCTTGACCTCGCGAAAATAAGTCTCCAGCTGGTCCAGCATGTCGTTCACGTGCCAGATGATGCCGCTCAGCGGGCTGCCCTCGTCGATGCCGGTGATGCGGTGGTCGAAGCGGCCCTGGCCGATCTCCTCGGTGAGTTTGCTAAGGTCGCCGATGGGCGCCAGCGCGCGCTTGACGAAGCGGTGGAGCTTGACCACCAGGAACAGGCCGACGAGCAGGAGCGCGAACTCGATCCATTCGGGCAGGTGCAGTTGCTCGATGGCGACTAGGGCGACGAGGATAAAGATCAGCGAGCCGGAGTAGGCCATGAGCTTTCGGCGCAGGGGGTGGTCGGTCATGGGCGGCTCCTTTGTTCGTTTCCCGGCGCGCGGTGGCTCAGAGGCTAAGGACGAATTGCTCGTAGCTCACCTGCTTTTCCTCGAGCAGGCGAGTGAGAATCTTGGACGAGGCGGCGATGGCGTTTTGCGGACCGGCCTGCCGCTCGGCGTCGAGCATCTGTCTGTAGAGTTCGCCGACGGCCCTGACCGCTTCCGGCTTGGGTTTGCGCCGCACCGACAGGTAGCCGATGGCATTGCCCGCTTCGTCGTAGGACGGCGTGACGTTGGCGAAGACCCAATAGAAGCTGCCATCCTTGGCCATGTTCTTCACATAGGCGAAGCACTCTTGGCCGCCCTGGATGGTGTCCCACAGCAGCTTGAACACGGCACGCGGCATGTCCGGGTGGCGGACGATGTTGTGCTGGGCGCCAAGCAGTTCCTTTTCCGAATAACCGGAGAATTCGATGAAGATGCGGTTGCCGTAGGTGATGCGGCCCTTGAGGTCGGTCTTGGAGACGATGAAATCGTTCTCACGCATGACCTTTTCGGTCGAGGTCGGTTGGATGGCGGTGTTTTTCATCGAAAGCGCACTGTTAATTGGTGGCTGCGTGGATGTCAACAATATTAGGACATTAATAACTTAAATGTTAAGGCGATCCATGACCTATTCAAGCCCTAACGGCGAAAAAAGCTAGCTCAGCGCGATGCCGAGGTAGAGGGCGTAGAGGCCGCCGTTCACGGCCAGATGCCAAATGCGCAGTTGTCCGCGCATCAGCATGAAGCGCAGCCACAAGGCGGCGACGAGCGTGATGACCACGCCGGCCAGCACCTCTTTTTGCGGCGCCCAGGGCGTGAGCAAGATGCCGATGGCGGGCAGTAGGGTGCCCTGGAACACCATGGCGCCGGTGATGTTGCCGAAGGCCAGGGTGTCCTTGTGCTTGCGAATCCACAGGATGGAATTCACCTTCTCCGGCAATTCGGTCGCGATCGGCACGATCATCAAACTGAGCAGCAGGGCGGAGATGCCGAGCAGGGGCGCCGCCTGTTCGACGCCGTGGATGAAGCCCTTGGCGCCGCCGACCAGCAAGACGAGGCCGAGGCCGAGTTGCAAGAGGATCACCTGCATGTTGTTGGGCAGGCCGAGCCGGTTGAGCAGCATGGGTTCTTCCGCCTCGGTGGCGTGGCCATCCTTGACCAGCGAGGCCGAGGCCCGGATGGTCAGCATGAGGTAGAAGAAATAGACCGAAACCATCACAAAGGCGATCACGGCGCGGATGCCGCCGGTCTCGTGCGGCACGAACAGGGCGACGCAAGACAGCGCGAAGGCGGCGAGGAAGAAATTCAAATCGCGGGTCAGGCCGGTGCGTTCCGGCGTGAAATGGCCTTGGCTGCCGCGATGCTTCCACACGGCCAAGGCCATCAGGCACAGGGACAGGGTGGACAGCATCAGCGGCGCGCCGAGGATGGCACCGACGCCGATCTCCTCGTTGATCTGCTGGTTCTGCGTGCCGCCGAAGATGGCCAGTAGCGGCACCAGAGTCTCGGGCATCGCGGTGCCGACGGCGGCGAAGATCGAACCGGTCACGCCTTCCGATATCTTCAGGCGCTCGCCCAGGTGCTCCAAGGCATTTACGAAAACCTCGGCGGCGACGAGAATGACCACCAGGAAAAACAGGAGTTCGAGCAACAGCATGGCGGGGTCCCTTATCGCGAATGCCGCATTCTACCAGTGGACGGCCGATGCATCGGGCCGGCGAGGCAGGGCATGGCCCGGCTAGGAAGCGTCGATGCCGAAGGCTGGCTGGCCGGCGCAAGGCGCATCGTTTCGCCCAATTGCGATGCGCGGCCGGCGGCCGAGGTGCCGACGCTGCTGGTGATCCACAACATCAGCCTGCCGCCGGGCGAATTCGGCGGGCCGGGCGTGATCGAGCTGTTCACCAATCGCCTCGACCCGGCGCGGCATCCTTATTACGCGGCGATCCAGGGCCTCGAGGTCTCGGCCCATTTCTTTATTCGCCGCGATGGCGAGCCGATCCAGTTCGTGCCTTGCGGCAAGCGGGCCTGGCATGCCGGCGCGTCATGCTGGCAGGGGCGCGAGCGCTGCAACGATTTTTCGATCGGGGTGGAGCTGGAAGGCACCGATGACTTGCCGTTCACCGACGCGCAGTACGCCACCCTGGCGGAATTGGCGCGGGCCTTGCGCGCGGCCTATCCGGGCTTGATGGACGTTGCCGGCCATTCGGACATCGCGCCGGGGCGCAAGACCGACCCGGGGCCGCATTTCGATTGGGACGGATTCAGGCTGGCGTTGGGCTAGGGCCGCCCGCCCTGGCTGCTCAAGCCTTGATGTCGATGAATGCCCCAAGCGTCGGATCGGGGCCACCCGCTGCGCCGCAGCCGGCCGGCGCGGTGCTTGCCGGATATTGCCCCTGCAAATGCCTGAGCCGGTTTTTTAGCAGGGCGGCGACGGTTTTCAGCAGCTGCCTCAGTTCTTCCAGCTTTCTCCTGAATTCGTTCTCGTCGTCGATTTTCCCTGCGCGCTGCGGCTGGGGCTCGGGGTCCGCGACGGGCACGGGGGCAGCCTCGGCCGTGGCGCTCTCGCCCGATGCCTTCGGGTCTTGCCCGGCGCGCTCTGCCTGCGCATTGGCTGCATCGGCGCCGGGGTTCGCGCCGGCCGTGCTTGGCAAGGGTGGCGCTGTTTCGCCGCCGGCGCTTGCGCCGAGGTTTTCCGCATGGGCCACCGCAGTGTTCGGCTCGCCGGTCGTGCTGTCGGCGGCAAGTTGGCGCAATTCGGCGGCGAGGCGTTTGAGTTCGGCCAGCGCGGCCTTCGCCGCGCGGGCGTCCATCAGGGGGATTTGCTTGAGCAGCATTTCGAGGCGCTGTTTTATCCGCCCGGCCTTTTCGCCCCGATTCTCCCGTTTGAGCTCGGCTGGGCTGCGCACCAGCTGGCGCAACTGCTTTTCGCTTTCGCTAAGGTCGTCGAGGCGTTTCTTTTGCGCTTCGTCCAGCTTGAACTGGTCGGCGGCATCGGCCAAGCTGAGCTTGCCCCTGTCCGCCGCCCGAGGGGCGGGACCATTTCGGGGCGCGAAATGAAAAACCGCCGCCAGATAAGCGCCAGAAACGACCTTCATAAATCCTCCCATGCCTTCTTATAAGTTTGTTCTCGGCATGGTTCGGGAAAAGCTGAGCAGCCGGCCGGGTGCCGGCGTGGGGTTCAGGCCGCTTGCGCGGGGATGTCGCTGCCGATGCGCTGGATGCGGTTGTCGGCGTCCACGTACACCAGCTTTGGCTGGTAGCGGGTCAGTTCGATCTCGTTGTATACGGCATAGGTGGCGATGATCAGCACGTCGCCGACGGCGGCCTTGTGCGCCGCCGCGCCGTTCACCGAGATCATGCCGCTGCCGCGCTCGCCGCGAATAGCATAGGTGGTGAAGCGCTCGCCGTTGCTGACGTTGTAGACCTGGATTTGCTCGTATTCGCGGATATCCGCCGCATCGAGCAGGTTTTCGTCGATGGCGCAGGAACCTTCGTATTCCAGTTCCACGGCGGTCGTGCGCACGCGGTGCAGCTTGGATTTGAGCAGGGTCCGTTGCATTGGCGGCAGGCTAATCCGTTGAAAGGGCAGTGATTATACCCTATTCGACACGGCCTCGATGTTGTCGATCAGGCGGGTGGCGCCCAGCCGGGCGGCGGCCAGCACGACCAGGTTAGTTTCCTCGCCCTGCGGGGGCAATAGCGTGGCCCGGCTGCGCACCGCGACGTAGTCCACGGCCCAACCATGGACTTGCAAAGTGGCGGTGGCCTGGGCCTCGATCTGGGCAAAATCGGTGCTACCCAGTTGCGCGGCGGCGGCCCGCAAGACGGCATGGAGACGCGGCGCCTCGGCCCGTTCGGCGGGCGACAGATAAGCGTTGCGCGAGGACAGGGCCAGTCCGTCCTCGGCCCGCACCGTCTCGCCTTCGACGATCTGGATCGGCAGGTTGAACTGGCGCGCCAGGCCCTTGAGGATGAACAGTTGCTGGTAGTCCTTCTTGCCGAACACGGCATATCTGGGCTGCACGATGTTGAACAGCTTCAGCACCACGGTGGCGACGCCTTGGAAGTGGCCGGGCCGCTGCGCGCCGCATAGCTCGCCGGCCAGGGGCGGCAGGACTTGGAAGGTCTGCGGCTCCGGGTACATTTCGGCGGCGCTAGGCGCGAACACGATGTCGGTGCCGACGGCCGCGAGTTGCGCGCAATCGGCGTCGAGCGTGCGCGGGTAGTGTTCGAAATCCTCGCTGGCGCCGAATTGCAGCGGGTTGACGAAGATGCTGGCCACCACCGGGCGGCCGGCCTGCTTCGCCTGTTCGGCCAGGGCGATATGGCCGGCATGCAGGTTGCCCATGGTCGGCACGAAGGCGGTTTCGGTCTCGCCGCGCAGTGCCGCGCGCAGCTCGGCCACGCTATGGATGAGGCGCATCAGGCGACGGGGAATTCGCCGGCCTTCACCGCCTCGACATAGGCGCGCACGGCGGCCTCGATGCCGGCGGCGCCGAGCATGAAGTTCTTGGCGAAGCTGGGCGGCTGTTCGGTGAGACCGAGGATGTCGTGCAGAACCAGAACCTGTGCCGAACAATCCGGCCCGGCGCCGATGCCGATGGTGGGGATGCTCAGCTGCTCGCTCGCCTTGCGCGCCAGCGCGGCGGGGATGGCCTCGAGCAGTAGCATCTGCGCGCCGGCGGCCTGCAAGGCGAGGGCGTCGTCGAGCAATTGCCGTGCGCCGGCCTCGTCCTTGGCCTGCATCCGATAGCCGCTGGCGTTGACCGATTGCGGCAGCAGGCCGAGATGGGCGCAGACCGGCACGCCGCGCGCGACCAGAAAGGCGACGGTATCGCACATCACCGCGCCGCCTTCGAGCTTGACCATATTGGCTCCGGCGCTCAGCAAGCGGACGGCGCTGGCGAAGGCCTGTTGCGGGCTCTCCTGATAGCTGCCGAAGGGCAGGTCGGCCATGATGAAGGCCTTATCCGCGCCGCGGGCGACGGCCTCGGTGTGGTAGACCATTTGATCGAGGGAAACGGCCAGGGTGGTGTCGTGGCCCTGCACGGTCATGCCGAGCGAGTCGCCGACCAAGAGGATGTCGACGCCGGCGCGCGCGAGGATGCGCGCGAAGCTCGCGTCGTAGCAGGTCAATACCGCGAGTTTTTCGCCTTGGGCCGTTTTTGCCAGCAACTGAGGTAGAAACATCATGCCCCCCGGTTGAAGAATTCCCGCGTGCCGCGCATCTCGCCGATCCGTTGGAACAGCAATTCGAAGTCCTCGTCGCTGTCGGCGAAGTTGAGCCGTTCGCTGTTGACGATGAGCAGCGGCGCCGCGTCGTAATGATAAAAGAATTCGGTATAGAGCCGGGCCAGTTCGGCCAGATAGCCCTCGTTCATGCCCTGCTCGTATTGTATGCCGCGCCGGCGCACGCGCTGGCTCAGCGTGGCGGGCGAGGCCTGGAGGTAGATCACCAGGTCGGGGCTGGGGGCTTGCGGCCGCAGGTCGGCGTAGAGCTTTTGATATAGCCGGAACTCGGCGTCGTCCAGATTGAGCCGGGCGAACAGCATGTCCTTGTCGATCAAGTAGTCGGCCACCTTCGGCCCGGCGAACAGATCGTCCTGCGAGACATGGCGAATCTGCTCCGCGCGCGACAGCAGGAAGAATAACTGCGCGGCCAGGGCATAGCGCCGCTTGTCTTCGTAGAAGCGGGCGAGGAAGGGATTGTCCTCGGCCTGCTCCAGGATCAGCTCGGCTTGCAGGCGTTGGCCCAGGCGGCGGGCCAGGCTGGTCTTGCCCGCGCCGATGGGGCCTTCGACGACGACATAGCGCGGGGCTTTCAAGGGCATGCGGACAGGATGGCGTGGGCCGGCGCCAGCTTGCGCAGGTCGCTGGTATCGGTGTTGTGCAGGGCCGCGGCGGCGGGGCCGACGCCGGGGATGAGGCAATCGGGCGCGATCTCGACCAGCGGCGCCAGCACGAAGGCGCGTTCGTGCATGCGCGGATGCGGCAGGGTCAGCCCCGGCTCGTGCATGACCAGGCCGTCGTATAACAGCAGGTCGAGGTCCAACGTGCGCGGCGCGTTGCGGAACTCGCGCCGGCGGCCGTGGCGCTGCTCGATCGCCAGCAGTTCGTCGAGCAGTTGTCGCGGCGACAGCGCGGTTTCGATCAGCGTGACGGCGTTGATGAAATCGGGCTGCTCGGTATAGCCCACCGGCTTGGTCAGATACAGCGCGGAACGTGCGACCAGCCGCGTCTGCGCCAGCCGCGCCAGTTCCGGAAAGGCGCGCTCGACCTGATCGGCCGGGTCGTCGAGGTTGGCGCCGAGGGCGACGAAGGCCTGCACCGGCTTAAGCAAGATTCGGCGTCCCTTCGTCGGCCCGCTTCTTCGGGCCGCGCCGGCGACGGCGCTTGGCCTCGCCGGTCTTGGCCGGTTGCAGCATCGCGGCGCGTTCGGCTTCATTGGCATCCTGGAAGCGGGTCCACCAGTCGGCCAGCTCTTGCGGCGCATCGCCGCCCTTGGAGCGGATCAGCAGGAAGTCGTAGCCGGCGCGGAAACGCGGATGCGTGAGCAGACGGTAAGGCCGCGCGCCGCTACGCTGCTCGAAGCGCGGTTGCAGCGACCATATCTCCTTGATCGTGCCGTCGAAGCGGCGGGGGAAGGCGAGGGTGTCGCGCTGCTGTTCCAGCGCCTGGTCCATGGCGGCGAACAAGGCGGCCTGGGCCGGCTCGCCCCGGTCTTGCAGCTTGTGCCAGGCGGCGTTCATGTCGAACCAGAGCAGGCAGGCGATCAGGAAGGCGGGCGAGGCGGATTGCTCGTTGCGCACGCGCTCGTCGGTATCGTGCAGAGCGGCATGCAGGAAGGCCTTGCGCGCCGGGTCGTCGAGCAGCGCGTCGAGCATCGGGAAGATGCCGTGATGCAGGCCCTCGGCGCGCAATTGGTGGATGCCGCGCTCGGCGTGGCCGGACAGCAAGAGCTTGATCATCTCGTCGAACAGGCGCGCGGCCGGGATGCGTTCGAGCAGCGGCGCCAGCTTGGCGATGGGCGCGCGCGTGGCCGGGTCGATACGGAATTCGAGCTTGGCGGCGAAGCGGGCCGCGCGCAGCATGCGCACCGGGTCTTCGCGGTAGCGCGCCTCGGGGTCGCCGATCATGCGCAGCACGCGTTTCTTGGCGTCGGCCACGCCGCCGTGGCTATCCCAGATTTCCTCGTTTTCCGGGTCGTAGTACAGGGCGTTGACCGTGAAGTCGCGCCGGGCGGCGTCCTCGGTCTGGCTGCCGAACACGTTGTCGCGCAGGATCAGGCCGTCCTCGGCCGTCACCCGGTCCTCGTCCGCCTCGGGTTCGCCTTGGCTGGCGCGGAAGGTGGTGACCTCGATGGTGTCGGCGCCGCAGTAGACATGCACGATCTGGAAGCGGCGGCCGATGATGCGCGAACGGCGGAAGCACTGGCGCACTTCTTCCGGCGTCGCATCGGTGGCGATGTCGAAGTCCTTGGGCTCGCGCTCGATCAAGAGGTCGCGCACGGCGCCGCCGACGACGAAGGCGGCATAGCCGTGGTCATTGAGCGTGCGAGTGACCTTGAGCGCGCAAGGATGGATATGTTCGCGCCGGATGCCGTGGCGGGCAAGGGGCAGGATGGTCGGTTTGCCGCCGCCGGAACTGCCGCCGAAGACTTTACTGATCAGGCGGCGAATCATGGATGAGCGATGCCGGCCGGGCCGGGGTTGTCGAGGAATAGGCGCATGCTGCTGCCACGTTGGCTTGGAATCGCGCATTATACACGCGGCCGAATGTCGCACGGCTTGCCCTGGCGGTGGCTGGGCCAGTACAGTAGCGCCATTCGCCACAACGAGGAATTGCCAGTGTTAGCCCTAATCGAAGCCGCCGGCTGGCCGATCTGGCCATTGATTTTCGCGTCGATCATCGCCTTGGCCATCATCTTCGAGCGCTTCTATAGCCTGCGCCAGAATCAAATCGTGCCGCCGCGCCTGCTCGATCAGACCTTGGAAACCTTGCGCCGGCAAGGGGTGACGTCGGAGGTGCTGCGCATCCTGGCCGAGAGCTCGCCCTTGGGCCGCATCTTCGCCGCCGGGCTGAAGAACCTGAACAGCAGCCGCGAGGTGATGAAGGAGTCGCTGGAGGAGGCGGGTCGCGCGGTGGCGCATCACCTCGAACGCTACTTGACCACGCTCGGCACCATCGCCGCGGTCGCGCCCCTGCTCGGCTTGCTCGGCACCGTGGTCGGCATGGTCGAGATATTCGGTTCGCAGTCGCCCACCGGCAGCAATCCGGCGGTCTTGGCGCACGGCATCTCGGTGGCGCTCTACAATACGGCCTTCGGCCTGATCGTCGCCATTCCCAGTCTGATCTTCCATCGCTTCTTTCGCGGCAAGGTCGAGGCGCTCTTGGTCGAAATGGAGCAGGAAGCGATCAAGCTGGTCGAGATCGTGCACGGCGAGCGCAAATGAATTTTCAACGCGGGCACCACCGGGAGAACCCCGAGATCAACCTGATCCCCTTGATCGATGTGTTGCTGGTCATCCTGATCTTCTTGATGGTGACCACGACCTACGCCCGCTTTTCCGAGTTGCAGATCAATCTGCCGCAAGCCGAGGGCGAGACCGCCAAGGAGCAACCGGCGAAGATCGAGGTCGATATCGATACGGCGGGCAACTATACGGTCAATAACGTCAAGCTTTCCGCCGCTGGCGTCGAGCAATTGGCCGAGGCCCTGACCCGTGCCGCGAATGGCGCCAAGGAACCGGTCGTGGTGATCAGCGCCGACGGCGGGGCCAGCCATCAATCGGTGATCCGCGTGATGGATGCCGCCCGGCGCGTGGGGTATGGCCGGGTCACCTTCGTCACCCAAGTCTCGGCCAACGAGTAGTATGGAGCGGCTGGCGCGCTGCTGGTATCGCGCTTGTCCCTGGCGGTTTCTGCTGGCCCCGCTTTCCCTGATTTTTCTTGCCTTGGTGACGCTGCGTCGTTGGGCCTATCGCTTGGGTTGGCTGCGCGTCACGCGTTTGCATGTGCCGGTCGTGGTCGTCGGCAACATCACGGCCGGTGGCACCGGCAAGACGCCGTTGGTGATCTGGCTCGTCGAGCGCTTGCGCCAGGCGGGTTACCGCCCCGGCATCGTGAGCCGGGGTTACGGCGGCAGGGCGAAGGCCGCCGCGCCGGTGCGGCCGGATAGCGATCCCGCCGCCGTCGGCGACGAACCGGTATTGTTGGCGCAACGTTGCGCCTGCCCGGTGTGGGTGGGCCGGCGCCGGGCCGAAGCGGCGCAGCGCTTGTTGGCCTTCCATCCCGAGGTCGACGTGATCTTGTCGGACGATGGTTTGCAGCACCATGCCCTGGGCCGCGACCTTGAGCTGGTCGTGGTCGACGGCGAGCGCGGCTTCGGCAATGGTTGGCTGCTGCCGGCCGGCCCCTTGCGCGAGCCGCGCGCGCGTTTGCGCTCGGTAGACGCCGTCGTGGTCAACGGCGGGCAGAACCTGGCGCGGATGCCGGCGCCGCAATTCGGCATGGTCTTGGCCGCGAGGCGGTTTTGGAAGCTGGGGCAGCCCGAACAGGCGGTCGAGCCGGCGCGATTCGCCGGCCGTGCCGTGCAGGCCGTGGCCGGCATCGGCAACCCGGAGCGTTTCTTTCATACGCTACGACAGTTCGGTATCCGGGCCGAGCCGCATGCCCTATCGGATCACCACCGTTATCGTGCCGCGGACATTCCCGCCGGCACGGTCTTGATGACCGAGAAGGATGCCGTCAAATGCGCGAGGTTTGGTTTGCCCGATGCCTGGGCGCTGGCGGTTGACGCCGAGGTCGCAATGGGTCTAGAAAAAATGATTCTCGAAAGGATAAATCGACATGGACACAAAGCTCATTGATTTGCTGGTCTGCCCCTTGTGCAAGGGTCCGCTGGTCTATCTGAAAGAGGCGCAGGAACTGGTCTGCAAGGCGGACCGTCTGGCCTTCCCGATTCGCGACGGCATCCCGGTCATGCTGGAAGACGAGGCCCGCCGCTTGGCCGAGACCGAAGAGATCGCTTGATGCCATGGCGCGTTTCGGCCTGCAACCGCTGCTAGAGCATTCGCAGCACCGCTTGGAGGCCGCCGAGCGGCTGTTGCGCATGCTCAGGCGCAAGCAGGACGAGGCGAAACAACAATTGGATCGGCTCTACCAGTTCCAGGGCGAGTATCAGGCGCGCCTGCGCCAGTCGACCGCCTCCGGCATGGGCATCCAGCAATTGCGCGAATACCAGAGCTTTCTGGTCAAGGTACAGGGCGCGATCGATCACCAGAGCCGCGAACTGCACCTCGCCGGTCAGCGCTGGGAGATGGCGCATAAGCAGTGGCTGGAGCAGCGCCAGAAGGTCAAGGCCTATGAAACCTTGGCCGAGCGCCATCGGACGGCGGAGACCCGCCGTGTGGAGCGGCACGAACAAAAACTCACCGATGAGCGCGCCAATGCCCGGCGGACAGAGCCGGCCGAGGAGGAGGACGGCGGGCTGGCATAAGGCTTGCTTTATTTCTGCCATCGCAACCCAAGCGGATACAGTCATGGTGGAGATACAAGTCAATACGGCCGCGCTCGCGGCCGTGGCCGGCCAAGGGGCCGGCACTCCGGGTGCCGAGCCGAACGCCGCTGGTTTCTTCGCGCAAGCCCTGGCGGCGGCCTCGGGCGCTGCCGCGCCCGCCGGCGCGCAGGCCGACGTGGCAGGTCAAGCCGGGCAGCCCCTGTTGCCGACGCTTCCGCCGGGTTTTCTTGCGGCCCAGATTTCCGGGGCGCGGCTGGGGGTGGCGGCTCAGGCGATCAAGTCGGCCCAGGCGGCCCAAGCAGCCCAGGCAGCCCAGGCAGCTGACTCGTTGCGGGCTGGGCGTGCCCAGAACGATCAGGCCGCGTCTGCCTTGTTCGATAAGCTGGCTGCGCAGTTGGCCGCGCTTGGCGCGGGCAATGGCGACCCCAAGCAGGTGGCGGCGCAATTGACCGCCCAGGGCCTGAGCCGTGGCGATTTCAAACAGATGGTGACCCAAGCGGTCCAAGAGAACGGCGCCGAGCTGGACGCCAAGTCGCTCGAATCGGCATTGCAGCAACTGGCGCAAGACTTGATCGCCGGGCGCGCAGCCGATCCCGCCGCGCTGGGCAACGTCGCGGCGCAGTTGGCGGCGGCCTTGGGTGCCGGCGCGCCCCCCGGCAAGCCGGGAAAGTCGGCAGATATTGCCGCCGACCGGAAGGGTTTGCCGGCCGTTGGCGCCAAGCAGGCGGTCGAGCTGGGCGTCGGGAAGCCCTCCGGCGATGTGGCGGCGTCCAAGGTCGAGGCCGGTTCGGCTGCCGAGCCGGGCTTGTCGTTCGCCGAACAGATGGCGGCCGAATTCGGGGCCGGAGACGATGGCGCGGTGCCGCTGCAATTGCTCGAAGGGCGTGGCGCCATGGCCCAGGCCATGACCGAGGTGGCCGGCCTGCCTGTGGCCGGGGCGTCGAGTCAGGTGGATGCCGGTGCGGTGCGGGTCGATGGGCTCGGGGTCGTGGCGACGCCGAAGGGCGCGCCGGATGCCGTGGCGCAAGAGACGCTGCTGGTCCGCACGCCCGTGCGCGCGCCGGGCTGGGAGGGGGATTTCGCGCAAAAAGTGGTCTGGATGGCCGGGCGCGATTCCCAGTCGGCGCAACTGATTTTGAACCCGCCTCAGTTGGGCACGGTCGAGGTGCGCTTGACCTTGTCCGGCAGCGAGGCCGGGGCGCAGTTCTTCTCCCCGCATCCGGGGGTGCGCGAGGCGATCGAATCCGCCATGCCGCGCTTGCGCGAGATGATGGCCGAGTCGGGCTTGTCGCTCGGCCAGACCTCGGTAAGCTCGGAGTCGTTCCGCGATTCGCGCGCTAACGCGGACGGTTCGGGAAAATTCGTCGCCGGCGGCGAAAATGCCGAAGCCCAGGAAGCGCAGGGCACCCTGTTGGCCGCCCAGTCTCACCCCGCCGCGCATGGGCGTGGCCTCGTCGATCTGTACGCCTAAACACTCCCAATCTGTTGCTAACAAGCAAATCCTTGATCTTATTGGATTAGGGGTTTGCTTTTCGTCTTGCCCTGTGGTGATAAAGAACTTAAGCTTGTGCGCCAAAGGTGCTGTTTTTGTGAATTTTTTCCTAGAATGCACCATGCCAAGCAATATGTGAGGGATTTATGGCCAAGGGAAAAGAAGCGGACGAACAGTTGAAGGATGAGGCGCTGGAGCAGGGGCCGCCGCCTGGGAAAAAGAAAAAGCTGTTGTTCATGATCATCGGCCTTGTCGCCCTGGTGGTCGTGGCGGGCGGCGGCGCGGCGGTTTGGTTGTTGATGACGCCTGCCGACCAAAAAGAGCAAAAAGAGGCGGTGAAGGAAGAGGGCGCGCCGATCTATGAAAAGCTCGAGACCTTCACGGTCAACCTGTCGGACAAGGAAAGCTATCTTCAGGTCGAACTCGCGCTCAAGCTGTCCGACGCCGAGGTGCAGACCAAGGTAAAAACCTATATGCCCGAGGTGCGCGATGCCATGCTGCGCTTGCTGTCGAGCAAGTCGGCGGAAGAGTTGACGACGCAAGAAGGCAAGGACAAGCTCGCAAGCGAGATTCAGGCGCAACTCAACGATATCCTCCATATCAAGGAAGCCGGCAAGGGCGTGAAGGGCGTGTTGTTCAACTCCTTCATCATTCAGTGAGCGAGGCGTGGCCGACGATATCCTCTCCCAAGAAGAAGTTGATGCGCTTCTACGCGGCGTAACCGGCGAGCCTGAAGAGGTCGCCGCCGAGGAGTCGGGGGAGGGTGTTCGTTCCTACGATATCGGCCGCCAAGAACGGATCGTGCGTGGGCGCATGCCCACGCTGGAAATCATCAACGAACGCTTCGCCCGGAATTTTCGTATCGGGTTGTTCAACCTGATCCGCCGCACGGCGGAGATATCCGTGTCGCCGGTGACGGTGATCAAGTACAGTGAATTCGTGCGCAACCTGGTGGTGCCGACCAACCTGAACCTGGTCCACATGAACCCCTTGCGCGGCACCGGCTTGTTCGTGTTCGATCCGAATCTGGTGTTCCTGGTGATCGACAATATGTTCGGCGGCGACGGCCGTTTCCACATGCGGGTGGAAGGCCGCGACTTCACCCTGGCCGAGCAGCGCATCATCAAGAAAATGCTGGAGGTGACCTTCGAGGCCTATAGCAAGGCCTGGGAATCGATCTATCCGATCCAGTTCGAATACGTGCGCTCCGAAATGAACACCCAGTTCGCCAACATCGCGACGCCGACCGAGGTGGTGGTGGTCTGTACCTTCAACATCGAGCTTGGCGCCGGCGGCGGAGATTTCCACGTCTGCATGCCATACAGTATGATTGAGCCCATCCGGGATCTGCTGACGAGCACGATGCAGGCGGATCGGGCCGAGGCGGACGAGCGCTGGGTGTCGCAGTTGACCCTGCAAGTGCAAGATGCCTTGGTCGAGTTGGTGGCCGACCTTGGCCGCGCCCCGGTGACGCTGGGGCAGATTCTGGACTTGAAGGTGGGCGATGTGATTTCCTTGGACATGCCCGATGCCGTGGTGGCGCAGGTCGATGGTGTGCCCTTGTTCGAGTGCGAGTATGGGCAAAAGAATGGGCAATACGCCCTGAAGGTGGGGCGTGTGCTGGAAGGATATGAGCGCGTATCCCGTGCCGGAGGCAGGCGATGAGCGAAGAAGCAGATCAGGAAATCAGCGCCGACGATTGGGCGACGGCCATGGCCGAGCAGGCGACGACGGAAGGCGCTGCCGCAGATTCCGGTGCCGATGATTGGGCCGCCGCGATGGCCGAGCAGGCTGTCGCCGACGAGGCAGCCGCCATGGCGCAACCGGCCCCCCAGGTCTTCCAACCGTTGAGCTCGGATGCGCCGCAGCCTGCCGCAGCCAACAATCTCGATCTCATCCTCGATATCCCCGTTGCGCTGAACGTCGAGCTGGGGCGGACCAAGCTGGCTATCCGCAATCTGCTCCAACTGGCGCAAGGCTCCGTGGTGGAACTCGACGGCCTAGCCGGCGAACCCATGGATGTCCTGGTGAACGGTACCTTGATCGCGCAGGGCGAGGTGGTCGTGGTCAACGATAAATTCGGTATCCGCTTGACCGACATCATCAGCCCCGCCGAGCGCCTGCGCCGCTTGAACCGCTGATCATGCGACGCGCACCAACGGGCCTGATCGGCATTGCCGCCGCGCTTTCGGCGCTGCCGATATTCGCGGCCGAATCCGCCGTGCATACCTCGACCGGCGCCGCCTTGTTTCAAACTTTCCTCGCCTTGGTCGTGGTCTTGGGCATCCTGTACGCCTTCCTCTGGGTGCTCAGGCGCTACGCCCCGGCCCAGACCGGCGCCCAGGGCGTGGTCAAGGTGGTCGGCGGGGTCATGCTCGGGCCGCGCGAGAAGGTCGTCGTGGTCGAGGTGGGCAAGACCTGGTTGCTGCTCGGCGTGACATCCAGCCAGGTCAACACCCTGCATACCCTGGAAAAGCCCGAGGGCTATACCGAGGCGGCGGCCATGCCGCCGCCGTTGTCGAGTTTCGCCGGCAAACTCGGCGAACTTCTGGCGCGTCGCAAGCCCTGATCATGCGTTGGCTCGTCTTGGCGCTGCTTCTGCTGCCCGCGCTTGCCATGGCGGCGCCCGGTATTCCCGCGTTTACCAGCACGCCCGGCCCGGGCGGCAGCCAGAGCTATACTTTCAGCATCGAAGCGCTGTTGTTGTTAACGGCGCTGACCTTCCTGCCGGCGGCTCTGCTGATGATGACCGCGTTCACCCGCATCGTGATCGTGCTGGCCTTGTTGCGCCAGGCCTTGGGCGTAATGCAGGCGCCGCCGAACCAGGTGCTGGTCGGACTGTCGCTGTTCCTGACCTTTTTCGTGATGGCGCCGGTATTCGACAAGATTTACGACGAGGCCTGGAAACCCTACTCGGAAAACCGATTGAGCTTCATCGAGGCGGTCGATCGCGGTGCGCAGCCGCTCAAGGGCTTCATGCTCAAGCAGACGCGGCAGGAAGACCTGGCCCTGTTCGTGAAGCTGGCCAATCACCCGCCCTTGCAAGGCCCCGAGGCGACGCCGATGAGCATCCTGGTGCCGGCCTACGTCATCAGCGAATTGAAGACCGCCTTCCAGATCGGTTTCCTGGTGTTCATTCCCTTCCTGATCATCGACATGGTCGTGGCCAGCGTGTTGATGTCCATGGGCATGGTGATGCTGTCGCCGGTGCTGGTGTCGCTGCCGTTCAAGTTGATGTTGTTCGTGTTGGCCGACGGCTGGAACCTGCTGATCGCCTCCTTGGTGCAGACCTTCGCGCTATGACCGCCGACACCGTCATCTCGCTGATGCGCCAAGCCCTGGAAGTGGCCATGCTGGCCGGGGCGCCGCTGTTGATCGCATCGTTGGCCACGGGCCTGCTGATCAGCATCTTCCAGGCCGCGACCCAGATCAACGAGATGACCCTCACCTTCATCCCGAAGCTGGTGGTGATGTTCGTCGTGCTGGTGCTGACCGGACCGTGGAGCATCGAATTGCTGGTCGACTACACCCAGCGCCTGATCAATAACATCCCCGGCATCATCGGTCGATGATCAGCGTCACGTCAGACCAGTTGAGCACCTGGCTGGCGATGTTCTTCTGGCCACTGGCGCGCATCCTGGCCTGGCTTTCCATCGACCCGATGCTGGGCAACCGATCGGCCCCGGTCAGCGTGCGCGTGGCCCTCGGCGTCGCGCTGACCCTGGCGATCGCGCCGGTCCTGCCCGAGATGCCCAAGGTGCCGATCGTTTCGGGCGAGGGTCTCTTGCTGCTCGGCCAGCAAATCGTGATCGGCATGAGCCTGGGTTTCGCCTTGCGTCTGGTGTTCGCGGCCATCGAGTTCTCCGGACAGTTCATGGGCCTGCAGATGGGCCTTTCCTTCGCCACCTTGTTCGACCCGGTCAACGGCGCCCAGACCCCGGTGCTGGCGCAGTTCATGGTGCTGCTGACCATCCTGATCCTGTTCGCCAGCAACGGCCATCATCTGGTGATCGCCGCCGTGGCCGATAGCTTTCGCCACGCGCCGATCAGCGCGGAGCCGATGTCCTCGCGCGGGCTGTATTCGATACTGCATTGGTCGGCCAGCATGTTCTCGGTCGGCCTGCAAATCGCCTTGCCGGTCACGGCGGCGGTGTTGGCGAGCAATTTGGCCATCGGCATGATGTCGCGCGCGGCGCCGCAGCTCAACATCTTCGCCGTCGGCTTTCCGCTCACGCTGGGGGCGGGCTTCTTCGTGCTGTACATGGCGATCGGCTATTTCCCGGCATTGATCGAGCGGGTCTGGGGCGAGGCCCTGGCCGCGATGGCGGCGGCCTCGCGCGGATTCGTGCCGTGAGCGCGCCCATGGCCCTCGCGCCGTCCGCCTGGGTGCGGCGCTGGGCGCCGCTCATCCCGGCCGCCGGTGCCGTGCTCGATTTGGCCACCGGGTCGGGCCGCCATGCGGTCTATCTCGCCGGCCTGGGGTATCGGGTGGCGGCGGTCGACATCGATCTGGCGGCCAGCGCGGGGGTGCGCGACACCGCCGGTATCGATTGGCGCCGCTATGATCTGGAGCAGGGCGACTGGCCCTTCGCCCCAGGCGGCCATGCCGGCGTGGTGGTGACCTGCTACCTGCATCGCCCGCTGTTTCCTCATCTGCTGGATGCCTTGGCGCCAAGCGGCGTGTTGATCTACGAGACCTTTGCCTTGGGCCAGGAACGCTACGGTCGGCCGCGCAACCCGGCGCACCTGCTGCTGCCGGGGGAGTTGCTGGAACTCGCGCGGGGCCGCCTGCGCGTGGTGGCCTATGAGGACGTGACGGAAGCGGAGCCCCCTCGGCGCATGCAGCGCCTGTGCGCCATAAAACCCTAAGCCGGGCGCTTTTGAGTACAATTCCCCCATTTTTCACGGATTTCACGAATATGTTCACCGGCAGCTTGGTTGCGCTTGTCACCCCGATGCATCCCGATGGCGCGCTCGATCTCGATGGCCTCAAGCGCTTGATCGACTGGCATGTCGAACAAGGCACGGACGGCCTGGTCGTCGTCGGCACCACCGGCGAGTCGCCGACGGTGAGCCAGGACGAGCATTGCCTGCTGATTCGTAGCGCGGTCGAGCATGCGGCCGGCCGCATCCCGGTCATCGCCGGTACCGGCGCGAACTCCACGGCCGAGGCCATCGAGCTGAGCCATTGCGCCAAGCAGGCCGGCGCGGCGGCCGGCCTGTCGGTGGCGCCCTATTACAACAAGCCGACGCAAGAGGGCCTGTACCGCCACTTCAAGACCATCGCCGAGGCGGTCGATCTGCCGATGATCCTGTACAACGTGCCGGGCCGCACCGTGGCCGACATCGGCAACGACACCGTGCTCAAGCTGGCGCCGGTGCCGGGCGTGATCGGCATCAAGGACGCCACCGGCAATATCGAGCGCGGCAGCGAGCTGATCAAGCGCGCGCCCAAGGGCTTCGCGATCTACAGCGGCGACGATGCCAGCGGCCTGGCCCTGATGCTGCTCGGCAGCCAGGGCGTGATCTCGGTCACCTCCAACGTGGCGCCCAAGTCGATGCACGAGATGTGCGTCGCTGCCTTTGCCGGCGATGTCGCGCGGGCGCGGGAGATCAATTTCAAGCTGCTCGGACTGCACCAGAAGCTGTTCGTCGAGGCCAACCCGATCCCGGTGAAGTGGGCCATGGCCGAGATGGGCCGGATCGGGCGCGGCATTCGCCTGCCGCTGACCGAGCTTTCCGCCACGCACCACGAAACCCTGCGCGCCGCCATGCGCGAAGCCGGCGCCCTGTGAGGATGAACCCCATGCGCATGACCGTTCTAGCCGTTCTGCTCGCCACCGTGGTTTTCGGCGGCTGTTCCTTCGTCGAATCGAAAAAGATCGAATACAAATCCGCGGGCAGCCTGCCGACGTTGGAGGTGCCGCCCGACTTGATCCTGCCCGGTTCCGACAAGCGCTATGTCGTGCCCGATACCACGCCCAAGGGCAGCGCCACCTATTCCGCCTACAGCGCCGAGCGTGGCGTGCAGAAGCCCAGCGCCGATAGCGCCGTGTTGCCGAGCGTCGACAAGGTCGGCGTCGAACGCGCCGGCAGCCAGCGTTGGCTGGTGGTGCGCATGCCGGCGCAAGAGGTCTGGCCCGTGGTCAAGGAGTTCTGGCAGGAGATGGGCTTCGTGATCGGCCTGGAATTGCCGGATGCGGGCGTGCTGGAGACCGATTGGGCGGAAAACCGCGCCCGGATTCCGCAAGACCCGATCCGCAACCTGCTCGGCAAGGTGCTCGATTCGGTCTACTCCACCGCCGAGCGCGACAAATTCAGGACGCGGCTGGAGCCCGGCGAGAAGGGCACCGAGATATATATCAGCCATCGCGGCATGTACGAGGTCTACGAAGGCACGGTGGCCGGCGGCGACCAAGGCGGCGGTCGTACCGTCTGGCAGCCGCGCCCGGCCGACCCCGAGCTCGAGGCCGAGATGCTGCGCCGCTTGATGGCGCGCTTTGGCGTCGAGGACGCGCGCGCCCGGACGCTGCTGGCCGATAAACCGGCCGAGCCGCGCGCCGGTAAGGCGCAAGGCCAGGACGGCTCGCCGGTATTGAACACCCCGGACGGCTTCGACCGCGCCTGGCGCCGGGTCGGCCTGGCGCTCGACCGCATCGGCTTCGCGGTGGAAGACCGCAACCGCGCGGGCGGCGTCTATTACGTGCGCTATGCCGACGCCGATGCCGCCGGCACGGCCAAGGAGAAGGGTTTCCTGTCCAAGCTCGCGTTCTGGAGCAGCGACGACGCCAAGGTGTTGAGCCAGCGCTATCGCATCCGCGTGGCGGAAAAGGCGGGCCAGAGCGAGGTGTCGGTATTGCAAGACGACGGCAAGCCGCTCAAGACCGAGACGGCGCAGCGCATCATCAACCTGCTGTACGAGCAGTTGAAGTGAGCCCGGCCCGGGCGGAAGCCTAGTGCGTTTTGCCTGCCTGGGTAGCGGCAGCCGGGGCAATGCCTGGCTGGTCGAGGCCGGCGCCACGCGGGTCTTGGTCGATTGCGGTTTCAGCGCGCGCGAAACGGCGCGGCGCCTGGAACGGTTGGGCATTGCGGCCGACACGGTCGACGCGGTGCTGCTGACCCACGAGCATGCCGACCATGCGCGCGGCGTCGCCGGCTTCTCGTCCCGCTTCGCTTGCGAGGTGCTGCTGACCCATGGCGCCCGGCTGATGCTGGAGGCCACGGACAGCGTGCCGAAACAAGCGCGCGAGATCGATTCGCATACGCCGTTCGCGCTGGGCGATCTCGAAATCGTCCCGGTCGCCGTGCCGCACGACGCGCGCGAGCCGGTGCAATTCGTGTTCGGCGACGGCCGCGCCCGCTTGGGTATCCTGACCGATGCCGGCCATGTGACGGCGCACATGGAGGCCATGTTCGCCGATTGCGACGCCCTGGCCGTCGAGTGCAACCACGATGTCGATCTGTTGCGCCGGGGGACTTATCCGCCGGCCCTGAAGGCGCGTATCCTAGGGCGCTACGGCCACCTCGATAACACGATGGCGCGTGCATTCCTGTCCAAGGTGGCCACCGGCCGCCTGCGGCACGTGGTGGCCGCGCACTTGAGCGAAGAGAACAACCGGCCCGAGTTGGCGCGCCAGGCCCTGGCGACGGCCTTGGGCTGCGAGGAAGATTGGATCGGCGTGGCCGACCAGGAAATGGGCTGCGATTGGCGGCGGATTGTATGAAATGTTTGGAATTGAGATTGGGAACGGATGAGTGAATCGTCGGCCTTGGAGGCCGCCAGTAGTTTTGCCGAATTGAACCTGAGCCCCGAGATTCAGCGGGCGCTGGACGACATGGGCTATCAAACCCCGACGCCGATCCAGAAGCAGGCCGTTCCCCTGGTGCTGGCCGGCCGCGACCTGATGGCCCAGGCCCAGACCGGCACCGGCAAGACCGCCGCCTTCGCCCTGCCGCTGTTGCAGAAGATGCTGCCGTTCGCCAACACCAGCACCTCGCCGGCGCGCCACCCGGTGCGTGCCTTGGTGCTGGCGCCGACCCGCGAGTTGGCGATCCAGGTCCACGAGAGCATCGTCGCCTACGGCAAGCACATCCCGCTGCGCAGCACCGTGGTCTATGGTGGCGTTGCCCTCGGCGCCCAGACCCCGCAATTGCGGGCGGGGGTCGAGGTGCTGGTGGCCACCCCGGGTCGTCTGCTCGATCATGCCGGCAGCCGCATGCTGAGTCTGAGCCAGGTCGAGTACCTGGTGCTCGACGAAGCAGACCGTATGCTGGACATGGGCTTCCTGCCCGACCTCAAGCGCATCCTCGACCTACTGCCGAAGAACCGGCAGACCCTGCTGTTCTCGGCCACCTTCGACGACAACATCACCCGCTTGGCGCAAAGCTTCCTGCGCGATCCGCTCAAGGTCGAGGTCGCCCGGCGCAACACGGCGGCCGAGACGGTCGAGCAACTGGTGCACAAGGCGCGCGAGGAAGACAAGGTCGATGCCCTGATCCGCGTGGTCACGGCGCGCGAGATCAGCCAGGCCATCGTCTTCACCCGCACCAAGTTGACGGCCGACCGCCTCGGCCGGCAGTTGCAGCGGCGCGGCCTCGAGGTGGCGATCATCCACGGCGACAAGGCGCAAAGCGAGCGCCTGCTCGCGCTGGAAGGCTTCAAGCAAGGCAAGACCCGATTGCTGGTGGCGACCGACATCGCGGCGCGCGGCATCGACATCGTCGAGCTGCCTTGCGTGGTCAATTACGAGCTGCCCTATTCGCCCGAGGATTACGTGCACCGCATCGGCCGCACCGGCCGGGCCGGGGCCGAGGGCATGGCGGTCTCGCTGGTGGCGCCGGACGAGGAAAGGTTGCTGGCGGCCATCGAGAAATTCATCAATCGCCCCTTGGTGCCGACGCCGCTGCCCGAGGTCGCGCCACCCGCCGCCCCGGTCTGGACCGCCCCCGTGGCAGTGCAAGCAGCCGGGCCGGCCGCGAGTCAACGCGGCCGCCGGCACGAGCCGGTTTGCGCGCTGCTGATGCCGCCGGTGCAAAGCCAGGAAGCGCCGCGCCCGGAATGAGCGGCGAATGGCTGGTCGTCGCGCTGCTCGGCGTGGCCGGCTGGCTGTGGTGGGACGCATTACAAAAAAGGGAGTTGGCCATGCACGCGGTGCGCGCGGCATGTGCCCGCGCGGGCGTGCAATTGCTGGATGAGACCGTCGCGCTGCGCCGCTGGCTGCCGCGTCGCGACGAGAACCAACAACTGCGGCTCTATCGCGAGTTTGCCTTCGAATATACCCTCAGCGGCGACGACCGCCTGCCCGGCCGCGCCAGGCTATTGGGTGCGCGGGTGCTGGGTATAGAGCTCATCGAGCCGGCCTGATCCGCGTGGCAGGCCGCCACATAAGAGCCTATTTCAGTAGGAAACAGGTGGTTTCTAATCCCAACCGCACCACTGCTTAATAAATGAGCGGACATGAAGAGCGGGTCTGGTAGTGTGGCAGTGCGACCCACACACACACCAGGAACCCACCCTCATGTCCTACATACAGCTTACCTCAGAAGAAC
>JACRAU010000021.1 GCA_016234655.1 Betaproteobacteria bacterium
GGATGCCGCGGAAGTTGTTGACCACCAGGGTGGCCAGCGCCTCGCCGTCCACGTCCTCGGCGATGATCAGCAGCGGGCGGCCGGCCTTGGCCACCTGCTCCAGCACCGGCAGCAGGTCGCGGATGTTGGATATCTTCTTGTCGTGCAGCAGGATGAAGGGGTTGTCCATCACGGCCATCTGCTTGTCGGCGTTGTTGATGAAGTAGGGCGACAGGTAGCCGCGATCGAACTGCATGCCCTCAACCACGTCCAGCTCGTTGTCCAGGCCGGAACCGTCTTCCACGGTGATGACGCCTTCCTTGCCCACCTTGTCCATCGCGTTGGCGATGATCTGGCCGACATCGGCGTCGGAGTTGGCGGAGATGGAACCCACCTGGGCGATTTCCTTGCTGGTGGTGCAGGGCTTGGAGATGTCCTTCAGGGCGCCGACCAGAGTGATCACGGCCTTGTCGATGCCGCGCTTCAGGTCCATCGGGTTCATGCCGGCGGCGACGAACTTCATGCCCTCGTTGACGATGCTCTGGGCCAGCACGGTGGCGGTGGTGGTGCCGTCACCGGCCACGTCGGAAGTTTTGGAAGCGACTTCCTTCACCATCTGGGCACCCATGTTCTCGAACTTGTCCTTCAGTTCGATCTCCTTGGCGACGGACACGCCGTCCTTGGTCACGGTCGGGGCGCCGAACGAGCGCTCCAGCACCACGTTGCGGCCCTTGGGGCCCAGGGTCACCTTGACCGCATCGGCCAGGACATTGATGCCAGCCACCATGCGGTGACGGGCGGAATCGCCAAAACGTACGTCTTTAGCAGTCATTCTCGATTACTCCTTGATCTTGTTCGGATCTTGTTCGTCATTCCCGCGAAAGCGGGAATCTAGTCATTGGGGCATTACTTTTAGTTCCGACATCACATCCGCTGGGCGGCGATGAGTCTTCGCTGAAAATAACTGTCGCAATCGCGCCAGTTATTTCTCCATCACGCCCATGATGTCTTCTTCGCGCATGACGATGACTTCCTCGCCATCCACCTTCACGGCCTGGCCGGCATATTTGCCGAACAGCACGCGGTCGCCCACTTTGACGTCCATGGCGATGGTCTTGCCGTTGTCGTCTTTCTTGCCGGGGCCGACGGCGAGCACCTCACCCTGGTCGGGTTTCTCGGTGGCGGCGTCGGGGATGACGATGCCGGAAGCGGTCTTACGCTCTTCTTCCATGCGCTTAACGATTACGCGGTCGTGCAAGGGACGAATCTTCATCGATTGCCTCCAAAATAAGCAGTTGAGTTGTGGGTTTGCAAAACAGCGGGGGCCAGGCATTAGCACTCGACCCCAACGAGTGCTAATGATAGGGACGGGGTGGCGCTATTTCAAGGGTGGGCTTGGCGCCAAGCTGGATTTATTTGGCAAAGTGCGGCCGTTCAATGAAAGAACCCAAGCCCTTTGGCCTGGGTTCGCGTTGAATGTACCGGCACCGGCGGGATCACCTGCCGCCGGGCGGGGGTGAGCCGCCGGGCGGCGGACTCGGTGTGGTGCCGCCAGGCGGTTGCGTGCCGGGTGTGGTTCCACCGGGCGGCGCCGTACCCCCAGGCGGCGGCACGCCGGCGCCGGGGATGTTGGTGCCGGGCGGCATGCTGGGCTTGAAGCCGCTCGGCGGGGTGACGCCGAAGCCCGGTCCGGAGACGACGCCGCCGGTGCCGATGGTGCCGATGAAGGGCGGCGGCGGGATGGTGACCGTCCCGTCCTGGTTGATCGTCGATCCGGGCGGCGGTGTGGGGTCGCCCGGCCGGTAGGGGAAGACTGCGGAACCGTCCGGCTTGATCGCGATGGGCATGGGCGGCGGCGGGAAACCCCTGGCCGGCGGAGCCGGCAAGGACCAACCGCCGTCGTTGCCTTTGGTGGCACCGGTCGGCGGCGTCCAGTTCGTGGCCGGCGTGACGCCCGCCGGAATCTGGTTGCCCGGGATGACCATCGAGCCGTTCGGCAACACCGTCGTACCCTGCGGCAAGGCGGTGCCGCTGGTAAAGGTGCTGCCCGCCGGCAACACGATGCCCGTCGGCACGGTCACGCCCTCGGCCATTTTCGCGCTGACCGGCACGTTGACGCCGGGCGGCAGCACCGTGCCCGTCGGCAGGTTGTAGTTTTCCGGGATCACCACGCCGGCCGGCAAGGTCATGCCGGACGGAATCTGCACCGTCGGCGGTATCTCGAATTGCAGCGGCAGACCCACATTCGCCGGTAGGGTGGTGCCGGCCGGCGGCGTAAAGCCGCTCGGCAGGGTTTGGCCGCCGACCGCGCCGCCGGTCACCAGCGGGGCGTACGTGCTGCCATCCGGAAAAGTGACCGCCCCCGTCTTCGCATCCGAACTGATACCGCGTTGCGAGGGGTCGCGTGCCAGGCCTTGTTGCGCGGCCGGCGGGGTAAAGGGGAGGTAGTTCGAACTGCTGCCGACGCTGATCGTGCCGTCGCTATTGACCTTGACCAGACCGGGGGCCAGGGCGCCGGCCTGTTCCATCTGTTGCAGCATGTCTTTCACGCTCAAGGGCGGCACCTTGACGCCGCTCGGCAGCGGGGTCGAGGCGCTCGGAATGAAACCGGCCGGCGGCGAGAAATCGCTGGGTAGGCCATTGCCCGGTAGGGTTTGCAGCTTGTCCGGAAAATGCGGCATCTCGCCGGGCGTGCTGACGATAGGCACGAATTGCAGGCCGCCCCACACGACTGAACCATCCGACTGGGTGACCGCATTGCCGCTGGCGGGGGCGCCGGGCGAATAATTGGGCGGCACCAGCGGGACATAACGCGTCGTGCCCACGGTGGCGCTGCCGTCGGCGCCGATCGTGCCGCCGGCCGCTTCCACGGCGGCCTTGATGTTCGGCGGCAGTTCGAGAGCGAAGGCCGCCGTGCCAAAGAAAGCCAATTGGATGGCGGCCGCGATCAGGTGACGTTTGAACGGGCTCATGACGAACTCCTTCCTCGGAAGACGGAAGTCAAACTACATATCTGTTATTTAGATCGCCTGGTCTTCTTATTCCAATAAGAAAAAATGATCTGCCCCGCGTGATTGCCGGAGTATCCGCGAATGAAGATAAAGAAGGGTGTGAAGGGCACTGGCGGCGCCGGGCTGGCTAGCCACATCCACCTGGCGGGTCGGCGGCAGATGGGGCGGCCCTCGTTTGGTCCGCCGTGAACGAAGCGCTCTAGGTCATTTGCAAGGCCGACCGGCAAACAATAGCTGCCGTGGATTCCCGCGTCGGCGGCGGCCTCCTCGCAATGGCCGCCAGCGCTTACGCCGTCACCACCACCTTCCCCGTCCCCGCCTGCAATCTTCCGATCGTCGCCGCCCGCTCGAATCCTTGCGCCCGAAACACCGCCATCACCCGCTCGACCGCATCGGCCGAACACGACACCAGCAAGCCGCCGCTGGTTTGCGGGTCGGTCAAGATCGCGCGCTGCCAATCGGCGATGCCGTCGAACAGCGACACCTCATCGCCATAGCCGGCCCAGTTGCGCAAGCTGGCGCCGGTGACATGGCCGGCCCGGGCCAGTTCGGCGGCGCCGGGCAGCAGCGGCAAGCCGGCGAATTCGATCCGGGCATCGAGCTGCGAGGCGCGGGCGATCTCCAGGCCGTGGCCGAGCAGGCCGAAGCCGGTCACGTCGGTCATCGCATGGACGCCGTCGATCAGGGCCAGCTCGGCGCCGGCGGTGTTGAGCTGGGTGGTGGAGGCGATCATGGCCTCATAGCCGGCCGGAGACAGCGCGCCCTTTTTCAGCGCCGCGCTGTAGATGCCGACCCCAAGGCCCTTGCCCAGGATCAGCACGTCGCCCGCCTCGCCGTCGGCGTTCTGCTTCACCCGCTTGGGATCGACCACGCCGATGCCGACCAGGCCGTAGATCGGCTCGGGCGCGTCGATGGAGTGGCCGCCGGCGATGGGGATGCCCGCCGCCTTGGCCACCGCCTCGCCGCCGGCCAGTATCCGACGGATGACCTCGTGCGGCAGCTTGTCGACCGGCATGCCGACGATGGCCAGAGCCATGATCGGCCGGCCGCCCATGGAGTAGACGTCGGACAGCGCGTTGGCTGCGGCGATGCGGCCGAACTCGAACGGGTCGTCGACGATGGGCATGAAGAAATCGGTGGTCGCGACCACGGCCTGGTGCTCGTTGAGCTTGTACACCGCCGCATCGTCGCCGTGCTCGATGCCGACCATCAGGTCGGGGAAGGCCGCCGCGACATGGGTGGTGAACGGCGTGTTGGCCAGTATCTTCTCCAGCACGGCCGGCGCGATCTTGCAGCCGCAGCCGCCGCCGTGGGAAAACTGGGTGAGCCGGACCGGCTCGCTTGTTGCCTGAGTCATATTGCCTCGTTGACGAGTTGTTCGATTGCCGCGCATTCCCGCTCGGGCAGGAATAAATTCATGCGCGCGGCACATTGTTGTTTCAGCAAGGCGTAAAACGCCGGGTCGGTCTCGCAACGGCGCATCAGCGCGGCCAAGGCGCCCTCGTCGCCGAGCGGAAAATAACCCGCATAGTCTACCCCGAGCATGCCTTCGTTGCCCGCAATGCGCGAGGCCAGCACCGGCACGCCGGCCATGACCGCCTCGAGGATGACGATGGCGCCGCCCTCCATGCGCGAGCTGTTGACCAAGAGCTGGCTGCGCGCGATGGCGCGCCGGGTCTCGCCGTGCGCGAGCGGCCCCAGCCAATGCCAACGGGGAAAGCGCTGGGCGCAGCGTTCGGCCTCGGCCGTCCACATGGGATCGAGCGCCTGGCCGACGTGGCGCACGCGGATGCGCGACTCGGCCGGCAGCAGGCCGCTGGCCTGGGCCGCGCGCAGGGGGTCTTTCTCTTCGCGCAGGTGGGCGACGACGCAGACATCGAAGTGGCGGTAGAACGGAGCGGCGCGTAGCGCCTCCATGTCCCTTTTATGCCCTTCAGGGTGCTCTCCCGCAAGCGGGGGAGAGGTAGGAGAGGGGGCTCGCGGCGCTGATTGATAGATGACGGCGGTCTTGCTGCGCAATTCAACCGTCAATTCATCCAGCCCGCGTTCTTGCAGCACGACCAGACGCGTCGCCAGGTCCAACGATCTCCGGGCCTCGGCATCGTCGTGGATGTCGCGATAGAGATCGGTGCCGGTCAGCACCACGATCAAGGGTTTGTCCGGCCGCGCCTCGGCGAAACGTCGGATGCTGGCCGCGCTGCGCCGGGCGTGCAGCGCGATCATCAGGTCCGCGGCGCGGCCGTCCCATTCCACCATGACTTGCACACGGTGCCCGCCCGCGCGCAGGCAGCGCGCCCAGCGCGCGGCGGTATGCGCGTTGCCGTTGCGCGCCCGCGCGAGATAGGGCGTGATCAGTGCGATGCGCATCAACGATAGAAATAGCGGCGCGGCGCCGGGATTCGGCTCAACAGCAAAGCCAGCAGCGCCAGCAACACGGCCGGCCAATTGCCGAAGCGAGCATAAGGCGTCATGCCTGCATAGCCTTGGACCTCGGTATGCAATACGCCCTGCACAAAGGGATCGAGTTGTTCGACAACACGGCCCTTGTGGTCGATGGCGGCGGTGATACCGGTATTGTTGGCGCGCAGCATATAGCGGCCGGTCTCCAAGGCGCGCATCTGGGCGATCTGCAAGTGCTGCCAGGGCGAGGCGGAGTTGCCGAACCAGGCATCGTTGCTGACGTTGACCAGCAAGGTCGCCGTCGGCAAGGCGCGCACGATCTCTTCGCCGAAAGCGTCCTCGTAGCAGATGTCGACCGCGACCTTTTGCCCGGCCACGCTCATCGGCATTTGCGTTGCTTCGCCGCGCGAAAAATCGGACAGCGGGATGTGCAGGTAATCGACGATCCAACCGAAGCCGTATGGCACGAACTCGCCGAACGGCACCAGGTGCCGCTTGCGGTAGGTTTGCATCGGCGATGCGCCAAGGGAAACCACGCTATTGAAATAGCGGCCGTCGGCCAGACGTTCGGGCACGCCGAGCAAGAGGTCGCCGCCTTGGCCGCGCACTTGGCGCTGCAAGGCAGCCAAGTAGTCCGCCGGCACATCGTCCAGAAACATCGGCAAGGCCGTCTCCGGCAGGATAACCAAGCGCGAAGCGCTGGCCTGGGTGAGGCGCAGATAATCGCCCAAGGTCTGCTCGCGTTTTTCCGGCGCGAATTTCAGTTCTTGCGCGATATTGCCTTGCACCAGGCTCACGGTCAGCGGCCGGCCGGCCGGCTGCGTCCATTCGACCGCTTGCAACATCCAGCCGCCGAACCAAACAGCGGCAATCAACAACAAGGCCCAAACCCGATGCAAGGCCAAGGCCGCCGCGCTGAGCACCGCCAGGCCGGACACGCCATACACGCCCAAGACCGGCGCATAGCCGGCCAAGGGGCTGGCCGGCACTTGCGCGTAACCCAGGGCGAGCCAAGGAAAGCCGGTGAACAGCCAGCCGCGCAGCCATTCGATCAGCAGCCATGTGCCCGTTGCCGCCGCCAGCCAACGCCAGCCGCCGGCTTGGCCCAAGCGAACCGACAAGGCCAGGGCCGCCGCCGGAAACAAGGCGAGAAAGGCGCAGAACAACACGGTCGCCGCCACCGCCAAGGGCAGCGGCATCATGCCGAAGTCGTGCAGGCTGACATAGACCCAAGACACGCCGAAGCCGAAATAGCCCAGGCCGAAGGCGAAGCCCTTGGCCATGGCCATGCGCACCGCGCCGGTGCGCGCGCTGTAATAAAGTGCGGCCAAGGCCAACACCGGCAGCGGAAACCAGCCCCATGGCGCAAAACCCAAGACGCTCAAGGCGCCCAGACCGGCGGGCAGAAGCATTCGTACTAAGGCGGGAAAGCGCGGCACGATTCTTGTATGTCTTTTTGGACTGATTAAAAGTGATGCAAGTGTAAGCCGTTGCGGTACAATTCGTCCCCCCTTTTTCACTCCATTCCGATACATCAAGAGATATGCGCATCGGGCCCCATCAGCTCAAGAACAACCTGATTGTCGCACCCATGGCGGGCGTGACAGATCGGCCGTTCCGCCAGCTGTGCAAACGCCTGGGCGCGGGCATGGCGGTATCGGAGATGGTGACCTCGAACTCGCTGCTCTACGGCTCGGCCAAGACCCAGCGCCGCGCCAACCACGACGGCGAGGTGGAGCCGATCAGCGTGCAGATCGCCGGCGCCGAGCCCGCGATGATGGCCGAGGCCGCGCGCCACAACGTCGAGCGCGGCGCGCAGATCATCGACATCAACATGGGTTGCCCGGCCAAGAAGGTATGCAATGTGATGGCCGGCTCGGCGCTGTTGCAGGACGAGCCGCTGGTCGGCCGCATCTTGCAAGCGGTGGTCGAGGCCGTGCCCGAGGTGCCGGTGACGCTGAAGATTCGCACCGGCTGGGACAAGTCGTGCAAGAACGCGCTGAACATCTTGCGCATCGCGCAGGAGTCTGGCATCCAGGCCCTGGCCATCCACGGCCGCACCCGCGCCTGCGGCTACACCGGCGAGGCGGAGTACGACACGATCAAGACGGTGAAATCGGAAGCGCGCATTCCCATCATCGCCAACGGCGACATCGCCTCGCCGCAAAAGGCGAAATACGTGCTCGACCACACCGGCGTCGACGCCGTGATGATCGGCCGCGCCGCCCAGGGCCGGCCCTGGATCTTCCGCGAAATCGAACATTTTCTGCACACCGGCCAGACCCTGCCCTCGCCCGAAGTGACCGAAATCCATCAATTGCTGCTGGAGCACCTCGACGACCTATACAGCTTCTACGGCGAGCTCACCGGCCTACGCATGGCGCGCAAGCATATCGCCTGGTACACCAAGGGCCTGGCCGATTCCGCCAGTTTCCGTCATGCGATGAACCAGTTGGAAACCACGCGCGAGCAGCTCGACGCGGTGAACGCATTTTTCTCGCGCGCCGCCGAACGCAACCGTAGATTGATTTATCTTGATAACCCGACCGCCGAATTGCAGGCGGCTTGATAACGATACGCTCAGGAACGACAAGGCATGAACCCGAAGAACGAAAGCGAACTTGCCGCCTGCGTCCGCAAGGTGCTGGCCCAATATTTCCGCGACCTGGACGGCGAGACCGCGAGCAACGTCTACGACATGGTGATCCAGTGCGCGGAGAAGCCGTGCCTGGAGATCGTGCTGGACAAGGCCGGCGGCAACCAGAGCCGCGCCGCCGACATGCTCGGCATCAACCGCAACACGCTGCGCAAGAAGATGCAGCAGCACAACATAAAATGACCGGCGCGAGGCCAGGGGCTAGCGGCGAGGGGGTATCCCCAAAGCTTCCCGGTCTCTTGCCCCTAGCCCCTCACCCCTAGCCACTTGCCCATCACATCATGATCAAACGCGCTCTGCTTTCCGTTTCCGACAAGACCGGCCTCATCGATTTCGCCCGCGCCCTGCATGAACAAGGCGTCGATCTGCTGTCCACCGGCGGCACCGCCAAGTCCATCCGCGAGGCCGGCATCCCGGTGATCGAGGTGGCCGACTACACCGGCTTCCCGGAGATGCTGGACGGCCGGGTGAAGACCCTGCACCCGAAGATCCACGGCGGCATCCTCGGCCGGCGCGACCTGCCCGAGCACGTGGCCGCGATGAACCGCAACAACATCGGCAACATCGACCTGGCCTGCGTCAATCTCTACCCCTTCGTGCAGACCGTGAGCAAACCCGGCTGCACGCTGGAAGACGCCATCGAGAACATCGACATCGGCGGCCCGGCCATGGTGCGCTCCTCGGCCAAGAACCACGCCTTCGTCACCATCGTCACCGACCCGGCCGACTACGCCAAGGTCGTCGAAGAGATGAAGGCCAACGGCGGCGCGGTCACCGACAAGACCCGCTTCTCGCTCGCCATCAAGGCCTTCGAGCACACCGCCGCCTACGACGGCGCCATCGCCAACTACTTCGGCAAGATGGTCGAAGAATCCGAATTCCCGCGCACCATCAACCTGCAATTCAACAAGCAGCAAGACATGCGCTACGGCGAGAACCCGCACCAGAACGCCGCCTTCTACGTCGAAGCCGGCGCCAAAGAGGCCAGCATCGCCACGGCAAAGCAGCTTCAGGGCAAGGAACTCAGCTACAACAACATCGGCGACGCCGATGCCGCGCTGGAATGTATCAAGCAATTCGCCGAGGCGCCGGCCTGCGTCATCGTCAAGCACGCCAATCCCTGCGGCGTCGCCTACGGATCGAGCCTGCTCGAGGCCTACGATCGCGCCTACCGGACCGATCCCGAGTCGGCCTTCGGCGGCATCATCGCCTTCAACGGCGAGGTCGACGCGGAGACCATGCAGACCATCGTCGAGCGCCAGTTCGTCGAGGTCATCGTCGCGCCCAAGGTCAGCGCCGCCGCAGTCGAGATCGCCGCCGCCAAGAAGAACGTGCGCGTGCTCGAGTGCGGCCAGTGGCCGGCTGAGCCCTCTGCTCGCCTGGACTACAAGCGGGTCAGCGGCGGCCTCTTGGTGCAGGAGGCCGACCTCGGCCTGTACAACGAACTCAAGGTGGTGACCCGCCGCACCCCGAGCGAACAGGAAATGGCCGATCTGCTGTTCGCTTGGGCCGTGGCCAAGTTCGTCAAATCCAACGCGATTGTTTATGCGAAAGAGCGGATGACCATCGGCGTCGGCGCCGGCCAGATGAGCCGGGTCAACTCCGCCCGCATCGCCGCGATCAAGGCCGAGCACGCCGGCCTCGCGGTGCCCGGCTCGGTCATGGCCTCGGACGCCTTCTTCCCCTTCCGCGACGGCATCGACAACGCCGGGGAGGCCGGCATCAAGGCCGTGATCCAGCCCGGCGGCTCGATGCGCGACGAAGAGGTGATCGCCGCCGCCGACGAACACGGCATGGCCATGGTGTTCACCGGCATGCGCCACTTCCGGCACTGATGCCATGCCGACGGTTCGTGGAATTACCGGCGCTTACCGGTTTTCTTCTACAGTTTCGACTGTAACGAACCCCCTCATGCCCATGTAAAACGCGAAGGCATGACTTGCAAGTTTTGGCTCGATCCGGTTAATTTCGCCGGCAACGATGGTTTCTCGGCCCACGAACTAGGCCAGATACGACGGCTTATCGTGGCGCACCGCGATTTATTGATGGAGGCCTGGCATGAGCACTGTGGCGATTGAATACAACACCCCGCGCATGCTCGCCCTGCGCGTAACCGACGACGCCATCGTCGCCGAACTGAGCGATGGCCGTTCGGTCAGCGTGCCGCTGGCCTGGTCCTGGCGCTTATCCGACGCGACGCCGGAACAACGCAACCATTTTGAGCTGATCGGCTCGGGCTTGGGCGCGCATTGGCCCGAGATCGATGAAGACATCAGCGTGGCCGGCATGCTCCATGGCGGCCCGGCCAGACACCCGCATATCGCCAAGGCGGCCTGACTTCAAGGGCCGCGAATCCATCGCCGCCTGGATAACTTGCGGCGATATGTAAGAAACAAACCCGAAGCAGCGCCGAGCGGGCATCCCGCGCGAAGAGCAAAGAAAGCAACCCAATGAAAATACTTGTCATCGGTTCCGGCGGCCGCGAGCACGCCCTGGCCTGGCGACTCAAGCAAAGCCCGCGCGTGCAGAAGGTCTATGTCGCGCCGGGCAACGGCGGCACCGCCGTCGAGGAAGGCGTCGAGAACGTCGCGCTGACCGACTTCGCCGAGCTGATCGCATTCGCCCAGCAGGAAGCCATCGCCTTCACCGTGGTCGGCCCCGAGGCGCCGCTGGCCGCCGGCATCGTCGATGCCTTCCGCAGTGCCGGTCTGAAAATCTTCGGCCCGAGCCGGGCCGCCGCGCAACTGGAAAGTTCCAAGGATTTCGCCAAGGCCTTCATGCTCCGGCACAATATCCCGACCGCGGCCTACGGCACCTTCACCGACGCGGCCGAGGCCCATGCCTACATCGAGCGTCAGGGCGCCCCCATCGTGATCAAGGCCGACGGCCTGGCCGCCGGCAAGGGCGTGGTGGTGGCACAGACCCTAGACGAGGCGCATGCCGCCGTCGATGCCATGCTCGCCGGCAACAGCATGGGCGAGGCCGGCCACCGCGTGGTGATCGAGGAATGTCTGCTCGGCGAAGAGGCCAGCTTCATCGTCATGGTCGACGGCGAGCACGTGCTGACCCTGGCCACCAGCCAGGACCACAAGCGCCTGTTAGACAACGATCAAGGGCCCAACACCGGCGGCATGGGCGCCTATTCGCCCGCGCCCATCGTCTCGCCCGAGATGCACGCCCGCGTGCTGCGCGAGGTGATCCGCCCCGTGGTGGCCGGCATGAAGCGAGAAGGCATCGTGTTCACCGGCTTCCTCTATGCCGGCCTGATGATCGACGCGCAGGGCGTGCCCAAGGTGCTGGAATTCAACTGCCGCATGGGCGACCCCGAGACCCAGCCGATCATGATGCGACTGAAGACCGATCTCACCCTGATCCTGGAGGCCGCCATCGACGGCCGGCTCGACCAGATCGAGGCCGAGTGGGACCGCCGCTTCGCCCTCGGCGTGGTGCTGGCCGCCGCCGGTTACCCCGACAGCCCGCGAAAGGGCGATGCCATCGCCGGGCTGCCGGCGGAGGGCGAGGACTACCACGTGTTCCACGCCGGCACCGCGCGCCGTGACGGCCAGACCGTGACCTCGGGCGGCCGCGTGCTTTGCGTCACCGCGCTGGGCGATACCGTGAAGCAGGCCCAAATGCGCGCCTACGAGATCGCCGAGCAGATCCGCTTCGACGGCTGCCAAATGCGGCGCGACATCGGCCACCGCGCCATCGGCCGCCACAAGAAGTAAACTCGGGCGGTGACCCCGCTGCCCAACCTCGCCGCCGTCCGCCGCCATCTGCAACGTGGCGGCGTCATCGCCTACGCCACCGAGTCCTGTTTCGGCCTGGGCTGCGATCCGCGCAGCCGCAAGGCGGTCAAAAAAATCCTGCGGCTGAAAGGCCGGCCCCAGGCCAAGGGCCTGATCCTGATCGGCAGCGATTTTGCCCAGTTCCGCCGCTATCTCGCGCCGGTCGATGCCGCCCTCGCCGCCCAGTTCAACAATTACTGGCCCGGCCCCACCACCCTGCTGCTGCCGACCGCCAAACGCTGCCCGAAATGGCTGTCGGGCCACCATGCTAAACTCGCCGTGCGTGTCACCGCCCACGCCGAAACCGCGCGGCTTTGCCGGCAATTGGGCATGGCCTTGGTTTCCACCAGCGCTAACCGCGCCGGCAAGCAGGCACTGAAGACTGCCGAGGCCTGCCGGCGCGCGTTCGGCAGCGCGGTGTGGGTGTTGCCCGGCCGCATCGGCAAGCGGCGGCGCCCTTCCACCATCGTGGACCCGATAACGAAAAAGGTATTTCGCAGCTAATGAACACCGGCCAAGTCAAAGAATTCCTGCTCAATCTGCAGGACCTGATCGTCCAGCGCCTGGAGCAGATCGACGGCAAACCCTTCCTGCGCGACGAATGGCAGCGGCCCGAAGGCGGCGGCGGCATCACCCGCCTGATCGAGGAAGGCCATGTGTTCGAGCGCGGTGGCGTCAATTTCTCCCACGTGATGGGCAACAATCTGCCGCCCTCGGCCTCGGCCCATCGGCCCGAGCTGGCCGGCCGCAGCTTTGAAGCCATGGGCGTGTCGCTGGTGCTGCACCCGCGCAACCCCTATTGCCCGACGGTGCACATGAACGTGCGTTTCTTCAATGCCGAGAAGCCGGGCGCCGAACCGGTCTGGTGGTTCGGCGGCGGTATGGACCTCACGCCCTATTACGGCTTCGAGGCGGATGCCGCGCACTTCCATCGCACCTGCCGCAAGGCCCTGGAGCCGTTCGGCGCCGACTATCACCCGAAGTTCAAGCAGTGGTGCGACGACTATTTCTTCCTCAAGCATCGCAACGAACCGCGCGGCGTCGGCGGCATTTTTTTCGACGACCTCAACACACTCCCCTCCCCCGCAAGCGGGGGATACCGAAGGGTAGGGGCTTCATCAGGGGTTGGGGGAGAGGGAAATACAGGCGCTGCGGCCCTCTCTCCTAACTCTCCCCCGCTTGCGGGGGAGAGGGACGCAGTCGCGCATGGCGCGGATGCTTTCTCCCACTGCTTCAACCTGACCGAATCGGTCGGCGACCATTTCCTGCCGGCCTACGTGCCCATCCTCGAACGCCGCGTGGATACGCCCTATGGCGAACGCGAGCGCGACTTCCAGGCCTATCGCCGTGGCCGCTATGTCGAGTTCAATCTGGTGTTCGATCGCGGCACCTTGTTCGGCCTGCAATCGGGCGGACGCACCGAGTCGATCCTGATGTCGCTGCCGCCGATCGTGAAGTGGCGCTACAACTGGGCGCCCGAGACGGGCACGCCGGAAGCCAAGCTCTATGAGGTCTTTCTGAAACCGCGCGACTGGGCGGACGACCATGCCGAGGGTTAGGCGGTTGACGGATTCACCCGCTCGGCATGGCCGCTCCCTCTCTCCTAACTCTCTCCCGCTTGCGGGAGAGAGGGACGCGGTGTCGCTACGCGACATTAAGCCTCACGAGACCTTCTAATGTTCGAGAATCGCGAGGAACTCCGACGCCGTCGTCGGCGCAGGATCAAGCTGCTGTTCTGGACCGGCCTGGCCGTGGGCACGGCGGTCGCCCTGTTCGAGTTCTCCGCCTCGCCGCTACAGGCCCTCTTCCTGTCCGACTATGCGCAGAACCTGACTTTCAAGGTCGAGGCCGGGGCCAGCAAAGACATCCGTTTCCCAAGGCGCGGGCCGTATGACCTGCGCTTGGGCTATGCGCGCCTGCCCGATTTCATCCCGCGCTTGCAGCAAAGGGGCTTCGAGGTCGCGCGCCAGGCCCGCATCTCGCATTCCATGGATCAACTCGCCGGCTACGGCCTGTTCCTGCCCTACCGCGAAAAATCGGTGGCCGGCCTGCACCTGCTCGATAGCGAAAACAAGACGCTGTTCAACGCACCCTACCCGCGCCATGCCTACACTCGATTCACCGATATCCCGCGCAGCGTCGCCTACACCCTGCTGTTCATCGAGAACCGCGAACTGCTCGACCCCAACCACCCGCGCCGCAACCCGGCCGTCGAGTGGGACCGCCTGGCACAGGCCGTGCTGGAGAAGGGCATGCAGATCGTCGACCCCAGCCGCAACGTGCCCGGCGGCTCGACGCTGGCGACCCAGATCGAGAAGTACCGGCACTCGCCCGACGGCCTGACCCTGACCGCCGGCGACAAACTGACCCAGATGGCCTCGGCCTCGGTGCGCGCCTACCTCGAAGGCGCCGACACGCGGGTGACGCGCCGGCGTATCGTGCAGGATTACCTGAACACCGTGCCGCTCGCGGCCGCGCCGGGCTACGGCGAGGTCCACGGCATCGGCGACGGCCTGGAGGCCTGGTTCGGCTTGGATTTCGCGGCGATCAACCAATTGCTTTGGAACCCGCAGGCGACGCCGGAGACGGCCCGCGCCTACAAGCACGTGCTGGCCTTGCTGATCTCGCAGCGCAAGCCCTCCCACTATCTGGTCAATGGCCGCGAGGCCTTGAACAACCTGAGCAATGTGCACCTGAGGCTACTGGCCGAGGCCAACATCATCAGCCCGGCCTTGCGCGACCTCGCCCTGCGCGAGCCCATCGTCTTCGCCAACGGCAAGGCCAAGGCCAAACCCGACGACGCCAGCTTCGTCGACAACAAGGCGGTCAACGCGGCCCGGGTCGAGCTGGCCAGGATGCTCGGCGTCGACCGACTGTACGACCTGGACAAGCTCGACCTCACGGTCGACACCAGCCTGCACGGGCCGACCCAGCGCGCGGTCACCGAGTTCCTGAAGAAGCTGCGCGATCCGGCGGCGGTTGCCGCCCACGGCCTTTATGGCCAATACCTGTTCGCGCCCGGCAACGACCTGTCCAAGGTCGTCTACAGCTTCACGCTGTATGAGCTGACCCAGGCCGGCGGGCAGCTGCGGGTACAAGTCGACAACCTGAACCAGCCGTTCGACCTCAACCAGGGCGCCAAGCTCGACATGGGCTCGTCGGCCAAGCTGCGCACCTTGATCACCTATTTGCAGATCGTCGCCGACCTGCATGCGCAATATGCCTGGATGCAACCCGAGCGCCTGGCCGACGAAAAGGTGGCCGAGCAGGATGCCCTCAGCCAGTGGGCGCTCGATTACCTGAAGCAAACCGAAAACCGCAGCCTGACCGCGATGCTCGAAGCGGCGATGTATCGCCAATATTCGGCCAACCCGGACGAGGCCTTCTTCACCGGCGGCGGCCTGCATCGTTTCGCCAATTTCCATCGCGAGGACAACGCCAAGGCCATGGACCTGTGGGAGGCGACGCGCAATTCGGTGAACCTACCCTTCATCCGCCTGATGCGCGACATCGTGCGCCACCTGATCTACCGCATGCCGAACACGGCCGCGCAGGTGCTGTCCGACCCGAAGAATCCGGAGCGCAAGGACTACCTGGCCAAGTTCGCCGACGAGGAAGGCAAGCTCTACCTCGGCCGCTTCCACAAAAAATACAAGGGACTGAACGGCGACGAGATCACCGCCGCCCTGTTGAATCACTTGGCGGCCAACCCGCGCCGCCTGGCGGCGGTATACCGCTACATCCACCCCACGCACGACCTGGCGACCTTCAGCGCCTTCATGAAGGGCCGGCTGACTAATCCGACGGCCTACAGCGAGGCGGCACTGGCTAAGCTCTACCGCGATTACGGCCCGGAAAGATTCAGCCTCGGCGACCGCGGCTACATCGTGCAGATCCACCCGCTGGAACTGTGGCTCGCCGGCTATCTGATCAACCGTCCCAAGGCCGACTGGCAAGAACTGGTGGCCAACAGCCGCGAGCAGCGCATCGCCGGCTACGACTGGCTGTTCCAGGCCGCCGGCAAGGACGCGCAAGACAGCCGCATCCATAGCCTGATGGAGATCGAGGCCTTCCAGGAAATTCACCGGCGCTGGCGCGGCATGGGCTACCCCTTCTCCGGCCTGGTGCCGTCCTATGCCACGGCCATCGGCTCCTCGGCCGACCGTCCGGCCGCCCTGGCCGATCTGGTCGGCGTGATCATCAACGACGGCGTACGCCTGCCGACGGCCTCGATCAACCGGCTGGAATTCGCGGCCGGCACGCCCTATCAAACCGAATTCGCGCGCACGGCGCCGCAAGGCGAACGCGTGATCCCGGTCGCCGTCGCGCAGATGGTGCGCCGCGCCTTGATCAACGTCGTGCAGGAGGGCACCGCCCGCCGCCTGAGCAAGGCCTTCGCCCTGCCGGAGGGCGGCCAACTCGCGATCGGCGGCAAAACCGGCACCGGCGACAACCGCTACGAGGTCTTCGCGCCCGACGGCTCGGTGCTCGAATCCAAGGTCGTCAACCGCGTCGCCACCTTCGCCTTCTTCCTGGGCGACCGTTTCTACGGCGTGATGACCGCCTATGTGCCGGGCGAGGCGGCCGGCGAGTTCCATTTCACCAGCGGCCTGCCGGCGCAACTGCTCAAGCTGATGGAACCGGCGCTACGCCCGCTGGTGCTGGCCGCTGGGCCGCAAGCAGAGACGGCCAAATTGCCGAAACGGATCGTACCGCCCAAGCCGATGCCGCCGGCGGCCGATGCCGCGACGCCCGCCCCGGGCCGGGGCGAAATGCCCCCGGCGACGGCCAAGCCCGTGGGCGAAACCAGCAAGCCCACTAAGCCGGCGACTTCCACCCAACCCAAGCGGGAGGCGGAACCGCCCAAGCCGCCGGAGCCGCCAAAACGGCCGAAAAGCCCGTGGGATGAGGAAAACTTTTTCCTCTGACCCGCATAAAACCGGACCTAAAATAGTAAAATTCTGTTTTTGCTGAGTATTTTTGCCAATGCAGTTGTTCGCCTGCGGCGTCAACCACCATACCGCCCCCGTCGCCATCCGTGAGCGCGTCGCCTTCCCGCCCGACATCCTCGAACGGGCGCTGGCCGACGTGACCGGCAATCGCCTCGCGCGCGAGGCGGCCATCCTGTCGACCTGCAACCGCACCGAGATCTATTGCAACACCGAACGGCCCGAGGCCGTCCGCGACTGGCTGGCCGAGTTCCATTCCCTGCCGGCCAAGGACGTGCGGCCCTATCTCTACCTCTTGCCCAACGACCAGGCCGTCAGCCACGCCTTCCGCGTCGCCTCCGGGCTCGACTCCATGGTCCTGGGCGAGACCCAAATCCTGGGCCAGATGAAGCAGGCCGCCGACCAGGCCAAGCAGGCCGGCACCCTGGGTCTCTTGCTCAACCGCCTGTTCCAGCGCACCTTCTCGGTCGCCAAGGAGGTGCGCACCGCCACCCAGATCGGCGCCAACACGGTATCGATGGCGGCGGCGGCGGTCTCATTGGCGGAGCGCATCTTCCCGTCGATCGAGGAGCAAGCCGTGCTGTTCATCGGCGCCGGCGAGATGATCGAGCTGGTCGCCACCCACTTCGCCGCGCGCAAACCGCGACGGGCGATGGTGGTCAACCGCACGGTCGAACGGGCGCGCGAACTGGCGCGCAAGCTGGGTGGCGAGGCCGCCGCGCTGAATGCGCTGCCCGAGTTGCTGGCCGAGTTCGACATCGTCATCACCTCCACCGCCAGCCCCCTGCCCATCCTGGGGCTGGGCATGGCCGAACGCGCGGTGAAACTGCGCAAGCACCGGCCGATATTCATGGTCGACCTGGCCGTGCCGCGCGATATCGAGGCCGAGGTCGGCGCGCTCGACGACGTCTTCCTCTACACCGTGGACGACCTGGGCGAGGTGGTGCGCGCCGGCCACGACTCGCGCCACGCCGCAGTCGGTCAAGCCGAGGTCATCATCGCCAGCAACGTGACCGAATTCATGCATTGGGTGGATGGCCGCCGCGCCGTGCCCACGCTGCGCAGCCTGCGCGACCATGCCGAGCGCATGCGCCGGCACGAGCTGGACAAGGCGGCCAAGTCCCTCGAACGCGGCGACGACCCACGGGCCGTGCTCGAGGCCATGAGCCGAGGCCTGATCAACAAGCTGCTGCATGAGCCCAGCCACGCCCTCAACCACGCCAGCGGCGAAGAGCGCGAAGAATTGGCCCGGCAACTGGCCCGGCTCTACAAGCTGCGCGACGAATTGTAGTTGGCCCGCACCCTGAAGGGCATAAATCCCCCGGCCGAATATTCGCGGCGAGGACGCCGCTCCCACACCCGATAGCCATGAAACCCACCATCGCCTCCAAGCTCCAACGTCTTGCGGATCGTTTCGAAGAACTCAATCACCTGCTCGCGGCGGAAGATGCCACCGCCGACATGGAGCGGTACCGCAAGCTGTCGCGCGAGCACGCCGAACTGACGCCCGTGGTCGAGCACTACCAGACCTACCGCCAGGCCGAGGCAGACTTGGCGACCGCCGAGGGCATGCTGGACGACCCGGAGCTGCGCGAGCTGGCCGAGAGCGAGATCGAGGCCGCGAAAGCAAAACTCGCGGCGCTGGAGATCGCGCTGCAAAGGCTGCTGCTGCCGAAGGATCCGAACGACGAGCGCAATATCTTCCTGGAGATTCGCGCCGGCACCGGCGGCAACGAATCGGCCCTGTTCGCCGGCGACCTGTTTCGCATGTATGCGCGCTATGCCGAACGCCAGCGCTGGAAGGTGGAAGTGGTGTCGAGCAACGAGGGCGAGGTCGGCGGCTACAAGGAGGTCATCGCCCGCATCGTCGGCACCGGCGCTTATTCGAAACTGAAATTCGAGTCGGGCGGCCACCGCGTGCAGCGCGTGCCGGAGACCGAGGCCCAGGGCCGCATCCACACCTCGGCCTGCACCGTGGCGGTGATGCCCGAGGCCGACGAACTGAACGAGATCGCGATCAACCCGGCCGAGCTGCGCATCGACACCTTCCGCGCCAGCGGCGCCGGCGGCCAGCACATCAACAAGACCGATTCGGCGGTGCGCATCACCCACCTGCCGACCGGCCTGGTGGTGGAGTGCCAGGACGACCGCTCGCAACACCGCAACAAGGCCCAGGCCCTGTCGGTATTGGCGGCACGTTTGAAGGACAGGCAGCTACAGGAACAACAGACGAAAGAGGCGGCCACCCGGAAATCGCTGGTCGGCAGCGGCGACCGCTCCGACCGCATCCGCACCTACAACTTCCCGCAAGGGCGGATCACCGATCACCGGATCAACCTCACGCTGTACAAGATCGACGCGATCATGGACGGCGACCTCGAAGAGTTGATCGGCGCACTCACCACCGAGCACCAGACCGAGCAGCTCGCCGCCTTGAGCGGCGAATAAGAGCCTTAACGCCGACGGAACTGCGGCGCGGCGCCGGTCGAGACCGGGCGTTCGTCCTTGTGGCGGAAGGTAATGCGCGCCTTGGTCAGGTCGTAGGGCGACATCTCGAGCGAGACCTTGTCGCCGGCCAGGATGCGGATGTGGTGCTTGCGCATCTTGCCGGCGGCGTAGGCGGTGACCCCCACGCCGTTCTCCAGCGTCACCAGAAAGCGGTTGTCGGGCAGCACCTCGGCAACCACGCCTTCTATTTCAAGCAATTCTTCTTTGGCCATGATTGGGTTTCCTCATGCGAGGCCAACACCGCGGGCGATGCCGACATCATGTTTATTGGCAAACAAAAAAGCCCGGCACGCCGGGCTTTTTGCGCTGGAAGCGAAACCCGATTAGGCCGGGTTGATGTTCGACGCCTGCTTGCCCTTGGGGCCGGTGGTGACATCGAAGCTGACGCGCTGGTTCTCTTTCAGGGTCTTGAAGCCGTTGCCCTGGATCGCGGAGAAGTGCGCGAACAGGTCCTCGCCGCCCTCGTCGGGGGTGATGAAGCCGAAACCTTTGGAGTCGTTAAACCATTTAACGGTGCCCATTGCCATGGTGTGTATTCCTTATGCATAAAAGTTGAATTGCCGAAAAAAAACGGCGTTCACGAAATCTCAGGCAGGGAATAAGGGACAACTGGACTACCGACTAGCAGCGAGCTACAGCTGACACATTGCTCTGACTACGAGAAACGCTTGCGCACTATGGGCGACGGCGGCGGATGCGTCAAGCATTATTCCACCGGCAAGGAAAAATATTTCACGCCAGCAGCCCCGAACGGGCCAGGGTCCAGAGCAATCGATGGCAGGCCGCCCGTAGCGCGCCGCGCTCGGGCAGCGGCCGGCCTTCGGCCCGCAGGGCCTGTAGCAGCCAATCGGCCAGGCCGTCGAGATCGCGCGTGCCGTCCATCTCTTGCACCAATCGGGCGCCGTATTCGTCCAGGTCCACCGCCGCATGCCGCGCCGAGGCGAGCACGCGGCCCCGCTTGGCCTGAGCGCGGGCCAGGGCATGGGCCTCGGGCCGCTCGGGCGGGTCGGCGCCGAATCCGCGCGCCTCGGCCGAGAGGCGCACGGCCTGATAGGCCGCCAGGCTGAACCACTCGGTCTTGAAGGCCGCCGCCTCGCCGATGAAGCGCTCGTCGCCATGCTCGGCCACCAGGGCGCTGGCCGCCGCCAGCAGTTGATACCAGCCCAGGCTGTCCGGGTAGCGCATGGCTAGAACCATCGCCGCCGCCTTGGCCAAGGGGTGGGCGATGCGACATTCGCCGCCGGCAGGCAGGCGGAAGGCCTGCGGCGCATCGCTCGCGAAGTCGAGCTCCTCGTCGCTGGCGAGATCGGCATGGCAGGCCAGACCGGTGAAGGCGTCGAGATCGGGCGCGCCGCGCACCGCCGTCTCCCGCCGCACCAGCAGGGTGCGGCGGAATTTGCGCAGCCGGGCATAGTCCATCAACTGCTCGACCCGGATGCGGTCGTCCATGCCGGAGAGCTCGCGCGCGGCGTCCTCGCCCAGCGTGGCCGGCAACATGGTCGACAACACGGCGTCGGCCAGGTAATCGAGCCCGGCGGCCTGCGCCCGCGCCATGAATTCGGTGAACCAAAGCGGCTCGTTGGTCTCTTCCAGATACTCGTGGTAGACGTAGGACGGCGGCGCGCGGCGCAGATAGCCGATCTCGGCCAGCAGGCCTTGGGCCTCGGCCGTGGCCTGCAAGCGCAGGGCCGGCTCCAGCAGGTCGAACAAGGCATGGGCCTGTGCCAGCCGCGCCGAGGCGCGGGCGGCCTTATCGCAATAGGCCAGCAGCATGTCGCGCAGACCGGCCCGCGCATGCCAGCCCGGCAGGGTGTTGTAGCTGACATAGGCGATGCCGTCCTTGGACAACTGCCGGCCGCAGACCGCCAGCACCCGGTCCTGCACCGCGCGCGGCACCCAGGAATACAGGCCGTGGGCGACGATGTAGTCGAACTCGCCCAAGTCGGAGAGGTCGTCGGTCACGCTGCGGTGCAGCACGCGGACGTTGTCGAGGCCCAACTCGCCAATCAACGCATTCGCCTCCTCGACGTGATGCCGGGCGAGGTCGATGCCGACAAACCGGCTGCCCGGCAGGTAGAAGGCCATCGGGATCAGGTTGCCGCCGCCGGCGCAACCCAGCTCCAGCACCCGGCAGGCGTGGGCGGGCTTGGCATCCACCCCGAACAGCCGGGCGATCGCGCGCAGGCCGTCCGGATGGGTGTCGGTGATCGGCACGCTGTCGTAGGGCAGGTCGTCGTAGCTGTCGAGGGTATTCATCGGCAGAAGGATAGATGAAGGGGCCGATGAACGAAAAGGGCGGGCATGTCGCCATGCCCGCCCAATGAAAAAACGCTTCCGAGAATTACAGCAGGAAGGCCAGCATGTCCGCCTGGTCGAACGAATAGGTCAACGTCTGCTGCACCGGGTAGCCGCCGTAGTTCAGGGAATAGGTCATCGTCAGGTTGGCCTTGCCGCCGGCAAAGCGGACATTCATGCCGAAGCTGAGGTCGCTCAGGCCGGCCCCGAGACTTAAGCCGGTGATTGTCCACTGGCCGACCAGGGTGCCTTCCAGCATGTTGTTCGCCAGCACGGAACCGGTATAGGTCCAATTGCCGTTGTACTTCCAGCCGTTGGGTAGGCCGAAGTTATTGTAGGTCACATAGATGGTGCCGCTATTGCCGCTCCACTGGCCGGCGTCGATGGTATAGCTGCCGCCATAAGGACCGGGGACAGTCTGCCCGGCGGCGAAGCCGTTGCCGTTTTGGATCACCGGCCTGTCGGCGATACCGGCCGCCTCGACGAAGCGTTGTAAGAAGGTCTTTTCGGCCGCTTGGCCGGCCAGGGGCATCAGGCCGATCGACAAACTAAAAATTACAGCAAAGAAACGCATGGGGGACTCCTTTGAAATTTTTTCTGGAACTGGCGCGAACCACCCGGATCGCAGGCCGCATTCTACCCACGGCGCGCCCAATTTTTTGCTGAAAAATCAGCGAAAAACCATATAAAATGCCCCGTCGATTCAACGGCCTCGCGCCCGCTGCGGAACTCGGCCCGCCTTGCGCCGTCGAATCGCTGCCTTGGCCGTATCCAATCAATCATTAATCAATCATTCGGTGACATTACAAAGCTCGTGGCGATAGAAACCAAACCAACCCCCGCCGGCACGCACGGTGACGAGCCATTGTTCTCGCGTTACGCCGCCGTCTTCGGCGACGACACCCTCAGCCGGGCCGATTTCCCGGAGGAAATTCGGCCGATGGACGGCCTGTCGGCCGATGCGCTGAAGGCCTACGGCTATCTGCCGCTGGGCGTGGACGGCGCCGCGCTGCGAGTGGCGGTGGCGCCGCCGGTGAACCTGAACGTGCTGGAGGCGCTGCGCCAGTTCTCGAACCTGCCGCTCAAGCTGCTCTTGGCCAACCGCGACGACGTGCTGTTCCACATCGAGCGCATCTACACCGAGGATGCCGGCCTGTATTCCGCCTATGCCGAGGAGAGCGGCCTGAACAGCGACGCCGAGGAGGACATGGAGTCCATCCGCACCCAGGCGGAGGACGCCCCGGTGGTGCGCCTGGCGCAGGCCATCATCACCGGCGCGGCCGACGCGCGCGCGTCCGACATCCATCTCGAAATCTACAAAGAGCAGTTCAAGGTGCGCTATCGCATCGACGGCGTGCTGCACGACATCGAGTCGCCGCCGCGCGGCATGTTCATGCCGGTGATCTCGCACATCAAGCTGCGCGCCAAGATGAACATCGCCGAGCGCCGGCTGCCGCAGGACGGCCGCATCCAGATGCGACTGAACAACCGCGACATCGACATGCGGGTGTCGACCCTGCCCACGGTGCACGGCGAGAGCATGGTGATCCGCCTGCTCGACCAGGGCTCGATGCGCATCGGCCTGGACATGCTGGGCATGGACCCGGCCATGCGCGCGAGCTTCGAGCGCTACATCACCGAGCCGCACGGCATGATCCTGGTCACCGGCCCGACCGGCAGCGGCAAGACCACCACGCTGTATGCCGCCTTGCAGATGATCAACACGCCGGAGCAGAAGATCATCACGGTGGAAGACCCGGTCGAATACCAGATCGAGGGCATCAACCAACTGGCGGTCAAGCCGCAGATCGAGCTGACCTTCGCCAGCGCCTTGCGCTCCATCGTGCGGCAAGACCCGGACGTGATCATGATCGGCGAGGTGCGCGACCGCGAGACGGCGGAGATCGCGATCCAGTCGGCGCTGACCGGCCACCTGGTGTTCTCCACGCTGCACACCAACGACGCCTTCGGCGCCGCCCACCGGCTGATGGACATGGGCATCGAGAGCTACCTGATCGCGTCGTCGGTGCTGATGGTGCTGGCCCAGCGCCTGGTGCGGGTGATCTGCCCGCACTGCAAGACCGCGCTGGAGCCGTCCGAGCTGGATCGGCTGTTCCTCGAATCCGAGGGCGTGCAACTCACGCCCGAGCTGAAGATTTACAAGGGTGCGGGCTGCAACCACTGCACCCACACCGGCTATGCCGGCCGGGTCGGCATCTACGAGTTGCTGACCCTGAACTCGGCGGTGAAGGAGGCGATCCTGAAGAAGCTGCCGGCCGAACAGCTGCGCCGTATCGCGCTGGCCGAGGGCGGCGCCACCATGCGCCACGACGGCATCGGCAAGGTCTTGGCCGGCGTCACCACCATCGAAGAACTGGCCCGCGTGACCCGGCAGGACAGCTGATGCCGCGATTCAGATACCTTGCACTGACGCCGGAGGGCCAGAACCTGTCCGGTCTGATGGAGGAGGCCGACGAGGCCTCGGTGCGCAAGACCTTGGAAGGCCAGCGCCTGGTGCCGGTCAGCATCGGCGAGGCCCAGCCCCTGCTCAAGCGCCTGAGCGGCATGGGCCAGGGCCGCGCGTCGACCAAGGCGGTGCTGCAATTCACCGAGCAGCTGGCCGACCTGCTCAATGCCGGCCTGCCGCTCGACCGCGCGCTGCACGTGCTGATGGGCACGCTGGAAGACAAGCGGATGCGCGAGATCGTGCGCAATGTGCGCGTCGATGTCGAACGCGGCAGCGGCCTGGCGGCGTCGTTCGCCAAATACCCCGGCGTGTTCCCGAAGATCTACGTCAACATGGTGCGCGCCGGCGAAGAGGGCGGCATCCTGCCGGTCACCCTGGCGCGCCTGATCGAGTATTACCAGCGCACCATCGAGTTCCGCTCCTTCCTGATCACCTCGTCGATCTACCCGATCCTGCTCACCGTGTTCGGCCTGGTCGCGCTGGCGGTGCTGGCGCTGACCGTGATCCCGAAGTTCGGCGACATCTTCGCCGACATGGGCAAGGAGTTGCCGTTCGCCGCCGCGATCCTGGTGACGGGCAGCGAATTCCTGATCCGTTACGGCCTGTTCGTCCTGGCCGCGCTGATCGCCGTCGCGGTCGGGCTGTGGCTATACGTGCGCACGCCGAGCGGCATGAACTGGTGGCACCGGCTGCTGCTCAACATCCCTCTGCTCGGCCGCATCCTGATCCGCACCCAGCTCGCCCGCGTGCTGCGCACCCTGGCCACGCTGCTCGCCAGCGGCGTGCCGATCCTGACCAGCCTGCGCATCGTGCACGGCCTGGCCGAGCTGGTGCCGATGAAGGCCGCGCTGGACCGGCTGGCGCAAGCGGTGAAAGAAGGCAAGGGCGTCGCCCAGCCCTTGAAGAGCGACGCCTTCTTCCCCCCCCTGGTCGGCCACCTCGCCACGGTCGGCGAGGAATCCGGCGCGCTGGACAAGATGCTGCTCAAGGTCGCCGACCAGTACGACACCGAGGTGCGCAAGGCGACCAAGAACTTCGTCGCGCTGTTCGAGCCGCTGGTCATCGCCTTCATGGGCCTGATGATCGGCGCCGTCGTCGTTTCCATGTTGTCGGCCATCTTCTCGATGACCGACCTGCCCATGTAATCTTTGATAAACGGTATGCATATGAACCTATCGACTGCTTTTAAAACCGCCCGCCGAGCCAAGCAGGCCGGCTTTACCCTGATCGAACTCTTGATCGTGATGGTCATCATCGGCCTATTGGCCGCGCTGGTCGGCCCGCGCCTGTTCGGCCACCTGGGCAAGTCCGAGATCAAGGCCGCGAAGGCGCAGATCGAGATGATCGGCACCGCGCTCGACGGTTGCCGGCTCGACCTGGGCCGCTACCCGACCACGGAAGAGGGCCTGAAGCTGCTCTGGGCCAAGCCGGAAAACCCCGACATCGCCGCCGCTTGGCACGGCCCCTATCTGAAGAAGGCGGTCGAGAAGGACCCCTGGGGCAACCCCTATGTCTACAAGGCGCCGGGCGAGCATGGCGACTACGACCTGTCTTCGCTGGGCAAGGACGGCAAGGACGGCGGCGAAGACGAGAATGCCGATATCCGCAACTGGGAATAAGCGCTCGACGCAAGGACGCCAGGCCGGCTTCACGCTGCTGGAGCTGCTGTTCGTGCTGGTCATCGTCGGCCTGTCCGGCGCGCTGGTGATCAACAACGTCGGCCGCCTGGCCGGCCGCTCCAGCGAGCTGGCCCAGCTCGACGCCATCGTGCACGAACTCAAGCGCGCGCGGGTGCAGGCCATCCTGTCCGGCCTGCCCAACCGGGTCGAACTGCAATACGCGGCCGGCGCCCTGGTGCCGGCGCGCCAAGGCCAGGCGCCGATGCAATTGCCGGCGCGTTTCAGCCTCAAGGCCAGCGACCCGGCCGGCCTGCCGATCGAGGCGCAGGGCATCGTGTTCTATCCCGACGGCAGCGCGACCCAGGCGCTGTTCCAACTGAGCACGCCGAGCCACGGCAGCTATGAAATCCGCGTCCATGGGCTTAGCGGCCGTGTCGAATCGCGCCCGGTCGCCGCGAGTTAAGCCGCAGGGCGGCTTCACGCTGCTGGAGGTGCTGGTCGCCATCGTGCTGCTCGGCTTCTCCTATGCCGGCATCCTCAACGCCCTGTCGCAAGGGCTCAAGCTCGCGCGCGCGGCGGCCGACCAGGAGAACGCCGTGGTCCTGGCCCAGTCCCTGCTCGAAGAGAACCGCGCGCTGCCCAAGGCCGAGATCGTCGGCAGCGACCGGCGCGATGCCTTCGGCGGCACCCAATACGGCTACAAGGTCGAGGTGCGCGACGTGCCGTTGTTCGCCGACGTGCCGGCCGACAAGCTGAAGCCGACCTTCGAGCTCAAGCAGATATCGGTCGACGTGTATTGGGGCGAGCGCGAGCCCAAGCGCCACTATCGGCTGAGCACCTTCCAGACCATGCCGCTGTCGGCCGAAGAGGCCGCCGCCAAGCCAAACGAGCCGGCCAAACCCGGTGCCGCGCCAAACCCGCAAACGCCGGGCAGCCCGGCGCCCAACACCCCGGCCAAGCCCGATGAGAAAAAACCCTAAGCGCCCGCGCCGCACCGGCGGCTTCACGCTGCTCGAGGTGATCATTGCCCTGGCGCTGACCTCGCTGGTCGCGCTGCTCGGCGCCGTGCTGGTGCGCACCGCGACCGACCATTACGCGCGCGGCAATGCCTTTCTCGACGATCAGGAACAAACCCGGCAGATCGCGCGCCTGTTCAAGGCCCTGGGCGCCGGCCTGGCCGACAAACAGGAAGAACCCGTCGTCGGCCAACCGTTCCTGCTGGAGCTGACGAGCGACAAGCTGCCGCTGGGCATGAACCTGCCGGGCCGGCAAAAGCTGCGCCTGCAATGCGAACAGAACACCGAGACCGGCGGCGAATCGGGCCTAAGCCTGGTTCTGCGGGTGATCGACACCACCGCGCCGGTGCCCGGTGCCCGACAGGCAAGCGCCGTTGCCGGGCCTGCCGCAAGCCAAGCCGACGCCACGGGCAAAAAGGAGGTCTTCAAGGCGATCGAGGTGCTCGGCAAGAACCTCAAGCAGTGCGGCTTCGCTTACCTGCGGCTCGCGTCGGACAAGGAAGGCGCCGCCGTCGGCCGCTGGGAAGAGGCCTGGCTGGAGACCTACGGCCGTAGGCCGCTGGCGATCCGCTTGACGGTCGAGTCGGCGCGCGCCGCCATTCCGCCCTTTGTGATCGCGCTGACGCCATGAAGCCCTCGCCCCGCCGCATGCGCGGTTTCGTCATGATCTACGCCCTGGGCGTGCTGATCTTCATCACCGTCATCGCGCTGAGCCTGGCCTATGTCTTGCGGCTGGACGCGAAGCTGGTCAACCACCAACGGGGCGCGGTCAAGACCGAACAGGCCCTGCGCGGCGCGCTGCACTACACCCTGGCCGAGCTGGCCAAGGCGCGCGCGCTGCAACCGTTGCTGGCCAGCGGCCAGACCGTGAAGACGCCGCCATGGAGCGCCGAGGCCGGCCCCTATCAGGTCCAATTCGAGGACCTCGACATCACCATCGACTTCGCCCGGGTCAACCCGGACATCAATCTGGTCACGCGCGAGGTGCTAGCCCGCCTGCTGCTCTACCTGGGCGCGCAAAACATGGAAGAGGCGCTGCACTATGCCGACATCGTGATCGGCGCGCGCGACAAGATCGACCCCAGCGAGGTCGCCAAGCAGGCCGCCGCGACCCATCCGGCCGGCGCCCAACCCGGTGGCGCCAATCCGCCCGCCGCCGCGCCGCCGCCCAGCGGCGGCGCCCCGCAGGCCGGCATGCCGGCCCCAAGCGCCAAGCCCGCCGTGCCGGGTGTGCAGCCCCCCGCAGCCAAGGGCTTCAGCCGCATCGAAGAGGTCTTGGCGCTGGAGGCGATCCCGCTGCCGCTGCGCAACGGCACGCAGCCGGCCAAGAAGAAGGACGGCGACACCGAGGCCGAGGCGCCCAAACCCGGCCTGGCCCAATTGTTCTCGGTCGGCACCGGCATGCGCGGCCTCGACGTGAACCGCGCCGACCTGGCCCTGGTCGCGGCCTACGGCAATGCGCCCTTGGACAAGCTGATCGAGTTCGACCGCAAGCGCCGGCAAAAACCGCTGAGCCCGGACGAGGGCGCCGCCCTGCTCGGCGACGGCGCCAAGGACATCTTCGCGAAGGCGGACAGCGCCACGGTGCAACTCAAGCTGATCTCGACCAACCCGCTCTACCCGGCGGTGGCCGAGGCGGTGATCGAGCCCGGCGCCGCCCCGGCGCCCGGCCGCATCCTGCGCTTTAGCATGCAGCCGTTGTTCGGCCCGGGGATTCATGCCCTTCAGGGCACGGGCCTCCTACACAACCCCTTGTGGGAGCGGCCTCCCGGCCGCGAAGGGGCGGTGGGGAAATCGCCAGGCCGTGTTCGGCCCGGGGACGGGCCTCCTACACAATTCCTTGTGGGAATGGCCTCTATGCCCTTGGTGTATCCCGGCCGCGAACTGGCACGAAGCAGCGACAGCCGCCCGTGACCCGCGTAAAATCCGGCCAACACATTTTCCCGCCACCATGAAAACCAGCCGCAAGCTCGCCATCCACCTCGACGCCGGACAGATCACCTGCTGTCTGTGGACGCGCACCCTGCCGCGCTGGAGGATCGCGGCGAAGGAGAGCTTTCCGCTCCAGTCGGCGCCGATGGCCGACCAGGTGTTGGCGGCGGTGCGCGGCCTGGTCATTCGTTGGAAGTTGGCGCCGGATACGCCGGTGATCGTGCAGGCCCTGCCCGGCACCGGCGGCACGCTGTGCTTCGACCTGCCGGCCGGCGCCAAGGGCAACCCGCTGCCGCTGATCGAGGCGGAACTGGCCAAGGCGCTGCCCTTCCCCTTGCGCGAGATCCACTATGCCTGGGAACTGGAGAAGAGCGCCGATGCGGCGCGGGTCAGCCTGTTCTGGATGCCCAGCGCCTGGGTGGCCGACCTGTCCGGCGCGCTGTCGCGCATCGGCCTGCGCCTGACCGAGATCGTCGCCCGCGCCCAGCTCGTCGCCCATGCGCTGAGGCCGGCCTCGGCGCCGTTCTGGGCCTTTCTGGAAAGCGACAAGGACCAGGCCTATCTGCACACCTTCTGGGGCGCGCTGCCGGCCTGGACCAGCAGCCAGGCGACGCAGCAGACCGACTTGGCGTTGGAGACGCTGTTGCTCGCGACCAGCCCGGCGCCGGCCATCGACCTGTTCTACACCTCGCCCGAGGCGCCGACCGCCCTGTTGGCCGGCGGCAAGTTGCGCGGCCAGCGCAAAGAGGCGCTGGATTACCCCGAACTGCTGCTGCGGTGGTACCGGGCCGGCAAGGCCGGCATCTTGATCGACCCCGAACGTAGCGCGCTGCTCGCGCGGCTGACGCCCGCCGCCATCGCCATCCTGCTATTGGGCCTCGCCGCGGTCGGCGGCATGTGGTGGCTGACCCAGGCCACGCAGGCCGAACGCGACGCGTTGGAACAGCAAGTGAAAAAGATCCGCCCCACCGCCCTGGCGGTCGCCGCGACCGAGCGGCGCGTGGCCGAACACAAGCAGGCCACCGCAGCCTTGGATCGCCTGTATACCGAACCGGACGGGCTGGATGCGCTGGACGCCGTGGCGCGCAAGCTGCCGAAGAAGGCCTGGCTGGTCCGCTTCAATTTCCACGACGGCCTGTTCGAGGCCGAGGGCTATGGCGGCGATACCGACGCCTTGCTGGAGAAACTGAAAGGCACGAAGGGCTTCAGCGGCGCCGGCCGGTGCGAGCCGCAACTGGCCACCGATGCCAAGCTCAAACCCTTCTGCATCGGCGCACGCCTGGGAAAGGCCGGTCAATGACGCCCCGCAGCCGCCGCACCCTCGAACAACATTACCGCGTGCTCGGCTGGCAACCCTTCGGCCTGCTGCTGGTGATCGTGCTGGTATTCGCCCTGGTGCTCGACAGCATGAGCCTGGACTACGCGGCCGTGGCCGAGGAGCGCGACGCCCTGGCGCACGACGCGCAAGCCATGGAGGCCAAGCTGGCGATCAAGCAGAAGGTCGACGACAAGATGCGCGAGGCCAAGGCAAAGCTGGCGGTGTTGAGCGAGGGCAGCTACGCCGGGGTAGAGATCGGCTTTGCCGAGCAGACCCTGCTGGGCTATGTCCAGGGCCTGCCGGTATCGCCCACGGCCGGTCGAATCGACAGCGCGACCCTGGGTCCGCGCGCCGATCTCGCGCCGCTGTCGCTGATCGGCGCGCGCCTGGTCTTTTCCGGCACCACCGCCGGCCTGGTGCAGATGCTGGACAGCGCGCGCCAGGGCATCCCCTACCTGCGCACCGCCGCGCTCGAGATCAAGGTCGACCAGGCCGACCGGCCGAGCAAATTGACCGCCGAGGCCTTGTTGCAGGCCATCTATCTACCCGGGCAATTCACCCAGCAGGCCGCCGAGGCCCAAAAGAAGCCAGGCCTGTAGCCGAACATGGCCTGGCGATTTCCCGCCGCCCCTTCGCGGCCGGGAGGCCGCTCCCACAGACCCCTGTAGGAAGCCCCTCCCGGGGCCGAACACGGCCTCAGCGCGTTATTTCACGAACGGATTGGGATAGGCCGGCTGGCCAGCCGCCTGGGCTCGGCGCGCGGCCTCGATCGCCTCGAGCAGGGTCGCGCCTTGGATCGGCGCGGCGGGCTGCTGGGCCTGCGCCGCATCGGCCGGCTTGGCCTGCTGCCCGTCGGCGGGTTGTTGCGGCGCCGCGGGCGCGACCGGCGGGGCCGACGCCAGCGAGGGCTGCGCCGCCGGCACCACGGGCGTGAAGCCGGGCACCATGGTCGGCGTGGCCGCCGGCAATTCCATCGCCGATTGGGCCGGCGCCGAGATCGGCACGCCGGCCGGGCTGCGGTCGGTCTTGGCGGCGAAGCGCATCGGATAGCGCGCCTCGCCGGCCGCCAGGATGACCTGGTCCGTCTTGATCTCGGCCACCTGGTAACTGCCCACGCCCTGCCCCTCGGCCAGGCTGACAAATAGCTTTTTGCCCATACCGGCCAAGGTCGGCGAAAGCTTGAACAAGGCCCGCTTCACCGTGCCGGCATTGACGATGCCATAGAGCTGGATGTCGCTGGCCGAAGGCGGCGGGATGCTGGGCGGCGGCGGGGCGGCCGGCGTCCATTGCGCGCGCTTGGGATCGAACACGTTTTCCTTGTAGATGTGCTCGTACGAATCCGCAGCCGGGGCCTGCACGGCTTCGGCCCCGCGCGTCAGCAGCAGAATCACCAGCCCCGCCACGACGGGGGTCATCCGAGAATTGGAATACATCATGTCATTGTCAGCTAACGCGGAATGAAGCCGTAGTTTACCCCATTGCCCCGTTATTCGCGGCCGGGAGGCCGCTCCCACAGCCCCCTGTAGGAGGCCCCTCCCGGGGCCGAACACGGCTAAAGCGCCGTGGATCGCCGGTCAAGCAAGCCGGAAATGGCCTCGGCATACTCTGCAAAATCGCCAAGACGTTGCGTGGCAATCGAATGCACGATGGCCCAGTTGATCGCCTCGTAGTTATGGATGGCGATGTTACGGAAGCCGACGGCCTTTTTCATTCGGCCGGCCAGGGCTGGCGTGATATAGCCAAGCTGCGCCAGCAGATCGAAGGTCTGGCCCATCGTGCCCGGCGCCGGCGCATTGCTTGCGGCCAACACATGCGCCCCAACGTCCACGCACAATTGGATGGCACGGCTCAGATTCAGCGCGACGATATCCTGCGCATCCGCGTCCTCGGCCAGCACTGTCGGATTTGCCGGGCATTTATCCTGTATTCGCACCAGGCAACGGCGAAGCGATTCCAGCTTGGCCTCGATCACTAGCCGATCCACGCCCGCCTCCGCTCAGCCAGTATCCTGCGATAGTAGGGCAGGAAATCGGCCTCTTCGACAAGATGCCGGCTCACCAGTTTGGCAAAACGCTCATCCGACCCGACAAGCCGCCGGCCGTTTTTGAGGATTTCTCCTAGCAGCGGCTCGCCGACGCCACGGAGATCGACCAAGTCCACCGGCCGCCCTGTCATTTCCGCCAGTTCCGCGATGAGCGCGGTTTTCTCGTCCGCATTGAGTGGACATTCCGCCTCGACCGCCAGATCAAGATCGCTGTCGCGGCCGGCCCGCCCATCGGCGAGCGAGCCGAATAGGATCGCGACCCGAACCTCGGGGTGTCGGGATAGCACAGCCAAGATTTGATCGGCCTGGTTTGGTTTCATGTTCGCAGTGTAACGCATCCCCCTGTAGGAGCTCCTCCCGGGGCCGAACGAGGCATCACGGTACCTGGCTTGTTCGCGGCCGGGAGGCCGCTCCCACAAACCCCTGTAGGAGGCCCCTCCCGGGGCCGAATGAGGACTACAGGCGTTGATTGCCGGCCAGGAAGTCCCGATAGGCCAGGGCAATACCGTCGCGCAGATCGGTGCGTGCCCGCCAACCTAGATCATGCAGCCGCTCGATCGACAGCAGCTTGCGCGGCGTGCCGTCCGGTTTGCTGGTGTCGAACACGATCTCGCCCTGGAAGCCGACCACGTCCATGACCAGGGCGGCGACCTCGCCGATGGTCACGTCCTCGCCGGTGCCGACGTTATAGAGGCCGTCGCCTATGCCTTGCTCCATCAGAAACACGCAGGCGTCGGCCATGTCGTCGACGTAGAGGAACTCGCGCCGTGGCGTGCCGGTGCCCCAGACCACGAACTCCTTGTCGCCGCGCAGTTTGGCCTCGTGTGCCTTACGGATCAGGGCCGGCAAAACGTGGCTGTTGTTCAGGTCGTAGTTATCGTTCGGGCCGAACAGATTGGTCGGCATCACGCTGGCGTAATGCGTGCCGTATTGCCGGTTGTAGCTCTCGCACAGCTTGATGCCGGCGATCTTGGCGATCGCATAGGGCTCGTTGGTCTGCTCCAGCGGGCCGGTGAGCAGATATTCCTCGCGGATCGGCTGCGGGCAATCGCGCGGGTAGATGCAGCTCGAGCCCAGAAACAGCAGGCCTTGCACGCCGGCCTGGCAGGCGGCGTGGATGACGTTGGCCTCCATCATCAGGTTCTGGTAGATGAACTCGGCGCGATAGCAGTTGTTGGCCTGGATGCCGCCGACCTTGGCGGCGGCCAGGAAGATGTAGTCCGGCTTTTCGCGCGCGAGGAAATCGGTCACCGCCGCCTGATTGACGAGGTCGAGTTCGGCATGCGTGCGGGTGACGATGTTGCTGTAGCCGCCGGCTTGCAGGCGACGAACGATGGCCGAACCGACCATGCCGCGATGGCCGGCGACATAGATCTTGGCATCCTTGCCGACTGCGCTTGCCGAAACCATGGCTTACTCGTGGTAATCGAAGGCGGAGAAACCGTGCCGCTTGACCAGCTCGTCGCGCTCGGCGGCCTTGAGGTCTTCGCGCACCATCTCGGCGACCAGCTCGTCGAAGCTGATCCGCGGCACCCAGCCGAGTTTCTCCTTCGCCTTGCTGGCATCGCCGAGCAGGGTCTCGACCTCGGTCGGCCGGAAGTAGCGGGGATCGATCGCGACGATGCACTTACCATTGGCATCGAAGCCCTTCTCATCGACACCCTCGCCTTGCCAGCTGATCGCCATGCCCAACTCCCTGGCAGCGGCATCGACGAAATCGCGCACGCTGTACTGCACGCCGGTGGCGATGACGAAGTCCTCGGGCTGGTCCTGTTGCAACATTAGCCACTGCATCTCGACATAGTCCTTGGCGTGACCCCAGTCGCGCTTGGCGTTGAGGTTGCCGAGGAAGACGCAGTCCTGCAGGCCCAGCTTGATCCGGGCCAGGGCACGGGTGATCTTGCGGGTGACGAAGGTCTCGCCGCGCACCGGCGACTCGTGGTTGAACAAGATGCCGTTGCAGGCATACATACCGTAGGCCTCGCGGTAGTTGACCGTGATCCAATAGGCATAGAGCTTGGCCACCGCGTAGGGGCTGCGCGGATAGAACGGCGTGGTCTCCTTCTGCGGTACTTCCTGGACCAGACCGAACAGCTCCGAGGTCGAGGCCTGGTAGAACCGGGTCTTCTTCTCCAGGCCGAGAATGCGGATCGCCTCCAGGATGCGCAGCGCACCCAGCGCATCGGAGTTGGCCGTGTACTCCGGCTCCTCGAACGACACCGCGACATGGCTCTGCGCTGCCAGGTTGTAGATCTCGTCCGGTTGCACCTGCTGGATGATGCGGATCAGGCTGGAGCTGTCGGTCAGGTCGCCGTGGTGCAGGATAAAGCGGCGATCCGTTTCGTGCGGGTCTTGATAGAGGTGGTCGATCCGGTCGGTGTTGAACAGCGAGGTGCGGCGCTTGATGCCGTGGACGATGTAGCCCTTGCCGAGCAGGAATTCGGCTAGATAGGCGCCGTCTTGGCCGGTGATGCCGGTAATTAAGGCTCGTTTGCTCATGCGGCCATTTTACATGGCTTACCGAGCTCCTGCCACGCGCAGACCTACCTGCAACGCCGATGCCTAGGGCAAGCAGTGCCCCGCCCCAGCCACCTTGGACCAAGTTATGCCAAATATGCGGAAATCAAGCCTGCGCGAATCGCCAGGGACGACTAGTCCAGCACTGTCTGCCATCAGTTCGAGAACGTGCCCACTAACCTTGGCGTCAACGGGAAACCGCAGCACAGACCGCCCCTTGATCTGTGATGCAGCCAGCACCTGGCCCAACGGTGTCCGTACCGAGAAATCCATTTCAGGCCGCCCCAAAGAGGGTCCTGGGGCAATATCGAGCACAAGCTCCCCAGGACAGTCATCCACCAGCAACTGGGCACCAGCCTGAGCCCAACGGAATTTCTCCCCAGCTTGCCGCTCCAGATCGTGCCAGCCATTGATCAAATACACTGCTCCAGAATCAGGATTGTGCCGTGAACGCAAGGCCTCGGCTGTAAGCCGAGGCGTGATGTCATCAGGCTCATTCAAATACCGAAGGGTAGCCAAATCATATTTAGCGCTTGATATCCCGACGTTGAAAATCCGGAAATTCAGATGCCGGGTGTCGAGCAACGAAAAAACATGCCCCATCGCCTCACTGGATAAACGAAAAGGCCCTTGCCGTCCCGCCAGGTCTATCCAGTGGCAGCCGTAGCGCTCCACTTTGATTTCATCTATGTCATTCCCCGAGCCATCACTGACCCGTAGCGTAAGGGGCCGGTAATCCACACTAGGCCCTGTCTCCGCGCAAAAATGGAGAAACCGGGCATCCACGCCCGGGCGCACTATATTCACAGCGAACCAATTGCTTTCGCCATCGGACACCCAACGGAAATACCCAATACGATCCGCCATTCGCGCATCCCGATCGTGCTCGGGCGCCCAATACGACTTTATCGTCAAGAGACTAGAGGCCGGCGCCTCAATCAAACGGAAGAGCGCGGTCTGCCAGAGCGCCTTCTCAGGAGCTTGCTCAGCGACATCGTCCAATCCATTCATGCGCAGCAAGTACTTCGCCTTGGCCGCATCATGCTCGTACTGCAACCCAGCCGACCACAAATAGCTGCGCACAACACTCTCATAGTCGGTCAGATGCGCCCCATTCTTCCCCCGTTTAGGTAAATCAATGTAGACGTCCTTACTATTGGCCTGCAACTTTGTAATCAAACCCTGAAATTCGGCGGCTTGCGCGTTATATGGCTTGTTGCTGATAACCCACGTCGCCCAGACATTGCCTGCCATATTCAAAATCACCCACAGCCCAACCAGACTGCTCGCGGCAATTGTTAGCGTTTTGGGAAGCCGCCCTGACTTGAGTTGAAGGTACCCAAACAACATGAGGACAATGACAAAAAAATTGTTGAGGTAGAGGAATTTGTAAAAGTAATAGGAATCTCCAACGATAAATCGCATAAAAGGGAATAAGGCCAACCACATGACTGCAAATGCCACAAACAGGAAGTACCCTAGCTTAGCCCCTCGGTATAGCCCATACATCGCCAGCCCGCACAACCCACTGCCAACCAAATAAGATGCCAGCATGACCGCACGATTATTGATCAGCCAATTCATGAATTCGGACGACGCCGAGGCCAGCATCGAAGGCCAGATGCCCCAGAACTGGAAAAAGCCGACCGCATTGAATACCGTTCCCCAACTGCGGAATTGCATGGCGGCTCGGTCACGAATAGGCTCAAATAAGAACCACGCACCTACATACGCAACCATCAGCAAGGACAGCAAGACCGCGATCAAATAACGCCGCCCCAGAAATCCCCCCCCATGCCGCCGCAGAAACCAATAAATAAAGAGCGCCAACAGGAAGAAAGGCAAGGGATAGGGGTATGCGCCAACCACAAACAGCAAGAGTACTGCCAGCAATACAGCATTTCGTATGCGACCAGAGAGCGAGTGCCGCTGCTCCATAAAATCCAACGTCAGTAGCAAACCAAATGGCGCCACGGCCGCGAACATCAATGAGCCTTGGTGGCCATTGAAATAGGTGCTCAAATAAAAATTGTTGGCCACCGCGGCTGTCGCCAGTATCGAGGCCTGCCGCCACCCCAAGGGCAGCACTCTTTTAAGCAGAATAACCAAACCATAGGCCATTAGGAGCAAATTCAGCAACGCTTGAACTAACCATGCATCCATACCATGCTTGGCGTCGAGCACCACTGACCAGAACGCAGCGCTACTGTATTGCAAGCGGCCAATATCTTCTGCATAGACTGCGACTAACGATTCCACCGAGGCCGTTTGAACAATTGGCTGTGCCTCTCCTGCTGGCCCTTTCCCCCAACCAGCCTGACGCATAGCCTCCCAATATTCCTGGATAGCAACATCCTGATGCACATAAGCATCTCGGCCATTAATCGCATCGAAGGCATCCTCATTTCCGGAATGCCAATAATTTCCCCAGCCGGCCAGCAAATACGGCCATGCGGCCAACAGTAGAACAATGACTCCCCCTATGGCCGTTCGTGAGATACCGGGCCGCCCCACCTCCACACCCGAAAGAGCGGACGCCGGCACCCGAAGACTAGCCACATTCAATATGCCCGCCGCCACAAAAACAGCAGCCGTGGCTGCATCGGCATCGAAGAATGCGAAATAAAAGCCGAAGAACAGCACCTGACTGGCTGCATAGCCTACAGCCGGCATCATCGAATGATCCCTGCCGCACAGCCTGGTTAGGCCATAACCGCAGAAATACATAACACCCAGCGCCAGCGCTAAGTGCATCAACACATTCAAACTTTCGCTCATTGTCTAAGTCGCTGTTTCTATTAAAGCCTTGGATGGTTTCCAGACGCAATCAGCGCATGCCGCATGCGCAACACGCATTGACCGAACGACATCTGGCCGTAACGCAGCATAGCCGCGTGGATTATATATGCGGTGAGTAGCCACTTAGCCGACATCTTGCCTCGTACGGGCGAATCATTCGTTTGCGTTCGCCCTCTGGCACGCGCAAAATCGATATCCAAATAATTACGGTGCCCCTTCAACCGTGATCTCCTGCCTAGATGACCAGCACATACAGATGGCACATATATATAGTTTCGACAGAACTGAGCATATTGAGGGTGAAGTCTTACGGCCGGATCGCTATCGGCAGCTTTTCTCACTCCTGACAAAACCTGATGTCATATCCCGCGGGGCTGGCTTAAGCTACTGCATAGCTAGCGCGTCTGCTGCCGGCAGTGCCGTCTTGGCCACCGAGTTCAACCGTTTCCTTGCCTTCGACCCCGAGCGGAGCGTAGTTCGAGTCGAGCCCGGCGTCACACTCGGTGAACTTTTCGAGTTTGCCTCTACCCATAACCTTGTTCCGCCAGTGCTGGCTGGCCATCCGCGCATTACTGTCGGGGGGGCCATAGCGATGAACATCCATGGCAAGAATCAATTTCGCCTGGGCAATTTTGGCAACCATGTCCATCGCCTCACCCTGTACCACCCAGCACACGGCGAACTCGAGTGCTCGCCCAACGATAACGCCGAACTCTTCCGGCTAACCATAGGCGGCTTCGGTCTCACCGGTCATGTTATCTCCGCCGACATCGCCCTGACGCCTCTTGCCGGAACCGCTATGGCTATCGAGCGGCATAGAACCGGCAACCTCATCGATGCAGCACAGCAGTTGCAGGATCTCTCTCGCCGTGCCGACTATCTATATTCATGGCACGATCTCAATCGTTCTGATGACCGGTTTGGCTGCGGCACGATCTATCTGGAGCGTCATACAGAAAACGCCTCCTCGCAGCCCCACTGGCCAATCCGTTCTGTTGGTATAGCCGCAAAACCGCTGTCTTGGCCACTATTCAATCGCTCAAGCATTCCCCCCTTGTGCCGAATCTACAATTTGAAAGAGAATTTGGCCCCCCGATCGGAAACCGCAGACCTGTATCGGGCTTTGTTCCCTATCGTTGGCAAGGAAATGTATTTCCGCCTGTTTGGCCCTAGTGGGCTTCGTGAATATCAGGCCTTGTTTCCGCTCGAGCGCTGGAATCAGGCTGCGGAGCAGATCAAGCTGGCCATCCACCGTTCGGCCACCCCTATCTCTCTAGCATCGCTGAAGCTTTTTAGCGGCGAACGTAAATTCCTCAATTTTTCCGGGAAGGGCATTTGTCTCGCCCTTGATACCCCGAACACGAAGCACAGCGCCAAATTGTTCTCCCGCCTCGATGACATTGTCATCGGCAACGGCGGCATTGCCTATATCGCAAAAGACAGTCGTCTGAGTGCTTCGGCCACGCGCAGCATGTATGAGGATAACTACGCGCAGTTCCGTAGTGCACTCCGGGCCTACGACCCTGGACTGCATTTCCAATCGGCATTACGGAGACGCTTAGATGTCTAGTGCGCGCGGCAGCATCGTCATCGGTGGCAGCAGCGGCGTCGGCCGCGCCCTGGTGCAACAGCTGGCAGCCCGCGGTGACCGGGTATTAGCCATCGCCCGCGACCTCCGAGACCTGGAAGCCCTCCAGCAGGACTGTCGATTGAGATACGGCACGACAATACAGATCATGGCGATCGACGTCGCAGCAGCCGATTTCGATGCTGCCGCCTTCACCGAGAGCTGCATCGGCAGCATAGGGCCGATCACCCAACTCTTCGTGCCCATCGGCGCCATTCACGCTGACGATCGAGGCGTGCCCGCGGCCGGGCTGCTTGAACAGTTGGCGATCATTAATTATCTGCGTCCGGCACAGATTCTCGGCAGTTTCTGCAAATATTTTTCGGCAAACGAAGAGGGCCATGCGATGATCTTTACCAGCATCGCCACTGCAGCTCCTCGTGGCAACAATGCCGCCTACGCAGCCGCCAAAGCCGGCCTCGAGTTTTATTGCCGCGCTCTGCAACACCACTTCGCCGACTCCAGGGTAATGATCCAAATCTGCGCACTCGGCTATGTCGATACCACGATGAGCTTTGGCATGAAGCTATTATTCCCCGCTGCCCGCCCCGAGGCCGTGGCCAGATTTGCCATGCAGATGAGCGAAGGCCGCAAGCGGTTCGCCTATTTCCCCAGATTCTGGTGGCCGATCACCTCATTGCTTAAAATGCTGCCTTGGCCCATCTACAAACGGCTTCATTTCTAACCCGTCAAACCGCAAAGATAGTTTATGCCAACCGACAAACCCAACATCAGCGTGTTCTTTCCAGTATATAAGGACGAGCTAACCGTCGAGCGAGTGACGCGCAAGGCATTGGATGTCCTGGCAGATGTCGCTGCAGACTATGAGGTACTGATCGTCGACGATGGCACACCCTGCCGTGCCGGTGAGATCGCCGACCGCCTGGCTGCGGAAAACCCCAAGGTCCGCGTCATTCACCATCCGCGCAACCTTGGCTACGGCGCGGCCATCCGGACCGGCCTTGAAAACGTTCGCTATGATTGGGTCTGCTTCACCGACGGCGACGATGAATACGATATCTACGATCTACACAAGCTGATCCGCCTGAAAGATTACTACGACTTGATCATCACATTCCGTTACGTCAAGGCTTACTCCGGGTTTCGGATTTTCATTTCCTGGATCTACAACATCGTCCTACGCATGCTATTCAGGACGCACTATCGCGATATCAGCACCGGCCTGCGTTTGATGAAGCGCGAGCTGGTTGAAGAGCTGAATCTCCAGTCAACCAGCCCATTCGTCGGCGCCGAGATCGCCATCAAGACCATGCTAAAGGGATTCCGCGTCGGTGAAGTCGGTATCCAGACCTTCCCGCGCGAATTCGGCAAAGGCTCTTCAACGTCCATGCGCAATATCCTCGCAACCATTAAAGACATGTTGGCTTGTCACCGAACCATTTTCTCTGAGAGCTATGACCTGCCAGCGAATCGCAATAGAGCCAAAAAAGAAGGCCCGTAGAATCGCCCCTATCATCGAGGCCCCCTGGAGCCAACCCAATGATCAACTTCACCCTCTCGCTTTATGCGTATCTGGCCATATCCCTTGCTATTGGTTATCTCCCCTCCCGATATTTGTGGTCGCATCGGGCTATTGACCAAAAATCAGAACTCGCGCATACCCAAACCGTCTTAATCTTTGCGATCCCTATCGGATTTCTTCTACTTAACCTGACAATCTTCCTGGTAAGCCGCCCCCTGGAAACCGGCATTGCCCAGGTGGCCACACTCACTTTGGCCACACTCCTCCTCTGCGTGAGCGCCTTTATCTTGGTGCGCAAACAAGAGCCAACCGACCTGATCGAGGTCTTGCGTGGCCAAGGACGATTCCTACTCTTCCTCTTCCTGATCATCCTCCCTTTGTCGGCAATTCATTTGCTTTGGCCCATGCTGCTGCATGGCTGGCAAGCAGGTTATGCCATTGGCACCGACGGTGCAGCGTATCTCTATCTAGGCGAATATCTCCAACACCATTACTGGGGACCGGGTAGCGCACCCGGGATAGTTCCCTTCGGTTACATCGGCCGCCCTCTAGCCAGCTATTTGCCAGCAGATGCCTTGGCTATATTTCCCATCACAATGTACCAAGCGCAGAGCATGACAACTGTAATGGTTTCATTCTTTTCCGCCCTTACCTTGGGTTGGCTAGCCCAGCATTTCTTCGCGCGGCAAGATTCGTCACGCCCACTCCTACTCGCAGCTGTCGTGATGGGCTTATTTGCCTTTCAGTATCAGATTTATTGGGACAGGAGTTTCATGTCCCACTACTTCTCTTTGCTGCCCTTCCTGCTTACGCCCGTTTATTTTTTCCTGCCTGCCAGGGTGGGTGGGAGGTTCGCCTTCCTATTCGTCCTCTTTTTAACCGCAATCACGGTCTATTCAATAGGACTCTCTCTGATTCAATTTGTCCTTATTTCCTTTGGGCTGGCTGCGCTGTGGCTCTCACGCCATATTTCTCTAAAACGCTTGATCCTAGATGGCACCACGGCCATTGCCGCACTCGTTAGCGCAAACGCACTCCTGTATAAGACCGAAGCGCCCTTCTTTCTGGGAAACATGGCAAGGGGCTATGACCCTAGCTTAAAAACTTGGCAAAACATCACCATCAAGTTCGGCCTGCTCCCTACACCGCTGCCATTTGAGGATAAATTCTTCCTATTGGCGATGCTGCTAATCGCCGCCCTGACTGCCTATGCCTACTTCCGCGCACTTGCAGACCGCAAGCGTAGCCCTATCTATCTGTCCATGCTGTTGGGCATGAGCGCTATCTTGGTCACTGCCGTCCTCAAGGACAAATATTTTTTTCTGAACAAGGCGATTGTCTATTTCGTCCCGCTGCTCTTCCTACCCCTACTCGCCGACCTTAAACCCTGGCCCGACCTCAAGCGCAAAGCCGCCACCATTCCGCTAGCTGTCATATTCCTGGTCTTTGCCTATAACGGCTACTTCA
>JACRAU010000022.1 GCA_016234655.1 Betaproteobacteria bacterium
CTCAGGGGTCGGCTCAGGGGTCGGCTCAGGGGTCGGCTCAGGGGTCGGCTCAGGGGTCGGCTCAGGGGTCGGCTCAGGGGTCGGCTCAGGGGTCGGCTCAGGGGTCGGTTCCGGGGTCGGTTCCGGGGTCGGTTCCGGGGTCGGCTCAGGGGTCGGTTCCGGGGTCGGTTCCGGGGTCGGTTCCGGGGTCGGTTCCGGGGTCGGTTCCGGGGTCGGTTCCGGGGTCGGCTCAGGGGTCGGTTCCGGGGTCGGCTCAGGGGTGGGGGCCGGCGTTGGCACCTCGTCTTTCGGATCCGAGGTCTCGCCAAGGTCGATATGCAGGGTCTCACCTATGGGCGTATCGGTCGGCACGTTCTCGCCGGTGGACGTGGTTGTAGCCCCAGTCGAAGGTGTGTTGCTTGAGCCCTGTTCACCGCTGGACGGTGTCTCATTTTCGCTATTGGCCGTGGGTGCAGCTGCATCGCTACCACCGCCGGCTGTATTGGTGCCGGCATTGTTTCCAGTGCCGGCACCAATGATGGTGTTGGTATTGGCGCCGGCCGCACCAGTCTCCGCGCCGCGAGCACCTGCGGCTCCGCTACCTACCGCCGCAGTGCCGGCAGCTCGCTCGGTGCCTTCAAGCGGACCCTCGCCTGGCCCGGTCTCTACTCCAGTGGTTTTGCCGCCACGCAGCTTGTCCTCTTCGGCCTGTTCACGCATGCGGCTATTCAGCAAGCTCGGGTCGTCGGCATCGCCCTCGTTTTGAATTTGTATGCCGCCATCGCCTTGGGCACCGCCCAAGCCGCCCTGATCGGATTGCTGCAACACCGTCAGATCATCGAGAACCTGCGCATCGAAGTTCTGTTGTTCGGTGTTCTGGGTGTTGTCATTGTCGGCCACGATAAACCCCTTGAATGATTTCGGAACGCCAATAAGGCGTTTACATATTCATTTTGACTAGCCGAACCGAGTTTGGGAACGGTGAAGTTAGGCCTATAACCTAAGTTAGGTTAACGCTTGAAGACGGCCGCGCCTTGGACGTAGTTATTGCCGGTATTGAATTCATAGGTCAGGCCGGCGTGACTGGCATTGCCGCCGTAGAACCCCAACACGCCGGCGCCGCCGCAGCTGACCACGCACACGGCGGTATCGCCTTGGACGCGCTGCACCGCGGCATCGACCCGTGTGTATGCGATATGGTTGGAAGGCGAGCTGCCATTGAAGCGCATTTCGTAATTTCCGGCGCTGCTGCCCTGTGTGTAGTACATGTTCATCGTGCCTGAAACGCCGACATTGGTGCTGCCGAAATTGGCGGTCATATTGCCGCCATAGACCCGCCAGCCACCCGAGGCATTAGCCGCCACTTCGGTCGGCCGGGTACCGCCGACCAGATTGAAGTTGTAGCTCTGATTGCGCATCTCGGCCGGCACTTCATACAGGCGCGCGCCCGCGACCCAGTGGAACCCCTGGTTCTCGCTGTAACTGACCTTGCCGTAGTTGCCGATCAGGGCCGTGCCCCCGGCCCAGCGGCCCCAACTGATCACGCCGCCGTCGCTGCCGCCTTCTTTTTGCGTCGCGGTATAGGCGCTGCGGATCGCATAGGCATCCTCACCGTTCTTGCTTACGGTCTGCAGTTTATTGCTGTCATATTGACCGAAGCCCAGCGTCTTGGTGTCGTTCACGCCTTCCAGCAAAATATTGTCGGAACGGCGCTGATCGCCCGCCGGATTGAATTCGGCACTTTGAAACGACCAGTATGTGCCCTTCGGTTTCGAGGTTGGCAGGACCCGTGAATCGCCGAGCCCGCCGGTGTCGAAGTATTGGGCTGGCGGCGGCGCCGCAGTGGTCGGTGGGGCCAGGACCACCTTGTCCACCTTGGTTGGCGACACCGACACGCCGGTATCCAGCTTATCGCTCGGCGCCTTCTCGACCACGTTTACCGCGTTGTCTTCCGTGACACCGTTGGCCTTGAGTTCTTTTTTCTTGACCTGGGACTGGCCTTCCAAACTATCCCGCAACAGGCTGGGCGGCGCCAATATCCGTATCGGCGAACTCTTCGCGTCCGCCACATAGACGAACTGGTTTATCCCCAATTCCGTCACTGTGCCCGACTGGTTGCTGACGGCGATGCGACCCTCGAAAACGCCGGCATACAGCCCATCCTTTACAATCTTGTCGTGCTCGCGGCAGGCCGCATCACATAGCACGATGTTGAAGCCGGTGCCGCGGATACCGATGGTAGCCACCACGGCGTCCACCTTGAAGTTGTCGCGATTGGTGCGGCCGATGGCCCCGGTCACGGCCCTAACCCCGCCCTTGAGCAGGCTCAAAGAAGTGCTTTCGGTACCGTCCGTCTTGCCGCTGTAATTGAAGGCATTGATCTTGAATTCGCTATTGGGCCGGATGGCCATGAGGGCACCGTCGTTAAGCCGCAGCTGGGCATTGCTGCTGGCTGCCGTGCGCAAAGTATCGCCGGCAAGGATGACGGTATCGCGCGGCGCGGGGCTTTCCTTGCCATCGCGCAGCAGGCTGACCGTGCCGATCGACATGATCACCTTGCCCGCCTCCTGGGCGGCGGCCACGGCCTGCCCTGCCGCGCCCATCAGGCCGGCCAGCAGGATCATAGCGGCTACACGGTGAAACATGATCGGTTTCCAATCGCCCGTACTTGTTGACGAATATCAGTTCTACACCAACTCGCTACCGGTTTCAGCTGAAATTTAGACACTTGCCCACACCCAGCCGTTCCGACTTACTTCCATTCATAGCGCATCCTGATCATGGATAGGATGCTGTCGTAGCTATAGAGATCGAGGTTCGACCGGTTGATATAGGCCAGCACCTCGCCCCTAACCGACCAGCCAGGCGTGAGTTGATATTGCAAACCGACGTCCATGGTCAACAAGGCATCGCGACGACGCTCAAGCAGCAGCGGATCGACACCGTCGTAGCTGCTGACGGAATAACCTACGCCGGCGTTGCCCAGCCAGCGCCCGCCCGGGTAGAAGCGGAACTCCGAGCGAACGCCCAAGATGCCGCGCTGGAAGTCGTCCCGGTTGCGGATATTGGATTCCTCGGCGATATTGAAATCCATGTCGAGCGAGACCTTCCAGGGCGTGCCCAGATAGCGATTGAAGCCGACCGACAATGAAGGCAGATCGGCATCGCGGCCGGCATTGGCCTCGGCATAACGCAGCAGGGAATAACTGAACGAGGCCCGGAGCTGGGTCTCCTTGTCCCATGGCTGGTTCCAGTCGAACACAAGGCCGGTGGTATCGCGGAACCTGGCGCCGTCGAGCATGGCGCGGCTGAAAAAGCCCGAGGTCTTGAGGTTGTTGTGGTTGGCCAACGAAAAATCCAAGCCGCCAATCGCCGTGAAACTGGCTTGGTCATAGGTATCCCGCTGGGCATGGCCACGATAATTGGCCTCCACTCCCACCGAATACTTGATGTCGCTCGCGACCGGCCCCTGTTGCTGGGCGCCAAGCCCTAACTGGCTCAAGACCGAGGCAGTAGGGCGCGAGTTTTGATCCAGGGTGATCGGCCCGACCGACGGAATCTCGATGGTCGAAGCAGAGGTGGCGGAATTGACGTTGCTGTTATAACCGCCGCCATATTCGAAGAAGCTGCGTCGAACCACGCGGAACTTCGGATCGGTCGTGCGTATGGCGCTCAGATAGCGATCCACCGAAGCCTGCACCGTGGCCGGCAACTGTTTGCTGCGCATATACATAAACTCCTCGCGAGCACGCTCATAATCGCCGATCACGAAGTAGCCGCGCGCCAGCTCCAACCGCGCCAGATCGTTGCCCGGATTGTCGAGCAGGACCCGCTCCAGTGCCAGCACGCCAAGCGAGGCCCGTCCGCTGTCGATCGCGGACACACCAAAGTAATAGTCGTAGATGGGATTGCCGGCCAGCTTTTCATTGCGCATGCCAAGGTCGAATGCCTCGGCAAAACGACCTTGCTCGACCAGGGACTTGAGGTCTTCGATCACATCGGCCCGCACCGGGCCGGCCAGCGTCAACATCAATGCCAGCAACAGGCTGGCGCGAGTGCTGCGGCGAGTCTTGTTGGCGAATGTCATACGATGGCGATCTTGGCTGGTTTGATTGTTCAATCTCTGCCTCATTTGGTCTTGAAGGTAAAAGAGCCGTCCCATTCGGGCCCGGGCGGCGCATCGCGCAATAGCGCGATGCGGTCTAGATACAGGCGATAAAGCTTCTCGCCGCTGGCGGCCGAGGTGGCAAGCAGATCGTTTAGCGCCGACTCGGCCTCGTCCCAGCGCTGCGCCCGGTAGTGCGCCAGGGCCTCGGCAAAACGTTGCGCCGCAGCCAGCGTGGCCGCCGCCACCTCGCCGGCGAAACCCAAGGGCTCGTGGATCGCCACCGCGATGTCCTTGCCCTTGACCCGCACCTTGTCGAGTTCGCGGCAGACCAGATCGGGCAGTACGGTACGCGTTTCGTCGCCGACGATGATCTGCACGCCGTACTCCTTGGTGATGCCCTCCAGGCGCGAGGCGAGGTTCACTGCATCGCCCATCACGGTGTAGGCCAGGCGGATGGACGAGCCCATGTTGCCCACGCTCATGCGCCCGGTGTTCAGGCCGACGCCGATATGGATTTCCGGCCAACCGCGGGCGCGGAACTCGGCCTGTAGCCCCTTCAACGCCTCGATCATGCCCAAGGCCGCGCGCACCGCATGGCGCGGATGTTCCGGATCGTGCACCGGCGCGCCCCAGAAGGCCATGATGCAGTCGCCCATGTATTTGTCGATGGTGCCGCGATTGCGGTAGATCACCTCGGTCAGCGGCGTCAGGAAGGCGTTCATCAACTGCGACAGCTCGCGCGGGTCCAGGCCTTCGGAGATCGTGGTGAAACCGCGCACATCGGAAAACAGTACGGTCAACTCGCGGCTCTCGCCTTCCATCGAGAAGTTCTCGGGATTCCGTGCCATCTCGTCGACCAATTCCGGCGGCACGTACTGGCCGAACAGGCCGGTGATCTGGCGTTTGCCGCGCGCCTCGAAGAAGAAGCCCCAGGCCATGTTGAAGACGTAAAGCAGGATCGCGAGCGACAAGGCCGTCGCCAGCGGCAGCACCAACCCGGCCGACCAGGCCGTCATGTTCAGCGCCAGCGTGGCCCCGGCCACCGTCAATGCCAGCGCGCTGGCCCACATCGGCCCGAGCAGGGGCAAGACCAGCGCCAACAAGACGCCGCCCAGCGCCACCTGCACCACGTCGGCGCCGCGCACGAAGGGCGGCTTTTGCTTGATATCGCCATCGAGGATACCGGCCAGCATGTTCGCGTGCACCTCGACGCCGGGGTAAGACCCGGCAACCGGGGTGGAGCGCAAATCGAGCAGGCCGGGCGCGGTGGTGCCGACCAGCACGATCTTGCCGGCCAGCGTATCGACCGGCAGTTTGCCCTGGATGACATCGGCCGCCGACACGTATTGGAAGCTGTAAGCGGGGCCGCGATAAGGCACCAAGGTCGCGATCCGCTCATCCACCGGCACGGGCAGATCGCCTATGGCCAGTTGCTCCAGCGCGCCGAAGGTGTCCAGGTCGCTGCCCTCGGCCAACAGGCCTTGCAGCGGCAGGCCGCCGTTCAACTGCCGGGCCATGGCCAGGCTCAAGGACTCGTAGTAGGCGCCGCCGAACTCGGCCAGCATCGGCACGCGCCGGATCACGCCGTCCGGGTCGGGCAGCGGGTTGAAGTGGCCGGCCGCCGCCGCATTCTGTTGCAGCACGGCCAGGTTCGCCGTGTAGCCGGTCCAGCGGGTCACGTCCGACAGGGCCAGGGGCAGGGCCGCCGTATCGAGCACCGGCGGCGGCAGGCTGCCTTTTTGCGGGGTCTCGCCCTGCCCCAGCAGAAATGTGTAGCCCAGCACCACCGGCCTGTCTTTCAGCGCCCGTGCCATGACCTGGTCGTAGTCGAGCGTGGGCCGGACTTCCTGCAAGGCCTGCCGGAATTCCGCGCTGCCTTTCAGCCGGTCGGCCGCCAGCGCGTCGAGCACACGCACGCCCGAGGTCTCGTCGCGCTCGGCGAAGACCACGTCGAAGCCGACCTGGGCCACTTGGTAACGATCGAACAACTGATCGAGCAGCACGGCGAGGCGGTCGCGCGGCCAGGGCCAGCGGCCTTCGCCGCCCGCCTCGCGCTCGCGCAGGCTGCGCTCGTCGATGTCGACGATGACGATGCGCGGGTCGACCCCGCCGGGCATGGTCGCCACCAGCCGCACGTCATAGAGCCAGGCCTCCAGCCGCTCCAAGGGCACCAGGCGAATCATGCCCGCCGCCTGGGCGAAGGCCACCCCGACCAGTGCCAGGCCCAACACGATGCGCCAGAGATTCTTCCGTGCCTTGCCGACGAGCCGGCCCACGCGCTCCCGTCCGCGTTCGATCAGGGTGGCCAAGATTGGAATGGCTTTCTATCAGATTGATTAATAAGCGAGATTGGGCCACGTCCCCTCTCCGAAAGTCAATCAAAGCCAGGCCGGCCGACCGCCCCATGTCGCCGAACGTTGCGCCGCGTCACCGCCCTGGCTCTGCTCGCCCATTGCTGTCATAAAAATTTCTCGCGGCCGTCATTGCCTTGACTTGCCTCTGGGCGACAGTCGGCGCATGACTGGCCAAGACCTCATCTTCCAGCAATTGCACGCTGCCCACCGCCGGCTGCGCATTGCCGTGGTCACCGAAACCTATCCGCCCGAGATCAACGGCGTCGCGATGACCATGGGCATGCTGGTGCGCGCGATGCAAACGCGCGAGCATCAGGTGCAACTGATCCGGCCGCGCCAAGGCCCCAACGACTCGGCCGAGGCCGAGGCGGGGCTGGAACAGGTGCTGCGGCCCGGCATTCCCATCCCGCGCTACTCGGGCCTGAAGATGGGGCTGCCGGCGAAGTCCACCCTGCTCCGGCTGTGGGCCTTGCAGCGGCCCGATGTCGTGCACATCGCGACCGAAGGCCCGCTCGGCTGGTCGGCCCTGGCCGCCGCGCACAAACTCAAGCTGCCGGTCTGCTCGGACTTCCACACCAATTTCCACAGCTACAGCAACCACTACGGCCTGGGCTGGCTGAACAAGCCGATCACCGCCTATCTGCGCAAATTCCACAATCGCTCCGCCGTGACCCTGGTGCCGTCGCTGACCATGCAGCGCGAGCTGCGCGAGCTGGGCTACCGCAATATCGAGGTCGTCGCCCGCGGGGTCGATACCCAACTGTTCGATCCGACACGCCATAGCGCCGAGCTGCGCACCGAGTGGGGGCTCGGCCCGGACGACCTGGCGGTGTTGTACGTCGGCCGCATGGCGGCGGAGAAAAATCTGCGCCTGCTCGTGCGCGCCTTCGAGCTGATCGAGCAATTGCACCCCAAGGCCAAGTTGATTCTGGTCGGCGACGGGCCGGAGCTGGCCGGCCTGCAAGCCAGCCACCCCCGCTTCGTCTACCGTGGCGCCCGGCGCGGCGAGGACTTGGCCGCGCACTACGCCTCGGCCGACATCTTCCTGTTCCCCAGCCTGACCGAGACCTTTGGCAACGTCATGCTCGAGGCCATGGCCAGCGGCCTGGCCGTGCTCGGCTTCGACTACGCGGCGGCAGCCGAGCATGTGCGGCACGGCGTCAACGGCTTGAAGGCCGAATTCGGCGACGAGGCCGAGTTCATCGCCAAGGCGATAGAAATCTGCGCGCAGAACCGTCGGCACGCGCTCGGCGCGGCGGCGCGCGACAGCGCCCAGGCGGTGTCCTGGGACAGCATCTACAACCGTTTCGAATCCATCTTGTTCGATATCGTCCAAGCCAGCGAGGCAGCCCATGAACGAGCCATCTTCGGCCTTGAATCCGGCCAAGCCGGTTGATGCCACCATCCTGGCGCGGTTCGTCGCCTGGGAGGAACGCGTGACGCTGGGCTTCAACCGCATCAATCACCGGCAAACCGTCTCGATGTTCTTCGGCGCGGTCAGCCGCCTGGGCGACGGCGTGTTCTGGTATCTACTGATGGCCGCCATGCTGGTGCTGGACGGCGCCGCCGCGCTGGAACCGGTGATCGTGATGATCCTCGCCGGCCTCAGTTGCACCTTGAGCTACAAATGGCTCAAGCACACCACCTCGCGCCCGCGCCCCTGCCAGCGCAACGCGACCATCCGGCTGACCATGCCACCGCTGGACCTCTATAGCTTCCCGTCCGGCCACACCTTGCACGCGGTCTGCTTCAGCGTGGTGGCCGCCACCTATCACCCCGCGCTCGGCCCCGGCCTGATCGGCTTCACCCTGCTGGTCGCGATATCGCGCCTGGTGCTCGGCCTGCACTATCTGTCCGACGTGATCGCCGGCGCCATCATCGGCGGCACCCTCGCCTTCGCCGGCCTGTATCTCGCCAGCCTCTGATCGAACGGCATCGCCGCGCGTGCTCGCGGCTCAGGCCGCTTCGCGCGCGAACAGGTCTTGCGGCAAGGGCATCAGCGCCGCCAACTCATCCTTGCTGAACTTCGCCAGATGCGCCTGCTTGGCGATAGGGCAAAGCAGCTCCGCCTCCCAGGCCGGCGCCTCGCTGGCCAACACCCGGTTGATCTGGCCCAAGCGCAGCATCGTCGCCTCGATATAGGCATCGAAACGTTGGCGCAGCCCCGTATCAAGCCGGAACAGGCGGTAACAGACGCGCGGCAGGCCGGAACCGCGCAAGAAGCGATCGGCCCGCGCCAGCAAGGCCAAGGCCTCGCCCGTGGTCGCGCTGCCGCAGCCGCTATGCTCGCCGACGAAATCGGCCAATAGCCTGGCTTCGGTATCCAGCAACTCGCCGGGCGTCGCGAACAGGTGCTTGGCGATATGCGCGTCCATCGCCCACTCGACCGCGACATGGGTCAACAATGGCACGTCCAGCCACAGCTTCTCGTGCGCCGGCACGAAGTGGTTGTGCGCGATGACATCGACCAGCAGATGGCTGGTATAGCCCACCGCGATGGCGCGCGTCTCGTCGTCGGCGGTGGCATCGATCAAGGCATGCGCCGTGTCCCAGCGATGGCTAGCGGCGAAGGCCTGGGTGCCGACCCGCGCGCCGACCAAGGCGAGATCGGGCAGGCAAGCGCCGGCCATGGCCAAGCGCGGAAAGCGCAGGACGGCACGGCGTAGATCGGGATCGAGCAGGGGGACGGCCCAGACCAGCAGTTGAGCGAAATAGACATGGGTATAAAGCCCCCACGCCAGGGCGTCGCCGGCATGGAACAGGAGTGGCACAGCGGCCAGAAGGAGTTGCCTGGTCTTGCGCATAAGGCGAACATAGCGCCCTAGGGAGAAAACCTGATTTCCATTCCGTGATTTTTTGATGACGTTGCGCTGTCGCAACAGCGAGGATATTTATGCGTACCCTGATCTGCGGTTCCATGGCCTTCGACACCATCATGGTGTTTCCAGACCGGTTCAAGAACCACATCCTGAGCGAGAAGATTCACATCCTGAACGTAGCCTTCCTGGTGCCCGAGATGCGCCGCGAATTCGGCGGCTGCGCCGGCAACATCGCCTATAACCTCAAGCTGCTCGGCGGCGAGCCGGTGATCATGGCCACGGTCGGCGACGATTTCGGCCAGTACGCCGAGCGCCTGCAACAACAGGCCATCGACACCGCCCACATCCGCCACATCAAGGGTAGCTATACCGCCCAGGCCTTCATCACCACCGACCTGGACGACAACCAGATCACCGCCTTCCACCCCGGCGCCATGGGCCATGCCCACGAAAATAAGATCGCCGACGCCAAGGACATCAAGCTCGGCATTGTCGCGCCGGACGGCCGCCAGGGCATGGTCGACCACGCCCGGCAGTTCTTCGATGCCGGCATTCCCTTCATCTTCGATCCGGGCCAGGGCCTGCCGATGTTCAACGGCGAGGAGCTGCTGCAATTCGTCCAGCAAGCCGACTACCTGGCCTGCAACGACTATGAGGCGCAACTCTTGCAGGAGCGCACGGGCCGGACCCTGGAGGACTTGGCCGGACAGGTTAAGGCCTTGGTAGTGACCTTGGGCGCCAAGGGCTCGCGCATCTATGCCGGCAGCGAGATACACGACATCCCGCCGGCCAAACCCACTGAAATCATCGACCCGACCGGTTGCGGCGACGCCTACCGCGCCGGCCTGATGTTCGGCATGCTCAAGGGCATGGACTGGCCGACCACGGGCCGCCTGGCCGGCCTGCTCGGCGCCTTGAAGATCGCCCGCCAGGGTGGCCAGAACCACGCCTTCGACTACGCTGAAATAGCGCAGCGGTTCAAGACGGAATACGGTTACGCGCTCTGATTTCGGGAGGCCATGATGGACAAACGCATCTTATTTCTACCCTTGCTCGCCTTGAGCCTGGCCGGTTGCGCCGGCGGCCTGGGTAGCGGCGACTACGAACGCAAGGAGGCACGCCGGGCCTACGAGGTGAAAATGGGCGTGGTCGAGAGCGTGCGCAGCGTCAATCTGGAAGGCTCGCAAAGCGGCGTCGGCGCGGTGACCGGCGGCGTGGCCGGTGGCGTGCTGGGCAGCGAGGTCGGCGAAGGCAAGGGCAAGGCGGTAGCCACCGTGCTCGGCGCCGTGGTCGGCGCGATCGCCGGCTCGGCCGCCGAACAGGGCCTGACCAAGAAACCCGGCCTGGAGATCACCGTGCGCCTCGATAGCGGCCGCACCTTCGCCGTCGTGCAGGAGGATACCGGCGAACATTTCCGGGTCGGCGACCGCGTACGCGTGCTGGAATCGGGCATGCAAATCCGTGTCTCGCACTGAGACCCGGCCACCGGCCGCTGTAACCAATCTTTAACGCGCGTGTCACCCCAACGTCATTGCCGCTCGCTAACTTGCTCCGCATTGCAATCAGAAAAAGGAATATGCAATGCTGCAAGAGCGTGTGGAAAGCGCGAAGCGCGTCAAGCGCCACTACCAAGTCAGCCTGGCCGACAGCCCCGAACTGATCCGCGCGGCCCAGCGCCTGCGCCACAAGGTATTCGCCGAGGAGATGGGGGCCCGGCTGAATACGCCGGAGCCCGGCCTCGACATCGACATGTACGACGCCTATTGCCAGCACCTGCTGGTGCGCGACGCCGATACCGGCGAGGTGGTCGGCACCTACCGTATCTTGAGCCCCGAGGCAGCCAAGCGCATCGGCAGCTTCTACACCGAACAGGAATTCGACCTCACCCGCCTGCAACACCTGCGCGAGCGCATGGTCGAACTGGGCCGCTCCTGCGTACATCCGGATCACCGCAGCGGCGGCGTGATCACCCTGCTCTGGGCCGGCCTGGCCGAGTACATGGTGAAGCACGGCTACGACTACCTGATCGGCTGCGCCAGCGTCGGCATGGCCGATGGCGGCCACAACGCGGCCGGTATCTGGCACGCCTTGAAGGACAAACACCTGTCGCCGGTGGAATGGCGGGTCACGCCGCGCTGCCCGCTGCCTCTGGAGGCGCTGGAAACCACGGCCGCGCCGGTGGTGCCGCCGCTGATCAAGGGCTATCTGCGCGCCGGCGCCTATATCTGCGGCGAACCGGCCTGGGACCCCGACTTCAACACCGCCGACCTGCCCATCCTGCTGTCGATGAAGCGGGTCAGCGACACCTACGCCCGGCATTTCCTGAAGCACGACTAAAAAGGCTGTTGCCGTGAATGTCGTCTTGAGCTTGCTGCGCATCGCCGGCCACCTGCTGGCCGGCACCCTGACCGTCCTGTTCCTGTTCCCGCACCTCAGCGCCGAAGAGCGGGGCCGGCGGGTTACCGCCTGGGCCGCGCGGATGGTCGGCCTGGCCGGCGTCCGCGTCGTCATGCAAGGCCGATCGCCCGCGGTGCGCGGCAAGGGCGCGCTGATCGTCGCCAATCACGTCTCCTGGCTGGACATCTATGTCCTGCATAGCCTGTTGTTCACTCGTTTTATCTCCAAGGCGGAGATCCGGCACTGGCCCTTGATCGGCTGGCTGGCCGAGATGACCGGCACCCTGTTTCTGGAGCGGACGAAAAGGTCCGATGCCGCCCGCATCAATCGAGAAATGGCCGGGCATTTGCAAGCCGGCGAGTGCCTGGCGCTGTTCCCGGAAGGCACCACCACCGACGGCACGGAAGTGAAGCCCTTCTACGCCTCGCTGTTCAATCCGGCGCTGGAGGCCGAGGCCCAGGTCTGGCCGGTCTTGATCCGCTACCTCGACTTGAATGGCGAGCCGACCTTGGCCGCTGCTTATCACGACGACACCACCATGGCCCAATCGCTGATGCGCGTGCTGCGCAGCGGCGGCATCCGGGCCGAGGTCACCTTCCTGCCGCCGATCGCAGCCACCGCCGGCCACCGGCGCGAACTGGCCCAGGCGGCCGAGACGGCTATCCGTGATGCGCTAGTTCGCGCCGGGCATGGCACGGCACCTGAAATACCCGCCCATCGTCCAAACGCATTGCGCTGAGCCGGCCGCCCCAGAGGCAGCCGGTATCCAGGCCGACCACATCCGAGCGCTCGAACAGGCCCAAGGCCGACCAGTGGCCGAAGAACACCCGCACATCGCGGCTTTGCCGATCGGGCGCGTCGTACCACGGCGTCAGCTCGGCCGGCGCCTCCCCGGGCGGGCACTTGTGCAGGAACTCCATGCCGCCGTCGGCATGCAGGAAGCGCAGCCGGGTCATGGCGTTGGCGATGACGCGCAGCCGATCCTGGCCCGCCAAGCCCGCCCCCCAGTGGCGCGGCTCGTTGCCGTACATCTCGCGCAAAAATTCCCGATAGCCCGGCCCGCGCAGCACCGACTCCAACTCGCGGCCCAAGGCCACCGCTTGGTCCGCCGACCATTCCGGCAGCAGACCGGCGTGGACCATCAAATCGTCACCCTCGCGGTGGACCATGGGCCGCCGGCGCAGCCAGTCCAACACCTCGGCCCGGTCCGGCGCATCGAGGATCTCGTCCAACGTGTCCTTCTTGTGCGCCGGCACGAAACCCTCGGCCACGGCCAAAAGATGCAGGTCATGGTTGCCCAGGATCGCGACGATGCTGTCGTCGTGCGCCATGCACCAGCGTAGGGTGCCGATGGAGTCCTCGCCGCGATTGACCAGGTCGCCGGTGAACCAGAGGCGGTCGCGGCTGGGCGTAAATTCGATGGCTTCCAGCAATTCGTGCAAGGCGCCGAGGCAGCCCTGCACGTCGCCGATGACGTAAGTGCTCATTCCGATTCCTGTTTTTCTTGCGAGTGTAATCGGCGGACGCGGCGGGGTAAAATCGCGGCCGCATGTCTCTCCTCTCCAATCTCAATCCCCAGCAGCGCGAAGCGGTGAAATACCTGGACGGGCCCCTGTTGGTGCTCGCCGGCGCCGGCTCGGGCAAGACCCGGGTGATCACGCGCAAGATCGCCTTCCTGATCGCCGAATGCGGCCATGATCCGCGCGGCATCACCGCCGTGACCTTCACCAACAAGGCGGCGCGCGAGATGAAGGAGCGCGTGGGCGAACTGATCGAGGGCAAGGCGGCCTCCGGGCTCACCGTCTGCACCTTCCACGCCTTGGGGCTGCAAATTTTGCGGCGCGAGGCCAAGCGCCTGGGCTACAAGCCGCAGTTCTCCGTGCTCGATTCGGCGGACACCCAGGCCATCCTGTCCGAGATCACCAAGGCGCCGGACAAGGGCACCTTGCGCCAGGCCGCCGCGGTGATCTCCAACTGGAAGAACACCCTGATCCCGCCGGAGGCGGCCCAGCAGGCGGCCGGCGACGAGACCGAGCGGCAGCTGGCGGTGGCCTACCGCGCCTACCAGGATACGCTCAGGGCCTATCAGGCCATGGACTTCGACGACCTGATCCGGTTGCCGGTGGAGCTGTTCCGCAGCGACACCGAGGCGCGCGAGGCCTGGCAGAACCGCATGCGCCACCTCTTGGTCGACGAATACCAGGACACCAACGGCGCCCAATACGAGTTGATGAAGCTGCTGACCGGCCCGCTCGGCCGCTTCACCGCGGTGGGCGACGACGACCAGGCCATCTACGCCTGGCGCGGTGCCGACATCGAGAACCTCAAGCGCCTGTCCGAGGACTACAGCCGGCTCAAGGTGATCCCGCTCACCCAGAACTACCGCTCCTGCCAGCGCATCCTCAAGGCCGCCAACAGCGTGATCCGCAACAACCCGCGGGTGCACGAGAAGAACCTGTGGAGCGAACTCGGCATCGGCGACCCGATCCAGCTCATCCGCTGCAAGGACGACCGACATGAGGCGGAGAGCATCGCCATGCGCATCTCCGCCCACAAGTTCGAGAGCCGCACCCGCTTCGCCGACTACGCCGTGCTCTATCGCGGCAACCACCAGGCCCGGCTATTCGAGGAGGCCTTGCGTACCCTGAAGATCCCCTATGTCCTGTCCGGCGGCCAGTCTTTCTTCGACAAGACCGAGATCAAGGACCTGATCGCCTATCTGCGCCTGATCGCCAACCAGGACGACGACCCGGCCTTCATCCGCGCCGCGACCACGCCCAAACGCGGCATCGGCACCGGCACCTTGGAGAAGCTGGGCCAATACGCCGCCGAGCGGCATTGCTCGCTGTTCGAGGCCGCCTTCGAGTCCGGCCTGCAAGGCCGGCTGGCGGTCAAACAACTGGAGCCGCTGCTCGAATTCGGCGACTTCATCAACCGCCTGGCCTTTCGCGCACCGAAGGAGCCGGCCGGCCGCCTGTTGCAGGAACTGCTCGCCGCCATCCGCTACGAGGAATGGCTGTACGACAGCGAGGACGATCGCGCGGCCAAGGCCAAGTGGGGCAACGTCAGCGAGTTCGTCGACTGGCTGTCGAAGAAGGGCGAGGAGGACGAGAAGAGCCTGATCGAGCTGACCCAGACCGTTTCCCTGATGAACCTGCTCGAAGGCCGCGACGAAGGCGAGGTCGATGCCGTGCGGCTGTCCACCCTGCACGCGGCCAAGGGCCTGGAATTCCCGCACGTCATCTTGGCCGGGGTGGAAGAGGACATCCTGCCGCACCGCGAATGCCAGGAGGGCAATCGCCTGGAGGAGGAACGCCGGCTGATGTACGTCGGCATCACCCGCGCCCAGCGCAGCCTGACCCTCACCTGTTGCGGCAAACGCAAAAAGGGCGGCGATTGGGTGCATTGCGAACCCTCGCGTTTTCTCGACGAGATCGACGGCGCCGAACTACGCCACAGCGGCCAGGAAGACGATTCGGACAGCGCTCGGGAGGATGGCCGCAACCGGCTGGCGAATCTAAAAGCCATGTTGGCGGCCGGCAAATAAGCGGCTAATCTTCAATTGGCCTATGTAAAGAGACAACCCCGAGCCAAAGGAGACAGCCAGATGGCACAAGGCAACAACACGGTGAAATGCCCCAAGTGCACGGAAGACAATTCCTTCCTGGTCAGCACGGTCAACGGTACGCAATTCGTCGTCTGCAAGAAATGCACGAACATGTTCAAGGTCGAGATCAAGAAGGGGCAGTTCACGGGGCGTACGCTCTAGCCCCGTCATATCCCACCGGACATAAAAAAGCGCGGCCTAGGCCGCGCTTTTTCATTGGGTAGCTTGGCGCTTTTACTTAGCCGCTTTCTTTTCCGGCTTGGCCGCCTTGGCGACGCTGGCCTTGGCCTGCTCGACCATGTAGTCCACCGCCATGCGGGTGTCGGCATCGGACAGCTTCTCGTTGCCGCCCTTGGCCGGGCCGCCGAAGCTGCCCTTGATCGCGGCGGTATACAGGGTGTCCTTGCCTTCCTTCAGCAGCGATTCCCAGGCCTTGGCATCGGACAGCTTCTGCGCCCCGGTGGTACCGGTGTCATGGCAGCTCGCGCAGTTCTCGGCGTAGACCGCCTTGCCACGGACCAGCTCGGCCTCGGTCGGCACCGATTCCTTCTTCAGCACCGGCTCGAATTTGGCGCCGGCGGCATTGGCCATGAAGGCGACGGCACGGGCCACCTCCAGATCGGACAGATCGGGCTCGCCGCCGCGCGCCGGCATCTTGTTGAAGCCCTTCATCGCGTGTTCAAGCAGCACGGGCCAACCCTGGGCATTCCGCTTGCCCCAGGCGCCGGCATCCTTGTGCTTAGGCGAACCCAGCGCGCCGGAACCGTGGCAGTTGGTGCAGACCTCGTTGTAGACCTGTTCGCCGGTCATCTCGACACGCGGCGCGTTCGGGTCGACGGCGACGGACACGCCGAAGGGCTTGATGCGCTCGCGCACCGCCTTGTCGGCGACCGCCTCGGTATCCTGCCCACCCATGCGGGACTGGATGGCCACCACCAGCATGACGATCAAAAAGATCGCCAGGCCTGGTGCAAATAGACCACCCAGAGTGGCCGCTGCGAATTCTTTCGGCGTGGTTTTAGTCATTTCGTGGTGATCAGCCATGGTCCATTTCCTGAATTTACGCTATGCAAAACCCGGCGATTATACGGCCAGCCGCCTGCCAATTGAAAGGCGGCTATGCTATTCTTCGCGCTCTCCGCCCGTAGCTCAGCTGGATAGAGTACTGCCCTCCGAAGGCAGGGGTCGTGCGTTCGAATCGCGCCGGGCGGGCCAGCCTAATTCCCGACTAAAAAGCTCGGTCTTGTCCTTGATCCCCCTCGCTGGCAAACTACGCCTCCTTAAGAAACACACAGGAGTCGCACCATGGCCGGCCTGAATCCCGACAGCCCCATCCCCACCGAGATCAAGCTGCACCAGCAGTCGAAAAAGCTCGAAGTCGCCTTCAACGACGGCAGCCGCTTCGAACTACCCTGCGAATACCTGCGCGTATTCTCCCCCTCGGCCGAAGTGCGTGGCCACGGCCCGGGCCAAGAGGTGCTACAGGTCGGCAAGATCAATGTCGAGATCAAGCACATCGAGCCGGTCGGCCACTATGCCGTGGTGCTGGAGTTTTCCGACGGCCACAACTCGGGCATCTATTCCTGGGACTATCTCTACGACCTGGGCAAGAAGCAGGACATCTACTGGCAGGAATATCTGCGCCGCCTGGCAGAGGCCGGCGAGTCACGCGAGCCCAAAACGCTGATCAAATAAGGCATGACCGCCTGGGCCGAGATCGCGGAACAGATCGGCCAGGCGACCGGCCGGCCCTTCCGCATCCGCCGGCACGACAGCGCCGGCGGCGGCTGTATCAACGAAGCCTATGCGCTGCATGACACCGAGGGCCAGCGCTATTTCGTCAAGCTCAACGACGCCCGCAAGGCGCGCATGTTCGCGGCCGAGGCCGAAGGGCTAAAAGATATCCTGAGCAGCCGCACCTTGCGTGCGCCAACCCCGATCTGCTGGGGTGCCGCCGCCGGCCAGGCCTATCTAGTGTTGGAATATCTCGAACTCGACAACCGGGGCAGCGCCGCCCGGCTCGGCCAGCAGTTGGCCGCCATGCACCGCACGACCCAAGCCCAATTCGGCTGGCGCATGGCCAACACCATCGGCGACACCCCGCAATCGAATACGCCTTGCGGCGACTGGATCGAGTTCTGGCGCGACCGCCGGCTGCACCACCAACTACGCCTGGCCGCCGGCAACGGCGCCCCGCGCCGACTGCTGGACAAAAGCGAGCGGCTACTGGGCGGGCTGGAGGCCTTCTTCACCGACTACCGACCCGACCCCTCGCTCCTACACGGCGACCTCTGGGGCGGCAATTTCGGCCTCGCCGATGGCGAGCCGGTGGTATTCGACCCGGCCGTCTACTACGGCGACCGCGAGGCCGATCTAGCCATGACCGAGCTGTTCGGCGGCTTCGGGCCCGATTTCTACGCAGCCTACCGCGAGGCCTGGCCGCTAGACCCGGGCTATGCCGTGCGCAAGACCTTGTACAACCTGTATCACGTGCTAAACCATTTCAATATGTTCGGCGGGGCTTATGCCGCCCAGGCCGAGGCCATGACCGAGCGCCTGCTGGCCGAAACCGGGCAACATCGTTAATGCCTTGCCCTATCGAAATTTTTCAGGGATAATCGCGCCCTTTCCGAATTGAGTACTGGAAGGCCCGTCATGAAATCCGGCATCCATCCCGAATACAACGATATCCAGGTCACCTGTGGCTGCGGCAATAGCTTCACCACCCGCTCGACCATGAACAAGGCCCTGGCCGTGGAAGTCTGCTCCTCCTGCCACCCGTTCTACACCGGCAAGCAGAAGATCGTCGACACCGCCGGCCGCGTCGAGAAGTTCCGCCAGAAATACGGCAAGAAATAAGCCGGCACCAGGCCATTCGAGAAAGGCAGCTTAGGGCTGCCTTTTTTATTCATACCAGTGGTCTGCTTTTGAAATGGCGGGACAAATGAAACGGATGGATTTTTTCGCAGGGCAAGGCGCGAGGAGGCGCCATAGCCGAGACTATGGCAACGACGAGCAACGCCGCCATGCGGAAAAAGTCGCCGTTTCATGTTCTGGTATTTCGAAAGCAGACCACTAGGCCCATGCATGCCCTGACGTCACGCAAGACCCTCCTGCTGTTCGCGCTGATGGCGCTATGGGCCTTCCATGGCCTGACCGGGCGCGATGCCTGGAAGGCCGAGGAGGCCATCGCCCTCGGCAACATCCTCGACTGGCTGGACAAGGGCCACGCCCACGTCCATGCCGTCCCGCTGCATACCCTGCTCGGCGGCCTGTCCGCCCAAGCCCTCGGCCCCTGGCTCGACATCCAGGACGCCGCCCGGCTGGCCAGCGGCCTGTTCACGCTCGTCGCCCTCGCTTGTACCGGACTGGCGGCGCGCGCCCTGTTCGGCCCCGGCTTCGGCCCCGCCGCGACGCTGTTGCTGATGGGCGCCTTCGGCCTGATGCTGCGCGCCCACGCCCTGTTGCCGGACAGCCTGCAACTGGCCGCCTATGCCATGCTGCTCCATGGCGCCGCCCTCGGCCGCGAGCGGACGCGCCCCGCCGCCGTGCTGATCGCGCTGGCCCTGTTCGCGTTGACCTTGCTCGATGGCCTATCCGACCTCGTCCTCGGCCTGCTGATCCTGCTCTTGCCCGCCTTCTCGCGCGATTGGCGCGAACGCGGCTATCGGCAAACCCTCGCCGCCGGCATCGCCGCCGGCCTGGCGCTGGTCGCGGCCTATCTGGCCTGGTTGGCGGCCAATGGCGGCCTGGGCGTTTGGCTGGACGGCCACGGCCTGGCCGGCCTGCTGCCGGTCAATAACCCCGGCCGCCTGATTTCGCTCTTGGCCTGGGCCGCCTGGCCGGTTTGGCCGCTGGCGCTGTGGGCCGTGTGGCACGAGCACAAGCGCCTGGGCCGCGCGAGCGAATTGCACCTGCCCTTGGCGGGCGTGGCCGTGTTGTTCTATGCGGCCCTGACTTCCGGCTTCACCCGCGACGGCAGCGCCCTGCCCCTGCTCGCGCCCTCGAGCCTGCTCGCCGCCTATGCCATCGGCCACCTGCGACGCGGCGCGGCCCAGGCCTTCTACTGGTTCGGCGTGCTCTGCTTCCTGTTCTTCATCGCGATCTTCTGGCTGCATTTCGCCGCCTTGGAATGGGGCTGGCCGCCGCGCCTGGCCGAGCGCCTGGCGCGCATGACGCCGGACTACCAAAGCGGCACGGTCGGCGGCTTCGGCCTTGGCCTGGCCGCGGCCGTAACGCTGGCCTGGCTGATCGCCATCCCCTTGTTCCCGCGCGCCAAACTGCGCCCCGCCCTGGTCTGGGCCACCGGCATGACCATGACCTGGCTGCTGTTCATGACCCTGTTCCGACCCTGGGGCGAGGCCGGCTGGGCCTGGCGGCCGGTGCTGGCCGACCTGGACCGGCAATTGCCGGCGACGGCTTGCCTGCGAGCCGAGGTCGCGCCCGACACGGCGGTCATGCTGCGCTACCGCCTGCCGCGACGCCTGGGCACGCAGTGCGATTACCTGCTGATTCAAGGCCGGCAGGACGAGGCCGTCGCCCCCGGCCCGGAATACGAGTTCGTCTGGCTGGGCCAGCGCCCGCGCGAAAAGGACCAGACCTTGCGGCTCTACCGGCATGTCGCGGCGCCCTGAAATCTCCGCCATCGTGCTGGCCGGCGGCCAAGCCCGGCGCATGGATGGGCAAGACAAGGGCCTGATCCCACTCGAAGGCCGGCCGCTGATCGCCTGGGTATTGGAACGCCTGGCGCCGCAGGCCGATGAAATCGTCGTCAGCGCCAATCGCCATTGGGATGAATATGCCCGCTTCGGCCATCCGGTCGTCGGCGACGCCTCGGCCGATTATCGCGGGCCGCTGGCCGGCATCCATGCCGCCGGCCAACACGCCAAGGGAGAATGGCTGCTGGTCGCGCCGTGCGACACCCCGTTCCTGCCGAACGATCTGGCCCAACGTCTGCTCGCCCGGGCCCGGGCCGAGGGCGCGCGCCTCGCCTGCGCCGCCGATGACGCGCAAGTCCACCCCACGACCATGCTGATGCATCGCGATCTATTGGACAGCCTGGGGGAATATCTCGCCCGTGGGCAATTCAAGGTGCGTGCCTGGCAAGCGGAGAACGGCTGCGCGGTCGCGCGCTTCACGGACGACGCGCATGCCTTCATGAACATCAACAGCCCGGACGATCTCGCCGCCGCGCGGCGGATAGCCGCCAGGGTTTGACGCAGCCTTGCGCTGCGCCAGTCTGGATTACAGCGCGCCCATCACCCGTTGCAGTTTCTCGCGCACCTCGCCGGCCAGCTCGGCGATGCCGGGCTTGTCCAGCAGCGGCAACACGGCCTGCGGATCCATGAACTCGACGCGCACGGTACCGGCCTCGTCCTGGCGCACCACCACGTTGCACGGCAGCAACATGCCGATCTCGGGCTCGGCGCTGATGCCACGGTGCGCCAAGGCGGGGTTGCAGGCGCCGAGGATACGGTAGGGGGGCATGTCCTTATCCAGCTTCTTCTTCAGGGTGCCGGCGACATCGATCTCGGTCAGCACGCCGAAGCCCTCCGTCTGCAAGGCGGCGGTCACCTTGGTCACCGCTTCGTCGAAACTCATATCCACATTCTTGCCAAAACCGATCTTGCTCATTTGTATCCCTTGATCTCTGGTTCGTCGGAAAAACAGGGGGCCGCGATCACGGCCCCTCGGATGGACGGATTATCCCACCGTTTACCGCCATCCCTCTAGTCGATGCCCCGATCGAGTATCCAGAGGTAATGGCCGTCCTTCCCCGTCAACCGCGCGCGATGCGCATCCGCGCCGAGAAACCGCCGGTCCGTCAGCAGGCCGACAGCCGCGCGTATTCCAGGATGAACCACTTGTCGCCGACCCTGGGGAAACTCACCCGAATCTCCGTTTCCGCTCCCTGGCCCTGGTAGCCGGCGACCACGCCTTCGCCATAGCGCGCGTGCTGAACGCGCGCGCCCACCCGATAGGGCATCGCCGCCGCACGGCTCGCTTGTGCCGGTGCGGCTTCGTGGCTTTCGCCCGCCGACGACATGCCGCCGCGCCAGCCGGCGATGCTTTGCACCAAGGCCTCGGGGATCTCGCGCAGGAAGCGCGACGGCAGACCGTAGCGCAATTGCCCGTGCAGCATGCGACTGGCGGCGTGGGTCAGATACAGGCGTTGGCGCGCGCGAGTGATGGCGACATACATCAAGCGCCGCTCCTCTTCCAGCCCGTCGAGCTCGGTCAGGCTATTTTCATGCGGGAACAAGGCCTCTTCCAAGCCGGTGATGAACACCGCCATGAACTCCAGGCCCTTGGCCGCATGCACCGTCATCAACTGCACCGCGTCCTGGCCGGCCTGGGCCTCGTGCTCGCCGGCCTCCAGCGCGGCATGGGCCAAAAAGTCGGCCAGCTCCTGGCTCTGGCCATGGCCGTCCGCCAAGGCGGACTTAACATCGGCCATGCCGATGTTAGCCTCCACCGAAACTGCGTTTTCGGCCTCGCCGGAAAAAGCCGTGGCGGCGTTGGTCAATTCGTTCAGGTTCTCGATGCGGTCCTCGCCGTCGCGTTCCGATTTGTAGTGCTCGATCAAGCCGGAACGCGCGACGACATGCTCGACCTGCTCGGCCAGGCTCATGCCTTGAATCTCGCCACCCAAGGCCTCGATCAATTGCACGAAGCCGGCCAGGCCCTTCTTGCCCGCGCCCTGGGCGCAAGCCGCGGCCCACAGGCTGGTGCCGCCGGCACGGGCGGCGGCGTCGATCGCCTCCACCGTGCGGGCGCCGACGCCACGGGTGGGGAAATTCACCACCCGCAGGAAGGCGTTGTCGTCCTCGTGGTTGGCGACCAAGCGCAGATAGGCCAGGGCATGCTTGATCTCGGCCCGCTCGAAGAAGCGCAGGCCGCCGTAGACCCGATAAGGCAGGCCGGCGGAAAACAGCGCATGTTCGATCGCGCGCGACTGGGCGTTGGAACGGTAGAGCACGGCGATGTCGATATAGCGCATGCCGTCGCGGCGCAGGGCCTGCGCCTCCTCGACCACGAAGCGCGCCTCGTCGGTGTCGCTGGCCGCCTCGTAATGGCGGATCGGCTCGCCGCGCCCGGCCTCGGTCCACAGGTCCTTGCCTAGGCGGTTCTCGTTGTGGCCGATCACCGCATTGGCGGCATCGAGGATGGTGCCGAAGGAGCGATAGTTCTGGGTCAACTTGACGACCTCGGCGATGCCCATCTCTCTTTGGAACAGGGCCATATTCGCCACATCGGCGCCACGGAAGGCGTAGATCGACTGGTCGTCGTCGCCGACCGCGAAGATCGCATTCTCCGGCGCGCGCAAGAGCTTGAGCCAATCGTATTGCAGGCGGCTGGTGTCCTGGAATTCGTCGACCAGGATATGGCGGAAGCGCTCCTGGTAGTGCTCGCGCAGCAGCGCATTGCGCGACAGCAGTTCGAAAGAGCGCAGCAACAATTCGGCGAAATCGACCACGCCTTCGCGCTTGCACTGGGCATCGTACTCGGCGTAATACTCGGCCAGGCGCCGGGTGTAGGGGTCGTAGGCCTCGATCCTGTCGGCCCGCAGGCCGGCCTCCTTGTTCATGTTGACGAAGGCCTGCACCTTGCGCGGCTCGTATTTCTCGGTGTCGACGTTGAGCGCCTTCAATACCCGCTTCACCGCCGACAGTTGGTCCTGGCTGTCCAATATCTGGAACAATTGCGGCAGGCCGGCGTCGCGGTGGTGGGCGCGCAGCAGGCGGTTGCAAAGGCCGTGGAAGGTGCCGATCCACATGCCTCGGGTGTTGATCGGCAGCATGGCCGACAAGCGGGTGAACATCTCGCGCGCGGCCTTGTTGGTGAAGGTCACCGCCAACACGCCCATGGGCGACACCTGGCCGGTCTGGATCAGCCAGGCGATGCGGGTAGTCAGGACGCGGGTCTTGCCCGAGCCGGCGCCGGCCAATACCAGGGCCGAGCCCTTTTCCCAAGTCACGGCACGGAGTTGCTCGGGGTTGAGGCCCGTTAGGAGGTCGTTAGGCATGGGAAGGCAAGTAATGCGGAGAAGCCGATTATATCGCCGCGACCAGGGGTAAAATCCCGCCATCGTAGAGAAGGCATACCCGATGAACCCCATTACCGTGCTCTATTTCGGCGACCTGATGACCAAGCTGGAGATCGGCCGCGAGCAGTTGCGCCTGCCGGCCAGCGTCAAGGACATCGCCGGCCTGATGCGACTCTTGGCCGGACGCGGCGGCGCCTGGCAACAGGCCTTCGGCCAGCCGCGCCCGACCTTGCGCATCACCTTGAACAAAAAGGCGGCCCAGGCCTTGGACTCAGTCCAGCCCGACGACGAAATCGCCTTCATCGAAGGCATTTCCCTTTAAGGGTCAGTATCGTTAAAATTCCGACGGGCCAAGGTCAATTTGACCCAACCGTGACTCTGGGGGAGACGGAATGAAGTGGATCATGAACTGGGCCGGGAGCCGCATCCGCAATAAGCTCCTGATCATCACCGGCACCGGCACCACCCTGGTGCTCGCGGCAGCCGCCTACGGCTTCTGGAACACCTGGGACAATCTCCAGGCCATCCACGACAAGGAGGGGATGCAGGACATCCTGGTCACCCTGGTCTTGATGGGCATTGCCATCGTCGCCGCCTTCTTCTGGTTCCTGTGGTGGATCAACCGGGCCGTCGAACTGCCGACCCGCCGCCTGGTGGCCGATCTGGAACGCCTTGCCCGCGGCGATTTCTCCACTCCGATCGCCAGCGCCGGCTATGACGAAATCGGCGCTATCGCCAAAAGCGCCGAACACATCCGCACCGACCTGGGCCGCATCATCCAAGAGGTCAAGGCCTCGACCGAGGCCCTCTCCCAGGCCGCCGGCGAACTCAGCGACATCGCCCGCCAGGTATCGAACAGCTCTGCGGAACAAAGCGAAACGGCCGCCCTGGCCTCCTCCACGGTCGAGAACATGACCATCAGCATCTCCACCGTGGCCGACAGCGCCGATGAAGTGCAGCGGCTGTCCAACGAGAGCCTGAAGAGCACGCACGAAGGTAACGAAAAGGTCTCCGTGCTGATCGGCGAGATCGACATGGTGGAAAGCGCCATGCACGAGATCGCCAACTCGGTGCAAGAGTTCGTCGGCCGCGCCGCGCTGATCACCAACATGACCCAGCAGGTGAAAGACATCGCCGACCAGACCAACCTGCTGGCCTTGAACGCCGCGATCGAGGCGGCGCGCGCCGGCGAGCAAGGCCGGGGCTTCGCCGTGGTGGCCGACGAGGTACGCAAGCTGGCGGAAAAGTCGGCCCAGGCCGCCAGCGAGATCGACGGCGTCACCGGTTCGCTCAACCAGCAGTCGACCAGCGTCGGTCAGGCCATCGAGTCCGGCCAGCAATCCCTGCGTTCCAGCCTGGAATTCGTCGAGAACGTGGCCATGGTGCTGGCCGAGGCCAATAGCGCGGTGTCCCAAGCCAGCGAGGGCATGGGCAGCATCACCGGTGCGGTCAAGGAACAATCCGCCGCCAGCTCGCAGATCGCCAGCAACGTCGAGCGCATCGCTTCCATGGCCGAGGCGAACAGCCAGGCCATCGCGCGCACGACCGAATCGGCCGACACCCTTAGCGGCCTGGCTTCGCGCCTGCAATCGGCGACCAGCCGCTTGAAGATTTAAACGCCGGCGCAAAAAAACAAAAAGCCGCCCATGGGCGGCTTTTTGTTTGGCCGTGCTCAGGCGGCGTGCTTCATCTGCCTCTGATACAGAAACTCCAGCACCCGGCCGCGCAGTTGGTGATAACGCGGGTTGTCGGCCAGGGCCAGGCGGTTACGCGGGCGCGGCAGATCGACGGCGAGCACCTCGCCGATGGTGGCTGACGGCCCATTGGTCATCATCACGATGCGGTCGGACAACAACACCGCCTCATCCACGTCGTGGGTGACCATCATCACCGTGGCGCCGATTTCCTGGACGATGCGCATCAATTCGTCCTGCAGGCCGGCACGGGTCAGGGCATCGAGCGCGCCGAACGGCTCGTCCATCAGCAGGACCTTGGGCTCCATGGCTAGGGCCCAGGCAATGCCGACGCGCTGCTTCATGCCGCCGGAAATCTCATTAGGCAATTTATGCATGGCATGCGCCAGACCCACCAGGTCCAGCACCGCCTGCGTGCGCGCCTTGAGCTGCTTCTTCGACTCCTTGCCGCCGAACACCCGCTCGACCGCCAGGTAGACGTTGCCGAAGCAGGTGAGCCAAGGCAGCAGCGAGTGGTTCTGGAACACCACGGCGCGATCCGGCCCCGGCCCCTTGATCTCCCGGTCGCTCAACAACAACACGCCCGAACTGGGGTCGAGCAGGCCGGCCACCAGATTGAGCAAGGTCGACTTGCCGCAACCGGAGTGGCCGATCAGGGAGATGAATTCGCCCTGTTTCACGTTCAGGTTCACGTCGGTCAGCGCGACGAAGCGGCCTTTCTTGGTGTCGAACACCATCTCGGCATTTTCGATTTGCAGATATTTTTCCACGATGGCTCCTTCGCCTTACTCGTAATTGAATCGCTTGGCCAGCAGCATCAAGCCCTGCTCCAACAGCAGGCCGACGATGCCGACGATGAAGATGGCGATGATGATGTGCTCGACGTTGAGGTTGTTCCATTCGTCCCAGACCCAGAAACCCAGGCCAGTGCCGCCGGTCAGCATCTCGGCCGCGACGATCACCAGCCAGGCCACGCCGATGGACAGGCGGATGCCGGTCATCAGGTGCGGCAGCACCGAGGGGAACAGTATCTTGGTGAATATCTTCCACTCCGACAGCTTGAGCACGCGCGCGACGTTGAGGTAGTCCTGCGGCACGCGGGCGACACCGGCTGCGGTGTTGAGGATGATCGGCCAGATGCTGGAGATGAAGATCACCCACAACGAAGCGGGCTCGGTCTCCTTGAACACGTACAGGCCGATCGGCAGCCAAGCCAGCGGCGAGACCGGACGCAGCAGGCTGATGATGGGCGAGGTCATGCCGGACAAGAACTTGAAACGGCCGATCAAGAAGCCGAGCGGGATGCCGGCCAAGGCGGCCAGACCGAAGCCGGCGCCCACGCGGTAGAGCGAGTGCAGGATATTCCAGCCTATGCCCTTGTCGTTGGGGCCGTTGTCGTAGAAGGGATCGGCGAACAATTGTTGCGCCGAGGCCCAGGTCTTGACCGGGCCGGGCAGGCCGCTCTCGCCGCCGCTGGCCGAGACGATCTGCCACAGCAACACGAACAGAAAGACACCGATGACCGGCGGCAAGGCGGCGCGGAAGACCTTGGCTATCGCTTCGACGAAGGCCTTACCGCGCTCGGTCTGCAACAGTGGCGTGGGCCGAGGCTTGGCCACGGGCTCGATGGGTGTCACGGGTACGGCCTCGGATTGATTCATGATTTCGGTCAAACTGTCTGCGTTGATGGTCATTGCGCTCATCGCGAACTCCTTGGTCTTGCCCCTCTCCCGCAAGCGGGCGAGAGGCAGGGGGAGAGGGGTAGTTACGCCTTCACCTTGAAGCTATCGGCATAGGCCTTCGGGTTCTTGCCGTCCCACGCCACGCCGTCGATCAGCTTGTGCGAGCGCATGTCGGACTTGGGCACGGCCACCTTGGCCATGGCCGCCGCCTCCTTGTACAGCTTGACCTGGTTGACCTTCTTGGCCACGGCCAAATAGTCCGGGTGCTCCTTCAGCAAGCCCCAGCGCTTGTGCTGGGTGAGGAACCACATGCCGTCGGACAGATAGGGGAAATTGACCAGGCCGTCGTTGTAGAACTTCATGTAGTTCTTGTCCTGCCACTGCTTGCCGATGCCGTTGTCGTACTGGCCAAGCATGCGGTCCTCGATCACGTCGAACTCGGTGTTGACGTAGGACTTGCTGGCGATGATCCGGGCCACCTCGGAGCGGTTGCTCATGGTGTCGATGTACTTGGAGGCCTCGAGGATCGCCGCGGTCATCGCCCGCGCGGTGTTGGGGTACTTCTGCACGAACTCGGCGGTGGTGCCCAGCACCTTCTCCGGGTGGTCGGTCCAGATGTCCTGGCTGGTCACGGCGGTGAAGCCGATCTTGTCGTGGATCGCCCGGGCATTCCACGGCTCGCCGACGCAGTAGCCGTCCATCTTGTCCACCCGCATATTGGCCACCATCTGCGGCGGCGGCACGGTGATCACCTTCACGTCCTTGAACGGGTCGATGCCATAGGCGCCCATCCAGTAATACAGCCACATGGCGTGGGTACCGGTCGGGAAGGTCTGGGCGAAGGTCCATTCCTTGGGCTCGGCCTTGACCAGCTTGGCCAGGCCGGCACCGTCGGTGACGCCCTTGGCCTTGATCTGGTTGCTCAGGGTGATGGCCTGGCCGTTGTTGTTGATCGACATCAGCACGGCCATGTCCTTCTGCGGCCCGCCGACACCCAATTGCAGGCCATAGACCAGACCGTAGAGCACATGCGAGGCGTCGAGCTCGCCGTTGACCAGCTTATCGCGCACGCCGGCCCAGCTTGCCTCCTTGCTCGGGGTGATCTTGATGCCGTATTTCTTGTCGAAACCCTTCTCGGCGGCGATGGCGACCGAGGCGCAATCGGTCAGCGGGATGAAGCCGATCTTCACCTCGGGCTTCTCCGGCGCGTCGGAACCGGCGGCCCAGGCCGCGCTACGCACGCCGGGCGGCACCAAGGACATCAGCGCGGCGGCGGCGGATAGTCCGGCGGTCTTCTTCATGAAATCCCTCTTGCTCTCGTTTACGACGACCGACGTTTCGGTCCGTGATTTGCATTCCTCGCTCATTGCATCGCTCCAATCAGTTTCGGCCTGGCCCATGCCGAAACTCGACATTGAGCAGACAGCCGCGGCAATAAAAAAGGCGCCCCCTCGGCGCGATCGCTCGCGCGAGTGGACGCCTTTGTCCAAACATCTCCAAATTGCACCGCACCCTCACGAGCCCGAATCGACGTTGATCGTGCCCACTCCTGACATAGCATGGAGCGTGCCAACTACGACGACCGCCCGAAAACCCGCCGTGGGCGCGGGTTTTCGCCGTATGCGATCTTTCTCGCCTCGACTCGTGCACGACGCGGGTGCACGGCGCCCATGAATGGCCCAAAAAAAAGCGGCCTTGCGGCCGCTCATGGGAACGTTCGGCGAGAACGCTCAAGCCGGCACGTAGGCCGCGTCCTTCATCACCGTGGCAAGCGTGCCATAGGCCTCGGCCCAAGCCGCCTTCACCGCCGGAGTAAAGGCGGCGCCCAGACCCTGCTCCAAGGTCCACAGCAGCGCGGCGCCGACCGTGTCGTAGTGCTCGGGCTTGACGCCGTAATCGACGTGCTTGCGCCCCAGCGTCTGCACGGTCGGCACAATCTCGTCCAAGCGGGTCAGGCCGTTCACCACCACGCCTATTGTCATCATCAGCTTGCGGCCCTGCTCGCTCATGTCGCCCTTGAACATCGGCTTCACGGCGGGATCGAGCTCGAACAGCTTGCCGTAGAACAATTCGGCCGCCTTGTCGGCGATAGGCACGACCTGAAGCCAGGTCGATTGGATGGATTGAATCTGTTCCGGTGTCATCGTCGTTTCCAATCAAAAAAATCGCCCGGCCAGGCAGGCCGAACGGTTATATAAACCCCACGAATAGCCACAATACATCGCCCCCGGCCATTGGCTGGCGATGCCTCTCATCCCCGTTTCAACAGCACGCGCGCGACTTCGGCCAGCCGCAAGCGCCGGCTCATCGCCTCCTTGCGCAGCTGGCGATAGGCGGCATCCTCGCTCAAGCCAAGTTGCTTCATCAGTTGCAGCTTGGCCCGCTCCACCAGCTTGTGTTCCTGCAACTCCTGGCGCGTGCGCTGCAACTCAAGGCGCAGCGCGTTCGTCTGCTCGAACTGCGCCTGGGCCAATTGCAGGATGGATTGCACCCGCTCGGCCTTGAGGCCATCTGCGATATAGCAGGTCACGCCGGCCTGCACCGCCGACTGCATCGCCTCGCGCCGGTCGTCCTGGGTGAACATCACGATAGGCCGGGGCGACTGCTGGGTGGTGACGCAGACCTGCTCCAAGGTATCGCGGCTGGGCGAGTCGGTGTCCATCACGACGATATCCGGCGCCAACTCGTCGACCCAGCGCGGCAGATCGATCGCTTGATCCAGCCGGCCGACGACATGGTGCCCCTCCGGACAGGCGGCAAGCGCATCCAGCAGCGCGTTCAGCCGTTTGCGCGACTGGCTCACCAGCAATATCTTCAAGGAGGCTTCCGTCTTTTCCGACTTCATATCGTCCGTCATCGTGTTTGCCCTGTCGTACACGCAAGAGCCATGCCGCTTCAGCTCACCGCCAGCAGATAGATCAAGAAGAGGTTGAGTATCAGGCTCGCCAACGTCATTAAGCGCCAGAACGAGAGCGGATCGCGCGCAGACAGCGGCAGGGCGCGCGGCCGGGTCAAGCGGCTGGCCTCGCCCTGTTCCAGTGCAAGCAGGAACTCTTCCGCCGTTTCGAAGCGCGCGGCCAGGTCGCGGGCACAGGCCTTGAGCAGGATGTTTTCCAGCCAGACGGGGATGTCGGGCCGATAACGGGTCGGCGGCGCCGGTTCGCCGAACTTGGGGTGCTGGAAGGGCTCGATCTCGCCGTAGGGATATTTCCGCGTCAGTAGGTGATACAGCGTGACGCCCACGGCATACAGATCGGATTGCGCGCTGGCGTTGCCGCCGGCCAGCAATTCGGGCGCCATGAAGCTCGGCGTGCCCGGCTGCGCGTCGGCCTCGATCGAGTCATAAGCGGGGCACGCCGCCACGCCGAGATCCAGGATGCGCAGCTTGCCTTCGTTGTCGACATGCAGATTAGCCGGCTTGATGTCGCGGTGGATCACGTCCAGCCTATGCAGGGCCGCCAAGCCCTTGAGCAGACGGATGCCCAGGGTGACCGTGTCCGTCGCCGAGAAATGCAGGCCGGCATCGAGCTTGGCCTGGAGCGTCGCGCCTTCGTGATAGCTCTGCGCCAGGTAGAGAAAATTGCGCGCCGGCAGCGGCAACACCTGGGGCAAGTAGTGCGACTGCGTGCGCTTGGCGATCCACTCCTCCATCAGCAAGCGCTCGGCCAGGGCCACGTCGCCTTCCAGGCGCGGCTGCAAGGTCTTGAGCGCCCAGACCTGCCCGCTCTCGATGTGGCGCGCCTTATATAACAGGGTCTCGCGCGATTCGTGCAAGACCGATTCGATGGTGAACCCGTCCAGACGTGCGCCCGGCGTCAACTTGCCGGGCAAGGGCAGGTGCCTGGCCGCGCGCAACTCGGCCAAGCCGACCTCGGCATCGATCGCCCGCACCCGCACCACCAGCGCGCTGGCATTGTCCTGGCCGTCCCGTGCCAAGGCCTCGCGCACCAAAGCCCGCGCCGCGAATTCCGGCTCGTCGTGCAACAACAACAGGCGGTGCAATTCCATCTGGCCCAGCGGCGCCCAAACGCCGTCGCTCGCGATCAGGAAGACATCGCCGGCCTGCAACTCGCCATCGCCGAAATCGACCAGCAGATGTTGGTCCAGGCCCACGGCCCGCTTGAGCACGTGCTCCATGCCCGGCGCCTCCCAGACGTGGTCCTGGCTGAGCTGCTCCAGTTGCCGGTCGCGCAGACGATAGATCCGGGTGTCGCCGACGTGTGCCAAGGTGAAGCGCCGCCCCCTGAACGCCAGGGCCGACAGGGTGCAGGCCATGCCGCCGGCCTCGCGCCGCGAGGCGGTCTGCCCCAGCAGCCAGCGGTTGATGCCTTGCAGGATGCTATTGAGGCTGTGCTGGGTCTCCCAGGTATCCGGCGTGGCGTAATAGTCGGCCAGGAGATTGCGCACCGTGGTCTCGGCGGCCTCGCGGCCGTGGCTGCCGCCGGACACCCCATCGGCCAGCGCCACCAAACAGCCCTTGAGCGCGATCGTCTCGGCGTCGGGCGTGACGAAACCGCCATAGTCCTCGTTCGAGGACCTGGGCCCGGTTTCCGTGGCATGGCCGATCTGGAGTTCGATAGGCATTGAGCTCTGGTTGTGACTGGGGAGGCATATGGCCTCCCCGGAGTTTATACCTTGGCGCCGGCGATATTGGCGGCGCCCCAAGTCGTGCGCCAACGCGTCTTCACCGAACTCAGGCCGAGCAGTGCGACCAGCGCCAGGCCGGCGAAGATGACCAAGCCCAGCTGATAACTGCCGGTCGCGCCCTTGATATAACCCAGGCTGGCGGCGAGATAGAAGCCGCCGACGCCGCCGGCCATGCCGACCAGGCCGGTCATCACGCCGATCTCCTTGCGGAAGCGTTGCGGCACCAATTGGAACACCGCGCCGTTGCCGAAGCCCAAGGCCATCATGGCCAGGATGAACACCAGTAGCGCCGCGCCGGCGCTAGACATGCCGAAGCTCACGACGACCAGGAACAAGGCGGCGAAGCTGTACATGATCAGCAAGGTGCGGATGCCGCCGATACGATCGGCCAGGGCACCGCCCAAGGGCCGCACCAGCGAGCCGGCGAAGACGGCGGCCGCAGTGAAATAACCGGCGTGCACCGGCGACATGCCGTACTGATCGTTGAAATAGATGGTCAAGCTGGAGGCCAGGCCGACGAAGCCGCCAAAGGTGACCGAGTAGAAGAACATGAACCACCAGGCGTCCTTGTCCTTGAGCACGCTCAGGTACTGATGCAGGGACTTGGCCGGCGGGCATTCCGGCGCATCCTTGGCGAACAACAGATAGACCACGAAGGCCACGCCCAGCGGGATCAAGGCGAAGCCGAAGACATTGGTCCAGCCGTAGGCCACCGCCAAGGAAGGCGCGAACAGCGCGGCGAACACCGTGCCGGAGTTGCCCGCGCCGGCGATGCCCAGGGCGGTGCCCTGATGCTGCGGCGGATACCAGCGCGAGGCGAGCGGCAGGGCCACGGCGAAGGCGGCACCGGCGAAGCCGAGCGCGATGCCGAGCATGATGGCCTGCTGGAAGTTCTCGATGCCGTGCAACCAGGCCGTGGCCAGGGCGGCGATCACGATCAACTGGCCGATGATGCCGGCCTTCTTCGGCCGCAGGTGATCGACCAGCACGCCCATGACGATGCGCAGCAAGGCGCCGGCCAAGACCGGCGTCGCCACCATCAGGCCCTTTTGCGCCGACGTCAGCGCCAGCGATTGCGCGATCTGTACCCCGAGCGGGCCGAGGATCACCCAGACCATAAAGGCGATATCGAAATACAAAAACGCCGATAACAGCGTCGGCGTATGGCCAGATTGCCAGAACCCTTTATTCATCACGATCTCCAATGACTACGAATAACTGCCCTATTGCCCGGTGGCTCAATCGACGCCGTCCGACAACATCCGATAACTGAACGGCCGCTCCAGCAAACGCCGGTCCACCGCCCGTAAATAATCCGCGCGCGCACCGCGGACCAACACCCAGAGCCAGCCCACAAGACCTGGCAACAGGATCAGCAGGTACCAGGAGCGCCCCGCGACCCGCGGCGAAAACATCAAGGCCAGCGCGACCAGATAAATCGGCAAGCCGATCAAGGCGCCGCGCAGCAAGTGCAGCGCCAGGATCATCCACGCCGCGTGCAGGCGCCGCAGGCGCTGGGCACGGCTGCGATAGACGGCAAGAAACACCTCGCGCTCGAATTCCTGTTTGATCTCGTCGAGGCGCTTGCCCACCGGCTGGCCGCATCGCTCAGTGCGCGTCCGGCACCACGCCGACCTGCGGCATCTCCGCCAGCCCGGTCGCGCGCGCATGCTCCTGGAAACCGCGATTGCGCCAGAAGAACGCGCCGGGCATGGTGGTGGGGATCACCAGCACGTAAAACAGGGCACGGCCGATGGCCGAGGCCGGCAGCCAGACCAGGGCCAAGGCCCACCATCCCGGCAGGCCGAGCCAAGGCGTGCCCAGGGCGAGCAGCACGCCGGCGCCGAGCAGGAGGTTGCGCGCAAGATAGGCCTCGCCGTATACCGTGATTTGCAAGTGATGCGCCGCCTGTGCCTCGCCGACCCCCGCCCTCAGGTCGCGGGCATGGCAGTAGAGACCGGCCGCCTCCAGTACCAGCCCCGCCACGGCCATTGCGGCCAGGCCGCGCAGCAGAACGGCATCGCCGGACAGACTGCCGAAAACCAAGGCCACGACGATGGCGCCCAAGCTCAGCACGCTGCCGAAAAAGCTGGCCAGCACCTGCCAGTGGTTCCAGAACGGCCGAGCCGGGATGCGGTAGATGCGGTGCATGAACCAGATCGCGGCCGGGCCGGCGACGCAGGCGGCACCGCCGAAGAGCAGCCCCGTGTTCTGCACCCAAGCGGCCGGCAGCCAGCCGAACAGGCCGGGCAGCACGGTGAACACGGTATAGGCGCCGAGCGCGTTGTAGAACACGGCAACGCCCGCCACCTCGCGCGAGACCGGCGAGTACCGGAGGTTGTTGAAGGCCCGGTAGAAGCGATGCGGCTTGCCTAAATGCAAGGTGGACAAGGCCAGCGCGAAGGTCTCGACGCCGAGCAGGGCGACCAGGAACAAGGCGTGCGCGACCGGATGACGCTCGGGCTGCAAGGCCTCGACCCCGAGCAGGCCGCCGAGGAACAGCGCAAGGAAGGCACCGACCACGGCCTGGGTCACCAGGGTGAAGATCACCAGCGGGTCTTCGCGCGAGCGCAGTTTGGCCAGGTTCCAGTGCCTGGCCTTTTCCGCCTTGCTCAGCTCCGAGCGATAGCTGCCGTCGTCTTGCTTGACGTACTTGATCGGCATCACGTCGGTGCGCCCCATCTCGCTCGGCAGGCTGCGCGTCTGCTGGAAGCGGACGTTGGGCTGGGTGATCTCCGGCGTCGGGAAACCGGGAATGCGGGTCTCCAACTGCTCGCGATTTTCCGGCGTGGTCTCGATGATGCCGAAGTCCAGGGCGCCGGCCAGGCAGGCCGAGGCGCAGGCGGGCTTCAAACCGACTTCCAGCCGATCGACGCACATATTGCATTTGCTGACCTGGCCCTTGACCGGGTCGAGCTGCGGCGCGTTGTAGGGGCAGACCCAGGTGCAATAGCCGCAACCGAAACAGATGTCCGGGTCTTGCAGCACCGCGCCATATTCGGCGAACTTGGTATAGGCCCGGGTCGGGCAGCCCTTGAGGCAAACCGGGTTGTCGCAATGGTTGCAGGCCATCGAGATATTCACCCGGCGAAAGTCGGGATAAGTGCCGCCCTCGACATAGCCGACCGAACGGAAGGCCAGATGCGGCGGCATATCGTTCTTCTCCGAGCAGGCCGACTCGCAGGCATGGCAGGCGATGCAGTTGTCGGCATTGAAGTAGAAACCGTGCTGCTTGTAGCGGTTGGGATTGCCGCCGACGCCGGCATCGCCGTTGATGTTCAGACTCGCACCGCGCAGGGCGTGGCCCTCGGGCACGGTCTCGATCGACCGGCCGTAACGATTCGCCTCGGGATGCGGCACATCCGGGATGCGGGTGTAACGCGGTTCGTCGCTGCGCACGGGGAACATGGCCTCTCTCCTCAAAACGCGCGCGCGTCGTGATTGCGCCGCGCCGCCGCCGATTGCTCTTCGATCCGTTCCACCCGGCAGGCCGACTGCTTGTAGGCCGGCTGGCGCGAATGCGGGTCGAGCAGGCCCAGGGTCAGGCGATTGACGCAATCGTGGAAATGGAAGGGGATGAACACCATGTTCGGCGGCACCCGCTGGGTGAACTGGGCCATGACCACGGCATCGCCCCGGCGCGAGGTCACCCGCACATACTCGCCGTGCCGGATGCCCAGCCGGGCGCCGGCGTCGGGGTTGATTTCCATATAGGGCGTGGGCGAGAACTTGTTCAGGTTGCCGATCTTGCCGGTGCGCGTGCGGGTATGGAAATGCTCGACCACGCGCCCGGTATTGAGCCAGAACGGGAACTCGCCGTCCGGCCGCTCGTTGTTGTCGACGAAGGGCAAGGGAATCAGTTTGGCCCGGCCGTCCTCGTGGTTGAATACGCCGTCGACATACAGGCGCGGCGAGCCGTCGGGCGCGGTCTCGGCGTTGCATGGCCACTGGATGCCGCGATTCTGTTCGATTTTGTCGTAGCTCATGCCCGAGTAGTCGAGGAAACGCCCCTTAGACAGCTCGCGCAACTCGTCGAACACGCCCTCGGCCTTCTCCGGCCACTTCATGTTCTTGGCTTGCTCGAAGCGCTTGGCCAGTTGCGTGAATATCCACAGGTCGGGCTTGGATTCGGCGTAAGGCGTCTGGGCATTGCGGGTGAGATTGACCCGGCGCTCGGTATTGGTGAAGCAGCCTTCCTTCTCCGCCCAGATCGCGGCCGGCAGGTAGACGTCGGCGTACTGCGTGGTCTCCACATCCTGATAGGCATCCTGCACCACCAGGAAGTCGAGCTTCTCCAGAATCTTGCGGATGCGCGAGGTATTGGCCATCGAGGTCATCGGGTTGGTCGCGACGATCCACAAGCCCTTGATCTGGCCGGTCTCGATGGCCGGGAAGATATCGGTCTGGAACAGGCCGCGCTTCTTGGGCAGGAACTCGGGGTCGATGTTCCAGTACTTGGCGATCTCCTCGCGGTCCTTCTCTTTCTCCAACGCCCGATAGCCCGGCAGGCCGGACGCGGAGGACCACTCGCGGGTGCCCATGGCGTTGCTCTGGCCGGTGATGGACAGCGAGGTGCCGCCAGGCTTGCCGATGTTGCCGGTGATCAGGTTCAGGTTGTTGATGCCGACCACGCCGTCGGAGCCGTGGGTGCTCTGGTTGATGCCCATGGTCCAGATGCTCATCGCCGCGCCGGCCTTGGCGTAGGTGCGGGCGACGTTGCGGATGGTGTCGGCGTCGATGCCGCAGATCGGCGCGGCGGTGTCCGGGTCGTATTGCTCGACCAGGGCGCGGAACGTCTCGAAGTCGCTGCAATGGGCGTCGATGTAGGCCTGGTCGTGCAGACCTTCTTTCAGGATGACATGGGCCATCGCATTGAGCAGCACCACGTCGGTACCCGGCTGGATCGCCAGGTGCACATCGGCCATCTGGGCGAACATGGTGACGCGCGGGTCGACCACGATGACCGGGAACTTGCGTTGTTCCAACGCGGTCTTCAAGCGCCAATAGATCACCGGGTGTTGTTCCGGCAGGTTGGAGCCGAAGGCCATCAGGCATTCGGTGTGCGAAAAATCGTCGTAGCAGCCGGGCGGGCCGTCGCTGCCGAAGCTGCGTTTGTAGCCGGACACCGCCGAGGACATGCACAAGGTGGTGTTGCCGTCGTAGTTGTTGGTGCCGATCACGCCGCGCGCCAGCTTGCCCAAGGTGTAGAACTCCTCGGTCATGATCTGGCCGGTGGACACGATGGCAAAGGCATCGCGGCCGTACGTCGACTGGATGCGCTTGATCTCGCCCGATACCTTATCCAAGGCCTCGTCCCAGCTAACGGCATGCCAGGGCAGAAAACGCTTGGCACGAACCATGGGGTGGCTGCCGCGACCGGACGACTTGAACAGCTCGTGCTCGAAGATGCCCTTCAAGCACAACTTGCCCTGGTTGACGTGGGCGCCGCCGATGCCGCGGGAACTCACCGCCACGCCGTCCTCGTTCACGCCCACTTCGATGGAACAACCGGTCGAGCAGTAGCCGCAAGTGGTGTACTTCCACTCGACCACGCCTTTATCGGCGATCTTGATCGGATTTTTTTTCGCGCGCCCAAACAGCATGATGGCCCCTTAATCAGGCATGTTCCACGCAGGAATTTGCATTTGCCGCGGCGCTGGACAGGCGCAGATAGACACGGCCATCCTCGACCTTGGTCTCATAGGTACGCACACAGCCTTGGTCCGGCTGCACCGCCTCGCCGGTCGCGAGATCGATGCGCCAGTTGTGCATCGGGCAAGTCACCAGATTGCCGTGCACGATGCCTTGCGACAGCGGACCGCCGCGATGCGGGCAGCGATCCTTGACCGCCAACACCGCATCCTGGGAGGTTCTGAACACGGCGATCTTGACGGTATCGAACTGCACCACGCGCGCGCTCAGGCGGGGAAGTTCTTCCATTTTTGCGACTTCAATCCAATCGGACATGGCTCTATTCCTTCATCTGTTTAAGCCCCTCTCCCGCAAGCGGGAGAGGGGTTGGGGAGAGGGGATTCTTCTGCGGCGGGCGCGCCACCCTCTCCCCCGACCCCTCCCCCGCTTGCGGGGGAGGGGAGTCAACACTCGATCACGCGCTAATCCTGATGGTTTGGAACTCGGTGGCGTCAACGCCCTCGGCACGTTCCTTCCACGGATCAATCTGGGCGAACCGTTGGCCATGCTTGAAGCGCTCATTCAGCTCGACCCGCCCCTTCTCGTCTTCCAAGATGCGCTGCTTGATGTAGTTGAGGCCGACCCGCTCGACCCAGGGCGCGGTGCGTTCCAGGTAATGCGCCTCTTCGCGGTAGAGTTGGGCGAAGGCGCCGCAGTACTCCATGACCTGCTCTTCGGTCTCGACCTTGCACAAGAGATCGGTCACCCGCACCTTGATGCCGCCGTTGCCGCCGACATGCAGCTCGTAACCGGAATCGACGCAGACCACGCCGAAGTCCTTGATCGTCGCCTCGGCGCAGTTGCGCGGGCAGCCGGAGACGGCGAGCTTGTATTTGTGCGGCATCCAGGAGCCCCAGGTGAGCTGTTCCAATTTCACGCCCAGACCGGTCGAGTCCTGGGTGCCGAAACGGCACCACTGGGAGCCGACACAGGTCTTCACCGTGCGCAGGGCCTTGCCGTAGGCGTGGCCCGAGACGAAGCCGGCGGCCGACAGGTCCTTCCACATCAAGGGCAGGTCTTCCTTCTTCACGCCGAACAAGTCGATACGCTGGCCGCCGGTAACCTTGACCTCGGGCACCCGATATTTTTCGGCCACGTCGGCGATCGCGCGCAGCTCCTTGGGATTGGTCAGGCCGCCCCACATGCGCGGCACCACCGAGAAGCTGCCGTCCTTCTGGATGTTGCCGTGGGCGCGCTCGTTGATGAAGCGCGAATGCTTGTCGTCCTGGTACTCGCCGGGCCAGCGCGCGAGCAGGTAATAGTTCAGCGCGGGGCGGCAACTGGCGCAGCCGTCCGGGGTCTTCCATTCCAGGAAGTCGAACACCGCGCGCATGGACTTGAGCCCTTTGTCCTTGATCGCGGCGATCACCTCGTCGTGGCTGTGCTCGGTGCACTTGCACAGCGGCTTCTTGGAGGGCGCCACGGAATAATCGCCGACGGTGTGGGCCAGCAGCGCCTCGACCAGGCCGGTGCAGGAACCGCAGGAACTGGAGGCCTTGGTGTGGGCACGCACGTCGTCCAGGGTGAACAGCTTCTTGTCGACGATGGCCTTGACGATATCGCCCTTGCATACGCCGTTGCAGCCGCAGATCTCGGCCGTATCCGGCAGGGCGGCGACATGGTCGGCCGGGCCGTGGCCGGAATCGCCCAGGTGATGCTGGCCGAACAGGATAGTCTTGCGGAACTGCGAAATGTCGGTGCCCTCGCGCAAAAGGTCGAAATACCAGGCGCCGTTGATGGTGTCGCCATAGAGGCAGGCGCCGACCAGCTTGTTGTCCTTGATCACCACCTTCTTGTAGTCGCCGCTGCCCGGGTCGGAGAAGACCAAGGACTCGGTGCCCTCGTCACCGGTGAAGTCGCCGGCCGAGAACAGGTCGATGCCGGTGACCTTGAGCTTGGTCGAGGTGACCGAACCCTGATAACGGCTGATGCCATATTCGGCAAGGTGGTTGGCCGCGACCTTGGCCTGCTCGAACAAGGGTGCGACCAGACCGTAGGCGACGCCGCGATGGTTGACGCACTCGCCCACGGCATAGACGCGCGGATCGAAGGTCTGCATGGTGTCGTTGACCACGATGCCCCGATGGCAGTGGATGCCGGCGCTCTCGGCCAGCTCGGTGTTGGGCCGGATACCGACCGCCATCACCACCAGATCGGCCGGGATGCTCTCGCCATCCTTGAAGTTGACCGCGCAAACCCTCCCTGACTCGCCGCGCACCAACTCCGCCGTCTGCTTTTGCAGCAGAAACTTGAGGCCCTTGTCCTCCAAACTCTTTTGCAACAAACGCGCGGCCGGTTCGTCCAACTGACGCTCCATCAGCCATGGGGCGATATGCACCACGCTGACCTCCATACCGCGCTGCTTGAGGCCGTTGGCTGCCTCCAAGCCGAGCAGACCGCCGCCGATCACCACCGCGTGCTTGTATTGGGCGGAGGCCGAGATCATCGCCTCGACGTCGGCGATGTCGCGGAAGGAGATCACGCCCGGCAGATCGGCGCCCGGCACCGGCAGCATGAAGGGATTGGAACCGGTGGCCAGCAGCAGCCGGTCATATTCGGCGCGGCTGCCATCCTCGGCCTCGACCACGCGGTTCTTGCGGTCGATCTTGTCGATCTTCTTGCCTAGGTGCAGGTGGATGCCGTTCTCGGCATACCAATCCATGCTGTTGAGCACGATGTCTTGCACCGTCTGCTCGCCGGCCAAGACCGGCGATAACAGGATGCGATTGTAATTGGGATGCAGCTCGGCGCCGAAGACGGTGATGTCATATAGCCCCGGCGCGATCTTGAGCAGCTCTTCGATGGTGCGCATGCCCGCCATGCCGTTGCCCACCATCACCAATTTCATCTTCTGCATTTGCCATTCCTCTCGTCGGGCGACCCAAAAAAAAAGACGCCCCTCCCCTCACGGGGAAGGACGCCTTTGTCCTGATCGCCTAATTTCGCCAGCCCGGCACGGTTACCGAGCGGCACGAGCAGCATTTAGCAATGGCCGTGCCACCTATAGGAACGCCCGTCCAGAGCGGCTTTACAGAGAAACGGCCCAAACCTGTGGCACGAGCGGGCACCGTTTTGGCGCAGCGCGCACAATTCGCGAGCGAAGGGGAAGGCAGGCGCCGGAAAGCAGAAAGGCCGGGCATGGCCCGGCCTTTCTTGGGGAAGGGTCAAACTCAGGCCATGCTGGTGACCGCCTGCTTGAACAAGGCCTTGTGCACATCGCCCAGGCTAAGCATGCCGACCAGCTTGCCGTCGTCGGCGACGGGGATGCGGCGGAAGCGATTCTTGACCATGACCGAGGCCGCCTTGAGGATGGGCATGTCGGACGTGACCGCGATGGCCTTGGCGGTCATCAAGTCGGAGACCTTGAGCGCCATGACCGATTTGTAATTGGCCTCGGTGCCTTCGAAGTCCACGTGCAGGCTGATGTTCATGGTGTCTTCCAGGCTGGGAAAGAGGCGGTGCAACACGTCCTTTTCGGCGATGAAGCCAAGCAGATTGTTGTCGGCATCCACCACCGGCATGCCGCTGATCCGGTACAGGCACATATCGGCGACCACCGAGGCCATGCTGGTTTCCGGGGTCACCGTCTTCAGGTTACGGCACATGATTTCTTTGGTATTCATACGGGTCTCCTCTGTCGGGCGGTCACAGCTTCGCCCATCGGGGATTTTTTTGGCAATCAAACGTTTTGACCGTCCTATAAGCGCCGATTATTTCGCGCGCGGCCAGGCCGAAAACAAAAAGGCCGGGCATGGCCCGGCCTTTTCCGAGAGCACGGACAGGACTTAGGCCTTTTTGCTCTTCTCAACCATCTCCTCGATCATCGGGCCGAGGATGACTTCCATCGCGAAGCCCATCTTGCCGCCGGGCACCACCAGGGTGTTCGGGCGGGACATGAAAGAGTCGTGGATCATGTTGAGCAGGAAGGGGAAATCCACGCCCTTCGGGTCGGCGAAACGGACCACCACCATGCTCTCGTCCGGCGTCGGGATGTCGCGCGCGATGAAGGGGTTGGAGGTGTCCACCGTCGGCACGCGCTGGAAGTTCACGTGGGTGCGGGAGAACTGCGGGGTGATGTAGTTCACGTAATCGGGCATCCGGCGCAGGATGGTGTCGACGATCACCTCGGCGGAATAGCCGCGCTCTGCCGCGTCGCGATGGATCTTCTGGATCCACTCCAGGTTGACCACGGGCACCACGCCCACGGCCAGGTCGACGTGCTTGGCCATGTCGACCTTGTCGGTCACCACCAGGCCGTGCAGGCCTTCGTAGAACAGCAGGTCGGTCGGCGCGGGCAGGTCTTCCCAGGGGGTGAACTCGCCGGCCTTGAGCTTGGTGCCCAGGCGCTTGTTCAGCTCGGCGGCCTCTTCGTCGCTATGGATGTAATAACGTTTCTTGCCCTTGCCGTTCTTGCCGTAGCTCTTGAACAGGCCTTCCAAGGCGGCGAAATCGTTGGCCTCGGGGCCGAAATGGGAGAAGTGCTTGTTGCCGGCGGCCTCGGCCTTCTTCATGGCCTCCTTGAACTCGACCCGGCCCAGGCTGTGGAAGCTGTCGCCCTCGACCACGGCGGCGGTCAGGTGCTCGCGCCGGAAGATGTGCTCGAAGGCGCGCTTGACGGTAGTGGTGCCGGCACCGGAAGAACCGGTCACGACCACGACGGGGTGCTTCTTGGACATAGTGCTCTCCAGAGAAAAGGGGAGGATTAAAATTTTTGGACTGCGGAGTATAAACGGCGGCCAGCCCGCCTGTCACCTCGACGGACAGGTATAATTGCTTGTTTCTTCAAGCACATTCAGACTAAAAATAGCCACCATGGACGCCAATTACCGCCCGGAACTCATTGAAGCGGAAGCACAAAAACAGTGGGAGACCGATCAGGCCTTCCGCGCTACCGAAAACGACGGCCGCCCCAAGTACTACTGCCTGTCCATGTTCCCTTACCCCTCGGGCAAGCTGCACATGGGCCACGTGCGCAACTACACCATCGGCGACGTGCTGGCCCGCTACCATCGGATGAAGGACTACAACGTCATGCAGCCCATGGGCTGGGACGCCTTCGGCCTGCCGGCCGAGAACGCCGCCATGGCCAACAAGGTGGCGCCGGCGGCCTGGACCTACGCCAACATCGATTACATGCGCCAGCAACTGAAATCGCTCGGCCTGGCCATCGACTGGTCGCGCGAGCTGGCCACCTGCAAGCCCGACTACTACCGCTGGGAGCAGTGGCTGTTCACCCAACTGTTCGAGAAGGGCCTGATCTACAAGAAGCTGGCCACGGTGAACTGGGACCCGGTCGACCACACCGTGCTGGCCAACGAGCAGGTCATCGACGGCTGCGGCTGGAGAAGCGGCGCCCTGGTCGAAAAACGCGACATCCCGATGTACTTCTTCCGCATCACCGACTACGCGGAAGAACTGCTCGCCGAACTGGACCATCTGCCCGGTTGGCCCGAGCGGGTGAAGACCATGCAGCGCAACTGGATCGGCAAGAGTTTCGGCGTCGAGATCCACTTTCCGCTGAGCAAGCCGGCCGGCCAGGACGTGCTCAAGGTCTTCACCACCCGGGCCGACACCCTGTTCGGCGCCACCTATGTCGCGGTCGCCGCCGAGCACCCGCTGGCCCAGCAGGCCGCCGCCAACAACCCGCAACTCGCCGCCTTCATCAATGAATGCAAGCAGGGCAGCGTGGCCGAGGCCGACCTCGCCACCATGGAAAAGAAGGGCATGGATACCGGCCTCGTGGCCTACCACCCTTTCACCGGCGAGGCGGTGCCGATCTGGGTGGCCAACTACGTGCTCATGGGCTATGGCGAGGGGGCGGTGATGGCCGTGCCCGCCCACGACGAGCGCGACTTCGCCTTCGCCCAGAAGTACGGCCTGCCGGTGCGGGCCGTGATCCGGCCCTCGGGTGAGGAGAAAGGCGTGAGGCGTGAGGCGGAAAAGCCCGACTCGCCTCACGCCTCACTCCTCACTCCTTACACTGAATACGGTGTGCTGTTCGACTCCGGCGACTTCTCCGGCCGCAGCTCGCAGGACGCCATCGAGAAGATCGCCCTGGTGCTGAAAGGCCTGGGCCTGGGCGAGCGCCGCACCACCTTCCGCCTGCGCGACTGGGGCATTTCGCGCCAGCGCTACTGGGGCTGCCCCATCCCCATCGTCCACTGCCCGAGCTGCGGCGACGTGCCGGTACCCGCGGACCAGCTGCCGGTGGTGCTGCCGGAGGACGTGGTGATCGACATCGGTTCGCCCTTGAAGAAGATGCCCGAGTGGTCGAACTGCACTTGCCCGAAGTGCGGCGGCGCGGCCGAGCGCGAGACCGACACCATGGACACCTTCGTCGAGTCGTCCTGGTACTACGCCCGCTATGCCTGCCCGGACAACGACCAGGCCATGCTCGACGGCCGCGCCAACCATTGGCTTCCGGTGGACCAGTACATCGGCGGCATCGAGCACGCCATCCTGCACCTTCTGTACGCCCGCTTCTTCCACAAGCTGATGCGGGATGTGGGCTTGTTCGGGGCGGAGAATATTCGCTCAAGCGCTGGCGGCCCTCTCCCCAACCCTCCCCCAGGGGGGGAGGGAGCAAACGCCGCGCTGCGCGCGCCCAAGGCGATTGACGAGCCTTTTAAAAATTTGCTGACCCAGGGCATGGTGGTGGCCGAGACCTATTACCGCGACCTGCCCGACGGCAAGAAGCAGTGGATCAACCCGGCCGAGGTCGAGGTGGAGCGCGACGCCAAGGGCCACATCGTCGCCGCCAAGCTGAAGAGCGACGGCCTGCCGGTCATCATCGGCGGCATCGAGAAGATGTCGAAGTCGAAGAACAACGGCGTCGATCCCCAGGCCCTGATCGACCAATACGGCGCCGACACCGCCCGCCTGTTCATGATGTTCGCCGCCCCGCCCGAGCAGAGCCTGGAGTGGAGCGACGCCGGCGTCGAGGGCGCGCACCGTTTCTTGAAGCGCCTGTGGAAGGCGGTGCACGAGCATGTGGCAATGGGCACCGTGGCCGCTTATAGTGGCGGTGAATTGAGCAGTGCCCAGCAGGGTCTCCGCCGCCAGCTGCATCAGACCATCCAGAAGGTCAGCGACGACATCGAGCGCCGGCAGCAGTTCAACACCGCCATCGCCGCAGTGATGGAACTGATGAATGCCCTGGCCCGGCTGGAGGGCGACGACGCGGTAACCCGCGGCCTGCGCCAAGAGGCCTTGGAGGCCGTGGCCCTGATGCTGGCGCCGATGGTGCCGCACATTTGCCAGGCCTTGCTCGCCGAGCTGAAGCCCGGTATCGCCTTCAATCAGGCGGCTTGGCCCGGCGCCGACACCTCGGCCCTGGTGCAGGACGAGATCGAGCTGGTGTTGCAGGTGAACGGCAAGCTGCGTGGCAAGCTGGTCGTGGCAGCCGGCGCCGCGAAAAAGGCGATCGAGCAGACCGCCCTGGCCAGCCCGGAGGCGCAAAAACATATGGAAGGCAAACCGGCCAAGAAGGTGGTGGTAGTGCCGGGTCGCCTGGTCAACATCGTCGTATAAGTCGTGAGGGGTGAGGCGTGAAGCGTGAGGCGTTGATGTCGTGGAGCAAAGGGCTTGCCGTCCTGGCCGTGCTCGCCGCCCTGGCCGGCTGCGGCTTCCACCTGCGCGGCCAGGTGGACCTGCCCTTCGCCTCGGCCTACGTCGATTCGCCGGCCATCTCGCCGCTGACCGAGCCGCTCAAGCGCAGCCTGCGCGAGGCCGGCAAGACCGTGGCCGACAAGAAGGAAGCGGCCGAGATCACGATCCGGCTGTCGCAACCCACGCGCTCGAAGGACATCCTGTCCCTGAGCGGCGCCGGCAAGATCGCGGAATACCGCCTGCAATACAAGGTGGGCATGGCCGTGCTGAACGCGCGGGGCGAGGAACTGCTCGCCGGCTCGGAGGTGCAATTGGTGCGCGACTTGAGCTACGACGACAAATACATCCTGGCCAAGGAATACGAAGAGGCCCTGTTGTTCCAGGCCATGGAACAGGAGGTCTTGCAGACCTTGCTGCGCCGCCTGCGCTTCGCCAAGGGCGGCATCGCGCATAAGCAATGAAGCTGCGTCCCGAGCAACTCGCCGCCGCGCTCAAAAAAGGGCTTGCACCGATCTACGTCGTCAGCGGCGACGAGCCCTTGCTGGTCGAAGAGGCCGCCGCACCGATCCGCCATGCCTTGCGTGAGAAAGGCGTGGCCGAACGCCAGAGCTTTCAGGCCGAGGCCGGTTTCAAGTGGGCCGAATGGCTGGCCGGCTTCGACTCGCTGTCGCTGTTCGCCGAACAACGCCTGATCGAGCTGCGTCTGCCCACCGGCAAGCCGGGGGTCGAGGGCGGCAAGACGCTGGAGGCCTGGTGCGCCAACCCGCCGGCCGACACCTGGCTCTTGGTCTTGCTGCCCAAGCTCGACCGCGCCGGCCAGAACGCCAAATGGTTCAAGGCGCTGGAGGCGGCCGGGGCCTCGGTCGCGGTGCAGCCGCCCAGCTTGGAACAACTGCCGGCCTGGATCGGCGAGCGCCTGGGCCGCCACGGCCTGAAGGCCGAGCGCGAGACCTTGGCCTGGCTGGCCGCGCGGGTGGAGGGCAACCTGCTCGCCGCCCACCAGGAAGTGGAAAAACTGGCGCTCTTGCTGCCGCCCGGCCCGGTGAAATTGGAGCAAGTGCGCGAGGCGGTGGTCGATGTCGCCCGCTACGACGCCAGCGACCTGCCCGACGCTCTGCTCAAGGGCGACGCCATCCGCTTTTGCCGCATCCTCGACGGCCTCAAGGCCGAAGGCGAGGCGCCGCCCCTGGCGGTGTGGATGCTAGCCAACGAGGTGCGCAACCTGTACCGTTTAGCCAGCGGCCAGGCGCGCGGCCAATCGCTCGCCGGGCTCTATGCCGAACTGCGCATCTGGGAGAGCCGGCAGCCTCTGGTCGGCCGAGCGTTGAAACGGGTGAGCCTGGGCCAATTGGAGCAGGCCCTGCATCAGGCCGGCCTGATCGACCGCGCCGCGAAAGGGCTGCTGCGCGATGATGCGTGGGAATCGATGAAACAACTCGGGCTGTCGCTGATGGGTCAGCGCACGGTACCGGCAATTGAGGTCATGTAATGGATGTGAAGCAATACATGCAGACCCTGGGCCGTCAGGCGCGCGAGGCCTCGCGCGCGGTGGCACGGGCCGACACCAAGCAGAAAAATGCGGCCTTGCTGGCCATGGCCGAGGCCATCGAGCGCGACAGCGCCAAGCTGCTGGCCGCCAACGCCCAGGACATGGAACACGCCCGCGACGCCGGCTACGACAGCGCCCTGCTCGACCGCCTGCAATTGAGCGAGAAGACCGTCGCCGCCATGGCCGAGGGCCTGCGCCAAATCGCCGCCCTACCCGACCCGGTGGGCGAGATCGACGACCTGAAATACCGCCCGTCCGGCATCCAGGTCGGCAAGATGCGCGTGCCGCTGGGCGTGATCGGCATCATCTACGAGGCGCGGCCCAACGTCACCGCCGATGCCGCCGGCCTCTGCCTGAAGTCGGGCAATGCCGCCATCCTGCGCGGCGGCTCCGAGGCCATCCACTCCAACCAGGCCGTCGCCGCCTGCGTCAAGGAGGGCCTGGCCGCCGCCGGCCTGCCCGACACCGCCGTGCAGGTGATCGCGACCACCGACCGCGCGGCCGTGGGCGAACTGATCACCATGAAGGACTACGTCGATGTCATCGTGCCGCGCGGCGGCAAGGGCCTGATCGAGCGGCTGATGAACGAGGCGCGCATCCCCGTGATCAAGCACCTGCACGGCGTCTGCCATGTCTACATCGACGACCGCGCCGACCTGGCCAAGGCGGTGAAGATCGCCGACAACGCCAAGACCAGCCGCTACGGCACCTGCAACACCATGGAGACCCTGCTGGTGGCCGCAGGCGTGGCCGCCGAGGTGCTGCCCAGGATCGCCGACATCTACCGCGCGAAGCGGGTCGAGATGCGCGGCTGCGAGCAATCGCGCGCCATCGTCGCCGACATAAAGGCGGCGACCGAAGCGGATTGGAGCGAGGAATACCTCGCCCCCATCGTCGCCATCCGGGTGGTCGCCGACATGGATGCCGCCATCGCCCACATCAACAGCTACGGCTCGCAGCACACCGACAGCATCGTGACCGAGGACTACGGCCGCGCCCGCCGCTTTTTGCGCGAGGTCGATTCCAGCTCGGTCATGGTCAACGCCTCGACCCGCTTCGCCGACGGCTTCGAATACGGCCTGGGCGCCGAGATCGGCATCTCCACCGACAAGATCCACGCCCGCGGCCCGGTCGGCCTGGAAGGCCTGACCTCGCAGAAGTACATCGTGCTCGGCGACGGGCATATCAGGAATTAAGTTGCGCCCGATCGGCATCCTCGGCGGCACCTTCGACCCCATCCACCTCGGCCACCTGCGCCTGGCCGAGGACATGGCCGAGGCCCTGGACATCAAGGAGGTGCGCATCCTGCCCACCGGCACGCCGCCGCACCGCGACCCCGCCCTTGCCCCGGCCGTCCAGCGGCTGGAAATGACGCGCCTGGCCATCGCCGGCAACCCGCGTTTCGTGCTCGACGAGCACGAGATACACAAGACCAAGCGCTGCTATATGGTCGACACCTTGGGCGAACTGCGCGACGAACTCGGCCCGAAACGGCCCTTGGTGCTGTTCATCGGCGGCGACGCCTTCATGGGCCTGGACGGCTGGCGCAACTGGCAGCAGCTGTTCGAGCTGGCCCATATCGGCGTCGCCCACCGGCCCGGCTTTCCGCCCGAGACCTGGCTCGACCGCATCGCCCCCACGCTGCTCACCCAATTGCTGATGCGCCGCGCCAACAAACCGACCGACCTGGCCGGCGCGCCGGCCGGCCGTATCTGGCTCCAGGCCGTCACCCAACTGGACATCTCGTCCAGCGGCATCCGCCATCGCATCCAGACCGGCCAGAGCATCCGTTACCTGGTGCCCGAGACCGTGCACGACTACATTCAACATCACCGACTCTACTTGTAAACCATGAAGAACACCGCAAAGCGCAATACCGAAGAGGCCCAGGTCGAGCGCACCGTCGCCATCGCCGTCGCCGCCCTGGAAGACATCAAGGGCAAGGACATCACCGTCATCGACGTTGCCCATCTGTCGCCCTTGTTCGAGCGCATGATCATCGCCAGCGGCGACTCCAATCGCCAGGTCAAGGCCTTGGCCGACAACGTGCGCGACAAACTGAAAGAGGCCGGGGTCGACATCATCGGCACCGAGGGCGGGGCCGGTGCCGACTGGGTGCTGGTCGATGCCGGCAGCCTGATCGTGCACGTGATGCACCCGACCGTGCGCGCCTATTACAACCTGGAAGAGCTGTGGGGCGCGGCGCAGAAGGCGCGTAGCGCGGCGGCCTAGCGCGCCTTCGCCCGCTTGGCCGGCACCATGCCCGACAAGGCTTTGAGATCGGCGCGATAGCGCTTGCCGTCCTCGGTGTGCTCGATGCGCACCGGCAGGTAGGCCAGCTCCTTGGCCATCCATAAGGTCGTTTCGTATTCGCCCTCCTGGCGTTGCAGCTTGAGCGCAGTCAGCGGCCCCATCGGCGTTTCCACCGTTTCCACACCCACCACGTTCAGTTCATAGCGCTTCAACTCGCCGCGATCGACCACTTGGTAACTGAAGCGCTTGCGTTGCTTTTGTAGGTCATGGCTCGCGAGCAATTGATACAGCAAGCCATCCATCACCCCAGGCTTGAGCGCCAACTGCCAGGCCTCGCCGTCGTGACTACCCTCGACCTGCTTGGCTTGCCAATCGAAGCGCGCGCTGCGCAGTTTGGTCTTCTTGCCGCCGTTGCGCTCATAGCGATATTCCAGCGGCTGGAACTGGCCCTTCTGAAAGCGGAAACGGCTCTGCTCGCCGATGCGGTCCTTCATCAACATCGCCGCGACACCGGTCGCATAACTGCGCGTCGAATAGAGGAACTCGCCGTTCGGCAGCCGTTCCAGCTTGCGCTCGGTCTCGCCCAGCGGCATCGATTCGAGGCTCAGGTTGTAACGGGCGACGAAGCCCTGTGGCGGTGTGGTCGCCCAGGCCGGGAGCACCACGAAGGCGATCAATAAAGCGGCAATAAAACGCATATCTTGTCTTGATGATAGTTTTCGCGGTCGTGACAGGTTAATGCAATTAAAGGAGCTGGCATACCGACATCGCCGCACCGGCAACCTCGGCGCCGGGCATGGCCATCTCGCCGACGACGCCGAAGACAGGCCATCCAATTGCCTGCCAAACCGATCAGACTGGAATCCTCATCCAGCATTGCCCTTGTTGCTTTTCGACCTCAACGAAGCCGCCGACCAGGCGATAGCTGAGATAGCAGACATGCCTCGGATTGGACAGGACATTGGGATTGAGGATGGCGAAATTCTCGCCCTGACACCGGGCCGATAGGGTGGCCAAGCCAGGGTGTCCCTCACGATACAGCCTGGCACCTATGGCCTGCGTGAACGCGTAGTCTTGCTTATGCACAAGGACAGGGTAGTCAGCGGACTTGGGCCGAAAATCCAGTAGCGCCGCATCGCAGCGCACCCAGTAAATCTTGCGCTCGATGACCACACCATCCTGGCAATAGCCCGCATCGGCCAAGAAACCATGATGCCAGTGATGCACCGTTTCATGGACAGTGGTTTCGATGCTTTCAGAACCATACCAGATACCGAACGTCCCATCCGAGAACCGGCTGGCTTGCCAGTTCCGGAAAGGGAAGCCAATGGCATTGGCCCATTCCGCGTCTTCGAATGGGCGATGAATGATTGGCGTCTTGGATTCGTAGGCCTGAGGCTTGACCTCATCCTCCACCGCTTGCGCCAATTGCCAGTCTTTCGGGTTGTCGCTCAGGTCATCGAACAGTTCCTGGCCATCGCGAATGGAAACGATATTGCGCGCCAAATCCCGATGGATATCCGCCAGCGCCAAACTGGCGAAGAGATCATCCACTATTGGCCTCTTGCCTTATCCAGATAGGCACGCACCATCAGCAAACCGGCGAAGCCATATTCCTTGACGACCTCGACCGGCGTCAGGTTGTTGAAGGCCTTATTGCGAGTGGACATCCACTTGTAGGCAAGTTCCCGGTTATGTGGGAACAGCAATCGAAGGCTCTTGTGAATGCCCAAAAGATGCCCAACGCGCTCGAACTGGTCGCGCGTGGTGCCGATAGGCCCACCCTTGCGGTAATGGGCTAGGGCTGTGCGGTTCCCAGGGGCTAAACCCAACAAGGCCGCTTGGTCATCGGTTAAAAGAGACCAGTGATCAAGTAATTTCATGGTCATCATGGCCAAGGCACCCCGATCTTGCGAGGCGTGGCCCTCTGCGACTGCGGCTCTCATGTCTCTTCCCTCTATAGCCAATAACTATGCTGTGACTATAGAAGCATTGCAATGATAGTAACAATAAATGTTATTTATATACCAACTACCGTTCCAGCCTTACTTGATCGGCCAGCCGGAGAACTTGCCGGTCAGCAGGTCAGCAGGTCGGCATCGGCCGCCGTGCCGCTGCCTTTGCCATAACCGACATAGAGCGTGGCGCCGGTCAGTCCGGCTAGGTCGTAGCTGCCGATGTCGAGGGCATGGCTGGCCGTCAAAGGGCCGCTGACGAAGGCCGGCAAGGCGCCTTGACCCTTCCACTGTACCCAACCGCTCGGCGTCTCGAAATACACGCCGCCGTTGGCCGCCAGGCCGGCCGAGGCCACGGCATTGCCGCCGGTCTTGATGCCGTAGACCGCCGGCGTCGCAATGACGATGTTCAGGCCGAGCGATTGGGTGTTGATCTGCTGGGGGTGAGCGGGGAAGGAGAAGAAGGACTTCGCTGTATCGGAATAAAAAACCTTGTAGGTACCGCTCGCGACGGTAGTAGAAGCCATATTGCTAATGTAGTGCTCTGACTGAGGAACTACGAATTGTCCGCTGCCATCAAGTACGCATGATGCTGTGTCAGTGCAAAGGCTGGCATACCAAGCCGTAGATGCTGCTGGGATTGTGTTTGTCGTGAGAGTAGTCCCTGCAGCCGTCACCCGAAACGACACATTAGGACTGGTCAGGGTAACCGTATCGCCCGGTTTGTACTGCACGCCGCTGATCTCGATGCTCTGGGTGACCACGTCCACCACGCCGTTGGGGTTGGTGCGGCCGGCCTGGGCGGTGGCGGAGAGCAGGGCCAACAGGCCCACGAAAATCAGATTAAAACGCATTGCGGGTTCCCTTCTGTTGTCAGGTGCCCCTCGGTGGGGCAATGGGGTTAAGTTATCACGTGAGGGCGTGGCGTTAATGATGCGGGCCGGTTTGTCGCCCGCGCTCAGGCGCCGGACCCATTCCTCGGCTTGGGGGGTGTAGCGGGAGAGCGACGCGACTATGCCCTGGCACGCCTTTTCAGGCGGCATGCCTTACCGCTGGCGCGACCTTGGGCCGGCCCCGCGCTTCGGCCTGCCACAAATCGTAATCGGCCTGCATGCGCAGCCAGGTATCGGCACGGGGCCCGGTGACCCATTGCTCCAGGCGCAATGCCAGGTCGGGGGAAATGCCCGCGCGCTCGTTGAGCACCCGCGACAACTGCACGCGCGACACCCCGAGCTGGGCGGCGGCCTCGGTCACGGTCAGGCCAAGATCGGGCAGGATGTCTTCGCGCAAAATGCCGCCCGGATGGGGCGGGTTGAACATGCGAGCCATGGCTTCGTCCTCTAGTGAGAGTCCCGGTAATCGACCAATACGGCGTCCTCACCTTCGAACGCGAAGGTGAGCCGCCAGTTCTGGTCCACCCAAACGGCCCAATGCCCGGCCAGCTCGCCACTAAGCGCATGAAAACGCCAGCCGGGGACATTCATCGCATCCGGCGCTCCGGCCGCATCCAGTACCTTGAGCTGGCGGGCGCGCTCGGCGCCATGGGTGGGTTGAATCTCCGCCTTGGAGCCCGTTTCAAAGAAGCGTTGGACGCCCTTGTGCCGAAAGCTCTTGAGCTTGCCGAAAATGTAAGCTGACTCGATACACGATACAAGCCCGGCGGGGCTTCACAAAAACGAACCCCGCACGCGGCGGGGTTCGTTCGGGTCGGGACCGGCGCGCGTTTACCAGACGCCCAGATACTCCAATATCCCCTTGGCCGCCTCGCGGCCCTCGAACACGGCGGTGACCACCAGGTCGGAACCGCGCACCATGTCGCCGCCGGCGAAGACCTTGGCGTTGGCGGTCTGGTAGGCGTGTTTCTGCCCTTTGGCGACCACGCGGCCGGCCGGGTCGGTGGCGATGCCGATCTCGGCGAACCACGGCTGCGGGTTGGGCCGGAAGCCGAAGGCGACCAACACGCGGTCGCAGGGCACGATTTCCTCGGAGCCTTCCACGACCACCGGTGAGCGGCGGCCACGGGCATCGGGCTCGCCCAAAGTCGTGGTGACCAGCTTGATGCCTTCGACCTTGCCCTTGCCGACGATCTCGACCGGCTGGCGGTTCCACAAGAATTGCACGCCCTCTTCCTTGGCGTTGGCCACCTCGCGCTTGGAACCGGGCATGTTGGCTTCGTCCCGGCGGTAGGCGCAGGTGACCGAGGCGGCGCCCTGGCGGATGGAGGTGCGGTTGCAGTCCATGGCGGTGTCGCCGCCGCCCAGCACCACGACCTTGAGGCCCTTCATGTCGATGAATTCGTCCTGCTTGAAACCCATGCAGTGCTTCACATTGGAGATCAGGAAGGGCAGCGCCGGCATCACGCCAGGCAGGTCCTCACCGGGGATGTCGGCCTTCATGTAGGTGTAGGTGCCCATGCCCATGAACACGGCGTCGCATTCTTTGAGCAGGTCGGCCATCTGCACGTCCTTGCCGACCTCGGTGTTCAGGCGGAACTCGACGCCCATGCCCTCGAATATCTCGCGGCGGCGGGTCATCACGCTTTTTTCCATCTTGAACTCGGGGATGCCGAAGGTGAGCAGGCCGCCGATCTCCTCGTAGCGGTCGAACACCACGGCCTTCACGCCGTTGCGCGCCAGCACGTCGGCGCAGCCTAGGCCGGCCGGGCCTGCACCGATCACAGCGACCCGCTTGCCGGTGGGCGTGACCTGGCTCATGTCCGGCCGCCAGCCTTGGGCGAAGGCGGTCTCGGAGATGTAGCGCTCGACCTGGCCGATGGTGACCGCACCGAAGCCGCCCTGGTTCAGGGTGCAAGAACCTTCGCACAGCCGGTCTTGCGGACAGACGCGGCCGCAGACCTCGGGCAGGGAATTGGTCTGGTGCGACAACTCGGCCGCCTCGGCGATACGGCCCTCGTCCACCAGCTTGAGCCAGTTGGGGATGTAGTTGTGCACCGGGCACTTCCACTCGCAATAAGGGTTGCCGCAGGCCAGGCAGCGACCGGACTGTTCCTTGGCCTGGTCGGCGTCCATCTGGGCGTAGATTTCCTTGAACTCGACGCGGCGCACCTCGGCCGGGGTCTTGGCGCCGTCTCGGCGCTGGATTTTCAAAAACTGGAATACATCGGACATGACATCAGTCCTTCAAAAGACTGTCGAGGGTGAGCGCCTTCGGCTTGACCAGCCAGAAGCGGTTCACCGCATCGTTGAAGTTTTCCAACATCCAACGGGCGCGGGCGCTGCCGGTATGCAGCAGGTGCTTCTCCAGCCGGGTCTTGAGGTAGGCGCGCAGTTCGCCGGCCTTCTCGTCGTTGATCCGATTGATGTCGACCAACTCGTTGTTGTAGCGGTTGGGCAGTTGGTCCTGCTCGTCGTAGACCAGGGCGAAGCCGCCGGTCATGCCGGCGCCGAGGTTGAGGCCGACCTCGCCCAGCGCGACGATGGAGCCGCCGGTCATGTATTCGCAGCAGTGATCGCCTGCCCCTTCGACCACGGCATGGGCGCCGGAGTTGCGCACGCCGAAGCGCTCGCCGGCGGTGCCCGCGGCGAACAACTCGCCGCCGGTGGCGCCGTAGAGACAGGTGTTGCCGACGATGGCCGCCTTGTGCGACTCGAAGGCCGAGCCCTTGGGCGGATAGACCACCAGGCGGCCGCCGGCCATGCCCTTGCCGACATAGTCGTTGGCATCGCCCTCGATCTCCAGGCTCAGGCCTTTGTGGTTCCAGACGCCGAAGCTCTGGCCGGCCGAACCGTTCAGTTTGATGTGCAGGCAATCCTCCGGCAGGCCCTCGGCGCCGTGCGCCTTGGCGATCTCACCCGACAGCCGCGCGCCGATGGAACGGTTGACGTTGCGCACCTTGTATTCCAGCCGCTGCGGCTTTTTCGCCTGGATGCCGGCGAGGGCGTCTTTCACCATTTGCTCGGCCAGCTCGCCCTTGTCGAACGAGGGGTTGGACTTCTCGATGCAGAAACGCGGCTCATCGGCCGGGATGGAACCCTGCGACAGCAACAGGCCGAGTTTCAACTTGTGCTGCTTGTCGCTCTCGCCGTTCAGCAGTTCGAGCAGATCGGTGCGGCCGATCAAGTCCTCGAACCGCTTGATGCCGAGCTTGGCCATCCACTCGCGGGTCTCGCGCGCGACGAAGGTGAAGTAGTTCACGATCATCTCGGGCAGGCCGATGAAGTGCTTCTTGCGCAGGGTCTCGTCCTGGGTGGCGACGCCGGTGGCGCAGTTGTTCAGGTGGCAGATGCGCAGATACTTGCAACCCAAAGCGACCATGGGGCCAGTGCCGAAGCCGAAGGACTCGGCGCCGAGGATGGCGGCCTTGATCACGTCGAGGCCGGTCTTCAGGCCGCCGTCGGCCTGCACCCGCACCCGGCCTCTAAGGCCGTTGGCGCGCAATACCTGCTGGGCCTCGGACACGCCCAACTCGAACGGCGTGCCGGCGTACTTCACCGAGGTCAGCGGGCTGGCGCCGGTGCCGCCGTCGTAACCGGAGATGGTGATCAGGTCGGCATAGGCCTTGGCTACCCCTGCTGCAATCGTGCCGACGCCGGGCTCGGCCACCAGCTTGACCGAGACCAAAGCCTGCGGGTTGACCTGCTTCAGGTCGAAGATCAGCTGGGCCAGGTCTTCGATCGAATAGATGTCGTGATGCGGCGGCGGCGAGATCAGCGAGATGCCGGGCTTGGTGCAGCGCAGGCGCGCGATCAGCTCGGTCACCTTGCCGCCGGGCAACTGGCCGCCCTCGCCCGGCTTGGCGCCCTGCGCCACCTTGATCTGCAAGACCTCGGCGTTGACCAGGTAGTGCGGGGTGACGCCGAAACGACCGGAGGCGATCTGCTTGATCTTGGACATCTTGACCGTGCCGTAGCGCGCCGGGTCCTCGCCGCCCTCGCCGGAGTTGGAGCGGCCGCCGATCCGGTTCATGCCTTCTGCTAATGCTTCATGCGCCTCGGGCGACAGCGCGCCGAGCGACATGCCGGCGGAATCGAAGCGCTTGAGGATGGCCTCGACCGGCTCGACCTCGTCGATGGCAATAGGTTTGGCCGCCTGCTTCAGCTGCATCAGGTCGCGCAGCATGGCGACCGGGCGATCGTTCACCAGCGCGGCGTATTCCTGATAGGCCTCGTAGGAACCGGTCTGCACCGCCTTTTGCAGGGTCTGCACCACGTCCGGGTTGTAGGCGTGGTATTCCTCGCCGTGCATGAACTTGAGCAGGCCGCCGGCAGGAATCATGCGCATCGGGTTGAAGGCGGCATGGGCCAGTTTTTTCTGATCCGCTTCGAAGTCGGCGAAATTGGCACCGGAGATGCGCGAGGTGGTGCCGCGCAGGCACATGCCGACCACGTCCTCGTGCATGCCGACCACCTCGAACAACTGGGCGCCGCGATAGGAAGCGACGGCGGAGATGCCCATCTTGGACATCACCTTGTACAGGCCTTTGTCGATGCCCTTGCGGTAATTGGCCAGGGCCTTCTCGGGTTTGAGCTTGACCTCGCCCGAGCGGATCATCTCCAGGATGCTCTGGTAGGCCAGATAGGGATACACGGCGGTGGCGCCGTAGCCGATCAGACTGGCGATCTGGTGCGGATCGCGCGCGCCGCCGGTCTCGGCCACGATGTTGGCATCGCAACGGATGCCGGCATCGGTCAGGGCGTGGTGCACGGCGCCGACGGCGAACAGCATCGGGATCGGCAGCCGGTCCTTGGCGATCTTGCGGTCGGACAACACGACGACGACCTTGCCGGCTTTCACCGCGACGACGGCGTCGCCGGCAAGCTTCTCCAACGCAGCCTTGAGGTTACTCGCGCTCGGATCGTAGTTCAGGTCGAAGCCGACCGAGGCATAGGCCGGATCGCTCTGCGTGGTGATGGCGACGAACTTGTCGTGCGACAGCACCGGCGAGGCCACTTCCAGGCGATGGGCATGATCGGCCGTCTGTTCAAACAGGTTCTTTTCGCGGCCGAATACGGTGTTGAGCGACATCACGATGGCCTCGCGGATCGGGTCGATCGGCGGGTTGGTGACTTGTGCGAATTGTTGGCGCAGGTAGTCGAAGGGCGAACGCACCTTCTGGGAGAGCACCGCCATCGGCGTGTCGTCGCCCATGGAGCCGATGGCCTCCTGGCCGTCCTCGGCCAGCACGCGGACCACCTGGTCCAGCTCCTCGAAGCTGACGTTGAACAGCTTCTGCTGGGTCTTCAGGCTGGGCGTGTCGAGTTGCGGGCAGTCGGCGTCCTGCTCGGCGCCGAGCTCCAGGCGGTTGGCGTGCTGCTTGAGCCAATCGCGGTAGGGGTGGGCGCTCTTGAGTTCGCGGTCGATGTCCTCCGGCAACAGGAATTTGCCGGTTTCCAGGTCGGCCGCCACCATCTGGCCCGGGCGCACTCGGCCCTTGGCCACGACGTTGTCCGGGCTGTAGTCCCAGACGCCGATCTCGGAGGCGATGGTGACGTAGCGATCCTTGGTGATGACGTAGCGGGCCGGACGCAGGCCGTTGCGGTCGAGCATGCAGACGCCGTAGCGGCCGTCGGTCATCACAATGCCGGCCGGGCCGTCCCACGGCTCCATGTGCATGGAGTTGTATTCGTAGAAGGCGCGCAGGTCCGGGTCCATATTGGTCACGTTCTGCCAGGCCGGCGGCACCATCAGGCGCATGGAGCGGAACAGGCTGGAGCCGCCCATGAGCAGGCCTTCCAGCATGTTGTCGAAGCTCATGGAGTCGGAACCGTTGGTGCCGACCATGGGCCGCACGTCGGCCATGTTCGGGATCAGCGGCGAGGCGAACTTCTGCTCGCGCGCGCGCGCCCAGTTGCGGTTGCCCTGCACGGTGTTGATCTCGCCGTTGTGCGCGAGGTAGCGGAAGGGCTGGGCCAGGCGCCACTCGGGCCAGGTATTGGTCGAGAAGCGCTGATGGAACACGGCCAGCGAGGAGGCGAAACGCTCGTCGTTCAGGTCCGGGTAGAACACCGGCAGATAGGCCGGCATGACCAGGCCCTTGTAGGAGATCACTCGGGCCGACAGGGTCGGGATATAGAAGGTCTTGTCGTCGCCGGCGACCGCCTTTTCCACCTTGCGCCGGGCGATGTAGAGCTTGCGCTCGAAGATATCGGCATCGATGCTGGCCGGGCAATTGACGAAGAGTTGTTCGATCACCGGCAGCGACTTCTTGGCGTATTCGCCCAGGGCGGACTCGTCGGTCGGCACGCTACGGAAGCCGGCGACTTCCAGTCCTTCGGCCTTGAGTTCTGCATTCAGAAGATCGCGCGCGCGCTTGGCCAGCGCGGCGTCGCGATTGAGAAAGACCAGGCCGGCGGCATAGCGCTCGGCCAGCTTGAAGCCGGCCTCGGCGGCAACGGCGCGCAGGAAGGAATCCGGTTTCTTGAACAGCAGACCGCAACCGTCGCCCGACTTGCCGTCGGCGGCGACGGCGCCACGGTGGGTCATGCAGCCGAGCGAGGAAATCGCGGTCTGCACCAGCCAATGCGTGGCCTTGTCGTCCAGCTGCGCAATCAAACCGAAGCCGCAGCTGTCCTGCTCAAAGTTAGGGCTATAAAGCGTGCCCTCAAGCCAACCTTGTCGATCTGCCATTTTATTTTTGGAAACCCGAAAACTCTGGATAAAGGGCGGGAATTCTAGCGCTTTCAGGGGATGGCCGCCAACCTTGGCGGCTATGTCGGCACGGCAGTGCCGACCGACAAAGCCGTAGGGCGGCACTACCGTGCCGCTAATGCGGTCGGGAACTGTATAAAAACACCGTCTTGCATGTGGGGACGCTCTTGTGGGAGCGGCGCACCCAAAGGGCATAAATCCTGGCCGCGAACAATGCCGTTTCGCGGCCAGGAGGCCGCTCCCACAAGGCCGCTCCGTGGCATTTTCTGGCATGGTGGGTTTTACTGAGTAAGGCGGCCTTTAAGGCTGGTGCTCGCGCCGGCAGAGGCCGCGCATCTCGCAATGCCGGCAGAGCGAGGCCGCGCCGTGGGCCGGTAGCGCCGCGCCCTCGGCCATGACCGAGAAGGTGGCGGCAAAACGGGCGGCCTCGGCCTGGGCGGCCTCGGCCAGACCGTCCCGCCAAGCCAGCCAGGCCACCTTGTCCTCGTCCAGCACGACGAAGCCGGCCTCGGCCGCGTCGGCGAGCCAGGCATAACACGGCAGTTGCACGTCCTCGCCCGGCTGCTTGAGCTTTTTGCGCAGGGTTTGCGCGGGGTTGGTCTTGTAATCGAGCACCGCCGGACCGGCCGGACCGGCATCGAGCCGGTCCAAGCGGCCTTCCAGCACGATCTCGGCCGCGCCCACCGCCACGGCCTGGCTCGCCTTGGCTTCGGCCTTCACGAAGCGGTGCCCTTGCCGCGCCCAATCCACGGCCCAATCGAGGTAGGCGGTTTGGCGCCGCTGCCAGCGCAAGCGCCAGGCCTCGGCCAGGTATTGGCGCTGCCCGGCCTCGGCGAAGGCTGCATTCACGGCCGAGGCCAATTCCGCGTCCAGCGTCGTCCGCTCCACTTCGAGCAGATTGAGGCGATCTTCGTGGAATTTCGCCAAAGCGGCATGGATCAGGGTGCCATAATCCCGCTTGTCCATTTCTTCCGGCACCTCGTCCAGCTCGTTCAGGCCGAGCAGGTGGCGGGCATAGAACAGGTAGGGGCAGGCCACCAGGCTCTGCCAGCCGCTCACCGTCACCCGCTCGGGCAGGCCGGCGGCCCGCGCCGCCGAGGCGGCCTCGGGCAAAGCCACGGCTTCGGCCACGACCTCGGCATGGCGCGCCTCCGGCTGGCGCAGGCCACGGCCGAAGCGGGCGCGGTGCCACAAATCCAGGGTCTCCAGCCAGGGACTCAAGGCCACCGGCTCGCCGTCGCGCCGCCCCTGCCAGACCGCGAACACCCGTGGCGCGCGCGCCAGCACGTCGGCCAGCGCCGCCCGCAGCTCGGCCTCTTTCTCGGCCTGGGCCGGCAGGCCCAACTCCCGGCGCACCGCCTCGTTGAACAGGCCGGGCGCGGCCCGCTCCGGCAGGCGGGCGGCATCGGCGCCGAGCAACAACACGGCATCGAATTCGCGCAGGCGGGCGGCGCGCAGATGGGTCAGGCGCAAGGGGCTTTCCACCCGGTCGTCGACGAAGGTGAGCTGGTCCAGTTGCAACAACAACCAGCGCCGCCACTCGGCCATGCGATAGGTCGCCGCGTCGTCGCCGGTCTCCGCCTGCAAGCGGCGCAGCACCGCGAGCAACTGCCGGCCGGCCAGGTCGGCCTCGAAGGCCGGCAGCGCGCCGAGCTTGTCCAGGGCCTGCAACAGGCGATCCTGCCAGGCCGCCAACGATAGGCGCTTGGCGCCGAACAAGGCACGCGCGGCCTGCATGCGGTCCAACACCGCCGCCGCCTCGACCAGGCCCGATTCCCGCGCCAAACGCTGCATGCGCTCCCAACCCTCGACCACGCCCCGCCGGCGTAGCGCCAGCTCCAGACCGCTCGCCGCCGCTTGCCGGGCGCGCGGGTCCAGGTCGGCGAAGAGATAGGGCGATTTCAGGAAATCCAGCAGCTCGCGGTAATAGCAGTCGTCCTGCAGCAGCCCGAACCAGCGATCGAGCACATGGCTCACCGCCGCCGTGCTGAAGGTCCAGCCGGTCTCGTCCTGCAACAGGATTTGCCGCCGTTCGAGCAGGGCGCGCAAGCGGCGCGCAAGCAGCCGATCAAGCGCGACGATGCCGATGCGCTCGCGCCCCTCGGCCAGCCAGAGCAGTACCCGCGCCTCGGCCGCGCGCGCCGCCTGTTCGATGCCGGCCGCGCCTTGAAGGCCGACCGCTCCGTCCAGACAGGCCGCCTCGGCCAGCGGCGCGGCACCCGCCCAGGCCTCGGCCAGCGCGGCCGCCCGCTCGGGGTAGGCCGGCGCGACCGGCAGCGGAATCACCTGTTGGCTCTCGCCGTAGCGCGCCAGAAAGGCCCGCTCGACCGCGGTCAGCCCCGGCAGATCGAGGTGGAAAAGCGGTGCGCTCGCATGCTCCGCCAGCCAGGCCAGGCGCTCGGCATAGTCGCGCCCGGCATCGGGCCGGGCCAAGCGCTGAAAGGCGTGCCATAGTTCATGCGCCAATCTGGCCTCGATGCTCATGGCGCTGCCCAGCTTGCGCCGGTATGCCCGCTCCAAGCAAAGCTGGAAATCGTCGAAATCCGTGGGCAAGGCCTGCTGGCTGTCGTCGAGTTCGCGCAACAATCGCGCCAACTCGGCCGCGCTCGGCCAGAGTTGGCGCTCTTGCAGGCGGCCGGTGCGCCGCAGGAAACCGTAGATGTCGGCCAGGCGCCGGCTGTCCGGCTCGGCCGCCGGCCGGCCCGGCACCGTCGCCGCCAAGGCCGGCAGGGTCAAGCAGCGCGGCGGCACGATCACGCGCCCGCCCAGCGCACACCGCAGGCCGGCGAGGAAGTCGCGCGCGGCGGCATGGTGCGGCACCAAGACGGTCAACGCGGAAAAATCGGGCGTGGCAGCGCCCGCCTCATCCAAGAAGCGGCGCGCGGCGGCGGTAAACGGCGGCAGGGGCATGGCCGCATTGTAGTGGCGCCAAGGCCTCGGCCTAAGGCCCGCACCGCTGGCGCGAACAAAAAAAACCCCGGGGGCACCGGGGTGAAGAGAGGAGGATATCGGCCGCGCCCTCGCGAGCAGGCAACCGACAATCCCAAGCGGCCGCCAGATGGCTTCGAGCAACCGCAGGGATACGATGAACCGCACCGTCATGGTGCGATACCAGAAATCACGATATCAATGTACGAAATATAGACCGTTTCTGTCAAATGGTTATTGGCCCTCACTTAAGTAGTGCGTAGGTTTTTCTACGCGTTGCCAGGGGGTTTTTCCGCCCCCTATAATCCGATACCCGAGTAAAATTATAGGCTTTTGGAGAGGATTTAAAGCTGTGTCAGACATTCAGGCAGTCATCCACGAGCAAGTTGGCACCCACCCCGTCGTGCTTTATATGAAAGGCACGCCTCAGTTCCCGCAATGTGGCTTTTCCGCCACTGCGGTGCAAATACTGAAGGCCTGCGGCCTTGGCGAGTTTTACTCGGTCGACGTGCTGGAAAACCCGGAGATCCGCGAGGGCATCAAGCAATTCGCCAATTGGCCGACCATCCCGCAGCTCTATATCCAAGGCCAATTCATCGGCGGCGCCGACATCATGCGCGAGATGTACCAATCCGGCGAATTGCAAAAGCTGTTGAGCGCCGCGACCTGATCGCGCGCCCGAACACCAGCCCGGCCAAGGCTTGCGCGCACGGCCCGAATGAAATTAAGGTGCGATTTGCATGACAACAAAACCGCCAAAGGGGTCAGCACTTGAATAGGGATGCAAACGGCTTCAGTTTCACGGTGGCTGTCGCGACCATCGCCGTCGCCTGCGCCGTCTGGTTCATCGATGCGCCCATCTGGCGCAGCTTGGCGGTCATTGCCCTAGGCCTCGCTGGCGCCTTCTGGCATGGGCTCAAGACGACCCCGCCGCCCCAAGCCGGCGAACAAAAACCGTCGGGTGGCGACGACGCCGAGGCCCAGGCCCTGGTCCAAAACCTGAACAAGGAATTTGGCACACTCTGCCGCACCAGCAACGACGAACTGGGTCAGGTCAATGCCCTGCTCGCCCAGGCCATCGAGCGCCTGATCGGCAACTTCAACGCGATCAACGGGCAAATCCAGCACCAGCGCGATCTCGCCCTTTCCATCGTCGACGGCATGGGCGGCACCGACGGCGAATCGAAATTCGCCGACTTCGTCGAGGACACCTCGAAGACCCTCGAGGCCTTCGTCGACAACACCGTGCAGACCAGCAAGCTGGCCATGGGCCTGGTCGAGACCATGGACGCGATCAATCATCAGGTCACCCACATGCAAGGTATCCTCGGCGAGATCGAGGGCATCGCCAAGCAGACCAACCTGCTCGCGCTCAACGCCTCGATCGAGGCCGCCCGCGCCGGCGAGGCGGGCCGCGGTTTCGCAGTGGTGGCCGACGAGGTGCGCAACCTCTCCTTGCGTACCAATCAATTCAGCCACGAGATACGCGACCGCATGGACCAGGTGCACAGCTCGCTGACCCAGGCCCACGACTCGATCTACACGGTCGCCTCGATGGACATGAACTTCGCGCTGCAATCCAAGCAAAAGGTGCAGGACACGCTCAAGCACATCGAGATGATCAACGAAAATATGGCGCGCTCGGCAACGGAGATCAACGAGCGCGCCGGGCGCGTGGCCAACCACGTCAACGATGCCGTCACCGCCCTGCAATTCCAGGACATGACCAGCCAGCTCGTCGCGCACACGGTGAATCGCATCAACACTATCCGCGAAATGACCGTCGGCGCCAGCGAGGCCGTCCAAAGCGTCGGCGATGCCGAAGCCTTCCACAATGCGCGCAATCGCGTGCACGAAGCCCTGGAGCGCAATCGCGCCAAATTGAACCCAGTCAAGCAAGAAAATCTTGACTCTGGCGAAATCGAGCTATTCTGAATCTGATGTAATAAATGTAATAAAAAAGATCAAACATGGGCAAAAAAGAGGACTAAAACATGGGCAAAGTCGTGCTAACCGTTGACGATTCCGCCTCCATCCGCCAGATGGTGGGCTTCACGCTTAAGAGCGCGGGCTATGAGGTCGTCGAGGCCGTGGACGGCGAGGACGGTCTGAACAAGGCCAAGGCCAAGGCCGCCGATTTGGTCTTGACCGACCAGAACATGCCGAAGATGGACGGGCTGACGCTGATCAAGACCCTGCGCGGCCTGCCGCAATACCGGTCGACCCCGATCTTGGTGCTGACCACGGAATCCTCCGACGCGATGAAGGCGGCCGGCAAGTCGGCGGGCGCGACCGGCTGGCTGGTCAAGCCATTCGACCCGCAAAAACTGCTGGATGTCGTCAAAAAAGTGATCGGCTGACACAAGCCGCCGAATACCAAGACCGGAGGGAACGCATGGCTATCGACATGAGCCAGTTCTACCAAGTGTTCTTCGACGAGGCGAAGGAACACCTGGACAATATGGAAAGCCTATTGCTCGCGCTCGACGTCAACAATCCCTCGCTTGACGACCTCAATGCGATCTTCCGCGCGGCGCATTCGATCAAGGGCGGTAGCGGCACCTTCGGCTTCACCGACATGACCGAGGTCACCCACGTGCTGGAGACCTTGCTCGACCGCCTGCGCAAGGGTGAATTGCCGCCAACCGGCGAGATGGTCGATGCTTTCCTGGGCGCCGGTGACGTGCTGCGCGCCCAATTGGAGCACCACCAGGGCGGCCCCGAGGCCGACGAGGCCACCGTGGCGGATATTTGCGCCAAACTCAACGCCCTAGCCAGCGGCGAGGCGCCCGCCGCCAGTGGGCCCGCAGATACCGGCACGGCCGCCATGCAAGGCGGCGCCGGACAGACCGCCTATCGCATCGAATGCCCGCTCTCGCCCGACATTGCCGGCAACCAACAGGCCATAGACAACCTGATCGCCGGCCTGGGCGAACTCGGCACGGTCCGGCTCGAACATCGGCCCAGCCAGACCGACCCGCGCCTGGTCGCCACGATCGCGACCGACAAGAACGCGGACGAATTGCGCGATACCCTGGATTTCTACGCCTCGGGCGACGACATCGCGATCCACCCCGTCGGCTCGGTCCCGGCCGGCCAAGACGAAGAGGCGGGTTATGGCTTCTTCGTTGACATCGCCGAGCAAGCTGCGCCGGCATTAGCCTCCCCCGATTCCTCCGGGTTTGGTTTCTTCGACGCCGCGCCCGGCGCCCCGACCGAGCCGGCGAAGCCGGCCGTGATCGAAGACGAAGGTTTTGGTCTCTTTGTCGATGCACCCGGCGCGGCCAATGCCGCCAGCACGCCAGCACCGGTCCAGCAGACACCCGCGCCGGCCGCCGTCAAGGCCGCGGCACCAAGCAAGCCCACACAAACCGCACCCAGCCAGACCGCCAGCACAGGCGAATCCAGCATCCGCGTCGCGGTGGAGAAGGTCGACCAACTCATCAACCTGGTCGGCGAACTGGTCATCACCCAGGCCATGCTGGCGCAATCGACCCAACACCTGGAAGGCGCCGAGGCCGAACGCATCCTCGCCGGCATCGACCTGCTGTCGCGCAACACGCGCGACCTGCAAGAGTCGGTGATGTCCATCCGCATGCTGCCGATGAGCATGGTGTTCTCGCGCTTCCCGCGCGTGGTACGCGACCTGGCCGGCAAGCTGGGCAAGCAAGTCGAGCTGAAGACATTCGGCGAGAACACCGAGCTGGACAAGGGCCTGATCGAGCGCATCGCCGACCCGCTCACCCATCTGGTGCGCAACAGTCTGGACCACGGCATCGAAACGCCGGACAAGCGCATGGCCGCCGGCAAGCCGGGCAAGGGTACCATCAGCCTTAAGGCCTCGCACCAGGGCGGCAACATCATCATCGAGGTGATCGACGACGGCGCCGGCCTGAACCGCGAGCGCATCCTGGACAAGGCAAAAGAGCGCGGCCTGAACGTGCACGACGGCATGAGCGACCAGGAGGTCTGGCAGCTCATCTTCGCGCCCGGCTTCTCCACCGCCGAGGTGGTCACCGATGTCTCCGGCCGTGGCGTCGGCATGGACGTGGTCAGGCGCAACATCGAGGAGATGGGCGGCCGGGTCGAACTACACTCCGCCACCGGTCACGGTACCCGCACCGTCATCAGCCTGCCGCTCACGCTGGCCATCCTCGACGGCATGTCGGTCGGCATCGGCGGCGACACCTACATCGTGCCGCTGACCCTGGTGGTCGAATCGCTGCAACCCGCCGCCGAGGACATCAAGACCATCGCCGGCGAGGGCCGGGTCGTGTCGATCCGCGGCGAATACCTGCCCCTGATCCCGCTCGGCGCCGTGTTCAACCTGGACACCGCCATCGAAGACCCGACCAAGGGCATCGTGATGGTGGTCGAGATCGAAAACGGCAAGGCGGCGCTGTTCGTCGATGAACTGCTCGGCCAGCACCAAGTCGTGATCAAGAGCCTGGAGAGCAATTACCGCAAGGTGCAGGGCGTATCCGGCGCCACCATCATGGGCGACGGCCGGGTTGCCCTGATCCTGGACATCAGCGCGGTCGCCCGCATGGGGCTGCAGATCAACCGCAAGAAATACGGCCAGGGCACCATTGGCCTGGCTGCCTAGGCGAGCGGGATCATGGAACAGACCGACAACAACCTAGCGACGGCCTCGAACGAATACCTGACCTTCGTGTTGGGCCGCGAGGAATACGGCATCGACATCCTCAAGGTGCAGGAGATTCGCGGCTACGAGGCGCCCACCACCATCGCCAACGCCCCGGCCTTCATCAAGGGCGTCATC
>JACRAU010000003.1 GCA_016234655.1 Betaproteobacteria bacterium
GCGGAGTGGCACCACACCTTCCCATCCCGAACAGGACCGTGAAACACTCCAGCGCCGATGATAGTGCGGATTACCCGTGTGAAAGTAGGTCATCGTCAGACTCTTACTCAAAAAGCCCCCCAGGTGTCCTGGGGGGCTTTTTATTTGTAGAAGCCCCTGCCGGCGACACCGTTGAGCAGGCCGGCTTAGCCCCGTATAATCCGAGTGGCTGTGAATCCTATTTAGCGGGGTGGCGTAAGCCGCCCCGTTTTTCACATCTAGTCCAGGAGTGATCTTGTCGACGTTCTTGCCTGCCATTCTCGCCTTAGCAGACGGCACCGTATTTCGTGGCTATTCAATCGGTGCTGAGGGCATGGGCATTGGTGAAGTCGTATTCAACACCTCCATCACCGGCTACCAGGAAATCCTGACCGACCCCTCTTATTGCCGGCAGATCGTTACCCTGACCTATCCTCACATCGGCAATACCGGGGCCAACCTCGAAGACGAGGAATCAGGGCAAATCCATGCCTCTGGCCTGGTCATCCGCGACCTGCCGCTGCTAGCGAGCAATTTCCGGATGCAGCAGACGCTGCCGGATTACCTGAAATCGAAGAACGTGGTTGCCATTGCTGGTCTCGATACTCGCAAGCTGACTCGTCTGCTGCGTGAAAAAGGCGCACAGAATGGCTGCATCATGGCTGGCAAGATCGACGAAGCCGAGGCGCTGAAGCAGGCCAAGGCCTTCCCTGGCTTGGCTGGAATGGATTTGGCCAAGGTGGTGACCGGCAAGTCGCAACAGGCCTGGGATGAAGGCGAATGGGCGCTCGGTCAGGGCTTCGTGAAGCCCAAGGCAACGCCGTTCCATGTGGTGGCCTACGATTTCGGCGTCAAGCGCAATATCCTGCGCATGGCAGCGGCCCGTGGCTGTAAGCTGACCGTGGTGCCGGCGCAGACCCCGGCCAAGGATGTGTTGGACATGAAGCCGGATGGCGTCTTGCTGTCCAACGGCCCCGGTGACCCGGAGCCCTGCGACTACGCGATCCAGGCGATTCAAGAGATTCTGGCGGCCATGGTGCCGACCTTCGGCATTTGCTTGGGCCACCAATTGCTGGCCTTGGCCAGCGGCGCCCGTACCGTGAAGATGAAGTTCGGCCATCACGGCGGCAACCACCCGGTGCAGGACCTCGACAGCAAGCGGGTGATGATCACCAGCCAGAACCACGGCTTCGCCGTCGATGCGGCGACCTTGCCTGCCAACCTGCGGGCCACGCACGTCTCGCTGTTCGACGGTTCGCTGCAAGGCATCGCCCGCACCGACGTGCCGGCCTTCAGTTTCCAAGGGCACCCCGAGGCGAGCCCCGGCCCGCACGACGTAGCCTATTTGTTCGATCGCTTCATCAAGCTCATGCAAGACCACAAGGGGCGAAATGCCCCGTTGGATAAATAAAAATGCCTAGGCGCACAGACATCGAAAGCATCCTGATCATTGGCGCCGGCCCGATCATCATCGGTCAGGCCTGCGAGTTCGACTATTCCGGCGCCCAGGCCTGCAAGGCGCTGAAGGAAGAGGGTTACCGGGTGATCCTGGTCAACTCCAACCCGGCCACCATCATGACCGACCCCGGCATGGCCGATGCCACCTATATCGAGCCGATCAACTGGCAGACGGTGGAAAAGATCATCGAGAAGGAAAAACCGGATGCGTTGCTGCCGACCATGGGCGGCCAGACCGCGCTGAACTGCGCGCTCGATCTGGCCAAGCACGGCGTGCTGGAAAAATATGGCGTCGAGATGATCGGTGCCGACCGCGATGCCATCGACAAGGCCGAGGATCGCCAGTTGTTCAAGGAGGCGATGACCAAGATCGGCCTCGGTTCGGCCCGTTCCGGCATTGCCCATTCGATGGAAGAGGCGGTCCAGGTCCAGGCCGGCATCGGCTTCCCGGTCATCATCCGGCCGTCCTTCACCATGGGCGGCACCGGCGGCGGCATTGCCTACAACATGGAAGAGTTCGCCACGATCTGCGAGCGCGGCCTGGAGGCGTCGCCGACCCGCGAACTGCTGATCGAGGAATCGTTGATCGGCTGGAAAGAGTATGAGATGGAAGTGGTGCGCGACAAGGCGGACAACTGCATCATCGTCTGCTCGATCGAGAACCTCGACCCCATGGGCGTGCACACCGGCGATTCCATCACCGTCGCCCCGGCCCAGACCCTGACCGACCGCGAATACCAGATCATGCGCAATGCCTCGATCGCGGTGCTGCGCGAGATCGGCGTCGATACCGGTGGCTCCAACGTGCAGTTCTCGATCAATCCGGCCGACGGCCGCATGATCGTGATCGAGATGAACCCTCGGGTGTCGCGCTCGTCGGCCCTGGCGTCCAAGGCCACTGGTTTTCCCATTGCCAAGGTGGCGGCCAAGTTGGCGGTCGGCTACACCCTGGACGAGTTGAAGAACGACATCACCGGCGGCATGACCCCGGCCTCGTTCGAGCCTTCGATCGACTACGTGGTGACCAAGGTGCCGCGCTTCGCCTTCGAGAAGTTCCCCCAGGCCAATGATCGGCTGACCACTCAGATGAAGTCGGTCGGCGAGGTCATGGCCATCGGTCGCACCATCCAGGAATCGCTGCAAAAAGCCTTGCGTGGCCTGGAGACCGGCGTCGACGGTTTCGACGAGAAATCCACCGACAAGAACGATATCGAGGCCGAACTGGGCAACCCCGGCCCCGAGCGGCTGTGGTACGTGGCCGACGCCTTCCGTCTCGGCATGAGCCAGGAAGAAGTGTTCAGCTACAGCAAGATCGACCCGTGGTTCCTGGCCCAGATCGAAGACATCGTGAGGCAGGAACAGGCGCTGAAGGGCCGTGCCTTGAGCGGCTTGAGCAAGGATGAATTGTTCGTTCTCAAACGCAACGGCTTCTCCGATTGTCGCCTAGCCAAGCTCTTGGCCACCGACCAGCACGCCGTGCGCAAACAGCGCTGGGATATGGGCGTAAACCCGGTCTACAAGCGGGTCGACACCTGCGCCGCCGAGTTCGCCTCGCACACCGCCTATATGTATTCCAGTTACGAGGAAGAGTGCGAGTCGCAGCCGACCGACAAGCGCAAGATCATGGTGCTCGGTGGCGGCCCCAACCGCATCGGCCAAGGCATCGAGTTCGACTATTGCTGCGTGCACGCCTCGTTGGCCCTGCGCGAAGACGGCTATGAGACCATCATGGTCAACTGCAACCCGGAGACCGTCTCCACCGATTACGACACCTCCGACCGCCTCTACTTCGAGCCGCTGACCCTGGAGGACGTGCTCGAGATCGTGCGCATCGAAAAACCGGTCGGCGTCATCGTCCAGTACGGTGGTCAGACCCCCTTGAAACTGGCGCGCGACCTCGAGGCCAACGGTGTGCCCATCATCGGCACCAGCCCGGATGCGATCGACCGGGCGGAGGACCGCGAGCGCTTCCAGCAGATGCTGCATACGCTCGGCCTGCTGCAGCCGCCCAACCGTACCGCGCGCGCGCCGGAAGAGGCCATCCGCCATGCCGAGGAGATCGGCTATCCCCTGGTCGTGCGCCCGTCCTACGTGCTGGGTGGTCGCGCCATGGAGATCGTGCGCGAAGAGGCCGACTTGCAGCGCTACATGCGCGAGGCGGTCAAGGTTTCCAACGATTCGCCGGTGTTGCTCGACCGCTTCTTGAATGACGCCATCGAGGTCGATGTCGACGCCCTGTCCGACGGCGCCGACGTGGTGATCGGCGGCATCATGGAGCATATCGAACAGGCCGGCGTCCACTCCGGCGATTCCGCCTGCTCCTTACCGCCTTACAGTCTGTCCAAGGCCATGCAGGATCAATTGCGTGAGCAGACCGTGGCGATGGCCAAGGCACTGAATGTGATCGGCCTGATGAACGTGCAGTTCGCGATCAAGGGCGAGACTATTTATGTGCTGGAAGTGAATCCGCGCGCCTCGCGTACCGTGCCCTATGTGTCCAAGGCCACCGGCCGGCCGCTGGCCAAGGTGGCTGCCCGCTGCATGGCCGGCCAGTCGCTCAAGTCTCAGGGTGTGGTGAGCGAGATCGTGCCGCCTTACTACTCGGTGAAAGAGGCGGTGTTTCCCTTCCGCAAATTCCCCGGCGTCGACCCCATGCTCGGCCCCGAGATGAAATCCACTGGCGAGGTGATGGGCGTGGCCGAGACCTTCGGCGAGGCCTACCTCAAGGCGCAGTATGCCGCCGGGGAGAAGCTGCCCAAGCGTGGCAATGCCTGCCTGTCCGTGCGTGACCCCGAGCATCCGAAAGTGGTGGAGATCGCCCGCGAGTTGCACGAACTGGGCTTCAAGCTGTTCGCGACGCGCGGCACGGCGCTCGCCATCTCGTCGGCCGGCCTGCCGGTGACGCAAGTCAACAAGGTGGCCGAGGGCCGGCCGCATCTGGTCGACATGATCAAGAACCGCGAGATCGATTTCATCGTCAACGTGGTCGAAGATAAGCGCGCGGTGAAGGATTCGCACTCGATCCGCGCCGCGGCCCTGGCTGGTGGCGTACCTTACTTCACCACCTTGGCCGGCGGTCTTGCCGCCTGCATGGGCATGAAAGATCGCCGCGGTATCAGCGTCTACGACGTGCAATCGCTGCACCGGCGCTTGCACTGATTGGGGAGAAAGAAATGTCTTTGAACAAGGTTCCCCTGACCGTGCGCGGCGCCGAGCTGTTGCGCGCGGAATTGCAGCGCCTGAAGTCGGTCGAGCGGCCGAACGTCATCGCCGCCATCGCCGAGGCCCGCTCGCATGGCGACCTGTCGGAAAACGCCGAATACGATGCGGCCAAGGAACGTCAGGGCTTTATCGAGGGCCGGATCAAGGAACTGGAAGGCAAGCTGTCGAATGCCCAGATCATCGATCCCCGGCATCTGGATACCGATGGCCGGGTGGTATTCGGCGCCACGGTCGAACTGGTCGACGCCGCGACCGGCGACGAGGTGCGCTACCAGATCGTCGGCGACGACGAGGCCGACATCAAGGCCGGCAAGATTTCCGTCAGCTCGCCCATCGCCCGTGCCCTGATCGGCAAGTATGCCGGCGATGTGGCCGATGTCCACGCACCCGGTGGCATCCGTCACTACGAAATCGTCGACGTTCACTACATTTGATCGTGAAAAACCTGCCGGATTTGTTGGCCAACTGGCTGCTCGCCCTGTGGGTCGGGGGCACCTGGGCTATCGGCTATCTGGCAGCACCGGTGCTATTCAGCGCACTGGGCGACAAAATGCTGGCCGGCCATCTGGCAGGCGAGATGTTCAAATGGATGGCCGTTTTCGGCGTGGCGGCCGCGATCTATCTGCTGATCTTCCGCTTCAACCGGTTCGGCAGCGACGCCTTCAAGCAAGGCTTCTTCTGGCTGGTTCTGCTGATGCTGTTGATTACGTTGGCGGGCCGGTTCGGCATTCAGCCCATCTTAGAGCAGCTCAAGGGCCAGGCCCTGCCGCAGGACGTGATGCACAGCTTGGTGCGCGACCGCTTCCAGACTTGGCATGGCGTGTCCAGTGTGCTGTATTTGATCCAAAGTGTGTTGGGCTTGGTCTTGGTGACCAAGGCCAATTCAAGGTAATTTGATCTGAGGTTTGGCGGCCGGCTTATAGACCAAGAGCAGCTTGCCGATATGCTGCACCGGCGCGCAGTCGATCGTTTCGCAAATTACTTTGAGCCAGGTCTCCCGCTCTTTCCGGTTGTCGTTCAGCACCCGGATCTTGATCAGTTCGTGCGCGGTCAGGCTCTTGCCGATCTCCTTGAGTACGGCCTCGGTCAGGCCGGCATTGCCGATCATGACCACCGGTTTCAGGTTATGCGCCAGGCCCTTGAGGTGTTTGCGCTGGGCGGGATTGAGTTCAAGCATGACGGTCTTTGCCAAAAAGGGCGAATAGTACATGAAGCGTAGCAGTAAGACCCGAGCCTGGCATTACCGTCATGTCCACGATTTCTATGTGCGCGAGGCCCAGGCCCAGGGCTATCGGTCCCGCGCCGCTTTCAAGCTGATGGAGATCGACGACCGCGACCGGCTGTTTCGCCCTGGAATGACCGTGGTCGACCTGGGCGCGGCCCCTGGCGGCTGGTGCCAAGTGGCGCATGAGCGCATGAGGGGCCAGGGCCGAATCGTCGGTTTGGACCTCTTGGAAATCGCCCCTATTGCCGGGGTGGAGTTCATCCAGGGCGACTTTACCGAGGATACGGTGCTGCAGGCTCTGGAGACAGCCCTGGCCGGCCGTCCGATTGACCTTGTAATTTGCGATATGGCCCCCAATATCACCGGTATTGCGGCCGCCGATCAGGCCAAAAGCTATTATCTGGCCGAGTTGTCTCTGGATTTTGCCGCCACATGGTTGCAAGCTCATGGCATATTTCTGGTCAAGGTTTTTCAAGGTGAAGGTTTCGAGGCCTTCATGAAGGCGATGCGCGGCCGGTTCAAGACGGTGGCGGCGCGTAAACCCAAGGCCTCGCGCGAACGCAGCCCGGAGGTGTATCTGCTGGGGCGGGAGTTGATTGAAGCCGGGCGCCATTTGGACTAAGTTGGGACTTGTGACGCGATTTGTCGCGGATAGAGGAAAGAGATGAACAACCTTTTTAAGAACATCGCCATTTGGTTGGTGATTGCGCTGATCCTGATGACGGTGTTCAACCAATTCAGCGCCCGCCAAACCGCCCAGGCCCAGGTGGACTATTCCCAGTTCATCGAAGAGGTGCGCCAGGGCCAGGTGGCCAAGGTCACCATCGAGGGCCATGTCCTGCGCGGCGTGCGCGCCGACGGCAAGCGTTTCAATACCTATGCCCCGTCCGACCCCTGGCTGGTGTCCGACCTGCTGAAGAACGGCGTCGTGGTCGAGGCCAAGCCGGAAGAAGAGCCGTCCATGCTGATGAGCATCTTCATCTCCTGGTTCCCGATGGTCCTTCTGATCGGCGTTTGGATCTTTTTCATGCGCCAGATGCAAGGCGGCGGCAAGGGCGGCGCCTTCTCTTTCGGCAAGAGCAAGGCCCGCATGCTGGATGAATCCAGCAACCAGATCACCTTTGCCGATGTCGCCGGTTGCGACGAAGCCAAGGAAGAGGTCGGCGAACTGGTCGAGTTCCTGCGCGATCCCTCCCGCTTCCAGAAGCTGGGCGGCCGCATCCCGCGCGGCGTGCTGATGGTCGGCTCGCCGGGTACCGGCAAGACCTTGCTGGCCAAGGCGATCGCCGGCGAGGCCAAGGTACCCTTCTTCAGCATCTCCGGTTCCGATTTCGTCGAGATGTTCGTCGGCGTCGGCGCCGCCCGCGTGCGCGACATGTTCGAGCAGGCCAAGAAGAGCGCGCCCTGCATCATATTCATCGACGAGATCGACGCGGTCGGCCGCCAGCGCGGCGCCGGCCTGGGCGGCGGCAACGACGAGCGCGAGCAGACCCTGAACCAGTTGTTGGTCGAGATGGATGGCTTCGAGGCCAACTCCGGTGTCATTGTCATCGCCGCCACCAACCGGCCCGACGTGCTCGACCCCGCTTTGATGCGGCCGGGCCGCTTCGACCGCCAGGTGGTGGTGCCGCTGCCGGACATCCGCGGCCGCGAGCAGATACTGCTGGTGCATATGCGCAAGGTGCCGGTGGCGCCCGACGTCAAGGCCGACATCATCGCCCGCGGCACGCCCGGTTTCTCCGGCGCCGACCTGGCCAACCTGGTCAACGAGGCCGCCCTGTTCGCCGCCCGCGGCAACAAGCGCCTGGTCGACATGGACGATTTCGAGCGGGCCAAGGACAAGATCATCATGGGCGCCGAGCGCCGCTCCATGGTCATGCCCGAGGAAGAGCGCAAGAACACCGCCTATCACGAGTCGGGCCATGCCGTGGTGGCCAAGCTGCTGCCCAAGACCGACCCGGTGCACAAGGTCACCATCATCCCGCGCGGCCGTGCCCTGGGCGTGACCATGCAACTGCCGACCGAAGACCGCTACAGCCAGGACCGCATCCGTCTGCTGTCCACCATCGCCGTCCTGTTTGGCGGCCGCATCGCGGAAGAGGTGTTCATGGGCCAGATGACCACCGGTGCCTCCAACGACTTCCAGCGCGCGACCGATCTGGCCCGGCGCATGGTTACCCAGTGGGGCATGTCCGATGCCCTGGGTCCCATGGTCTATGGCGAGGAGGAGGGCGAGATATTCCTGGGCCGCTCGGTGACCACGCACAAGAGCGTGTCCGACGAGACCCTGCGCAAGGTCGATGCCGAGGTGCGGCGCATCATCGACGAGCAGTACGGCCTGGCGCGCAAGCTGATAGAAGACAATCGCGACAAGGTCGAGGCCATGACCCATGCCCTGCTGCAATGGGAGACCATCGACGCCGAGCAGATCGACGACATCATGGCCGGTCGTGAGCCGCGTCCGCCCAAGCCGGTGGCGCCGCCGACCTCGAACAACTCCGGCAGCAGCACCCCCAGCGCGCCGGCACCCAGCTCTACCACGGCGGAAGAGGCCTGATTCTCGTGAGGCGCGAGGCGAGAGGAGTGAGGCGATAAGGCCGCTCCTCACGCCTCACGCCTTGCTGCGCCTCACCATGTTTCTCTGCGGCCGCTTCCAGTTCGATCTCGCCCGCCCTCTGGTCATGGGCGTGCTCAATGTCACCCCCGATTCCTTCTCCGACGGCGGCCGCTATCTCGCGGCCGAGCAGGCCATCGCCCATGGCCTGCGCCTGTGCGAGGCTGGGGCCGGCATCCTGGACATCGGCGGCGAATCGACCCGGCCCGGCGCCGCTGCGGTGCCGCTGCAGCAGGAACTCGACCGGGTGCTGCCGGTGATCGAGGGCCTGCGTAATGCCGGCGTCGCCCTCTCGGTCGACACATCCAAGCCCGAGGTCATGCGCGCCGCCATCGCCGCCGGGGTCGATCTGGTCAACGATGTCTGCGCGCTGGCCGAACCGGGTGCCCTGGCCGCCGTGGCAGATAGCCGGGTCGGCCTCTGTCTGATGCACATGCAGGGCCAGCCCCGGACCATGCAGGCCAACCCCCAATACGATGATGTCGTGGCCGAAGTGGCCGCTTACCTCGGTCAGCGCGTGGCCGAGGCCCGGGCCGCCGGCATCGCCCGTGAGCGCATCTTGATCGATCCGGGCTTCGGCTTCGGTAAGGGCTTGGGCCATAATCTGGTCTTGTTGCGGGCACTGCCGCAATTGGCCGCCATCGCGCCGGTGTTGGCCGGGCTGTCGCGCAAGTCGATGCTGGGCCTGATCACCGGTCGGCCGGTGGAAGAGCGCCTGGCCGCCAGCCTGTCGGCGGCCTTGGCCGCCGTGGCGCGCGGCGCTGCCGTGCTACGGGTGCATGATGTCAAGGAAACGGTCGACGCCTTGAAGGTGTGGGCCGCAATAGAGGAAAACGGCAATGGCTAGGAAGTACTTCGGCCCCGATGGCGTGCGCGGACGGGTCGGCGAGGCGCCGATCACGCCGGACTTCGTCATGCGCCTGGGCTATGCCGCCGGCAAGGTGCTGGTGGCGGCCGAGCACAAGGCTAGGCATAGCGAACGGCCGGCGGTGCTGATCGGCAAGGACACCCGGGTCTCCGGCTACATGCTGGAATCGGCCCTGGAGGCGGGCCTCACCGCGGCCGGTGTCGATGTCCGCCTGGTCGGCCCGATGCCGACGCCGGGCGTGGCCTACCTCACCCGCGCCCTGCGCTTGCAGGCCGGTATCGTCATCTCCGCCTCGCATAACCCGTTCGAGGACAACGGCATCAAGTTCTTCTCGGCCGCTGGCGCCAAGCTGCCGGATGCGATCGAGAGCGCCATCGAGGCGGCGATCGACGCCCCCATGCAGACGGTGGCCCCGCGCGAGGTGGGCAAGGTCAAGCGGCTGGACGATGCCGCCGGCCGTTACATCGAATTCTGCAAGAGCACCTTCCCGACCGACCTCGACCTGCGCGGCCTGCGCATCGTGGTCGATTGCGCCCACGGCGCCGCCTACCACATCGCGCCGCACGTGTTGCACGAACTGGGCGCCGAAGTGATCGCCATCGGCGCCGAGCCGGACGGCTTCAATATCAACGACCGCTGCGGCGCCACCCACACCGCCGCCTTGAGCCAGGCGGTGCGCGAGCACAAGGCCGATCTCGGCATCGCGCTGGATGGCGACGGCGACCGGCTGATGATGGCCGATGCCCAAGGCGAGATCGCCGACGGCGACCGCCTGCTCTACGTCATCGCCAGTCATTTGAAGGAAAGCGGCGCGCTCAAGGGCGGCGTGGTCGGCACCCTGATGACCAACCTCGGCACCGAACTGGCCTTGAAGAGGCTGGGCTGCGACTTCGTCCGGGCCCAGGTCGGCGACCGCTATGTGCTGGAGCTGCTGCAACAGAACGGCTGGCAACTGGGCGGCGAGACCTCGGGCCATATCCTGTGCCTGGACAAGCACACCACCGGCGACGGCATCGTCTCCGCCCTCCAGGTGTTGGCCGCGCTGCGCCGCTCCGGCAAGGCCCTGGCCGACTATGCGAAAGATTGCCCGCACTTCCCGCAGGCGCTGATCAACGTCAAGGTGAGCAAGGGCTTCAAGCTCGACGACCGCAAGGCGGTGTGGGACGCGGTCGCCCAGGTCGAGGCCGAGCTGGAGGGCGAGGGCCGCGTGGTGCTGCGCCCCTCCGGCACCGAGCCCTTGATCCGGGTGATGGTGGAGGGCCGCCAGGCGGCCCAGGTGCGCCAGGCGACGGAGCGGATCGCCGAGGCGGTGCGGGCGAGCGCGGAAGCATGAGCGCGAGGGCGGTATGCACTGTTTCATATTTTCGTCACATTGCCCGGCGGGTAGCGATGTGTTGCGAGCCTTATCTATTTGATTGGCGGCGTTAAATGGCTTGCGCGGCAGCGGGGCGTCGGCAATTTTTACAGTACACGGCAAGCATGGCGGTTAGTGACATAAAACTGCAATACTCCGTCGGTAGCATGCACTGCAGTCGCCTAAGCGGCTCTTGCTTTCCCCATTTATCTGGAGGTTTTATGTTCGCTACTAAGCGTGTCTACTTCAAGCTGGCCGGCATTGCCGCCGCCCTGGCCATGGGCGCCACCGTTTCCGTGGGCGCGATTGCCGCCGACATCACCGGTGCCGGCGCCACCTTCCCCTATGCCGTTTACACCAAGTGGGCCGAGGCCTATAAGGCCGCGACCGGCAACCAGGTCAACTATCAGGGCATCGGCTCTTCCGGTGGCGTCAAGCAGATCAAGGCCAAGACCGTCGACTTCGGCGGTAGCGATGCGCCGGTGAGCGAAGCCGATCTGGATGCGGCCGGCCTGGTGCAGTTCCCCTCCGTCATGGGCGCGGTGACCATCGTGGTCAATCTGCCTGGCATGGAGTCCGGCAAGTTGAAGCTGGACGGCGAAACCGCCGCCGAAATTTTCCGCGGCGCCATCACCAAGTGGAACGACCCGGCCATCGCCAAGCTGAACCCCGGCATCAAGCTGCCCGATACCGCCATCACCGTGTCGCACCGTTCCGACGGCTCGGGCACCACCTATGTCTTCACCCACTACCTGGCCAAGCAGTCCGTGGCCTTCAAGCGTGATGTCGGCGCCGGCAACACCGTGAACTGGCCGGCCAATGCCGTCGGCGGCAAGGGCAACCCGGGCGTGGCCGCCAACGTCCAGAAGATCGCCGGTGCCATCGGCTACGTCGATATCGCCGATGCCATGAAGAACAAGATGATCTTCGCGGCCCTGAAAAACAAGGCCGGAAACTACATTGTGCCGAACCAGGATGCCGTGGCCGACGCCGCCAGCGGCGCCAACTTCAAGGTCAAGGGCATGGCCCCCGATCTGCTGGATCAGGCCCACAAGAACGCTTGGCCGATCACCAGCGCGACCTACGTCCTGGCCTACGAGAAGGGCGCCGACGCCACTAAGCAGAAGGGCATCGTCGACTTCTTCACCTGGTCGCTGAACAACGGCCAGAAGCTGGCCGAGGACCTGGGCTTCGTGCCGCTGCCGAAACCGGTGGTGAAGATGGTCGAAGCCGAGATGAAAAACATCAAGTGATCTGAGCCGCAGAAGAAGTAGGCGGAAGGGCGGCTGGATCGCCCTTCCGTCACTTTGTCAGGCCATTCGGGCCGCCTGAGCGGCCTGACAAAGTGTTATCCTTTTATAGATAGAATCAATCGTGAGTCGAGCGACAGTGTCTACCGAGATCGATCTGCACGCGGCGCAGGTTAGTAAGTTCCGAGCCCAAGACAAGGCCTTCCACTACATCACGCTGCTGTTCGCCTTCCTGGTGCTGGCGGCCTTGGTGGGTATCCTGATTTCCCTGTCCATCGAGGCGATGCCGACGCTCAAGGAGTTCGGTCCCTCGTTTCTCTGGTCCACTGTCTGGAGCGTGCCCGACGAGCGATTCGGCGCCATGATCGCCATTTACGGCACCTTGGCGACCTCGATCATCGCCTTGCTTATCGCCGTCCCGGTCAGTTTCGGCATTGCCTTGTTCCTGACCGAAACCTGCCCCGTGGTGCTGCGCCGTCCTCTGGGGACGGCCATCGAACTCTTGGCCGGGGTGCCTTCGATCATCTATGGCATCTGGGGCCTGTTCATCTTCGCGCCGCTGTTCGCCAAGTATGTCCAACCCCCCTTGCAATCGTGGTTCGGCGATTTGCCGATGATCGGCAGCCTGTTCTCCGGCCCGCCCATCGGTATCGGCATTCTGACCGCAGGCATCGTGCTGGCCTTGATGGTGATCCCCTTCATCGCCTCGGTGATGCGCGACGTGTTCGAGACGGTGCCGCCCATCCTGAAAGAATCGGCCTATGGCGTCGGTTGCACCACCTGGGAAGTGGTGCGCCGCATCGTGCTGCCCTATACCCGCGTGGGTGTGATCGGCGGCATCATGCTCGGCCTGGGCCGGGCCTTGGGCGAGACCATGGCGGTCACCTTCGTCATCGGCAACGCCAATCGCATCGGCGCCAGCCTGTTCTCGCCGGGCAATTCCATCGCCTCGACCTTGGCCAACGAATTCGGCGAGGCGGAGCCGGGTCTGCATATCTCTTCGCTGTTCGCCCTCGGCCTGGTGCTGTTCGTCATCACCTTCATCGTCTTGGCCATATCGCGCTGGTTGATCCGGCGCGGCATGGGCTCGGAAGGGCTGTGACCATGAATCTTTACCAACGGCGCATCTGGAGCAACCGCATCGGCATTGGCCTGTCCATGCTGGCCATGACCTTCGGCCTGCTGGCCTTGCTATGGATACTTTGGACGCTGTTCTCCAAGGGCTTTTCGGCGCTGTCTTGGGAGTTTTTCACCCAGGACACCCCGGCGCCGGGTAGCGAAGGCGGTGGCCTGCGCAATGCCATCGTCGGCAGCGGCCTGATCCTGTTGTTCACCACCTTGGTCTCGACCCCGGTCGGCATCCTGGCCGGCATCTACCTGGCCGAGTTCGGTCGCGTCTCGCGTTTCGCGGCGACGACCCGGTTCGTGACCGACATCATGCTGTCCGCGCCGTCCATCGTCATCGGCCTGTTCGTCTATGCCCTGGTGGTGGAGACCCTGGGCGGCTTCTCCGGTTGGGCCGGCTCCCTGGCGCTGGCGCTGATCGCCATCCCGGTGGTGGTGCGCACCACCGAGAACATGCTCCGCCTAGTGCCGACCAGCCTGCGCGAGGCGGCCTTCGCGGTCGGCGCGCCGCATTGGCAGGTATCGCTCAAGGTGACACTGCGCGCGGTGAAGGCCGGTGTCGTTACTGGCGTATTGCTCGCCATCGCGCGAGTCACCGGCGAAACCGCGCCTCTGTTGTTCACGGCGCTGAACAATCAGTTCTTCAGCACCGACATGTCGCAACCCATGGGTAACCTCCCGGTGGTGATCTTCCAGTTCGCGATGAGCCCCTATGACAACTGGATCAATTTGGCCTGGGGTGGCGCCTTGTTGATCGCGTTGCTGGTTCTCGGCATCAATATTGGCACGCGGATACTGTTCCGCACCAAAGGACAACGTTAAGGATTTCCGGAGCGCTTCATGCCTGAACAACTCACCGAAAGCGGCGCTAACGCCGCCTTGAAGATTCGCAACCTGAATTTCTTTTATGGGGATTTTCAGGGGCTTAGCGACGTCAACTTGGATGTCGAACAACATAAGGTGACCGCCTTCATCGGTCCGTCCGGTTGCGGCAAGTCGACCCTGCTGCGCACCTTCAACCGCATGTACGACCTCTACCCAGGCCAGCGTGCCGAGGGGGAAATCCTGTTCCACGGCAAGAATCTGCTCGACAAGAAGCAGGACGTGAACCTGGTGCGGGCCAAGATCGGCATGGTGTTCCAGAAGCCGACGCCGTTCCCGATGACCATCTACGAGAACATCGCCTTCGGTGTTCGCTTGTACGAAAAGATGTCCTCCTCCGAGATGGATGACCGCGTCGAGTGGGCCTTGCGCAAGGCGGCCCTGTGGGACGAGGTGAAGGACAAGCTCCAGCAGAACGGCCTGTCTCTGTCCGGTGGCCAGCAACAGCGCCTGTGCATCGCGCGGGCGGTTGCGGTGAAGCCGGAGGTGGTGCTGCTCGATGAACCGACTTCTGCCCTGGACCCGATTTCCACCGCGAAGATCGAGGAATTGGTCAACGAGCTGAAATACGAATACACCATCGCCATCGTGACCCACAACATGCAACAGGCGGCGCGCATTTCCGACTTCACTGCCTTCATGTATCTCGGCGAGTTGGTCGAATTCGGCAAGACCGACGAATTGTTCGTGAAGCCCCGCAAGACCCAGACCGAGGACTACATCACGGGCCGATTCGGCTAATCGGTCCATGATGTGGCGGCGCGCTAGCCGCTAAAATCCCACCAAGCCTGGAAATGCCTTGTAGGAGCGGCCTCCTGGCCGCGAAACAGCCTGCATCGCGGCCAAGAGGCCGTTCCTACGGGAAGGCGGTTATTTTTTAGGCGGCATCTAAGACCCCTCCGGGTTCCATCATCGCCTTCGGCCCGCCCCGCCGGGCTTGTCATATCGGCGTCATTCGGTCAGGGCAGAATCCGCTCTTGGTCAACGTCGACAGGGGAATGCCATGGCGAATGCGGTTAAGTTGATTGCGAAATACATGGAACGTAATGCGGGCGGTCGCGATGCCGAAACCTTGCGCGACCTATGTTCGGCCCTGGAGTCCGAGACGCATTTCGAGTTGAGTCGACTCTACGACCTCAAGGCCAAGGCCTTTGCCTTGGCGATGGCCATGATCGAGGAATGGCGCTTCGACCGTCACGTCATAGAACGGCGGCTGCAAAAATATCTTGCGCAAGAAGAAAATCTTGCGCAGGAAGAGGCCTAAGCGCCTGCCGAATTGACCGGAAAGCCGGGAGAGCATAAGATTGCGCCCTTTATTCGGAGGGGTGTATGCGTCGCAAACTCGTCGCCGGCAATTGGAAAATGCATGGCAGTCTGACCGAGAACGAGGCCTTGTTGGCCGGTGTTCTGGCGGGCGTGGCCGGTGCCAAGACCGAAGTCGCGGTTTGCGTGCCCTTCCCCTACCTGGCCCAGGCGCAGGCCAAGCTGAACGGCTCGGCGATTGCCTGGGGCGCCCAGAACCTGAGCCAGCATGGCAAGGGTGCCTTCACCGGTGAGGTGTCGGCCGCCATGCTGCGCGATTTCGGCTGCAAGTATGTGATCGTGGGCCACTCCGAGCGCCGTTCGCTCTATGGCGAGACCGATGCCTTGGTCGCCGAGAAATTCGAGGCGGCCCAGGCCGCCGGGCTGGTGCCCATCCTCTGTGTGGGCGAGACCCTGAGCGAACGCGAGGGCGGCATCACCGAGGAAGTGGTGGCCCGGCAGTTGGATGCGGTGATCGGCAAGTCGGGTGTCGGCGCCTTGGCCGATGCCGTCGTGGCCTACGAGCCGGTCTGGGCGATCGGTACCGGCAAGACCGCGACGCCGCAGCAGGCCCAAGAGGTGCACGCCTTCATTCGTGGCAAGATCGCGGGTTTGGACCCGGCCGTGGCCGAGGGCTTGATCATTCAGTACGGTGGCAGCATGAAGGCAAGCAATGCTGCGGAACTTTTGGCGCAGCCGGATATCGATGGTGGTCTGATCGGCGGCGCATCCTTGGTGGCCGAGGAATTCCTCGCCATCTGCAAGGCGGCTTGAGGTTACACATGGAATTTTTTGTTTGGATTTTTCATATCTTGGCGGCCGTCGCGGTGGTGGGCTTGGTCCTGCTCCAGCATGGCAAGGGCGCCGATATGGGCGCGGCCTTCGGCAGCGGTTCTTCCGGCAGCCTGTTCGGCGCGACCGGTTCGGCCAACTTCTTGAGCCGCGCGACTGCGGTGCTGGCCACGGTGTTTTTCATGACCAGCTTGGGCTTGGCCTATTTCTCTTCGAGCAGGGGTAAGGCCGAGGTGGCGCCGACGGCGCCGCTGCAAACCCTGCCGGTGCCGGCTCAGCCGCAGGGCGAGCCGTCGAAGGCGGGCGCTATCCCGAAATGAGTTTTTTGGAGTGCTCGGCAGCGTGCCGGGTATTCCGTCAATTTGCCGACGTGGTGGAATTGGTAGACACGCTGTCTTGAGGGGGCAGTGCGGAAACGCGTGCGAGTTCGAGTCTCGCCGTCGGCACCATCTTTAGTTCATTTCAGGTTCATATAATCTCTTTATACTAGCAGTCGGTTTTGCTTATAACTTATTGATATCAATAAGTTTTCGGGCGACTCCTTTCCTTGACACTGCGCCTGCGCGCCGCATACACTCCAAACAGGAGACGCGCACTGGAGGCGCGTGAAGAAATAATGCTAGAAAACTACTTTCCAGTTCTGTTGTTCATCCTGGTCGGACTGGCGGTCGGGGTGCTTCCGATGGTGGCGGGCTGGGTCTTAGCGCCGAGTCGGCCGGACAGCGAAAAACTTTCCCCCTACGAATGCGGCTTCGAGGCCTTCGAAGACGCGCGCATGAAATTCGACGTGCGTTATTACCTCGTCGCCATTTTGTTCATCCTCTTCGACCTGGAGATCGCCTTTCTGTTTCCTTGGGCGGTCGTGCTGGAGCAGATCGGTCTATTCGGTTTTGTCGCCATGGTCATCTTCCTCGCCATCCTGATCGTGGGCTTCGCCTATGAATGGATGAAGGGCGCCCTGGACTGGGAGTAAGCAATGAGCATCGAAGGCGTCCTGGAAAAGGGCTTCGTCACGACCACGCTGGATACGGTGATCAATTACACCCGCACCGGTTCGCTTTGGCCGATGACCTTTGGTTTGGCCTGCTGCGCGGTGGAGATGATGCATGCCGGCGCCGCCCGGTACGACCTCGACCGCTTCGGCATCGTGTTCCGGCCGAGCCCTCGCCAATCCGACCTGATGATCGTGGCCGGCACCCTGACCAACAAGATGGCCCCGGCCTTGCGCAAAGTCTACGACCAGATGGCCGAGCCGCGTTGGGTGTTGTCCATGGGCTCGTGCGCCAATGGCGGCGGCTATTATCATTATTCCTATTCCGTGGTGCGCGGCTGCGACCGTATCGTGCCTGTCGATATCTACGTGCCCGGTTGTCCGCCGACCGCCGAGGCCTTGCTCTATGGTTTGGTGCAGCTGCAGAAGAAGATTCGCCGCACCAGCACCATCGCCCGCTAGGAGATTCCAACTGTGCCCCTGACCGCGGAATCTCTTTTTTCACGTTTGCAGGATGTGCTTGGCGACCGGATCGCCGGCGGCGGCGTGGCGCTGAATGAGGCCACGATCGAGGTGCGTCCGCAGGATTGGCATGTCGTGGCCCTGACCCTGCGCGACGACCCGAACCTGGCCTTCGATACCCTGATCGATCTTTGCGGCGTCGACTACCAGGCCTATAAGGATGGCCTGCGCGAAGGGCCGCGTTTTGCCGTGGTCGCCCATCTCTTGTCGGTGACCAAGAACCATCGCGTGCGCGTGCGCGCCCTCTGCGCGAGCGACGAGCTGCCGATGCTGGCTTCGCTGATCGAGGTCTGGCCGTCGGTGAACTGGTTCGAGCGCGAGGCCTTCGACCTCTACGGCATCGTGTTCGAGAACCACCCGGACCTGCGCCGCATCTTGACCGACTACGGCTTCATCGGTCATCCCTTCCGCAAGGACTTCCCGCTGTCCGGCCAGGTCGAGATGCGTTACGACCCCGAGCTCAAGCGGGTGATCTACCAGCCGGTGAGCATCGCCCCGCGCGAAGTGACGCCGCGGATCGTGCGCGCCGAGAATTACGGTGGGGTGGAATGATGGCGGTGGTTCGCGTGTTGAATTTTAGTTCCGGCCGCGCTGCGCGCTTAACGCTTGCTGCGCAAGCGTTCACCCTGGCGGGTACAAGAGCCTGCACTGAAGTTGAGCTGCGTAATTTGCGCACCAGTGTTTTGCCAGTAAGTGAGGGCCTTTGAGCATGTCAGAAATTCGCAATTACACGCTCAACTTTGGCCCCCAGCACCCTGCCGCCCACGGCGTGCTGCGCCTGGTGCTGGAGCTGGACGGCGAGGTGGTCGAGCGCGCCGATCCGCACATCGGCCTGTTGCACCGCGCGACCGAGAAGTTGGCCGAGCACAAGACCTTCATGCAGTCGGTTCCCTACATGGACCGGCTCGATTACGTCTCGATGATGAGCAACGAGCACGCCTATGTCATGGCCATCGAGAAGCTGCTCGGCATCGCGCCGCCGGAACGCGCCCAATACATCCGGGTGATGTTCGACGAGATCACCCGCATCCTGAATCACCTGCTCTGGTTGGGCGCGCATGCGCTCGATGTCGGCGCCATGACCGTGTTCCTCTATGCCTTCCGCGAGCGCGAGGACCTGATGGATGTCTACGAGGCGGTCAGCGGCGCCCGCCTGCACGCCGCCTATTACCGTCCGGGCGGCGTCTATCGCGACCTGCCGGAGCAGATGCCGCAATATCAGCCGAACCGGTTCAAGACCGAGGCCGACGTCAAGCGGTTGAACGAGAATCGCCAGGGTTCGGTGCTCGACTTCATCGAGGACTTCTGCAAGCGTTTCCCGACCTATGTCGACGAGTACGAGACTCTGCTCACCGACAACCGCATCTGGAAGCAGCGCCTGGTCGACATCGGCGTGGTCAGCCCGGAGCGGGCCAAGGCCCTGGGCTTCACCGGCCCCATGCTGCGCGGTTCCGGCGTGGCTTGGGACCTGCGCAAGCATCAGCCCTACGAGGTCTACGACCGGATGGATTTCGAAATCCCGGTCGGCCGCAACGGCGACAGCTACGACCGCTATCTGGTGCGGGTGGAAGAGATGCGCCAGAGCAACCGCATCATCCAGCAGTGCATCGCCTGGCTGCGCGCGAATCCCGGCCCGGTCATCGTCGAGAACCACAAGGTGGCGCCGCCCTCGCGCGAGGGCATGAAGAGCAACATGGAAGAGCTGATCCACCACTTCAAGCTCTTCACCGAAGGCATGCACGTGCCCGAGGGCGAGGCCTATGCCGCCGTCGAGCACCCGAAGGGCGAGTTCGGCATCTATCTGGTGTCCGACGGCGCCAACAAGCCTTACCGCATGAAGATCCGCGCGCCGGGCTTCGCCCATCTGGCGGCCATGGACGAGATGTCGCGCGGCCACATGATCGCCGACGTGGTCGCCATCATCGGCACCATGGATATCGTGTTCGGCGAAATTGATCGTTGATGGGATGAATATGCTTTCCCAAGAATCTCTCGCTTTGATCGACAAGGAAATCGCCAAATATCCGCCCGAGCACAAGCAGTCGGCGGTGATGGGGGCGCTGCGCATCGCCCAGGCCGAAAAGGGCTGGCTGGCGACCGAGACCATCGAGTACGTCGCCGACTATCTCGGCATGCCGCCGATCGCGGCCTACGAGGTGGCGACCTTCTACAACATGTACGATCTCAAGCCGGTCGGCCGCAACAAGGTCACGCTGTGCACCAACCTGCCGTGCCAGTTGCAGGGGGCGGACAAGATCGCCGAGCACATGAAGGCCAAGCTGGGTGTCGATTTCGGCGAGACCACGGCCGACGGCCGCTATACCCTGGTCGAGGGCGAGTGCATGGGCGCCTGCGGCGAAGGCCCGCTCTGCCTGCACAACAACCATAAGATGCATAGCCACCTGACGCCCGAGTCGCTGGACAAACTACTGGATGACCTGAAATGAGCACCAAGGTTTGCATGTGGACGCTGGACCATCCCGAACCGGCCTCGCTCAAGACCTATGTCGCCAACGGCGGTTACGAGGCCTTGAAAAAAGTGCTGGCCGAGAAGATGCCGGCCGAGCAGATCATCGAGCAGGTCAAGATCAGCGGCCTGCGCGGCCGTGGTGGCGCGGGCTTCCCGACTGGCCTGAAGTGGAGCTTCATGCCGCGCCAGTTTCCGGGCGACAAATACATCGTCTGCAACACCGACGAGGGCGAACCGGGCACCTTCAAGGACCGCGACATCCTGCGCTTCAACCCGCATCAGTTGATCGAAGGCATGGTCATCGCCGGCTACACCTTGGGCGCCAGGGCGGGCTACAACTACATTCACGGCGAGATCTTCGAGTTGTATGAGTCCTGGGAACAGGCGCTGGAAGAGGCGCGTGCCGCCGGCTTTCTGGGCAAGAACATTTGCGGCAGCGGTTGGGATTTCGATCTGCACGCCCACCACGGTTACGGCGCCTATGTCTGCGGCGAAGAAACCGCCTTGCTGGAATCGCTGGAAGGCAAGAAGGGCCAACCCCGGTTCAAGCCGCCGTTCCCGGCCAGCTTCGGCCTCTACGGCAAGCCGACCACGATCAACAACACCGAGACCCTGGCCTCGATCCCCTGGATCGTCCGCCACGGCGGCCAGGCCTTCCTCGAACTGGGCAAGCCCAACAACGGCGGCACCAAGATATTTTCCATCTCCGGCCACGTCAACAAGCCCGGCAATTACGAAGTCGGTCTGGGCACGCCGTTCGCCGAGCTGTTGGAAATGGCGGGTGGCGTGCGGACGGGTCATAAATTGAAGGCGGTGATCCCCGGCGGTTCCTCCGCCCCGGTGTTGCCGGCCGAGATCATGATGGACTTGACCCTGGACTTCGACGCCATCGCCAAGGCCGGCTCGATGCTGGGTTCCGGCGCGGTGATCGTGATGGACGACAGCGTGTGCATGGTCAAGGCCCTGGAGCGGCTATCGTATTTCTACTTCGAGGAATCCTGCGGCCAGTGCACGCCCTGCCGCGAGGGCACCGGCTGGATGCATCGCGTGATCAAGCGCATCGAGCACGGCGAAGGCCGGCCGGAAGACCTCGACCTGTTGACGAGCGTCGGCCACGGCATCGCCGGCCGCACCATCTGCGCCCTGGGCGACGCCGCCGTGGGGCCGGTGCAGAGCTTCATCAAGCACTTCCGCAAGGAATTCGAGTACCACATCGAACACAAGAAATGCATGGTGGGCAACTGAAATGCCGAATATCGAAATAGACGGCCAGACGATCGAAGTCGCGCAGGGCGCGACCCTGATGGATGCCGCCCATCAGCTTGGCATCTTCATTCCGCATTTCTGCTACCACAAGAAACTCAGCATCGCGGCCAACTGCCGCATGTGCCTGGTCGAGGTGGAGAAGGCGCCCAAGCCGCTGCCGGCCTGCGCCACCCCGGTGACCGAGGGCATGAAGGTGCGCACCCATTCGGCCAAGGCGGTCGAGGCCCAGAAGGGCGTGATGGAGCTGCTCTTGATCAACCATCCGCTCGATTGCCCGATCTGCGACCAGGGCGGCGAGTGCCAGTTGCAGGACCTGGCGGTCGGCTATGGCGGCAGCGCCTCGCGCTATGCCGAGCCCAAGCGCGTGGTCAAGGAAAAGGACCTCGGCCCGCTGGTGGCCACCGACATGACCCGCTGCATCCATTGCAGCCGCTGCGTGCGCTTCGGCCAGGAGATTGCCGGCCGCATGGAACTGGGCATGATCCACCGCGGCGAACATACCGAGGTGATGCCCTTCCTCGAACAGCAGGTGACCTCCGAATTGTCCGGCAACGTCATCGACCTCTGTCCGGTCGGCGCGCTCACCTCCAAGCCCTTCCGTTACAGCGCCCGCAGCTGGGAGCTGGGGCGGCGCAAAAGCATCAGCCCGCACGACGGCCTGGGCAGCAACCTGCTGCTGCACGTCAAGGACAACAAGGTCTTCCGCGCCGTGCCGCGGGAGAACGAGGCGATCAACGAATGCTGGCTGGCCGACCGCGACCGTTACGCCTACGAGGCCTTGAATTCCTCGGAGCGCCTGACCCAGCCCATGGTGCGCGACGGCGACAAGTGGATCGAGGTCGATTGGCAAAAGGCCCTGACCCAGGCCGCCGGCGCCTTGCGCGTGTTGCGCGAGACCCATGGCGGCAATGCCCTGGCGGCCTTGGCCTCGCCGCATCAGACCGTGGAAGAGCTGCACCTCGTGCAAAAGCTGATGCGCGCCCTGGGCAGCGAACAGATCGAACATCGTCTGGCTCAAACCGATTTCTCCGGCGATACCAAGCGCAAGGGCGCGACCTGGCTGGGCATGCCGGTTGCCGAACTGAATCAGTTGCAGCGCGTGCTGCTGGTCGGCGCCACGCTGCGCAAGGAACAGCCCTTGATCGCCCAGCGCCTGCGCCAGGCCACGAAGTGGGGCGCGCAACTCAATGTCGTGCACGCGGCGGACGACGAACTCAATTGTCGTGTCGCCAACAAGCTGATCGCCAAGCCGACGGCCTGGGTGAATGCCCTGGCCCAGATCGCCAAGGCCTTGCTGGAGGCTGGTGCCTCGCTGCCGGCCGAGGTGGCGGGCCAACTGAATAACGTCACGGTGTCCGACGCCGCGCGCGCCATCGCCGCGAGTCTGCAAGACGGCGAGCGCAAGGCCGTGCTGCTTGGCGCCGTGGCGCAGAACCACCCGGCGTCGGCGCAATTGCAGCAACTGGCGGCGGCGATTGCCGAGGCCAGCGGCGCCAAGCTCGGTTTCCTGTCGCCCTCGGCCAACAGCGTCGGTGCGCAGATCGTCAACGCGCAGGGCGCACCGGCGAACGATGCAAAAGGCTATCTCCTGCTCGGCGTCGAGCCGGAACTGGATGTCCACGATGGCGGCCAAGCCATCAAGGCCCTGGACCAGGCCGAATTCGTCGTCGCGTTGAGCGCCTTCAAGGGCCGGGTCATGGACTATGCCGATGTCGTGCTGCCGATCGCGCCGTTCAGCGAAACGGCCGGCAGCTTCATCAATATGGAAGGCCGCTTGCAGGCGTTCAACCCGGCGGTCAAACCGCAAGGCGAGGCGCGCCCGGCCTGGAAGGTGCTGCGCGTGCTGGGCAATCAATTCGGTCTGGCCGGTTTCGAGCACGACAGCGTGGAAGCGGTGCGGGCCGAGGCCCTGCCCCAGGGCGAGGCCGGCGTTGCCGCGCGGCTCGACAACAGCATCGCGGGAGTCGCTTTGCAATCGCTCGCCGCGCAAGCAGGCCTGGAGCGCCTGGGCGAGACCCCGATCTATCAACTCGATCCGCTCACGCGCCGCGCCCCGGCCTTGCAGCGCACGCAGGATGCACTGGATGCCGCTTGCGCCTGGACCAACGGCGGTGTGATCGAGCGCCTGGGCCTGGCCGCCGGGAACAACGTCCGGGTGCGGCAGGGGGGCGCCGAGGCGGTGCTGCGCCTGTGCCGGGACGACCGCTTGCCCGATGACGTGGTGCGCGTCGCGGTCGGGCCGCTGACCGCCCATCTCGGCGCCCGCTTCGGCGGCATCAGTCTGGAGGCCGTATGACCTTGGATTACTTCGCCAATCTGCTCGGCCCTGTTTGGCTGCCGGTCTGGACCCTGGCCAAGATCGTCGCCATCGTCGCGCCGCTGCTGCTCGGCGTGGCCTATCTAACTTACGCCGAGCGCCGGATCATCGGCTACATGCAGGTACGCCTGGGTTGCAACCGCGTCGGTCCGTGGGGCCTGCTGCAACCGATCGCCGACGGCCTCAAGTTGATGTTCAAGGAGATCGTCATCCCGAGCGGGGCGAACAAGGGCCTGTTCATCCTGGCCCCGGTGCTGGCCATGGCGCCCGCGCTGGCGGCCTGGGCGGTGATCCCGTTCGCCGATGGCCTGGTGCTCGCCGACATCGACGCCGGCCTACTGTATGTGATGGCCATCACCTCCATGGGCGTCTACGGCGTGGTGCTGGCCGGCTGGGCCTCCAACTCCAAATATGCCTTCCTCGGCAGCATGCGTTCCGCCGCCCAGATCGTGTCCTACGAGATCGCCATGGGCTTCGCCCTGGTCGGCGTGCTGATGAGCGCGCAGAGTCTGAACCTCACCGACATCGTGCAGGCCCAGGCCGGCGGCTTCTGGCATTGGTATTGGCTGCCCTTGTTCCCGATGTTCATCGTATACCTCGTCTCCGGCACGGCCGAACTCAACCGCGCGCCGTTCGACGTGGCCGAGGGCGAATCCGAGATCGTCGCGGGCTTCCATGTCGAGTACTCGGGCATGGCCTTCGCCATTTTCTTCCTGGCCGAATACGCCAACATGATCCTGGTCGCCACGCTGACCAGCACGCTGTTCCTGGGCGGCTGGCTGTCGCCGATCCCGGGCGTGCCGGACGGCATCGTCTGGCTGTTGGCCAAGATCAGTTTCGTCTTGTTCTTGTTCCTGTGGTTCCGCGCCACCTTCCCGCGTTATCGCTACGACCAGATCATGCGTCTGGGCTGGAAGGTGTTCATCCCGGTCACCCTGGTCTGGTTGCTGGTCGAGGGGGCGGTGATGCAGACCCCCTGGTCTTACCTGTTCCATTGAGGAGGCGACGTGATTAGCCGAATCAAACACTTCTTCGATACCTTCCTGCTCACCGAACTGGTGCGCGGCATGGCCCTGACCGGCCGCTATTTCTATGCGCGCAAGATCACCATCGAATATCCCGAGGAACGGGCGCCGCAATCGCCGCGCTTCCGTGGCCTGCACGCGCAGCGCCGCTATCCCAACGGCGAGGAGCGCTGCATCGCCTGCAAGCTGTGCGAGGCGGTGTGCCCGGCCCTGGCCATACAGATCGAATCGGAACAGCGCGAGGACGGCAGCCGCCGCACCACCCGCTACGACATCGACCTGACCAAATGCATCTTCTGCGGCTTCTGCGAAGAGGCCTGCCCGGTCGATGCCATCGTCGAGACCCGCATCTACGAATATCACGGCGAGCAGCGCGGCGACCTGTATTACACCAAGGACATGCTGCTGGCCGTGGGCGACAAGCATGAGGCCCAGATCGCCCAGGACAAGGCGGCCGACGCCCCTTATCGATAACGCAGAGAAAGCGCAGACGGACACGTAATGGAATTCACCAGCCTGGTTTTCTACCTCTTCTCCGCCATCCTCGTGCTGGCCGGCCTGCGCGTGATCACCGCCAAGAACCCGGTGCATGCGGCCTTGTCGTTGGTGCTGGCCTTCTTCACCGCCGGCTGCATTTGGATGCTGCTCGAGGCCGAGTTCCTCGCCATCACCCTGGTGCTGGTCTACATCGGCGCGGTGATGGTGCTGTTCCTGTTCGTGGTGATGATGCTCGACATCAACATCGAAGAGCTGCGCAAGGGCTTCTGGGACAACTTGCCGCTGGCCGCCCTGGTCGCCATCTTGATGGTGCTGGAGATGGGGACGGTGTTGAGCGGCAGTTATTTCGATTACGCCGCGCCGCTGGCCAAGCCCGAGGGCTATAGCAACACCAAGGAACTGGGCATGTTGCTCTACACCGACTACGTCTATCCCTTCGAGCTGGCCGCGGTCGTTTTGTTGGTGGCCATGGTCGCCGCCATCGGCCTGACCCTGCGCCGCCGCCCCGGCCGCAAGTGGGTGGACCCGGCCCAGCAGATCAAGGTGAAGCGCGGCGACCGCATCCGCCTGGTGTCCATGGCCCCGCAAAAGCCGTCCGCGTCCAAGGCGGACGAGGAGGAAGAAGCATGATCGGCCTGTCCCATTACCTGGTGTTGGGGGCGATACTGTTCGCCATCGGCGTGTTCGGCATCTTCCTCAACCGCAAGAACGTGATCATCCTGCTGATGGCCATCGAATTGATGCTGCTGGCGGTGAACATGAATTTCGTCGCCTTCTCGCATTACCTGGGCGATACCGCCGGCCAGATCTTCGTCTTCTTCATCCTCACCGTGGCGGCCGCCGAGGCGGCCATCGGCCTGGCGATCCTGATCGTGCTGTTCCGCAATATGCGCACGATCGACGTGAACGACTTGGACCACCTCAAGGGCTGACACAACAATGGATATGAAAAGCCTTTACCTGCTCGTGCCGCTGGCCCCCCTGGCCGGCGCCGTCGTCGCCGGTCTGTTCGGCAAAACCGTCGGCCGCCGTGGCGCGCACACGGTCACCATCCTCGGCGTGCTCGTCGCCTTCTTGGCCTCGCTCGCCATCTTCCAGGACGTGCTGGCCGGCAACACCTACAACGGCCCGGTCTATACCTGGCTGGTCTCGGGCGATGTCCGCTTCGAGGTCGGTTTCCTGATCGACCGCTTGTCGGTGCTGATGATGCTGGTGGTCACCTTCGTATCCTTGATGGTGCACCTCTACACCATCGGCTACATGGCCGAAGACCCCGGCTATCAGCGCTTCTTCAGCTACATCAGCCTGTTCACCTTCTCCATGCTCATGCTGGTGATGTCGAACAACTTCCTTCAGCTCTTCTTCGGCTGGGAGGCGGTGGGCCTGGTGTCTTACCTGCTGATCGGTTTCTGGTACACCCGCGAGTCGGCGATCTACGCCAACCTCAAGGCCTTCCTGGTCAACCGCGTCGGCGACTTCGGCTTCCTGCTCGGCATCGGCCTGGTGCTGGCCTGGTTTGGCACGCTCGATTACGCCCAGGTGTTCCAGGCCGCGCCGCAGTTCAGCAACCACACGATCAGCCTGATCCCGGGCGAGACCTGGTCCGTGCTCACGGTGATCTGCATCCTGCTGTTCATCGGCGCCATGGGCAAGAGCGCGCAATTCCCGCTGCACGTCTGGCTGCCCGACTCGATGGAAGGCCCGACCCCGATCTCCGCGCTGATCCACGCCGCCACCATGGTCACCGCCGGCATCTTCATGGTCGCCCGCATGTCGCCGCTGTTCGAGCTGTCCGAGACCGCGCTGTCGGTGGTCATGGTCATCGGCGCCATCACCGCGTTGTTCATGGCCTTCCTCGGCCTGATCCAGAACGACATCAAGCGGGTGGTCGCCTACTCGACCCTGTCCCAGCTCGGCTACATGACCGTGGCCCTGGGCGCCTCGGCCTACGGCGCGGCGATCTTCCACCTGATGACCCACGCCTTCTTCAAGGCCCTGCTGTTCCTCGGCGCCGGCTCGGTCATCATCGCCATGCACCACGAGCAGGACATGCGCCACATGGGCGGCCTGAAGAAATACATGCCCATCACCTATTGGACCGCGCTGATCGGCTCGCTTGCATTGGCGGGTATCCCGCCCTTCGCCGGCTTCTTCTCCAAGGACGCGATCATCGAGGCGGTCGGCGCCTCGCACTTGGCCGGCTCCGGCTTCGCCTATTTCGCGGTGCTGGCCGGCGTCTTCGTCACTGCCTTCTACAGCTTCCGCATGCTGTTCATGACCTTCCACGGTACGGAGCGTTTCCGTCAGCGGCACCACGATGAGCATCATCACGACGACCACCACCACGCGGTCGAACCGAAGGAATCGCCCTGGGTGGTCACCGTGCCGCTGATCCTGTTGGCCGTCCCGTCCGTCTACGCCGGCTGGGTCTATATCGAGCCGCTGCTGATCAATGGCTGGTTCGGCGGCGCCATCGTGGTCGCGCCCGCGCACGACACCATCGGCCATATCGCCGAGAACTGGCATGGCGTGGTCGCCTTCGTCCAGCACGGCGTGCTGGCCCTGCCGTTCTGGCTGGCCGTGGCCGGTATCGCCACCGCCTACGTCTTCTACATGGTGCGCAAGGACCTGCCGGAGCTGGTGCGGCGCAAGGCCGGCATCCTCTACACCATTCTGGAACACAAGTACGGCTTCGACGAATTCAACGACTGGTTCTTCGCTGGCGGCGCGCGCAAGCTCGGCGGCCGGCTGTGGCGCTGGGGCGATGTCACCGCCATCGACGGCTGGCTGGTCAACGGTTCGGCCCGTCTGGTCGGCCGCATCGCCGGCGTGGTGCGTCACCTGCAATCCGGCTACATCTACCACTATGCCTTCGCCATGATCATCGGCGTCGTGGTCATGGTGACCTGGTTCGTGCAACCTTAACTAGAGAATAAAGACCGTTCGGGAACATACATGATCGAAGGCATCGGAATCCTCAGCCTCACCATTTGGGTGCCCATCGTGGCCGGCCTGTTCATCCTGGCCAGCGGCGGCGACCGGTCGGCCGACGGCCAGCGCGCCATTGCCCTGGTCGGCGCCTTGCTCGGCTTCCTGGTCGCCATCCCGCTGTGGACCGGCTTCGATTCGGGCACGGCGGCGATGCAGTTCGAAGAGCTGGCCGAGTGGGTGCCGATGATCAATGTCTATTACCACCTCGGCGTCGACGGCATCTCCATGCCCTTCATCCTGCTCAACAGTTTCACCACGCTCTTGGTGGTGCTGGCCGGCTGGCAGGTCATCCAGAACAAGGTCGGCCAGTACATGGCTGCCTTCCTCATCCAGTCCGGCCTGATCAACGGCGTGTTCGCCTCGCTCGACGGCGTGCTGTTCTACGTCTTCTTCGAGGCCATGCTGATCCCGCTCTACATCATCATCGGTGTCTGGGGCGGGCCGAACCGGGTCTACGCCGCGATCAAGTTCTTCCTCTACACCCTGCTCGGCTCGCTGATGATGCTGATCGCGCTGATCTTCCTGTTCTTCCAGAGCGGCGGCAGCTTCGAGATTCTGCAATGGCATAAAGTGCCGATCGGCATGGCCGCGCAGGTGCTGCTGTTTGTCGCCTTCTTCTTCGCCTTCGCGGTCAAGGTGCCGATGTGGCCGGTGCACACCTGGTTGCCCGACGCTCACGTCGAGGCGCCGACCGGCGGCTCGGTGGTGCTGGCCGCGATTACTTTGAAGGTGGGTGCCTACGGCTTCCTGCGGTTCGCCATGCCCATCGTGCCCGATGCCGCGCACGAGCTGGCCGGCCTGATGATCGCGCTGTCGCTGATCGCCGTGGTCTACATCGGCATGGTCGCCCTGGTCCAGGCCGACATGAAGAAGCTGATCGCCTATTCCTCCATCGCGCACATGGGCTTCGTCACCCTCGGCTTCTTCATCTTCGAGCCGCTGGGCATCGAGGGCGGCCTGGTCCAGATGATCTCGCACGGCTTCATCTCCGCCGCGCTGTTCCTCTGCATCGGCGTCATGTACGACCGCCTGCATTCGCGCCAGATCGCCGACTACGGCGGCGTGGTCAACAGCATGCCCCGGTTCGCCGCCTTCTTCATGTTGTTCGCCATGGCCAACGCCGGCCTGCCCGCCACCAGCGGCTTCGTCGGCGAGTTCATGGTCATCCTGGGCGCGGTCAAGGTGAACTTTTGGTATGCCTTCGCCGCCGCGCTCACCCTGATCTTCGGCGCCGCCTACACCCTGTGGATGTACAAGCGCGTAGTGTTCGGCCCGGTGACCAACGACAAGGTGGCGGCGATGCAAGATATCGACAGCCGCGAATTCCTGGTGCTGGCGCTGCTGGCCATCTGCGTGCTCGGCATGGGCCTATACCCCATGCCGGTGACCGAGGTCATGCACGCCTCCGTGAACAATCTGCTGGAGCATGTGGCTCACAGCAAGCTGCCCTGACGAGACCGCGATGACGCTTTCCATGCTCAACCTGATGCCCGCGCTGCCCGAAATCTTCGTGCTCAGCCTCGCCTGCGTGGTGCTGCTGGTCGAGGCCTTCAGCAAGAAGCCGGCCTGGTCCTACACCCTGACCCAAGTCACCCTGGTCGGCGCCGGCGTCATCACTCTGCTTACCGCCGGCGAAGCCAAGGTCTACGCCTTCAACGGCATGTTCGTCGACGACCTGATGGCCGACGTGCTCAAGCTGGTCAGCTATGCCGCCGCCGTCATCGCCGTGGCCTATTCGCGCAGCTACCTGAAAGACCGCGAGATGTTCCGCGGCGAGTACTTCGCGCTGGTGCTGTTCGCCGTGCTCGGCATGATGGTGATGATCTCGGCCAGCCATTTCCTGACCCTGTACATGGGCCTGGAGCTGCTGTCGCTGTCGCTCTACACCCTGGTCGCGCTGCAACGCGACTCGAAAGTGGCAAGCGAGGCGGCGATGAAGTACTTCGTGCTCGGCGCGCTGGCCTCCGGTTTCCTGCTCTACGGCATGTCCATCCTCTACGGCATGACCGGTTCGCTGCACTTGACCGAAGTGGTCGAGGCCATCGCGTTGAACAACACCGCCTTGCTCGCCTTCGGCCTGGTCTTCGTGGTGGCCGGCCTGGCCTTCAAGCTCGGCGTCGCCCCGTTCCATATGTGGGTACCGGACATCTACCACGGCGCGCCCAGCGCGGTGACCCTGTTCATCGGCTCGGCGCCCAAGCTGGCCGCCTTCGCCATCGTCATGCGCTTGCTGGTCGACGGTCTGCACCCGGCGGTGGAACACTGGCAGCAGATGCTGGCGATCATGGCCGTGCTCTCGCTCGCCATCGGCAACCTCGCGGCCATCATGCAGACCAACATCAAGCGCATGCTGGCCTACTCGACCATCGCCCACATGGGCTTCCTACTGTTGGGTATTTTGGCCGACAGCTACGCCGGCTACAGCGCGGCGATGTTCTACGTCATCACCTATGCGATCACCAGCCTGGGCGCCTTCGGCATGGTGGTCTACCTGTCGCGCGCCGGCTTCGAGGCCGAGAACCTGGAAGACTTCAAGGGCCTCAACGCCAAGCACCCCTGGCTGGCCGCCATCATGGCCATGCTCATGTTCTCCATGGCCGGCCTGCCGCCCTTCGTCGGCTTCTACGCCAAGCTCACCGTGCTGCAGGCCCTCATCGGCACCGGCTGGTTGTGGCTGGCCGTGGCGGCGGTGTTCTTCTCGCTGATCGGCGCCTTCTACTACCTGCGCGTGGTCAAGACCCTGTACTTCGACGTGCCCCACGCCAGCGATCTGGCCCCCTCCGGCGAGGGCGACGTGCGCGCCTTGCTCTCGCTCAACGGCCTGGGCGTGCTGCTGCTCGGCCTGGCGCCGCAGCCGCTGCTGGCCTTGTGCGCTTACGCCATTCAGGTGTCGATCCAGTAAATTTTCCGGCCGGCCGGCCGCCTGCCTTGGCGGCCTGGGGCTGTTTGCGCTGGACGCTTCCACGCCTGATGATGTACAGTAATCCGTACACATCAGGAGCCCGCCATGGACGCGATCACCTACACCACCGTTCGAGCAAACCTCGCCAGCGCAATGGACCGGGTTTGCAACGACCACGAAGCCTTGATCATCACCCGCAACGGCGAACAGTCGGTGGTGATGCTCTCGCTCGAAGACTACAAGGCGCTGGAAGAAACCGCCTATCTGCTGCGTACGCCGGCCAACGCCCGGCGCCTTCTCTCCGCCGTTGGGCAACTGAACGCCGGCGAGGGCACCGAACGGAAGCTGGCCAAGTGAAACTGGTCTTCGCCGACGAGGCGTGGGAAGACTATCTGTATTGGCAAAAGCAAGACAAGCGCCTGGCGGAACGGATCAACAAGCTGATCCAGGAAACGCAGCGCGAGCCCTTCGGCGGCGTGGGCAAGCCCGAGCCCTTGAAACACGCGTTGTCGGGGTTCTGGTCGCGGCGGATCACGGATGAGCACCGCATGGTGTACCGCGTGGCGGACGATGCGCTGGAGATCGCGCAGCTCCGCTTCCACTACTGACTCAAGACGTCCGACGTTCAGGGGTTACGCTTGCGCTCCCTTTAATTAGCTTGGCCCCTTTGATTTGAGTGAATCAGCGCGCATCAGAGGATGTCAGCCGATCCATAGCGACGGTTGCACAATTCACCAATGTGGTGTACTTTGGTGATGTTACTAATCGCCCCTCGGCAACTTCATGGCAAACAGACGGGTTCGATCCTACACAGCACCCGCAGAGCGCACTGTACGAGCTTCGGTTAGCTTTCCGGAGGATCAGTACTCTGAACTTGAGCGCATCGCTGACCAGCAACGCGTGTCTCTAGCGTGGGTGGTCCGAGAAGCCGTTCAGACTTATCTTGTGACCCGTTGGCCGCTTCTGGAGCAGGCCGAAGGTTCTCCCGCAAATACAACGAACACCAAAGAGGCCAAGGGGTCATGAATTTCATCGAGAACGAAAGCGCCCAAAAGCTTCGTGGCGGTTACTACACACCGCTCGACCTTGCTACATTCATCGCTCGTTGGGTCAAGGAGATCAATCCAACACGCGTCTTGGAACCCAGCTGCGGTGATGGCGTATTTTTTGAGGCGCTGGCAAAAGCAAAGGGATTCAAAAGAGCAAGCGTACTTGGGTTTGAGCTCGAAGAGGAAGAGTTTGTTAAGGCGCAGTTCCGCGCCCGAGAGTCTGGCCTTGCCGCAACGACCGTCCACAATGCGGATTTTCTCCAATGGGCATTGGATCAGTTCATCGTCGGTGACAAGTTCGACGCGGTCATTGGTAATCCACCATTCGTTCGATACCAATATCTGCCAGAACCATTCCAGGCAAGGGCAGAGCAGGTATTCAAGCAACTCAACCTTCCTTTCACTAAGCACACTAATGCCTGGGTTCCTTTCATTCTGGCGTCAATGGCGCTCCTCCGGCCCGGTGGCCGTCTCGCGATGGTTGTGCCAGCGGAGATCATTCACGTCACTCACGCACAATCACTTCGCTCCTACTTGGGGCGCGAATGTCGTCGCCTCGTAATCGTCGATCCAGAAGAACTCTGGTTTAGCGATACGTTGCAGGGAGCGGTGATATTGCTCGCTGAAAAAGCGCAAGTTGGCGAGAAGCCAGAAGGGCTAGGTATCTACCCCGTAACGGGGCGCGAATTCTTGCGACTTTCTCCTTCCGCGGTATTCGACTCGCCTCAGCCGATCAACGGAAAAACCGTACAGGGCAAATGGACCTGTGCCTTGCTCGATCTGGAAACTCGCTCGTTGTTTGATGAGCTTGCAAATCAACCAGCAGTGCATCGGTTTAACGACATTGCCCAAGTTGATGTCGGCATTGTCACAGGGGCAAATAAGTTCTTTCTCGTACCAGATGAAACAGTTCGGACACACCATCTAGAAAGATGGGCGCACCCAATGTTCGGTCGCAGCGAACACTGCCCAGGAGTCGTCTACGACGAACGTCAGCACGCGGCAAATGCCTCAAAGGGCAACCCCACAAATTTCCTTTGGTTCCGGGAGAACGAGAGCCGAATTGATGCGGCCGCGAAAGCCTATATCCAGCAGGGGGAAATGCAGGATCTTCATTCACGCTATAAATGCCGCGTCCGTTCGCCTTGGTACACCGTACCCTCCGTCTATTCGACGGAGATCGGCATGCTAAAGCGCTCACACGATACACCACGCCTCATCCTGAATCGTATGGGCGCCTACACAACCGACACAGCCTACCGCATCCGCACACTCGGTGTGGCGGCCGAAAAGCTGGTCGGATGCTTCGTTAATCCCCTTACCGCACTAAGCGCAGAACTTGAGGGACGTCACTATGGTGGTGGCGTGCTGGAGTTGATACCTTCTGAAATCGAGCGATTACTGATTCCGTTACCTGAAAGCGCAGAGGTTGACCTAGGTGAACTAGACGAGGCTGTCCGCACCTTGCCGACTCACGAAGTGCTCGCACGGCAGAGCAAGGCAGTATTGGGAGCAATGGGATTGTCCCGGGTAAAACAAAGGTGCGTATTGGAAGGATGGCGCAAGTTGAGGGACCGCAGGCACCGTACGTCCAGCGAGGACTTGCCCGAGTTGTTCTAGTCGATTTCCAATACAAACCGCGTCGGATCAACCTTGTCACGGTAAAGAGCCAAGGTTCGACCGATTAGGTCAGGGCGCGCAACATACTCTCGCATCGGTCCCCAACTTAAGCGGGTCATGGCGTTCCTCTGCTTGTAGGCCTCACTCGTAGTGCTCGTGGTATGCCGAATCGCTAAGTCAAATTCTCCGTGGCTGATCCCCTTCATGACCAACTGGAATTTTGTAAACGCTTCATCCACGGTCTTGGATCGTGTCGCCCACGCGAGATGGGGAAACACGTCATCCCGGAAGTAGTGACGGTGGTCAACATCTTCGGGAAGCAACCCTTTGTCCAAGTTAACCGAACCTGTCGCATGTGTACCCTTCGCGTCCGGAATTGTCAGGTCACGACGAGTAAGCGGCTTGCTTTCCCAAACCAACTCAAATTCAATCCCTACTGTCGCAGGCATCGGCTTAGGAGCGGCTACGCCTGCTTTCACGCCCATCGGCGCTTTGGGCGGCTTAGGCTTCTTAGGCGCCGCCTTCGCTTTTGCGAGGGCGCGGCGAAGAGGGGCTACCTTGAGTTTCATGCGGGGTACAGTGTCGCCCCCTCCCATCCCGGTTGCCGATGTAGTAGGGCGCGGCGGACTAACCGCCATCTCATCAACCAAACGTCCGCTTGCGAGCAATACATCAAGATCGGCAACCGACCCAATCCTCACGACATGCTCGGGATAATCAGCCGGCAAAGCCGTAAGTTGTGCCTCGATCTCATCGACCACCGCCTTATCTTCCGCATTGGCGAGGGTGAAATCAATCATCATCCCGGCCTCGATGTTGTTATTCAGCCCACCGAGCGTAAGGTTCGCGCTACCGACGACGAAGCGTGCATTGGCCTTACCCCGAACCAAGTACAGTTTCGGGTGAAAAATGACAGTCCTGGAACCGGTGTCGACCGTATAGAGATTGACGCCAATGTCGTGCAGTAGTGCCAATCCTTGTTGGGATGTGATGTCGTTTCGAATCCCGGCGAATACCGTCACTCGATCTGCGTGTGGCCTGAGTGCCGCCTCAATTTGCTGCACTCCGCTTTCGCTCACGAAAGCGACGCTCAAGATCACTTTCTTGATATCGGAAACGTCGAATAGTTCACGCACGGCTTGAGCGTGTGTCTTGGGTGTGACCCCTTGTAAGATGAAATTTTTCTTTGCCATGCTCGGTATCATATCAACCGAGCCGATGCGTGGCGATGGCAGTACCCAAAGTTAAACGCCGCCCCGCTGGGTCTGGCAAGCGGCTTACCAGAGTCTCAGCCGCACAGCCGGCAAACAGTCATCAGCATCAAATCCTTGGCCGCGCCGTCGATCTTGGGCAGGCCCACCTTCAAGCGCTTGCCGTCGTTCACGTTGCCGGCGGCGATGGCTAGCAGGGCGAGCACGATGGCCGAGGCGCCGTGTTCGCGGGCGACGTCCATGAGCTGGATGGGCAGGGCGGCAATCTGGATTTCGTCGTCTTCGCCGCGCACCTGGAACAGGCGGGCGGTGTGCTGGGCGGGGTCCAGGCGCAGGCAGAGGACGCCGCCTTCCTTGCATTGCCAGTTTTCCACGTCCCAGTCCGAGGTGATGGGTGCCAGGCCGTCTTCCAGAAAACGGTCGAAGAAGTCGGGGATGGCGGCCTGGCAGCCGCCGGGCAGGCGGTCGAGTTGGTCGGCGAGTTTTTGCAGGTCTTCGAGGGTCATTTTGGCGTGAGGGGTGAGGCGTGAAGGGGCGGGTTATAGGGGCATGAAGCAGAACACGAAACGGCCGTGGCCGAAGTTGACCATCAGCGTACCGCCGCGATTCTCGGCATAGTCGACCCAGCCGGGCGTGGCGCAGCCGACATGGCACTCGGAGACGCCGGCCGGCGATTCCAGATTGCGCTCGCGGTCGTAGAAGGACAGCAGCATGGCGCCGCCGAGCAGGTGCTCGGCGATGTGCTTGGCCAGTTCGAGGCTGGCGTCGAAGCCCAGCGCGAGTTCGTCGGCGTCGATATGCAGGGTCTGCATCATCCCTCCAGCAATTTCCTCAAGGCATAGACGGCTTCGAGCGCGGCCTTGGGGCTGAGTTCGTCCGGGTTAAGCGCCGCGAGTTGTTCCAGCGCCGGGTGCGGCTCGGCCTCGGCGGCCGGCGCGGGGGCGAACAGGTCGCCCTGGCCGTGCTCGATCACCTGCTGGGTTTCCAGTTGGCTGAGCTTGCGCTTGGCCGCCGCGATGACCGCGCCGGGCACGCCGGCCAGCTTGGCGACCTGGATGCCGTAGCTTTGCGAGGCCGGGCCTTCCTCGACGCTGTGCAGGAAGACCAGGCCGCCGCCGCTCTCGACGGCATCGAGGTGGACGTTGGCGATGGTCTTGTAGTCCTGCGCCAGTTGGGTCAGCTCGAAATAGTGAGTGGCGAACAGGGTGTAGGCCTGGGTCTTCTCGGCCAGTTGCCGGGCGCAGGCCCAGGCCAGGGCCATGCCGTCGAAGGTGGAGGTGCCGCGGCCGATCTCGTCGAGTAGCACCAGGCTGTTCTCGGTGGCACCGTGCAGGATCTGCGCGGTCTCGGTCATTTCCACCATAAACGTCGAACGGCCGCCGGCCAGGTCGTCCGAACTGCCGATGCGGGTAAAGATTTGATCGATCGGGCCGATGCTCGCGCTGTCGGCCGGCACGTATAGACCGCAGCAGGCCATGAGCACGATCAGCGCGGTCTGTCGCATGTAGGTCGACTTGCCGCCCATGTTGGGGCCGGTGACGATGAGCATGCGCCGCGTGGGGTCGAGCGTGAGGTCGTTGGCGATGAAGCTGTCGCTGCGCGATTCGACCACGGGGTGGCGGCCGCCGCGAATCTGCACGCCCCAGTCGTCGGTGAAGCTGGGTTCGACATAACGCCGCTCGCTCGCGAGCAGGGCCTGGGCGGCGAGCAGGTCGAGCTCGGCCACCGCCGCCGCCGTGGCTTGTAGCGCGGGGATGTGCGGCACGAGTTGTTCGAGCAGCGCCTCGAACAACTGCTTTTCCAGCATCAAGGCGCGCTCGCTGGCGGACAGGGCCTTGTCCTCGAACGTTTTCAGTTCGGGCGTGATGTAGCGCTCGACGTTCTTCAGCGTCTGCCGGCGGTGGTAGTCGATCGGCACCTTGTCGGCCTGGGTGCGGCTGACCTCGATGTAGAAGCCGGAGACCTTGTTGTACTCGACGCGCAGATTGGCGATGCCGGTGCGCTCGCGTTCGCGCGCCTCCATCTGCATCAGGAAGTCGCCGCAGTTCGATTGAATCTGGCGCAACTCGTCGAGTTCGGCCGAATAACCGTCGGCGATGACGCCGCCTTCGCGCAGCACGACCGAGGGCTCGGGCTGGATGGCGCGCAGCAGCTCGGCCAGCGGCGCCTCGGGGAAATGCAGGCGCCCGCTCAAGTCCGCCACGATCTCGCCCGTCTCGGCCAGCTCGGCGCGCAGGCCGGGCAAGAGGCGCAGGCTGTCGCGCAGGCCGGACAGGTCGCGCGGCCGCGCCGATTTCAAGGCGATGCGGGCGGCGATGCGTTCGAGGTCGCTCATGCCCTTCAGCGCCTCGCGCAGGCGGCCGGCCACCTGCGGCGCCTCGATCAGGCCGCGGATGGCGGCCAGCCGGGGCAGGCGGGCCTGCGGCTGGCGCAGGGGGTGGTGCAGCCAGGTCTTGAGCAGGCGGCTGCCCATGCCGGTGATGCAGCGGTCCAGCTCGGAGAACAGGGTGGGCGCGGCCTCGCCGCGCAGGGTCTCGGTCAGCTCCAGGGTGCGCCGGGCGGCGGCGTCGAGCGCGACATAGTGCTCGACGCGTTCCAGGGTGAGGCCGGTGACGTGCGGCAGGGCGGCCTGCTGAGTTTGCCGCGCATAGTCGAGTAGCAGGCCGGCGGCGGCCTGCAGCAAGGGTTGATCCTCGCAGCCGAAGGCGACCAGGTCGCGGGTGCCGAAGTGCTCGGTCAGCACGCGGTGGCCACGCTCGGCATCGAACTGCCAGGCCGGGCGGCGGGTCAGCGCGAGTTGATCGCCGCGCAGGGCCGGGTGCGCGAAGTCATCGGGCAGCAGCAGTTCGGCCGGCGCGATGCGGGCGAGTTCGCCGGCGAGCCGGGCGGGCGCGATGGTCTTGGCGGCGAGGCGGCCGCTGGACAGGGCCAGCCAGGCCAGGCCCAATTGCTCGCGGCCCGGCGTCAGGGCCATCAGCACCGCGTCGTGCTTCTGTTCGAGCAGGGCCTCGTCGGTCAGGGTGCCGGGGGTGACGATGCGCACCACCTTGCGCTCGACCGGGCCTTTGGAAGTTTTGGGATCCCCGATCTGTTCGCAGATGGCGACCGACTCGCCCAGCTTGACCAGGCGGGCCAGGTATTGCTCGGCGGCATGGAAGGGCACGCCGGCCATGCGGATCGGCACGCCGGCCGACTGGCCGCGCGTGGTGAGGGTGATGTCGAGCAGCCGGGCCGCGCGCTCGGCGTCGTCGTGGAACAGCTCGTAGAAGTCGCCCATGCGATAGAACAGCAGCATGTGCGGATGGTCGGCCTTGATGCGCAGGTATTGCTGCATCATCGGCGTGTGTTGGGCGAGGTCGGGCGTATCGGGCTTGTTCATGGCAAGCGCCGATTATCCCCGAATTCGCCTGGCTGGAGGGTTGCTAGGCCGGGCGGATATCGCCGGTGGCCATGATCACGCGGTTGCGCCCGCGTTTCTTGGCTTCGTACAGCGCGGCATCGGCGGTGGCGATGAGCGACTCGACGCTGCCGCAGATCGGGTAGCTGGAGATGCCGGAACTGAAGGTGGCGGTGAATTCGCTGTCGCTGTCGCCGCTGGCGTGGCGCACCTGGCCGAAGCGGATGCGCAGGTCGTTCAGTATCGTGGCGGCCTGCTTGGGCGGGCAATTGGGCAGGAGCACGATGAATTCCTCGCCGCCGTAACGGCCGCCCGAGTCGGTCGCGCGCAGGCGCTCGCGGATCAGGCGGGCGAGGCCCTTGATCACGCGGTCGCCGATCGGGTGGCCGTATTGGTCGTTGATCGACTTGAACCTGTCGATGTCGATCATCGCGACCGACAGCGGCGTGTTGTTGCGTTGGGCGCGGGCGATCTCGACGGCCAGCGCCTCCTTTGACCGGGCGTGGTTGAGTAGACCGGTCATGCTGTCGCGCACCATCAGCGAATTGAGCAGGCGCGAGCGCTCGGCCCGAATCTGCACCGATTGCACCAGGCGCCCAGGCTCGACCGGCTTGGTCAGGAAATCGTCGGCGCCGGTGCGCATCGCGCTGAGTTGCGCGTCGGGGTCTTCCTCGGACGAGAGGAACACGATGGGCAGGCTGTCGTAGCTGCCGTGCTGGCGTATCAGCCGGGCCAACTCGTCGCCGGTGCAGTCCGGCATGTACACGTCCATCAGGATCAGGTCGGGGGTGTAATCGCCGATGGCTGTCAGCACGTCGAAGGGGCTGGTGACGACGACGGCGTCCATGCCGGCCTCGCGCAAGATGGCCTCGGTATGCCGCGCGACCAGGGCCTGGTCGTCGACGATCAGGACGCGGTAGGGTTGGAATTGCGTCTTCCTTAGCGAGCGGTCCAGGCTGTCGACCAGTTTGCCGATGTCGATGGGCTTGCGCAGATAGGCCTGGCAGCCGGCGCGCACAGCCTCCAGTCGGGCGGTGATGTCGTCGCGGGACGAGGCGAAGATGATCGGGATGTCTTTATGCGGGCCGGACGAGAGTTGGCGCGCCAGCTCGACGCCCGCCATCGGCCCTTCCCTCAGCATGATGTCCAGCACCATGGCGCTGGGTGTTCCTTCGTCGATGCCGTCGAGCAGGGGTGCCACCTCTTGGAAGGACTTGACCCGGTAGCCGAAATGCCTGAGTTGCGCGGCCAGGAAGGCGGCCTGCGCGGGATCGTCCTCGAGCAGATAGACCAGGGCCTTGCTCTCCAGCGGCAGCGGCGGTGCCTCGGTATCGGCTGGCTTGGCCGATGCGGCGGGTTGTCCGGCCAGCGATTTCAGGGTCGAGAAATCGGCGTCGAACCGGGGCAGGGCCTGGCTGGGGGGCAGTTGGCCGGCCTCGCTGTGCGCCTGCAAGGCCTTTTCGATTTTTTTGGCGTGCAGGCCGAGCGCATCGAGGCCGTAGGTGCGGCTGGTGCCGCTCAGGCTATGGACCAGGCGCAACAGCTCTTGCAGGTCGGCGAGCCGGGCCTTGCCCGCCTTGACGGCCTGCCACAGCGTGTCGATGTCGGCGAGGCGTTGCGGTATCTCGGCGATGAACTCTTGGCGCAGGGCCTCGATCGAGGCTTCGAGCGAGAGTTCGGGTTCCGGTGCGGGCACCTCTTGGCCGGCGGTGTTCATGGCCTGGGCCCAATGCGCGCGCACCGCCTCGGCAAGCCTCATCGGGTCGAACGGTTTGGCGATGACCGCGATGGCGCCGAGCGCGAGGAGATGCTGGATTTCGTGCATCTGCGCCTTGGCGGTGAGGAAGATGGTGGGGGTGGCCTGGTGTTCGGCGCGCTCCCGGATTCGGCCCAGCGTGGTCGGGCCGTCCATGCCCGGCATCATGACATCGAGCAGGATCAAGTCGGGTCGGCAGCGGTCCAAGGCGGCGAGCGCATCTTGGCCGGAGCTGGCCAGCGTGATGTGGAAACCGCCCACGGTCTCCAGCGCCAGCTTGAGGACCTTCTGGATATCCGGGTCGTCCTCGACCGCCAGAATGTGCTTCAACGCGCCCACTTTATCCCCTCGCCCTTATCGTTGGGCCAACTATAGGGGTTCGGCCGGGGCTTGAGAAGCCGCTAGGTAGATGCGCTAGCGGCCCTTAAGTACCGGGGTCAGGTGCGGCGCGATGGCCTGCAACAGTTGGGCGAAGACCTTGGGGTTGCCGGCGACGACATGGCCGGACTTCAAATAACCGTCTTCGCCGGTGAGGTCGCCGACCAGGCCGCCGGCCTCGGTCACCAGCAGGCAGCCGGCCGCGATGTCCCATTGATTGAGGCCGAGCTCGAAGAAGCCGTCGGTGCGGCCGGCCGCGGTCCAGGCCAGGTCCAGCGCGGCCGAGCCGGGGCGGCGCAGGCCGGCGGTGTTTTGCACCAGGTCGCGGAACATGGCGACATAGGCGTCGAGGTGGCTGAAGTCGCGGAAGGGGAAACCGGTGCCGATCAGCGACTCTTTCAGCTTGGTGCGCTTGGATACGCGGATGCGGCGGTCGTTGAGGAAGGCGCCGGCGCCGCGGCTGGCGGTGAACAGTTCGTTGCGCACCGGGTCGTAGACCACGCCGTGGGTCGGCACGCCGTTGTGCAGCATGGCGATGGAGATCGCATACTGCGGAAAGCCATGCAGGAAGTTGGTGGTGCCGTCGAGCGGGTCGATCACCCACTGGAACTCCGAGGCGCCGGTGACGCCCGACTCCTCTGCTAGAATCGCGTGGCCCGGATAGGCCGTGAGCAGGGTGTCGATGATGGCCTGCTCGGCGCTGTGATCCACCTCGCTGACGAAGTCGTTCTCCTGTTTCGAACGCACGGTGAGTCGATCCAGGTCGTTGGAGGCCCGGTTGATGATGGTGGCGGCGCGCCGGGCGGCCTTGACCGCCGTATTGAGCATTGGGTGCATGGCTAGCTAATTAAAGAGCAATTTGAATCGGCGGCATTTTACCGTGAATCCCGTTTCCGCTTTGGACAATCTCCGCATCGTGCTGGTCGAGACCAGCCACCCCGGCAATATCGGGGCGGCGGCGCGGGCGATGAAGGTCATGGGCCTATCCCGGCTCTACCTGGTCAACCCCAAGTGCGCCATCGACGACGAGGCCCGGGCCCGGGCCTCGGGCGCGGTCGATCTGCTCGACGCGGCGGTGGTCTGCGCCAGCCTGGAGGCGGCGCTGGCCGATACCGTGCTGGCGGCGGCCTGCACCTCGCGCCGGCGCGACCTGCCGCACCCGGCCTATACCCCGCGCCAAGCGGCGCCGCTGTTGTTGGAGCAGGCGCAGGCCGCGCCGGTGGCCCTGGTCTTCGGCTCGGAGACCTTCGGCCTGTCCAACGAACAGTTGATGCGCTGCCGCTGGCTGATCAATATCCCGGCCAATCCCGACTATATGTCGCTCAACCTGGCCTCGGCGGTGCAGGTGCTGGCCTATGAGCTGCGCAGCACGCTGGAGGACGCGACCATTCCCCTGCCCGAATTCGAGCCGGCCCGGCACGAAGAGCTGGAGGGCTTTTATATGGAGTTGGAGCGCACCCTGGTCGCCATCGACTTCCTCGATCCGGCCGCGCCGAAGCGGCTGATGCCTCGGCTGCGCCGGCTGTTCGCCCGGGCCGGGGTGGAGAAGGAAGAGGTGGCCATCCTGCGCGGCATCCTGGGCGCGATCCAGAAGCTTTCCCGCTAGCCGTTTAGGCGGGTTCTAAAATTGACCTCTTTAGTCGGGAATTGCATAATACGCGACCCGAATTTGAGATCATCGCATCGTTTTATTCACATGTTCCGGCGTTTGCGCGAAGACATCGGCGTCGTGTTCGAGCGGGATCCGGCGGCGCGCACCTTCTTCGAGGTGCTGACCACCTATCCCGGCGTGCACGCGATCCTGCTGCACCGCTTCAACCATGCCTTGTGGGGCTGGGGCTTGAAGTGGCTGGCGCGGCTGTGCGCGATGCTGGCGCGCTGGTTGACCGGGGTGGAGATCCATCCGGGCGCGCGCATCGGCCGCCGGGTGTTCATCGACCACGGCATGGGCGTGGTGATCGGCGAGACGGCCGAGATCGGCGACGATTGCACGCTGTATCACGGCGTGACCCTGGGCGGCACCGCCTGGCAGAAGGGCAAGCGCCATCCGACCCTGGAGGCCGGCGTGATCGTCGGTGCCGGGGCCAAGATTCTGGGGCCGATCACCTTGGGCGCGGGCGCCAAGGTCGGTTCGAACGCGGTGGTGGTGAAGGACGTGCCGGCCGGGGCGACCGCAGTCGGCATCCCGGCGCGCATCGTCGACGCCCAGCGCGACAAGGCGCGCACCGAACAGGCCGAGCGCATGGGCTTCTCGGCCTATGCGATCAGCGGCGACATGAACGACCCGGTGGCCAAGGCCATCCACGGCCTGATCGACCACAGCGCGGGCACCGACCGCCGCTTGGATTGGATCGTCGCCGAGTTGCAACGCCTGGGCTGCAAGGTCGAAGAGGCCAAGGGGCCGGAAGACGGCTTCGACCCCGAGTACCTGAACCGCATCGTCGATTGACGGGCGGGATTTAAAGTTGACTAATTTTGTCGGGCTTTATACACTGCAAGCGTTGGATACCTTCGATAGGGGTGAAACATGAGGCTGACGACTAAGGGCCGCTTTGCAGTGACCGCGATGATCGACCTGGGCATGCGCCACGAGCGCGGGCCGGTGACGCTGGCCGGTATCAGCGAGCGCCAGAAAATTTCTTTGTCTTATCTGGAGCAATTGTTCGGCCGCCTGCGCCGGCAAGGGCTGGTCGAGAGCGTGCGCGGACCCGGCGGCGGTTATTGCCTGGCCAAGCCGCTACCCGAGATTTCGGTGGCCGACATCATCCGCGCGGTGGACGAGCAGATCGACGCGACCCAGTGCGGCGGCATGGGCAATTGCCACGACAACAAGCCGTGCATGACGCACGAGTTGTGGTCGTCGCTGAACGCCCATATCTATCAGTATCTGGAAGCGGTCAATCTGGATCAGCTGGTGCGCGGCCAGAGCGAAAAGCAGCAAGAAGAGCAACAGGAACACCGGGTCTTAGGTACCGCCGAAATCAAGATGGCGGTCACCGGTTGATGGAGCAGAAGTCAATGGTGCAAACCCCGATCTATCTGGATTATTCCGCCACCACGCCGGTCGACCCGCGCGTCGCGGAAAAGATGATCCCCTATCTGACCGAGAAGTTCGGCAACCCGGCCTCGCGCACCCATGCCTTCGGCTGGGCGGCGGACGAGGCGGTGGAGGCGGCGCGCGCGCAGGTGGCCGGCCTGGTCAACGCCGACCCGCGCGAGATCGTGTGGACCTCGGGCGCGACCGAATCGAACAACCTCGCGATCAAGGGCGCCGCCCACTTCTACCAGGGCAAGGGTAAGCACATCGTCACCGTGCGGACCGAGCACAAGGCCGTGCTCGACACCTGCCGCGAGCTGGAGCGCCAGGGCTTCGAGGTGAGCTACCTGCCGGTGCGGGAAAACGGCTTGGTCGACCTGGATGCGTTCAAGGCGGCCATCCGCCCCGACACCATCCTCGCTTCGGTCATGTATGTGAACAACGAGATCGGCGTAATCCAGGACATCCCCGCCATGGGCGAGTACTGCCGCGACAAGGGCGTGATCTTCCACGTCGACGCCGCGCAGGCCGCCGGCAAGGTCGGCATCGACCTCTCCAAGCTGAAGGTCGACCTGATGTCGTTCTCGGCGCACAAGGTCTACGGCCCCAAGGGCATCGGCGCGCTGTATGTGCGGCGCAAGCCGCGCGTGCGGCTGGAGGCGCAGATGCACGGCGGCGGCCACGAGCGCGGCATGCGCTCCGGTACCCTGCCCACGCACCAGATCGTCGGCATGGGCGAGGCCTTCGCCATCGCCCGCGCCGAGATGCAGGCCGAGACCGAGCGCATCCGCATGTTGCGCGAGCGCCTGTGGCAGGGTCTGTCCGGCATCGAGGAAGTACATATCAACGGCGATATGGCCAGCCGCATCGCCGGCAACCTGAACGTGAGCTTCAGCTTCGTCGAGGGCGAGTCGCTGATCATGGCGATCAAGGACCTGGCGGTGTCGTCCGGCTCGGCCTGCACCTCGGCCAGCCTGGAGCCGTCCTACGTTTTGAAGGCCTTGGGCCGCGACGACGAGCTGGCGCACAGCTCCATCCGCTTCACCATCGGCCGTTTCACCACCGAGGCCGAGATCGATTACGCCGCCAAGCTGCTGCACGAGAAGATCGGCAAGCTGCGCGAGATGTCGCCGCTGTGGGAAATGTACAAGGATGGCGTCGATTTGAAATCGGTTCAGTGGGCGGCCCACTGATGAATCGGTGAGGCGTGAGGAGTTAGGGGTGAGGAGATCGGTCGAGCGCTTCGCGTGCCGGTTCTTCCTCGCCTCACTCCTTACGCCTCACTCCTCACAGGAGTACTGAAATGGCATACAGCGACAAGGTCATCGACCACTACGAAAACCCGCGTAACGTCGGCGCCTTCGACAAGGCCGACGGGCAGGTCGGCACCGGCATGGTCGGCGCGCCCGCTTGCGGCGACGTGATGAAGTTGCAGATTCGAGTCAACGAGCAGGGCATCATCGAGGACGCCAAGTTCAAGACCTACGGTTGCGGTTCCGCCATCGCCTCTTCGTCCTTGGTGACCGAGTGGGTGAAGGGCAAGACCCTGGACGAGGCGATGTCGATCAAGAACACCCAGATCGCCGAAGAGCTGGCCCTGCCGCCGGTGAAGATTCATTGCTCGATCCTGGCCGAGGACGCGATCAAGGCGGCCGTGGCCGACTACAAGCAGAAGCACGGCCTGGGCGGCGAGGGCTATACCGCCTGCCATCCGCCGACCGCGCAGGAGGCCTGATCATGTCGGTGACCCTATCCGAACGCGCCGCCGATCACGTCAAGAATTTTTTGGCCAAACGCGGCAAGGGCCTGGGCCTGAAGCTGGGCGTGCGCACCTCCGGCTGTTCCGGCATGGCCTACAAGCTGGAGTTCGCCGATGCCGAAGACCCGGAAGACCTCAAGTTCGAGAGCAAGGGCGTCACCGTGTATGTCGACCCCAAGAGCCTGGTCTATCTCGACGGCACCGAGTTGGATTTCGTGAAAGAGGGCCTGAACGAGGGCTTCAAGTTCAACAACCCCAACGTCAAGAACTCGTGCGGCTGCGGCGAGAGCTTTAACGTCTGACGCGGGCCCGGGGCACGAGGCGAGGGGCGAGCGGCAAGGCCGCCCCAGCCTCTCCCCTCATGCCCCTGGCCTCATGCCTGATTTCAACTGCAACCACTTCGAACTGTTCGGCCTGAGCCCCGGTTTCGCCATCGACGCCGAGGCCCTGGAGCGGGCCTACCGCAGCATCCAATCGGAAGTGCATCCCGATCGTTTCGCTCATGCCGGCGAGGCCGAGCAGCGCCTATCCATGCAGTGGACCGCGCGGGTGAACGAGGCCTATAGCACCTTGCGCCGGCCGTTCGAGCGGGCGCGCTATTTGCTCGAATTGCAAGGCATCCACGCGCTGGACCCGAACAACACCAAAATGCCGGCCGATTTCCTGATGCAGCAGATGGAGTGGCGCGAGGCCCTGGCCGAGACCCGGGCCGCCAGGGATTTCGCCGGCCTACAGCGGATGGAAAAGGACATGCGCATCGTGGCCGATAATCTGCAAGGGCAACTTGCCGCGCTCTTGGACGAGCAGCGGGATTATGTGCAAGCCGCCGAGGTGCTGCGAAAATATCGCTTCATGGAAAAACTGCTGGCGGAGATCGACGCCGCCTACGAGGAGATCGAGTGAGGCGTGAGGAGTGAGGAGCGAGGCGGCCGTAGTGCCTGTCATACTCCTCACTCCTCACTCCTAACTCCTTACGAATATTATGGCATTGCTGCAAATCGCCGAACCCGGCATGAGCACCGCCCCGCACGAGCATCGCTTGGCGGTGGGCATCGATCTGGGCACGACCAATTCCCTGGTGGCGACCGTGCGCAATGGCATCTCGGTCGTGATCAACGACGAGCACGGCCACTCGCTGTTGCCTTCCGTCGTGCGTTACCGCCAGGGGGGCGCGGTCACCGTCGGCTACGAGGCCCAGGCGCGCAGCAGCGAAGACCCGCACAACACCATCGTGTCGGTGAAGCGTTTCATGGGGCGCGGCCTCAAGGACTTGCCCGACCTCGCGACGCTACCGTATCAGTTCGTCGATGCCCCCGGCATGGTGCAGTTGAAGACGGTGGCCGGGGTGAAGAGCCCGGTCGAGGTCTCGGCCGAGATACTCAAGGTGTTGAAGGTTCGCGCCGAGGCGTCCTTGGGCGGCGACCTGACCGGCGCCGTGATCACCGTGCCGGCCTATTTCGACGATGCCCAGCGCCAGGCGACCAAGGATGCCGCCAAGCTGGCCGGGCTGAACGTGCTGCGCCTGCTCAACGAGCCGACCGCAGCGGCCATCGCCTACGGCCTCGACAACGCGGCCGAGGGCGTTTATGCGGTGTTCGATCTCGGCGGCGGCACCTTCGACATCTCCATCCTCAAGCTGACCTGCGGCGTGTTCGAGGTGCTGGCCACCAACGGCGACTCGGCCTTGGGCGGCGACGATTTCGACCATCGCATCTATTGCTGGATACTGGAACAGGCCGGCCTGTCGGTGCTCGGCGATCACGACAAGCGCCTGTTGCTCGGCAAGGCGCGCGAGGCCAAGGAGATGCTGACCGATCAGCCCGAGGCCGGCGTCACCGGCGTGTTGTCGACCGGCCAATTGGTCGACCTCAAGCTCTCCGGGCAAGATTTCCACAAGATGACCGAGAGCTTGGTCAACAAGACCTTGTTGCCGACGCGCAAGGCCTTGCGCGATGCCGGCCTGACCCCCGAGGACGTCAAGGGCGTGGTCATGGTCGGCGGTTCCACCCGCATGCCGCGCATCCAGGCCGCCGTCGGCGAGTTCTTCGGCCAGGCGCCGTTGACCAATCTGGACCCGGACAAGGTCGTGGCCTTGGGCGCCGCGATGCAGGCCAATGTGCTGGCCGGCAACCGCGAGGGCGACGACTGGCTGCTGCTCGATGTCGTGCCCCTGTCGCTCGGCATCGAAACCATGGGCGGCCTGACCGAGAAGATCATCCCGCGCAACGCCACCATCCCGACCGCGCGCGCCCAGGAGTTCACCACCTTCAAGGACGGCCAGACGGCGATGGCCATCCACGTGGTGCAGGGCGAGCGCGAGCTGGTCGGCGAATGCCGTTCGCTGGCCCGTTTCGAGTTGCGCGGCATCCCGCCCATGGTCGCCGGCGCGGCTCGTATTCGCGTGACCTTCCAGGTCGATGCCGACGGCCTGCTTTCGGTTGCGGCGCGCGAGATGGGCAGCGGCGTCGAGGCCCATATCGAGGTCAAGCCGTCCTACGGCCTCTCCGACGACGAGATCGCGCGCATGTTGCGCGACTCCTACGACCATGCCCGCAGCGATGTCGAGGCGCGGCAGCTGGCCGAACTCAAGGTCGACGGCCAACGCCTGATCGAGGCGACCGAGGCCGCCTTGGCCGAGGACGGCGAGACCCTGCTCGATGCGAGCGAACGCACCGCCATCGCCGCCTTGCTCGACGCGATGAAACAGGCCATGCAAGGCGACGATGCGCAAAGCGTGAAGCGCGCCTCGGATGCGCTGAACCAGGGCACCGGCGAGTTCGCCGCCCGGCGCATGGATGCCAGCGTCAAGCGGGCATTGAAAGGGCACAAGCTCGAGGAGTTGGACCTGTGAGCCGCTTCGACGAAGCCTTCATCGAAGACCTGCGCCAGCGGCTGGATAGCCACCCGATCTACGGCGCGCTGCAAACGCTGGACGACCTGCGGGCGTTCATGCGGCACCACGTCTATTCGGTCTGGGACTTCATGTCGCTGATCAAATACCTGCAACACGCCGTGGCGCCGGCCCGCTGGCCCTGGACGCCGGGGCCGGACGCCGGCGTCGCCCGCTTCATCAACGAACTGGTGCTGGAAGAAGAGACCGACCAGGCGCCGCCCGGCGGCGCGGGTTTCGCCAGCCACTTCGAGCTGTATCTCGGCGCCATGCGCGAGATCGGCGCCGATGCCGCGCAGATGCAAGGCTTCGTCGACGCGGTGCGCCGGCAAGGCCTGGCGGCCGCGCTGGCCACGGCCGGCGTGCCCGAGCCGGCCCTGCGCTTCACCCGCGTGACCTTCGGCTTCATCGACTCCGGCCGGCCGCATGCCGTGGCGGCCGCCTTGGCGCTCGGGCGCGAGCACGTCATCCCGGCCATGTTCCGTGCCTTCCTGGCGCGCATGGCGGTGACCGAACAACAGGCGCCGACTTTCCACTATTATTTGAATCGCCATATCCACCTGGACGAGGATTTCCACGCGCCGCTTTCGCTGCGCCTGCTCGATGCCTTGTGCGGAGACGATGTGGCCAAACATGAAGAGGCGCGCATCGCGGCGGTCCGGGCCGTCGAGGCGCGCATCGCGTTCTGGGACGGCGTGCTGGCCGCGCTGCCCAGCCGAGTCGAAAAGAAGGAAGCCGTATGCCCCAATTGATCGTCCTGCCGCACGAAGAACTCTGCCCGGCCGGCGCCGTCATCGACGCGCAAAAAGGCGTGTCGATTTGCGACAACCTGCTCGCCAACGGCATCGAGATCGAGCACGCCTGCGAGAAGTCCTGCGCCTGCACCACCTGCCATGTCGTGATCCGCGAGGGCTTCGACACCCTGCCGGAGGCGACCGAGATCGAGGAAGACCTGCTCGACAAGGCCTGGGGCCTGGAGCCGACCTCGCGCCTGTCCTGCCAGGCCATGATGGGCGGCAAGGACATCGTGGTCGAGATCCCGAAATACACCGTCAATATGGTGAAGGAAGGGCATTGAACATAGTTGGCAGTCGGCAGAAAATTCATGCCCGATGCTTTTACTGAAGACTGCGAACTGCCGACTGGAGACTTGCCATGAAATGGACCGATACCCTGGACATCGCCATCGCGCTGGTCGAACACCACCCCGATGTCGACCCGCAATACGTGCGCTTCACCGACCTGCACCGCTGGGTGATGGAACTGCCCGGCTTCGAGGGCGACCCGAACAAGTCGAACGAGAAGATTTTGGAAGCGATCCAGGCGGCCTGGATCGAAGAGATGGATTGAGTTTTCTACGCCGAATAAAAAAAGCGGGCTGCGGCCCGCTTTTTTTATATTGAAATATCGGGCCGCTAAACTGGCTCAACTATTTTTTAATTGACTTTCGGTGTTTTTCGATGGATTACGCAATGACATTCAAGGGGACGGCGTTGCTCGTCGACGACGACGCAAGCATTCGCAGTTTACTGCGGGTGATCTTGCGTTCGGAGGGCTGGGCGGTCGTTGGCGAAGCGCCGAACGGCAAGCAGGCCATAGAGCAGTGCAAGGCATTGAATCCAGATGTTGTCTGCCTGGACATGATAATGCCGGGCATGTCCGGGCTGGAGGTGCTGGAGGTGCTGCACGAGGAAGTGCCCGAGAGCCGGGTCGTGATGGTCTCCTCCGATGCCAGCATGAACACCGTGTGCGAGGCCCTCGGCCACGGTGCCGCCGGCTATATCGTGAAACCGTTCAACGCCAAGCGGGTCGGCGATACCTTGGTGCAGGCGATGAGCAGGGGAAACCGGGGTGTCAGGTAGTTTCGTAGGGTGCGCTCCGCGCACCAATGCAGGATGTGGTGCGCATGGCGCACCCTACGGACTCAATGGTACTTCGCCACCTGTTCAGAGGTACATCCACCGGCTCGCCTCTTCCAGCCGTTCGCTCATCGGGATGACGCCGGGGCTCTGGCAATGCAGCAGGGTGATGCACCAGCGCCGCCGGTCGCGGCCGACCAGGTCGACGAAGGTGACCTCGCGGCCGTTGCCGGGTTCGCGTTTGATGCTCATGTCGTCGATGTGCAGCGTGACGGGTTCCAGGCGCAGATGTTGTTCCGGTTGCAGCAACACGGCGTCGATGTGTTCGGCGTGGCGGCGCAGGTCCAGTTGCTCGGTGGCCTCGCGCAGGCCGGCGAGCGCGGCGTCCAGCGCCTCTTGCAAGGATTCGCGTTGCAGCGCATCGGCCGAGCGTAGCCGGGCGCGGAGCTCGCTGCATTGCTGTTCGAGTTCCTGCTTGGTTTGTTTGATCTGTTCGAGCCGGTCGGTGACGTGGCCGATCAGGCTATTGATGAAGCCCCAACCCAGCAGGGCGCGGCTGTCGGCCTCGCTGTGGGCGATGCTGGTCAGGGTGTGGCTGGAGAAACAGACGGTGGTTTGCGTGACATCGTGCCGCACCTCGTCGCCGACGACTTCCATGCCGATGACGGCCTTTTCCCTACGGCGCATGCCGAGCACGGCGTAGAGCGGGGTGCCGATGCCGCAGCTGTCGGCCTTGAGGTATTCCTGCATGGCCCGGCTGGTGCAGAGCGCGGTCTGGAATTCGTCCGGCGAGGCGAAGATGGCGCGGACGAACGGGCTTTTACCGTAGGCCTCGCGGTTGACGGCGATGGGGCCGGGCACTTGTCGGGCCAGCTCGCGGACATAGTCGAGGGCGTGGGCAACCGCGCCGCGATAGCGTTGCGGGTAGCCGCCGGCGAACTTGAGCTTGGGCTCGACGGCATGTACCACGCGCTCGACCGCCGCGTCGAGTTCGGGGTTGGCGCGGGCGCCTTGCAGGCCGGAGAACAGAGACTTGAAAAAGCCGTTCATCCCCATGTGTACCCGGTTCAGCGCAGGAGCATGATCCAGACCGGCAGCGTCAGCATGAACATCACGCTGCTCCAGCCGGCGGTGAGCGCGGCGGCGCGCACGTCGAGGCCGAAGCGGTCGGCGAAGGAGGCGGCCATGATCATGGTCGGCATGCTGATTTCGATGACGGCGGCATATTGCGCATCGCCCAGCGGCGCGAATGCCAAATGCGCTACGCCCCAGGCCATGAGCGGCCCGACCGCCAGCTTCACCGCGACGGCCACTGCCGTTTGTTTGCACGGTTTGAGGTCGCCCCAGGGGATCGACAGGCCCAGGGTGAACAGCATGATGGGGATGGTGGCTTGGCCCATGAACTTGGCGGCGGTGACCAGCGGCGCGATGTCGATACCGGAGAAGTTCACCGCGAAGCCGAGCACGAAGCCCCAGATCGGCGGCAGCTTGAGCACGGTGCGGAACAGGCTGGCGCCGTGGTTGCCCTCATGCCCCAGGCGGGTGGCGATCCAGACGCCCAGCGTCCACAGCAGCGGCGTGCCGGCCAGCACGTCGGCGAAGGCGGCGTAGCTGCCGCCCTGGTCGCCGTAGAGGAAGGTCAGGGTCGGGTAGCCCATGAACAGGATGTTGCCGAACATGCCGGCGAGCAGGATAGCGGCCTTGGTCTGGCGCGCGAGGTTGCCGCCCAGCGGCGAGCGGTAGAGCATCAGGTAGAGCAGGCCGCCGCTAGCCAGGATGCCGGCGGCGACGATCAGCGGCACCGTCAGCAGGTTCCAGGTGATGACCGCCTGGGCGGACAGCGCGAACAGCAAGGGCGGCGCGAAGACATCGACCACCAGCCGGTTCAATTGCATGCGCAATTGCGCCGCCGGGGCTTCGGTGCGGAACCGCCCCCATAGCCCGCCGGCCGCCACCAGCAGGGCGATGGGCAGCCAGACTTGCAGGAACAGGCGGTAGAGGAATTCGGCGGTCATGGGTGGATTGTAGCCGGGGTGGCCGTTCCCGGTTGTGGCCGATCCGGTTCGCGGCCGGGAGGCCGCTCCCACAGCCCCTGTAGGAGGCCCCTCCTGGGGCCGAACAACGGCGTCTACTCGCTGCCGTTCTCCATCCCCAGCTCGTGTATCTTGCGGGTCAGGGTGTTGCGGCCCAGGCCGAGCAGGTGGGCGGCCTCGATGCGGCGGCCGCCGGTCTGGTTGAGCGCCACGCGGATCAGCGTGCGCTCGAACTCGGCGCTAAGGTCGTCGATGATGCCGGCCTCGCCTCGGGCGAGGCGGGCCTGGGCGGTGCGGGCCAAGGCCTCGGCCCAATCGAGCGCGGCGTGTATCGGGGCCTCGAGCGATTCGGGCGGCAGGTCCTTGGGTTCGATCACCTGGCCCGGCGCCATCACGGTCAGCCAATGGCAGAGGTTTTCCAGCTGGCGCACGTTGCCGGGGTAGGGCATGGCGCTCATCTGCTTGATCGCCTCGTCGCTGATCTGCTTGACCTCGACGCCGAGGTCTTGCGCGCTCTTTTGCAGGAAGTGGCGGATCAAGAGCGGGATGTCCTCGCGCCGCTCGCGCAGCGGTGGCAGCTTGATGCGGATGACGTTGAGCCGATGGAACAGGTCTTCGCGGAACAGGCCTTGCTTTACGCGATCTTCCAGGTTCTGGTGCGTGGCCGCGATCACGCGCACGTTGGCGCGCACCGGCTGGTGGCCGCCGACGCGGTAGAACTCGCCGTCGGCCAAAACGCGCAGCAGGCGGGTTTGCAGATCGGACGGCATGTCGCCGATCTCGTCGAGAAACAGGCTGCCGCCGTCGGCCTGCTCGAAGCGGCCGCGGCGCGAGCCGGTGGCGCCGGTGAAGGCGCCGCGCTCGTGGCCGAACAGTTCGGATTCCAACAGGTCTTTCGGGATCGCCGCAGTGTTGAGCGCGATGAAGGGCTTGTCCTTGCGCGGGCTATGCCGGTGCAGGGCGCGGGCGACCAGTTCCTTGCCGGTGCCGGTCTCGCCGGTGATCAACACGGTGGCGTGCGACTGCGACAGGCGGCCGATGGCGCGGAACACGTCTTGCATGGCCGGGGCCTGGCCGAGCATGGCCTGGCCGCTGAGCATCGCCTCGCCCACGCCTTCTTCGCCGCGCGCGGTCTCGTCCAGCGCGCGATGGATCAGCTCCAGCGCGTGGTTGATATCGAACGGCTTGGGCAGGTATTCGAAGGCGCCGCCCTGGAAGGCGGACACGGCCGAGTCGAGGTCGGCATAGGCCGTCATCACGATGATCGGCAGCTTGGGATGTCGGGCCTTGATCGTCTCCATGAACTCGATGCCGCTGATGCCTTCCATGCGGATGTCGGTGAGCACGGCGCCGGGCGTCTCGTGCTCGAACGCGAGCATGGCGTCTTCCGCGCTGTCGAAGATGCGGTGCGGCAGGTTCTCGCGCTTGAGCGCCTTGTCGAACACCCAGCGGATGGAGCGGTCGTCGTCGATGATCCAGATCGGTTTCATAAATAAAGCTCCGCGTTCAGGGGGATGAGTAGCGAGTAGCGAGTGTCGAGTAATGGGCGGCGTAGGGTTTCGACTCGGTACTCATCACTCGTTACTCGTTACCGATTTGATCGGCAGCAAGATTGAAAAACAGGTGTGGCCTGGCGCGCTTTCCATATAGATCGCGCCTTCGTGGCGTTGCACCAGGCTTTGCGCCAAGGTGAGGCCGAGGCCGGTGCCGCCGTCGCGGCCGGAGATCAATGGAAAGAACAAGGTGTCGCGCAGGTCTTCGGGGATGCCGGGACCGTTGTCGATGATCTCGATGCGCATGGCCAGGTTCCAGCGTTTCATCGCCAGCGTGACTTGGCGCGCGATGCGGGTGCGGAACTGGATGTCGCCCTTGCCGTGCATGGCTTGCGCTGCGTTGCGCGCGACGTTGAGCATGGCCTGGATGAGCTGTTCGGGGTCGGCCTTGATCTCGGGCAGGCTCAAGTCGTAATCGCGCCGCACGCTCAGTTCCGGAAACTCGGCCAGCAATAGGCTGCGCACGCGTTCGATCACCTCGTGGATGTTGACGGTTTGCACGTTGGGCCGGCGGGCCGGCGCCAGCATGCGGTCGAGCAGGCCTTGCAGACGGTCGGTCTCCTTGATGATGACCTGGGTGTATTCGGCCAGGTTGGGCGCGTCGAGCTCGACTTCAAGCAATTGCGCCGCGCCGCGGATGCCGCCGAGCGGGTTGCGAATCTCGTGCGCCAACTGGCGCAGCAGGGTCTGGCTGGCATGGGCCTGGGCCAGGGCCTGTTCTTCCCGCGCGATCTTCATGCTGCCGCCGACCGGGTGGAATTCGAGCGCCGCCGCGCCGGTTTGGTATTCGAGCGGCGTGATGGTGCAACTCAATTGCAGCTGGTGGCCGTTGGTATGCACGTGCAGTTCGTGCTCGGTGAAGCTGGCGCCTTGCTGCAAGGCGCTGTCCAAGGCCCTGATGAGTTCCTTGTTCTGGCCGAACAGGTCGACGAGCGGCCGGCCGATGATGTGCAGGGCGGAGACGCCGAACATGTTCTCCGCCGCCGGGTTGAGGTAGCGAATCGCGCGCGATTCGTCGACCAAAAGCACGGCGGTGGCAAGAATGTCGAGTCCGGGGGTGGCGTAGTCCATCTTCCTTGCCGATTGATTGCGTACCCTAATTTAGCAAGAAGCGGGCCAGATTTCGCGGACGGGATGGCCGGCTTATTTGATGCGGGCCAATTCCTTGTTCAGCATTTCGATGTTCTTTTCGTGCAGGCGCAGGGTCTCCGCCAGTTTGCCGGCATCGGCGCCGGGCTGGCGCTGGGCGGCGCGCGCGGCGTCTAGGCCATGCTGCTCGTTGCTAAGTTCGTCCAGCAGCAGCTTGCGCCGCATCGCGTCGCGCTGTTGCTGCGTGGCCTTGTCGACCTTGGGGAAATGACCGGGCGAGGCGGCGGGCTTGGATTTCTCGACGCCGACGTTCAGCGCCTTGGCGCCCGCGCGCGGGGTGTTGCTATAGGTGACGTGGCCGCCCTCGTCGGTGTATTTGTAGATTTCCGCGTGCACCGCCGTGGCGCACGCCAAACATAGCCATCCCACGATAAGCCGCATGGTTTTCCTCACTCCGATACGGGGCCAGTTTAGGGGAAGGCCTTGCGTCGCGGCAATAAAAAAGGACGGGTCGCCCCGTCCTTTTTTATTGCCGCCGGGCCGTTTCGGCCCATGCGAATGGCTTACACCGAGTAGTACATGTCGAACTCGATGGGGTGGGTGGTCATCCGGATGCGGGTGACTTCTTCCATCTTCAGTTCGATGTAGGCCTCGATGAACTCCTTGCTGAACACGCCGCCGCGGGTCAGGAACTCGTGGTCCTTGGCCAGCTCTTCCAGGGCCATCTCCAGGCTGCTGCACACGGTCGGGATCTTCGCTTCTTCTTCGGGCGGCAGGTCGTACAAGTTCTTGGTGGCGGGGTCGCCCGGGTGGATCTTGTTCTGGATGCCGTCCAGGCCGGCCATCATCAGCGCGGCGAAGCACATGTAGGGGTTGGCGATCGGGTCCGGGAAGCGGGTCTCGATCCGGCGGGCCTTGTCGCCAGCCACGTGCGGGATGCGGATGGACGCGGAACGGTTGCGGGCCGAGTAGGCCAGCATTACCGGGGCCTCGAAGCCGGGCACCAGGCGCTTGTAGGAGTTGGTGCCGGGGTTGGTGATGGCGTTCAGGGCCTTGGCGTGCTTGATCACGCCGCCGATGTAATACAGGGCCAGTTCGGACAGGCCGGCATAGCCGTTGCCGGCGAACAGGTTCTTGCCGTCCTTCCAGATCGACTGGTGCACGTGCATGCCGGAGCCGTTGTCGCCGACGATGGGCTTGGGCATGAAGGTCGCGGTCTTGCCGTAGGCGTGGGCCACGTTGTGGATCACGTACTTCTGGATCTGGGTCCAGTCGGCGCGCTGCACCAGGGTGGAGAACTTGGTGCCGATCTCGCACTGGCCGGCGGTGGCGACTTCATGGTGGTGCACCTCGACCGGCACGCCCATCTCTTCCAGCGCCAGGCACATGGCCGAGCGGATGTCCTGGAAGGAGTCGATCGGGGGTACCGGGAAGTAGCCGCCCTTGACCTTGGGCCGGTGGCCGATGTTGCCGACCTCGGTCTGCTCGCCGGAGGACCAGGCGGCCTCTTCCGACTTGATCTTGACGTGGCAGCCGGACATGTCGTCACCCCAGGTGACGGAGTCGAAAATGAAGAACTCGGGCTCGGGGCCGAAGTAGGCGGTGTCGCCGATGCCGGTGGACTTCAGGTAGGCCTCGGCGCGCTTGGCGATGGAGCGTGGGTCGCGGTCGTAGCCCTTGCCGGTGTCCGGCTCGATCACGTCACAGGTGAGGATCAGGGTGGGCTCGTCGAAGAAGGGGTCGATGTTGGCGGTGCTCGGGTCCGGCATCAGCAGCATGTCGGAGGCCTGGATGCCTTTCGAGCCGGCGATGGATGAACCGTCGAAGGCATGGCCCTCGGTGAACTTGTCCTCGTTGAAGTGGGAGATGGGCACGGTGACGTGCTGCTCCTTGCCGCGGGTATCGGTAAAACGGAAATCGACGAATTTGACATCGTTTTCCTGGACCATTTTCATTACATCGGCGACCGCCATTTCAAACTCCTCGTCAAAACGACAATAAACAATCTACAAAAGGGTGCATCGACGCCCTTTTCAGCAGAAACCATGCCAGGCCAAAACAAGCGTGAAGGATTGTGCCACAAGCCATTTCGGGGCAGGCGGTTTTTTTCCGCGCACATAAATAATGCGTAACGCACCATTGTGGTGCGTTGTTTTGGGTTTGATCGGGGCGCTATACAATTCGGCCTGGCTATATGAATAGACATCGATGACCGACCGTTACGCCGTCTTCGGCAACCCCATCGCCCATTCCAAGTCGCCGCTGATCCATGCCGAATTCGCCCGGCAGACCGGCCAGGACTTGAGCTACGAGGCCATACTGGCGCCGCTCGACGGCTTTTCGGCGGCCGTGCGGGCGTTTCGCGCCGCCGGCGGCCGGGGCGCCAATGTGACCGTGCCGTTCAAGGAGCAGGCCTACGAGCTGGCCGACCGGCGCACGGCGCGGGCCGAGGCGGCCGGCGCGGTCAACACCCTGAAATTCGACGGCGAGGTCATGCTCGGCGACAACACCGACGGCGTCGGCCTGGTCAATGACCTGACCCGCAACCTGGGCGTGGCCCTTGCCGGCCGGCGCATCCTGTTGCTCGGCGCCGGCGGCGCGGCGCGCGGCGTGATCCTGCCCTTGCTGGACGAGGCGCCGGCCGAGCTCTTCATCGCCAACCGCACGGCGGCCAAGGCGGTCGACTTGGCCCAACGCTTCCGGCAGGCCGGCAAGATCGAAGGCGGCGGCTTCGATGCCCTCGCGGGCCGGCGGTTCGATCTGGTGATCAACGCCACGGCCGCCAGCCTGGCCGGCGACCTGCCGCCCCTGCCCGATGCGGTGTTCGCGCCCGATGCCCGGGCCTACGACATGATGTACGGCCAGGACACGCCGTTCATGGCCTTCGCCCGCGCGCGCGGTGCCCGCGTGGCCGACGGCCTGGGCATGCTGGTCGAACAGGCGGCCGAGGCGTTCTATCTCTGGCGCGGCGTGCGGCCGGATACCGCCTCGGTGATCGCCCGATTGCGAGCCGCATGATGTGGCGCCGGATTCTGAAATGGTTCGGTATCGTGCTCGGCCTGGTGCTTGCCCTGCAACTCTGGTATTTCGGCCACGTGCTGTGGTGGATGCAGTTCAACCCGTCCTCCACCGCCTTTATGCAGGCCGGCCTGGAGCGCTTGCAAGAGAAGCGGCCCGAGGCGGAGCTGCGCCACCAATGGGTCGACTACAAGCAGATATCGCTCAACCTCAAGCGCGCCGTGGTCGCCGCCGAGGATTCCAAGTTCATCGCGCACGAAGGCTTCGACTGGGAAGGCATCGAGACCGCGTTGGAGAAGAACCTGAAGAAGGGCAAGGTGGTGGCCGGCGGCTCCACCATCAGCCAGCAATTGGCCAAGAACCTGTTCCTGTCTTCGTCGCGCAACCCCTTGCGCAAGGCGCAGGAGGCGGCGATCACGGTGATGATCGAGGCGGTGTGGAGCAAGCGCCGCATCCTCGAGGTGTATCTGAACGTGATCGAGTGGGGCACCGGCATCTACGGCGCCGAGGCCGCCGCGCGCCGCTATTTCAAGAGCTCGGCCGCCGCGCTGGGGCCGGACGAGGCGGCCACGCTGGCGGCGATGATCCCGAACCCGCGCTACTACGAGACCCATCGCGCCGCGCGCGGCCTGCTCAAGCGCAAGGCGATCATCGCGGCGCGCATGTGGCAGGTGGCCGTGCCGAAGTGAGCAACGCCTAGCCAATCTCCCGCCGACGATTGCCGCCGAATGCTTTTGGCGGTCACGGGCGCGGGCTACAATGCCCCGCAATGAACGACATCAACGAAGAATCCGGCCAAGAGCACGTCGAGGACAGCCTGCGCCAGGTGGTGGAAATCATCGCCCGGCAGAAGCTGGTGGAGTCGCTCGTCCATAAGCAGGACATGCCTCGGCACGAGCTGGTCGAGGCCCTGGTGCACAAGCAGAACATCGCCGAGCTGCGGAAGAAACTCGACGAACTGCACCCCGCCGACGTGGCCTACATCCTGGAGGCCTTGCCGATCGAAGACCGACTCATGGTCTGGGACCTGGTCAAGGCCGAGCGCGACGGCGAGATCCTGATCGAGGTTTCCGACGCGGTGCGCGAGTCGCTGATCGCGGCGATGGACAACCGCGAACTCTTGGCCGCCGCCGGCAGCCTGGACACCGACGAGATCGCCGACCTGGCGCCCGACCTGCCGAAGGACGTGGTCCAGGAGTTGATGAAGTCCCTGGACGAGCAGAAGCGCGCCCAGGTCGAGTCGTCGCTGTCCTACGACGAAGACTCGGTCGGCGCCTTGATGGACTACGACTTCGTCACCATCCGCGCCGATGTCACCATCGAGACCACGCTGCGCTACCTGCGCATGCTGGGCGACCTGCCGACCCATACCGACAAGCTGTTCGTGGTCGATAACGGCAAGCGTTTGATCGGGGTGTTGCCGATCAAACGCCTGCTGGTGCACGACCCCGAGGCACATATCGCGGCGATCATGATCGACGACCCGGTCGCCTTTCATCCATCCGACTCCGCCTCCGACGCGGCCCAGGCCTTCGAGCGCTACGACCTGGTAACCGCGCCCATCCTCGATCCGCACGACAGGCTGGTTGGCCGCCTGACCGTGGACGTGGTGCTCGACTACATCCGGGCCGAGGCGCAGGAGGACATGCTGAGCATGGCCGGCCTGCGCGAGGAGGAAGACCTGTTCTCCACGGTGTGGCGCGCGGCCAAGAACCGTTGGCTTTGGCTGGCCATCAATCTCTGCACGGCCTTGATCGCCTCGCGCGTGGTCGGCGCCTTCGAGGGCTCGATCGAGAAGCTGACCGCGCTGGCCGCGCTGATGCCCATCGTCGCCGGCATGGGCGGCAACTCGGGCAGCCAGACGCTCACCTTGGTGGTGCGCGGCCTGGCCTTGAACCTCATCTCCAAGGACAACGCCAACCGTCTGATGCTCAAGGAACTTAGCATCGCCTTGCTCAATGGCTTGGTCTGGGGCGGCATCATGGGCGTGGTGACCTTCGGTCTTTATGGCAACGCCGCCTTGGCTATGGTGATGTCGGCCGCCATGCTGCTGAACCTGCTGGTCTCCTCGATGGCAGGCTATTGGGCGCCGCGCCTCATCGTGCGCATGGGCCACGACCCAGCCTTCGGCGCCCATGTCTTGTTGACCTTTATCACCGACTCGATGGGCTTCTTCATCTTCCTCGGTCTGGCCACCGTCGTTCTGCTCTAAAAAGCCGTTTTAAAAAATCACCGTCTTCCTGTGGGAGCGGCCTCCTGGCCGCGAAGCTACCTGCTTCGCGGCCAGGAGGCCGCTCCTACCAGGTATTTCCAGGCCTGGTGGATAGCCTCTAGGGGCAGCTGCCGCCAGGCAGCAGCAGAAAACCCAACTCCATGCGTTCCCGCTCGCTGCGGCGGTATTGGGCCTCGATATAGCGCGGTGCCGGCCGTTCCGTTTCGGGCAACTTTAGAGTTGCCAGTAACTCGGCCGGTATGGGGCTGTGCCCTTGGCTCTGCCAGACCGCCAGGCACTGCCGGCTGTCGATGGCAGGCGGCAGGTAATGCGCATAGACCGGCGTCACGATGCGCGAGTCGGGAAAGGCGATGCGCATATTGCCGGCCAGGTGCAATTCGTTGGCGACAAGGGTGCCGCTGGCGAAGCCGACGCTCTGGATTTTCCGCGCCAGTTGGTCGTAGGGCGCGTGGAATCGGGTCGGCTTGCCGTATTTCGGCGCCAGGAATATCTGCCCCAGCCAGACGCCGATCACCAGCAAGGGCAACAGGAACAACGCGGCGACATAGCCGCGCTTGGCGACGGGAAAGTAGCCGGCCGCCGCGATGCGGCCGAACAGATAGAGCGGTGCGAGCAGCAGGATCACATGCATCCAGCGCGGTTTGATCTCCACCGGCCCGCCGAACACGATGGCCAGGACCAGCAAGCCGGCCGAGATGGCCATCGCGCGGCCGGCCAGACGCAAGCCATCGGGCAGCGGCGCCGGCAAAGGACGGAACGCGCGCGGATAAAAGATCAGCACGATCAGCCACAAAGGGAACAGGAATTGCAGCAGCGCGCTGGCCAGACTGGCCAGGCCGCCGGCCACGCGCGGCCAATAAGCGGCCGGCGCGTTGAGTTGGCCCAGGCCGCCGAGCGCGCCGTGCATCGCATCCAAGCGTTCCCAGGCCCAGAGTCCATGCGGCGTGACCACGAGCAGGGCGGCGAGCAAGGTGGCCAGCGCGCGGGCATCGAGCAACAAGACCTGATAGCGCGGCAGGCTCAAGGCGGCCAGCACCAGGCCCGCGGCATAGAGGGCGAAGCTGTACTTGGCCAACATGCCCAGCCCGAGCAGCAGGCCGAGCAGCAGATAGCCGCCGAGCGAGCGCCGCGCCTCCAAGCGCAATGCGGCGAGGAAAGAGGCGGCGAGCAGCACCGACAGCAACAAGGAATGGGTCACGCCCTGATGCACGCCGACCGCGAACGGGTAGGCGAGCCAAAGCGACAGCGCGGCGATGCCGGCGGTCGCGGTGTCGGCGAACAGGCGCAGGCCGATGCGATAGAGCAGCCAATAGAGCAGGGCCAGCAGGCCATATTTCAACAGGAAGATGGCCAGCAGATTTTCGCCGGCGATTTGATTGGTCAGCCATTGCAGCCAGGTATACAGGGGCGGCTGGCGCAGGTCGCAGCCCAGGGCCAGGCTCTGCGCGCACACCGCCTGCTCGACGTCGTCGGTGCCGAGCACCGGCGACAGGATCAGGCGCAGGACGAAGTACAGCACGCAATAAGCCACTACAATGGCGGCGAACTGTCCGTGCGGCGATTGAAAAACGGGTAAACGCATGGGCGAGATGATCGCATACAAGGAAAAGAATTGAGATTCTCCGTGGTGATCGCGCATCGCGACGGCGCCGAGTTGCTGCTACAGGCGCTGAGCCATTTGCAGGCGGCGCTCGACCCGGCGCGCGACGAGGTCTGGCTGGTCGACAACGGCAGCCGCGACGATTCGCTCGCCCGGGTGCGCGCCGCCTATCCCCATGTGCATGTTATCGAGAACGGCTGCAACAACGGCTTCGGCCGCGCCTGCAACCAGGCGATCAGGCAATCGACCGGCGAATTCGTGCTGCTGCTCAACAACGATGCCCATGTCCAGCCCGATGCGCTGGATCGTTTCGAGCAAAACCTCCGCGAGCTGCCGCGCGCCGCTATCGTCGCCGGCCAGTTGTATGGCCCGGACGGCTCGACGCAGCGCTCGCACGGCGTGTTGCCCACCGTGCGCGCCGAACTCGGCCTGGGTCGCCAGCCCTTGCCCAAATTGGCGCCGGACCGGCCGAACGAAGTGGAAACCGTGGTCGGCGCCTGCATGGCCGTGCACCGCGCCGCCATAGCCCAGGCGGGCCTGTTGGACGAGGCCTTCTTCTTCTACTTCGAGGAGACCGAGTGGTGCGCGCGCCTGCGCCGGCACGGCTGGCAGGTCTGGCTCGACCCGCGCATCCGCGTCACCCACCTGAAGGGCGCGAGCACGCGCACCGTGCGGCGCGGCGCGCAGGTGGAGATGTTGCGCTCGCGCCTGCTGTTCTATCGCCGCGTCTTCACGCCGCGGGTCGCCGCGCTGCTGACGGCTTGGCGGATCGCGCGCCTGATCGTCAATGGCCTGCTCAATGCCGCATTGCTGTTGTTGACGGCGGGGCTCAATCGCCGGCTGCGCAACAAGGTCGCCATTTACGGCACGCAAGTCGCCTGGCTCGCGCTCGGCTGCCCCCGGTCTTGGGGCCTGCCGGACAAATGCCCCGAACGGGGCCGGCGGCCGGGATGAGCGGCTTATCCTACAATACGCCCACCATGCCCGAGCGCCTGCCCCTCTCCGTCTTCATCATTGCCAAGAACGAGGCCGACCGTATCCCGCTCGCGCTCCGCGCCGTGCGCGATTGGGCCGACGAGGTGATCGTGATCGACGCCGGCAGCGAGGACGCCACCGTGGCGGTGAGCGAGGCGCTCGGCGCCCGCGTGCTGTTCAACGCCTGGCGTGGCTACGGCCCGCAGAAGGTGTTCGGCGAGGGCCAGTGCCGCAATGCCTGGCTGCTCAACATCGACGCCGACGAAGAGGTCTCGCCCGAACTGGCCGATGAGATGCGCGCCCTGTTCGCGCAGGGCGAACCCGAGTGCGCCGCCTACACCGTGCCCATCCTGCCGCTCTATCCCTTCCAGGATCGCGGCCACCCATGGACCGCCTTTCATCACCCGGTGCGCCTCTATCGCCGCGACAAGGCCGGCTTCAAGGATGCGCTGGTGCACGACTCGGTGGTCGTGCGCGATGGGGCTATCGGCCAGCTCAAGGGCATGGTCGTCCATCGTTCCTTTCGCTCGCTCGCGCACCACGTCGATAAGGTCAACGGCTATTCCAGCGCGCAGGCCGAAGACCTGGTCAACAAGGGGCGCGACCCGTCTTGGCTCAGCCTGCTGCTGCTGCCCGCCTTCGCCTTCTTCAAGCAATACGTGCTGCGGCGCGAGTTCGCCAACGGCATCGACGGCATCGTGGTCAGCCACATGTATGCCTTCCAGCGCTTCATCCGCCTGGCCAAGGCGCGCGAGCTGAATCGCCTACGGCGCAGGGCCGCCCGCAAGTCGTGAGCAAGACCGTCCTTTGGTGGGGCCGCTTCGACCCCGACTATTCGCGCAATCGCATCCTGCGCAAAGGCTTCGCCGATCTGGGTTGGCGCATCGTCGATTTCCGGCCGCTGCTCAGTGCATTGGCCGATTGGGAAGCGGCGCTACATAAGCTGCCGAAGGTCGATCTGGTCTGGCTGCCGTGCTTCCGCCAGCGCGACCTCGCCGCCGCGCGGCGCTGGAGCCGGCGTCGCGGCCTGCCCCTGATCGCCGACCCGCTGATCTCCGCCTACGACAAACAGGTATTCGAACGCGGCAAGTTCGCCGAAGGCAGCGCGCAGGCCGAGCGGCTGCGCGCGTGGGAAGGCCAGCTGCTGCGCAGCGCCGACCTGCTGATCGCCGACACCCCGGCCCACGCCGAGTTCTATGCGCAGACCTTCGACATTGCGTTGAAAAAAATTCGCGTCATCCATGTCGGCGCCGAGGCCGCGCTGTTCCAGGCGACGCCGCTGCCGGCCCATGACGGCAATCGCCCCTTGGAGGCGCTGTTCTTCGGCAGCTTCATCGGCCTGCAAGGCCCCGAGACCATCGTCGAGGCGGCCCGCCGCTACCAAGGCCCACCGGTGCGCTGGACCCTGCTCGGCGACGGCCCGCTCAAGGCCGAGTGCCAACAGCGCGCGCAAGGCCTGAACAACGTCGCGTTCGAACCCTGGCTCGCCTACGAGCAACTGCCGGCCCGCATCGCCCAGGCCGACATCGTGCTCGGCGTGTTCGGCGCGTCCGACAAGGCTGCTCGCGTCATCCCCAACAAGGTCTACCAAGCCCTGGCCTGCGGCCGGCCCGTTGTGACGCGCGAAGGCCTGGGCTATCCGGCGTTGCAAGACGACAGCGGCATCGTCCAACTGCCGCCGGCCGATCCCATCGCACTGGCCCAGGCCGTGGTCCGACTCGCCGAACAGGCCGCGATGTTGCCGGCACTCGGCCGCCAGGCGCGGGCGAGCTATGAAGGGTATTTCAGCGAGCGGGTGATTGCGGACGAATTGGCGGCGGCGCTGGCGGCCGTGATCTGCTAGAACCGATAGCTCAAAAAAACGGGGCCTCGCTTATGCAAGGCCCCGCTCAAAACAGCCTAAGCCGTTAAAGCCTTACCTACCCAAGGTAAAACTCCCCTGGGAAAGCTGACCGATCCAGTTAAAGGCATTGGTCACGCTCTTACCCGTCAGCACCGGGATCGCATAGAAAGTATAAGTA
>JACRAU010000024.1 GCA_016234655.1 Betaproteobacteria bacterium
GCCGCGCCAGTCTTTGGCCGAGGGGCCGTCGACGGTCTTCTGGGTGGCGGTGGCGGCGTGCACCGTGGTCAACAGTCCGCGCTTGATGCCCCAGGTGTCGTGCAGAACCTTGGCCACCGGGGCCAGGCAGTTGGTGGTGCAGGACGCGGCGGAGACGATGGCCTGGCCGGCGTAGGTGGCGTGGTTCACGCCGTAGACGAACATCGGGGTGTCGTCCTTGGACGGGGCGGACTGGACGACCTTCTTGGCGCCGGCCTTGAGGTGGGCCTCGCAGGACTCGGTGGTCAGGAAGAAGCCGGTGCAGTCGATCACGATGTCGGCGCCGACTTCGTTCCACTTCAGGTTGGCGGGATCGCGCTCGGCGGTCAGGCGAATCTTCTTGCCGTCGACCACCATGTTGCCGCCCTCGACCTTGATGTCGCCGTTGAAACGGCCATGCACCGAGTCGTACTTCAGCATGTAGGCCAGGTAGTCGGGGTCGAGCAGGTCGTTGATGGCGACGATCTCGATGTCCTTGAAGTCCTTGGCGACAGCACGGAAGACCATGCGGCCGATGCGGCCGAAGCCGTTGATGCCAACTTTGATAGCCATAGTGATTTCTCCTTGATTAAGAAACAGAAATCTTTAACCGCAAAGAGCGCGAAGACACGCAAAGAAAAGCCTTTATTGAAGATTTCCTTCGCGAATCTTCGCGTCCTTCGCGGTGAATTGTTTTTACAAAACGCCTTTCACGGTCTTCACGACATTCTCAACCGTGAAGCCGAATTCCTTGAACAGCTGGCCGGCCGGGGCGGATTCGCCGAAGCGGTCCAGGCCGACCACGGCGCCGTCCAGGCCCACGTACTTGTACCAGGCGTCGGTCACGCCGGCCTCGATGGCCACGCGCTTGACGCCGATCGGCAGCACGCTGGTCTTGTAGGCGGCGTCCTGCTTGTCGAATACGTTGGTGCAGGGCATGGACACCACGCGGGCGGCGATGCCGTCGGCCTTGAGGGCCTCTTGCGCCTTCATGGCCAACTCGACCTCGGAACCGGTGGCGATCAGCACGACCTTGGCCGCGCCGTCGCAATCGGACAGGACATAGCCGCCCTTGCGGATGTCGGCCACCTGGGCGTCGCTGCGCTTGACGTAGGGCAGGTTCTGACGCGACAGGATCAGGCTGCTCGGGCCGTCTTTCTTCTCGACGCCGGCCGCCCAGGCCACCATGGTCTCCATGGTGTCGCAGGGACGCCAGACGCTCATGTTCGGGATCATGCGCAGGGTGGCGGTCTGCTCCACCGGCTGGTGGGTCGGGCCGTCCTCGCCCAGACCGATGGAGTCGTGGGTGAAGACATAGACCACGCGCTGCTTCATCAGCGCCGACATGCGCAGGGCGTTGCGGGCGTATTCCGAGAACATCAGGAAGGTGCCGCCGAACGGGAACAGGCCGCCGTGCAGCGCCATGCCGTTCATGATGTGGGACATGCCGAACTCGCGCACGCCGTAGGAGATGTAGTTGCCGCCGGCGTTGCGGTGCAGGCTGTGGCAACCCGGCCAGTTGGTCAGGTTGGAGCCGGTCAGGTCGGCCGAGCCGCCCACGCGCTCGGGCAAGGTGGAGACCAGGCGCTCGATCGCCAATTGGCTGGCCTTACGGGTGGCGACAGTCTCGCCTTTCTCGGCGGTCAGCTTGATCGCGGCCTTGACCCGCTCGGCCCAGTCGCCCGGCAGCTCGCCGGCCATGCGGCGGGTGAACTCGGCGGCCTCGGCCGGGTACTGCTTGCTGTACTCGGCGAACTTGTTGTCCCACAGCTTTTCCAGGCCCTCGCCCTTGGTCTTGGCGCTCCAGCCCTCGTACACGTCGGCCGGTATCTCGAACGGGCCATGGTTCCAGCCCAGGTGCTGGCGGGTGGCCGTAACCTCGGCATCGCCCAGAGCGGCGCCGTGCACGTCGTGGGTGCCTTCCTTGTTGGGCGAGCCCTTGCCGATCACGGTCTTGCAGCAGATCAGGGTGGGCTTGTCGGTGTGCTTCTTCGCTTCCTGGATGGCCGTCTCGACCGCCACGGCATTGTGGCCGTCGACGTTGCGCACCACGTGCCAGCCGTAGGCCTCGAAGCGCTTCGGGGTGTCGTCGGTGAACCAGCCCTCGACGTGGCCGTCGATGGAGATGCCGTTGTCGTCCCAGAAGGCGATCAGCTTGCCCAGGTTCCAGGTACCGGCCAGGGCGCAGGCCTCGTGCGAGAGGCCTTCCATCATGCAGCCGTCGCCGAGGAAGACGTAGGTGTGGTGGTTGACGATGTCGAAGCCGGGCTTGTTGAACTCATGGGCCAGCAGCTTCTCGGCCAGCGCCATGCCGACCGCGTTGGTGATGCCCTGGCCCAGCGGGCCGGTAGTGGTCTCGACGCCGGCGGTGTAGCCGTACTCGGGGTGGCCCGGGGTCTTGGAGTGCAACTGGCGGAAGTTCTTGATGTCGTCGATGGACACGTCATAGCCGGTCAGGTGCAGCAGGGAATAGATCAGCATCGAGCCGTGGCCGTTGGATAGCACGAAGCGGTCACGGTCGGCCCACTTGGGGTTGGCCGGGTTGTGGCGCAGGTGGTGGTTCCACAGCACTTCGGCGATCTCCGCCATGCCCATGGGGGCGCCGGGGTGGCCGGAATTGGCCTTCTGCACGGCATCCACGGAAAGCATGCGGATGGCATTTGCGAGTTCGGTGCGGGTTGCCATTTCTTCTGTTTCCTCAATAAAAAAAATCTGGTCGGTCCGGCTGGGGACGCAAAGGTCGTCGATTATGGCCTAGGGCCGTGGGGCAGGGCAAGCCGACGGATAGGCCGGCCGGCGTGGCCTGGCGGCCGGGATCGCGCGGGGAACCGGTTGAAATCAGGGTTTGGGCGGCCCCGTCCGCTCGATAGAAGTTTTTTATTATAAGAATGAGGGATTTATATGCTTTGGCGGATCCAGGCGTGCCAGTCGGCCAAGAGTTCCGGCGTCAGGCCGGCGATGACCGAACGCTTCCACAAGTCGCCCTGCCAGAAGTCGTCCTCGCCGAAGGTCGAGGCCACGCCACCCGCCTCGGCCAGGATCAGCGAGCCGGCGGCGTAGTCCCAAAGCTTTTGGCCGCCATGCAGATAGATATGCAAGCGGCCGGCGGCCAGATAACACCAGTCCAGGGTGCTGGCGCCGAGGTTGCGTTGGGAGCTGTAGGGGTGCTCGCCTGCCAGGCGGACGGCCAGGTCCTTCGACAGCCGCTTGAAATCCACCCCCGCGATGCAGCGTTTGAGTTCCGCGGGCGGGCGCTTGATCGGCAAGGGGTCGCCATCCAGGTAGGCGCCGCCGCCGGCCTCGGCGTAGAACAGCTCGTCGCCCCGGGGGTCGTAGATCACGCCGAGTTGGGGCCGGCCTTGTTTGATGAGCGCGACCGAGATCGCGAAGAAGGGTAGGCCGGTGACGAAGTTGGTGGTGCCGTCGATCGGGTCGACGCACCAGAGGCCGTCCTGGCCCTCGGCCCAGAGGCGCCGCTGTTCCTCGTCGGTCATCTCCTCGCCCAGCACCGGGTAGGGGGCGATTCGGCCCAGTTCCTCGATCAGGGCGTGCTGGGTGGCGAGGTCGGCCTCGGTCAGCAGGCTGCCGTCGGTCTTGCGCTCGTGGGCGACTTTCAGATAGCGCGGCATGACCTGCTCGCGGCCGATCTTGCGTACCGCGATGCAGACTTGTTGCAGCAGCTCGCTCATGCCGACCGCCATTTGATCGAGCAGCCCATGCTCGGGATTTGGTCCTGCGGGCCGTGGTCGGTGCGGGCGACTTGGCTCATGGCCTCGAACAGGTCGCGGCGGGCCTCGGCCGGGGCGGCGTCTTTGCGCGACGCGTCCAGTCGGCCGCGGTATTGCAGTTCCAGCTTATTGTTGAAGCCGAAGAAGTCCGGGGTGCAGACCGCGTCGTAGGCACGGGCCACCGCCTGGCTCTCGTCCCAGACATAAGGCATCGGGAAACGGAACCGTTCGGCCACCCGCCGCATATTGTCGAAGGAGTCCTCCGGATAATCGGCCGGGTCGTTGGCCATGATGGCGATGGCGCCGACGCCCAGGGCCTTGAGCTCGGTCGCGTCGCGCACGATGCGCTCGATCGCCGCCTTCACGTAAGGGCAGTGGTTGCAGATGAACATGACCAACAGGCCGTTCGGGCCGGCCACGTCTTTGAGCGTGTAGCGCTTGCCGTCGACGCCGGGCAGGTCGAAGTCCGGTGCCGGCCAGCCGAAGTCGCAGAGGGGGGTTTCCATTCGTACCATGGGGGATGCCTCGACCGATTGGGTTTCGGTCGATGATACCATTCGCAAAAATCCAAACCGGTCGCCGCCATGTCCTTGCCGCGTTTCCATGTCGAAGCCGCCCTCGCCTTGGGCGCGCGCGTTTCCCTGTCCGAAGCCGTGTCGCGTCATGCGCTCGGCGCCTTGCGTTTGAAGCAGGGGGCCGAGGTCGTCCTGTTCAACGGCGACGGCAGCGAATACGCCGGCGTGCTGGAGGTGCGGGGCAGCACGGCCTGGGTGGAATGCCGGGGACGCGATACGCCCGAGCGCGAATCGCCGCTGGATATTTGGCTGGCGCAAGGCATCTCGGCCGGCGACCGCATGGACTACACCATCCAGAAGGCGGTCGAGCTGGGCGTGGCCGGCATCGTGCCCTTGACCATGCGCCGCAGCGTGGTGCGGCTCGATGGCGAGCGGGCGGAGAAACGGCGCCGCCATTGGCGGGGCATCGTCATCTCGGCCTGCGAGCAATGCGGGCGCAACCGGGTGCCCGAGGTCGCGCCGATCGCGCGCTTCGAGGATTGGCTGGGCCAGGCCAAGACGCTCGCCGGCACCAAGCTGCTGCTCGACCCCGATGGCGGCGGCCTGGCCGAGCTGGCCCGGCCGGCCGGCGCGGTCTGGTTGCTGGCCGGGCCGGAGGGCGGCATCGATCCCGAGGAGCGGCAATTGGCGGCTGCGGTGGGTTTTCTGCCCTTGCGCCTGGGGCCGCGCATCCTGCGCACGGAGACGGCCGGCCTGGCGGCGCTGGCGGCCATGCAAACGACTTGGGGCGATTTTTAGCGGCGCGTGAAAACCGTCTCGAAGAGACAGCGTACGGAATTACTAGCTCTGCTTGGTCCATGGATACTCGCTCCCTTGGCCGCCGCTACGTACAATCGAACGTGCTGCCGCCCCGCGAGGATTTGATTGAAATGACGCCCCCCAAGCCGCCCGAACCCGAGGCCTCCTTCGTCGACTGGTTTCGTTCCGCCGCGCCTTATATCCATGCCTTTCGGGGCAAGACCTTCGTCATCGCCTTCGGCGGCGATGCGATGCTGCGCCCCGATTTTGTCGACCTGGTCCATGACGTGAACCTGCTCAATGCCCTGGGCGTGCGCCTGGTGCTGGTGCACGGCGTGCGGCCGCAGGTCCAGGAGCGTTTGAGCGGCGAGGCGCAGTATGTGCGCGGCCGGCGAGTCACCGATGCCGAGACCCTGGAGCACGTGAAGGATGCGGTCGGCTCGGTGCGGGTCGATATCGAGAGCCTGCTGTCCATCGGCCTGCCCAACACGCCGATGGCCGGGGCCGAGATTCGCGTCGCCTCGGGCAACTTCGTCACCGCCCGGCCGATGGGCGTGCTCGACGGCGCCGACCTGCAATTCACCGGCGAGGTGCGCAAGGTGGCGGCCGATGCGATCAACGCGCGGCTGGCCGACGGCGAGATCGTGTTGCTGTCGCCGCTGGGTTATTCGCCGACCGGCGAGGTATTCAACCTGACCCTGGAAGAGGTGGCGACCGAGGCGGCGATCGCGCTGAAGGCGGAGAAGCTTTTGTTCCTGCTCGATCACGGCGACACCGTGGACGAGAAGGGGCGGCGCCTGAACCAGCTCACCGTGGCCGAGGCGCTGAAGGCGGTCAAGCGCCTGCCCGAGGGCGACATGGCGTTGTACCTGCCGTATGCGGCCAAGGCCTGCAAGGCCGGGGTGCGGCGCGCGCATCTGGTCAGCGCCGATGTCGACGGCGCCTTGCTCATGGAGCTGTTCACGCACGAAGGCGTGGGCACCCTGGTCACCGCCTTGCCGGTGGAGACCCTGCGGCCGGCGACCATCGCCGATGTCGGCGGCGTGCTGCAACTGATCGAACCCCTGGAAGAGGCCGGCGTGCTGGTGCGGCGTTCGCGCGAACTGCTGGAACAGGAGATCGAGCAGTTCTTCGTCGACGACCTGGACGGCCGCATCGTCGGTTGCGCGGCCTTGTATCCCTTCGCGGGCGAGCGGGCGGGCGAGATGGCCTGCCTCGCGGTGCACCCCGATTTCCGCGACAGCGGCCGGGGCGAGGCCCTGCTCAAGGCGGTCGAGGCCGCGGCGAAAGCGGCCAAGCTCAAGCGCCTGTTCGTGCTGACCACGCGCACTGCGCATTGGTTCATCGAGCGCGGCTTCTCGCCGGCCACGCCGGATGACCTGCCGGCGGCGCGCAAGGGGCTATATAACTGGCAACGCCGGTCGAAGGTCTTCATGAAGGCGTTTTGAGCATGCCGCGACCCGGCGCTCGGATACTGCTGTCCCTGCTGCTGCTCGCGCCGTGGGGCGGGCTGTTCGCGGCCGAGGCCAAGCCATTGCTGTTCGGCCTCTTCCCTAATTTGAGCCCGCGCATCTTGGTGACGACCTATCAGCCCATGCGCGACTACCTGGAGGCCGAGCTGGGCCGGCCGGTGGAGCTGGTGACCGCCGCCAACTTCGAGACCTTCAGCCGGCACATCCTGGCCAAGGAATACGACTTGATGGTGGCCGCGCCGCACCTGGCCAGGTTGGGGCAGCTCGATGCCGACTACCATTTGCTGGCGCATTACCGGCAACCGATCCAGGCCTGGGTGGTGGTCTCGGCCGACTCGGAGATTCGGGATTTGCGCGGCTTGACGGGCAAGCGGGTCGCCATTCCGGACAAGCTGGCGATCATGTCCTCGCTGGGGACGGAGATGCTGGCGAAGGCCGGCTTGCAGGTCGACCGCCATTACCAGATGTACGAGGCCAAGTCGCATAACAACGCGGCCTTGAGCGTATTGAACCGACAGGCCGACGCCGCGGTGATCGGCTCGATTCCTTTCCAGCAATTGACCAAGGAAGTGCGGGATCGATTGCGCGTCATCGACAAATCCAAACCCGTCCCCAGCCAATATTTCGCCGTCAGCGGCAAGCTTTCCGGCCAGGAGCGCGCGCAAATAGCGCGGGCATTGCTTCGTTTTGCCGACACCTCGGGGGGCAAGGCCTTCATCGAGCGCTACGGCATGCTCGGCATTGTCGCGGCCAAGCAGGACGAGCTCAAGGGGATGGATGCCCAGGCCGAGCAAGTGCGGCAATGGCTGGAGGAAACGCCCAGCCCATGACGACACTAGACCGGATGTTGCCCAGTTTGCGGGCGCGCTTGATCGCGGCCGTGCTCCTCGTGCAGGTGCTGTTGCTGGCCGGCTTGATCTACGAGCATATCGAGGACATGGGAGAACGCCTGCGGGAACAGGCGCACTTGCGCGGGCAGCAGTTGACGGTGCTGCTCAATGCCTCCTTGTCCGTGCAGTTGATCCAGGCCGACTATGCCGCCGCCCAGGAAACGCTCGACGAGACCTACCGCCAAGCCGGCCTGAGCTACCTGCGCTTGATCGGCCAGCGCGGCGATGTGATCGCCACGGCGGGCGCGGTGCCCGACCCCAAGCCGTCGCCCATGGCGAGGTCCATATGGAGCGAGGCCGAGGTGCTCGCGATGACGGTGCCGATCTCGATGGCTGGCCAACAATTGGGCACCTTGTATTTCGGCATGCCCTTGGATTTTTTGGCGACGGCCAAACGGCACGCCTTCTGGGATAGCCTGGCCATCGGCCTGGTGGCGATGCTCCTCTCGGCGGTCGTGCTGGCGATGCTGACGCTGTGGGTCACGCGCCGGCTCGGCCAGTTGACCAAGGCGGCGGACCGGGTGGCGGCGGGCCGCTACGACCTGGACCTGCCGCTGGGGCAACGGGACGAGGTGGGGCGCGCGATCGCGGCCTTCCAGCAGATGGCCGCGTCGATCCAGGCGCGCGAGGAGGAGTTGCGGGAGTCGCGCAACCATTTGCTGTTCCTGGCCGAACGCGACAGCCTGACCGGGCTCTATAACCGGCACTACTTCCGGCACGAGCTGCAACGCAGGCTGGACGAGGCCGCGCGCGGCGGCATGGAAGGCGCGTTGTTGCTGTTCGATATCGACGAATTCAAGCTGATCAACGACAGCTTCGGCCACCAGGCGGGCGACGACATCCTGGTCGCCGTCGCCAACGAGATCGGGCGCATGATCCGCCGGAGCGAGACCTTCTGCCGCCTGGGCGGCGACGAATTCGTCCTGATCGCGCATTCGGCCACCGAGGTCGAGGTCTCGACCTTGGCCCAGCGCATCGTCCTGGCCCTGGGCAATATGCGCTTCGAGATGGCGGGCGGCCGGCAGGTGCGCTTGTCGTGCAGCATGGGGGTGGCGCTCTACCCGGCCCACGCGGCGGACCCGGAGACGCTGCTGGCCTATGCCGATTCGGCGATGTACCAAGCCAAGCGCGCCGGCAAGAACGCCTGGCACCTCTACCAGCCGGAGCGCGACTCGGCCGCCGCGCATCTGAACATGCTGACCTGGAAATCGCGCATCGACGCCGCGCTCGACATGGGCATGTTCCGGCTGGTCTATCAGGGCGTCTATGCCATGCCCGGCCGGCGACTCTCCCACGTGGAGGCCTTGCTGCGCATGTACGACGAGGACAGCGGCCACCTGGTCACGCCCAACCATTTCATCCCGCTGGCCGAGCGTAGCGGCCAGATACTCGATATCGACCGCTGGGTGATCCGCGAGAGCATCCGCCAGTTGAAGCTGAACCCGGCCATGCCGCCGATCGCGATCAACGTCTCCGGCCGGACCTTCGACAATCCCGAGATCGTGGGCTATATCGCCGAGCAATTGCGCGAGCAGGGGGTGGTGCCCAAGCGCTTGGTCGTCGAGTTGACCGAAACCGCGGCCTTGTCCGATCTGGCCGATGCCGAGCGCTTCATCCGCCAACTGCGCGATCTCGGTTGCCATATCTGCCTGGACGACTTCGGCGCGGGCTTCGCCTCCTTCGCCTATTTGAAACACATCGCCGCCGACACGATCAAGATCGACGGCCTGTTCATCCGCGACCTGACCCACGACGAGCAGAGCCAGGTCTTCGTCAAGGCGATGATCGAAGTGGCGCGCGGCTTGGGCGTGACGACCATCGCCGAGTGCGTGGAAGACGAGGCGACGCTGGCGATGCTGATCGAGTTTGGGGTCGATTATGTCCAGGGTTATCATCTGTGCCGGCCAAGAGAGGCCTTGCCGGGCCAGGGGACGAGCTGGGATGTCGGACATTAAGGGGGTGATATGAAAACGCTGCGGCTCTGGTTGTTTGGGTTTTGCCTGTCGGTCGGCGGCCTCGCCATGGCTGCCGAAACGGCACCGCTCAAGCTGGGCTTGCTGCCGACCCTGAGCCCGCGCACCTTGTTGGCCAACTATCAGCCGCTACGCCTGTATCTGGAACGCGAGTTGAAGCGGCCGGTGGAGCTGGCCACGGCGGTCGATTTCAAGGCTTTTCACCAAGCCACCATGGCCGGCGACTACGACCTCGTGCTGACCGCGCCGCATCTGGCCCGCCTGGCCCAAATCGAGGGCAAATTCAAGCCGGTGGCCACTTATGCGGCGACCAATCGCGCCGTGCTGATCATGGCCAAGGACAGGCCGCTACGCGCGGCCTCGGACGTGCGCGGCAAGTGCGTGGCGGTGTTCGACGAGCACGCGCTGGTCGTGATGCAGGGATTGCGTTGGCTCGCGCAACGCGGGGTCAAACCCAACCTCGACTTCAGGATGTTGGAGACGCGCAGCCACAACAGCGTGGCCCATTCTGTCCAGAGCGGGGAATGCGTGCTGGGTATCACCGCGCCAGGCGGCGTCAAGCAGTGGTCCGACGAATCCCGCGAGAAATTGGCGGTATTCACCGAGCTGGAGGAGCAACAGGCCGTGACCTGGATAGCGCATCCGCGCCTGGGCAACAAATCGATCGAGCGGCTCCGGGGCGTCTTGTTGGCCTTCGGCGAGTCGCCGGAAGGCGGGCCGTTTTTCGCCAATACCGGTTACCAGGGCATGCGCGCGGTGAGCGAACGGGACATGCGCAAGATGGATGTCTATGCCAAGGAGGTCGGCGCCTTGCTGCGCGGCACGCCATGACGCCGTTCAAGCTTTCCTTTCGCGCTCGTTTGATCGCCGTGGCCGTCCTGGTCGAAGTGGCGGTGATCGGCTTGCTGATGGCCGCCACTCTGCGTACCGCCGACCACGGCTTGGTCGCGCAGACCAAGCAGCGCGTCGCCGAACTCAACGTCCTGCTCAATGCGGCCTTGGCCGCGCCATTGGCGCAGCGCGATTACGCCACTTTGCATGAAATCCTGGGCGAGGCCAGCCAGAGCGAGGGCCTGTCGTATCTGGTGTTGAGCGACCAGGGCGGCAAGGCGGTGGCCTCTGTCGGCTGGCCCGACGGCCGCGCCTTGCCCACGCCCAGCGCGAATGTGGGCGAGGCCGAGCTGGCCGACGGCAAGGTCGATCTGGCGTTGCCGATCCGCTTGGCGGGCCAGCACTACGGCAACCTGGCCTTCGGCGTGGCCACGCCGGTCTTGCTGGAGACGCGCGGCAACTTGCTGCGGCAAGGCGGCACGGTCACGCTTATCGCGCTGGTGTTGACGGTGCTGGTGTTGGCCTTGGTCGGCTACTGGCTGACCAGGCAACTGGTGCTGCTGGCGAAGGCCTCGGAGCGCGTGGCCAAGGGCGATTTCGAGATCGACCTGCCGATCAAGAGCGGCGACGAGCTGGGGCAATTGACCCAGGCCTTCAATGCCATGGCCATGGCCGTGCGCGAGCGCCTGGGCGCCTTGGCCGAAAGCCAGGCGCGGTTCCACGCCATCGCCGATTTCACCTATGACATGGAATGGTGGCTGTCGCCGCAGGGGCAACTGTTATGGGTCAACCCGTCGGTCGCGCGCATGCTGGGTTATACGCCGGGGGAATGCCTGGCGATGACGAACTTCCCCTTGCCCTTGGTGGCGCCCGCCGATTGGGACTTGGTGCGGCGCGAGCTGGCCCTGGGTCTGGTCGGCAATTCCATCGCCGATTTCGAGTTCCAACTGAAACGCAAGGGCGATGGCCAGATTCCGGTGGCCGTGAACTGGCAGCCGATCTTCGACGCGTCGGGTAAGAACATGGGCCTGCGCGCCAGCGTGCGCGAGATTTCCGCGCTCAAGGCAAGCGAGCGCAAGTTGCGCGATACCTTGGCCGAGTTGAGCCACTCCGAGCACGAACAGCGCCGTCAGACCGAACAGGCCGAACAGGAGCGCGCGCGCTTGGTGGCGCTGTTGTCGGCGATGAATACCGGCATCCTGTTCGTCGGTAGCGACGGCCGCGTGGTCTATCACAACCCGGCATTCAACCGGATATGGATGGTCGCCGATCGCGGGCAGTTGATCGGCATGCCGGCCACCGAGGTGCTGGCCAGTTCGACCAGCGTGCTGTCGCGGCCGGATCACTTCTCGCGCCACATGCTGGCGGTGCTGGAGACGCGCGAGGTGTCGGATAGCTTCGAGATCCAAATGGCCGACGGCCGCGTGGTGACCCAGTTGAACTACCCGGTGCGCGACAAGGACGGCAAGTTCATCGGCCACCTGTGGATATACGAGGACGTGACCAACGAACGGCAGACCGCCGAGCAGTTGGTTTACCTGGCCGAGCGCGATTCGCTGACCGGCCTGTTCAATCGCCATCGCTTCCAGCAGGAGATGGGCCGCATGATCGACGAGTGCGAGCGCGGCGGCGTGACCGGCGCCTTGCTGTTCTTCGACCTGGACGAATTCAAGGTCATCAACGACAACTTCGGCCATCGGGCCGGCGACGCCCTGCTGATCCGCGTGGCGGGCGAGGTCAGCGCCTTGATCCGGCGCAACGAAATCCTTGCCCGCCTGGGCGGCGACGAGTTCGCCGTGCTGGTGAACAACACCACCGAGACGGAGGTCACGCAACTGGCCGAACGCATCGTGCGCGCGGTGGGCCAGATACCGTTCCGGTTCGAGGGCCAGAACCTGCGCCTGACGGCCAGCCTGGGCATCGCCTTGTATCCGACCCATGCGACCGAAACGGAAGCGCTGATCGCCCATGCCGACGCCGCGATGTACCAAGCCAAACTGGCGGGCAAGAACACCTGGCGGGTCTACCGGGCCGACCTGGATACCGCGCGCAGCATGGCGGCCAGCCTGGGCTGGAACCAGCGCATCGCCAATGCCCTGGAGAAGGGCCTACTGCGCTTGCACTTCCAGGGCGTGTATCGCTCCCGCGACAACGCCATCTCCCATATGGAGGCCCTGGTGCGCATGGTGGACGAAGAGAACCCGGGCGAGCTGATCATGCCGGGGCGTTTCATCCCGGTCGCCGAGAAGAGCGGCAAGATACTCAACATCGACCGTTGGGTGTTGGCCGAGAGCGTGCGCCTGCTCAAAGAGCGCCCCGACATGCGGCCGCTGGCGGTCAACATCTCCGGCCGTTCCTTCGACGACCCGTCGTTACCGCAATACATCGGCGAGCTGCTGCGCGATGCGCGGGTGGAACCGAAGCGCCTGGTCGTCGAATTGACCGAGACCAGCGCGGTGTCCGACCTGGCCGACGCCCAGCGCTTCATCGAGGCCCTGCGCGTGACCGGTTGCGGCATCTGCCTGGACGATTTCGGCAGCGGCTTCGCCTCCTTCGCTTACCTCAAGCACCTGGCGGTGGACACCGTGAAGATCGACGGCCTGTTCATCCGCAACCTGCCGCACGACCACGACAACCAGGTCTTCGTCAAGGCCATCGTCGATGTCGCGCGCGGCATGGGCAAGCAGACCGTGGCCGAATTCGTCGAGGATGCCGCGACCCTGGGCATGCTGCGGGACTTCGGCGTCGATATGGTCCAGGGCTATTTCCTGGACAAGCCGCGGGCCGATCACCCCGCCCTCGGGTAAAATACCGCCTCGAATCATTTGAGGTCGCGCTGTGCTCACCGTTTCCAATCTTTCCATCCAGTTCGGGGCCAAGCCCCTGTTCGAAAACGTCTCCGTCAAGTTCGGCGAGGGCAACCGTTACGGCCTGATCGGCGCCAACGGCTGCGGCAAGTCGACTTTCATGAAGATACTGGCCGGCGTGCTGGACTCCACCGCCGGCAATGTCTCCATCGACCCGGGCGAGCGCATGGCGCACTTAAGCCAGGACCAATTCGCCTACGAGGACGTGCGCGTGCTCGATGTGGTGATGATGGGCCATGCCGAGCTGTGGCGGATTCAGGAAGAGAAAAACGCCATCTACATGAACTCGGAGGCGAGCGAGGACGATTACATGCGCGCCGCCGAGCTGGAGGCCAAGTTCGGCGAGCTGGGCGGCTACGATGCCGAGGCGCGTGCCGGCGAGTTGTTGCTCGGCGTCGGCATTCCGACCGAGAAGCACAACGGCCCGATGCGCGAGGTGGCGCCGGGCTGGAAGTTGCGCGTGCTGCTGACCCAGGCCCTGTTCGCCGACCCGGACATCCTGCTCTTGGACGAGCCGACCAACAACCTCGACATCAACACCATCCGTTGGTTGGAACATGTGCTGAACGAGCGCAACTCCACCATGATCATCATCTCGCACGACCGCCACTTCCTGAACTCGGTCTGTACCCACATGGCCGACTTGGATTACCAGACCCTGCGGGTCTATCCCGGCAACTACGACGACTACATGGAGGCCTCGACCATGGCGCGCGAGCGCCAGGTCGCGGCCAACACCAAGGCCAAGGAGAAGGTGGCCGAGCTGGAGGAGTTCGTCCGCCGCTTCCGCGCCAACAAGTCCAAGGCGCGCCAGGCCACCAGCCGGATGAAGATGATCGACAAGATCAAGGTCGAGGATGTGAAGCCCTCGTCGCGGCAGAATCCCTACATCCGCTTCGAGCAGGAAAAGCCGCTGTACCGCCGGGTGGTCGAGGTGCAGAAGCTGCAAGGCGGCTACGATGGACCGCTTTTCAGGAACCTCAACTTCGTGGTCGATGCCGGCGACAAGGTCGCCATCATCGGCGAGAACGGCGTCGGCAAGACCACCTTGCTGCGTACCCTGATCGGCGAGGTGCAGCCGCAGGCCGGGGAGATCAAGTGGGCCGAGAACGCCAAGATCGGCTACTTCGCCCAGGATCACGCGGCCGACTTCGCCAGCGACACGCCCTTGTTCGACTGGATGAAGGATTGCGGCCAGACCGGCGACGACGACCAGGCCATTCGCGGCATCCTCGGCCGGCTGCTGTTCTCCGGCGACGACGTGAGAAAACCGGTCAAGGTGATCTCCGGCGGCGAGCAGGGCCGCATGCTGTTCGGCCGGCTGATGCTGCATCGCGGCAACGTGCTGGTGCTGGACGAGCCGACCAACCACCTGGACATGGAATCGATCGAGTCGCTCAACCTGGGCCTGGAAAAATTCCCCGGCACGGTGCTGTTCGTGTCGCACGACCGCCAGTTCGTCAGCTCCCTGGCCAATAAGGTCATCGAACTCAAGATCGACGGCAGCCACCTGGTGTACGACGGCAATTACGAGGACTACCTGGCCAACCAGGGCCTGGAGTAATTTACGGGGCTATTGGAGGCTCGGCGAGGCAAAACACGATGCGGACGACACGAATTGGATTTGCGCTGGCGCTGAGCCTGGTCCTGTCCGGCTGCCTGTTCGACGGCGCGCTATACGAGATCGACGGGCGCGACCATGGCATCGCCGTCAACCGTAGCCAGAATTGGTTCTGGAAGGACACGGTCAAGCTGTACCTGATCGCCAGCCGCATGCCGGAATGCTTGGAGTCCAGGCGCATCGAGGACGTGCCGCGCACGGCGAGCGTCGAGCTGTATTTGCCGCCGCAGGAATATGTCGAGCCGATCTATATCGCCGAGGTGAACCAGGCCTATTACGCCATCAGCACGGCCAGTTGCCGGGTACAGCCCTTCGCCGGCCGGCCGGACAAGCTGGGCCAGCACTTGGGCGGCTTCAAGGAACTGCCGGGCGGGCGTTTCGAATTCGTTCGCGGCCGGGATACCCAAAAGGGCATAAAGGCCGCTCCCACAGGGGGGTAGGCGGCCCGTTGGCTGTTCGCGGCCGGGAGGCCGCTCCCACAAGGGGCGGTAGGAGGCCCGTAGCGGGGTGCGACCTGGAGGCAACCTTAAAGATTAACCCCTGCGCATCGAGTCGAAGAAATCCGCGTTCGACTTGGTCGCCCGAATCTTGTCGGCCAAGAACTCCATCGCCTCCAGGTCGTCCATCGGGTACAAGAGTTTGCGCAGCACCCAAATCTTTTGCAGGTTATCCGACTTGAGTAGCAGTTCTTCCTTGCGGGTGCCGGAGCGGTTGACGTTGATCGCCGGGTAGACCCGCTTCTCGGCCATGCGCCGGTCGAGGTGGATCTCCATATTGCCGGTGCCCTTGAATTCCTCGTAGATCACGTCGTCCATGCGGCTGCCGGTGTCGACCAGGGCGGTGGCGAGGATGGTCAGCGAGCCGCCTTCCTCGATGTTGCGCGCGGCGCCGAAGAAGCGCTTGGGCTTTTGCAGGGCGTTGGCGTCGACGCCGCCGGTCAGCACCTTGCCCGAGGCCGGCACCACGGTATTGTAGGCGCGGGCCAGGCGAGTGATCGAGTCGAGCAGGATCACCACGTCCTTCTTCGCCTCGATCAGGCGCTTGGCCTTGGCCAGCACCATCTCGGCCACCTGGACGTGGCGGCTGGCCGGCTCGTCGAAGGTGGAGGCGACCACTTCGCCGCGCACGGTGCGCTGCATCTCGGTCACTTCCTCGGGCCGCTCGTCGATCAGCAGCACGATCAGCGTGACCTCGGGGTGGTTGCTGACGATGGCGTGGGCGATGTGCTGCATCATCACCGTCTTGCCCGATTTCGGCGGCGCGACGATCAGGCCGCGCGAACCCTTGCCGATCGGCGAGATGATGTCGATGATGCGGCCGGTCATGTTCTCCTCGGCCTTGATGTCGCGTTCCAGCCTGAATTGCTCGTTCGGGAACAGCGGCGTCAGGTTCTCGAACATAATCTTGTGCTTGAGCGCCTCGGGTGGCTCGCCGTTCACCTTGTCCAGCTTGGTCAGCGCGAAGTAACGCTCGCCGTCCTTCGGGGTGCGGATCTCGCCCTCGATGGTGTCGCCGGTGTGCAGGTTGAAGCGGCGTATCTGGCTGGGCGAGACGTAGATGTCGTCCGGGCTGGCCAGATACGAGGTGTCGGGCGAGCGCAGGAAGCCGTAGCCGTCCGGCAGCACTTCCAGGGCGCCGTCGCCGTGGATGCTTTCGCCTTTTTTCGCCTTGTGCTTGAGCAGGGCGAAGATCAGCTCCTGCTTGCGCATGCGGTTGGCGTTTTCGATCTCGCTCGCCTCGGCCATTTCGAGGAGTTGGCTCACGTGCAGTTGTTTCAGTTCGGAAAGATGCATGACGACCCTGGGACGTACGGAAATGCCGGAAGCGGCGGGGAAATGGGGTTCTGGGTGGGGAATCGTCCGGCTCGGTCGAGCCGGACGGGTGAAGACTAGCGAAACTTAGATGTTGCTGTCAACAAAAGCGGTCAACTGGGATTTCGACAGGGCGCCGACCTTGGTCGCCTCGACACTGCCGTTCTTGAACACCATCAGGGTGGGGATGCCGCGGATGCCGTACTTCGGCGGCGTCTGCTGATTCTCGTCGATGTTCAGTTTGCACACCTTGACGCGGCCGGCATATTCCTTGGCCACCTCGTCCAGAATCGGGGAGATCATCTTGCACGGGCCGCACCAATCGGCCCAATAATCGACCAGCACGGGCAGCGGCGATTGCAGCACCTCCTGCTCGAAGGTTTCGTCGGTTACATAGTGGATATGCTCGCTCATTCGCGCACCTCTTCAATGAATTCGTTTGCTAGGCTAGGCAGGGGTACAATGGTCGGACTGATTTTTGCCGCTATCCTAATCCAAAATACCCCAGCAAGGGAAATGCATCATGACTTACGTTGTTACCGAGAGCTGCATCAACTGTAAATATACGGACTGCGTCGATGTGTGCCCGGTGGATTGTTTCCACGAAGGCCCGAATTTCCTGGTCATCGATCCGGAAGAATGTATCGATTGCACCTTGTGCGTGGCCGAGTGCCCGGCCGAGGCGATCTTCGCCGAGGACGACGTGCCGGACGACCAGCGCCGATATATCCAGATCAACGCCGACTTGGCCAAGGGCTGGCCGGTCATCGTCGAGAAGAAAGACGCCCTGCCCGATGCCGACGCCTGGTTGGGCAAGCCCGGCAAGGGCGATCTGCTCCAGCGCTGATCGGACAGCACAGGCAAAAAGCCTGGCCACGGCCGGGCTTTTTTATTGTCAGCCACAGTGGCAGGCGCCGCCGGCGGCCCGGCTTTGTTGGATCGGCGGGCAGGGCACGGTGCCATAGGAGCAATACACGCAGCAATCGCCCGGCTTGGGCCGCAATACCTGATGGCAGCCCTCGCACTCGTAGAACCACTGGCAGGCATCGGTCGGCATGCGCTCGGTCTTGCTGTGCCCGCAATGCGGGCAGGTGATGGTCGAGTCCGGGATGATTTCGCAGGCGGCGCTCATTTTGTTTCTCCTCTGGCCGGGCCGATGGGTTTCGAGGGATAACCGGCCTCTTCCGTGGCCCAGGTGAGGTCCTCCACCTTGGCCTTGGCATCGTCGAATACCACGATGGCCTCTTTCTTGTCGTAGTCCACCGCCACGCGGGAGACGCCTTTGACCCGGCTCAGGGCCTTCTTCACCGTCACCGGGCAGACCGCGCAATACATGCCAGGCACGGACAGGGTGACGGTTTTGGTGGCTGCGAGCGCGGAGGTGCTCAGGCCAAGCAACAAGGCAGCGATTAGAGCGAATTTTTTCATGGTGGACTCCTAATAAAAGTAGGGGGCGAGGTAGGGCGAGGCCAGGGCCGCCAGCAATAGGGCGGCGGCCACGCCGAAGATGGCCTTGTAGGTGCGCCGGGTCTTGGGCAGGGCGCAGACCTGGCCCGGTGTGCATTGCTCCACCGGCCGCCAGATGCGGCGATAGGCCAGGAACAGCAGCACGATGGCGGCGCCCAGCAGATAAGGCCGCAAGGGCTCGAAGGCTTGCAGATTGGCCAGCCAGGCGCCGCCCAGTCCGACGGAAACCAAGACCAGGGGGCCTAAACAACAGGCCGAACCGAGCAGTGCGGCCAAGCCGCCTGCGGCGAGTAGTGCGATGGGTTGTTTGGGGGCAGTCATAAATAACCATTCCACGGACGATGCGGGATGGCATAACCTTAACTCCGTAGTTGAGTACAGGATCAAGGCCATGGCGAGACAGGCAACGCAAATGACCATCGGCGGCTTGGCCAAGGCGGCCGGCGTCAATATCGAAACCGTGCGCTATTACCAGCGGCGCGGCCTGCTGCCGGAGCCGGAGAGGCCCCTCGGCGGCATCCGCCGTTATGGCGGCGGCGACCTGTCGCGCCTGGGTTTTATCAAATCGGCGCAACGCCTTGGCTTCAGCCTGGAAGAGATCGCTTTATTGCTCAAACTGGAAGACGGCACCGGCTGCGAAGACGCGCGCGTCATTGCGGAGAAGAAGCTGGCCGACGTGCGCGGGCGCATCGCCGATTTGCAGCGGATCGAGGCTGTGCTCGATCAAATGGTGCGCACCTGCCATGCCCGCCAGGGCAGTGTGTCTTGTCCGATGATTGCGTCGTTGTTGATGGGGGAACGGGGCGCGCGTCCTGCGTGAGGGCCGTGGTGTTCAAGGTGGGAGGTATTTGAGGGAGGCCGTGCGGAGGGGCTTGTGTCCGTCTCGGCGTAGGCCGATCCGTCCTGCGCGAAGTCCACTGGGCTTCGCAGGTCGAACTCGGGGGCGTTCTCTCTATCCCTCGAACCACAAATTAAAAAAGCACCCGCCGGGTGCTTTTTTAATTTGGTGGAGCGGAGGAGGATCGAACTCCCGACCTTCGCATTGCGAACGCGACGCTCTCCCAGCTGAGCTACCGCCCCAAATCGAGCGGCGAATATAGCAAAAAAGCGGGGCCGGGCATAGGCGCTTAGCGGCGTTTGCTCCAGGCGAGCAGGCCGATGCCGGCGGCAATCATCGGCACGCACAGCCATTGCGCGGTGGACAGGCCGAGGGTCAGCACGCCGAAGATGCCGGGGTCTGGCGTGCGGAAAAACTCGGCGGCGAAGCGCAGCACGCCGTAGCCGATCAGGAACACGGCCGAGGTGGCGCCGGCGGCGCGCGGCCGGCGGGCGAAGAACCAGAGGATGAAGAACAACAGCATGCCTTCGCCCAGCGCTTGATAGAGCTGCGACGGGTGGCGCGGCAGCGCGTCGACGTGCGGGAAGACCATGGCCCAGGGCAGGCCGGGGTCGGCCGGGCGGCCCCAGAGTTCGCCGTTGATGAAGTTGCCGATGCGGCCGGCGGCCAAGCCGAGCGGCACCAAGGGCGCGACGAAGTCGGCCACCTGCCAGAACGTGCGCCCGGTCTTGCGCGCGAACCAGGCCAGCGCGACCAGCACGCCGAGAAAGCCGCCGTGGAAGCTCATGCCGCCCTTCCACACCGCCAGTATCTCGGTCGGGTGTTGCAGGTAATAGCCGGGCTGGTAGAACAACACCTCGCCCAGCCGGCCGCCGAGCACCACGCCGAGGATGCCGTAGAACAAGAGGTCGTCGAGGTCTTGCGCGGTCCAGCCGAGATCGGGCCGGCGCTTGATTTGCAGCCGGCCGAGCAGGATGAACAGGCCGAAGGCCAAGAGGTACATCAGGCCATACCAGCGCACGGCCAGCGGGCCGAGCTGCAAGGCGATGGGGTCGAATTGGGGATGGATGAGCATGGTCTGCGCCTGGAGTCGGAGTAGAATTAGGCATGAATTATGCCCCGGCCCATGCCGGGGTTCGTGTCTATATTGTTGAATTCGAGTTCCGAGGTTCGCATGCCCCAGTACCGCTCCCGCACCACCACCCACGGCCGCAACATGGCCGGCGCCCGCGCGCTTTGGCGCGCGACCGGCATGAAGGACGCCGATTTCGACAAGCCGATCATCGCCATCGCCAATTCCTTTACCCAGTTCGTGCCCGGCCACGTGCACCTGAAGGACCTGGGCCAGATGGTGGCGCGCGAGATCGAGGCGGCCGGCGGCGTGGCCAAGGAGTTCAACACCATCGCGGTCGACGACGGCATCGCCATGGGCCACGGCGGCATGTTGTATTCGCTGCCCAGCCGCGACCTGATCGCCGACTCGGTCGAGTACATGGTCAACGCCCATTGCGCCGACGCGCTGGTGTGCATCTCCAACTGCGACAAGATCACCCCCGGCATGCTCATGGCCGCCTTGCGGCTCAACATCCCCACCGTGTTCGTCTCCGGCGGGCCGATGGAGGCGGGCAAGGTCACCTGGGCCGGCAAGACGGTGATGCTCGACTTGGTCGATGCGATGGTGCAGGCGGCCGATAGCAAATGCAGCGATGCCGAGGTCGAGGCCACCGAGCGTTCGGCCTGCCCGACCTGCGGTTCCTGCTCCGGCATGTTCACTGCCAACTCGATGAACTGCCTGACCGAGGCGCTGGGTTTGAGCCTGCCCGGCAACGGCTCGCTGCTCGCCACCCATGCCGACCGCAAGGAACTGTTCCTGCGCGCCGGACGCTTGATCGTGGATCTGGCCAAGCGTTACTACGAGAAAGACGACGCCACGGTGCTGCCGCGCAACATCGCGACCTTCGAGGCCTTCGAGAACGCGATGGCGCTCGATATCGCGATGGGCGGCTCGACCAACACCGTGCTGCACTTGCTGGCCGCCGCGAAGGAGGCAGGGGTGGACTTCACCATGGCCGACATCGACCGCATGTCGCGCAAGGTGCCGCATCTGTGCAAGGTGGCGCCCAGCATCCAAACCTATCATATGGAAGACGTGCATCGCGCCGGCGGCGTGGTCGGCATCCTGAGCGAGTTGGATCGCGCCGGCCTGATCCATCGTGATTGCCACACCGTGCATAGCAAGACCCTGGGCGAGGCCCTGTCGATCTGGGACATCATGCACGCGCACGACATCTCGGTGTTCGAGTTCTTCAAGGCCGCGCCCGGCGGCGTGCCCACCCAGGTGGCGTTTTCGCAGGATCGGCGTTATCCGGAATTGGATATGGATCGCAGCAAGGGCTGCATCCGCGACATGGAAAACGCCTACTCCAAGGACGGCGGTCTGGCCGTGCTCTACGGCAACCTGGCCGAAGACGGTTGCATCGTGAAGACCGCCGGCGTCGATGCCAGCATCCTCAAGTTCTCCGGCCCGGCCCGCATCTTCGAGAGCCAGGACGCGGCGGTCGAGGCCATCCTCGGCGACAAGGTCAAAGCGGGCGACATCGTCGTCATCCGTTACGAAGGCCCGCGCGGCGGCCCTGGCATGCAAGAGATGCTCTACCCGACCACCTATCTGAAATCGAAGGGCCTGGGCAAGGCCTGCGCGCTGATCACAGACGGCCGCTTCTCCGGCGGCACCTCGGGTCTGTCCATCGGCCATGTCTCGCCCGAAGCGGCCGAGGGCGGCACCATCGGCCTGGTCGAGGAAGGCGACACCATCGAGATCGACATCCCCAATCGCAGCATTCGTGTCGCACTCGGCGATGACGAATTGGCCCGGCGCCGCGCGGCGATGGAAGGCCGTGGCAAGGCCGCCTGGCAGCCGGTCGGCCGCGACCGCCCGGTCTCCGCCGCGCTGCGCGCCTACGCGGCGATGACCACGTCGGCGGCATTCGGCGCGGTGCGCGATGTCAGCCAAGTCGAACGCAAATAAGGAAGACCATGAGCAGCCTCGAAACCCTGAACAGCCATTTCGCCATCGCCGGCCAACTCACCTTCCGCGCCAATGCCGAAGGCCTGATCTTCGCCGACATCGACAACGCGCAGGCGAGCGCCAGCGTTTGCCTGCAAGGCGGCCATGTCGTGTCCTGGCAACCCAAGGGCCAGGCGCGGCCGGTGGTCTGGGTCTCCAGCCAGGCCAAGTACGCGCCGGGCAAGTCCATTCGCGGCGGCGTGCCGGTGTGCTGGCCGTGGTTCGGGCCGCATGAGACCGAGGCGGGCTTTCCCGCGCACGGTTTCGCCCGCACCGTGCCGTGGGCGGTGAGCGCTAGCCGCGCGCTGGCCGACGGCGCGGCCGAGATCGTGCTGACCATGCAGGAGACCGAGCAGACGCGCGCGCAGTGGCCGCAGCCGACCAAGTTGGAGATTCGCGTCAGCGTCGGCGCGACGCTGAAGGTCGAATTGACGACGAGCAACCTCGGCACCCAGGCCTTCGCCATCGGCGAGGCGCTGCACACCTATTTCGAGATCGGCGATATCGCCGAGATCAAGTTGCATGGCCTGGACGGTTGCGAATACCTGGACAAGGTGGCGAATTTCGCGCGCAAACGGCAGGACGGCGCCATTGTTTTTGCCGGCGAGACCGACCGCGTTTATCTGGACACCGAGGCCGAATGCGTCATCGAGGACGCCCAGCTCAAGCGCCGTATCCGCATCGCCAAGTCGGGCAGCCGCTCCACCGTGGTGTGGACGCCGTGGACCGAGAAGGCCGAGAAGATGGGCGACTTCGGCCCCGGCATTTCCGGCAAGGGCGGCTGGCGCGAGATGGTCTGCGTCGAGAGCGCGAACGCCATCGACAATCTGGTCAACGTGCCGGCGGGTCGGGCGCATACTTTGGCGGTAGAGTATTCGGTCGAGCCCTTGTCGGCGTAAATTATCGATTGCTTGGATTGTTCGGAAAGGTTCATCGTCGTGGAACAGGAGATGCTCGATTACCTGGATCAGTTCGTGCCCATCGGCTCGCTGTCGCAGCAGAGCATGGACGAGCTGAACAAGTGCCTGGAGGTGTTGGAATTCAAGCCGGGTCAAACCCTGTTCCAGAAGGGCGATACCGACAAGTGGCTGTATTACCTGCTGGCGGGCCAAGTCAGCCTGGTCGACGAAGGCCGCGCGCCGATGACGATCGAGGCCGGCAGCGAGGACGGCCGCTATGCCCTGGCCCGGTTGAAGCCGCGCCACTACACCGGCGTCGCCAATAGCCCGGCCAAGGTGCTGCGGGTGGAGGAATCGGTGCTGGACCGCTTCGTGACCATGGATCAGGCCACCGGCTTCGAGGTCACCGAGTTCGAGGGCGACGACCCCGAGTGGATGTTCACGGTGCTCACCCTGCCGGCCTTCCAGAAGCTGCCGCCGGTCAACACCAATGCGATGTTCGGCCGGTTCAAGCGGATCGAGGTCAAGGCCGGCGACGTGGTGATCCAGCAGGGCGGGCCGGGCGACAACTATTACCTGATCCGCGAGGGCAAGGCCGAGGTCAGCCGGATCGGCGCCGGCGGCAAGGTCGAGGTGCTGGCTACCTTGGGCAAGGGCGACGGTTTCGGCGAAGAGGCGCTGATCTCCGGCATGCCGCGCAACGCCACGGTGACCATGCGCAGCGACGGCGTGCTGATGAGCATGGCGCAGCAGGATTTCAACGAGCTGCTCAAGGCGCCCATGGTCAAATGGGTCACGCCGGCACAGGTCAAGCAGATGGCGGAGGAAGGCGCCGGCCTGATCGACGTGCGGCTGGAGGACGAGTTCAAGCGCGGCAGCCTGCGCGGCGCGCTCAATATCCCGCTAGCCCAGTTGCGCGCCAAGGCGCAGGGGCTGGAGGCCAAGCGCAAATATATCGTCTTTTGCCAGTCGGGCCAGCGCAGCGCGGCGGCGGCCTTCCTGCTCGAGCAGCGCGGTTTCGATGTCTATGTGCTGAAAGACGGCCTGGACGGCGTCAAGCGTTAGGGAAGGTTGGCGTATATGAAAAGGGCCGCTTCGAGCGGCCCTTTTCGTTCGTGGTGCCGATGAATTTTAGTGCGTCGGCCGCTTCATGAAGTTAATCACGTTCTGCTCGCTCGGGCCCTTGCGTCCGGTCGAGCAGGCGCCTTCGGTCTCGGGCACGAAGCCGGTGGCCTCGTGCAAGAGGTTGATCACGTCGACCCAGTGGCGTTCCTTGGCCATTTGCAGGGCGGTGCGGCCGGCCTCGTTGCTGGCCATCGCATCGGCGCCGGCATTGAGCAGCACCTCGCACACCGCGCCCTCGCCGCCGCCGGCGGCCAGCATCAGCGGGGTGAGGCCGAAGCCGATACGGGCGTTCACGTCGGCGCCGGCATCGACCAGGGCCTTCACCACCGGGGCGTAGCCGCAGTCCTGCTCGTGGTTGTAGGCGGCCTTGAAGATCGGCGTCCATTGCATGGCGTCGCGGGCGTTCACGTCGGCGCCACTGTCGATCAAGGCCTGCACCGCGCCGAGATGGCCTTCGAAGGCGGCGACGTGCAGCGGCGTCTGGCCCTCGTCGTTGGTGCTGTTGGGGCCGGCGCCGGCCGCGATCAGGCGGCGCAGGGCCTCGGTGTCACCGGATTTGGCGGCGGCAAAGAGTTCGGCAGACATGGCAAAGCTCCAGGAATAATGTCCGACAATTATACTCAACTACTACCGAATGGCTAGAGCCCGAGTTGATCCCACAGGGCGTCGATGCGCTGCTTGACCGCCGCGTCCATCGCTATCGGCCGGCCCCATTCGCGCTGGGTCTCGCCGGGCCACTTGTGGGTGGCGTCGATGCCCATCTTGCTGCCTAGGCCCGATACGGGGCTGGCGAAGTCGAGGTAGTCGATCGGGGTGTTCTCGACGATCAGGGTGTCGCGCGCCGGGTCGACCCTTGTCGTCATGGCCCAGATCACCTCTTTCCAATCGCGCACGTTCACGTCGTCGTCGGTGACCAGGATGAACTTGGTGTACATGAACTGGCGCAGGAAGGACCAGACGCCGAACATCACCCGCTTGGCTTGGCCCGGGTACTGCTTCTTCATCGCCACACAGGCCATGCGGTAGCTGCAGCCCTCGGGCGGCAGGTAGAAGTCGGTGATCTCGGGGAACTGCTTTTGCAACAGCGGCACGAACACCTCGTTCAGGGCGACGCCGAGGATGGCCGGCTCGTCCGGCGGCTTGCCGGTGTAGGTGCTGTGATAGATCGGGTCGCGTCGTAGGGTGATGCGTTCGACCGTGAACACCGGGAAGGTCTCGACCTCGTTGTAGTAGCCGGTGTGGTCGCCGAACGGGCCTTCCGGCGCGGTCTCGCCCGGATGGATCACGCCTTCGAGCACGATCTCGGCGGTGGCCGGCACTTGCAAGTCTGAGCCGATGGCCTTGGTCACTTCGGTCTTGGCCCCGCGCAGCAGGCCGGCGAACTGGTATTCCGACAGCGAGTCGGGCACCGGGGTGACGGCGCCGAGGAGGGTGGCCGGATCGGCGCCCAGGGCGACGCAGACCGGAAAGGGTTGGCCGGGGTGGGCCTGTTGATGATCGCGGAAATCCAGGGCGCCGCCGCGATGGGCCAGCCAGCGCATGATCAGCTTGTTGCGGCCGATCACCTGTTGCCGGTAGATGCCCAGGTTCTGCCGGGCCTTGTGCGGGCCGCGGGTGATGGTGAGGCCCCAGGTGATGAGCGGGCCGGCGTCGTCCGGCCAACAGGTCTGGATCGGCAGGCGGGCGAGGTCGGCATCCGCGCCTTCCCACACGATCTCTTGGCAGGCGGGCGAGCGCACCTCCTTCGGCGTCATGTTGAGCACCTGCTTGAGCACCGGCCATTTCTCCCAGGCGTCTTTCAGGCCCTTGGGCGGCTCCGGTTCTTTCAGGTAGGCCAGCAATTGGCCGATCTCGCGCAGCCGGGCCGGGTCTTCCTCGCCCATGCCGAGCGCGACGCGTTGCACGGTGCCGAACAGATTGGCCAGCACCGGCATGCCGTGGCCCTTGGGCCGCTCGAACAGCAGGGCCGGGCCGCCACTGCGCAGCACGCGATCGCCGATCTCGGTCATCTCCAGCTTGGGGTCGACCTCGACGGGGATGCGTTTGAGTTCGCCGCGCTGTTCGAGCTGGGCGATGAAGTCGCGCAGGTCTTTGTATTGCATGCTCATTCGATATATTCGAAGGCCTTGACCACGCCGCGCGCGCCCTCGGTGCCGGCGGCCACCTCGGCGGCGGCGTCGCCCTCGGCGCGTTTGATCAGGCCCATCAGGTAGATGTTGCCGCGCTCGGTGCTGATCTTGATGTGGTTGGCGTTGTAGCGCTTGTCGTCGAGCAGTCGGCCGAGCGCCTTGGTCGTGAGAAAGACATCGCTGCCGCGACTGCCGATGGAAGACGGCGGCGCCACGGCCAGCTCGTCGATCACCTCGCGCACGTTGGCGATGGCGCCGACGATGGCGCCGATTTTCGCGCGCTGCGCGTCGGATTCGACTTCGCCGGTCAGCAGGACGCGGCGGTTGAAGCTGTTGACGTTGACGTGGGCCTGGCTGAACTTGGCGTCGTAGATGCGTGCCGTGGCGGTCAGTTCGATCTCCTTGTCCATCAACACGGTGGTCGGCGTGCGCCGGTCGTCGGCGATCAACACGCCGGCGACGCCGCCGCCGATGACGACCGGGGCGCAGCCCTGCAGCGGCAAGGCCGCCAGGCAGAGCAGGGAAAGGGTGAAGAATTTGCGCACGGTCAGGCTCCCAATAATAAGTAATCGATGCTGTCGCACAGGCAGTGCAGGGCCAACTGGTGGATCTCCTGGATGCGGGCCATGCTGTCGCCCGGCACGCAGATCAGGATGTCGCGCTCGGTCAGCATCTCGGCCAGTTCGCCGCCGTCCTGGCCGGCCAGCGCGATCACCGCGACCTCGCGTTCCTGCGCGACGCGCGCGGCCTCGATCACGTTGCGCGAGCAGCCGTTGGCGGAGATTGCCAGCAGGATGTCGCCGGGCTGGCCCAGGGCGCCGATCTGGCGCGCGAAGACCATGGAGAAGTCCGAATCGTCGGCGATCGAGGTCAAGGTCGCGCTATCGCCACACAAGGCCAGGGCGGCCAGGGCCGGGCGCTCGCGCTCGAAGCGGTTGATCAGCTCCGAGACGAAGTGCTGCGCGTCGGCCGCCGAGGCGCCGTTGCCGCAGGCCAGCAACTTGCCCTCGTTCATGAAGCAGTTGACCAGACGTTCGGCCGCCTGCGCGATCGGCTCGGCCAGGATGTCGGCCGCGCTGAGCTTGGCCTGGGCGCTTTCCTGGAAGGTGTAATAGATGCGTTCGGCTAGATTCATCGCGCCGATTATAGCGTCAGGCCGATACCTCGAAGGCGTTCTTCAGCCATTGCAGCGCGTTGCCGTCGATCAGCACGGCATCGAAACGGCAGGCGCCGCGATGCGGATGTTGCAGCAGGTAATGCTCGGCCGCGCGGATCAACTTGGCCTGCTTGGCCTGGGTGATGCTGGCGCCGGCACCGCCGAAGGCGGCACTGGCGCGGCTGCGCACCTCGACGAAGACCAGGGTGCCGCCGTCGCGCATGACGAGATCGAGTTCGCCCTGGCGGCAACGCCAGTTGCGCGCGACCGGTTTCAGTCCCTGCTGCTGTAGGTATGCCGACGCGCGGTCCTCGGCCGCCGTGCCGCTGGGCATGAACCCTCCCCGAGTGTTGGCCTGTTAAACTGCCAACTACGCTAAAGGCAATGGAAGCAAGATGCAAGACGCCACGGCTGCGCCGGGCAGCCTCTATATCGTCGGCACCCCGATCGGCAATCTACGCGACATCACGTTGCGCGCGCTGGCCATCCTGAAGACCGTGGATATCGTGGCGGCCGAGGATACCCGCGTGACGCAGGGCCTGCTCAACGCCCACGGCCTGCGAAAAAAATTGCTCGCGCTGCACGAGCACAACGAGCGCGAGGCGACCGAGCGCCTGGTGGCCGATCTGGCCGCCGGCAAGAGCGTGGCCTATGTCTCCGATGCCGGCACGCCGGGCGTCAGCGATCCGGGCGCGCATCTGGCGCGGCGCGTGCGCGAGGCCGGTCTGCCGGTGTTCGCCATCCCCGGCCCGAGCGCGGTGGCGACGGCGCTGTCCGTCGCCGGCGTCGGCGACGGCCGCTGGCTGTTCCACGGCTTCCTGCCGAACAAGGCCACGGCCCGGCGCAAGGCCCTGGAGGGATTGCGGGCCTTGCCCTATGCGCTGGTGTTCTACGAGGCGCCGCATCGCGTGCGCGAATGCGTGGCCGATCTCGCCGCCGTGCTTGGCGTGGCGCGCGAGATCGCCATCGCGCGCGAGTTGACCAAGCTGTTCGAGCAGGTGCATGTTTGTCCGCTCGGCGAGGCCGAGGCCTGGCTGGCGGCGGACGAGAACCGCTGCCGTGGCGAGTTCGTGCTCATCGTGCAGGGCGCGCCGGAGCCAGCGGCGGACGATTTGGCATTGCGCGCGACCTTGCAGGCCTTGCTGGCCGAGCTACCGCTCAAGCAGGCGGTCGCGCTCGCGGTAAAACTGACCGGCGGCAAAAAGAACACCGTTTACGAATTGGCCTTGGAGTTGCAGAAACATGGACACCCTGACGATCACCCGGCCTGACGACTGGCATCTGCACCTGCGCGACGGCGAGGTCTTGCGCGCGGTGCTGCCGGATACCGCGTTTCGCTTCGCGCGCGCCATCGTCATGCCCAACCTGAAACCGCCGGTGCGCACGGTCGACGAGGCAATGGCCTACCGCGCGCGCATCTTGGCCGCCGTGCCGGCCGGCCTGCGCTTCGAGCCCTTGATGACGCTGTACCTGACCGACAACACGACGGCGGCGGAGATCGCCAAGGCGCGCGCCAGCGGTTTCGTCCATGCCGTGAAGTACTACCCGGCCGGCGCGACCACCAATTCCGATTTCGGCGTGACCTCGGTGGAGAAGGCCTATCCGGCCATCGAGGCCATGGCCGAGCACGGCCTGCCCTTGCTGGTGCATGGCGAGGTGACCGACCCGGCGGTCGACGTGTTCGACCGCGAGGCGGTGTTCATCGAGCGGGTGCTGATGCCGGTGCTCAAGCGCTTCCCGACATTGAAGCTGGTTTTGGAACACACCACGACACGCGAAGGCATCGAGTTCGTGCGGCAGGCGCCGGCCAATGTGGCGGCGACGCTGACCGCGCATCACTTGCTGTACAACCGCAACGCCATGTTCAAGGGCGGCATCCGGCCGCATTACTACTGCCTGCCGGTGCTCAAGCGCGAGAGCCACCGCCAGGCCTTGATCGAGGCGGCGGTCTCCGGCAGCCCGAAGTTCTTTCTCGGCACCGACAGTGCGCCGCATGCCAGGGGCGCCAAGGAATGCGCCTGCGGCTGCGCCGGCATCTACACCGCGCATGCCGGCATCGAGCTCTATGCCGAGGCCTTCGAAGCGGCCGGCGTGCTGGACAAGCTGGAGGCCTTCGCCAGCTTCCATGGCCCCGACTTCTACGGCCTGCCGCGCAATAGCGAGCGAATCACCCTGCGTAAACACGCGTGGCAGGCGCCGGATAACCTCGCCTTCGCCGGCGACATGCTGGTGCCTTTGCGCGCCGGGGAAGTGATTTCCTGGCAACTGGTCTGACCGGCCCGTATACTGGTCGCGGGAGTCGGCCAGGCAATCGCTGAGTGCGCTGCGAAGCGCAGGCAGAGGAAAGTCCGGGCTCCATAGGGCAGGGTGCCAGGTAACGCCTGGGCGTCGCGAGACGACGGAAAGTGGAACAGAAAACATACCGCCGATGGCCGCAAGGCACAGGCAAGGTTGAAATGGCGAGGTAAGAGCTCACCGCGTTCTTGGCAACAAGGACGGCATGCTAAACCCCACCCGGAGCAAGGCCAAATAGGCAGGCATCGAAGCGGCCCGCTGAGCCTGCGGGTAGGCTGCGCGAGGCGGCGAGCGATCGTCGCCCCAGATGAATGATTGCCTCGAGTCGCAAGACTTCAGACAGAACCCGGCTTATCGGCCGACTCCCACCTCTCCCTCCTCCTCTCTTAACAATTCACTTTAAGTTCCGGGTGTACGCCCTTCTTTATTTTCCCTAATTTTTTGCGTTGCAATTTTTTCGTAAGTTATTGTCTTCATTGAAAAAAATCCCATTCCCGCCTTGACATCGGGCGCTACCAGCCACTAAAGTGGGGGCCACTGTCAAAAAGTGGGGAAAAGTGGGGGTTGGTGGAAACGCCGGGCCTCCCAAAGGGACCATGTTTAGGGGCTTGAGTGCATTGGCTGTGGACGGCAAAGGCCGTCTGGCCATTCCGGCAAAGTACCGCGAGCAGCTGGTGGAGCGTTGCGCCGGCCGCCTGGTGGTCACGGCCGACCCTGGCGGTTGCCTGTTGCTCTACCCCTTTCCCGAGTGGGAGCCCATCGAGCGCAAGCTCACCGCTCTTTCCAGCTTCAATCCCGTCAGCCGCACTTTGCAGCGCATCCTGGTCGGTTCCGCGTCGGACGTCGAACTCGATAGCGCCGGCCGCATCCTGCTGCCGCCGATGCTGCGCAAGCACGCGGGCCTGGAGAAAGAGGCCATGCTGGTCGGCCAAGGCAACAAGTTCGAGATATGGAGCGACTCCGCCTGGCAGGCGCAGTTCGAACAGGCGGGCCAATTGCCGGATCTGCTCGGTGCGGCGCTGAACAACGGCGAGCTGCCCGAAGAGCTAAAAGGGTTCTCTTTGTGACCGATGGGCAGGCGGCCCATGTCCCGGTACTGCTGGAAGAGACGCTGGAGGCATTGAATATTCGATCGGAGGGCATTTATGTCGATGCCACCTTCGGTCGCGGCGGCCACAGCCGCGCGCTCCTGGCGCGGCTGGGTCCGCAAGGCCGCTTGCTGGCGTTGGATCGCGATCCGCTGGCGGTGGCCGAAGGCAAACGGATTCAGGATGCGCGCTTCTCGATCATTCATGCCCCATTCAGCCGGCTCAAGGCGACGCTGGCCGAAGCGGGACTGACCGAGGTGGACGGGGTGTTGCTCGATATCGGCGTGTCCAGCCCGCAGATCGACGAGCCGGAACGGGGCTTCAGCTTCCGTTTCGACGCGCCGCTCGACATGCGCATGGACACGACCCAGGGCGAAACCGCCGCGCAATGGCTGAACACGGCGGCAGAGGAGGAGATCGCGCATGTCATCCGGGAATATGGCGAAGAGCGGTTTGCTAAGTCGATTGCGCGGGCGATTGTTGCTGCGCGCGCGGAAGCGCCCATCGAGCGCACATCTCAATTGGCGCGGATCGCGGCGTCGGCGGTGCGCACGCGCGAGCGTGGGCAGGATCCGGCGACGCGTACCTTTCAGGCTGTCCGGATTCACGTTAACCGCGAGTTGGAAGAATTGGCGCAGACCCTGCCACAAGGCGTCGATGTCTTGCGCGCGGGCGGGCGCCTCGCGGTGATCAGCTTCCACTCCCTGGAGGACCGGATGGTCAAGCGCTTCCTGCGGGCCGAGGCCAAGGGCGAAGAACCACCCCCAGAAATCCCCATGCTCGCGAGCCAGATCAAGCTCGGGCGCTTGCGCCTGGTCGGCCGCGCCGTCCATGCCTCCGCCGCCGAAATCGCGCGCAATCCCAGGGCGCGCAGCGCGGTGCTGCGCGTGGCCGAGCGCAGGGGGGCGGCGTGCTGAGGACGAACCTGCTGCTGGCCGTCGTGCTGGTGCTCTGCGCCCTGTCCGTGGTCACCGCGCGCCACCATGCGCGCCGCGCCTTTATCGGCCTCCAGGCCGAACAGGACCGGGCGCGCAACCTCGATATCGAATGGGGCCGCTTGCAGCTCGAGCAGAGCACTTGGGCCATGCACACCCATATCGAACAGGTGGCGCGCCAGCATTTGCAGATGGCGGTGCCCGAGCCCAAGCAGATACGCATGCTGAACTTGCTGTCGGGCACCAATGCCAAGGAGAGCGGCCAGTGAGCCGGCGGGCCAACCCCTTGCTGCGGCTGGACCTCCAGCGTTGGCGCATGCGCTTGATGCTGGGCCTGTTGTTCGCCGGCTATGCGGCGCTGGGTGCGCGCGCCATGTATCTGCAAGGCTGGCAGGATGAATTCCTGAAAGAAAAGGGCGAGGCGCGCATCAACCGCTTGATGACCGTGCCGGCCTATCGCGGCATGGTGACCGATAGGCGCGGCGAGCCGCTGGCGATCAGCACCCCGGTCGAGTCGCTCTGGCTCAACGCGCGCGAGGCCGAGGCGACGCCGGAGCAGATCGCCTCGCTGGCCGCGCTGCTCGATTTGGATATGGCCGCGCTGAAAAAGATATTCAAGGACGACAGCAAGGGCTTCGTCTATCTGCGCCGCCTGTTGCCGCCCGATGTCGCCAATGCCGCCCTGGCGCTCAACATCAAGGGGGTCTATTCCAAGCCGGAATACCGCCGCTACTACCCCTCGGGCGAGGTGGTGGCGCACGTGCTGGGCCAGACCTCGGTCGAGGACAAGGGCATCGAAGGCATCGAACTCGCTTACCAGAAGTGGTTGGCCGGCGAGCCCGGGGTCAAGCGCGTGGCCAAGGACCGCCGGGGCAATGTGGTCGAGGTGCTGGAATCGCTCAAGCTGCCGCGCCCCGGCCAGGACATCGCGCTGTCGATTAACCTGCAAATCCAATATCTCGCCTATCGCGAACTGGCGGCGGCGGCGTTGCAGCACAAGGCAAGGGCCGGCGCGGCCGTCGTGCTCGATGCCAAGACCGGCGAGGTCCTCGCCCTGGCCAACTGGCCGAGCTACAACCCGAACAACCGGGCCACGATGACCAACGAGCGCATGCGCAATCGCGCGGTGACCGACGTGTTCGAGCCGGGCTCGACCATGAAGCCGTTCCTCGTGTTGTCCGCGCTGGAGGTCGGCGCGGTCAAGCCCGAAACCCGGCTCGATACCGGCAGCGGTTATCTGATGGTGGGCGAGAAGAAGATCACCGACACCCATCCCAAGGGCAATCTCAGCGTGGCCGAGGCCATCCAGGTGTCGAGCAACGTCGCGGTCGCCAAGATCGCGTTGGGCATGCATTCGGAAGACTACTGGCGCGTGCTCAACCGTGCCGGCTTCGGCGCGGTACCCGCCTCCGGCCTGCCGGGCGAGGCGGCGGGCCGGCTGCGGCCGTACGACACCTGGCTGCCGATCGAGAAGGCGACCATGGCCTTCGGCCACGGCATCTCGGTCAGCCTGCTGCAATTGGCGCATGCCTACACGATCTTCGCCAACGACGGCCTGATGCCGCCGCTGTCCATGGTCAAGCGGCGCGAGGCGGCGGTCGGTCAGCGCATCGTGTCCGAACGGAGCGCGCGCGACTTGCGCGCCATGCTCGAGATGGTCACCCAGGACGGCGGCACGGCAACGCTCGCGCGCGTGGTCGGCTATCGCGTGGCCGGCAAGACCGGCACCGCGCACAAGTTGGTCAACGGCGCTTATGCGCCGAACAAATACATCGCGTCGTTCGTCGGCATGGCGCCGGCATCGAACCCGCGCCTGGTCATCGCCGTGATGGTGGACGAGCCCAGCGGCGGCAGCTACTACGGCGGCCAAGTGGCCGGCCCGGTCTTCAGCCGCGTGATGGCGGGCGCCTTGCGCTTGATGGCGGTGCCGCCCGACGCCCCGATGGATGATGCGACCGGCCCGGGCGTCGGCAGCAAGGTCGTGGCGGAGGGCGTATGACCGACATGGCCGAGTTGATTCAGCTCATGCGCGCCCGGCGGCCGCCGATCCGGCGCCTGGTGGCCGACAGCCGCCAAGTGCGCGGCGGCGATGGCTTCCTTGCCTTCCCCGGTGGCGCGCACGACGGTCGTGCGCACATCGCCGCCGCCGTCGCGGCCGGTGCCGTGGCCGTGGTCTGGGAGCCGCAAGGCTACGCCTGGCCGGCGGGCGTCGACGTGTTCAATCGGCCCTTGCCCGAACTCAAGGCGCGTTCGGCCGAGCTGGCCGCGACCTGGTACGGCCGGCCGTCCGACGCGATGTGGGTGGTCGGCGTGACCGGCACCAATGGCAAGACCTCGTGTAGCCACTGGCTGGCCGAGGCCTTCGATCTGCTGGGCCGGCCGACCGCGATTGTCGGTACCTTGGGCAACGGCCTGCCCGGTGCGCTGCATGCGACCGGCCACACCACGCCCGATGCCGTGACCTTGCAGGGGCTGTTCGCCGATTTTCGCGACGAGGGTATCGCCAGCGTGGCGATGGAAGTGTCCTCGCATGCGCTCGACCAAGGCCGCGTGGCCGAGGTCGGCTTCGATGTCGCGCTGCTGACCAATCTGTCGCGCGATCATCTCGACTATCACGGCGACATGGCGGCCTATGCCCATGCCAAGGCCAAGCTGTTCGACTGGCCAAACCTGAAGTGGGCCGTGCTCAACGTCGAGGACGAGCTAGGTCAACGCTTGTATGCCGACTTGAAAGGAGGCAGTAGCGAGGTGCTCGGCTACGGCCTGAACAGCGGCGAGGTGCATGCCAAGCGCTTCGAGTCGGACCGCACCGGCATGCGCCTGGACGTGGTGACGCCCTGGGGCGAAGGTTGTTTGCAGACCGCGCTGCTCGGCGAATTCAATGCCTACAACCTGCTCGCCTGCCTGTCGGTGTTGCTCGCCAGCGGCGTCGCGCTGGCCGACGCGCTGGCGGTGCTGGCGCGCGTCGGCCCGGTGCCGGGGCGTTTGCAGCGGGTGGGCGGCGATGCGGCCGGGCCGACCGTGATCGTCGATTTCGCCCATACGCCGGATGCCTTGCACAAGGTGCTGAACACGCTACGGCCCCTGGCCAAGGACGGCCGCCTGGTCTGCGTGTTCGGCTGCGGCGGCGGGCGCGACAAAGGCAAGCGCCCGCAGATGGGCCAGATCGCCGATGCCATCGCCGACGTGGCGATCGTCACCAGCGACAACCCGCGCAACGAAGACCCCGCCGCGATCATCGCCGACATCCTGGCCGGCATGCCGCCCGGCCAGATCGCCATCGTCGACCGGCATGAGGCCATCGCCCGCGCCATCGCCGAGGCCGGCGCCAACGATGTCGTGCTGCTCGCCGGCAAGGGCCACGAGGACTACCAGGAGATCGCCGGCCAACGTCGGCACTTCTCCGATGCCGAAGAGGCCGAGCGCGGCCTCGCGCAATGGAGGGCGGCACATGCGTCTGCATGAAGTGGCCCAAGCCTTGTCGGCCCGCGCGGCGGGCGCCGATGTCGCATTCGACGCGGTGTCGACCGACTCGCGCAATCTGCCCAAGGGGGCCTTGTTCGTCGCGCTGCGCGGCGAACGCTTCGACGGCCATGCCTTCGCCGCCAAGGCGCTGGCGGCGGGCGCGGCGGCGGTGATGGTCGACGAGACATCGAACTTGAATCTGGCGCCGGCCATCGTCGTGCCGGACACCCGTTTGGCCTTGGGCCAATTGGCGGCCTGGCATCGCGGCCGGCAGCCGGCCCGCGTGGTCGCGATCACCGGCAGCAACGGCAAGACCACGGTAAAGGAGATGACCGCGGCGATCCTGCGCGCGGAAGCCGGCGACGCGGCGGTGTTGGCGACCGAGGGCAATCTCAACAACGATATCGGCATGCCGCTGATGCTGCTACGGCTGAATGCTTCGCATCGCTATGCCGTGATCGAAATGGGCATGAATCATCCGGGCGAGTTGGACTATCTGTCCGGTCTGGCGCGGCCCGATGCCGCCCTGGTCAACAACGCCCAGCGCGCGCATTTAGAAGGCCTGCAAACCGTCGAGGCGGTGGCGCGGGCCAAGGGCGAGATATTCTTCGGCCTCGCGGCCGACGGCGTTGCGCTGATCAATGCCGACGACCCTCATGCCGGGCTTTGGCGCGAGATGAACATTGGCCGGCGCGTCGTCGGCTTCGGCCTAGGCGAGGGTGCCGATGTGCGAGTCGAGCATCGGCCGCTGGCCTACGGCGCCGAGCTGACCGTGCACACCCCGGCCGGAACGGTGCGTTGCGAACTGCACGCGCCCGGCCTGCACAACGTGCGCAACGCCGCCGCCGCCACCGCCGCCGCTCTGGCCTTGGGCGCCTCGCTCGAGGCGGTGGCCAAGGGTTTGGGCGCTTACGCCGGGGTCAAGGGCCGGCTGCAACGCAAGGAATGCCTGCTCGGCGCCCACCTTATCGACGACACCTACAACGCCAACCCGGATTCGGTCGCGGCCGCGATCCAGGTGCTGGCCGCGCAGCCGGGAAAACGCATCCTGGTGCTGGGCGACATGGGCGAGCTGGGGCCGGGCGCCGCCGAGTTGCACCGCGAGATCGGCGAGCAGGCCAAGGCGGCCGGCATCGAGCGCCTGTTCTGTCTGGGCGAGTTGTCGATCAATGCCGTGCAGGGCTTCGGTGCCGCCAATAACGGCCAACGCGCCATGCACTTCGAGCGGATCGAAGAGTTGCTCGCTGAAATCGAGAATGAGCTGGCGCCCGGGGTCGCGGTTTTGGTGAAAGGTTCGCGCTTCATGCAGATGGAGCGTGTGGTGAAATCGTTTACGGAGGCGCATCAATGCTCTTGATGCTCGCGCAATGGCTCGGCCACGACATCCGGGCCTTCAACGTGTTCAACTACATCACGCTGCGGGCGGTGCTGGCGGTGCTGACCGCGCTGGTGATCGCCTTCATCGTCGGGCCGGCCATGATCCGCAAGCTGACCCAGTACAAGATCGGCCAGGCGGTGCGCGACGACGGCCCGCAGACCCACCTGGTCAAGGCCGGCACCCCGACCATGGGCGGCGCCTTGATCCTGACCTCGGTCGCGATCACCACCTTGCTGTGGGCGGACCTGCGTAACCAATATGTCTGGATCGCCCTGGTGACCTTGGTCGGCTTCGGCGCCATCGGCTGGGTCGACGATTGGCGCAAGGTGGTGCACCGCAATCCCAAGGGGCTGCCGGCGCGCTGGAAATATTTCTGGCAGTCGGTCATCGCCGCCTTCGTCGCCGCTTGGCTGGCCTATTCCGCCCACCTGCCGGCGCAGACCGAGCTGATCGTGCCCTTCTTCAAGGACATCGTCATGCCGCTCGGCGTGACCGGCTTCGTGTTGCTCGCCTACTTCGTCATCGTCGGTACCAGCAATGCGGTCAACCTGACCGACGGCGCCGACGGTCTGGCCATCATGCCGACCGTGATGGTGGCGGGCGCCTTGGCGGTATTCGCCTATGTCGCCGGCCATGCGGTGTTCGCCAAGTATCTCGGCCTGCCGCACATCCCCGGTGCCGGCGAGCTGGTGGTGTTTTGCAGCGCCCTGGTCGGCGCCGGCCTGGCCTTCCTCTGGTTCAACGCCTACCCGGCCGAGGTGTTCATGGGCGATGTCGGTGCCTTGGCCCTGGGCGCCGCGCTCGGCGTGGTCGCGGTGATCGTGCGCCAGGAGATCGTACTGTTCATCATGGGCGGCGTGTTCGTGATCGAGACCGTGTCGGTGATGTTGCAGGTCGGCTCCTACAAGTTGCGCTGCAAACGCATCTTCCTGATGGCGCCGTTGCACCACCACTACGAATTGAAGGGCTGGAAAGAAAATCAAGTTGTGGTCCGCTTTTGGATCATCTCGTGGATGTTGGTTCTCATTGGACTGTCGACGCTGAAATTGAGATGAGCATGCCATTCGCCATTCGCCACTCGCCACTCGCCGGCCGCAAGGCCCTGGTCGTCGGACTCGGCGACACCGGCCTGTCCTGCGTGCGCTGGCTGCTCGGCCAGGGCGCCGAGGTGCGTGCGACCGACAGCCGCGCGACGCCGCCGCATGCCGAGCGTTTGCGCGAACGGCATCCCGCCGTGGCGATCACGCTGGGCGGCTTCAAGCAGACCGATTTCGATTGGGCCGATCTCGTCGTGCTCAGTCCCGGCGTGGCGTTGGCGACACTGGAGATACAGGTGGCGCTCAAGGCAGGCAAGGATGTGGTCGGCGATGTCGAACTCTTTGCACGTGCCCTTGACGCCTCACGCCTTACACCTCACGCCTCACGCATCATTGCTATCACCGGCAGCAACGGCAAGAGCACGGTAACCAGCCTGGTCGGCCACCTATGCCAGGCGGCCGGGCTCAAGACCGTGGTCGCCGGCAATATCGGCCTGCCGGTGCTCGATGCCTTGAGCCAACAAGCAGCCACTGCGCCCGATGTCTATGTGCTTGAACTGTCCAGCTTCCAGTTGGAGACCACGGCGAGCCTCGCACCCGATGCCGCGACGGTGCTCAATCTGTCCGAAGACCACATGGATCGCTATGCCGGTATGGCCGACTACGCGGCGGCTAAGGCGCGCATCTTTCACGGCCATGGCGTGCAGATTTTGAACCGCGACGATGCGCGGGTCACGGCCATGCGCGAGCCGGGCCGCACGGTATACAGCTTCGGCCTCGACGCCCCGGCATCGGGCCAGTGGGGTTTGCTCCGGCGCGAAGACGGTTATTGGCTGGCCGAGGGCGAGCGGGCGCTGCTCGCGGTCGGCGCGCTGCCTATCGCCGGCCTGCACAACGCGGCCAATGCCTTGGCGGCCCTGGCCCTGTGCCGCGCCATCGGCTTGCCATACGATGCCTTGCTGCCCGCGTTGAAGACCTTCAAGGGCCTGCCGCACCGGGTGGAGCGGGTCGCGACGGTGCAGGGCGTGAGCTTCTACGACGACTCCAAGGGCACCAATGTCGGCGCCACGGTGGCCGCGCTCAAGGGCATGACCTGCCCGGTGGTGCTGATCGCCGGCGGCGACGGCAAGGGCCAGGACTTCGCGCCGCTGAAAGCAGCGGTGAAGAACGCACGCGGCGTGGTGCAGATCGGCCGCGACGGCCCGCTGATCGCGGCGGCCATCGGCGATGCGGCGCCGGTATCCCGCGCCGAGAGTCTGGAGGACGCGGTACGGCAGGGCTTCGGCATGGCGCATGCCGGCGATGCCGTGCTGTTGTCGCCGGCTTGCGCCAGTTGGGACATGTTCCGCAATTATGTGCATCGGGCCGAGGTTTTCGTCCTGTCGGTGCAGGCCTTGAAGGCCGAGCGGGAGGGCGCGCATGTTCTATAAGGCCGCCGCCCAGACCAAGCGCACCCTGCTGTCGCCCTACGATTGGAGCCTGCTCTGGTCGATCTTCGCCTTGCTCGCGCTGGGGCTGGTGATGGTGTATTCCGCCTCGATCACCGTGGCCGAGGCCAAGAGCATCCATCGGCAAGGCGAGTTCTATCTGATTCGTCATGCCATGTATCTGGTGGTGGCCCTGGCGGCGGCCTATGCCGCGTTCCAGGTGCCGACCGAGTTGTGGCAGAAAGCGGCGCCATGGCTGTTCATCGTCGGCGCTGCTTGCCTGGTCGCGGTGTTGATCCCCTTCATCGGCAAGGAGGTGAACGGTTCGCGGCGCTGGATTCCACTCGGCCCCTTGGGCAACTTCCAGCCGTCGGAACTGGTGAAGCTGTTCGCCGTGCTCTATGCGGCCGATTACACGGTGCGCAAGGCAGCGCTGATGGACGACCTGAAGAAGGGCTTCCTGCCGATGTTTTTCGTGATGCTCGGCGTCGGCGGCCTGCTGCTGATGGAGCCGGACTTCGGCGCCTTCGTCGTCATCGTCGCCACGGCCTTGGCGATCCTGTTCCTGGGCGGCCTGAACTGGCGGCTGTTCGCCGGCTTGATCTTGATGCTGGGCGTCGGCTTCGTGCTGATGATCTGGCTGTCGCCCTACCGCCTGCAACGCGTGATCGGCTTCATGGACCCGTGGGCCGACCCGCTGGGCAAGGGCTACCAGTTGTCGCACTCCTTGATCGCCTTCGGCCGTGGCGAATTGACCGGCGTCGGGCTGGGCGACAGCGTCGAGAAGCTGTTCTACCTGCCCGAGGCCTACACCGATTTCTTGCTGGCGGTGATCGCCGAGGAACTGGGTTTCATCGGCGTGATGGCGGTGGTCGGCCTGTTCGCCTGGGTGACCTGGCGCGCCTTCTCCATCGGCTGGCAAGCGGCCTTGATGGGCCGCAATTATGCGGCCCTGGTCGCGCAGGGCATGGGGGTCTGGCTCGGCGTGCAGGGCTTCATCAACATGGGGGTGAACATGGGCCTGCTGCCGACCAAGGGCCTGACCCTGCCGCTGATGAGCTATGGCGGTTCCGGCATCGTCGCCAACTGCGTGGCGCTGGCCATATTGATTCGCATCGATTTTGAAAACAGGCAGCTCATGAGAGGGAAAAAGGCCTTATGAGCGCGCGCACCGCCCTGATCATGGCCGGCGGCACCGGCGGCCACATCATGCCGGCCCTGGCCGTGGCCGAGCGTCTGCGCGGCGAGGGCTGGCATGTGGTCTGGCTCGGCACGCGCGCCGGCATGGAGGCCCGGCTGGTGCCGGCGCGCGGCTTCGCGGTCGAGTGGCTCGGCTTCGCCGGCGTGCGCGGCAAGGGGCCGCTACGCTTGGTGCTGCTGCCGCTGCAAATCCTGAGGGCCTTCTGGCAGGCCGCACGCGCGATCTTCCGGGTGCGGCCGGATGTGGTGCTGGGTTTCGGCGGCTATGTCGCCTTCCCCGGCGGCATGATGGCGGCGTTGCTGAACAAGCCGCTGGCCATCCACGAACAGAATTCCGTCGCCGGCATGAGCAATCGCGTGCTGGCGCATGTGGCCGACCGCGTGCTGCTCGGCCTGCCTCTCGCCTCACCCCTCACCCCTCGCGCCTCACGCGAAACGTGGGTCGGTAACCCGGTGCGCCCGGAGATCGCCGCCCTGCCGGAGCCGGCGCAGCGCTATGCCGAACATCAAGGCCCGCTGCGCTTGCTGGTGGTCGGCGGCAGCCTGGGGGCCGCCGCGCTGAACGATGCGGTGCCCAAGGCCATGGCCTTGTTACCCGAAGATAAGCGGCCGCTGATTCGGCATCAGGCCGGCGCCAAGCACATCGAACAATTGCAGGCCAACTATGCGGCGGCCGGCGTCGCGGCCGATTGCCTCGCCTTCATCGACGACATGGCGGCGGCCTATGCCTGGGCCGACGTGGTGATCTGCCGGGCCGGCGCCTTGACCGTGGCCGAGGTCGCCGCCGCCGGCGTGCCGGCCGCCTTCGTGCCCTTCCCGTTCGCGGTGGACGATCACCAGACCGCCAATGCCCGCTTCTTGTCCGAGCGCGGCGCGGCCTGGTTGTTGCCGCAGAAGGAATTGACGCCGGAAGGCTTGGCGCAATGGCTGCAAGCGCTCACGCGCGAGGCCTTGATCGCGATGGCGGCCAAGGCGCGCGCCCTAGGCAAACCCGACGCCGCCGAGCGCGTGGCCGATGTCTGCAAGGAGCTGGCGCGATGAGGCGGCAAGCCGCCGGCCGTAGGGTGCGCTGTGCGCACCTTTCTCTTGGTGCGCACAGCGCACCCTACGAGTTCGCTCGTTGTGGAGCAACGCCATGAAGCACAAGGTCCGTCACGTGCATTTTGTAGGTAAAGGCCGAGCCGCTTCGAGCAGGGAGCAGGGGCCCCTTTGGGGATGCGACCGGCCGCGAGTGGCGGCTGCCGCCGGGTACGGGCTGATGCATATCGAATCGGGGTGGCGCGATGAAGCATAAAGTTCGTCACGTTCACTTTGTCGGCATCGGCGGCGCCGGCATGAGCGGCATCGCCGAGGTGTTGCTCAACCTTGGCTACACCGTGACCGGCAGCGATCTGGGCGACAGCGCGGTAACCCGGCGCTTGGCCGAGATGGGGGCCAAGGTCTATCGCGGCCACGACGCGGCGAACGTGCAAGGGGCCAACGTCCTGGTCACCTCCAGCGCGGTGAAAGCGGACAACCCCGAGGTACAGGCCGCGCGCGCGGCGCATGTGCCGGTGGTGGCGCGGGCGATGATGTTGGCCGAGTTGATGCGCTTCAAGCAGGGCATCGCGGTGGCCGGCACGCATGGCAAGACCACCACCACCAGCCTGATCGCCAGCGTGTTGACCGAGGCCGGTCTCGACCCGACCTTCGTCATCGGCGGCAAGCTGCTGGCGGCCGGGGCCAATGCCAAGCTGGGCCAGGGCGAATACCTGGTGGCCGAGGCCGACGAGTCGGATGCCTCCTTCCTGCTGCTCAATCCGGTGATCGCCATCGTGACCAACATCGATGCCGATCACATGGAGACCTACGGCCACGATTTCGAACGGCTGAAGGATGCCTTCGTCGATTTCCTGCACCGCCTGCCGTTCTGGGGCATGGCGGTGTTGTGCGCGGACGACCCGGTGGTGCGCGAGCTGTTGCCGCGCATCACCAAGCCGGTGATGACCTACGGCACCGGCGACGACTGCTCGATCCAGGCCGTGGACATCAAGGCGGAAGCGGGCCGGATGTCGTTTACCGCCTTGCGCAACGGCGAGCGCTCGCCGATAGCGATCACGCTCAACACCCCCGGCCGGCACAACGTGCTCAATGCCTTGGCCGCCATCGCCGTGGCCTGGGAACTCAACTTGCCGGATGCCCTGGTGCAAAAGGCCTTGGCCGGATTCTCCGGCGTCGGCCGCCGCTTCCAGCGCTACGGCGAGATCAAGCTGGCCGACGGCCGCAGTTTTACCTTGGTCGACGACTACGGTCACCACCCGGTCGAGATGGCGGCCACGCTGGAGGCCGCGCGCGGCGCCTTCCCAGGCCGCCGCTTGGTCTTGGCCTTCCAGCCGCATCGCTATACCCGCACCCGTGACCTGTTCGAGGATTTCGTCCGCGTATTGTCGCAGGTCGATGCCGTGCTGCTGACCGAGGTCTATGCCGCGAGCGAGACGCCCATCGTCGCCGCCGACGGCCGCAGCCTGGCCCGCGCGGTGCGCGTGGCCGGCCGGGTGGAGCCGGTGTTCGTCGCCGACGTCAACGAATTGCCGCAGGCAGTGGCCGATTTCGTGCAGGACGGCGACGTGGTGCTGACCATGGGCGCCGGCTCGATCGGCCAGGTGCCGGCCAAATTGGCGGCGATGGGGGTGGGCCGATGATGGCGGCGCTGAAACGTCTGATGCATCTGCGCGGCGAGCTGCTGGAAGAGGTGTCCATGGCCCGTCACGTCAGTTGGCGCGCCGGCGGCGTGGTCGAGCGTTTCTATACGCCGGTCGACATCGAAGACTTGAGCCTGTTCCTGCAAGGCCTGCCGCCTGGCGAGCCGGTTTATTTCATCGGCCTCGGCAGCAATCTCCTGGTGCGCGACGGCGGCCTGCGCGGCACGGTGGTCCATCTGCATGCGGCGCTCGGCGACATTCATTTCGAGGCCTGCGATTCGCGCAACGGTTGCGCCGAGCAGGATGCGGACACGCATGGCGTGGTCTACGCCCAGGCCGGCGTGGCCAGCCCGAAGGTGGCGCGCTTCGCGGCCAACCACGACCTGGTCGGTGCCGAATTCCTGGCCGGCATCCCGGGCACCCTGGGCGGCGCCTTGGCCATGAATGCCGGTTGTTATGGCCGCGAGACCTGGGAGTTCGTGAGCTTGGTGCAGACCATCGACCGTCATGGCGAGGTGCATGCGCGGGCGCCGAAGGAGTTCGATATCGCTTACCGCCACGTCGCGGCCAAGCCCGAACGAGAGGAGTGGTTTTTATCTGCCTGGCTGCGGCTGCCGAAGGGCGACGGCGCGGCGGCGCGCGAGGAGATCAAGCGCCTGTTGGCGAAACGCGTGGCGAGCCAGCCCCTGGCTTTACCCAATGCCGGCTCGGTGTTCCGCAATCCGCCCGGCGATTTCGCCGCGCGCCTGATCGAGGGTTGCGGCTTGAAAGGGTTTTGGATCGGACAGGCGCAGGTCTCGGAGAAACACGCCAATTTCATCGTCAACCTGGGCGGGGCGAGCGCGAGCGACATCGAGTCGCTGATCGAAACAGTGCAGCAGGCCGTGCTGGACAAGACCGGCGTGGCCTTGGAACGGGAAGTGAGGATTATCGGTGACAAGTAAATTCGGCAAAGTGGGTGTTCTGCTCGGCGGCAAGTCGGCCGAGCGCGAGGTGTCGTTGATGAGCGGCGGCGCGGTGTTGGCCGCGCTCAAGCGCCAAGGCGTCGATGCCCACGGCTTCGATCCGGCCGAACATTCGCTTGCAGACTTGGAGCGCGCCGGTTTCGAGCGGGTCATGATCAATCTGCACGGCCGTGGCGGCGAGGATGGAAGCATGCAGGGCGCGCTCGCCCTGATGGGCATCCCCTATACCGGCAGCGGTATCCAGGCCAGCGCCCTGGGCATGGACAAGTGGCGCAGCAAGCTGGTCTGGCAGGCGGCCGGCCTGCCGGTGCCCGACTATGCCCTGCTCACGGCGGGCAGCGATTTCGCCGCGGTGGAAAAACAACTCGGCCTGCCGCTGTTCGTGAAGCCGGCCAACGAGGGCTCCAGTGTCGGCATTAGCAAGGTGAAACAGGCGGGCGGCCTGCGCGCGGCCTACGAGTCGGCGGCCAAGCACGACCCGCTGGTGCTGGCCGAGCGCTTCATGAGCGGCGGCGAATTCACCTGCGCCATCCTGGGCGATACCGCCTTGCCGGTGGTGAAGATCGTGCCGGCCACCGAGTTCTATGACTACGAGGCCAAGTACTTCCGCGACGACACGCAATATCTCTGCCCCTGCGGTCTGCCGGCCGAGCAGGAACAAGCGATGCAGGACTTGGCCCGCCAGGCCTTCGCCGTGCTCGGCTGCCGCGGCTGGGGCCGGGTCGATGTCCTGCTCGATGCCGATGGCACGCCCTATCTGCTGGAGATCAACACCTCGCCCGGCATGACCGACCACAGCCTGGTGCCCATGGCCGCGCGCGCGGCCGGCATCGGCTTCGACGAATTGTGCCTGCGCATCCTGGAGTTGGCGCGTGTGGAATAACCCCGAGCTCCTCGGCCGAGTCAGCCACTGGCTGGTGCTGGTGGCGTTGAGCTATGCGCTGTTGGTGACGGCACGGCATTTCGCCGACGACATGCTGCCGATCAAGCGCATCGACATCGTCGGCGCGAAGCACATGGAGACGCGGCAAGCGGCCAAGGCCGCGCTGCAAGGCCTGCAAGGCGGTTTCGTCAGCGTAAACCTGGAACGGGTGCGCCAGGCCTACGAGGTCCTGCCGTGGGTGAAGAGCGCCTTGGTGCGCAAGGTCTGGCCGGACCGGCTGGTGGTCGAGCTGACCGAGCATGTGCCGGCGGCGGCGTGGAATGCCCAGGCCATGCTCGACACCCAGGGCGAGATATTCCCGGTGCGGCCGCATGCCGGCCTGCCGCGCATCTACGCGCCGGATGCGATGGCCTTGGAGGTGGCGCATCGCTACGGCGAGTTCGTTCGGACCTTGGCGCCCATGGGCTTGAAGATCGACAGCGTGCAGGTCAGCGCGCGCCATGCCTGGCGCCTGCAATTGCACAACGGCCTGGTGCTGGAACTGGGGCGCGAGCGGCTGGGCGAGCGGATGCGCCGCTTCGTCGCGACCTATGCCCTGGTGCAGGCCCGCGCCGGCAAGGTGGCTTATATCGACTTGCGCTACCCGAATGGTTTGGCGATCAGGCAATCGGGCGCGGCGGAGGTCAAGACATGAATGGGCAAATGAGGGTGGCGGCGACGCCGACAGCGGAGCGATGGCTATGAGCAAGACAAGAGAGAACAGAGACCTGATCGTGGGTTTGGATATCGGCACCTCGAAGATCGTCGCGATGGTGGCCGAGGTCTTGCCCGAGGGCGGCATCAACATCGTCGGCATGGGCTCCGCGCAGTCGCGCGGGCTGAAGAAGGGCGTGGTGGTCAACATCGAGGGCACGGTGAGCGCGATCCAGCGCGCGCTGGAAGATGCCGAGCTGATGTCGAACTGCAAGATCAATCAGGTCTACACCGGCATTGCCGGCAGCCATATCCGCTCGATCAATTCGCACGGCATGGTGCCGATTCGCGACCGGGAGGTAACCCATCTGGACATGGAACGGGTGATCGAGACCGCGCGCGCGGTGAATATCTCGACCGACCAGCAGATCCTGCACGTGCTGCCGCAGGAATACATCATCGACGGCCAGGAGGGCGTGCGCGAGCCATTGGGCATGAGCGGCGTGCGCCTGGAGGTGAAGGTGCACATCGTCACCGGCGCCGTATCCGCCGCGCAGAACATCGTCAAGTGCGTGCGTCGCTGCGGCCTGGAGGTGCACGACCTGGTGCTGCAACCGCTGGCCTCCAGCCTGGCCGTGCTCAACGACGACGAGAAGGACCTTGGCGTCTGCCTGGTCGACATCGGCGGCGGCACCACCGACATCGCGGTGTTCACCCGTGGCGCGATCCAGCATACGGCGGTGATCCCGGTCGCTGGAGACCAGATCACCAACGATATCGCGATGACCTTGCGCACGCCGACGCGCGAGGCGGAAGACCTGAAGATTCAGCACGGCATCGCGCTACGGCAACTGGCCGATGCCCGCGAAATGATCGAGGTGCCCGGCATCGGCGAGCGCGGCCCGCGCATGTTGTCGAAGCAGATGTTGTCGGAAGTGATCGAGCCCAGGGTCGAGGAACTGTACAGCCTGGTGCAGGCCGAGCTGCGCCGCAGCGGTTTCGAGGAGCAGGTCTCGTCGGGATTGGTTCTCACCGGCGGCTCCAGCCAGATGCGCGGCATGGTGGAACTGGCGGAAGAGGTATTCCACATGCCGGTGCGCGTGGGTACGCCGGACTACGTCGGCGGCCTGTCCGAACGGGTACGCAGCCCGGCCTATGCCACCGGCCTCGGCCTGTTGCTCGCCGGCATGGAGCAATACGAGCTGCACCAGGCGGCCAAGATTCAGAGCGGTTCGTTCAAGCACGTGATGGACAGGATGCGTTCATGGTTCCAGAGCAATTTTTGAATCGATTGAAATCGGTCCGCTGCCGGCATGGAGCGGGTTTGAAGTGTTTATTTTTGCGCGCGTAACAAGGAGGAAGACATGCTGTACGAATTGGAAGACATGCAAACACAAGAGGCCGTGATCAAGGTGATCGGCGTCGGCGGCTGCGGCGGCAACGCGGTCGACCACATGATCAGCCGCGGCATGACCGGGGTGGAATTCCTCGCCCTCAACACCGACGCCCAGGCGCTCAAGCGCAATCTGGCGCCGATGCAATTGCAGATCGGCGGCAACGTGACCAAGGGCCTGGGCGCCGGCGCCAAGCCCGAGGTCGGCCGCGAGGCCGCGCTGGAGGACCGTGAGCGCATCGCCGAGCTGATCGACGGCGCCGACATGCTGTTCATCACCGCCGGCATGGGCGGCGGCACCGGCACCGGCGCGGCGCCGGTAGTGGCCGAGGTGGCGAAGGAGCTGGGCATCCTCACCGTCGCCGTGGTGACCAAGCCCTTCGTGTTCGAGGGCAAGCGCATGCGCGTGGCCGACAACGGCCTCAAGGCGCTGTCCGAGTATGTCGACTCGTTGATCATCATCCCCAACGACAAGCTGCGCCTGGTGCTGGGTGGCAACATGAAGCTGCAAGAGGCCTTCATGGCCGCCAACGACGTGCTGCACAGCGCGGTCGGCGGCATTGCCGAGATCATCGCCAACCCCGGCATGATCAACGTCGACTTCGCCGACGTGCGCACGGTGATGAGCGAGATGGGCATGGCCATGATGGGCTCGGCGGCGGCGACCGGCGAGGGCCGGGCCAAGTCGGCGGCCGAGCAGGCGGTCAACAGCCCCTTGCTGGAGAACGTCGACCTCAAGGGCGCCCGCGGCGTGTTGGTCAACATCACCGCCAACGACAGCCTGACCCTGGACGAGTACTACGAGGTGATGAGCACCATCCAGAGCTTCACCGCGGACGAGGCCACCGTGATCGTCGGCACCGCCTTCGACGATTCCATGGAAGACAGCCTGCGGGTGACCATGGTCGCCACCGGCCTGGGCAACCCGGTGTCGCGTCAGCAAAGCAAGCCGCAGATGACCGTGCTGCAAGGCACCGGCACCGACGGCATGCCGATGCCGTCGTCGTACGAGGGCGACTCGGAAACGCCGGCGATCTGGCGCAGCCGTCGCGGCAGCAGCGCGGCCTTGGATGCGGCCCAGGAACAGGGTATCGATACCTTGGATATCCCGGCCTTCCTGCGCAAGCAGGCGGACTGAGGGCTTATTGTAGGAGCGGCCTCCCGGCCGCGAACGAGGGCAAGGGTATGGGGGTATTTCGGCCCCGGGCGGGCCTCCTACGCGCTGCTCCAACAGGTTAAAATGGCTGCATGATCAAGCAGCGAAGCATCAAGACTCTTGTACGCGCAACCGGCGTCGGGCTCCATAGCGGGCGCAAGGCACAACTGACCTTGCGTCCCGCGCCGCCCGATGCCGGTATTTTTTTTCGCCGAACCGACCTGGACGTGCCGGTCGATTTCCGTATCGATCCGCACCTGGTGACTGACACCCGGCTTTGTACCGCCGTGGAAAAAAACGGGGTCAAGATCGCCACCGTGGAACACCTGATGTCCGCCCTCGCCGGCCTGGGCATCGACAATCTCTATATCGACCTGGATGGCCCGGAAGTGCCCATCCTCGACGGCTCCGCCGCGCCCTTCGTCTATCTGGTGCAATCCGCTGGCATCGAGGAACAGAACGTCCCGCGCCGCTACATCCGGATCAAGCGCCCGGTGCGGGTGGAGGACGGCGACAAGTGGGCCGAGCTGACCCCGCACGAAGGCTTCAAGCTCACCTTCAAGATCGACTTCGATCACCCGGTGTTCAAGAAATCGGGCCAGGAGATCTGCATCGATTTCGCCAATCAGTCCTACGTCAAGGAGATCAGCCGCGCCCGCACCTTCGGCTTCATGCAGGATGTCGAGTATCTGCGCAGCAACAACCTGGCGCTCGGCGGCTCGCTGGACAACGCCGTGGTCATGGACGAGTTCCGCGTGCTCAATGCCGACGGCCTGCGCTACGCCGACGAATTCGTGAAGCACAAAGTGCTCGACGCGATCGGCGACCTCTATCTCTCCGGCCACCTGCTCATCGGCGCCTTCTCCGCCTATAAATCGGGCCACGGCCTGAACAACCAATTGCTGCGCAAGTTGCTGGACGAGGCCGATGCCTGGGAGTGGGCGAGCTTCGCCGATGCCGAGCAAGCGCCGTCGGCGCTGGTGGCCGGCCTGTGCACGCCTTGACCGCTTGATTTCGGGTCGGACAGGCGGCGCCTGGGTGTTTTTGCCGTAGAGGCTTGTACCAGTAGGCGCAGAAAACGCCCCGCCAAGAGGGTTGCCATAGGCCGCAAAGAGCCTGATGATCGCCGACACGGCGCCAGAAAATAACAGGAGGAAGCGAGGCCAATGAAATACCACCCAATCACACAACCGCGACAGCTTGGGGCTGTCGACGGGGTTTTTGTACAGCTTCGTTAGATTGCTTCAGACATTGTGAGAGCCCCAGATGATTCAAAGTAATGTGGCATCCGTACCAGACCTGATCGCTGCGCTTGAGCGCGACCATGCCAACTACAGCGGCGCTGTCTGGTTTCGCGGGCATGCGCGAAAGAACTGGAAGCTAGCCCCGGGATATCTGAGATTGACAAACCCGCCTTCCGAATCGACGCTTCTTAAACGATTCAAGCAGAGTGCTGCAATGCTCTTGGATCGAGACCCCACGGACTCTTTCGACTGGCTATTCCTCATGCAGCACTACGGCTTGCCTACCAGACTCCTCGATTGGAGCGAAAGTCCTCTAGTGGCTCTTTACTTTGCGGTTGAGGATCACGACAAACACCCCGGAGAAGATGCAGCACTGTGGTGTCTCCGTCCATCAGATTTGAATAAAAAAGCCAACATTCAAGATGACCACGAAGAGTTTTTTATTCCTTCGTTCGATGACCAGGAGCTAAAAAACTATTCCCTGGAAAGCCTTGCCAGCGGGCCCAAGCGAACACGCCTTCTCCCAATCGCAACGATTGCTACTCGCAACAATCCGAGAATCCAGGCCCAACTTGGGGTCTTCACGATTCATCACTTGGATGACGTGGCTATTGAAGACATTGGGGACTCAAGTCATGTGGTCAAGTACGTAATTCCAGCACCAAATCGAGAGCCGATTCTTAACCAACTGCGATTGCTCGGATTTTCAAAATTTACGATGTTCCCTGAGCTTGCGAGCATCGGCGAGAACATCAAGAGAGGTCTCCTGTGAGCTACATCGAAACCTTCCCAGTGCAACACAGTACGATCATGAGGATTTACTCCGAGAAGGATGAAATTCTGCTCAACCCAGACTACCAACGTATGGGTGGCGTGTGGACTCTGGAGAAGAAGCAACTGTTGATGGACTCGATCCTCAACGACTACGACATCCCAAAGATATATCTCCACGCCTTCTCTAGAGAACAACGGAAAAAAGATGGGTTCGCATATGCTGTGATCGACGGACGACAGAGACTAGAAGCCATTTGGCAGTTCATCGAGGGCAAGTTCACGCTGGCGGATGATTTTGTATATCAGGATGACGATTCACTATGTCTGGCCCGTCTCGGCTACTCAGACATTGCTAGCGGTTATCCGAAGATAAAAATCAAATTCGATTCTTTTGTTCTGCCGGTTGTGGGTGTAGATACCGACGATCAGGAACTGATCGAAGACATGTTTTCGCGTCTAAACGAAGCGGTTCCATTGAATGCGGCAGAGAAGAGAAATGCCCTTGGCGGCGAGTTGGTCTCAGCGATACGCGATGTTGCCAGCCACGAGTTCTTCTCCAGGTGCGTGGCGTTCGGCAATAAGCGTTATCAGCACAGAGAGGTCGCCGCGCGCTTTATCCTCGTTGAGGAAAATATTCGAACGTTGGGAAAGATCATAGACACGAAGAAGGAATATCTTGATGCTTTAGCCCGAAACTATCGGACAGGAAAGACTGAGTTAGTAGAGGACGTCAAGAAAACGGTCTCTGTGACTTTGGATTACATGACCTCTCTATTCGTTGAGAAGGATGAGTTACTTCGCGCCCAAGGCAACATGGTTCTGTACTACCTTCTCTGCAAGAGTGCCGTCCAAACTGGCGCTGCTACGAAATTGTCCCGCCAGCGCCTTTACGCCTTTCGCGATCAGGTGCGCGACAACAGAATCCGTGCTGAAGAAAACTACGCTGACGCGAGCTTTGAGCTTTTGGAGTTTGATCGCCTATCACAGCAGGGCACCAATGACTCGTCCAATATTCGAGAGCGCCTGAGTGTCATCTCGCGATTCATGGACATCCCCCAAATAGAAATCTAACCTATCATTCCACCGGACCTGCGCCAAAAGCCGCGCAGGCTGGTGAATTCAAATGTTGGGCGTCATGGCATGCATCGTGCTGGAGAATGACGTCAGGCCGGCAAGCCCGCAGTCATGAACTGGATATTCACGCAGTGATTTCACCAATTACGGTACGGCGCCGAAAAGCGCCGTACGTGTTTGGGTGGTTTGGCCTAGATGCCGGCCATGCCTTCCGGCAGCACGCGCGGCGTGATGAACAGCATCAGCTCGTTTTTCTCGTCCTTCCGGTAGGTGTTCTTGAACAGGTTGCCGAACAGTGGGATGTCGCCCAGCATCGGCACCTTGTTGGTGTCGTCGCGCAGCACTTGTTCGAAGATGCCGCCGAGCACGGCGGTCTCGCCGTTCTTGACCCGGACCTGGGTCTTCACCCGCTTGGTGTCGATACGCAGACCGGCCGCCGTGGTCTCGCCCGCCGCATCCTTGGTGATCTCGACATCGAGGATGATGTCGTCGTTGTTCAGGATTTGCGGGTTGACCAGCAGGCAGAGCACGGCATTCTGGAACGCGGTCTGGGTGCCGGCCTGACTGGTGGTGGCATAGGGTATCTGTTGGCCTTGTAGGATCACGGCCGGCCGCTGGTTTTGGGTGATGACGCGCGGGCTGGAGATGATCTTGCCGCGATTGTCCTGCTCCATGGCCTGAAGCTCCAGGCCGATCAAGAGATTGCTGGAGGCGTTGAACAGGCTGAGGCCCAGGGTGCTGGTGCTGACGCCGGCGCCGACCGGGTTGGCCGGCAGGTTCACGTTCGGGATCATGGTGACCGAGCCCGTGCGCTGAGCGAGCTGGGCGGCGTTGTTGATGGTGTCGGCGATGCCGGTTTGGTTGTCGCGGATGTTGCCGGCGTTGGCGAGGCCCAGTTTGGCGCCGAGGGTGCGGCCGAAGCTGTCGTCGGCCACGACGACCCGGCCCTCGATCAGTATCTGCTTGGTGGGCACGTCGACCCGGGCCAGCATGGCCCTGATCTCCTTGAGCTTGCTCGGCACGTCTTGCACGAACAGGGAGTTGGTCCTGAGGTCATAGGAGGTGGTGCCGCGCTTGGACAGGATGCGCTGGCCGACGTTGCCGCCCGTCGTCGCGGTGGCCGTCGTCGTGGCCGCGACCCCGGCGGCGCCGGTGCCGCAACTGACGGAACCGCCGCCGCCGGTGGCGCCGAGCGATTGGCCGTTCAGGATGGCCTGGGCCTCGTCGGCCTTCAGATAGTTGAGGTTGATCACCTCGGGCACGAGTTCTTCCAGGTCGTGGATGGCCTGCTTGGCCTCGAGATCGCGTTTCTCGACCTGGGCGATTTCGTCGCTGGGCGCGACCCAGAGCACGTTGTTGCTGATGACCTTGCGGCTCAGGCCCTTGGTGGCGAGGATGATGTCCAGGGCTTGGTCCCACGGCACTTCCTTCAGGCGCAAGGAGGTGGTGCCGGTGACCTTGTCGCTGGTCACGATGTTCTGGCCGGTGAAGTCGGCGATGACCTTGAGCAGGTCCTTGATCTCGACGTTCTGGAAGTCGAGCGAGATGCGCTCGCCGGTGTATTGGCCGCCGGGGCCGGTATTGGAGAAATCGACCTGCTGCGGGCTGAACTCGATCACGAACTGGTTGCCTGTCTGGTAGGCCGAATGACTAGCCTTGCCGGAAGGCGTGACGACGATCCGCGTGCGGTTATCCAAGGGATAGGCCTCGATGGTCTGCGCCACGGTGGCGAAATCGGACACGTCGAGCCGCCGCTTTAGCACGGCCGGCAGTTCGGTATTGAGGAAGTCGATCTGGATCGCGCGGCCCTGCTGCTTGATGTCGATGCCGACGCCGGGGTCGGACAGCGTGACGGTCAGCCGGCCTTCGTTGCCCTTGCCGCGCCGGAAGTCGATATCGCGCACGCTGTGGCTACGGCTCGGCCCGGCTTCGGCGAAGCGGGCGCCGTCCGTGCCGGCCTGGCCGCCTTGCAAGGCGATCAGCAAATAGTTGCGGTCGGTCTTGATATCGTAGCCGGTGGGGCCCTTGAGGTTGACCACCAGGCGGGCACGGTCGCCCGACTGCAAGACCTGCACGTTGCGCACGTTGCCCTTGTCGACTTGTTCGGTGTGACGGCCCAGCTTGCTTGCCGTATCGGGCAGGTCGACGATGAGTCGGTTGGGGTTGGCGGTCGTGAAGGCGGCGGGGGTCGCGGTCAGGCTCTCCTTGAAGGTGACCTTGAGCACCTGGCTGTCGGACTGGCCTTGGCTGATCTTGATGGCCTCGACGCTGTTGCTCTCCGCCCACGCGGCCGGGCTCAGCCCGAGCAGGCAGGCTGTCAGCCCTCCTAAGCAGTGGTTCCGCATGTTTTTGTTCATGGTGCGCCTCTCTTCGGTTCTCGACCCGCCGTGGGGTATATCGGCCGCGATCGTTCGGTGCTTAATTCGGATTGGACCATTTGCCGCTCGGGTCGCGTTTCATTTCGCGGATGTCCGTTTCTTGCGGCTTGTTGAGTTCGGTGACGACCTCTTTCCATTTGCCCGGCTTGGACGCGACGCGTTCCTTGATCTTGACGCCCTTGTAGGTGATCTCGATCACGGTGCCGCCGTTGCGGCCGACGCGGTCGCCCACCTTCGCCGCGAGCAGGCGGCTGTCGGGCGTCGCGATCAGGGCTTGCAGGGTGCCGTTGCGCTCGACCACGCCCGCGACGTGCAGATTGTCGAGGCCATATTCCTCCAAGGTGCCTTGCGCGCGGCCGCCATCCGTCTGGGCGGCGCCTTGCGCCGAGTGGAGCGTGAACGGGTCCGGCACTTGTTCGGCTTGGTACACGAAGGTGTCGTGCGCCTGGGGCGGCGGCAGCGGTTTGACCTTGGGCGCGTTCTTCTTGCCGGCCTCGTCCATGAATTGACGCAGGTCGTCGAGGCCGTCCGTGCCGCCGCAACCGGATATCAGCCCCGTGGCGAGCAGGGTGAGCCAGGCATGCCTCATTTTTTGCCCCCCTGCTTGGCCGCCGCGCTTTCGGCGTCGTCCAGATAGCGGTAGGTCCTCAGCGTGGCTTCCATGCTCAGCGTCGGCGGTTTGGCGTCGGGGGCGAAGTTGAGGTCATGGACGGTGACGATGCGCGGCAAGGCCGCCACGTCGCTGATGAAACTGGCGATTTCGTGATAAGTGCCATGGACCTTGATCGAGACCGGCAGCGTCGCGTAATAATCCGCGAAGCTGGTCTGCCCCGGGCGAAACAGCTCGAAATTGAGGCCGCGGCCGAGGCCGGCTTGGTTGATATCGGTCAGCAGCGCATCGATCTCGGCCTTGCCGGGCAGTTGCTTCAACATGGTGGACAGCGCCGCCTCGGTGTCTTCGAGCTGTTTGCGGTAGATATCCAGGTTACGGGTCTCGCCGACCTTGGCGCTGTAAGTGTCGCGCAGGGTGGTCTCTTCGGCCTGCATCGCATCGAGCGCGGTGACCTGGTCGGCCAGATGGAAGTAATAGCCGGCGGCGACGATAAGGGCGAACAAGATGGCCAGCACGACGCCCTTCACGGCGGCCGGCGCATTGGCCAGGTTCTTGAGGTCCAGGTCGCTCAGGCTGAGGTTGTTGAGGTCGGAGAGCGCCATGATCAGGGGGCCTCCTTCGTGGCGTTGGCGTCGCTGACGGTGACGGTCAGCGAGAAGTCGTTGCTGCGCGCATTGTTGAGCGTGGCCGCCCTGACCTCGACCAGCACCGGATTCTCGAACCAGGCCGAGTCGTCCAGGTTGCGCATGTAGTTGGAAACGAGGGGGCTGGATTGGGCATAGCCCTGGATCGAAACGCCCTTGTCGGTCATCTTCAAGGCGCGCAGGCGGACGCCTTCGGGTAGCTTGCGGGCAAGCTCGTCCAGCAGGTGCACCGGCACCGTGCGATTCGTCTGCAAGGACTCCACCGCTTTTTTACGCGCGAGCAGCGCCTGGAGTTTTTCCTTGAGCGTCTTGATGTCGGCCAGCTTCTTGTCCAGGCCGTTGATCTCCTGGCGCAGGAATTCGTTGCGCTGGGTCTGCCGGTCTTGCGCGCCGGCGATATAGAAATGGCTGCCGACCACGGTCGCGGCGGCCAGCACGGCGATACCGCCGGCCAGGGCGTTGAATTGCCGGGCCTGGCGCTCGCGCTTGAGTTGCCGGTGCGGCAAGAGATTGATGCGAATGGCGGTCATGTTCCGTCGAACCTCCGCATGGCCAGGCCGCAGGCGACGAAGAGCAGCGGCGCGTCGTTGTGCAGTTTTTGCGGGTTCTCCCGGCTGGACAGGGCCATGCGGGCGAAGGGGTTGGCCGCGATCACGTTGGATTGCGTGCGGCCGCGCACGGCGGCATCCATGCCCGGCAGCAGGGCGCAGCCGCCGCATAGCAGGATATGGTCCACGTTTTGATAGGGGGTGGAGGAATAACACAGCTGCAAGGAGCGCACGATCTCCTGCGCGGCGGAATCGAGGAAGGCGGGCAGCACTTCGGTCTTGTAGCGTTCCGGCAGTTGGCCGGTGCGCTTGGCATCCTCCGCTTCTTCCAGCGAGACATCGAAGCGGCGGGCGATCTCCTGGGTCAGGATTTGGCCGCCGAAATTATGGGCGCGTTGGAATACGGCCTGGTTGCTATGCAGGATGTTGATGTGAGTGGAGCTGGCCCCGATATCGACGATGGCGACGGTCAGTTTCTTGCCGCCGTTGGGCAGTTGGCTCGCCAGCTGGGTATAGGCGGCCAGGGCGGCGAGGTTGTCGACATCCATGATCGCGGTCTTCAGGCCGACCGATTCGGCGATCGCCACCCGTTCGTCGACGCGTTCGCGCCGGGTGATGACGACCAGGGCCTCGTTGTCGGTCGGGCTTTTGGGCGAGGGGCCGAGGATTTGGTAATCCAGGCTGATCTCATCGACCGGGAACGAGGCCATCTGATGGGCCTCGGCGGTGATCTGGGCCTCGACCTCGTTGTCGCTGGCCTTGCTCGGCACCAGGATCTTCTTGGAGATGATGGCCGAGGCCGGCAGGGCCAACGCGATGTTGCGGTTACGGCTGTCCAGTGCGCGCCATGCCTCGCCCATGGCGCTGGTGACGGCCTCGGGTTTGTTGATCTTGCCTTCGGTGACGGCGTCCTTGGGGAGTTGGGCGATGGCGTGGCGTTCGACGCGATAGCCGCCCTTGCCGACCTCGGTCAGCTCAAGCATTTTTACGGCCGATGAGCTAATATCGACCCCGATCAGGGGCGAATTTCCAGCGCTAAGCCAAGCGAATCCCAAGGACGGTCCTTTCGGTTGTCGGTCCAGTGTAAGGTAGGGGTTCTTAACAAAATACCTTAAGTACTAGCGACAACATATACTCGATACGATGATTTATCTAGCCCCGCCTCGACTGCCCCCTGGGGTGGAATGGCTCGCGATGTACGGATGCAACAATAAATGATGCGCTTTTCCTGGACGGCTTTACTGGCTGGCGCCTTCGGCCTGGCGCTTGGGTTGGCCGCCTTGCTGCTGTTGGCGGTGGCGATCATCTACCCGAGCCTGCCCAGTTTGGAGGCCTTGACCGATTATCGGCCCAAGATGCCCCTGCGCATCTATTCGGAAGAGGGGGTGCTGATCGGCGAGTTCGGCGAAGAACGCCGCGCGGTCGTGCATATCGACAAGGTGCCGGCGGTGCTGCGCCAGGCGGTGCTGGCGGCCGAGGACGAGCGTTTCTATAGCCACGGCGGGATCGACACCCTCGGCATTTTGCGCGCGGCGGTGGCCAATCTGGTCTCGGGCGAGGTGCGCGAGGGGGCCTCCACCATCACCATGCAGGTCGCGCGTAATTTCTTCCTCAGCTCCGAGCGCTCGTTCCGGCGCAAGATCAACGAGGCCTTGCTGGCGATCAAGATCGAGCACCAGCTCTCGAAGGACGAGATACTCGAGCTGTATCTGAACCACATCTATCTCGGGCAGCGCGCCTACGGCTTCGCCGCCGCCTCGCGCATCTACTTCGGCAAGCCCTTGGACAAGATCACCGTGGCCGAGGCGGCGATGCTGGCGGGCCTGCCCAAGGCGCCCTCCGCCTACAATCCGGTGGTCAATCCGGCGCGGGCGAAGGTGCGCCAGCTCTATGTCCTGGGCCGGATGCACAGCCTGGACTATATCGACGACGCGACCTACGAGCAGGCCAAGGCGCAGCGCCTGGGCGTGCGCTATTCGCCGCAAAACTACGAAGCGGTGTCCGACCACCTGGCCGAGATGGTGCGCCAATACATGCACAAGCGGTATGGCGACCAGATCTACGTCAGCGGCATGAAGGTCTATACCACCTTGCGGGCCAAGGAGCAGCGCGCGGCGGTCGAGGCGGTGCGTTTGGGCCTGGTCGAGTTCAATCGGCGCCACGGTTATATCGGACCCGAGGGCCAACTCAAGCTGCCCAAGGAGGCCGAGGCACGCGACAAGGCGATCTTCGATACCCTGTCCGACCTGCCGGAGGCCAATGGCCTGCTGCCGGCTGTGGTGCTGCAAGTGGCCAAGGATACGATCCGCATCCGCCTGCGTAATGGCGAGGACGTGGAGTTGGGCGCCAGCGAGGTCAAGTTCGCGCAGGCCGCGATCGCGGCCAAGAAGTTCGCGCCGGGCGCGATCGTGCGCGCGGTGCGCCTGAGCCCGGACCATGCGTGGCAGCTGACCTACCTGCCTCGGGCCGAGGCGGCGCTGGTGGCCATCTCGCCCGACGACGGCGCGATCCGCGCGCTGGTCGGCGGCTTCGATTTCGCGCGCAATCAATACAACCACGTGGCGCAGGCCTGGCGCCAGCCCGGCTCCAGCTTCAAGCCCTTCGTCTATTCGGCGGCGCTGGAGAAAGGCATCACCCCCGCCACGGTGTTCGACGACGCGCCGGTCTCGGTCGATCCCGCGTTGACCGGCGGCGAGCAGTGGGACCCGAAGAACTACGACGGCACCATGGACGGCCCGATCACCCTGCGCACCGCCTTGTACAAATCGAAGAACCTGGTCTCGATCCGCGTGCTGCAAGCGGCGGGCTTGGAGTTCACGCGGGAATACGCGGCCAGGTTCGGCTTCGATATCGAACGCCTGCCGCCGTATTTCACCATGGCCCTGGGCGCGAGCGAGGTCACGCCCTTGCAGATGGTGTCGGCCTATGCCGTGTTCGCCAGCGGCGGCCACCAGGTCAAGCCCTATTTCCTGCGCCGGGTGACCGACAAGGACGGCCAGGTGTTGGAAGACTACAAGGGCATCCCGGCCAACACGGCGCCGCCCATCATCGATCCGCGCAATGCCTTCATCATGACCAGCCTGATGCAAGACGTGGTGCGTCGCGGCACGGCGACCGCGGCATTGCGTCTTGGCCGTTCCGATCTGGCCGGCAAGACCGGCACGACCAACGACCACCGCGATGCATGGTTCTCCGGCTTCAATCCAAGCCGGGTTGCGGTGGCCTGGGTCGGCTACGATCAGCCGCGCCCGCTGGGCCGGGGCGAAACCGGCGGCGTGACCGCCTTGCCGATTTGGATGCACTACATGGCGGAGGCGCTGCGCGGCCAGCCGGATGCGGCTTACGCCATGCCGGACGGCGTGGTGCCGATGCGGGTCGACCCCAAGACCGGCGTGCCCGATCCGGATGGAGCGGTCGAATATTTCATGCAGGAGTTCGCGCCGGGCAAGGCGGGGCCGGATCGGATATCGGCGTTGGCCGGTCGGGGGGCCTGAACGATGCCGCCGACCGCGCGACACGGACACGCGCGCCTGCGTATCGCCCAAATGGCCGCGCAGTTGATGGCCGAGCACGGCATACGCGACTATGCCTTCGCCAAACGCAAGGCGGCCAGGCAATTGGGCATCAGCGACACGCAGACGCTGCCGAGCAACGACGAGATCGACGAGGCCTTGCGCAGCTACCACGCCTTGTATCGACCGGACGAGCACGGCCAGGTGCTGCGCGCGCAACGCGAGCAAGCGTTGTCGGTGCTGCGCGCCTTCGATCGCTTCAGCCCCCTGTTGACCGGGGCCGTGCTGGATGGCACGGCGTCGGACCATGCCCATATCGAGATCGAGCTCTATGCCGATGCCAGCAAGGAATTCGAGCAATTCCTGATCAACGAGGGGGCTTCGTTCAAGGTAGCGGACCGCAACGGCCGGCACGGCTACCTGATCTATTCCGACCCGGCCGACATCATGGTGACGGTGTTACCGCTGGGCAGTTTGCACGCGCACGGCCGCGCACGCGCCGACGGCATCAAGCGCGTCAATGCGGAACAATTGAATCGGCTGTTGGAAGAACCCGGCCGGATCGAGAATGTTTGACATGTCGTTACGACGGATTCGCTTGAATCTTCGTCGAGCTTGCCGCTAGCATCGTCCATGGACACACGAAAGCACCCATACCAGCCCGAGGGCCAAAATAATGAGTTCGGGCTGAGCGAGACTCGCGAGATCGTGCGTGTTTTGACCGATTTGATGCGGCAAAGAACGCCGCTCGCCGGCATCGGCAATCGAGACGGGCAGGAATTGCTCGCCATGATCGTCGGCGTCGAAGAGGCCGGCCGGTATATGCTCTTGGCCTGCCTGTCGTCGGGCTGCGAGGCGAGCGCGGATATCGTGGCGAAGGAAGGCGTTCGGTTCTCGGCCCAGCACAACGAATTGTATGTCCGGTTCGTCGCGGGCATGGCCAGGCGCGTACGGCATGAGGGGCGCGAGCTGTTTCAGCTCCCTTTGCCCACCGAGTTGCTGTGCCTGCAACGCCGGGGCGTGCACCGGGTCGCCGTGTCGCGCGCGAACCCGCCTCGCTGCCGCTTGCCGGTCTCCGATTCCGAGACGCTGGATAGCAGCGCCATGGATATCAGTATTGGCGGCATCAGCTTGAGCTATCTGTCCGATGAGCCCATTTTCAGCACGGGGCAAATATTGTACGGTTGCAGACTGACGGTTCCCGGCGTGGGCGAATTCGTCATCGGTCTGCGGGTGTGCAACCAAGTGCGGCTGGTGCTGCCCGGCGGCAATCACTCATGGCGCATCGGCTGCGAGTTCATCAATGCAAGCTCGGCCGTCGAGCGCGAGTTGCAGCGGTATATGATTAAAATCGAGCGCGAAGGACAGGCCCCGGGTTAAGGGGCTCGTCCGGCTCGCCAAGCGGTGGGAAAAATGGCGTTTTGGTCCAAAAAAGACAATTCGAACGGCGAGGATGTTGCCCGTTTCACGGTCAGCAATCCGAGCGAGATCGACCGTATCTTCCGCAAGATGCTGGCGGATCAAACCGTCGTCACCCTCTACGCCGACAACGGCAAGGACTTCGTGTTGACCGCCCTGATCGGCCTCAATATGAATACTGGCTATATCTACTTCGATCTAGGTCGCGACGAGGGCATGAACGAGCTATTGTTCTCCGGCGCGAAGACCACGGCGATCGCCAAGATGAACCAAGTGCGCATCCAGTTCGCGACCGGGCGGCTCGAGCGCGCCAAATACAACGGCGAAATCGTATTCAAGGCCCCACTGCCCCGTTCGGTCCTGCGTTTCCAGCGGCGCGAGTTTTATCGTATGTCGACGCCGATGTCCGAGCCGGCCAAATGCGTGTTCTATCTGCCGAAAGGCACGCTCAGGACAAACGTCGCCGATGTCAGCGTCGGCGGCATCGGTGTGCATTTTCCGACCGACGGTTTGCAACTGGAGACCGGTGAAACCTACGATGGCTGCCGCTTGAAGCTGGCAGACATGCCGGAGATCAGCATCAGCCTGAAGGTATGCAGCATTTTCAAGGCCACCTCGCGAACCGGGGCCACGGTTCTGCATGCCGGCTGCCAGTTCGTGAAACTGCCGGCGGTGGCCGAGGCCACGATCCAGCGTTTTATCTTCAGGGCCGAGCGCGAACGCAAGACCCACACTTGATTCAGGCCTTGAGCCAGCGCGCGGCATCCAGCGCGAAATAGCTCAATACCGCGTCGGCGCCGGCCCGCTTGAAGCCGAGCAACGATTCCAATACGCAGGCGCGTTCGTCCAGCCAGCCGTTCTGTGCGGCGGCCTTCAGCATCGCGTATTCGCCGCTGACCTGATAGACGAAGGTCGGCGCCTGGTAGGTCTCCTTCACCCGGCGCACGATGTCCAAATAAGGCATGCCAGGCTTGATCATCACCATGTCGGCGCCCTCTTGCAGGTCCAGGCCCACCTCCCACAAGGCCTCGTCGGTATTGGCCGGGTCCATCTGGTAGGTGTGCTTGTCGCCCTTGCCCAGATTGGCGGCCGAGCCGACCGCGTCGCGGAACGGGCCGTAGAAGCTGGACGCGTACTTGGCCGAATAGGCCAGGATTCGGGTGTGGATGTGGCCGGCGGCATCGAGCGCCTCGCGTACCGCGTGGATGCGGCCGTCCATCATGTCGGATGGCGCCACCACGTCGGCGCCGGCGGCGGCATGGCATTCGGCTTGGCGGGTCAGCACGGCGATGGTTTCGTCGTTCAGCACATAGCCGGTGTCGTCGATCAGGCCGTCCTGGCCGTGGCTGGTGTAGGGGTCGAGCGCGATGTCGGTGATGATGCCGAGTCCCGGGAAGCGCGCCTTCAATGCGGCCACCGTGCGCGGCACCAGACCCTTCGCATTGTAGGCCTCGGCGGCATCCAGGCTCTTGAGCGGGGCATCGATCACCGGAAACAGGGCCAGGGCGGGAATGCCCAGCTCCAGGCATTGCTCGGCCACCGCGAACAGTTTGTCCGGCGTCATCCGCGTGACGCCGGGCATCGAGGCGACGGCCTCCTCTCGCCCCTCGCCGTCGAGCACGAACACCGGCAGAATCAGGTCGGCCGGGCTCAGCACGGTCTCGCGCATCAGCCGGCGCGAGAAATCGTCGCGGCGCATGCGGCGCATGCGCTTTCTGGGGAAGTGGGACAAGTCGAACATGGCGCGCTAGTCGGTCTCGGTGTGAAAAACGGGCAAGCAGTCGCGGAACTTTTCCGCCGTTCCGGGATTCTATCGCACAGGTGCATGGGTATGCCTCCATACCTAGGCTCCCTGAGCGGATGCCTTGGCGCAAAGCTAAGGCATGTGATGCCCGGCCTTCTCCCCTTGGGCCGGGCATTTTTTTGCCTGGTTGGCCCTGGTGGGCGGCATTTGCAGCCATTGCCGGATCATGTTTTCGGCCTCGTCCAGGCCCATGTGCTTGGGGCTGGAAAACAACTGCACCGAACCCTGATAGCCGCGCTCGGCCAAGGTCGCGCGGGCGGCCCGCAGGACCGGCAGGCTCTGGCTGCGCGATAGCTTGTCCGCCTTCGACAACAGGATATGCACCGGCTTGCCGCTGGCGTGAAACCAGTCCAGCAACATCAGGTCCAGTTCGGTGAACGGATGCCGGATGTCCATGATCAGCACCAGGCCGGCCAATTGCGGGCGGCCGGCCAAATAACTGCCGACCAGGGCCTGCCAGCGCTTCTGCTCGACCATCGGCGTCTTGGCATAGCCGTAACCGGGCAGGTCGACCAGATAGCGGTGCGCCATGGTCTTGAAAAAGTTCAGGTGCTGGGTGCGGCCCGGCGTCTTGCTGACGTAGGCTAGACGCTTCTGGTTGGTCAGGGCGTTGATCGAACTGGATTTTCCGGCATTGGACCGGCCGGCAAAGGCCACCTCGGCCAGGCTGTCGGGCGGCAGTTGGGCGATCTCGGCGACGGTGGTGTGAAAGGCGGCGTGCAGCACGGGGAAGGCCTGAAAAGCTGGCATGTTAACAAAAAGGCCGCTAGAATGCGGCCGTTTTCCCTAGCTATTTCAAGCCTCAGGAGCTGCCAGAAATGAAGAAGCAAGCCGTTTTGCTGACGGGGTTGTTGTTTGCCGCCACGGTTTGGGCCAACGAGCCCGCTGCCCCTGCCGCCGCCAAGGGCGATGCCGCCAAGGCGCAGAAGATTGTGAATGATGTCTGTGGCGCTTGCCATGGTACAGATGGCAACAGCACCTCGCCGACCTACCCCAACCTGTCCGGCCAGCATCCTGAGTACATCGCCAAGCAGCTCAACGAGTTCAAGAGCGGCGCCCGCCGCAACGCCACCATGGCGCCGAACGTCGCCAAGCTCTCCGCCGAGGACATGGTCAATCTGGGCGCCTATTTCTCGGCCCAGTTGCCCAAGGCCAAGCAGGCCAAGGACGCCGCCCTGGTCGCCGAAGGCCAGAAGCTCTACAAGGGTGGCAATGCCGGCAGCGGCGTGCCCGCTTGCAGTTCCTGCCACGGCCCGGCCGGTTCCGGCGTTCCCGTGCAGTTCCCGCGCATGGCCGGCCAGCACGGCAAATACGTCGTGGCCCAGTTGAAGAACTTCCGTACCGGCGATCGCGCCAACGACGGCGGCAAGATGATGCAGACCATCGCCCGCAAGATGACCGACCAGGAAATGCGTGCCGTGGCCGAGTACATCTCCGGCCTGCGTTAATCCGCTCGGCAGTTCAGCCCAAAAAAAGGCCGCCTTCGGGCGGCCTTTTTTTATCGCTTCAATTCTTCGCGGTCAGCAAGACTCGGGCGTGTTGCAGCAAGGGTGCGAGCAGCGGTTCGATCTTGCGCCGCATCAGCGAGCCGATGGCGGTGGAGCGGGCGAACACCGGGGCGGTGATCGCCTCGCTGGCCTGGCCGAGGGCGACGATGGCGGCCGCCTCGGCCGCCAGTTCCGGCAGCGCGGCGGCCAGCGCTTGCGTCGCTTGATCCATGTCAGTGCCAGCCGGCGCGGCAAAGCGGCGGCCGGCGGCATTCAGCGTGCGGCCGACCACTTCCTGTGTCTCCGGCCGTTCGAATATCTCGGCGAAGGTGGCGAGAAAGGTCTGGCCCTGGCTGGATAGGGCATCCAGCAACAGGCCGGCGCAGGCATTGCCGTCCGCCATCCGTTGCATCAGCGGTCCCTGCCAACGGTCGAGATCGGCCCGTGCCGGGTGCGGCGAGGGTAGCGCTCGCGGTGCGATCTCCAGGAAGGCGACGTAATGGCTGTTGGCGCGCTTGCCCCATTTCCAGATGGTTTCGCGCCCGGCGGCATCGACTGCGCCCGAGGCGAGCAGCACGGCCACGGTGTCGATGATGGCCAGGTGCTCGTCCTGCAGGAAGGGCAGGTGCTCGATCAGGAAATCGGCCAACACCTTGCCCATGCGCCCATGCGCCACCGCCTCGCGCCGTAGCATCAGCCGCGCATTCTCGATCGACGGCATGGCCCACCAGGCGTATTCGGCGATCTCGTCGGTCAACCCCGGCGCATAGACCACGGCGGTCACCGCCTCCGGCTCGCCGGTGAGCAGGAGCTTGCCCAGGTCAGGGCTCGCCAACTGGCCGTGCCGCGTCCAGCGGGTGAGGTGCACCGGGTAGCCGCCGGGCGAGCCCAAGGCGTGGCCGGACAGGAACTCGCGCACCAGCCTGAGATAGCGGTCTTCCCGGCAGCTCGGGTGCAGCGGCATCGAGGCCTGGCCCTGCGGGGTGAGGGCATGCAAGGTCAGGCCGCCCTCGTCGATGCGCACGGCCTTGATGTCCTGCGCCATCAAGACGTTCAGGCGGAGGCTGTCCTCCGCCGATAGTTCGCCATCCATAACTATTTACTTATGGGACCAGCTTGGCAAAGGCCCGCTTCGCCGCCGCGATGGTCGCGGCGATGTCGGCGTCGCCATGGGCGGCCGAGACGAAGCCGGCCTCGAAGGCGGAGGGCGCCAGGTAGACGCCCTCGATCAGCATCAGGTGGAAAAAGCGGTTGAACGTCTCCTTGTCGCAGGCCATGACCTCGGCGTAGCCGGTCGGCGGCTTGGCCGCGAAATACAGGCCGAACATGCCGCCCACGCTCTGGGCCGAGAACAGCACCCCGGCCTCTTTCGCGGCGGCGGCGAGGCCGTCGACCAGGGCCTGGGTCTTGGCCGTGAGCGCCTCGTAGAAGCCGGGCGCGCTCACCGCTTTCAAAGTGGCCATGCCGGCCGCGACCGCGACCGGATTGCCGGACAAGGTGCCGGCTTGATAGACCGGGCCGAGCGGGGCCAGCTTGTCCATGATCTCGGCGCGGCCACCGAAGGCACCGACCGGCATGCCGCCGCCGATCACCTTGCCCAGGGTGGTGAGGTCGGGCCGGATGTTGTACAGGCCCTGCGCGCTACCGAGGCCGACGCGGAAGCCGGTCATCACCTCGTCGAAGATCAGCACGGCGCCGTGCTTCGTGCAGTTCTCGCGCAGGGCCTCCAGGAAGCCGGGCTTGGGCGCGATCAGGTTCATATTGCCGGCCACGGCCTCGACGATGACGCAGGCGATGTCTTTGCCCTGCTCGGCGAACACGCGGTTGACCTGCTCGGTGTCGTTGTAGTCGAGCACCAGGGTGTGGGCGGTGACCTCGGGCGGCACGCCGGCCGAGCTGGGCTGGCCGAAGGTGAGCGCGCCGGAGCCGGCCTTCACCAAGAGGCTGTCGGCATGGCCGTGGTAGCAGCCCTCGAACTTGATCAGCTTGGAGCGGCCGGTAAAGCCACGGGCGAGGCGGATGGCGCTCATGGTCGCTTCGGTGCCGGACGAGACCAGGCGCACCTTCTCCATGCTCGGTACCAGCTTGACCAAGAGGTCGGCCATCTCCAGTTCCAGCTCGGTCGGGGCGCCGAAGGACAGACCCTTGGCGGCGGTCTCCTGCACCGCGCGCACCACGTCCGGGTGGGCATGGCCGAGGATCAGCGGGCCCCAGGAGCCGACATAGTCGAGATAACTTTTGCCGTCGGCGTCCCACACCCTCGGGCCTTCGCCCTTGGTGAAGAAGCGCGGCGTGCCGCCGACCGAGCGGAAGGCGCGCACCGGCGAGTTCACCCCGCCGGGGATGTGTTTCTGCGATTGTTCGAACAGGGTGTCGTTGCGGGAAGTCATTGTCGGTCCTCGTAAAGGTTAACGTCGCGTAGCGACACTGCGTCCCTCTCTCCCTTCTGGGAGAGAGTTAGGAGAGAGGGCAAACAGCGATGCAAATTCTTCGGCGGCGGCCTTGGGGTCGTCCGCCTCGTATAGGGCGCTGATTACCGCCAGCATATCGGCGCCGGCCGCGATCAGGGCGGGTGCATTGGCTGGCGTGATGCCGCCGATTGCGCAGATCGGCAGCTCGATTTCCCGGCGCGCGGCCCGCAGCAGATCGAGGCCGGCGCGACGGGCAGCCGGTTTCACCTGCGAGGGGAAGAAACTGCCGAAGGCGACGTAATCCACGCCTGCCGCTTGCGCTTGATGTGCAAGGCCCAAGTCGTCGTAGCAGGAGGCGCCCAGCATTTTACCCGGTCCCAGCCGCTGCCGGGCGGCAGCCAGGTCGCCGTCGTCGCCGCCCAGGTGCACCCCGTCGGCCTCGACTTGCAGGGCCAGGTCGACGGAATCGTTGACGATCAGCAGCGCGCCGAAACGGCGGGTGAGCAGGCGCAAGGCGCCGGCCTGCTCCTGGCGATGGCAGTCGCTGGCGGTCTTGTTGCGGTATTGCACGATGCGGCAGCCGCCGGCCAGGATGGCCTCGGTGGCGGCGAGCAGGCGCTTGCTGTCTTGTAAGTCCGGCGTGACCGCGTATAGGCCGCTAAGACTTGGCATCGTCCTCGTCGCGCGCCCAGAAGAAGCGATCCGGCAGGTGCTGGCCCATGCCGGGGCGATAGGCGTGTTGCAGGGTCTGGTAGGTGAATTCCTGGCCCTGGCGCACGGCTTCCAGCAGGTCGCCGCCCTGGGCCAGGAAGCCGGCGATGGCCGTGGACAAGGTGCAACCCGAGCCGTGGTAGCTGTGCGGCAGCCGGTCCCAGGCCAGCGATTGCACCGCGCCTTCCTGGCCGTACAGGGTGTTGATCACTTGCGGCGTGTGCGCGTGCGAGCCGGTGATCAGCACGAACTCGCAACCCAGATCGAGCAGGCGCTCGGCGCACTCTTCCGCGTCCGGCGCCTCGTTGTCCACGCCCTCGTCCATGGCCAGGCGCTGCGCTTCCAGGGTGTTCGGCGTGATCAAGGTGGTTTGCGGCAGCAGCATGTCCTTCAGCGCATCGATCAGGTTTTCGCTGGCGAGTTCGTCGCCGCGGCCCGAGCTCAGCACCGGGTCGAGCACCAGGGGGATGTCCGGATAGTCCGACACGATCTCGGCCACCGCCATCACCGCCTCGACGCTGCCCAGCATGCCGACCTTGAAGGCCGCGACCGGGATGTCCTCCAGCACGCTGCGCGCCTGATCGACGATCCATTCCGCCTCCAGCGCCAAGAAGTCCTCGACGCCGACCGAGTCTTGCACGGTCACGGCGGTGACCACCGCCAGCGGGTGGCAGCCCAGGGCCGCCAGGGTCAGCGCGTCGGCATGCAGGCCGGCGCCGCAGGTCGGATCGGTGGCGGCAAAGCTCAAGACGGTGGCAAGGTTGGGAGATGGCATGGTGGCGGCTAAACGCTTGGGGCAGAATGCGCATTCTATTACAAGGGCGACGACGAGGCCGAGACATGGAATATCGCAAGTGGGTTTGCCTAATCTGCGGGTGGGTTTACGACGAAGAAAAAGGCGCGCCCGACGACGGCCTCGCACCCGGCACCCGCTGGCAGGACGTGTCGTCGGACTGGCAGTGCCCGGAATGCGGCACGCGCAAGGAAGACTTCGAGCTGGTCGAGTTCTGATGGCGCCCGCGATGGGCAACGGCCAAGACGAGCTCGACCCGAAACTGCTGCCCGTGTTCTTGGCCGAGGCGGCGGAATTGCTGCCGCGCATCGCCATCGGCCTGAGCCAGATCGAGCAGGGCCTGGCCGATGCCGAATCCTTGCTGCGCTTGCAGCGCAGCCTGCACACGCTCAAGGGCACCGCGCGCATGACCGGCGCGCTGGCCCTGGGCGAGACCGTGCATCGCATCGAGTTACAGGCCAAGGCCCTGGCGGCCGGCGATGCGGCCGATGCGGCGGCGATGCGGGCGGACTACCAAGCCGCGTTGCGCCAAATCGAGACCTTGCAGGCCTTGCCGGCCGCGACGATGCCAGCCGAGATGGCGGACGATGAAAACCCCGAGGCGAGCATCGAGTCGCTGCTCGGCCGGCTGCAACGCGTGGCCGACCAGGCGGCCCTGGACTTGCGCAAGCAGGCGCATCTGCAATGCCAGGACAATGCGGTCTATCTTGAGCGCCGCCTGCTCGGCGCGCTGGCCCCGGCCTTGGAGCACCTGGTGCGCAACGCCGTCGCGCACGGCATCGAGCTACCGGAACGGCGCCGCGCCTCGGGCAAGCCGGCGGCGGGCGAAATCGAACTGGCGAGCGTGCGTACCGTCGATGGCGTGACCATCCATGTCGCCGACGACGGCGCCGGCATCGACCCGGCGTTGATCGAGCGGATATTCGAACCCGGTTTCAGCACGGTGCAAGAGGCGAATCACGTCGCCGGCATGGGCATCGGCCTCGATGCGGTGCGCGCCGTGGTCGAGGAACTGGGCGGCCGCGTCTCGGTGCAATCGCAACCGGGCCAAGGCGCCCGATTCAGCGTCTTTCTGCCGGCCTAGTGGCCGTTCCAGGTCACCCAGCCGAAATAGGCGCTGGCCCAGACCAGCACGCCGAACACGATGCGATACCAGGCGAAGACCACGAAGCTATGGTTGGCGACGAACTTCAACAAGGCCTTCACCGCCAGCATGGCCGAGACGAAGGAGGCGACGAAGCCGACCGCGAACACCGGCAGGTCGCCGATCTGCAACAGCCCCCAGTTCTTGTACAGGTCGTAGGCCGTCGCCGCGAACATGGTCGGGATGGCCAGGAAGAAGGAAAACTCGGTCGCGGTCTTGCGCGACAGGCCGAACACCACGCCGCCCATGATGGTGGCGCCGGCGCGGGAGACGCCGGGGAACATGGCCAGGGCCTGGGCGAAGCCGACCTTGAGCGTAGTCTGCCACGGCAGCTCGTCGACGCTGGCGAAGCGCGGGTGGTAGACCCGCTTCTCGATATACAAGATGGCGATGCCGCCGACGATCAGCGCGCCGGCCACGGTCAGCGGATTGAACAGATAGGCCTTGATCGTGCCGTGGAACAGCAGGCCGAGCACCGCCGCCGGCAGAAAGGCGAGCAGGATATGGCCGGCGAAGCGGCGCTGGGCCGGGTCGCGTTTCAGGCCGCCGGCCACGGTGCCGATCTTGGCGCGGAAGTCCCAGCACACCGCCAGGATCGCGGCGAGCTGGATCACGATCTTGAACACCTTGCTCTGCTCGTCGTTGTAGCCGAGCAGGTCGCCGACCACGATCAAGTGGCCGGTCGAAGAAATCGGCAGGAATTCGGTCAAGCCCTCGACGACGCCGAGGATGGCGGCCTTGGTCAGGAGAAGGATATCCATGTGCATTCCTTAATTGCGATTTCGCGGCCAAGGGCATAAAGGCCGCTCCCGCACCGCTGTAGGAGGCCCGTCCTCGGGCCGAATGTTTGCCAGGTCAAGGCTTGGCCAAGTCGAGCACATCCTGCAACACGCGCTTCGACACTTTCAGGTGATGCCGGGTGCGCAGCAGCCGGTCGAAGGCGGCCACGGTCTTGATCGGCCTCGGCGCCGCGCGCAGAAAGTTGCCCAGGTCCTCGACCACCGCCCAGGGGTAGACGATCCAACGCCACTTCAGCACCTTGCTCGCCCAGAAGTCCGGCAGCACCGGGCAGGCTGCCTTGTGCAACAACACGGCGGTGCGAATTTCGGCATTGGGCAGGCGCTCGCGGATATGCGGAATCGCCACCTCGAAGGTGTCGCCGGTGTCGCTGACATCGTCCACGATCAACACGCGACGACCCTCGATGCCGGCCGGCAGCGGGTGGCGGATGCGCGCCTTCATCATCTGGCGCGGCCCCTTGTAGTGCTCGACCTTGATGCTGGCCACGTTCATCACGCCGAAGTAATCGGCCAGCACCCGGGCCGGCGCATAGCCGCCACGGGCAATCGCGATGACCAGATCGGGTTGGAAACCGGCGGCGTGAATCTTGTAGGCAAGCTGGCGGCAAAGGCGGGCGAAACGGTTCCAGGAGATCAGCTCGCAGCGCAGGGGTTTGTCCATGGCGCTATTGTGCCTGCGCGGCCAGGAAATTTCAGCGTCGAGAAAATCGTCATCGCGAGGAGCGTAGCGACGCGGCGATCCACATCGGCGCCGGCCTAAGGTTGCGTTGCCCGATCCAACTCCGCCAACCAAGCCAGCGCCTGCTCGCGGTTCTCCCCGCACATCTCGCTCGACGGCTGCAAGCTGCCGCAAAACCCCGGCCGCCGCGCATCGCCGAACAAGGCGCAACGCAGCTCGGCCGTGAGCTGCACGCAGGCCACGCCGGCCGGCTTGCCCTGTGGCATGCCCGGGATCGGCGAGGCGATCGAAGGCGCGATGCAACAGGCGCCGCAGTCGGGCCGGCAAGCCATCGGCCTGGCGGCATGGCTATAATCGTCGGCAGCCACGATCAACCAAGAAAAAGGGAGGCGTAAAACATGACGCCGAAATCTATCCGTTTCCTGCTCTGGCTGGCAATCGCCCAGAGTGTTTTACCTGCCCACGCTGCCAATCCCGTCAACAAGACCGAGCAACGTATCGAGTTATTGGAGTCGCAGTTCAAGGCCTTGGATGATAAGACCCAGCTCAAGCTGGAGGCCAACGAAAAATTGGTGCAAGCCAAGGTCGATCAGGCCGCCGCGCTTGCGCAGAACCTGGAGAACGGGCGCAAGGATGTGGATTGGTGGCTGAATGCAACGGCCTTGTTTCTGGCGATGGCCGGCGTGTTGGCTGTGGTCATCCCGGTGATGCTGCAAAGACGACAAAGGCAGGCCTTCGAGGCGGAGGTTCGCAATATCCGAGATACTTTCGCTACCTTGCAGGCCTTCGAGCGCCAAACCAAAGACGATATGCGGCAGGCTATGGCAGAACTACACGAGATGGAGCGTGCCGCCAAAGAACAATCGCAAGCCATTCAAGCGGCAGTCGATAAGGCCAAGGCCGATAGCGATTCGATAGAAGAACGTTTGAAAAATATCCAAATTCAGGACAAGTCCCCCGAGCAGTTGCGCGATCTTGCCGCCGAAGCGAGGGCGGCTGATCACACGCCTATAAGCAAATTGCTCACCAAGGCCTTCGAGTATGCCGAGACGGAGCAATGGGCCGAGTCGGCCGTGCGCTGGCGATCGCTGACGGATTTGGAACCCGAGTCGGCCAGCCATTGGTTCAATCTGGGCTATGTCTTGCTGGAACAGGCCGATGCGGATGTCGCAAATAAACCCGGTTTGATTCAACAGGCATGCATGGCCTACGCCGAGGCGGTGCGGATCAAGCCGGACAAGCACGAGGCCTATCACAACTGGGGCGCTGCCCTCGCCGCTTGGGCGCGTTCGCTGGAAGGCGAGGCGCGGCAGGCGAAGTTCGCCGAGGCCTGTGACAAATACGCCGAGGCGGTGCGGATCAAGCCGGACATGCACAAGACCTATAACAACTGGGGCGCTGCCCTCGCCGCTTGGGCACGTTCACTGGAAGGCGAGGCAAAGGCGGCAAAATTGCGGGAGGTAAAAAACGTGCTGATGCAAGCCGAGGCGCTGCAAGCGGGAGCGGGCGCCTACAACCTGGCTTGCGTGGCGGCCTTGTTCGGCCAGCCGGACGAAGCACGCGAGTGGCTGAACAAGGCGAGGCAGGCGGGAACTCTAGCGGCCAGCGATTGCGAGCATCTGCAAACGGACAGCGACCTTGATAGCTTGCGCGGTTTGCCCTGGTTCACGGAATACCTCGCCGAGGTCTGCGGCGACAAGCAGGGCTGATCCGGCGAGGGCCGCTTTTACCCGCCCCCTCGGCGGGGGAGTGGGCTGAGGACTGCGGCTAGGGCGACGCTGCAAAAGCCTCTTGGCCGTCATTCCCTCGAATACCCTAAAGGGCGCAAGAGAGGGAATCCATAACGGGCTGATTTGTCGCATGTGGATTCCGGGTCTACGCTTCGCTACGCCCGGAATGACGGCTTTTGCAGGGTCTCCCTAGTGCTTGTCGCCTGGGCTTGCCGCCGCGCCGGCCTGGCGCAGATAGATCGCCCTGGTAGAGCAGGGCTGATGTCGGCCTGGCCTTAGAGTTTGATGACGCTGATGCTGCCCATAAGGGTCACTGAAAACATGGCCGGCGGCTTGGCGCCCCGGACTTTGCGCATCATCTTGGGATAGAGGGCAGTGACCAGGGCGGCCGTGTCGGTGGCCGAGGCGTCGCCGGAGGTGAGCACGAAGGCGATGACCCGGTGATCGCGAAACGCCTTGAGTTCGTTGGGTTTGCGTCGGATGTTCTTGTCGCGGGTCAGGACGATCCAGCCTTCTCTTCCCGCCACTGCCAGCCATTCCTCGTCGGGGCAGGCAGGCTCGAAATGTTGGTGATGGGGAATGAAGGGAATGCCGCGCTCCTTCAGCGCCTCGCCCAGGCGAATGCTCCAGGCGCAGCGGTCAATGAACAGCGGCGGCGTATCAGGCGGCGCGGCGTTGTTCGAAGCGGAGTGCTTCTTCGATCTCGTTTTCGTCAACGCCGTAGTCCTTGGCCATCTCCATGACCGAATCCCCGGCGCGGAAACGGTCGACGATCACGTCGGTGGGGACGGCAGCCTTCGAAAGCACGGGCCGGCCGAAGGACAGGCGCGGGTCGATGACGATGGCGCGTGGCTGGTCGGCGTCTGGCGCGGTGGTGCGGCTGTAGGGGAACAGCCGGATCGGCGAGCCGGTGCGGTCGCGCTCGATGCGGGCCAGGGCCAGTTCGAATTCGCCACGTAGCGCTTCTTGCCCTTGCCGGGAGACATTCAAGAGTTGTGAGGCGTGCTCGACGAAAAGGTCGATGCCGTTGGTTCGGAATTCGCGGTCGGTCAAGGGCCTGTCGGCGCCGAGCTTGGAGCGGACGTATTGCACGCTTTCCCTGACCTTGGGCAAGGGGATTTTGTGATGGCGGCGGATGGCCGACAGAACGTGCAATTCGCAGAGGTTGGCGAAGGACAGTAGCCGTTTCTTGGGGTCGGCGGCATGTACTACGGGCTGGAATCGCCTTGGCGCGCCATCATGCGAGCGGTAGGCCTGGCCGAAACACCAAGCCTTGATTGTGGCCGGGGGCAAGTTGAGGATGCGCGCGGCTTCACTCGCGCTGTAGGCAGGGCTGTCGAAGATGGAAATGTCCTTGTCGCCATGGGTTTTCATGCGTTTATGTTAGCCCGAAGACCAGTAACTGGGAACCCTTCGTGGCAGCGACGGCTCGGTCATCTGGCTATTTGCCGGCAGGTGTGTCCGAGCTTGATGCGCCGGCCTGGCGCAGATAGATCGCCGCCAGCGTGCGATACAGCGGCGGGCTGATCGCGCGCGAGATGGCCGAGGCGAGCAGGGCGACGATCATCAGGTCAATGACCAATTCGTAGCCGTCGATCATTTCCATCACGATGACGAAGGCGGTGATCGGGGCCTGGGTGACGGCGGCGAGGAAGCCGGCCATGCACAGCGCGCTGGCCATGGCGACCAGGGTGTCGTTGTCGCCGGCCAGGAAGTGCAGGTTCTGGCCCAGGCCGGCGCCGATGGAGAGCGAGGGCGCGAAGATGCCGCCGGGCACGCCGCTGGCGAAGGAGATCAAGGTGGCGGCGAACTTGTCCAGGCCGAAGTGCCAAGGGATGTTCCGTTCGTCCGGGTCCATCAGCATGTGCTTGGCCTCGCCGTAGCCGGTGCCGTAGGTGAGGTCGCCCGAGACCCAGCCGATGATCGCGATCAACAGCCCGCAAAAGGCGGCGAACAGCACGGGCCGGTGCGCGCGCCAATGGCCGAGCCGGCCGGGCAGGCCGCTGGCGGCCAGGATGGACAGGCGGGCGAACAGGCCGCCGGCCACGCCGCAGACCAGGGCGGCGGCCAGCATCAGGCCGAGCGGGTGCGGGTTGTCCAAGCCGCTGGTGTTAAGCCAGCCGAAATAGGTGTAATTGCCGAAATAGGCCTGGGCCACGATGCCGGAGATGACGATGGCGGTGATGATCAGGCCGCTCATGCGGTTCTCGATGCCGCGACTCAATTCCTCGATGGCGAACAGGATGCCGGCCAGCGGCGTGTTGAAGGCGGCGGCGATGCCGGCGGCGCCGCCGGCCGCCAGCAGGTGCGGCCGGCTGACTTGCAGCCGCTTGGGCAGGCGCTCGCCGATGGCGTGCATGATCGAGGCGCCGATCTGGACCATGGGGCCTTCGCGGCCGGTGGAGAAGCCGGCGAAGATCGCCCCGGCACCGAGCGCGATCTTGCCGAACACGATGCGTAGCGACAACAAGGGTTTGGGCAGGCGGTGATGGTGGCCGTGCTGCGCCATTTCGGCCATGACCTGGGGGATGCCGCTGCCTTCGGCGCCGCCGAAGAAACGGCGGGTGAGCCAGACGATCAAGGCACCACCCAAGGGGGCCGAGACGAAGACCCAGCCGGGGTATTCGCTGTTGAGCTCATGCAGGGTTTCGACCGCCGCCTCGGTCAACTTGGCGAACAGCACCGCAAGCAGGCCGATGCCGATGGCACCGCCCCAAAGGGCGAAGCGGCCGAGCCAAACGTCGCGATAGGCCGTCTGCCGACGGCGCAGGCGGTTCAGCCAGTTCGGTTTGGCGGTGGGGGTTGTGGGCGGGGGGCCGTCGGGCGTCATCGCCGCGTATGTTAACGCGGCGGATGCGGCGCCGTCAGGTCAAACCTTGTGGTAGACCTCGGCGCCCTGCTCGACGAACTCCACCGATTTCACCGCCATGCCCTTCTCCAATGCCTCGGTCTCCGTGATGCCCTGCTTGGCGGCGAAGTCGCGCACGTCCTGGGTGATCTTCATCGAGCAGAAGTGCGGGCCGCACATGGAGCAGAAATGGGCGACCTTGGCCGATTCCTTGGGCAGGGTCTCGTCGTGGAATTCGCGCGCCTTGTCCGGGTCGAGGCCGAGGTTGAACTGGTCGTCCCACCTGAACTCGAAGCGCGCCTTGGACAGCGCGTTGTCGCGAATCTGCGCGCCGGGGTGGCCCTTGGCCAGGTCGGCGGCGTGGGCGGCCAGCTTGTAGGTGATGATGCCTTCCTTGACGTCGGCCTTGTTCGGCAGGCCCAGGTGTTCCTTGGGCGTCACGTAGCAGAGCATGGCGGTGCCGTACCAGCCGATCATGGCGGCGCCGATGCCGGAGGTGATGTGGTCGTAGCCGGGGGCGATGTCGGTGGTGAGCGGGCCGAGCGTGTAGAACGGCGCCTCGTCGCACCATTCCAACTGCTTGTCCATGTTCTCTTTGATCAGCTGCATGGGCACATGGCCGGGGCCTTCGATCATCACCTGCACGTCGTGTTTCCACGCTACTTGCGTCAATTCACCGAGCGTCTTGAGCTCGCCCAGTTGCGCGTCGTCGTTGGCGTCGTAGAGGGAGCCGGGGCGCAAACCATCACCCAGGCTGAAGGCCACGTCATAGGCCTTCATGATCTCGCAGATGTCCTCGAAATGCGTGTAGAGGAACGATTCCTTGTGGTGCGCCAAGCACCACTTGGCCATGATCGAGCCGCCGCGGCTGACGATGCCGGTCATCCGGTTGGCGGTCATCGGCACGTAGCGCAGCAGCACGCCGGCGTGGATGGTGAAGTAGTCCACGCCCTGCTCGGCCTGCTCGATCAGGGTGTCGCGGAACATCTCCCAGGTCAGTTCCTCGGCGCGGCCGTCCACCTTCTCCAGGGCCTGGTAGATGGGCACGGTGCCGATGGGCACCGGCGAGTTGCGGATGATCCACTCGCGGGTCTCGTGGATGTTCTTGCCGGTGGACAGGTCCATCACCGTGTCGCCGCCCCAACGGATGGCCCAGGTCATCTTGTCCACTTCCTCGCTGATCGAGGAACCGAGCGCGGAGTTGCCGATGTTGGCGTTGATCTTCACCAGGAAGTTGCGGCCGATGATCATCGGCTCGGTCTCCGGGTGGTTGATGTTGCAAGGGATGATGGCGCGGCCGCGGGCGATCTCATCGCGCACGAACTCGGGGGTGATCTCGGCGGGGATATTGGCGCCGAAGTGCTGGCCCGGGTGCTGGCGGCCCAGCAGCTTGGCCAGTTTCTCGCCCTGCGGGCCGCTTGTGCGTAGATTTTCGAGATATTCCTGGCGGCGCAGGTTTTCGCGAATGGCGACGAACTCCATCTCCGGCGTGACGATGCCCTGCTTGGCGTAGTGCATCTGCGACACGTTCCTGCCGGCGCGGGCCTTGCGCGGCTGGCGTTTCAGGTTGAAGCGCAGCTCGGCCAGCTTGGGGTCGTGCTCGCGGGCGCGGCCGTATTCGGACGACAGGCCGGCAAGCAGTTCGGTGTCGTCGCGCTCATCGATCCACTGCTGGCGCAGCGCGGGCAGGCCGGCACGGATGTCGATCCGGGCCGCCGGGTCGGTGTAGGGGCCGGAGCAATCGTAGACGTAAATGGGCGGGTTAGGCTCTGATTTGGGCGAGGCCCCGCCTCGCCCGGGCTCGCCGCTGAACATGATTGGCGTGTCGGCCTGGCTGATCTCGCGCATCGGCACCCGGATGTCGGGCCGGCTGCCTTCGACATAGACCTTGCGTGAATTGGGCAAGGGCTGGATGGCGGCCTCGTCGACCTGGGCGGTGGCGGCTAAAAACTGTGGGTTGGCGTTCATGGTGCGGCTCCTACTCTCTCGAACGGCGGGGGAGCGAAGCCCTGGGGCATCGCTTCCCTACGCCGGCATGATCCGGATCAGGTTCAAAGGGTATGTCTCACCTGCGATGCAGGACCCCTAGCGAACAGCTTGATTTAATGGGCGAAAGGATACACCGAATCGCCTCGGCCGCGTTGCGCTATCGTGCACTTAAAGACCATGATGAGCTTATGAAAATCCACCGCCTATCCGCCGAAGACGCCCTGGCCAGCCTGCGCAGCCGGCGCGAGGGCCTGTCGCGTGCGGAGGCGGCCGCCCGCCTGCGCGAGTATGGCGAGAACCGGGTGGAGCGCCTGGCCCGGCCGCCCTGGTACCGGCTGCTGGCCAAGGAGTTCAGCCATCTGTTCGCCATCATCCTCTGGCTGGCGGCCGGCCTGGCCTTTTTCTCGGAATGGCGCGAGCCGGGCCAGGGCATGGCGGCCCTGGGCTGGGCGGTGCTCGGGGTGATCGCGGTCAACGGCCTGTTCTCCTTCTGGCAGGAATACCGGGCCGAGGCGGTGCTGGCCAAATTGGAGGCCCTGCTGCCGCAGGCGGTGACGGTACTGCGCGAGGGCGAGCGCCAGCGTCTGCCGGCCAGCCGGCTGGTGCCGGGCGACGTGGTGTTGCTCAGAGAGGGCGACGAGGTGCCGGCCGATTGCCGGGTGGTCGAGGCCTTCGGCGTGCGGGCGAACATGGCGGCGGTGACCGGCGAGTCGCTGCCCAAGGGCCGCGATGCGGAGCCGTCCACGGCCGACAGCCTGCTGGATGCGAAGAACGTGCTGTTGGCCGGCACCTCGATTTTGGCCGGCGAGGCCCTGGCCGTCGCCTTCGCCACCGGCCGCCATACCGAATTCGGCCGCATCGCCCGCCTGTCGCAAAGCGCCGACGAACGGCGCTCGCCCTTGTATCTGGAGATTGCCCGGCTGTCGCGCTGGATCGGCCTGCTCGCCGCGTTGTTGGGCGCGGTCTTCTTCGCGGTCGGCCAAGCCATCGGCCAGCCGTTCTGGGCCAGCCTGATCTTCGCCATCGGCATCATCGTCGCCAACGTGCCGGAGGGCCTGTTGCCCACGGTCACCCTGTCGCTGGCCATGGCGGCGCGGCGCATGGCCCGGCGCCGCGCCCTGGTGCGCCACCTGCCGGCGGTGGAGACCCTGGGCGGGGCGACGGTGATCCTGTCCGACAAGACCGGCACCCTGACCCAGAACCGCATGGCGGTCGAGCGCCTGTACTTGGCCGGTCGCGAAGGCGCGCCGCAGGCGCTGGCGCCCTTGTTGCGGCAGGCGTTCGCCGCCGTCGTCGACATCGCCGGCCATTGCCATAGCCTGGAGTGGTTGGCCGGCGAGCGGCGGTTCAGCGGTGACCCGATGGAGAAGGCGCTGGTGGCCCTGGCCGATGGCCTCGCGCCCGAACGGCCGCGCTACGCGCGGCGTGACGAGGTGCCGTTCGAGATGGAACGTCGGCGCATGGCCACCCTGCATGCGACCCCAACGGGCCTGCGGCTTTATGGCAAGGGTGCGTTGGAGGCGATGCTGCCCTTATGCGACCGCATGCAGACCGAGGCCGGCATCGTGCCCTTGACCCCGGCCGAACGCGAGCGTCTGCTCGCGGCCGAGGCCAGCCTGGCCGAACAGGGCCTGCGCGTGCTGGCCTTGGCCTGGCGCGAGGTGGCCGAGGGCGAGGCCAAGACGGGTTGGGAGGCCGGTCTCATCCTGGCCGGCCTGGTCGGCCTGGCCGACCCGCCCCGGCCGGACGTGCCCCAGGCCATGGCCACCTGCAAGGCGGCCGGCATCCGGGTGTTCATGGTCACCGGCGACCACCCGCGCACGGCCTTGGCGGTGGCGCGCCAGATCGGCCTGGTCGACTCGGCCCAGCCCTTGCTGATGACCGGGCCGGAGCTGCGCCGGCTGTCGCCGACCCAGTTGCAATTGGCGCTGGATGCGCCGGAGGCGGTGTTCGCCCGGCTGTCGGCCGACCAGAAGCTCACCTTGGTCCAGGCCTTGCAGGCCAAGGGCCATATCGTGGCGGTGACCGGCGACGGGGTGAACGACGCGCCGGCCCTGCGCGCGGCCGATATCGGCGTGGCCATGGGCCGCAGCGGCACCGATGTCGCGCGCGAGGCGGCCGACCTGGTGCTGTTGGACGACCACTTCGCCACCATCGTCGCCGCCATCGAGGAGGGCCGCGCGGTCTACCAGAACCTGCGCAAGTTCCTGACCTACATCCTCACCTCCAACATCCCCGAGGTGGTGCCCTATCTCGCCTTCGTGCTGTTCAAGATCCCGCTGCCGCTCACCGTGATCCAGATCCTGGCGGTCGACCTGGGCACCGACATGCTGCCGGCCTTGGCCCTCGGCGCCGAGCCGCCGCACCCCGGCCTGATGCGCGAGCCGCCGAGACGCAGGGGCGAGCGCCTGCTGAGCTGGGGTCTGATCCAGCGCGCCTACCTGTTCCTCGGCCTGCTGGAGGCGGCGGCGGCCATGGCCGCCTTCTTTCATGTGTTGGAGCGGGGCGGTTGGCATGCCGGCCAGGTGCTGGCCTGGGACGATCCGCTCTATCTCGAGGCCACCACGGCCACGCTGGCGGCGATCGTCGTCATGCAGATGGTCAACGTCTTCCTCTGCCGCGACCCCAGGCAATCGGTGTTCCGTCTGGGCTGGCTGGGCAATCGCCTGATCTACCTGGGTTTGGCCGCCGAACTGATCATGATCCTGGTCATCGCCTACACCGATGCCGGCAACCGCGTCTTCGGCACCGCCCCGCTCGACCTTGGCGTCTGGCTCTACCTATTGCCCTTTGCCGGCGCGGTGCTGCTGCTGGAGGAGGCGCGCAAGGCCGTGGTGCGAAAGCGCTAAGTCCCGCCCATGGGCGCTGTGCTACCATCCCGCGGACATTTTCGAACGCAAGAATTCGGACGAGGTAGACATGGAACTCGAACACGCCCGCCACAACATGATCGAACAACAGATTCGCCCCTGGGACGTGCTGGACCAGCGGGTGCTCGACCTGCTCGGCAAGATCAAGCGCGAGGACTTCGTGCCGGCCATCTATCAATCGCTCGCCTTTGTCGACATGGAAATCCCGCTCGGCCACGGCGAGGCCATGTGGTCGCCCAAATTGGAGGCGCGTGCCCTGCAAAGCCTGGCCATCCAAGTAGCCGACCGGGTGCTCGAAGTCGGTACCGGCAGCGGCTATTTGACCGCCCTGCTGGCCAGCTTGGCGGCCGAGGTGGTCAGCGTCGAGATCGAGCCCGAATTCAAGGTCGAGGCCGAGAAGCGCTTGGCCGCGCACGGCCTCGATAATATCCGGCTGGAGCAGGGCGACGGCGCCCAGGGCTGGCAGCGTGGCGCGCCCTACGACGCGATCGTGCTGACCGGTTCGACGCCGGTGTTGTCCGAGGCCTTCCGGGAACAGCTCAAGATCGGCGGCCGCTTGTTCGCCGTGGTCGGCGAGGCCCCGGCCATGCGCGCGCGCTTGATCACGCGCGTGGGCGACGCGGCTTGGCGCGACGAAGTGCTGTTCGAAACCGAGATCAAGAGCCTGCGCAACGCCGCGCAGCCCGAACGCTTCGTGTTCTGACCCGGCATGAAGCAGATACGGTCGTTCGAACTGAAGGCCTGGCTGGACGACCCGCGGCGCGAGAAACCGGTATTGCTCGACGTGCGGGAACCCTGGGAGTTCGAGCTGTGTCGTATCGACGGTTCCATGCTGATCCCGATGGGCAGCGTGTTCAACCGGATCGGCGAGCTGGACCCGGCGCGGGAGACCGTGGTGATCTGCCACCACGGCGTGCGCAGTTATCACATTGCCCGCTTGCTGGAGCTGAACGGCTTTACCGACGTCATCAACCTGACTGGCGGCGTCGATGCCTGGGCCACGCAAGTGGATGCGGCCATGGCGACTTATTGAAGGGATGGGGATGTTGCGAATCGGGATGTTGCTTGCCTTGGGCCTTGCCGGCGGCGTTGCCGGCGCGGCCAATCTGGGCGAGGTCTATCGTCTGGCCAAGCAGAACGACGCAGTCTTCGCCTCGGCGCAAGAGGCCTACAAGGCCGGCCTGGAAAGGCTGCCGCAGGGCCGCGCCGCCTTGCTGCCCACCATCTCCCTGAACGCGAACACCCGGCAGAACGACAGCGACTCCAATCTCGGCGGCAGCAAAAGCTATCAGTCGCAGGGCTATGGCTTGGCGCTGACCCAGCCCCTGTTCCGCATGCAAAACCTGGAGACCTACGAACAAGGCAAGTTGCAGGCCCTGTTGGCCGAGCAACAGTTCAAGCTGGCCGAGCAGCAGTTGGCGTTGCGTGCGGCCCAGGCCTATTTCGACGTGTTGCAGGCCGAGGACGAACTGGCGGCGGCGCAAGCCGAGAAGCAGGCCTATGCCGAGCAACTGGCCCAGGCCAAGCGCAGCTTCGAGGTGGGCACCGCCACCATCGTCGACGCGCACAACGCCCAGGCTGCCCACGACGTGGCCTATGCGCGCGAACTCAAGGCGCAGAACGACCTGGAAGTGAAGCGCCGCGCGCTGGAAAGGCTGCTCGGCGCGCCGGCGCCGAAACTGGCGCGCCTAGGCGAACAGGCGAAGGTGGCCAGGCCCGAGCCGGACGAGATGGAGGCCTGGGTCAAACAGGCCGAGGCCAACGGCCTGTCGGTCGCGCAGGCCCAGACCGCATGGGAGATCGCCCGGCGCGAGGCCGACAAGCAGCGCGGCGGCCATTACCCGACGCTCGATCTTGCGGCGAGCTACAGCGACAGCCGCAACGCCTCGGTCGGCACCGTCACCGGCGTCGATGTCAAAACCACCGTGCTCGGTCTGGAACTCAGCCTGCCGCTGTACCAAGGCGGCGCCACCAGTTCCAAGGTGCGCGAGGCGCTCGCGAACCAGGAGAAGGCCCGCCACGACCTGGACAACGTCCGGCGCCAGGCCGTGCTCGATGCGCGCCAGGCCTACCTCGGCGTGATCTCCGGCAAGGCGCAGATCGCCGCGCTGGAACAGGCCGTGCTGTCCAGCCAGGCGCAACTGGATTCCAGCCAACTCGGCCTGGAGGTCGGCGTGCGCACCCGGGTCGACGTGCTCAATGCGCAGCAGCAGCTCTATGCCAACAAGCGCCAACTCGCCGTGGCGCGCTATCAAACCCTGGTCGCGGGTTTGCAACTCAAGCTGGCGGCCGGCGGTTTGCAGGAAGCGGATGTGCAGGCCATCGACGGCCTGCTCAAAGACTGAGCCGCCATTCGGCCCCGGGAGGGGCCTCCTACAGCCTTCGTGGGAGCGGCCTTTATGCCTTTTTGGGTATCCCGGCCGCGAATGTGGCTATCGCAATAGTTGCAGGATGCGCTCGGTCGCGCCGCGATGGCCTTGGGCGAAAGCCATGCCGGCCTCGCCCATTTGATTGCGCACGGCTGCCGCCTCAAACAATTCCCGTACCGCCTGCGCCAATGCCTCGGCATCTTGTATGCGCCGAGCCGCGCCGCGGCGCACGGCCTCTTCGCTGATGTCCTCGAAATTCCAGGTGTGCGGGCCGAGCAGCATGGGCTTGCCGGCGGCCGCGATCTCGATCGGGTTTTGCCCGCCGAAGGGCAGCAGGCTGCCGCCGATGACGGCGAGGTCGCAGGCCTGGGCATAGGCCGCCATCTCGCCCATGCTGTCGCCGAGAAAGACCCGATCTGTTTTGGCCGGTGCGCCGCCCTGGCTGCGCCGTGGGCAATTGAGACCGCGCGTCTCGATCAGCCGGGCCACCGCATCGAAGCGCTGGGGGTGGCGCGGCACGATGACCAGCAAGAGATCGGGCAGGTCGAGCTGGGCCAGCACATCGAGCAGCAGCGCCTCTTCGCCGTCGCGGGTACTGGCGGCGAGCCAGACGAAGCGGCCGGCGAAGGCGCGGCGCAGCTCGGCGGCGCGGGCCTCGGTGTCGGGGGGCGGCGCGACATCGAACTTGAGATTACCGCAGACCGTGACCTGGCGGGCGCCCAGCTCGCGCAGTCGCGCCGCGTCGGCCTCGGTCTGCGCGGCGATGCCGGTGAGACTGGCGAGGGCCGGCCGGGCCAAGCGGCCGAAGCGGCGATAACCGCGGGCGGAGCGCCCGGACAAACGGGCGTTGACCAGGAACAAAGGCACGCCGTGCTGCGCGCATTCGGCATAGAGGCTGGGCCAGACCTCGGTCTCCATGACGATGCCGAGCACGGGTCGCGTGCGTGTGAGGAAACGGCGCACCAGCCAGGGCAAGTCGTAAGGCAGATAGGCCTGGGTCACTGCGTCGCCGAACAAGGCTTGGCCGGTGGCGCGTCCGGTCGGCGTGGCATGGGTGAGCAGCAGGACATGGTCCGGCTGGCGCGCGAGTAGGGCGTGGATCAAGGGCGCGGCGGCGCGGGTCTCGCCGACCGAGACGGCATGCAGCCAGATGACCGGGCGGTCATCGGGCAGGGCGACGAAGCCCAGGCGCTCCGGCCAATGGCGCAGATATTCCGGCTGGCGGCGGGCGCGCCACAGCAGGTAGAGAAAGGCGAAGGGCAGGCCGAGCAGCCAGAGAAGGGTGTAGAGCCAGCGCATGGCGGCATTCTAGCGCGGCCGGGTGCTAGAATGCCGCGTGATTCCAGGGGCCGCTCAAGGCCGTCATTCCGGGCAAAGCGGAGACCCGGAATCCATGTGTCGTGAAGTGGTTCGTTCTGGATTCCCGCTTACGCGGGAATGACGAGCAAGAAACTTCTGCATTGGTTCCCTAGGGGTATTCATGAAAGTATTGATCACAGGCTGCGCCGGCTTTATCGGCATGCATGTCGCCAAGATTCTGCTGGAACGCGGCGACGAGGTGGTCGGGGTGGACAACCTCAACGACTACTACGACCCCAATTTGAAGCTGGCGCGGCTGGAGCAGCTCAAGCCCTATCCGCGCTTCGCCTTCCATCGCCTGGACATCTCGGACCGGGTCGCGGTCGAGGACCTATTCGCGCAGGAACGGCCGAATCGGGTGGTCAACCTGGCGGCCCAGCCCGGCGTGCGCTATTCGCTGAAGAACCCGCACGCCTACATTCAGACCAACCTGGTCGGCTTCGGCAACATCTTGGAAGGCTGCCGGCACAACGGGGTGGAGCATCTGGTGTTCGCCTCCAGCTCCAGCGTCTATGGCGCCAACACCCACATGCCGTTCTCGGTGCATGACAACGTCGATCACCCGGTCAGCCTGTATGCCGCGAGCAAGAAGGCCAACGAGTTGATGGCGCATAGCTACAGCCACCTGTATGGCTTGCCGACCACCGGCCTGCGCTACTTCACGGTCTACGGCCCTTGGGGCCGGCCCGACATGTCGCCCTGGCTGTTCACCTCGGCCATCCTCGAAGGCCGCGCGATCGACGTGTTCAACCACGGCAAGATGCGGCGCGACTTCACCTATGTCGACGACATCGCCGAGGGCACGGTGCGGGTGCTGGACAAGATCGCCGCGCCGAACTCGGCCTTCACGACCGACGCGCCCGACCCCGGTTCCAGCTATGCGCCCTACCGCGTCTACAACATCGGTAATCACACGCCGGTCGAATTGATGGCGTTCATCGGCACCATAGAAAAATCCCTGGGCATCGAGGCCAAGAAGAACTTCCTGCCGATGCAGAACGGCGACGTGGTGGCGACCTATGCCGATATCGAAGACCTGAAACGCGATGTCGGCTTCGAGCCGAAGACGCCGCTGGCGGACGGCATCGGCCGCTGGGTCGAATGGTTCCGGGCCTACCAAAAGATTTGATGCGCGGCGTGCCTGGCGCGGCCGCTCCCGACGCTTCCGTCACGCTGTCCATCGTCAGCCACGGGCACGCGGCCCTGCTCGCGGGGCTGTTGGCGGACATCGCCGCCATTCCCGCCGTGGCCGAGGTGATCGTCACGGTCAACGTGCCGGAACCGCTGGCCGCGGCGCCCGGCAACCTGACCGGCCGCGTGCGTTGGCGGCGCAACGTGTCGCCGCGCGGCTTCGGCGCCAACCACAACGCCGCCTTCGCCGATTGCAAGACCCCGTATTTCTGCGTGCTGAACCCGGACATCCGTTTGCGCGAGGACCCGTTTCCGGCCTTGCTGGCCTGCCTGGCCGAGCGCGGGGCCGCGCTCGCGGCGCCGCGCTCCCTGGCGCCGGACGGCAGCGAGGAAGACAGCATCCGGCATTTTCCGACCCCGGCCGGGCTGGCGTTGAAGGCCTTGGGCAAATCGCGCGGCACCTATGCCGTGGCGGAGGCGCCCTTCTTCCCCGATTGGGTCGGCGGCATGTTCATGCTGTTTCGCGCCGCCGACTTCAAGCGCATCGGCGGCTTCGACGAGCGCTTCTTCATGTATTACGAAGATGTCGACATCTGCGCGCGTCTCTGGCGGCAGGGCGGGCGCATCGTGGCCTGCCCCCAGGCCAGCGTGGTCCATGCGGCGCGGCGGGCGAGCCATCGCGACGGGCGCCATCTGCGTTGGCATCTGGCGAGCATGGCGCGTTATTTCTGGAAGCATCTCGGCCGTCTGCCGAAGGTGATCGAGGGCGGCGCATGAAGGTGCTGGTAACCGGTGCCAACGGCTTCGTCGGCCGCGCCTTGTGCCCGGCCTTGGCGGCCAATGGCGACGAGGTGGTGGCTGCGGTGCGCGAGGACGGCGCGCGCTATGCGCTGCCGGGCGCCGCGCGTATCGCAGCGGTCGGCGAGATCGGGCCGGGCACCGATTGGTCGCCGGCCTTGAAGGATTGTGCGGCGGTGGTGCACCTGGCGGCACGAGCGCATGTGATGCACGACGCGGCGGCCGATCCGCTCGCGCTATATCGCGCGATCAATACCGAGGGCACGCTGAACCTGGCGCGCCAGGCCGCCGCCGCCGGCGTGCGGCGTTTCGTCTTCGTCAGCAGCGTCAAGGTGCTGGGCGAGGAGCGCGACGCGCCCTACACCGAGGCGGATGCGCCCGCGCCGGGCGACGCCTATGCCCGATCCAAATTCGAGGCGGAACAAGGCCTGTGGCGCATCGCGCAAGAGACCGGGATCGAGGTCGTGGTGCTGCGTCCGCCCTTGATCTACGGCCCCGGCGTGAAGGCGAATTTTTCGCGGCTGATGCGCTGGGTCGCGCGTGGGCTGCCCTTGCCCTTCGGTCTTGCCGCCAACCGGCGCAGCCTGCTCTATGTCGGGAACTTCGCGGATGCGATCGGGCATTGCCTGCGCCAGCCGCGAGCGGCGGGCCGTACCTTTCTGGTCTGCGACGGCGAGGCGGTTTCCACCAAGGGCCTGGTCGAGGCGATTGCCCGGGCGATGGGGCGGCCCGCGCGCCTGCTGCCGGTGCCGGCGGGCCTGCTGCGCTTGCTGGCGCGAGGCCTGGGCAAGCAGGCGGAGGCGGGCCGCTTGCTGGGCTCGCTCGCCTTGGATTGCGCCAAGTTGCGGCAAGAGCTGGCTTGGCGGCCGCCCTTCACGTTCGAGCAGGGCATACGGGAAACGGTGGCCGCATTCGCGAACGAAGGGCGGCCGTCGTGACGATGCTCGTGCTGGCCGCCGCCTTCCTGCTGTCGGCCCTGGCCAATGGCTTCATGGCGCGGGGCCTGGGCTGGCTGCCGCACGACCGGCCGAATGCGCGTTCCTTGCACGCGCAGGCGGTGCCGAGGAGCGGCGGCGTCGGCATCGCGCTCGGCGTCGGCGTGGCCGCTTGGCTGGCATCCGGGTTCGGCCTGGCCGCCTTGCTGGCCTTGGCCTTGGCCTTGGCCCTGGTTTCGCTGCTGGACGATGCGCGCGGCCTGCCGGTGGCGCCGCGTCTTGGCGCGCAACTGCTCGCGGCGCTGGCCTTCTTGTGGTTTTACGCCCCCCCGGCATGGGGTGTGCCGGCCTGGCTGCTGGCGTTGCCGCTGCTGATCTGGATGACGAATCTATATAACTTCATGGACGGTGCCGACGGCCTGGCCGGTGGCATGGCGCTGTTCGGCTTCGGTGCTTACGGTCTTGCCGCGTGGCTCGCGGGTGATGCGCAGTTCGCGGCGGCGGCCTGCGCGCTGGCCGCCGCCGCCATGGGTTTTCTGCTGTTCAACTTCCATCCGGCCCGGATATTCATGGGCGATGTCGGCTCGATCCCGCTGGGTTTCCTGGCGGCGGCCCTCGGGCTGCTCGGGCTGTGGCGCGGCCTGTGGTCCTGGGCATTCCCCGTGCTGGTGTTCTCGCCCTTCATCGTCGATGCCAGCGTCACGCTGGCGCGCCGGCTGCTGCGCGGCGAGCGGGTGTGGCAGGCGCATCGCGAACACTATTATCAGCGCCTGATCCGCTCGGGCGCGAGCCACCGCGCGACGGCCTGGTGGAGTTATGGCCTGATGGCGGTTTGCGCGGCGGCGGCGCTATATCTGCGGCATCGGCCCGAATCGATGCCGCCGATGCTGTTAGCATTCGGCATGTGCTATGGCTTGCTGATGGTTTGGCTGGACCGGCGTTGGAATACCCATGAATCGAATCAATCTTAACTCCCGTATCTTGCTGGTGATATTGCACGACGTGGTCGCCACGCTCGTCGCTTGGCTGGGCGCGTATTGGCTGCGTTTCAATCTGGCCTTGCCGCCGGGCTATCTTGCCGACGCCCTGAGCACCTTGGCCTGGGTCATGCCCTTGCAGGCGGCGGTGTTCTGGTACTTCGGCCTGTACCGCGGCATTTGGCGCTTCGCCAGCCTGCCGGACTTGCGTCGCATCCTGTTGGCGGTGCTGGTGGCGGCGGTGCTGACCCCGACCGTGTTGATCCTGTTCCGTGTCGAGACGGTGGTGCCGCGCTCGGTCTTGTTGCTCGATCCCATCCTGCTGGTCGCGATCATGAGCGGCAGCCGCGTGGCCTATCGCGCCTGGCGCGAACATGGTTTGTCGCTTTTGCTGGCGGGCGACGCGCGGCCGGTACTGGTCGCGGGTGCCGGTGCCGCCGCCGATCTCTTGCTGCGCGAGCTAGTGCATCACCCCGGCCGTTGGCGCGTGGCGGGCCTGTTCGACGACGACCCGGCCATGCACGGCCGCCACGTGCAAGGCGTCAGCGTGCTTGGCCGGCTGGGCGACATCCCGGCGCAGGCCCAGCGCCTGCAAGTGAAGGAGGTGGTCTTGGCGTTGCCGTCCGCCTCGCTGGCGCAGCGCCGGCAATTGACCGAAGTCTGTTCCGCGCTGGGCTTGAACGTGTTGACCATGCCCTCGACGGAAGACTTGATGGCGGGCCGGGTGGCCGTGTCGCAACTGCGCCGCATCGAGCTGGACGACCTGCTCGGCCGCGAATCGGTCAAGCTCGACGATCGCGGCTTGGTCGACCTGATCGGCGGTCGCACCGTGCTGGTCACCGGCGCCGGCGGTTCGATCGGCGCCGAGCTGTGCCGGCAGATCGCGCGCTTCGGCCCGGCCCGCCTGGTGTTCTTCGAGGCCAGCGAGCTGGCACTCTACGAAATGGAGCAGGAGTTCAAGCGTCGGCATCCGGAACAGCCCATCACCTGCATCGTCGGCGACGTGAAGGACGCGGCGCGGGTCGACGAGGTCATGGTCAAGCTGCGGCCGGCCCTGGTCTTCCACGCCGCGGCCTACAAGCACGTGCCCTTGATGGAGCAGGACAACGCCATGCAGGCCTTGCGCAATAACGTGCTGGGCACATCGGTGCTGGCGAATGCCGCCGTTGCCCATGGCGTCGAGCATTTCGTCTTGATCTCCACCGACAAGGCGGTGAATCCGACCAATGTGATGGGCGCGTCCAAGCGTCTGGCCGAAAAGGTCTGCCAGGCCATGCAGGGCCGGAACGGCACGCGTTTCGTCAGCGTGCGTTTCGGCAACGTGCTCGGCTCGTCCGGCAGCGTGATCCCGAAGTTCCAGCAGCAGATCGCCGAGGGCGGGCCGGTGACGGTGACCCATCCCGAGATCACGCGCTACTTCATGTCCATCCCCGAGGCGGCGCAACTGGTCTTGCAGGCTGGCTTGATGGGCCGGGGCGGCGAGGTCTTCGTGCTCGACATGGGCGAACCGGTCAAGATCGCCGATCTGGCGCGGCTGATGATCCACCTGTCCGGCCATCAGGACGGCGACATCGCCATTACCTATACCGGCCTGCGGCCGGGCGAGAAGCTGTACGAGGAATTGCTGGCCGACGAGGAGTCCACCTTGCCGACGCCGCACCCGAAGTTGCGCATCGCCAAGGCCAGGGATTTGGAGGGCGCGGAGGTGAGCCCCGTTCTGGACTGGATAGCCAATACCGCATCGGCCGGCGACGAAGAGGTGCGGACGCAACTCGCGCGCTGGCTGCCGGAGTACAAGCCGGCCATTCATTGAACCTGGATTGAAACGCGCGGTCAGTCGTCGCGGTGCAGGTCGCGTTCGACCGCGCGGGCGGCGGCCAGGCCTTGGGCGATGGCGGTGGCCACGCTCGGTTGCGGCGAATCGGTGATGTCGCCGGCGGCATAGACGCCCGGCACCGAACTGCGCTGCCACAGGTTGGCGACGATATGGCCGCTCTTCAAACGGCGCGGGCGAATGCCGCGCTCGAAGCACTCGATCACCTCGGTATTCGGCGCGTAGCCGTACATCACCAGCAGCCAATCGAACTGCATGGCCTCGCCCGTCACGGTGGCGGCGATCCGCCCATCTTCCAAGCGCATCCGTGCCGGCCGGCAATCGGTGCGCAATACGATGCCGGCCTGGGCCGCGCAGGCCTCGCGGAATTGCCGGCGCGCCGAGAACTGGCCGCGCGTGCAGACCTGCACCGCGTTGCCGCGCTCGGCCAGGAACAGCGCATGGTCCAGCGCGTTGTCGCCGCCGCCCAGGATCAGCACCCGGCTGGCGCGGATGTCGTCGCGGATCGCCGTCGACAGCGGGCCGACGATCACGCGCGGGCTAGCCGCGGCCAGGGCGCGCAACTCCTCGGTGATGCGCGGCCGCATGCCGGTGGCCAGCACCACCGCATCGACCCGTAGCGTCTGCAAGCCATCGGGGCCGGCCAGATCGAGCTCGAACCGGTCATCGATACGGCGCACATGCCTTACTTCATGGCTGAGCAGCAAGCGGATCGGTAGCTCCTCGAAATGGCGGCGCAGGCGCTCGGTCATCTGCATGCCGGTCTCCTCCGGCGCGCCGAGTAGCCACAGATTGGGGTGGAAGTTGGTGCGTTGCGCGCCGCCGACATGGTCGCCGCGCTCGATCACGATGGGCGTGAGGCCAAAGGCCAGCAAGGCATTGGCGCATGACATGCCGGCCGGGCCGGCGCCGATGATGGCGATTTCCATGGTCCGATTTTAACGTGTCCGGCGAGCGCGAGTAGCCGCTATGATGCGCGCATGTCCGCATCGCCCCTGCCCGATCCAGAAGCGCTTGCCCACAGCCAGGCCTTGAGCCGCCACATCGCCGCCGCCATCGGCGAGGCCGGCGGCTGGATCGATTTCGCCCGCTATATGGAACTGGCGCTGTACGCGCCGGGCCTGGGCTATTACAGCGCCGGGGCGGCAAAGTTCGGCAGCGCCGGCGATTTCGTCACCGCGCCGGAACTGAGCCCCTTGTTCGCGCAGGCCTTGGCCCGGCAGGCGGCGCGGGTGCTGGCCGAATGCGGCGGCGACATCCTGGAGCTGGGCGCCGGCAGCGGCCGCCTGGCCTTGGAACTGTTGCGCGCATTGCAGCGCGGCCACGCCTTGCCCGAGCGTTACCTGATCCTGGAATTGAGCGCCGACCTGCGCGGGCGGCAACGCGCCTTGATCGAGCGCGAAGCCCCGGAACTGTTGCCGCGCATGCAATGGCTGGAAGCGCTGCCCGAAAGCTTTACCGGCTTGGCGCTCGGCAACGAGGTGCTCGATGCCCTGCCGGTGCACCTGGTGCGTCACTGCGACGGCGGCTGGCTAGAGCGCGGCGTCGCGCGCTCGGGCGACGGCTTCGTCTGGCAGGAACGGCCCTTGAACCCAGGCCCGCTGTTCGACGCCGCGCACGCCTTGCCCATCGACGGCGACTACCTGACCGAGATCAACCTGGCCGCGCCGGCCCTGATCCGCAGTCTGGCCGAGCGGCTCGAACGCGGCGCGCTGCTATTCGTCGACTACGGTTTTCCGCGCGCCGAGTATTACCACCCGCAACGCGGCGAGGGCACCCTGATGTGCCATTACCGCCACCGCGCCCATGCCGATCCCTTCGCGTTGCCCGGCCTCACCGATATCACCGCCCACGTCGATTTCACCGCCGTGGCCGAGGCCGGCGTCGATGCCGGCTTGAGCCTGCTGGGCTATACGGCTCAGGCCAATTTTCTGATCGCTTGCGGCATCACCGATCTGCTGCAAGGCCTGTCGCCGAAAGACCCTGCCTATATCCGGCAGGCGGCCGCGTTGCAGAAGTTGATGTCGCCGGCCGAGATGGGCGAGTTGTTCAAGGTCATCGCCTTGGGCCGTGGGCTAGCGGCGCCTCTGCTCGGTTTCGTGCGCGGCGATCGTAGCCACGCGCTGTAGGAGGCCCCTCCCACAGGAGCGTTGTAGGAGGGCCGTCCTCGGCCCGAACATCAGCTTAAAGGGCATAAATCCCAGGCCCGAACAACGGCTACGGGCCGCGCCGCTTGCGCGGTTCGTAGTGCACCACGCCGCGCATGATCTCGGAATAGGGCAAGGCCTCGATGCTGCCGAAGCGGGCGATGCCGGCTTGGATCAGGCGATGGATGTCGGTGGCCTCGCCCTCGTCGTTCAATACCGCTTTCAGGCCCAACACGCCGCCGCATTGGGCGCGGATCTCCTTGCCGAAGGGCCAGGGGGCAGCGGGGTCGATATGCAGCGCGAAGCGGGCGTTGACGTGCAACGCTTCGTGGAAGGTCTGGCATTGGCCGTTGGCGGCCCGGTCGGTGCAGCTGATCGCCTCGCGCTCGGCTAGTAGCAAACGCTTGGCCAGCGCGCAGTGGCTGCATTTGGACAGCAGCGCGCGCTCGAACGGGCACTTGATCGCGATGGTCGATTCGCGTGCGTCGCGGTAGGCGTCTTCGTTATATCCCGACATGGTTTTCTCATCGTAGGGTGCGTTCCACGCACCGCCCAGTGGTGCGTGGAACGCACCCTACTTGATTAGGTCAGTAGTCGTCGCCCGACAGGCTGGGGTCGAGCTCGCGCGGTTGCGACAGGATATCCTCGGCGGCGAGTTCGTTTTCGGCGAAGATCATCTTGATGCTGGTGCCGGTATTCGGGTCGAGTTGCTTGCGCAATCCATTGGCCTTGGCCTTGGCTTCTTTGAAGCTGTCGGCCTGGTCCCGTTTTTCCAGGATGTTGAGCGGGCCGATCTTGTAGATGAAGTAGGGCATAACGTGCTCCGGTTAAAAGAAGTTGGCAGTTATCAGTTTGCAGTCGGCAGTAAAACCAGAGGCTGCCGACTGCCAGCTGCTTACTGTCAGCTGAGTTTTCCGTGGCAGTGCTTGTATTTCTTGCCCGAGCCGCAGGGGCAGGGGTCGTTGCGGCCGACTTTGGGCTCGGCGCGATAGCTCATGCCGGCGCTGTCGCTGGCGGTCGCGCTGCCGGCGCCCAGGGCCTCGTCGTAATCGGCGTGGTGGTATTGCACGTTGTCCAGTTCCGGCGCCTGAGCCTCGACCGCCTGGACATCCTCGGCGCCGCGAATTTGCACGGTCAGGGTGATCTGCGTCACCTCGCGCGCGATGGTGTCGAGCATGGCGGAGAACAGTTCGAAGGCCTCGCGCTTGTATTCCTGCTTCGGGTTTTTCGCCGCGTAGCCGCGCAGGTGGATGCCCTGGCGCAAGTGGTCCATCGCCGCCAGGTGTTCGCGCCAGTGGTTGTCCAGGGTCTGCAACAGGATCGCGCGTTCGAAATGGCGCATGCCGTCGGCGCCGGCCTGGGCCTCTTTCTCGGCATAGCCGGCGTCGGCGTCGGCGACGATCTTCCCGCGCAGGCCTTCCTCGTCCAGCTTGTCGTCTTCGGCCAGCCATTGCGCGATCGGCAGGCGCAGTTGGAATTCTGCCGCCAAGGCCTGGGCCAGGCCGTCGGTATCCCACTGCTCGGCCATGCTGCCGGGCTGGATGAAACCGCTGACGGTGCCGTTCAGCACGTCTGCGCGCATCGCGACGATGCCGGCGGAAACGTCGTCGGTCTCCAGCAGCTCGTTGCGTTGTTGGTAGATCACCCGGCGCTGGTCGTTGGCGACATCGTCGTATTCCAGCAGTTGCTTGCGGATGTCGAAGTTGCGCTGCTCGACCTTGCGCTGGGCCGATTCCAGCGAGCGGTTGACCATCGGGTGTTCGATCGCCTCGCCCTCCGGCATCTTCAGCCGGGTCATGATGGCGCTTAGGCGCTCGCCGCCGAAGATGCGCAGCAAGGGGTCGTCCAGCGAGAGGTAGAAGCGCGAGGCGCCGGGGTCGCCTTGGCGGCCGGAGCGGCCGCGCAACTGGTTGTCCACCCGGCGCGACTCGTGGCGCTCGGTGCCGATGATGTGCAGGCCGCCGGCGGCGATCACCTGGTCGTGCAGCCGCTGCCAGTCCTCGCGCATCAGGGCGATCTTGGCGTGCTTGTCGTCGTCCGACAGATTGGCATCGTGGCGGATCGCCTCGATCTGCGGCGTGATGTTGCCGCCGAGCACGATGTCGGTGCCGCGGCCGGCCATATTGGTGGCGATGGTGATGGCACCGGGCAGGCCGGCTTGGGCGATGACCTGGGCCTCGTTGGCGTGCTGCTTGGCGTTGAGCACCTGATGCGGCAGCTTGGCCTGGTTCAGCTGCGTGGCCAGGAATTCGTTGACTTCGATCGAGGTGGTGCCGACCAGTACCGGCTGGCCGCGCTCGTGGCAGTCGCGCAGGTCGGCGATGACCGCTTGCCACTTTTCGTCGGCGGTGCGGTAGACGCGGTCGGAGTGATCGAGCCGGATCATCGGTTTGTTGGTCGGGATCACCACGGTCTCCAGGCCGTAGATCGACTGGAATTCGTAGGCCTCGGTGTCGGCGGTGCCGGTCATGCCCGAGAGCTTGCCGTACATGCGGAAGTAGTTCTGGAAGGTGATCGAGGCCAGGGTCTGGTTCTCGCGCTGGATCGCCACGCCCTCCTTCGCCTCGACCGCCTGGTGCAGGCCGTCGGACCAGCGGCGGCCGGACATCAGGCGGCCGGTGAACTCGTCGACGATGATGACCTCGCCGCCTTGCACCACGTAGTGCTGATCCTTGTGATACAGCACGTGGCCGCGCAGCGCGGCGTAGACATGGTGCATCAGCGTGATGTTGGCCGCGTCGTACAGGCTGCCGCCCTCGGGCAGCAGGCCCATCTCGGTCAGGACCTGTTCGACCCGCTCGTGGCCCTGCTCGGTCAGCAGCACCGAGTGCGCCTTCTCGTCGACGATGTAATCGCCCAGCGGGCCGGGTTCTTCGTCTTCCTTGTATTCGCGCTCCTGCCGGGTCAGCTTGGGCGGCAACAGGTTGACCTGCTGGTACAGCGCGACGTTGTCGTCGGCCTGGCCGGAGATGATCAGGGGCGTGCGCGCCTCGTCGATCAGGATCGAGTCCACCTCGTCGACGATGCCGTAGTTCAGGCTGCGTTGCACCCGCTGCGACGGCTGGTAGACCATGTTGTCGCGCAGGTAGTCGAAGCCGAACTCGTTGTTGGTGCCGTAGGTGATGTCGGCGGCATAGGCGGCCTGCTTCTCCTCGTGCGACATCTGCGGCAGGTTCACGCCGACCGTGAGACCGAGGAAGTTGTAGATGCGGCCCATCCAGTCGGCGTCGCGCTTGGCCAAGTAGTCGTTCACGGTGACCACGTGCACGCCCTGGCCGGTGATCGCGTTCAGGTAGGCGGGCAGGGTCGACATCAGGGTTTTGCCCTCGCCGGTGCGCATCTCGGCGATCTTGCCGTGATGCAGCACCATGCCGCCGATCAGCTGCACGTCGTAGTGGCGCATGCCGTGCACCCGCTTGGCCGCCTCGCGCACGGTGGCGAAGGCCTCGGGCAGCAGGTGGTCGAGCGAGACGCCGTCTTGATAGCGGCGCTTGAATTCCTCGGTCTTGGCCGCCAGCGCGGCATCGTCCAAGCACTCGAACTCGGGCTCCAGCGCGTTGACCTTGGCCACCACGGCACGGTACTGCTTGAGCAGGCGCTCGTTGCGGCTGCCGAAAATCTTTTTCAGGAGATCGGAAATCATTGAATTGGAAGCGCTTTGGACATGGAAAAAACCGGCCAATGTTACCATAGCGGCCATTTCTCTTTGCTTACGGTCCATGCCCCGCCCGCCCAGCCAACCCCTGCGCCTGCGCAGCCTGCTCAAGGAAAACAGCAGCCTGGCGGCCTTGCTGCCCGAGGCCGAGCGCCTGCGCGAGCTCAATCGCCGTCTCGAGCGCGCGCTTGGGCCACGGCTTGCCCAGGCCTGCCGGGTGGCGGGCCTGCAAGGCGATGCGGCCGTCGTCTATTGCAGCAGCGGCGCGGTCGCGGCGCGGTTGCGGGCGCAATCGGCCACGGTCTTGCGTGCCCTGGTCCTGCCCGGCCAGACCCTGACCGAGCTGAAGATCAAGGTGCGGGCCGATTGGGCCGCGCCGCTCCGGGCCGAAAAACCGGGCATGGGCCGCGAGGCCCTGGCGGCGTGGGAGAGCTTGGAGGCCGAGGTGCACGACGAGGCATTGAAGGCCGCGGTCGCGCGCCTGATCCGGCATCAGCGCGGTTAGAATATCCTCATGAACTGTAATGACACCCAGACGCCGGCCGAGACCCCGGCGCCGACGAAACCGGCCGGCAGCATCTTTCTGGTCGGCCTGATGGGCGCCGGCAAGACCACCATCGGCCGGCTGCTGTCGCGTCATCGCGAGATGGAGTTCGTCGATTCCGATTACGAGATCGTCGCCCGTTGCGGCGTATCCATCCCGACCATCTTCGAGATCGAGGGCGAGGCCGGTTTCCGCAAGCGCGAGTCGGCCATGATCGACGAACTGACCCGGCGCTCCGGCATCGTGCTCGCCACCGGCGGCGGCGCGGTGCTCGACCCGGCCAACCGCGAGTACCTGAAGTCGCGCGGCACGGTCATCTATCTGCATTGCAATCCGCAAGAGCTTTATATGCGCACCCGGCACGACCGCAATCGTCCTTTGCTTCAGACCGAGGATCCGCTGGGCCGCTTGGAGGCGCTCTATGCCCAGCGCCATCCGCTCTATCTGGAGGTGGCCGACGTGGTGATCGACAGCGGCAAGCAGAGCACCCACTGCCTGATACGCAAGCTCGAGGCTGAATTGGATCAGGCGCAGGACCGGCAAGCGGATTAAGAAGCTGTTTTAAAATCCTGTGGGAGCGGCCTCCTGGCCGCGAACAAACCCCCCACCCTATCGCCACACCGTCGTTCGGCCCCAGGAGGGGCCTCCTACAATATAAGGGGCGGCCTCCTGATCGCGATGCAGGCGGTTTCGCGGCCAGGAGGCCGCTCCCACAAGACGAGCGCTAACGCGCGCGCATTTTTTCGGCCGCAAGCAAGGCTAGCACGGCCAGGGCCAGATAAGGCCAGAGCGAGGCGGCCAGATCGGCCAGGCCGACGATGTTGAACGGGTTGGACTTGGGCAGCAGCAGATACTTGGCCAGGGTCAGCCGCAGCAACACGATGGCGGCCAACAGCGCGGCCGCCGTCGCGGCGCGGTGGCGGGCGGCCGGTGGCAGCATCAACAGCCAATAAGCGCCGAAAAAACCGCCCAGCGTTTCGAGCGACAACATGCCGCCGAGCAGAGTCAGCTTCAAGAAGGTCGCCGCCAGCCAGAGCTTGAGCAGCAAGGCGCCGACAAAGAGCAAGGCCAGCGCGCCGGCATAGCGGCCCGGCCGCAGCAAGGCCGCGACGAAACTGCCCAAGGCGGCCATTTCCAGGAAGATCGCCAGGCCCCAGGGCCAGTTCGGCCGGGCGATGGCCAGGCCGGCATCGAGCGGGCGCAGATAGGGGGGCAGCCAGCCCATGCCGGGAAAGGGCACCAGGCTGAATTGGGCCAGGGTCCAAAGCACCAGCAAGGACAGGCCGAGGCTGATGGCCGGGCTGGCGCGGAACCAATGGCCGCGCCAGCCGCGCACCCGATTCAGCCAAGCCATCCATTGCCCGTGCCGGCGCGACAGCACGGCGCCGAGCCAGGCGCCCAGGCCGTTCAACGCGATGTCCAGGTTGGAGGCGTTGCGCCCCGGCAGCAGCACCTGCGTGCTCTCCAGCGCCAGGCTGTAGCCGAGGCAGGCCAGGGCGCTCAGCGCGATCATGTGGCGCAGCCGGCCCCGGCTCAGGTATAAGGCCAGGACATAGCCCAGCGGCAGATAGACCAGCAGGTTGGTGGCCAGATCGGTGCGGGTGATGAATTGCGGCAGCGGCGCGGCCAGAAAGGCCGGCGTCCACTCGGTCGCATCGCGCCAGTGGAACGGGTGCAGGCTGCCGTATAGCACCAGCAGGGCATAGCCGAGCAGGAAGAGGCTCAAACGGTGGCTGCGCAAAAAGGCGACGGGCACGATAGGGGCTCGGCTAAACTGATCCAAAAGGGAGGTGCTGACGACATGTTATACGATGCCTTCAACGGCGACGCGGACGGAATTTGCGCCCTGCTGCAACTGCGCCTGGCCGAGCCGGCCGACAGCGTCTTGGTGACCGGGGTCAAGCGCGACATCGGCCTGCTCGAACGGGTGCCGGCCCGGGCCGGCGATCAAGTGACCGCGCTCGACATCGCGGTGGAGCGCAACCGCGAAGCGCTGGATCGCCTGCTGGCCGCCGGGGCCAAGGTGCGCTGGTTCGACCACCACAACAGCGGCGCGCTGCCGACCCATGCCAACTTCGAGCCGCATATCGATCTGGCCGCCGACATCTGCACCAGCCTGATCGTCGATCGTTTGCTCGATGGCGCGCAGCGGCCCTGGGCCGTGGTCGCGGCCTTCGGCGACAACATGGCCGACAGTGCCCGCCGGGCGGCCGAGCCGCTGGGGCTCGATGCCGCCGAGCTGGGGCAATTGCGCGAACTGGGCGAGCGCATCAACTACAACGCCTATGGCGAGACCGTGGCCGACCTGCATTTCCCGCCGGACACGTTGTACCGGCGGCTCCATGACTATCGCGAGCCCTTCGCCTTTATCCGCGAGGCGCCGGAGTATCGAACCTTGAAGCAGGGCTACGCCGAGGACATGGCGCGGGCCTTCGATGTCGTCCCGTTCACGGTCAAGCACGGCGCCGCAGTGTATATGTTGCCTGACGCGGCATGGGCGCGGCGGGTGTCCGGTGCCTTCGCCAACGAATTGGCCCAGGCCCACCCGCAGCGGGCGCATGCCTTGATCTCATTGGGGCACCATGGCGATTACGTGGTGAGCGTGCGCTCACCTTTGGATACCCGGCAAGGGGCGGATGTCTTATGCCGGCAGTTCGAATCGGGTGGCGGCCGGGCGGCGGCGGCCGGCATCAACCGGCTGCCGGAAGCGGAATTGGAGCGGTTTATCCAGGCCTTCTACGCGGCTTTCACTTGATGCGGCCGGCTCGCCAGCGAGCCGAGCACCATGCCGACGAGGCTGAGCAGGAAGCCGACGAACTGCGGCGGAATCGCGTTGTCCGGCGCCAGGAATTCCAGCGGCAGCCAGCCGGCCAGGCCGAGCAGGATGGCGAGATAAGCGCCCTGGGTGGTGGCGCGCCGCCAATACAGGCCGGCCACCAAGGGCACGAAGGCGACGACCAGGGTGACCTTGTAGGCGTTCTCCACCATCTGGTGGATGCCGGTCTCCTTGTCCAATGCCCACAGCGCATACAGCGTCACCAGCACGGCGAAGCCGGCGACGACCCAGCGCGTCATCTTCAACAGCTTTTCTTCCGACATGTGCTTGCGCCGGGTGATGAAGTCCTTGATCACGTTTTCCGAAATGGTGACCGAAGGGGCCAGCAGGGTGCCCGAGGCGGTGGACATGATCACGGCGAGCAGGGCGCCGTAGAAGATCACCTGGGCAGCGAGCGGCAGGTGCCCGGTGACCAGGCTGGGCAGGATCTTCTGCGAGTCCTCGGCGAGCAGTTGGCCGGTCATGGCCGGGTCGATCAGGTTGGCGGAATAGGCCAGGAACAAGGGCACTGCGGCGAACAGGAAATAGGCCAGGCCGCCGAGCACCGTGCCCCAGACCGCCACGTTTTCGTTCTTCGAGGCGTTGGCGCGCTGAAATACGTCCTGTTGCGGGATGGAACCGAAGCCCATGGTCAGCAGGCCGGAGATGAAGGCGACCATGGCGATGGCATCGAGCTGGGGCCAGAAATTGAACTTGCCGTTTTGCGCCGCGTGTTCGATCACCGGCTGCACGCCGCCGGTCATGTCGCTGACCAGCCAGGCGATGTAGAACAGGCCGAGTACGATGACGATCATCTGGAAGAAGGTGGTGATCGCCACCGACCACATGCCGCCATAGAGTGTGTACATCAGCACCACGGCGGCGCCGATCAGGATGCCCTGGGCCTGGCTGATCTGGCCGTCCGACAGCACGTTGAACACCAGGCCGAGCGCGGTGATCTGGGCCGAGACCCAGCCCAGATAAGACAGCGCGATGGCGATGCCGGTGACCACCTCCACTTTCCGATCATAACGTTCGCGGTAGAAATCGCCGATGGTGAGCAGGTTCATGCGGTAGAGCTTGCGCGCGAAGAACAGGCCGAACAGCACCAGGCACAGCGCGGCGCCGAAGGGGTCGGAGATCAGGCCGCCCAGGTCTTCCTCGATAAAGGTGGCGGGGATGCCCAGCACCGTCTCGGCGCCGAACCAGGTGGCGAAGACCATGGCCAGCACCATATACAGCGGCAAGCTGCGGCCGGCGGCGATGTAGTCCTTGGCGTTGTGCACCTTGGTCGCGGCATAGACGCCGAGGCCGATGGAGACGACCAGATAGAGAATGACGAAGCCCAGCAGCATCGATACCCCCGTTCAACGTTTGCTCAGTGGATGACGTTCCAGATCAGGCCGGCGGCGAGCAGGGCGGCGATGACCGTGAGCCAGCGATTGCGCCGGCGCTGTTCCGCCAGCATCAGCCCGAAGCCCTGTTCCAGCTTGGCCATGTGATCGCCGCGCAGGGCCTGGTGGGCCAGGCGCGGCAGTTGCGGCAACAGCACGCCCCAGCGCGGTGCCTCTTCCTGGAAGGTCTTGATCCAGCCGCGCCAGCCGATCTGCTCGCTCATCCAGCGCTCCAGATAAGGCTTGGCCGTGGCCCAGAGGTCGAGGTCGGGATCGAGCTGGCGGCCCAGGCCTTCGATATTGAGCAGGGTCTTCTGCAGCATCACCAGTTGCGGCTGAATCTCCATGCCGAAGCGGCGCGAGGTCTGGAACAGGCGGAGCAGCACCTTGCCGAAGGCGATCTCCTTCAATGGCCGGTCGAACACCGGCTCGCACACCGCGCGGATCGCCGCCTCGAATTCGTCGACCCGCGTTTCCTTGGGCACCCAGCCGGCATCCCAGTGGGCCTGGGCCACGCGCTTGTAGTCGCGGCGGAAGAAGGCGAGAAAGTTCTGCGCCAGGTAGTTCTTGTCGGTGTCGTTCAGCGTACCCATGATGCCGAAGTCGAGCGCGACATACTTGCCGTCGTCCTGCACCAGGATGTTGCCGGGGTGCATGTCGGCGTGGAAATAACCGTCGCGGAAGACCTGGGTAAAGAATATCTCGACGCCGGCGCGGGCGAGCTTGGGAATATCGACGCCGCGATGGCGCAGCACCTCGACCTGCGAGATCGGCACGCCGTCCATCCAGCTCATCGTCATCACTTCCGGCGTGCAGTAATCCCAATACACCTCGGGCACGGCGAGCAGGGGCGAGTGCTCGAAGTTGCGCCGCAATTGGGCGCAGTTGGCCGCCTCGCGGATCAGGTCCAGCTCGTCGTCCAGGTGCTTGGCGAACTCGGCCACCACCTCGCGCGGCTTCAGCCGTTTGCCGTCCGACCACAGGTGTTCCAGCAGGGCGGCGGCGACATTCAATAGCGCCAGGTCCTTGGTGATCACCCGGGCGATGCCCGGGCGCAACACCTTCACCGCCACCGCCTCGCCCGACTTCAAACGGGCGCGGTGGACCTGGGCGACCGAGGCCGAGGCGACCGGTTCGCGGGCGAACTCGGCGAACACTTCGTCCGCTTCGCGGCCATAGGCGCGGCGCAATACCGTGAGCGCCTGCTCCGAGGGAAAGGGCGGCACCCGGTCTTGCAAGCGGGCGAGTTCGTCGGCGAGGTCGAGCGGGATCAGGTCGCGCCGGGTCGACAGCACCTGGCCGAACTTGACGAAGATCGGGCCGAGCGCTTCGAGCGCCAGGCGCAGGCGCACGGCGCGCGGCTGGCTGAAGCGGCGCCAGAAGAACAGCGTGCGCATGGCCCAGCGCACCAGCCTGACCCGCTCGTGGCCGAGGAAGAATTCGTCCAGGCCGTAGCGGGCGGCGACGAACCAAATCTTGAACAAGCGCAGCACGCGCACGTCTATCGCTCCCGCCGCTCAAGCAGGGCGACGCGGGTCTCCAGCCTCGCCGTGTCGTCGCGCAGGGTATCCACCGCGTGCATGAATTCGGCCACGGCCTCTTTGCTCGCCAAGACATCGGCCTCATGCACCAGATATTCCGAAACCGACTTCGCCGCGCTCTCTTGTGCCTTGGCCTGCCAGTCGTGCCAAGCGGCCATGCCGTCCACCACGCGGGCGGCCAGGATGTCGCCCAGATATGGCCGCAAGGCCAGGGCCAGGTCGATGGCGGCGAAGGCATTGCGGATATCGGCCGCGAGCAGGCCGTCGCCTTCGGCCTGCGCTTCGCTCAAGGCCTGGCGTTCACCCGCGAGCAGGCGCAAGAGCAGGGCCGGGGTGAGGCGAATCTCGGTCGCGATCTCGGCGCCTTCGGGCACGGCCAGGACATTGCCGTCGGCCTCGATCCGGGCGGCGAAGAGGGGCGCGATCAAGTTCAAGCGGAAGGTCTTGCCGGCATGTCGGTTCAGCATGCCACGCGCCGCCGGCTGCTCGGCCAGCAGGCGATGGAGGACGATGACGATGGGGGCGGACAGCATAGGCGCGATTGTAACCGCTTGCCTGAAAGGCCGCCCGCCCTTACTCTCGCCGGCAACACGAGGAAAATAATGCACGTCCACGGCACCCCTACCCGCACCATCTGGCCCCTGGCTGACTGCTCCGGCGTCGAAATCATCGACCAGACCCGCTTGCCGCATCGCTACGAATTGAAGCGCCTGGCCACTTGGCAGGAAGCGGCCGAGGCCATCGGCGTCATGCGCGTGCGCGGCGCGCCCTTGATCGGCGCCACTGCCGCCTACGGCCTGGCCCTGGCCGCGAATGCGGACACCGGCGATGCCGCGCTCCATGCCGTGGCGGCCAGCCTGATCGAGACCCGGCCGACGGCGGTGAATCTGCGTTGGGCGGTCGAGCGCATGTTGGCCAAGCTCTTGCCCTTGGCGCCTACGCAACGGCGCGATGCCGCTTGGGCCGAGGCGGCGGCGATCTGCGACGAGGACGTGGCGCAGAACCAGGCCATCGGCCGGCATGGCTTGGAGCTCATCCGCGCCATCCGGCAACGCAAGGGCGGCACGGTCAACGTCATGACCCACTGCAACGCCGGCTGGCTGGCCACGGTGGATTGGGGTACGGCCATCGCGCCGATCTATGCCGCCTTCGACGCCGGTATCGCCGTCGATGTCTGGGTCAGCGAGACACGGCCGCGCAACCAGGGCGCCGCGCTCACCGCCTGGGAGTTGAACCAGCACGGCGTGCCGCACACGGTGATCGCCGACAATGCGGCCGGCCACCTGATGCAGAAAGGCGAGGTCGATCTCGTCATCGTCGGCGCCGACCGCGTGGCGGCCAATGGCGATGTCGCCAACAAGATCGGCACCTACCTCAAGGCGCTGGCCGCGCACGACAACGGCGTGTCGTTCTATGTCGCGGTGCCCGGCCCGACCGTCGATTTTCGGCTGGCGAGCGGCGCCGGTATTCCCATCGAGCAGCGCTCGGCGCGCGAGGTGACGCACATTACCGGCCGCGACCCGGATGGCGAGCTGGCCGAGGTGCAACTCACGCCGGACGGCAGCCCGGCGGCGAACCCGGCCTTTGATGTCACGCCGGCTCGGCTGGTGACCGGCCTCATCACCGAACGTGGCATTTGCAAGGCAACGAAAGAGGGCCTGGCAGGCCTATACCCGGAGCAGGTGAAATGAATCCCAGAAAAATAAATCCCAGCGATCTGCGGCAACAAGTGGCCGATACCGCCCGGCTCAGCGTCGAGCGCGGCCTCAATCAAGGCAGCTCGGGCAACGTCAGCGTGCGCTGCGGCATGGGCATGCTGATCACGCCGAGCGGCTTGGCCACCGACGCGCTGGGGCCGAACGACATCGTCTATCTGCCGTTCGACGGCGAGGCCGAGGGCGACTTGCCGCCCTCGAGCGAATGGCGCTTTCACCGCGACATCTACCTCAATCGGCCCGAGGCCAACGCCGTGGTGCACGTCCATTCGTCCTTCGCCGTTTCGCTCTCCTGCCTGCGCCGTGGCGTCCCGCCCTTCCACTACATGGTGGCGCTGGCCGGCGGCAAGGACATCCATTGCGCCGAATACGCGACCTTCGGCACCCAGGCCCTGTCCGACCACATCCTCGAAGCGCTGGCCGGCCGTTATGCGTGTCTGATGGCCAATCACGGCCTGGTCGCCCTCGGCGAGACCGCCGAGCGCGCGCTCTATATCGCCTTGGAGGTCGAGGTCTTGTGCGAGCAGTTCTGGCGCGCCTCGCTGTTGGGGCAGCCGGTATTTCTGACCGATGCCGAGATGGCCGAGGCGATCGAGCGCTTCAAATCCTACGGCAAACGTCGGGCACGGCCTTAGGCGTGGTGGAATAAAAAACGGGCGCCGAAGCGCCCGAATCGGGTGGTTTCATCTACCTGCGGCTACTTGGTCGCAGGCTTTGGAGGAGCCTGGGAAGGCAGAGGCTTCTTGTCATCGTCGTCGTCCTCGTCCTTGTCGGTGTCTTCCTCGACGGGGCGCAAGCGCTTCGTGCGCTCGGCGCCGCCATCGTCGTCGTCGGTGATGCTGTTGCGCAGCAGGTGCTCGGCCAGGCCTTCGTGTTCGCGGTTCTGGCCGGTCAGGCTGCAATCGGTGCGGGTGGTGGTGCCGTCGAATATCTGCGTGGTGTTGGTGAAGGCGCCCTTCTTGGTGGTCGTGCACTTACGCGCCAGGGTCGAACCGTCCTTACGCACGACCGAGGTGTCCACCTTGCCGGTTACGTCGATGGTGAAGCCGGTCTTGGTCGCGAGCAGGGTGCCGGCTAGCGAGGTGGTGCCGTTATGCACGTCGCCGTTGCGCAACACGCAGTCCTTCAGCGTGGTCGTGGTGTCGATCACGCCGGTGGTGGTGTCCCAGGTGCCGGTCAGGGTGCGCGTGCCGCCGCCCGAGCAACGGTCGTCGGTTTTCAGCGCAGTGGGCTTGGGTGCGGGTTTCGCCGGGGCGGGCGCGGTGTCCGTCGGCGGGGGCGTCGTGGTGGTGGGCGTGCTCTCCACGGCCAGGGCGGAGGCGGAGAAGAGGCCTGCTGTCAGCAAGGCCCCAATGAGGCGGATCGGTTTGTTCATGTCACTCTCCTAAAAAGTTTCCAACAATGGAGAGCGGGCTGCTTAGGCAATCCCGCTGTCATAGGCCAGAGGCCCTTAGACCGGAGACTTTGCGTCCCCACCTTTCGGTGGGTTTGCTAGTGTCTGCCAGGCCACTATCGCAAATGAAGGCCGTTCAAGCAAGGGAATATTCGACAAAGCGCATATCCCTGGATTTCACTTGCTTGGCTACATGCTAGGCGGCGATCGAGCGCTTGTGGGTTTTCTGAAACAGGCTGTTACTTCTTGTCGAAATACGCTTACAGGGATGTAACCGGCCGGTCTTACTCGATGCGAATCGCCTTGAACTGCTCGGGCAGCTTGCGTAGCAGCAGTGCATCGATGGCGCCCGCGTTCGGCTGGTGGATGAACGGCCGGCGCGGATAGATGCGGTCGTTCACCCAATGCCTGGACCAACCCTGGGTGCTGTCGATGCATTCCTCGGCGAAACCGGCGAGCCGGTGCTGCCGTTCGACCTGCAAGCAACCGTTGACGAAGATATCGACATAGGACTGCACGATGGGATGGCGCGGCGACGGCGCGGCGATGCGTTGCGGCGGGTTCACGTAAATCCAGGTCTCGCCCGCCGGCGGCGGCGTGCCGTCCAGCATGGCGATTTGCTTTTCATCGATGGCCACGCGGCAATAGCCGCTCTCGCGCGCATCCATATTGGCAAGCTCGGTATCGCTCGCCAGCGGAAAGATCACCGCATTCGTTGCTGCGCGCGGGTTGACGGCGACGCCGAGAAAAGTGGTGCTGAAGCCGACCGGCCCGCCCTGTGCGATCCAGGCGCGGCGGAAACCGGCCACCCGCACCGGCCAGGCCTCTTTCGCGCTCGGGGCGGTGCGCAAGCGCGATTCCTCTTGCATCAGGCTGCCGTAGCCGACCAGGTATTGGGTCAAGCCGGGGGTTGGCAGCGGGTGGCAGTCGTCGGCCCGTGCCGTGCTGGATAGCAGAATGAAGATAAGCGCGAGGAATTTCATGGATACGTGCATGGCGGGAGTATAGCGCTGCCCCTGTTGCCGTTCCGCCACCGGCCTTGCACACGGGGTGTGGCACAAAAAAAGGGTTGGCGTTCGCCAACCCTCTTCATGATCGGCTTGCTTCGGCCCGGCTAAGGCAAGGTATCGTTGAACAGGGTGAATTCGCTGGCGTTACCGGATTTGTCGTAGTGAATCAGCATGTAAGTGATGCCGCTGCTGGTCGCGGCGCCGGCCTGCACCATGTCCATGGCCTTGGTGCGATAGACATGCGTCCATTTGAGTTCGCCGACGAGTTGATCGGCGACGGCCTTGGTCAGCATATAGCTGACGCACTGGCGTTGAGAGGACGGTGCGTAAATGCCGCTCTTGCCGACGACAAAAAGGTTGATGCAGCTAAGGCTGTAGCCGGCGAACTGGTTGCCGCTTTTGGGGTACTCAGCCATGGCGGCCTTGAACTGCGCGATCGGGTCATACTGCGCGAATGCCGGCGCGGCGATAAAAAACAGCGTGGCTATTAACAGTTTCTTCATTATGGGCTCCACTGGGTTTGTTATTGGAACGGGGATATCGGTGTAATTGTTGCGCCAGGCTAAGTGCACTTGGGGCGCGGAGTCAATATCGGCGATTGCGGGTTTTTCCTGAGCCAGGGCTGGCTGCGGGGTGTTTGCTGCAATTGCGCAACGGATTGTGGGGGGCTCTCTCGTCATTCCCGGCGTAAGCGGGAATCCATGTGGGCCTTATGCGCGCAGATTGTCTTTACGAATAAGGCAGGGCCTTTGTTTACGTTGCGCCATTGGCCGGGGCCGCCCGGCAGCGGGTTACTTTCTTTGCTCGTGCAAAGAAAGATAACCAAAGAAAGCACGCCCCGCTTCCGCCGAAACCCCGGCGCCACTGGCGCCATGCAGGCGGCGAAAGAATTGGCTACGACATAACCTAAAGGTTAGTCTCCGCCGCAACAAGCCGCCGCGCGGCGTGTTGTCGCTTCGCTCAAACAGCTTTCGCCGGCCTTCGGCTTCTCTGCATGACGCCATCGCCACCGGCGGCGCCAGAGAGGGATGGAAAAATAGCGGGTGTCGCTACGCTCCCCCGTCTGGAAATTCTTGTGTAGGGTGCCCCCGCTGCGCGAGGATAAACGCTTCGCGCACCATTGGTGCATGGAATGCACCCTACGCTAGCTAGGTTTTCTACAGCGTCAACGTTCGCCATAACCGGCGTGCAAGAGCAGGGCGAAGCGGCGCTTTTGCACGTCTGAGTTGATGGCGTTGTTAGCGATCATTTCTCGCTCCGACTTCTACCAGGGCGGCCATTGCCAGTGAATCGGGCAGGCCGCTCGCCTTAAGGCCGGCGACGACACTGGCTTGGTTTTGTGCCGGTTGATTTTGGCTCACCTTCCATTTACCCGACAACTTTGTAATGACCATTTCAATGCCAACAATGGCTGCCATTATTTTCTCTATATGCTCATGTGGTGCATCAGAAACCGCCCACGGCTCGGAAAACGAGGCTTCATTGTGCGTAGTGAGGTCTTCGAGCTGCGCACGCAACCAAGCTGCATTATCTACGATGCGCAGAAAACCATAAGCATGCACGACAACATAGTTCCATGTGGGTACGACCTTTCCGGTTTCTTTCTTCGTGGCGTACCAAGAAGGGGTGATGTAGGCGTTGGGGCCATGAAACACGGCCAATGACTCGATGTTGTTTGTGAGATCACTCAACATTGGATTTGCGCGGGCAACATGCCCTTGCAGCGTGCCAAAGGGCGCCGGTGATTCTGATAAATGCAATGGAATGTGATTTGCGTTCAGCCCGCCCGAAGATAGCGTGACCAAGGTTGCCAATGGCTGAGCACGGATAAGCTCGTGCATTACATCAACTCTCGACTCTTCAAGCTGCTTGGGGATATACATGCGCTTTATCTTTGATCGCTAACGTGAATTAGACACATGCCTAGATATGGAAGCCTCTCCATATTCAGGCATGCGATATCCACATACAGCTATCACCCACACGCCCCCACCGCCCCACAAGCCGTACAGAAATCGCAGCCGTCCTTGCGAATCACGGTGTCGTTGCCGCACTCCTTGCAGGTCTTGCCTTTCATCACCGGGATGCCGAGCACGGGTTCGCCGGTCTCGGGGGTCTCCAATATGCCCATCTGTTTGACCGGGTAGCCGTCTTCGGTGAGCAGGCCCAGCATGGCGTAGCGGTGGATGATGAGCCTTGCGACGTAGGCCACGGTCGAGGGCCAGGTCTGGCTTTTTTCGCTGCCGGGCACCTTGGCCATGAAGTCGCCGAGCGGCTCCGGGTAGTCCAATAGCTTGCGCAGTTTCATGCCGATCCAGGCCGGGTCGAGCACGCGCATGTCCAGGCTTAGCAGTTTGCACAGGCCGTCGAGGGCGCGCGGGTATTCGCCGGAGAGCCAGAGCGAGTAGGGGCGGCTTACGCCGTCGGGCAGGGTGATCTCTTTCAGGCCGAGCACGAAGTCGTCGCCGCTGGCGGGGTTGAGCACGTCGACCGTCCACGACAGGGTGCCGTCGGTGCCGGTCTTCGGCTCCTTCAGGCTGAACAGCGCGTCGAGCACCGGGGTGGGGCCGTCGCTGTCGAGCGCGTGCAGCTCGTCCAGGTGCCAGCGCACGATCTGCGCAACGGCGGAGACGATGCTGGGCACCGGCCGGGGGTCACCCTCGGGCGGCATGGCGATGGCGCAGGCGTCGTCGCCTCTTGTTTTTGCGAGCGTATCCAATTTCAGCTTCAACCAGGCGCGGTCGTTGGCGCGCATGTCCATGGACAGGCTCTTGGCCAGGGCGCCGATGCCGCGCGGCTGCTCGGCGCCGTTGACCCACACCTCGAACGGAAAGGCGCGGCCGCCGCCGTTGATCACATGGCCGACGAACAGCGCGAAGCTGCCCTGCGGGAATTCGATCATGTAGCTCCAGGCCGGATTGCCGCCGGGCAACTTGGGCCGGCCCGGCCACTTCAGGCTCTCCAGCACCGGGGCGGGGATGGTCTTGATTTCGATCCGGCGGTTCACATCCTGGGTGGCGAAGTCTTGTGGCGCGACCTGCTTGGCCGGCTCGACCGACAGCACGCTGCCGAGCACCGCGTTGGGCCGATAGGTGGCCAGGCCCTTGAGTCCGGCCTTCCAGGCGGCGAAGTAGAGGTTCTCGAAATCGACGTAGGGGTAGTCCTCCGGCACGTTCACCGTCTTGGAAATGCTGGAGTCGATGTAGGGCGCGACGGCGGCGACCATGTCCATGTGCTCGGTGGCGGAGATCTCCAGCGCGGTGACGAAGGCCGGCGGCAGGTGCGCCATGTCGCCGCCTTGTTCGCGGTAGACGCGATAGGCGTGGTCCTCGACCTGGTGCTCTTTCAGGTCGCCGTCGGCGGTGCGCTTCTTGCGGGTGTAGGCCCAGGAGAACGGCGGCTCGATGCCGTTGCTGGCGTTGTCGGCGAAGGCGAGCGAGATGGTGCCGGTGGGTGCGATGGACAGCAGGTGCGAGTTGCGGATGCCGTGGCGGCGGATCAACTCTTTGATGTCTTGCGGCAGCCGGCTGGCGAAGCTGTTGCCGGTGAGATAGAGGTCGGCGTTGAACAGCGGGAACGGGCCGCGTTCGCTGGCCAGCTCGCACGAGGCGCGATAGGCCGAGTCGCGCATGAATTCCGACACCTTGCCGGCGAAGGCGCGCGCTTCGTGGCTGTTGTAGCGCAGGCCGAGCATGACCAGGGTGTCGCCCAGGCCGGTGTAGCCCAGGCCGATGCGGCGCTTGGCCATGGCCTCGGCCTGCTGTTTTTCCAGCGGCCAAGCGGTCAGTTCCAGCACGTTGTCGAGCATGCGCACCGTGAGCGGAATGGTCTTGCCGAAGGCCTCGAAATCGAACTCGGCCTCGTCGGCGAACGGATATTTCACATAGCGGGTCAGGTCGATCGAGCCCAGGCAGCAGCAGCCGTAGGGCGGCAAGGGCTGCTCGGCGCAGTTGTGGACATACAGGCCGTTGGCGTCGAAGGCGTGCAGGTCGGCGACGGTGACATCGTAGACCGGCTCGATGCCGTCCTCTTCCAGCGACGCCACGGTGGCGACGAAGCGCTCGCGGTTCAACTGGCGCTGGTAATTGCCCAGCAGCGCGGCCAGCTTGTCTGATTTGGCGCTGTCGGCGAAGCCGATGCGCTCGGCGAAGGCGCTGAGGTTGTCGCCGCTGACGACAAGTTCATGCAGCGCCTGTTGCGGATACTCGCGGCGGCCGCCTTTGCCATCCGGCAGCAAGGCCAGACCGGCCGGGCGGCGCTCGCGATAGAGCGTGCTGGCGATGCCCAGGCGCAGCAGCATGCGCTGGGCGGCTTGCAGCAGCGATGCGTCGGCCTGGGTCAGGCGCACGCTGACGCCTTTGTCCTGCGTACCTTGCACCGAGCCGTCGGCATCGAACAGGCCGCGCAGCAGGGCGCGACAGAACTCGGACGAGCCGGCTTCCATTCGCGGCGTGACGGTCTTGTGCGTGGGCGAGGCGCCAAAGGAGAAGGCCAGGTCGCGCAGCGCGGCCGAGGCCAGGCGGCATTCGCCGTTGCCGGCGAGCGGGCGCTGCCAGCCGCGAAAATCGGCGCGATGCGGCAGGGTGGCGATGGCCTGCGCGGCCGCCTGCATGATGCCGCTGGCGCTGTGGTTTTCGAAGCGGACATCGCTGCCTACTACCTTGAGTTCCGGCGCCCAGACCGAGAGCACGGCCTTGTCCTTGCCCAGCCGGCCATCGCCGATCAGCAGGCCGAGCAGGTAGCCTTCCTCGGCCGTGCCAGCGCCGTCCCAGCCTTCGAGCATGCGGTGGTTGTTCAGGATAATTTCATCCCCCGCTTGCAGCGCGCCGGCCGCGCACCACTCGCTGTGCGTCAGGTAGCGCGTGCGCTTGCTGACTTTGCGTACCGGGTGATCCGCCGTCAGCCGCAGTGCATGGCCTTCGCGCGTGCGCAGTCGCAACACCGGCTTGGTGCCGGTCGGGAAGAAGCCGGCCGATTCGGTGGGGTAGGGCTTGCCGTCGACGATGGCATCGAATGGCTGGCCGATCAGTTCGCCAACCTGACGTGCGCCCTGCGCCGTCATGACCCAGGTGTCGGCGGTGACGCAGGGGTTGGTCGCCTCGATGGTCTCGCAGTAATACAGGTTGTTGTCGCGGTTGATGCGGTCGAGGAAGAGCACGCCCGGTTCGGCGTGGTCGTAGGTCGAGGCCATGATCTGGGTCCACAGGTCGCGGGCGCGAATCTTCTTGTAGACCCACAGGCCGTCGTCGCGCTGGTAGGCGCCGGCCGCTTTTTGTTCATCGACCGGCTCGGCGCGATGCACCAGCTCGGCCTCGGCGTCGTCGGCCACGGCCTGCATGAAGGCATCGGTCACGCCGACCGAGATGTTGAAGTTTTTGAGGTCGCCCTTGTCCTTGGCGTGGATGAAGTCCTCGATGTCCGGGTGGTCGCAGCGCAACACGCCCATCTGCGCGCCGCGCCGGCTGCCGGCCGATTCCACGGTCTCGCAGGAGCGGTCGAACACGCGCATGTACGACACCGGGCCGCTGGCGCGCGAGTGGGTGCCCTTCACCGCCGCGCCCTTGGGCCGGATGGTGGAGAAGTCGTAGCCGACGCCGCCGCCTCGGCGCATGGTCTCGGCCGCTTCCTGCAAGGCGCTGTAAATGCCGGGCCGGCCTTCCGATTCGCCGGAGATGGCATCGCCCACCGGTTGCACGAAGCAGTTGATCAGCGTGGCTTGCAGGTCGGTGCCGGCGGCGGAGTTGATGCGGCCGGCGGGGATGAAGCCGGCCTCCATGGCCTTGAGGAACAGGTGCTCCCAGATGCCGCGTTTTTCCTTGGCCTCGACGGCGGCCAGCGCGCGCGCGACGCGTTCGCGCACGTCGGTCACGCTCTTTTCGTCGCCCTTGGCATATTTTTCCAGCAGGACTTCCTTGGAGATTTCCTGCTCGTCCAGTTCCGGGAACAGCGCGTTTTGCATCTCGATGTCTCCTACCGTTATGGGCGCTAGATGTAGCGTGACCTGAAGCACCTTAACACTAAATATCACATCGGGAATTGACCCCGGTCAAGTTCGCGGCCGTGATATCCAAAGGGCATAAAGGCCGCTCCCGCACCAGGTGTCTTGTGGGAGGCCCGTCCTCGGGCCGAATCGTTGTTCAAGCGATCTCGGCCACCACCGGGGCGTGATCCGACGGCCGCTCCAGCTTGCGCGGTGCGTTATCGACCGTGCAGCTCTGGCAGCGTTGGGCCAGGGCTTCGGACAACAGGATATGGTCGATGCGCAGGCCCATATTGCGCCGGAACGCGCCCTGCCGGTAGTCCCACCAGGAATAGCTTTTCTCCGGCTGTTCGAACAGGCGGAAGGCGTCTTTGAGGCCCAAGTCGAGCAGGGCGCGAAAGTGCGCGCGCTCCGGTTCGGAACACAGTACTTGGTCTTGCCATGCCGCCGGGTCGTGGACATCGCGGTCTTCCGGCGCGATGTTGAAATCGCCGACCACGACCAGCTTCGGGTATTGCGCCAGTTCAGCCTTCATCCACGCGGCCAGGGCTTCGAGCCAGTTGAGCTTGTATTGATACTTGTCGGAGTCGACGCTCTGGCCGTTGGGCACATAAAGATCGACGATACGCGTATCGCCGACGGTGACCGCCAGCACGCGCTTTTGCTCGTCGGCAAAGCCGGGGATGCCGACCTGCACCGCTTTGATCGGTTCGCGGCTCAGGATGGCGACGCCGTTATAGGTCTTTTGTCCGGCGAAGACGACCTGGTAACCGGCCGCCTCGATCTCCGTGCGCGGGAAATTGGCGTCCTCGGTCTTGGTCTCTTGCAGGCAGACGACATCGGTTTGCGTTTGGCTCAGCCAGTCCAGCAGATGCGGCAGGCGGACCTTGATGGAATTGACGTTCCAGGTGGCGAGTTTCATTGGGTTCCTACAAAAGCGGCTGAATGCAAAGGCTGTTATGAAGCCTGCCGGGCCTTACTCGTCTTGCATCCCTTGCGGTGAAGGCGTGCTATTTCTTGTTCGTGGTTTTGCTGATCGTGTAGCCGGCATCGCCCAGCATCTGCCCCCAGGCGTTGGGGTCGAAGCCCTTGAACGAGCGGTCGCCGACCTTGAGCGCCGGTGCCTCCAGGGCGCCGATCAGTTTCTTCAACTCGGTCGCGGCCTCGGCGTCGCTTTGCGGGTCTTTCAGGGTGTAGGCGATGTTGTTGCTGTTCAGCCAGGCCTTGGCGTCGTCGCACAAGGGGCCGCAGGCGAAGGCGTAGAGCACGACGGCGGGTTTCTCTTGCGGCGCGGCGCTTGAAGATTTCGATGCGGGCAGGCGCCCGGCTTGCTGCACGCCCGCCGGCGGCATGCCGTCGGAATAGTGGGTGATGCCGCTGGGGCCGACCCAGCGGTAGACCTCGCCGGCATGGGCGGTCATCGAGGTGCAGAGCAAGCCAAGCCAGATCAAGCGTTTCATCGATCTCTCCAATCGAATCGTTCAGACCATGCCATTGTGCCGCAATAGCGCATCGATGGCGGGTTCGCGGCCGCGGAAGGCGACGAACGATTGCAGCGCGTCGCGCGAGCCGCCGACGCCGAGGACCTCGCTCCAAAAGCGGCGGCCGGTCTCCGGGTTGAGCACGCCGCCTTCCTCGAACAGGCTGTAGGCGTCGGCCGACAGCACCTCGGCCCACTTGTAGCTATAGTAGCCCGCCGCATAGCCGCCGGCGAAGATGTGCGAGAAGGTGTTGGGGAAGCGGTTGTAGTCGGGCGGGATCGCCACGGCCACCTGGCGGCGAATCTCGTCCAAGAGTTGCAGCGCGCTCCGGCCGGCATCCGGGTCGAAGTCGTAATGCAGGTGCATGTCGAACAGCGCGAACTCGATCTGGCGCAGGGTCTGCATGCCGGCCTGGAAGTTCTTGGCCGCCAGCATCTTGTCGAACAAGTCGCGCGGCAGCGGTGCGCCGCTATCGACATGGCCGGTCATGTGCTTGAGCACGTCCCATTCCCAGCAGAAGTTCTCCATGAACTGCGAGGGCAGTTCGACCGCGTCCCATTCGACGCCGTTGATGCCGGACACGCCCAGTTCCTCGACCTTGGTCAACAAGTGGTGCAGGCCGTGACCAAACTCGTGGAATAGGGTGATCACCTCGTCGTGGGTGAGCAGGGCCGGTTTATTTCCAACGGGCCGCGAGAAGTTGCAGTTGAGGTAGGCCACCGGGGTCTGGATCGCCTCGCCCTTCTTGCGCCGGCCGATGGCATCGTCCATCCAGGCGCCGCCGCGCTTGGTCTCGCGGGCGTAGAGGTCGAGGTAGAACTGGCCGACCAGTTGGCCGGCATGGTCGAACAAGGAATAGAAGCGCACGTCGGCATCCCACACCGGCGCCTCGGTCGGGCGGATGTCCAGGCCGTACAAGGTCTCGGTCAGCTTGAACAGGCCGGGCAACACCTTGGGTTCGGGGAAATATTGCTTCACTTCCTGCTCGGAGAAGGCATAGCGCCGCTCGCGCAGCTTCTCGCTGGCGTAGGCGATGTCCCAGGCCTGCAAGTCGGCCAGGCCCAGTTCCTGCGCGGCGAAGGTGCGCAGCTCGGCCATGTCGCGTTCGGCGAAGGGCTTGGCCCGGCGCGCCAGTTCGTTCAGGAAGTCGAGCACTTGGGCCGGGGTTTCGGCCATCTTGGCGGCGAGCGAGATATCGGCGTAGTGGTCATAGCCCAAGAGCTGCGCGGCCTCGCGCCGCAGTTGCACGATGTGTTCGATCAAGTCGGTATTGTCGAGCTTGGCGTCGCCATATTCCGAGGCGCGGGTGACATAGGCGCGGTACATCTCTTCGCGCAGGACGCGGTTGTCGCAGAACTGCGCGACGGGGATGTAGGACGGCGCGCGCAGGGTGAACTTCCAGCCCGGCTTGCCGTCCTTCCGCGCCGCCTCGCGCGCGGCCTCGATGGCGTCGTCGGGCAGGCCGGCCAGGTCTTGCTCGTCCTCGACATAGCGGGCATAGGCATTGGTCGCGTCGAGCAGGTTTTCCTCGAACTTGGCCGAGAGCTTGGCCAATTCCTCTTGAATCGCCATGAACCGTGCCTTCTTGTCGGCCGGCAGTTCGGCGCCGCCCAGGCGGAAATCGCGCAGTTCGTTGTCGACGATCTTCTTCCGGGCCGGGTCGAGGCCGGCATAGTCCGGGCCGGCGGCGATGGCCTTGAACTTGGCATACAGGCCCTCGTGCTGGCCCAGCTCGGCGTAATACTGGGTGATCTCCGGCAGCCGGGCGTTGTAGGCCTCGCGCAGCTCGGGGCCGTCCAGCACCGAATGCAGGTGGGAGACCTGGCCCCAGGCGCGCGACAGGCGCTCGTTGGCGTCTTCCAGCGGGGCGACGAAGTTGGCCCAGCTCGGTGCGGCGCTATCGGCCGCGAGCCGGGCGACCAGGGCACGGTTCTCCGCCAGCAGGGCATCGACGGCGGGGCCGACGTGTTCGGGTTTGATCTCGGTGAAGCGGGGTAGGCCGGAGTAGTCGAGCAAGGGGTTCATGGTCGGAGAATCTGGTTTGGGTTCAAGGTCGCTAGTATCTGCGGGCGCGGCCGGTTTTTTCCAGTGCTTTCTTGCCCCTGCCGCCGGCAGGGCAGGGCACGGCGGCGACGGGCCGCCCGGCGGCTCATGAAGCGGGCCGCCGCCATGCTAAAATTCGACGGTTTTTGTCCTAATTCGACCCCGGACGTATGCCCATGGCCGCCTTGTCCCAAGAAAAAGAACTCCGCTCGCGCGAACGCATGCTCGGTCTGTTGCTGAGCCGTATCCTGAAGGCCGAGCTGCCGCGCCCGGTCTACGACGCCTTGAGCGAGCTGCGCCGAGGCTTTGTCGCCTTGCGCGAGAAGGAAGACCCCAAGCGCCGCCAGGTACTGATGAACCTGATCGACCGGCAGCCGCCGGAGGGCCTGTCGCAGATCATCCGCGCCTTCAATATCTATTTCAGCCTGCTCAACATCGCCGAGGAGACGGTGAGCCTGGGCAAGCGCCGCCAGGCGGTGCGGCGCGGCAGCCATATGTGGCACGGCTCTTTCCACGATACCTTGCTCGGCCTGCGCGAACAGGGCGTGAAGGCCGACCAGTTGCAAACGCTGCTGGACAAGTTGTGCTACATGCCGGTGATCACCGCCCATCCGTCCGAGGCCAAGCGGCGCACGATCAAGGGCGCGCTGCGCAATATCTTCCTCAGCATGGAGTCGCTGGACGACCCGCGCGTCAGCGGCATGTACCGCGACGAGGCGGTGGAGCGCCTGTCCAACCAGATACGCGTCTTGTGGAAGACCGACGAGGTGCGTGCCTTCAAGCTGCAAGTGCGCGACGAGATCCGGGCCGGCCTGTCCTACTTCCCGCAGTCGCTGTTCCAGGCCGTCACCCTGGTCTACCGCAATTTCCACAAGTCGCTGCGCGATGTCTACGGCTTTGATGCGGCCGACGGCGTCAAGGTCTCCAGCTTCCTGCGTTTCGGCTCCTGGATCGGCGGCGACCGCGACGGCCATCCCGGCGTGACTTCGGAAGTAACCGCCCTGGCCTGGCGCATGCAGGCGGTGACCGCCTACGAGGAATACCTGCACCGGCTCGAAGGCCTGTCCGACCAGTTGTCGCTCTCCATCCGCCTGTGCCGGCCCTCGGCCGAGTTCATGGAGAGCCTGGAAGAGGACTGCCGCCAGGCCGAGCTGATGTTCGACAAGCGGCCCAACCCGCACCCGCAGGAGCCCTACCGGCGCAAGCTGGAGATCATGCGCTTCCGCATCCGGCGCAACCTGATGCTGGTGCAGCGCGCGATGGACGGCGCCGATGTCAGCTTCGAGGAGCAGGGCTACGCCAGCGCCCAGGCCTTCCTGCACGACCTGCGCCTGATCCGCGATTCGCTGATCGGCCACGGCGATGCCGATCTCGCCCACGGCGAGCTGCAAGACCTGGTCCACCTGGTCGAGACCTTCGGCTTCCACCTGCTGCAACTCGACATCCGCCAGGAATCCACCCGTCACAGCGAGACGGTGGCCGAGATGCTCAAGGCCGCGCTCGGCGCCGACTACCTGGCATTGGACGAGGCGGGCCGCCTGGCCATGCTGGCCGACCTGATCGCCAACCCGGCCGCCTTGCAGGTCGACGTCGGTAGCTTAAGCGAGAACACCCAGGAGACCCTGCGCGTGTTCCAACTCATCGCCCATATGCGCCGCGCCCTGGGCGAGCAGTGCTTCGGCCGCTATGTCATTTCGATGACCCACACCGCCTCGCACATCATGGAGGTGATGCTGCTCGCCGCGCAGGCCGGCCTGGCCGGGCGCGTGGGCGGCAACTGGTATTGCCACATCGGCATCTCGCCGCTGTTCGAGACCATCGGCGACCTGCAACACTCCGATGCCGTGCTCGACCGGCTCTACAACATCCCGGTTTACCGCAGCCTGCTCGACGCCTACGGCGAGGGCCAGGAGGTCATGGTCGGCTACTCCGATTCCTGCAAGGACGGCGGCATCCTCGCCTCGTCGTGGAATCTGTACGAGGCGCAAAAGCGCATCGTCGCGCTGTCCGACCGGCACGGCATCCACTGCCGGCTGTTCCACGGCCGCGGCGGCACCCTGGGCCGGGGCGGCGGCCCCACCCACGAGGCCATCCTGGCCCAGCCCTCGGGCACCGTGCGCGGCGAGCTCAAGCTCACCGAGCAGGGCGAGGTGTTGTTCTACAAGTACAACAATATGGAGACCGCCCAGTACGAGCTGACCCTGGGCGTCACCGGCACGCTCAAGGCCAGCACCCATCTGGTGGGCAAGCGGGTCGAAGACCGCGAGGACTACCTGGCGATCATGGACGAGCTGTCCCGCGTGGGCGAGGCGACCTACCGCGACCTGACCGAACGCACGCCGGGCTTCCTCGATTACTTCTACGAAGCCACGCCGGTGCAGGAGATCGGCCTGATGAACATCGGCTCGCGGCCCTCGCACCGCAAGAAGGGCGACCGCTCCATCGGTTCGGTCCGCGCCATCTCCTGGGTCTTCGCCTGGGGGCAGTCGCGCCATGCGCTGCCGACCTGGTACGGCATCAACGCGGCGATTCAGGCCTGGCGCGGCGACGACCCGGCCCGGCTGGACAAGCTGCGCGAGATGTACCGCGAGTGGCCGTTCTTCCGTACCTTGTTGTCCAACGCCCAGATGGCCTTGTACAAGGCCGACATGAACATCGCCCGGCAATACGCCGGCCTGTGCCTGGACCAAGCGACCGCGCAACCCATCTTCGAATTGATCCGTATGCGCCACGACAGCGCCATGCAGCAGATCGTCGAGGTGGCCGACATCCGCAAACTGCTGGCCGAGCAGCCCGAGCTGGCGCTGTCGCTGCAACACCGCAACGCCTACCTCGACCCGCTCAACCACATCCAGGTCGCCGTGCTGCGCAAGCTGCGCGACGCCCAAGGCGAGGGCGAGAGCCCGTGGCTCGAGCCGCTGCTGCGCTCGATCAACGCCATCGCCGCCGGCATGCGCAATACTGGTTGAGGTCGAGTACGCCATGGCGATCGAGCGCTACAAGGACTTAACGCCAAGCCTAGGCCGGGATGTCTTCGTCCACGCCGCCGCCACGGTGATCGGCGCGGTCGAACTGGGCGACCAGGTTTCCGTGTGGCCCGGCGCGGTCATCCGCGGCGACGTCAACTCCATCCGCATCGGCAGCGGCAGCAACATCCAGGACTGCGCCGTGTTGCACGTGTCGCACAAGAGCGCGGCCGACCCGGCCGGCGCGCCGCTGATCCTCGGCCGCAACGTCACCGTCGGCCACTCGGTCATCCTGCACGGCTGCGCCATCGGCAACGACTGCCTGATCGGCATGGGTTCCATCGTCATGGACAAGGCGGTGCTGCAAGACCGGGTACTGCTTGGCGCCGGCAGCCTGGTGCCCGAAGGCAAGGTGTTGGAGGGCGGTTGGCTCTACCTCGGCCGCCCGGCCAAGGCCCTGCGCCGGCTGAGCGATGAAGAACTGGCCTATTTCGAGTATTCTGCCCGGCATTACATCCAGCTCGCGGCGGAGTATCGATGAAGGCAGGCTCGCTCAAAACCGGCATCCCCCTCGCACTGGCAGTGGCCCTCCTGGCCGGCTGCGCCATCTCCACCGAATACCGCAGCCAGGACGGCTGGCTGAACTATGTGGTCAATTGCAGCGGCCCGGCCGCCAATTTCGCCGCCTGCATAGAAAAGGCCAGCGATGTCTGCCGCAGCCGCGGTTATAGGGTGCTCGATGTCGAAGGCGGCCAGCCGCCAGCGTCCAGCACGGCCATGCCGCCGCCCGGCCTGATCGAATCGGCCGTCAAGGGGCGGGTCGGCAAGGAAGAGCTGAATAAGTTCGAGGTTCGCAAGCTGTATATCCGCTGCAACTGAGCATTGGCGTATCGCGCCGAATGCGCCCCGATCCAGGGCTTAGGGCATTTCCTTCATGAACGCACCCATCGATATCGTTCCCTCCACCGAAGTGGGCTCGCTCGGCGTGCTCCACCTCAAGCGGATGTGGTCCGCCGCGCTGGCCGAGCGGCAAGGCCGACCGGCCAGGCGCGAGGGCGAGGTGCGCCTGGACAAAATGGTGCTGAGTTGCCTGGGGCTGGGTTTGCACCAGGCCTTGCAGCAGCTTTATGCGAACGCGCCGAGCTTCGACGAGTTCGAGCGCTGGATTGTCCGGACGGCGGGCAGGCCGGACCGCTTGAGCGTCGAGCGGGCCAATGCGACCCTTGCCGGGCAGGCCCACACCGAACCGGTTCGCCGATGGTTGGATGCGATCGAGGACAGCGAGCCCGTGCTGAGCCCGGACGATCTGGCCTTCTGGGAGACGCACGGCTATGTGGTGTTGAAGGATGCCGTTCCGGCCGAGGCCGGCGCGGAGGCGGCGCGTGTGATCTGGGACCATGTCGGCGCCGACCCGAATGCGCCGGATTCCTGGTATGGCCTTAAGGGCAAGGACACCCACGGCATCATGGTCGAGCTGATCCAGCATCCGGCGCTGGAGGCGAACCGCCGCAGCGCGCGCATCCAAAAGGCCTTCGCCCAGCTCTGGGGCAGCGCCGACCTTTGGGTGTCGGCCGATCGTTGCGGCTTTCATCCGCCGCAGCGTCCCGATTGGCCCTTCCCCGGCCCCGACCTGCATTGGGACGTTGATTTCGACGAGCCGCCGGCCTTTTGCACCCAGGGCATTCTCTATCTGACCGACACGCCGCCCGAGCAAGGCGCGTTTACTTTGGTGCCCGGCTTCCAGCACCGTTATTCCGATTGGCTGCGAACGCTGGAACCCGGCGTCGACCCGCAGAAGCAGGACCTGCATGCGCTCGGCTCGAAGCCCATCGGCGGCCTGGCGGGCGACATGGTGATCTGGCACCACTGGCTGCCCCACGGCAGCCGCCCCAATCTGGGCCGCCGTCCCCGCATGGTGCAATACATCAATTTGCTGCCGGGGCGCGGTTAAGAGCCCCGGCTTAAAAATCCACTAAGCCTGGAACTGCCTTGTAGATACTGTTATCCATGTCAAGCGGCATGAAGTGTTGGATCGAAGGGTTTACCCGATTTCAGCACGCCGTAGGCGACATGCACCAACTTACGCATCATGGCGCCGATGATCAC